>NZ_JAPFGP010000016.1 GCF_026241155.1 Paucibacter sp. PLA-PC-4
CTGGTCGCACGTCACGGCCGTCACGCTCAACCCGGAGCGCGAATCGGTCGTCACTGCGGCCTCGCGTTCCCGAAATACTCAGCCATTGGCTGCATGAATGAGGCGACAGGTAGCTTGACGCGCGCCGCGAACCACCCGGTTCACAGGCCGCGATTGCACCTCAGCCCCAGCAACAAGGCTATCCCCCGAGTAGGGGCGTGCAGCGCAGAACTGCCCACCCAAAGCGGCCTCAACTGGCCGGACGCCGCGAGCAATTCGGCTTACTTGCTGCGTCCTCGCAACACCGGTCGGATAAAGCTCAGCAGCAATTGCTGCAGCGGATTTGCGTTGCCCAGGGGGCGCCAGGCAAAGCTCAACTTCTGGCGATACCCATCGAACTGCAGCGACCACGGCGCCGCGCGCAGCGCGCCGCGCCCCAGCAAGACCTTCAACACCGAAGTCCCCATCATCCCAGCACAGAGGTCGCAGGCCATCATGGTCGATGGCCCCCGCTTCTCAACGAAATTCACCGCCTCGGGCACCACAAGGTAGGAGCGCTGCAGCATGGCCGGAGACAGCCCAGCGATGAATCGCGCGTATTGCTCCTGCTTGTTATGACCTTCGAGCCGAAAGTAATTCTCAAAACTCAGCCCTCCCGGCTTGAAGTACAGCAAAGAAACACCCATGCCAAGCGGGGCGGCCGTCAGCGCCGGAATATTGCGCTCGTGACACAGCTGAAACAAGCTGCGCCGTGCATCGATGGCGAAAACGTCGATGCCGTCCACGTAGACATCGACATCAGCCAAGAACTCGCCAATATTCTCAGCAGTGACGCCGGCCGGATACACCCGCACATCGGCCTCGGGATTGATGTCCTTGACCATTTCGGCCAGCACTTGCGCCTTCGGACGCCCCAACGTCGACATCGTCGCACCAACTTGGCGGTTGAAATTGTGGACTTCGAAATCATCGAAGTCGGCAATATTGAACTTGCTCAGCCCCAACCTCGCCAGGGTCAGCAAATGAGCCCCACCAACCCCACCCAGCCCGGCTATCGCCACCCGCGCCTGACGCAGCCGCGCCTGCTCTGCGTCGGAGACCCAGCCGATATTTCGCGAAAAGGCGCGCTCATAATCAAAACTCAATGTCGGCTCCAAGTGCACCTCTTTTCTTCCGGCCGTCAATGGCGCGGCACCCTCATCATCGGCAGTTCGCAAGCAGCTGTAAATCCAAACACAGCCCCGGCGCACTCAAACCTGCCTTGCGCAGCTTTTTTGAGGAGCCTTTGTATACCATGTGCAACCTCTTCTGAAGCACCCGCACCATGCCGACTCGCGACCAAGTTCTGCAGATTCTGGACCTCGCTCGTTGGGCACCCAGTGGCGACAACACTCAACCCTGGCGATTCGAGATCATTGCGCCCGAGCACGTCGTTGTGCACGGGTTCGATACGCGCGAACATTGCGTCTATGACCTCGACGGGCATCCAAGTCAGATTTCCCTGGGAGCCCTGCTTGAGACCGCTGCGATCGCCGCGAGCGCCCATGGCCTAGGCCTGGAGATCAGCCGACGAAACGAGCTGCCGGAATCAACGCCCACCTTCGATGTGCACTTGCACGCGGATCCGAGCGTGAGGCCTGATCCACTGATCGATCAGATCGAACGACGCAGCGTGCAGCGCCGGCCGTTGAGCACCCGGGCGTTGAGTGCGGCCGAGAAACAGCAGTTGCAGGATTGCTTGCCGGCTGGCTACAAGGTGCATTGGCTCGAGGGCTTTACCAACCGGCTGCAGACCGCCCTGCTGATGTTTCGCTCGGCCCGGCTGCGCCTGACCACGCCCGAAGCCTACCGTGTGCATTGCGACATCATCGAATGGGATTGCCAGTTCAGCGCCACCAAGGTCCCCGATCAGGCCTTGGGCGTCGATGCGGCCACGACCCGTCTGATGCGCTTCGTGATGAAGAGCTGGGGTCGGGTGCAGTTTTTCAACCGATTCCTAGCCGGCACCTGGGCGCCTCGGCTGCAGATGGATTTTGCCCCCAGCCTGGCTTGCGCGGCTCACTTTGTGCTGTACGCACCTTCTCAGCCCAAGACCGTAGATGACTACGTCCATGCCGGCCGGGCCATGCAGCGCTTCTGGCTGAAAGCCACGGAGCTACAGTTGCAGCTGCAGCCGGAGGTAACACCGCTCGTCTTCGCAAGATATGCCAGAGAGCAACGACCTTTCTCTACCATCGGTAACGCCATGGCGGCTGCGGCCGACGTCAAGGCTCGCCTTGAACTGCTGATCGGCGCTGAATTGGCTCGCACAGCGGTTTACATGGGGCGAGTCGGCGCTGGCCCGAACCCCAGTTCGCGCTCGTTACGCCGCCCCCTGGAAGACTTGATCATCAACAGGCCAGCGGGAGCCTCATCATGATCGTGGTGATCACCACGTTGCTGGCGACGCTCTTCATCCAGCTGGGCTACTTTCTGTGGAAACTCTCCGCCGAGCACCAACCCAAGATCGGACAAGCCTCCTGGCGCAGTGTCGCCACATCACTGCTGACGGACTGGCGCTGGCTGCTGGGCCTGGGCAGCACGATCATTGGCTGGGTGCTCTTTGTCCAGGCGACCGCCTTGGGCGAAATCTCGCTGGTTCAACCCCTGATGTCGGCAGGTGACGTGCTGCTGGTCTTGATGGCGGTTGTGTTCCTGAAAGAGCGGATGAACCGCGCGGAATGGCTGGGCCTGGCACTGACAGTGGCAGGCGCATTGGCGCTGTCCTGGCAGGCCGAAGCCAAGCCATTGATCGCCCCCGACATCACCAGTCTGCTGATTGCGGCTGCCGCACTGACCATTGGTGGAGGCATTATTCTTTCTCTGGGCCGGCGGTCGAGCCAGAGAGAACTTCCTTTGGCCATCGTCGTCGGCTTGGCGTTTGGCATGGGCGCGGCGCTGACCGAAGCGCTGACCGCCCAGCCGCAGAGCGGAGACAACGCGCTTTCGCTGCAGACTTTGACCAACCCTTTGCTACTCGGAGTGGTGGTTTTCAACATCGCGGGCCTGATACTGCTTCAAGCTGCGTTCCAGCGCGGGCGAGCCTCACTCATCGTGCCGGTTCAACTTGCGCTCGCCAATCTGGTGACCGTTGCCATCGGGGCAACGGTTTTCGCCGAGCACATCAGCCCGGCCCGAGCCACGGGCATCGCGCTGATTTTGCTGGGCGCGGTCATGCTGCACCGCCACCAAGGAATTCCTGATGGGCAAGCACTGTCGGAATAATTTACACCGCCAATCCCCTTGGACCGATAAACCCGCGAACCAAGCCCCTAAGTGATTGATTTAAATAACAAAAATATCGCTGGCACGAACTCTGCTTAGAAGATGCACGGGTGGGCTGCCCCTTCGAGCAGCTTTTCGATAAGGAGATGGATATGACGATTCTGCGCAAAGTTGCACTGGCAGCCGCACTGACCCTGGCCGGTCACGTTGCTCACGCTGGTGTTGTGATTGATGACTTCTCTGTCAATCAAGGTACCCTGGCTACTGGCGTCCTGCTGGACAACGTGACCGACGCCAATGGCGTCTTTAGCCGCGTTTCTGGCCCGGCTGCCAGCATTCTCGGCGGCCAGCGAGACATTTTTGTCATCAAGAATGGTTCTGTCGCGTCTGACAACACTGGCGCTGGCATCCAAGCCTCGGCCAATGGCGGCGTGCTGAGCTACAGCACCGCTGCAGGCACTCACGGTCAAGCCTATGTTCGCTGGGACGGCAGCGTGCTGGGTGACATCGGCGCAACCGCATCGACCAAGGCTGGTTTCGAGGCCCAACTCGACTACACGGGTCTGGGTGGACAGAACCTGGCAGCGACCGCCAATGCATTCAAGATTGACGTGCTTGAGTCGGATCTGGGCTTTGACTTCACCATCGAGGTCTACACCAGCGCCACTCAGTGGACCAAGCTGATCTTGCAATCCTCCGCTGTCAATGGCGGCGTGCCGGACCAGGGCGCGATCTCGTTTGCCGATTTCGTCGGCCCGAACGCCGTGCTGCCAAGTGGCGCGATCCGCATCTCCGCCGGTGGTGGCGCTGACTTGAGCAATGTCGGTGCCCTGCAAACCGTCATCAACTTCAGCGGCAGCACGACCAAGATCGACTTGGAACTCGACCTGATCAAGACCGTTCCGGAACCGGCATCGCTGGCACTGGTTGGTGCTGCTCTGTTCGGCCTGGGCTGCGCTCGCCGCCGTCGTAGTGTGCAAAGCTGATCGGTTCTCACCGATAAGCAAAAAAAGGGCGCCTCGGCGCCCTTTTTTGTTGTCAATCGTTTGAGTTCAGGACGGATCCGAAACCTCCATCTCGGGCAGACCCCGCAGTCAGCTCGCTGTCACAGCGACCTCTCTGTAGCTGGACTCCATCAAGTCAACCACTGACTCGGCCTCGTATTGTGTCGACTTGCGTCGACCCGCAGCACCGAAGGCAGCCCTTAGACCAGCATCGGCGGACAACTGCACCAACCGATCAGCTAGCTCCTGGTCATTCTCCGGCTCGACCAGGAAGCCATTGACACCCTCATCGACCAACTCTGTCGCGGAGACCACGCTGCGAGCAACCACAATCGGCTTGGCAAACCACATGGCCTCCATCGCAACAAGGCCCTGGGTCTCGACCCACGACGGCAGAACAAACACATCGCAAGCTGCGTAGTGGCGGGCCAGCAGATCATGGTTTAGAAAGCCAAGGAACTTGACCCGATCTTGAATGCCCAGGGCCGCACATTGCCGTTGAAGCGAATCAAGATCGGCGCCTGCCCCGGCTATAAGCAGCTGAGCATCCGTCACCCGCTTCAGCATGAGCGCGAAACTACGCAGCAAGAAGGGGATGTTCTTCTCTGGATTCAAGCGCCCGGCAAACATCACCACATAGCCTGCTTCTTTGGCCATCGGTTCGACCGATTTCGGGTCCGCAAAGTCGACCGGGTTACTGATGAAGTGCACCGGCGTATGGATGCCTTTGCCCGGCAGTTGATCAGCCAGGTTCTTGGACACTGAGATCAGCAGATCGACGCGGTTGCAGATCGAGACAATCTTGCGAACAATGAGGCGTCGGAACGGCCGCATCGGTAGCGGTTGCGTCAGATGATCCTCTGTCATGTGATAGGTGTAGACCTGCTTGAGCCCCAGCCGTTTGCAGACCTTGAGCGCTCGCAGCAGCATCACTCCCAGATAGTGATGATGGACCACATCGGGTTGTATCTTGCGCAGCAGGCGCTCAATCTCTGCACTCGAAGGCAGAGCCTGATAGAAGCCGAATAATTTGAGAGTCGCCACGCGATAGACCTGCACACCGCGCCAGACTTCATGCTCAGGCTCTCCGGGCCGACGCGAGGTAATGATGCTGATGCGGTGGCCACGCCGGCTGAGATGACCCGCGACCGCCTGCAAATGCGTCCCGACCCCGGTCGCTCCGGGTAGGAAATCATCCGACAGCATGCATATCGACAAGGGCTGTACCTGGCTCATGGCGGACCTTGCGTTGTGGCAGTGAAAGATATGTTGATTGGCGAAGGCCGGCAGCGCCGGGCTTTTGCTAGCGCTTGGCGAGCAATCGAGCCGCGTAATGCGCAGGGATGGCGTAGCTGATTCCCGTGGGCTGGGTCAATGCGGTCTCCTTGCTGCCCTTGATGAAGACCATATTGACGATGCCCAGCACCTCGCCAGTATCCAGATTAAATACCGGACCGCCGCTATTGCCGGGGTATGCCGTAGCATCCAACTGGAGAATATCGAATGCGCCCTCGCGCAATTGGCGTATCGCCCGTGCATTGAGTGTCTGAGCGCTGGGTGGTGGCAAGGCAATGCTCGTGATCGCCGCGACGATGCCCCGGTGGGTCACCGGTGAAAAACCCAGGGCACCACCGACCGGAAATCCCATCAAGGCAATCGCCTGCCCTTCTTGAGCAATGGCGCTTTGACTCAGCTGCAGTGCCGGAACCTCGGGGCCATCAAAGCGCAGCAGCGCCAGATCATGCGCATGGTCAAGGCTGAGCACCGTAGCTGACCGCATGCCCCAGCGTCCATCGCCTTGCGGCACCTGGATCACCAGCTTGCGCTGCCGCTCTTCATCCGAGGCCGGTGGCAGCACATGGGCATTGGTGATCGCATGTCGACCGTCATCGACAACAAAACCGGTGCCACGGAAAGCGAACCGGGGGCTGTCAGTCTCCGCATAGGTGCCGACCAATAGCAACGACGGTTTTGCGCGCTTGATCAAGGCCGGCAGATCGGCACTCGCCGGCGCCGCCCACAGAGACAGGCTGGCGATACAGCACGCCTGGAGAAGTAGGAGCCGGCGCTTCATTGCATCAGATCATCCGAGGTCTGCCCGACCTCGAGTGCAGCCACGCACTGGCGCCAGATGCGGTCAGGCTCGTCGAGCCTGAAACCGATGAAGACACCGGCCTCGGTCTCTCGCCGCCGCACCGCCGAGACCGTAACCGTTGAATGCTCGGATTTGCCAAGCTCTATCGTTGCCTCGCCTGACCGGCCGAGTTCCAGATCCAATTTGCATTCCGCCTGGAAGCCCGACAGCGAGACCTCGATGACATGCAATACAAAGGGTCTCTTGCCCTCTGGGGTATCAAAGGTCACCACCCCGGGACAACGGATTGAGTAGCGCTGATGCTGACGCAAGGGATGTCCAGCCACCGCGTCCCCGCGCAGCATCGGCAGCACCGATCGATAGTCCACCAAACCGTAGATGGACCAAAGCAGTGCCTTCTTCCGATCATCCAGTTCCTCAAATACCTTGCTCTTCTTGTTGAAGAAGTGGTCCAGCAGGGCCGGTGTCATGACCGGATCATTGGTCGTGAAATAGCGTCGCCGCGGCAGTTGGATATTCTCGAGCTTGAGCTGAAAGAAATACTTGTGCAGATTTTTGCGAGCGGCTCGGCCCCGATAGCCGGCGCGAAAAACATCCGATGCATGCTTGAGGTCAAGCGTGGCGCCGACAGCGGGGGCACCATTGGCGAAGTCGTAGTTGTCTACCACGGTCTCCTGCAAACGCTGGAAAAACAACAATGCCTCATAGAGCTCGATCCGCTCGGGATTCACCGCGATCACCAGATGTCGGGTGTCGAAGAACTCGGTGCAATATTCGTGCATGAACTTCATCAGCGGGAACAGGATGGCCCCACCCGTCTTACGGAAGTCCGGATGAACCGCCAATGCGGAAATCTCGGCGATCTGACCGCCTTGAGCCCGCACATGTTCTAGATCAAACACCGACTGCAACGGAAAACCAAACACCCCTTCTCTGATCATCGATATGGTGCCTACCACGCGCCCATCGTACTTGGCACACAGCGTCGTGGTGGTAGGCAAAGCGTGATAAGGCGTGATGCGCATGCCCGAGGGCTCGGGCTTCATGAATCCGCTGGCCACATAAGCATCGTGGAGAATTTTGAAACAGTCTTCGAGTTCTTCGCGCGTTTCGGCAATTTTCAGTTGTAGCCGAGCATCGGGCTCGGGATCGCAATCAACCATCCGACGGTAGATTTCAAAACGTGCCGGCGCCGGCAAAACGCCGAAAAGGCGCCGCAGTCCATGGTGAAACTTCTTCCTAAAGCTGGATCGCTGAATTTGCGTCATGCCACATTCTCCGTTGGCCGCCTTCTACCCCGATGCGGTTGAGGCTAACAGAGCCCAGTGTCACTCACAAGCTGTCACATTTGCGGCTCAGAGTTCTGACTGCAGTTTTTTCACCTCATTGTGCTGGGCAAACTTATCGCCGAGTTCAGCCAGTTTCTTCAGCTCCTCCTGGGCCGCCGATTTCTGCCCGGCCCGTAGGTAGTAGCGCGCCAGATGCAGTCGGTGCAAATGCACCTCGGGCGCAAGTTTCACGGCTTGCTGTTGAACCTCTAGCGCCTTATCGAACTGGCCGGCATCGGCATGAATCTCCGCCAACGTATCCATGAAGGGAGGTTGATTGGGACGCAAGCGATTGGCCTTTTCTGCATATGCCAGGGCCCCGGGCTTCTTGGTTGTCTTCAGCAGCCAAGCCACATTGTTATTGGCGGCCGGGTTGTCGGGTTGGAGCTTGAGGACCTCCTGATAGAACGTCAGGGCCTGGCCATGATCGGAGGTCAAGAGCGCACTGTCCCCGAGGTAGAAGACAAACGCACTGTCCTTGGGACGATCTTTGCGCCATGCCGCCTCGAAGGTGGTGGCCTCTGCCCTCTTGCCTGCGGCCATCAAGCTGCGATGCAGTTTGATGGCCAAGTCGGTCTGAGCACGCTTGTCCAGGCTGCTGCGGTATGCGGCCGCAGCCTTGGGCCAGTTCTTCTGCTGGGCTTCGAGATCCCCCTCCAGCTCGTAGCCGGCAGGGTTCTGGGGGCTTTGCTGTTGCAAGCTGCGTACTTGCGCTCGGGCTTCGCTGATCTTCCCCGCTGCAATCTCCAAGGTCAGCAGGCCGGTATGGGCGGGCACGAAATCAGGCTTGATACTCAACGCCCTTTTGTAGCTTTGCGCCGCCGCTGCCTGGTTCT
Source organism: Paucibacter sp. PLA-PC-4 (assembly GCF_026241155.1). Lineage (GTDB taxonomy): Bacteria > Pseudomonadota > Gammaproteobacteria > Burkholderiales > Burkholderiaceae_C > Roseateles_E. The sequence goes on from NZ_JAPFGP010000016.1 coordinate 8,507, forward strand.
TGCCAGCCAGATGCAACTCGGCAATACGCATGAAGGGTTGAGGCGATGTGGGCTGCAAAGAAGCCATCTTGTTGAAGGCAATCAAGGCCTGATTGCTGTCGCCGGTCGCCATCTGGACCTGCCCGAGCAATTCTTGCAACTCGGCACTATCGGGCAAGGCTGCCACCCCTTCCTGAGCCGCCGCGAGCGCGAGCTTGTTCTCCTTGCGCTCAAGCTGCAGTCGCACCAAAGCAGCACGAGGTGCCAACGCTTCGGGATTCTGTTTGACCGCCTTGGTCAAAAGCTCGATCAGCTCAGCCGGCTGTGCGCCGGCCTGAGCCCGCAAGCCAACGATGGCCATCTGGGCCTGCACATGCCGCGGGTCCGCCTCCAACATCTTCTCGAAACGCTTGATAGCGAGTTCGGGCTTCTTGTCCGCGACGTCCATTGTGGTCAAGCTGCTCGCGGCCGGGAAGTACACCGGATCTGCCTTCAAGGCCGCCTCGAAAGCCGAACGAGCCTGCGCTTGATTGCCACGCCGGAGCTCGACGCCGCCGCGCAGCATGGGCGCCAGGGGTTTGTTGGGCTGCTTGCGCTCGAGCGCATCGATCGCCTGCAAGGCCTTCTCGCTCTCACCCTTGCGCACCAAGGCGCTGATCAAAGCCAGGTCGGCCGTTGCACCGCTGTCCTCTGCCGAGATGGCCCGCAGCTCGTCGAGACCTTGGTCGCTGCGGCCTTTGCCGATGTTGGCTACAGCCAGGGCTGTGCGGCTGCGAGCGTCTTGAGGATTGAGCTTGACCGCTTGCTGCAGATACTCCTCGGCCTGCTTGGCATTGCCCAATTGAAAGTGCGCTTCGGCAGCCGCCGCAAAGATGTCGGCATCTCCTTTGTCATCATTGAGCGCTGGCTGTAGCACGGTCAGCGCCTTGGCAGCCTCGCCTGCACGCAAATGAGTTCGAGCGAGCAACACCCGGACGCGCTTTGTATTGGGCGCTAGCCGAAGCGCCTTGTTCAGATGACTCTCCGCCTGTAGCAAGGCCCCTCGGCGAAACTCGATTGCACCCGCAAGGAACTGAACTCGCCCGTCTTCGGGTGCCCCTTTCAGCAAGACCTGCACGTTTTCTCGCGCGGTCTTCAGGTCGCCGGATTCCATCGCTTGATTAGCGGTGAAAAGGCGCAGCTGAGGGTGATTGGGCAAGGCAGCCTTGAAGTCGGCCAGCGCCTTGTCGATCGCCGTCCGTTCACCCTTTGCGCTGAGCAGAGACAACAAGCCGTTGTGAGCAGCGACATTGCTTTTGTCGAACTTCAATGCCTCTCGGAATGCTGTGATCGCCTCATCGTTTCGCCCGGCGAAAGCCAGCAACTCGCCCTTGAGCTGCCAGCCCTCGGCGAACTCGGCATGCTTGGAGAGCACCGACTCCAGGGCCGGCAAGGCCAGTGCCGTACCGCCCGAACCGGCCAGCAGGCGCACCTGGACCAGCTGAGCGCTCACGTTCCCAGCATCGAGTTTCAAAGCCCGATCGATACGACTCCTTGCCTCGTCCTGGTTGCCGCGCAAGGCGTATACGGTTGCCAGCGTCGTCTGCAGATCGGCCATTGGTTTGGCAGCGGCCAGTTCGACCTTGGCATAGTCCGCGAGCAGCTTGTCGAACTGCAGTTGCAAAGACAAAGTCCGCGCCAGCAATGCTGTCAGCTCATCATTCGCATAGCCGAGCTCGCGTGCCTTGCCAAGCTCAATCACCGCGCCGCTGACATCGCCACTTTCGAGCAATATTTTGCCAAGCAGGAAGCGCGCCTCCGCCAGATTGGCATTGCCCTGCAAGGCATTCTTCAGCTGTATCACTGCCGCCTTGTTGTCCTTCTTCTCCAGATGGCTTTTGGCCGAGGCCAGCAACTGCTCGGGCGAGTCGCTGAAACATCCCGTCATCGACAGGGCAGCCAACCACGCGACCAAGGTCTTCGTGCCCACGCTGGTGCGCTTGGATACTTGCTTTACTTTCACTGCGCTCTCCCCTTCGGTGTTACTTGATCTGCAGCCTGCTCATCAGGTCGTACAAGGTCGGGCGACTCACGCCCAGTATCTCGGAGGCCTTGACGATGCTGCCATCGGCACGTGCCAGCGCCGTCACGACGGCTGCACGCTCGGCACGCTCTCGGACGGTACGCAGATCCAAGGTCGCAATCGCCTCATCGGGATCCCCCGCGGGCTGCGGCAAACCGAGATCCTCCCCACTGAGGCGATCGCCATCAGCCATGATCGCTGCGCGCTTCATCAAATTCTGCAGCTCGCGGACATTCCCGGGCCAGTGATAAGCCTCAATCATGCGGACCGCCTCTTCACTGAGGATCAGCTGGCTGCGGCGCTGCTCAGCCGCATAGCGCCGCAAAAAGGAATGACATAGCAGCACCGCATCGCCCTGACGCTGGCGAAGCGGCGGGATCTCGACGACGATCTCGGCCAGGCGGTAGTAGAGATCCTCACGAAAACGCCCCTCGGCGATCAGTTGCTTCAGGTCCTGGTGAGTGGCTCCGACGACGCGAACATCGATGGCGATCTCCTGCCGACCGCCCACCCGCTCCACCGTGCGCTGCTGCAGAAAACGCAACAGCTTGGCTTGCAAGGCATGGGGCAGATCGCCGATCTCGTCCAGCATCAAGGTGCCGCCGTTGGCCGTCTCGATCTTGCCAATGGTCGTTTTGTTCGCACCGGTGAACGCCCCGCGCTCATAGCCGAACAGCTCGCTTTCCAGCAGGTTCTCCGGAATGGCTGCACAGTTGATCGCGACAAAGCGACCTTTGCGCTTGGAGGCGTCGTGCAGCCCCTGGGCCAGCAGCTCTTTACCGGTACCACTCTCGCCCAGCAGCAGCACGGTTGCATCACTGGGCGCTACTTTTTCAATCGTCCGGCAAAGCTTCTGCATCTGCGCATCGCGCGTGACCAAGCCACCCAGCGCCTCGCTTTGCTGCTGGGATTGCAGGCGCTTGTTCTCCTGCTGCAACTCGTAGAGCCGATAGGCGCGCTCGACCGTCAAGCTCAGCACATCGGGATCGACCGGCTTAGCCAGGAAATCGTACGCACCAAGCCGAATGGCTCGCAGCGCATTGTTTTGGTCGTTTTGGCCTGTCAGCACAATGACTTTGACGCCAGGGTCGAGCTCAAGCATCTTCTCCAGCAGCTTGAAGCCCTCGGTCACCGAGTCCTGGTCGGGCGGCAGGCCCAGATCCATCGTGACTACGGCAGGCGAGTGGCGCCGGAACTGCAGCAGCGCCGACGGGCCATCGTCAGCCAGCACCGACTCGAAACCATCGAGCGACCACTTGATCTGTTTCTGCAAAGCCAAGTCGTCTTCGACGATCAGCAGCGGTTGTTGGCGGGGTGTTGTCATTTGGCGCCGAGCATACCCAGGTCCGAGGCCTGCGAGGCACGGAACAGTGGGAGCAAGATGGTAATTCTCGTGCCACGATCGATTTCACTGTCCACGTTGATCTTGCCTCCAAGTTCGTTCAGGTACTGGAAACTCTCGAAGGCGCCGATGCCCATGCCGCTGGACTTGGTGGTTTGAAAGGGCTTGAACAATCGGGTTCGGATGAATTCCTCGGACATGCCGCACCCCGTGTCGCCCACCTCGATGCGCGCATAACTGCCCTCGACGTTCAGTTGCAGCCACACCCGACCCTGCTCGGGGGTCGCGTCAAAGGCATTCTGCACCGCATGTCCGATGACCCTTTCAACCCGCTCCTCATGGCCGCGGGTGCTTGCCGCAGCCTGAATATCCAGCTGCAACTCCCGACCTTTGCTCTGGGCAGCAACAGCAAGGCGTCGCGCAATCGGCGCCAGGTCCACCCCGCGCGACAGGCCATGAGGAGACTCCCCTTCACGCAGCTGCAGCATCAATTGACGCATCTTCTCCAACGAGTTCTCGACCGTTGCCAGCATGTCTTCCTGAAACTCCGGGTTGTCGCGCAGTCGGCGCGCATTTTTCATCATCAAGGACAGCTGGGTGACGATGTTCTTCAGGTCATGCACCACAAAGGCCGACATGCGATTGAAGGCGTCGAACTTGCGCGCCTCCAGCAGCGCCTCGGTGGCCTGCATCTGGGCAAGATAGCTGGAAGCTTGGCTGCTCGCCGTGCGCAACAGATCCCGAACCTCCCAGTTGAGCTCCAAGGGCGTGCGGGGTCTGCTGAGCAACACGAAACCGATCAGGTCGGCACCGACCACCAGGGGCACCAGCAGCCAGCACCGAGCATCCTCAAGCAACCAGGCCGGGCATTCAAAGCCGGGATAGCTTTGCGGCGAGCGCCGCAGTTCGTCGAAGTCAACAATCCAGTGACGCTGGCGAAGGAACTGCGCCATTGGCGAATCCGCTGGCTCGCGCTCGTTGCGCGCAGGCATATTCCAGTGCGCCGACTGCGAATACTCGGCCTGCACGCCATGCCGTAGCCACAAAGTACCTGCTGGGCTCTCTACCAGATTGGCCAAACCCTTGATCACCGAGATGCCCAACTCCTGCGGCGAACTCTGAGACGACAGCATCGCCGTGAAACGCAGCCATTCCTCGCGATAGTCATAGCGATAACTAAAAAAGTTCTTGCTGATATACACACGCAGCTTGGCTCGCATGGCACCCGATAGCAGCACCATCACCAAGGCCAGCAGACCGACCACCATCAGCGCCATCTGCAAGGCACGCCCCCAGTTTCCACCGGTGTAGCGAACGTAGTAGCCAACTGCCGAAACGAGTAGGAGGTAGGCGCCAGCGATCAGCAGTGTCGCCGAATGGAACACTGCCGCACGAGAGACGTGCAGTTTGGAGAGCCAGTCTTTGTGCCGACGTGAGGCGATAAACAGCAAGGGTGCAGCAATCGCGTGCACTGCGGGACGTATGCCAATTGCATCCCCATCAAACTGCCTGAACAGCGCAGCCTGGGAGTAGGTATAGAGGTCGAAGATGAAGAGCGCGCCCAGGGCGAGGCAAACAGGCTTGGCGCTCCAGCGAGCATCGCCCTTGATACTGCGCAGCAACTGCTCGACCAGCATCAGGCCCACAACAGCGAGAGCCAGACCAGAGAATGCAACGGGACGCTCGAGTTCGGAAATTCGATAAGGGCCGAACTCCTGGATCAGTTGCAGACCCAGCGCCAGCAACAGAGCTGCGATTGCTGCAAGAGGCAATGCACGCTGCGGACGCTCGGCCGATGCCGGCCGCAACAGCAACAAAATGAAGCCAAACCAGAGGCCGTAGCGCAAGATATCGGCGATCGGCAGCAGCAAATCACCCAGCCATCGCCAAGGGCGGTGATGCGCCCCCAAGCCGATCGCAGACCAGACCACACTGGCCAGCAAAGCGGCACAGAAAAGCCAATTGGCTGGCGTCAGGCGATCACCGATGCGCCACAGCCGCCCCGCATACAGGGCGAAGAGGCCGACGTAGCACAGGCAAGCCAGCCCGTAGGACAGCAGGCTGATATTGAATTCCCCGGCTAGCATGCCTCAGTCAACCATGCGGGATCAGGCGGAGCCGGTCGGCGGCATCGAGCCGCCAAGTCGACCTGGAATCAGCGGGCACCCTTACCCGTCAGCACAACCGCCACCGTTTCCAACATGATCAGCAGATCCAGGAACAGGGTGTGGTTCTTCACATAGTAGAGGTCGTACTGCAGTTTCTCGACCGAATCCTCGACCGTTGAGCCGTACTCGTAACGAACCTGTGCCCAGCCGGTGACGCCGGGCTTGACGCTATGGCGCACCGCGAAATAGGGAACTTGCGCGACCAGTTCGTCGACAAAGTACTGGCGCTCTGGCCGCGGGCCAACGAGGCTCATCTCGCCCTTCAGCACATTGATCAACTGCGGCAGTTCATCGATGCGCACCCGGCGAATGAACCGGCCCACGCGAGTCACCCGGTCGTCATTGACGCTGGCCCAACGCGGCTTGCCGTCTTTCTCGGCATCGGTACGCATGCTGCGGAACTTGATGACCTTGAAAACCTCGCCGTTGAGCCCGACGCGCTCCTGGCGATAGAAGATCGGGCCGCGAGACTCCAACGCCACCATCACCGCGGTAACAAGCATGATAGGTGCGGCCAGCAGCAGGATCAGGGCCGAAAACACCAGGTCAAAGCTGCGCTTCACGGCAGTACGAATCACCCCTTGATTGAAACCGTCGCCAAAAATGAGCCAGCCGGCATTGACATGGCTGATCTTGATCTGAGCCAAGGTCTTTTCAAAGTAAGTGGCGATGTCGACGACACGAACGCCATAAAGCTTGCAATCGAGCAACTGCCGCAGAGGCATGCTGCCACCACGACGCTCCGACAGTGCCACGACAATTTCGTCGACACCCAGGCGCAAGGCCGTTTCGGTCAAACTGCCCTGAGCCTCGATCAACTGCGAGCGAGGCACGGCAGGTTCGACCTCATTGGGACCGGCGAAGTAACCGACGATCTGGGCATGAGGATCCGCAGCCCGGAGCGTGTGACCCACGGTCTTGGCCGCCTCACCGGAACCGAAGATCAAGATCTTTGTTTTGGTCTGCGACTGGGACACCGAGTGCGCGGCATAGACCCGGTGCACCAACACGGCAGCTACCGACGCCATGGCCGCAAAGGTCATCAAGTCGCGGTTGTCTGCACTCGTCGGAAGAAAACTGAAAATTCCGTAAGCCAGCGGCAGGGCCACCAGCAAAGCAAGCAGGCCGCGTGCGCAGGACTCGGTCACCGAGCGGTTGTGCACATGCTGGTAAAAACCCGTAGCCGAATTGATCACAAACATGCAGCCAGCCAGCGACAGCCCTTGGGAGGCCGCGAACGGGATGACCTGACCGGCGCCCTCGCCCTGACTCAGCACCACCGCAAACACAGCCACGATGATCAGGCCCAGATCAAAGAAAACCTGGAGCAGCGTACGCCGATGCAAATAGTGATTGAATATTCGAACCATGCTTATCCCCAATCGCTGGACTCGGCAGCTGGACACTGCTTCCGAGTTTGATTTCCGCCTGCCTCAAAACGGTTTACCGTCGTTGAGGAACTGCCTGCCGGCTACCCTGGCTCGGTGCATGCGGCCTTTCTAGCCACCCATCTCGAACCGAACGGGACCCGAACTGCCTGGCAGGCCGAAATCGGAAATCCGCATTGCGCCCGAATCATGCCCGCCTGACCCTCTCTTGAAAGCCCCCCGTTTAAAGGGTGCGCTGTCCTTGAAAGCGGGGAACTGATCTTGACTGCCAAACCGCAATCCCCACCCCCGACAGCACAGGCAAACAAGCGTTCGAAAACCAGTCGACTCCGAGGCGTTGACGGCAACCCGAACCTGCCAGTGACGCAGTAGAACGCATTTGGATGTGCCGTTGACATGGCGGCTGGCCGGTCGCGTGCGTATTGCACAAGCTCGCATCATTGCGCGGCCTCGCGCCGAACAACGCTTGCCTGAACGCAACAAAAAAAGCGCCCACCGAAGTGGGCGCTTTGGCTCAGTGTCGAAAAACGACGATGGTCTGAGCGGAACTCGCTTAACGCACGACAGCGATTTGCTGACGGGCACCGGCCTTGTAGGTGAACAGGGTCAGTGCACCGTTCTTGATATCGCCCTTGTTGTCGAAGGAGATCGTGCCGGTCACGCCCTTGTAGCCGTCGGTCTTGGCCAGCACCGGCAGGTACTTCGCAGGCTCGGCCGAACCGGCCTTGACCATCGCATCGACCATCACATTGACCGAGTCATAGACGTAAGGTGCATAGATCTGCACATCGGCCTTGTACTTGGCCTTGAACTTGGCCTTGAAATCGTCCATCGACTTCTTGGACTCGCCCTCGACGCCACCTGCTTCGGCGCAGACCACCTGGTTGTCGGCCATCGTGCCGGCCGCCAGCTTGGGAAGTTCGCCCGAGCAGATGCCATCGCCGCCCATGAACTTGGCTTCGATGCCCAACTGCTTCATCTGGCGCAACATCGGGCCAGCCACCGCATCCATGCCGCCGAAGAAGACCACATCGGGCTTCTTGGCCTTCAAGGAGGTCAGGATGGCGGTGAAGTCCGTGGCCTTGTCGTTGGTGAACTCGCGACCGACGACCTTGCCGCCCGCGCCCTTGACACCTTTCTCGAACTCATCAGCCACGCCCTGGCCGTAGGCCGTGCGGTCATCGATCACCGCGATCGACTTGCCCTTGAGCTCCTTGACGGCGTACTTGCCCAGCGTGCCACCCAGGTGCACGTCATCGGCCACGACGCGGAAGGCAGTCTTGTAGCCGTTGCGGGTGAACTTCGGGTTGGTCGCCGAAGGGCTGATCTGCGGCACACCAGCGTCGCTGTAGACCTTGGAAGCCGGGATGGAAGTGCCCGAGTTCAGGTGGCCGATCACGCCGTTGACCTTGGAGTCCATCAGCTTTTGCGCCGCTGCCGTGCCCTGCTTCGGATCGCCGGCATCGTCTTCGGCCAGCAGCTCGAACTTGGCCTTCTTGCCGCCGATGGTCACGCCCTTGGCGTTCAGATCATCAATGGCCATGCGGGCGCCCAACTCATTGTCCTTGCCCAGGTGGGCAATCGCGCCGCTGGTCGGGCCGACATGGCCGATCTTGACGACCAGCTCTTGCGACATCGCGGTGCCGCTCAGCACCACAGCGACCGCGCCAACAATCATATTCAACTTAACTTGCATGAATTACCTCCGAGTTGGAAGAAGGAGAGCTATTGCTGTTGAGATATCAACCCAAGGAACATAACCGAAATCAGAACGCTTCTCCATGGGGAAAGCGCGGGCCTGAAAGCGGGTTTAGCCACAGATTGAATTCGAACTCAGCCTTGCCAGAACGCGGATTCCAGGCCATGGTTGACAGGGTCATCCGAGCTAGCCATCCTGGCGCTCGCGTTGGAGCCAATCTTGTACGGCGCGCTCCACCATCTGCTCCACCATCTGCTCCACCATCTGCTCCAGACGAGGCGCCAGATGCTGGCGCAACTCCAGCATCAAAGACTCTTGCAGCTGTGCGGTCGCATGCTCCAGCGCAGCACGCAAGCTGTGTTCCAGCAACTCATCGAGGCCCTGATTCAGCGAAGGTCTCAAGGCCTCACGCAGCCGGTCTACCGTCGCAGCCATAGGTTCCGGCTCAGCGCTAGGCTCAGCAACTGACGGCGCTGCAGCAAAGCCCAGATCCAGCTCGAAATCCACTTCGTCGTGGACCGGCCCAACGCTTGCCGCTGGCGGCATTGACTGCCAGCTGCCTTCGTCCAGCACCTCGGTCAGCGTCGGTACGACGCGCGGCGGATGCGGGCTCAAGCGCCAACCTCGTGATGCGTGACCTCGTGGCCTCCGGCCTTGTAGGTCTTGAAGCGCTGGCGGCCCGCCTGCACCTGCTCGGGCTCGCGCGACACCACCTCCAGCACACGCTGGAACTTCTCGAAGTCCTCGGGCAGATCGGGCCCCAGATTCAGCAACACCTCACGATGTGGCTGCTCGCTGGCCCGCTCGGCCAGCACAATCGATGTGGCGGCCAGCAGGGCGGGCTGGGCGCTGCCGTGCCAGCGCAGGTGCGGCACGAACTCGGTCGGCTCGAAGCTCCACAGCGCGGCATCCAGCCGGTCCAGCAGCGGAGCTGGACCGACCACGGTCACCTTGGCGCCGCTTTGCTGCGCCTTTCGCAGCAAGCGGCACAGAAAGCTCAGGCGCTCCGGCACATGGGTATAGAAGCTGACAGCCGTCATGCCGGCCTGCCCCGAACCATCCTCATCACCGCGCGTGGGACAGCACGAAGTGTGTCAGCAGGCCGACCGGGCGACCCGTGCTGCCCTTGGCGCCGCCGCCCTTCCAGGCGGTGCCGGCGATGTCCAGATGGCCCCAGCGGTACTTTGAGGCGAATCGCTGCAGGAACTTGGCCGCTGTGATCGAGCCGCCTTCGCGACCGGCCACATTGGCCACATCGGCAAAATTGCTCTTCAGTCCCTCTTCGTACTCGTCGTCCAGCGGCATACGCCAGCAGGGATCGAGCGCCGCCTCACCGGCTGCTGACAGCGACGCCGCCAGCTCGTCGTCGCTGGCATACATGCCGCTGCGCACGCCGCCCAGCGCGATCACGCAGGCGCCGGTCAGTGTGGCCACATCCACCACCACCGCAGGCTTGAAGCGCTCGGCATAGGTCAGCGCATCGCACAGGATCAGCCGGCCTTCGGCATCGGTGTTCAGGATTTCGATGGTCTGGCCTGACATCGACGTCACGACGTCACCGGGCTTGACCGCACGCGCGCTAGGCATGTTCTCGCAGGCCGCGATGATCACCACCAGGTTCAGCTTGGGCTTGAGCTCGGCCACCGCGCGCAGCGTGCCCAGCACGCTGGCTGCGCCACCCATATCGAACTTCATCTCATCCATGCCGGCGCCCGGCTTCAGCGAGATGCCGCCCGAGTCGAAGGTAATGCCCTTGCCGACGAGGACTACCGGTGCGACCGTCTTTGCCGCACCCTCATAGCGAGCCACGATAAAGCGCAGCGGCTCGTCCGAGCCCTTGGCCACGGACAGGAAACTGCCCATACCCAGCTTCTCGACCGCCTTCTGGTCCATCACCTCGACCTTGATGCCATGGCTGCGGCCCAGGGCCTTGGTCTGCTCGGCAAGATAGCTCGGCGTCGCGTAGTTCGGTGGCAAATTGGCGGCCTCGCGCGCCACCGCAATGCCCGCAGCGATGGCCTCCCCGCGCGCCAGCCCCGTCTTGACCGTCTTTGCGTCGGCCTTATCGGCCAACAGGGTCAACTTGCCCAGCACAGCGGGCTTGGCCGCGCTGGGCTTGGTGTTGCGGTACACATAGAGCGCTTCAGCGGCAGCCAGCACGGTCTGCTCGACCAAACCCTCGCTGAGGCCCTCGATGCCAGCAAACGCAACGGCGGCGTGCGCCGCGCCACGGCTCTTGAGCGCCGTCACCGCCGCAAGCACAGCGGCGCGGGCGGCCTTGATTGAGGGCTTGCCAATGGCCGCCAGCACCAGGCGCGGAGCCTTGATCCCGGCCACGCGCTGCAGCACCAGCGTTTTGCCGGCCTTCAGCTCGAAATCGCCGAGCTTGATCGCGTCCTTGAGTGCCGAGGCAACGCTGGCATCCAACCCAGCCGGCACGGAATCGCCGCCGACCAGCAGGATCAAAGCATCGGCGTTGACGCCGGCCAACGCGTCCAAAGACGCAGACTGAGTACGGAAGTCCATAATGTCGTGGAATAAGTAAAGTGCCCGGATGTTATTCGATTCCACCGTACGCAAAGAGCTGGCGCGCAGCTTCGGCGTGACCCTCGTGGTCATCCTGACTATCGTCCTGACCATGATGTTGATCCGCACTCTCGGCCAGGCGGCGGGCGGCAGCGTGGCACCGCAGGACGTGCTGCTGCTGATGGGTTATGCCGCCCTGGGCCATCTGCCGACCATGCTCAGCCTGTCGCTGTTCATCGCCATCGTCGCAACCCTGGGCCGTATGTACCGCGAGTCTGAGATGACGATCTGGTTTTCCAGCGGGATAGGACTATCGCGCTTCGTCAAGCCGGTGCTACGCACCGCCTGGCCGGTGTTGATCGTGATCCTCGCGCTGGTGCTAGTGGTCTGGCCCTGGGGCAACCGAAACAGCGCCCAGCTCAGGGAGAGTTACGAGAAACGCTCGGATCTGTCGCGCGTCGCCCCGGGTCAGTTCCAAAGCTCGCGAGACGGCTCCCGAGTCTTCTTCATCGACCGCGACAGCGACGGCGGCAATGGCGGGAGGGTCGGCCGCAACGTCTTTATCCTCAGCAATACCGAGCACAGTGAGTCGGTCACGACCTCGCACAAAGGCCAGATCGAACTGGAGGACGGCGACCGTTACCTGGTGCTGGAGAAAGGCCAGCGCAACGAGATGAACCGGCAAAGCGGCGAGAAAAGCCTGGCCCGCTTCGAGCGCTACAGGCTGCTGGCCGACAGCCAGGTGATGCGCTCGGTGGAGGCCCTGCCACCCAAAGCTATGGACACACTGGACCTGCTGCGCAGCGCCAACTTGCGCCAACGCGGCGAGCTGACCTGGCGCCTGGGCATCGCGTTGGGCGCGGTCAATATGGTGCTACTGGGCATCGGTATGTCGGCAGCCAACCCACGCCGGGCCAATAACTGGAACCTGCTGTTCGCCTTGCTCAGCTTTGTGGTGTATTTCAATCTGATAAACCTGTCCCAGTCCTGGGTCGCCGCCGGACGTATGGGCATGGGCGGCGCGTTGACGACCGTGCATGGCGGTGCCCTCTTCATCGCCATGACCCTGCTGTGGCTGCGCGACCAAGGCAACCGGCTCCTGCTGCCCAGGCGCAACAGCGCCCGAACGACCAAGGGAGCCGCCGCTTGAGAACCGTCCGCAGCCTGCTCTACCGTGACATCCTGGGCTCGGTGCTGTTCGTCGTGCTGGCCTTCTTGTCGCTGTTCTACTTCATCGACTTTGTCGACGAACTCGACCGGCTGGGTCGCCGCGGGATCGGTGCCGGTCAGGCTGCCTGGCTGTCCCTGCTGGAACAGCCAGGCCACTTCTACGAGCTTTTCCCGATCGCGGTGCTGATCGGCAGCATCTACTCGCTGGCCCGCATGGCCCAGTCCAGCGAGTTCACGATTTTGCGCACCGGCGGCCTAGGCCCCGGTCGTGCGCTGAGCCTGCTGACCACTCTCGCTTTGGGCTTTGCAGCGCTGACCTTTGTGGTGGGCGACTACGTCGCCCCGCAGTTCGAGCGCCAGGCCGAGCAGCAACGCGCCCGGCTGACCGGCGGCGTCGCCCGCAGCGGCAACAGCGCCTGGCTTAAGGACAAGCAACAGATCGATGGCGTCGAGCGCAGTTACTCGGTCAATGTGCAGCGCGCCAAGGCGCCAGGTGAACTGGACAAGGTGCGCATCTTCGAATTCGACGCCCAAGGCAGCCTGATGTCGCGCACCGAAGCGGCCAGCGCCAAGGTCGAACCCAACGGCGTCTGGCGCCTCAGCGATGTCCTCCAAACCCGTTGGCAGGTTTCGGCAAACAGCACGCCTCAGGTCAGCGAGCTGAAGCTGCCCACGCTGGACTGGCCCAGCGGCCTGACCATCAACGTGATCAGCGCCGCCTTGCTGCCAGCCAAGACCATGTCGACCGCCGAGCTCTATCGCTACACCCAGCATCTGTCAGCCCAGGAGCAGTCGGCCCAACAGCATGACATCCAGTTCTGGCGCAAGGCCTTCTACCCCTTCGCCTGCCTGGTGATGGTGGCACTCGCCCTGCCCTTCGCCTATTTGCACGGCCGCGCCGGGGGCATCAGCCTGAAGGTCTTTGGCGGCATCATGCTCGGCATCAGCTTTGTGCTGCTGAATAATCTGGCCGGCCATCTGGGCCTGCTCAAGGGCTGGACGCCGTGGGCGGTGGCCGCCACGCCCAGTCTCATCTATCTAGGCATTTCGCTGGCCGCCTTTGGCTGGCTGGTGCGTTACCGCTGAACCACTGAATGGACCCAAAGATGGACGGCATCCTTTTGTTTGCCCATGGTGCACGCGACCCGGCCTGGGCCCGACCGTTCGAGGAGGTCTCGCGCCGTATCTGCGCGCAGCGGCCCGACATGCCGGTGAGCCTGGCCTACCTGGAATTCCTGTCGCCCGGCATCGCAGAGGCCGGGCAGCGCCTGGCCACCATGGGCTGCCAGCGCATCCATATCGTGCCTCTATTCCTGGGCGGCGGGGGCCATGTGCGGCGAGACGTGCCGCCACTGGTCGAGCAGTTGCGCCAGCAGCATGCCGGCGTGCAATGGCTACTGCACCCGGCCATCGGCGAGCAAGATCCCGTCATGCAAGCCATGGCCGAGGCCAGCCTGGCCTTCACCTGCGCACCCACCGCATGAACCTGCATCAATTCCGCTTTGTCCAGGAAGCGGCACGCCGCAACCTCAACCTCACCGAGACCGCGAAGGCCCTGTTTACCTCGCAGCCCGGCGTCTCCAAGGCCATACTGGAGCTAGAGGAAGAGCTGGGAGTCGACATCTTCTCGCGCCACGGCAAGCGGCTGCGCCGCATCACCGAACCTGGCCTGCAGGTGCTGAAATCGATCGAGATCATCATGCGCGAAGTCGGCAACCTCAAGCGCATAGGCGAGGAGTACTCGAAGCAGGACGCCGGCACCCTGTCGATCGCCACCACACACACCCAGGCCCGCTATGTGCTGCCAGGCCCGGTGTCCCAGCTGCGCCGCCAGTTTCCGCAGGTCCATGTCAGCTTGCACCAGGGCAACCCTGAGCAGGTCGCTCGCATGCTGATCGACGAGACAGCCGATGTCGGTCTGGCTACCGAGGCAATGTCCGAGCATGAGGAGCTGGTCTCGCTGCCCTGCTACGAATGGCAACATGTGCTGGTCGTGCCGGCAGGCCACCCGCTTGCCCAGATCGACCGGGTCAGCTTGGAGCAACTGGCGGCCGAGCCTCTGGTCTCCTATCACCCCAGTTTCACCGGCCGCACCCGCATCGACCGCGCCTTCGCAGCCCGACATCTGAAGCCAAATATCGTGCTGGAGGCAATCGACTCCGACGTTATCAAGACCTATGTCAAGCTGGGCATGGGCGCGGGCATCGTCGCCGAGATGGCGGTGCGAGAGGACCCGCCCGGCGGTGAACTGGTCTCGCGCCCGCTGGGCCATTTGTTTGGCCAGAACGTCGCCCGCATCGCCTTCAAGCGGGGCGCTTATCTGCGCAACTATGTCTACGCCTTTGCCGAGCTGCTGTCTGACCGGCTCGACAAAAAGCTGCTCGAGCGCGCGATGAGCGGCGACACCAGCGACTATGGACTTTGACGACTGCCTTTGATGGCTGCGTTTGTCTCCCGAGACCCCAATAACCATGCGATTGCACAGCCGCCTGCCCCATGTGGGCACCACGATCTTCAGCACCATGTCGGCACTGGCCCATCAGCATCAGGCCGTCAACCTCGGCCAGGGCTTTCCCGACTTCGATTGCGATCCGCGCCTGCTTGACGCCGTCGGCCGCGCGATGGCCGGTGGCCACAACCAGTACCCGCCAATGCCCGGCGTGCTGCTGCTTCGCGAGGCGGTCTCGGCCAAGATCGAAGCCCTGTACGGGCACCACTACGACCCCGGAAGCGAAATCACCATCACCGCCGGTGCCACCCAGGGCATCTTCACGACGTTGCTGGCCATCGTGCATCCAGGCGACGAGGTCATCGTGCTGGAGCCCTGCTACGACAGCTATGCGCCCAATATCGAGCTGGCCGGCGGGGTCATCGTACGCGTACCGCTGACGCCGGGCAGTTTTCGCCCCGACTTCGAGCGCATCGCCGCCGCAATCAGCCCGCGCACCCGCGCGCTGATCATCAACACACCGCACAACCCCAGCGCCACCGTTTGGAGCGATGCCGAGATGCGGCAACTTGCCACGCTCCTAGAGGGCACCGAGGTGCTGCTGATCAGCGACGAGGTCTACGAGCATATGGTGTTCGACGGCCAGGCCCACCAAAGCGTGGCGCGTCTTCCTGAGCTGGCGGCACGCAGCTTCGTGATCTCCAGCTTCGGCAAGACCTACCACGTCACCGGCTGGAAGGTCGGCTATGTGGCTGCGCCGGTGGCGCTGTCGGCCGAGTTCCGCAAGGTGCACCAGTTCAATGTGTTCACCGTCAACACCCCGGTACAGCACGGCCTGGCCGCTTACATGGTCGACCCGGCACCCTACACGGGGCTGCCGGACTTCTACCAGCGCAAGCGTGATCTCTTCGCGGCCGGCCTGACCGGCAGCCGCTTCAAGCTGCTGCGGACCCAGGGCAGCTACTTTCAGTGCGTTGATTATTCGGCCATCAGTGCGCTAGGTGATGCCGAGTTCTGTCAATGGCTGACGCGCGAGGTCGGTGTCGCCGCGATCCCGCTTTCGGCCTTTTATGCCGGAGGCAGCAGCGCGCCCGTCATCCGCTTTTGCTTCGCTAAGCAGGACGAGACCCTAAGTCTGGCACTGAGCAAGCTCGGTGGGCTCTGAGCCGGCCGCGGATTAGGGGCGCTCGGGTTCGTCCAAAGAGATATCGACCTCCAGCGTCTGCGATTGCGGCGGACGCTGGCTGGCCGGCGGCTGCCAAGCCATCGTCGCCATCATGCCGCTGGAGCCGGGCGTATCCAGCGGCAGGAACAGATCGATCTCGTCGCCGCGTACCTCGTGCTCAGACAGGTCCCGAGCGACGCCGTAAAGCATCAGCAGCTCACGGTAGCTTTGCAGATCCAGCAGGCCGCCGTCAAGACCTGACCCTTGCGGACTTCCCGTCAGCAAGCGTTGCAGCAAGGCCATGCAGGCCCCGCTGTCGCGCCAGCAGGCCTGCAGCAGCGCCAGCGTTGATGACTGAGCCTGCAGCCCGGCACTGGCACCGATGGCAGGTCCCCAGGCTGGCGCCGAGATGCCGAATGCGGCGGCGTATCGCTGGGCGGCAATGGCGAACGCCGCCTCATCGCCGCGCCGTTGCAAGACCTCCAGCAGCTTCAGATGCGGCAGGGCGACCTCGGCGCCCGAACCTTGCAGACGACTCTCCAGCAGCTCAATCGCCGCCGCGTCCTGCCCCAGCACCATGAAGAAATCAATCTGCTGCTCCAGATCGATCAGTTCCTCCACCGTGACGGTGCAGGCCACGTTATTGGCCGGGACATCCGAGACCAGCGTGCCGGCCGGTGGTGCATCCACCAGCTGGAGGCCGATTGGCTCCGGCGCCACCTTTAGCGCAGCGACAACAGGCGGCTGTAGACTTGGCGCCACCGCGGCGACCAAGCTGGGAAGTGCCAGGGTTGGTTCATCCTGTGCCGTCAAGGCGCCCCAGTGAGACATGACCTCGACTGCCGCAGGCGCGGCCCCAGCAGCCGGCACTGCAGCCGTCGGCACTGCCGGCTTGCTCGGCTCGGCGGGCGCCACCGGATCAGCCGCACGCTCAGAGCGCGCCTGGTCCCACCAGGCCGATTCCTGTGACAGTTGCTCGCCGCGACGACTGCGCCAGAAGTACAGACTGCTGCCCGCCAGCATCAGGCTCAACAGCCCCAGTGCGTACACCCAGGGACCCTGCGAGCCCGCCGACTGAGCCTCGACCAACCGCTGGCTGACCAGTTTGAGCTCCTGACGGGTGGCCTGGTTCTCGGCCTGCAACTTCAGCAGGGTCTGTTCAAGCTGAGCCAGGCGGGCCTGCGTAGCCGCATCAGGAGCCGATGCGGCAGCGGCTGCCGACGCTGCCGACGCTGCCGGCGCGGCCGCCAGCACCTCGGCCGGCTCGAGCATCAGCATCGGGGCCGGGCTAGGTTTGGGGCTGCGGGCCGGACGCCGGGGCCGCGACGGCGCCTTGGCAACAGGTTTTGCCACCGGGGGAGCTGAGGCCGCTGACGCGGGGGCCTGACCCGGCGCCAGCAAGGCCTCGGGCATGGCCTGGGCAGTGGCCAGCGCGGCACTCAGCGCCGGCGAATACTGGCGCAACACCGGCTCCGGCACAGCGGCCGGTGTGGTAGCCGCCCCCGGCGGATCGATGAAGGCGATGTACTGGCGGGTAAAACGCGCCGGACAACCCAGGCTCAGATTGATCGTCACCAGCGGCTCGTCGACCTGCACCAGGCTTTGCAGCCGCACCGCGCGCACCGCCGCCTCGCCCTCACCCTCCAGTTGCAGCTGGATCAGATTGGCAGGGACCCGCGATTCCCCGGCCAGCACCTCGGCCCGCACACAGTCTAAGCTCAGGGTCTCTCCGCTGGCCAGCCGCACGGGGAACACCAGGTTCAGCGACTGCCCGAGCGCCGACAGGGTCAGCGGACGCCCGACACCCAGAGCCTGCACGGGGCCTAGCGCTGCCGCACTGAGGACAAACACGCTAAGAACGCGGGGGGGCAAACCCTTGCGAGACAAGGCTCGGTACATGCAGGGATGATCTGTTGTTTGCTGGGCACTCTAGCATGTCGGGCACCACAACAAGTGCGGTCAAACCCAGCATCAGCACACCAAAGCCGCAGCTGTTCCATTGTTCACACAGTGCCCGCCTCTTGGCAGCGTCGCAGCAGACTCATGGACAATGACCGAGAAGGGCAGCCTGTAGCTGTCACGTCAGCGACTAAGCATGAATAGCACGGTTCTTACAATTCCCGAACGCAGCAATATCGAGTCGGGGTCGTGGTTCTCCAAACTGTCCGCGCCCTTGCGAGGCGACATTCTCTCGCGTGCTACGGTGCGCCGCCTGGGCGACAACGCCCTGCTGTCCTGCCGCGGCGAACCGGCCGAGGAATGGGTCGGCGTGGCCAAGGGCGCGGTGCGGGTCAGCTCGGTCTCGCTCTCGGGCAAGCAGATCACGCTGACCTACGTGGAACCCGGCACATGGTTTGGCGACATCTCGCTGTTCGACGGCATGCCGCGCACTCACGATGCCACCACCCATGGCGACACCACCTTGCTGGTGGTGCGCAAGCCCGACTTCAAGGATCTGCTGTCGCGCCACTCCGAGCTCTACGAGGCCTTGCTGCGCCTGAACTGCCGGCGCCTGCGCCTGATGTTCGATGTGGTCGAGGATCTGAACACCCGGCCGCTGGCCTCGCGCCTGGCCAAGCAGATCCTGCTGCTGGCGCGCTCCTACGGCGTGCCGCAGGGCGAGGAAATCCGTATCGGCCTGCAGCTCGCGCAGGAAGATCTGGCCCAGATGCTGGGCGCCTCGCGCCAGCGCGTCAATCAGGAGCTCAAGGGCTTCGAACGCGACGGCGCGGTGCGAGTGGAGCCCACCCGCCTGGTGTTGCTGAGCAAGGAAAAGCTGATGGCCATCGCCGCACGCTGATCCCGGCTCGCGCGTCGCCGGGCCTGTCCAACAACCATTGAAGGAACCCCATGGACGACGCATTCACAGGCACCCGCGAGCTCGCGCAGGCGCTGGACACCGAGGCCCTGGACCGCTGGCTGAGTGCCCAGGTGCCAGGTTTTGCCGGCCCGCTGCGCATCGAGCAGTTCAAGGGTGGTCAGTCGAACCCGACCTACAAGCTGCTCACGCCCAGCGCCAGCTATGTGATGCGCTCCAAGCCCGGCCCGGTCGCCAAGCTGCTGCCCTCCGCCCATGCGATCGAGCGCGAGTTCGCGGTGATGAAGGCGCTGCAGGGCACGGCGGTGCCAGTTCCGCGCATGCTGGCGCTGTGCGAGGACGAGGCCATGATAGGCCGGGCGTTCTACGTCATGGAGTTCATCGAGGGTCGGGTCTTGTGGGACCAGAGCCTGCCGGGCATGGGCCCGGTCGAGCGTGGCGGCCTCTACGATGAGATGAACCGCGTGATGGCAGCACTGCACAACGTCGACTTCGCGGCCGCCGGGCTGACCGGCTACGGCAAGCCAGGCAACTACTTCGAACGCCAGATTGGGCGCTGGAGCAAGCAGTATCAGGCGTCGGTCACCGGTCCCAACGAAGCCATGGACAGACTGATCGAATGGCTGCCGCTGAACATCCCAGCTTCGGCGCGCGACGAGCGTGAGGTGGCCATCGTTCATGGCGACTACCGGCTCGACAACCTGGTATTTCACCCGACCGAGCCGCGCGTGCTGGCGGTGCTTGACTGGGAGCTGTCGACCCTCGGTCACCCACTGGCCGACTTCAGCTACCACTGCATGTCGTGGCATATCCGGACCTCGGGGGCGGCGCGCGGCCTCGGCGGCCATGACCTGGCCGCGCTGGGTATTCCCGATGAACTCAGCTACGTGCGTCGCTACTGCGAGCGCACCGGCCGCGCAGACATGGCCCTGGTGATGCGCGACTGGAACTTCTACCTGGCCTACAACCTGTTCCGTATCGCCGCTATTTTGCAAGGCATTGCCAAGCGCGTCGAGGCCGGCACGGCCTCCAGTGAGCGGGCCCGCGAGGCAGCGGCCGGCGCCCGGCCGATGGCCGAGCTGGGCTGGCAGTTCGCGCGGCGCGCTGCCTGAGCGTCAACGCCCCGGCAGCTCGCCCAGAGGTGGCTGGCTTTGCCAGGCCACCGATGTGGTGGTCGGCCAGGGCCCGCCATCGGCCAGCCGTGCATTGACACGCTGGGCCTCGCGGCAGGCTGTCTCCAGCAGCTTCACCAGCCCTTGGATCTCGGCCAGGGTCGGTTCCTGCATCGAGACGCGCAGATAGACATTGCCGCGCAGCACCATCAGCACAAAGGGCCGCTCCTCGGGCAGCAGATCCTGGCTGGCCTGGATTAGCAGGTCGCTGAGCGCGTTCTCCAACCAGGCCGACACCACTTCCTGGTTGATCGCAACGGCGCCGAAACGCTCCTTGACCAGCTTGTGAGGATAGTTCTTCAACTTGGCGAACATCACCAGCCAGCGCATCTCCTCGGGCGTGTCGGTATCGACCCGGGTCTTCAAGGTGTCGGTATAGGCCTCAAACACCGCCTTCTCCAGCCGCTCCATCAATGAGCGCGCCAGCACCATCATTTGCAGATCCGAGTGCAGCCCCAGCTCGCAGCGCATGCGCAGCTCATTACCTTCGATATAGCTGCGCTGCGACGGCGCCCATTCGATGCGCAGCGCGCCGCCCGGCGCGGCCTTGGCCTGCTCGATCTGGAAGCCGCGCGCATCGCGGCTCTGGCGAAACTGCGCGCCGCGGCTCTCGGCCCAATCGGCCATGTGCTTCCACCGCGCGGCATTGGCCCGTGCGACAAACCAGCGTTTAACTTGCTTAATTAACATGGACTAGGACAATGAGCTGCGCAGCGTGGAGAGCAAACAATGATTGAAGTCTATTCATGGCCCACACCCAATGGGCACAAAGTTCACATCATGTTGGAAGAATGTGACCTGCCGTATAAGGTGATCCCCGTGGACATCGGCGCCGGGGCTCAGTTCGAGCCCGGCTTTCTGTCCATCAGCCCCAACAACAAGATTCCCGCCATCGTCGACCCCGATGGGCCGGAGGGAAAACCGATATCGCTGTTCGAATCGGGTGCTATTTTGCTCTACCTGGCCGGCAAAACCGGCCGCCTGTTGCCCGGTGACACGGCGGCTAAATACGAGGTGCTGCAATGGCTGATGTTCCAGATGGGCGGCGTCGGTCCGATGCTTGGTCAGGCCCACCACTTCCGCATCTACGCGCCCGAGAAAATCGATTACGCGATCAATCGTTACAGCAATGAGGCCAGGCGTCTTTACAGCGTGATCAACAAGCGCCTGGCCGCCAGCACTTATCTGGGCGGACCCGATTATTCGATCGCCGACATCGCCACCTTCCCCTGGCTGCGCTCATGGAAGAACCAAGGCGTGGAGCTGGGCGACTATCCGCATCTCAAAGGTTGGTTCGACGAGATCTCCGCGCGACCGGCGGTGCAGCGCGGCGTCGAGGTGCTCGCCCAGCAGCGCAAACCCCTGGTCACCGACCAAGCCCGCGAGGTGCTGTTCGGCGCGACCCAGTACAAGAAACACTGAGCGTCAGCGCGCCTTGGCCAATCCTGCTAGGCTTGCGCGGCCCGTCACTGCGAAGCTCAGGAGATAAGCCATGGCCCAGTTGAATGTTAACGGTGCGCTGCGCGAATTCGAGGCCGATCCCGACACCCCCTTGCTGTGGGTGCTTCGTGAACAACTCGGCCTGACCGGCAGCAAATACGGATGCGGCATCGCCCAGTGCGGTGCCTGCACCGTACACATCGACGGCGTCCCGACGCGCTCCTGCGTGCGGCCCGTCTCCAGCCTCGGGGCCAAGGAGAAGATCGTCACGATCGAAGGCCTCTCGCCCGATGGCAGCCACCCGGTACAGCAGGCCTGGGCCGCGCTGGACGTGCCGCAATGCGGCTTCTGCCAGAGCGGCATGATCATGGCGGCCGTTGCGCTACTGAAGGACAAACCCAGGCCCAGCGACGCCGACATTGACGCGGCGATGAACAATATCTGTCGCTGCGGAACCTACAACCGCGTGCGCGCCGCCATTCACCATGTGGCCGGCGGCTCCAAGCGCGCGGCCATCCCTATCCGTATCGTCGACGGGGGTGCCGCATGAGCCAGACCTTGACCACAACACGCCGACAATTTCTTCAGCGCAGCGCCCTCGGCGGCGGCGGACTGATGCTGGGCTTTCACGTGCCGCTGCCGGCGCTGGCGCAAGCCACGGCGGCCACGCCCGAGATCAATGCCTGGGTGCTGATCAGGCCCGACGACAGCGTGGTGATCCGCATTGCCCGCTCTGAGATGGGCCAGGGCACGCTGACCGGCCTGGCTCAGCTGGTTGCCGAGGAGCTGGAATGCGACTGGTCCAAGGTCACGACCGAGTACCCGACGCCCGGGCAAAACCTGGCACGCCAGCGCGCCTGGGGCAATTTCTCGACCGGCGGCAGCCGCGGCATCCGCGAATCACATGACTATGTGCGCAAGGGCGGCGCCGCCGCGCGGCTGATGCTGATCCAGGCGGCGGCCGCCGAGTGGGGCGTGCCGGCCGCCGAATGCACGACAGCCAAGAGTCTGATCAGCCACAAGCCCAGTGGCCGCAGCACCAGCTACGGCAAGATGGCCGCAGCGGCCGCCAGGCTGCCCATCCCCGCCGCAGCCGACATCAAGCTCAAGGAGCCCGGCGCCTGGACCCTGGTCGGCCAGCCCATACGCCGTCTCGACACCCGCGACAAGCTGACCGGCGCCCAGGTCTACGGCATGGACCTGAAGCTGCCCGGCATGCTCAATGCCGCAATCAAGGACTGCCCGGTGTTCGGCGGCAAGCTCAAGAGCTTCGACGCCGCCGCCACATTGAAGCGCCCCGGCATCAAGGCCGTGCTGCCGGTCGGCGACAGCGCCGTGGCCGTGGTGGCCGATACCTGGTGGCGCGCCAAGACTGCGCTGGATCAGCTCCCTATCCTCTGGGATGAAGGCCCCAACGCCCAGCTCAGCAGCACCGCCATCGCGGCGACGCTGAAGGAGGGGCTGGATGCACAAGACGCGGTGCCCGGCACCAAGTTCGGCGATGCGCCGACGGCCATCGCGGCTTCAGCCCGCCAGTTGGAAGCCATCTACAGCTACCCCTTCCAGAACCACGCCACGATGGAGACGATGAACGCCACCGCGCGCTGGACACCGGAGCGTTGCGAGGTCTGGACACCGACCCAGAACGGCGAGGCTGCGCTGGCCGCCGCCGCCGAGGCGGCCGGCCTGCCGCCGGCGCAGTGCGAGGTCTACAAGCTGCTGCTGGGCGGCGGTTTCGGCCGGCGCGGTGCCGTCCATGACTGGGTGCGCCAGGCTGTGGCCATTGCCAAGCAGATGCCCGGCACGCCGGTCAAGATGATTTGGTCGCGTGAGGAGGATATGCAGCACGGCCGCTACCACCCGGTCACGCAGTGCAAGCTGACGGCGGGTCTGGACGCGCAGGGCAAGATCACGGGCCTGGCCATGCGCATCTCGGGCCAGTCCATCGTGGCCGGCATCTTCCCGCAGAACATCCGCGACGGCCGTGATCCGGTGGTGTTCCAGGGGCTGAACGCCGATGGCCCTGAGGGGCATCTGGGCTACAAGTTCCCGGCCCTGCTGATCGAGCATGCGATGCGCAATCCTGCGGTGCCGCCGGGCTTCTGGCGCGGTGTCAATCTGAACCAGAACGCGATCTATATGGAGTGCTTTTTGGACGAGATCGCCCATGCGGCCAAGCGCGACCCGCTGGCGCTGCGCCGCGAGCTGCTGGCCGGCTCACCCAAGCACCTGGCGGTCTTGAACGCGGTGGCCGACAAGGCCGGTTGGGGCCGACCCGCACCCAAGGGCCACCATCGCGGGCTGGCCCAGATCATGGGCTTCGGCAGCTATGTCGCGGCCTGTGCCGAGGTCTCCGTCGGGCCCAAGGGCGCGCTGAAGATCCACCGCATCGTTGCCGCTACCGACTGCGGTCATGCGGTCAATCCGCAGCAGATCGAGGCCCAGGTCGAGGGCAGCTTTGTCTACGGCCTGTCGGCCGCTTTGTTCGGCGAATGTACGGTCAAGAACGGCCGCATCGAGCAGAGTAATTTCCACGACTATCCGGTGCTGAAGATGGAGCACATGCCCAAAGTCGAAACCGTGGTGATGCCCTCGGGCGGCTTCTGGGGTGGGGTCGGTGAGCCCACTATCGCGGTGGCCGCGCCTGCGGTGCTGAATGCCATCTTCGCTGCCACCGGCAAGCGCATCCGTCAGCTGCCGCTGAAGGATCAGTTGGCGGCCTGAGCGCCATGCTGCTGGCCACGTTGGTGCTGGTGTCGGCGACCACTGCCGATGTCATCCCCGAACCGCTGCAGGGGCTGCAGGGAGATGCGCAGCGCGGCCGCGCCATCGTCGCGAGCCGCCAGACCGGGCTGTGCCTGCTGTGCCACAACGCGCCCATCCCTGAGGAGCGCTTTCAGGGCACACTGGCGCCCAGTCTGGCGGGCGCCGGTGCGCGCCTGAGCATCGGCCAGCTGCGCCTGCGCATCGTCGACAGCCAGCGCGTCAACCCCGACTCCATCATGCCGGCCTATCACCGCTTGGACGGCCTGAATCAGGTCGGGCGCGACTGGCGCGGCAAGCCGGTGCTGGATGCCCAGCAGGTCGAGGATGTCGTGGCCTATCTGCACACCTTGAAGGACTGAGGCATGGACCGCTCACGCCGTCTGTGGCTCGGTCTGAGCATGTTCCTGGCGCTGCGGCCGGCCGGCGCCACGCCCGAAGCGCTTCGCGAGGCAATCGCCGGCTTTGCTGCCGGCACACCGGTCCAGCGCGGGCGCATCACGCTGGAGATCGCGCCGCTGGTTGAGAACGGCAATGCCGTGCCCATCAGCATCACCGTCGCCAGCCCGATGACCCCGCAGGACCATGTGCGCGAGATCGCCCTGTTCACTGAGCAGAACCCACAGCTGGAGGTGCTGCATTGCAGACTGAGCTCGCACGCTGGCCGGGCAGAGGTGTCGACCCGCATCCGGCTGGCCACAAGCCAGCAGATCGTCGCGCTGGCACGCCTGTCCGACGGCAGTTGCTGGCAAGCCAGCGCCGATGTGGTGGTCACGCTGGCCGCCTGCGTGGAGTAGCAAGCCCATCATGGCTAGAACGCTGATCACCCTGCCCGCCAGCGCGCCGCGCGGCAGCATCATCGAGATCCGCACGCTGATCGCGCACCCGATGGAGACCGGCTACCGACGTGACAGTGACGGCAGCCTGCTGCCGCGCAACATCCTGCGCCGCTTCGAGTGCCGCTACAACAACGAGCTGGTGTTCAGCACCGATCTGTTCGCCGCCATCGCCGCCAATCCTTATCTGGCCTTCCCGCTGCGGGTCGGCGACAGCGGAACGCTGAGCTTCAGCTGGATCGGCGACCAGGGCTTCGCGCAGACTGAGACCGTTACGCTGACCGCGACATGAAGGCCTGGCCGGCGCTGCTGCTGATCGCGACCGCACTGCCCGCCTGGGCGCGCTCGGGCTTCGAGCAGCTGAGCCCGGCGCTGCAGGCCATGCAGCGCGATGACGCCCAGAACCCGGCCATGCTGTGGGTGCAGGACGGCGCCCAGCTGTGGACTCGCGGCCCTGACAAAGCTTGCGCCTCCTGCCATGGGGATGCAAGGCAGAGCATGGTCGGCGTGGCTGCCCGCTATCCGGCCTTCGACACCCGCTCGGCCAGGCCGCTGAACCTGGCCCAGCGCGTCAACCAGTGCCGCAGCGTCCACCAGGGCCGCCCGCCGTGGCCGCCTGAGAACGCCGAGCTGTTGGGGCTGACGGCCTTTATCGGTCTGCAGTCGCGCGGCCTGCCGCTGGCACCCCCCACCGACGCGCGGCTGGAGCCGGCGCGGGCGCGTGGTCGGGTCTTGTTCAACGCTCGTATCGGCCAGCTCAATCTGAGCTGCGCGATCTGCCATCAGGCCAATGTCGGGCAGCGTCTGGCAGGCAGCCTCATTCCGCCGGGTCATGCGAACGGCTACCCGCTATACCGGCTGGAATGGCAGGGACTGGGTTCGCTTCAGCGCCGGCTGCGCAACTGCATGAGCGGAGTGCGGGCCGAACCCTTTGCCTGGGACGCGCAAGAACTGCTTGATCTGGAACTCTATCTGGCTCAGCGCGGCGCTGGCCTGCCGATCGAGACGCCGGCCGTGAGACCTTGAGCTTGTGAGCGCCACGGGCTCCGATATGCTTGCCCGCTCACCAAGGACAGCTGCTATGCATCACCACCGCCTGATCATTCTCGGTGCCGGCACTGCCGGCCTCAGCGCCTACAAGCAGGCCAGCGAACTCAGCGATGACATTCTGCTGATCGACCCGGGCCCGTTGGGCACCACCTGCGCGCGGGTCGGTTGCATGCCGTCCAAAGCCTTGCTGCAGGTGGCGCGCGAGGTCCACGCCACACACAGTCTCTACCGGCGCCGGCTGCTCAAGGGCACCCTGCCCGAACTGGACTCGGCAGGCGTGATGCAGCAGGTGCGCGCGCTGCGCGACCACTTCGTCAGCGGCCCGGTGCGAGCCGTCGACAAGATGGGAAAGCACTATCTACAGGCCAGCGCTCGTTTCGTCGCGCCGAACCGCATCGAGGCGCGCAGCGTCACCGGCGTCGAGCTGTTCAGTGCCGATGCCATCATCGTCGCCACAGGCAGCCGTCCCCTGGTGCCGCCGGCCTGGCAGGCCTTCGGCAGCCGGGTGCTCAGCAGCGACAGCCTGTTCGAGCTGCCGGACCTGCCGGCGCGAATGGCCGTCATCGGCCTGGGCGCGCTGGGCTGCGAGCTCGGCCAGGCGCTGGCGATGCTGGGTGTCGAGGTCCACGCCTTCGGCCGTGGCAGCGCCCGGGTGGCCGGCATGGCCCAGCCCGAACTCAGCGCCCTGGCGCATGCGGCACTGTCCGAGCATTTCTCGATTCATCAAGGCCATGAGGCCCAGTTGCGAGCCGCCGATCCGGGCCTGGTGGTCGAGTTCGGCGAGCAGCGCATCGAGGTCGACGCAGTACTGGCTGCCTTGGGTCGCACGCCGGCAGTCGAAGGGCTGAACCTGGCCGCGCTGGGACTACCCCTCGATGCACGAGGCCTGCCGTCCATCGATGCGCAAAGCCTGCGCGCCGGTGACACGGCGGTGTTCTTTGCCGGCGATGTCAATGCGCTGACGCCGCTGATGCACGAGGCAGCCGACGATGGTCGGCTGGCAGCCTGGTATGCGCTGCATCCCGAGGCCTCATGCCTGGCCCGCCGCACACCCTTGTCCATCGCCTTCACCGAGCCGCAGATAGCACGCTGCGGTCTCGGCCAGGCGGAGCTGCCCGCTGGTGCACTGACCGGCCGCAGTAACTTCGGCACCCAGGGACGCTCGGTCATCATGGGGCAGACCCATGGCCTGATGCTCGTCCATGCCGATGCCGGCGGTCGGCTGATCGGCGCCGAGATGGTGTGCGCCGGTGCCGAGCATCTGGGCCACGAACTGGCCTGGCTGATACAGCGCCGTGTCGATGTCATCGAGGCGCTACAGCTTCCCTTCTATCACCCGGTGCTGGAAGAAGGTCTGCGCAGCGCGCTGCAGGACATCCGCCGCCAGTTGCCCGCGCGCGAGCGCCGCCCCGACCTACCCTTGTGCGGCCAGTCAGACGAGGGCTTACCCGGCGTCTAGGTCGCCCTCTGAGGAAGACTCAGCACAAAGCAGCTGCCGCCGCCCTCACGGCCTTCGCAACGCACTTCTCCGCCGTGGCGCTGCGCGATTTGCTTGACCAGACTCAGTCCCAGGCCGACACCGCCGGCCAGTTCGGCATGGCCGGGCAGGCGGAAGAAGGGTTCGAAGATGCGCTCACGCATCTCGGGCGGCACGCCGGGGCCGCGGTCGCAGACCCTCAGCTCCATGCTCGCACCGCGCCGACGCAACTCCAGCAGCACCTGTTCGCCGCCGTAGCGGCGGGCGTTCTCGAGCAGATTGCGCACCGCACGGCGCAGCAGGCGCTCCTCGCCGGGTACCTTGAAGTCCAGTGCGCCCTCGTCAGGATCGACCAGGGCGCCGGTGCGCGAGGCCTCCTCGGCCGCAAGGCCGAGGAGGTCGACAGGATCTTGCTGCAGCGCTTGGGCGCCGGACTCGAGCCGACTGGCCAGCAAGACCTCTTCGACCAGTGCATCGAGCTCGCCAATGTTGGTGTCGATCTCCTGCTGCAGTCGCGCACGCTGGGCCGGGCTCGACCCCTCGAGCATCGCGAAAGCCATCTTCAGCCGCGCCAGCGGCGAGCGCAGTTCATGGCTGGCATTGGCCAGCAGGCTTTGGTGCGAGCGCAGCAAGGCCTCGATCTGGCCAGCCGTGCGGTTGAAGCTGGCGGCCAGCGCAGCCACCTCGTCGCGCCCTGCGTCCTTGACCCGGTGCTGCAGATTGCCGGCGCCGAACAATTCGACACCGCGCTGCAGATTCTCCAGGCGCCGGGTCAGGCGCCGTACCACCGGATAGGCACTCACCGCCACGGCGAGGAAGAGCAGCACCAGCAGGATGACCAATGCCTCGCCGCTGGGGCGAGGCCCGAAGGGCGCCAGCAGCCAGGGGCCTTCATCGCGACGCGGCGGCCTGGCGATGCGATCACCACGCTCAGCGCGTTCACCCGCAGGGCTGGCACCAGCCACTGCGGAGCGCAACCCGCCCCGCAGCATCCACAAGCTGCGGCCATCCTCCAGCGGCACCTGCAGCAATCGCACACCCGGGTCCTTGATGCGGCGCTCGAACTGCTCCGAGGCCGCGATCCGCTCACCCTGAGGATCGTCCAGCGCGATAGACATTCGCAAGCGCTGGCCCCAGTCGCGCAGCGCCTCGGCTTGCTGTTCGCGCGGCGCGTCGGCCTCGGGCAGCGCGCGGTGAATCAGCAGCGCCATCGAACTCAGGCGCTCGGTCGCGGCGGCCTCAAAGCCGCCTCGCTCCTGCTCGATCTGGCGCTGGAACAGCCAAGCTGAGCCGAACGCAAAGGCCAGCAGCAGGACCACCAGGGTCAGATAGATGCGCAGGTAGAGTGATTTCAAGTGCGGGCGGCCTCAGCTGTCGGCGTCTTGCTTGCGCGCGAACACATAGCCCACACCGCGCACCGTCAGCACGCGGCGCGGGTTCTTTGCGTCATCCTCAATCAGCGCGCGGATGCGCGAGACATGGACATCGATCGAGCGATCGAAGGCGTCCAGCGGATGGCCTTTCAGCGCGTCCATGATCTGGTCGCGCGACAACACCCGGCCCGGGCTTTGCGCCAGCACCACCAGCAGATCGAACTGATGGCTGGTCAGATCACAGGGCTTGCCGTCCAGCCGTGCGACGCGCGCCGCCAGATCGATCTCGAGCCGACCGAAGCGCAAGACATCATCAGCCTGGCCTTCCGGCTCTGCACGGCGAAGCAAGGCCTTGACGCGGGCCTGCAGCTCGCGCGGCTCGAAGGGCTTGGCCAGATAGTCATCGGCGCCCAGCTCCAGGCCGAGAATGCGGTCCATCGGCTCGCCGCGCGCCGACAGCATCAGCACCGGCAATCGCCGGGTGCGGGGCTCGCCGCGCAGGCTGCGGCAGAAGTCCAACCCGTCGCCATCGGGCAGCATCAGGTCCAGCACCAGCAGATCGGGCAGGGCCGCCTCCAGCGCCTGCCGGCCCTGGGCCAGGCTGTGCGCGGTCTCGACCTCGAAGCCGGCGGCCGTCAGATAGTCGCCCAACATCGAGGTCAGGCGGGCATCGTCGTCAACAAGAAGCAGTCGGGTACTCATGGATGGCTGGGGCTGCGCTCGGCGGTGGCTGCCCGCGCGACGCGCCGCCACCAAGCCCGTGGACATGGAGGTGTCAAGCATAAGCGAGTCTCCGGGCACTTACTGCTTGGGGGCGTCGGCCTTGATCCGCTCGGCACGATGCTCCGCCATACGAGCCTGGCGCTTGGCCATGCGCTCGGCGAGCTTGCTGCGCTGCTCGGGCGTCAGCACGTTAGCGGCCGCAACCAGGGCCTGACTCATGCGCTTGCTGATCTGATCATGCAGGGCCTGGGCCTGCTGGCGCTGCGACTCCACCGCTGCGGCGTCGATGCTGGGTGCGGTCAGCAAGGCCTGACCCTGGGCGTGCAGCTTGCGAAGCGCTTCACGCTGCGGCTTCAGATCGGCCGCGGCGCTGCGCATGATCTGCTTGACCTCGCTGCGCTGCGCCTCGCTGGCGTCGACCTGCTCCAGCATGTGTTCCACGCGCGGGCCGCCACCCATCATGCCGTGCCCGCCGTGGTGGCCGCCCACCTTGGCCTGGGCCGACAGCGCGCCCAGGCTCAGCACGGCGGCCAGCGCGGACAGGGTCAGAAGGGACTTGGAATTGAACTTGGACATCAGGGTCTCCATCAGTCAGTAGGGGGTGACGTGATGGTGGATCCGCGACGTAAGGCCCGCATGCAGGTCCTGTAAAGATCTGTGAATCAAGAAACAGAGGCCCGCAGGCCTCTTGTGTGATCACTTGATCGGCTTGAAGCGCATGCGCTTGGGCCGCGCGCCCTCTTCGCCCAGGCGCTTCTTTTTGTCGGCTTCGTACTCGTGGAAGTTGCCGTCGAAGAAGAACCACTGCGAGTCGCCTTCGCAGGCCAGGATGTGGGTGCAGATGCGGTCCAGGAACCAGCGGTCATGGGAGATCACCATGGCTGAGCCAGCGAACTCCAGCAGAGCCTCTTCCAGCGCGCGCAGGGTTTCGACGTCCAGATCGTTCGATGGTTCATCGAGCATCAGCACATTGCCGCCCTGGGCTAGGGTTTTGGCCAGATGCAGACGACCGCGCTCACCGCCGGAGAGCTGACCGACCATCTTCTGCTGGTCATTGCCCTTGAAGTTGAAGCGGCCCAGGTAGGCGCGGCTGGGCATCACGAACTTGCCGACTGTGATGTTGTCCAGGCCGCCGGAGACGTCCTGCCATACGGTCTTGTCGGCATCCAGGCTTTGGCGGCTCTGATCGACGAAGGCCATGCGCGCAGTCTTGCCGATCTTGACCGTGCCGCTGTCCGGCGTCTCGGTGCCCTGCAGCATGCGGAACAGGGTCGACTTGCCTGCGCCGTTCGGGCCGATGATGCCGACAATGGCGCCGGCCGGCACCTTGAATGACAGATTGTCGATCAGCACCCGGTCGCCAAAGCTCTTGCTGACGTTCTCGAACTCGATGACCTCATTGCCCAAGCGCTCGGCCACGGGAATGAAGATTTCGTTGGTGACATTGCGCTGCTGGTATTCAACGTCCGACAGCTCCTCGAAACGGGCCAGACGCGCTTTGCTCTTGGCCTGGCGGCCCTTGGCATTGGAGCGCACCCACTTCAGCTCCTCCTTCATCGCCTTCATGCGGGCGTCTTCGGACTTCTGCTCGGTCTCCAGGCGCTTTTCCTTCTGGTCCAGCCAGTCGGAATAGTTGCCCTTCCACGGGATGCCATGGCCGCGGTCCAACTCCAGAATCCACTCGGCTGCGTTATCGAGGAAGTAGCGATCGTGAGTGATGGCCACCACGGTGCCAGGGAAGCGCTGCAGGAACTGCTCCAGCCACTCGACGGATTCAGCGTCCAAGTGGTTGGTCGGCTCGTCTAGCAGCAGCATGTCGGGCTTGGACAGTAGCAGGCGGCACAGCGCGACGCGGCGCTTCTCGCCGCCCGACAGCACACCGATCTGGGCATCCCAGGGCGGCAGGTTCAACGCATCGGCTGCCAGTTCCAGCTGCAGATCGGTGTTCTCGGAGCCGGCGGCGGCGATGATGGCTTCCAACTCACCCTGCTCGGCGGCCAATGCATCGAAGTCGGCGTTCTCGTCGGCATAAGCGGCATAGACCTCGTCCAGGCGCTTCTTGGCGGCCAGCACGCCGCCGATGCCCTCCTCCACCGCCTCGCGCACGGTTTGCGTCTCATTGAGTCGGGGCTCCTGCTCCAGGTAGCCGATTTTGATGCCGGGCATCGCGATCGCTTCGCCGTCGTACTCCTTGTCGACGCCCGCCATGATCTTCAGGATGGTCGACTTGCCCGAGCCGTTGACGCCCAGCACGCCGATCTTTGCGCCGGGGAAGAAGGACAGCGAGATGTCCTTCAGAATGTGACGTTTAGGAGGAACCGTCTTGTTGACGCGGTTCATTGAAAAGACGTACTGAGCCATGCTGAGTCCTGAGAGGCTTAAAAATCTGCAGGCCCGTCAAGGGCCTGCTGAGTCTTGCGAGAGCCGGTCGGATCGACACGGCCGAAGCCGCTATTGTCGCTGCTTTATACACAGCTTAGGCCGGCTTTGATGCCGACTCCCCCGGCAGCCACCGGCCCGGCCGCTATAATCGTTGTCAACGCTGCGCATCACAGTCTTTGCGCGGCGTTATTTTTTTGAGCTCAAGCACGCTCCTTGCATGACCCGAAGACTGGCGCCCTCTCAAGGCGCGGTCATGCTCACAGGGCACCGTGCACACATTGCAGTCGATGACATTTGATTCCCTGGGCCTGGCCGCCCCCCTGTTGAAGGCCATTGCCGACGCCGGCTATACCTCCCCCACCCCGATCCAAGCGCAGGCCATTCCGGCCGTCCTCCAAGGCGGCGATCTGCTCGCCGGCGCCCAGACCGGCACCGGCAAAACCGCCGGCTTCACCCTGCCGCTGCTGCACCGTCTGTCGACGGGCGCGCCGGCCACCAACAAGCGCGGCAAACCGGCCATCCGTGCGCTGGTGCTGACCCCGACCCGCGAACTCGCGGCCCAGGTCGAGGAAAGCGTGCAGACCTATGGTAAATACCTACCACTGAAGAGCATGGTGATGTTCGGTGGCGTCGGGATGCAGCCGCAGATCAACCGCCTGCGCGACGGCGTCGACATCCTGGTGGCCACCCCCGGTCGGCTGCTCGACCACGCCCAGCAAGGCACGCTGGACCTCAGTCAGGTGCAAATCCTGGTCTTGGACGAAGCCGACCGTATGCTGGACATGGGCTTCGTCCATGACATCAAGAAAGTGCTGGCTCTGTTGCCAGCCAAGAAGCAGAGCCTGCTGTTCTCGGCCACCTTCAGCGACGACATCAAGAACCTCGCGGACCGACTGCTGAACCAGCCGGCCCTGATCGAGGTGGCACGCCGCAACCAGACCAATGAGTCGATTGCGCAGAAGGTCCACCCTGTGGGCCGCGAGCGTAAGAAGGAACTGCTGGCCCACCTGATCAAGCAGGGCGACTGGGACCAGGTTCTGGTCTTCACCCGCATGAAGCACGGCGCCAACCGCCTGACCGATTATCTGAACGACCAGGGCATCAGCGCGATGGCCATCCATGGCAACAAGAGCCAGGGTGCCCGTACCAAAGCCCTGGCCGAGTTCAAGACCGGTGATCTGCAGGTGCTCGTGGCCACCGATATCGCGGCGCGCGGCATCGACATCGACCAGCTGCCCCATGTGATCAATTTCGAGCTGCCCAACGTCCCCGAGGACTATGTGCACCGCATCGGCCGCACCGGCCGCGCCGGCGCCCAGGGCGAGGCGATCTCGCTGGTCTGTGTCGACGAGAACGGCTTTCTCAAGGAGATCGAGAAGCTAATCAAGCGCGAGATCCCTAAAGAGATCATCCCCGGCTTCGCTCCCGATCCGAGTGAGCGTCCCGAGCCTATCGTGCTGGGCCGCATGGTGCTCAACACCAATGGCAGCCGCTCCGGCGGGGGCGGTCGCGGCGCAAGCTCGCGCAGCGGCGGCGGCGCAGGTCGCTCGGCCCCTCGTGGTGGTGGCGGTCAGCGTGACGGTGCCCGCGAGGGCGCACCGCGCAGCGCAGCGCCGCGCGAGGGTGCACCGCGTGGCGCCGCCCCTCAAGGCCAACGCCCATCGGGTAACGGCGGTGGTGCTCGCCCCGGCGCGGCCAAGCCGGGCGGCTCGCGCCCCGCAAGTGGTGGTGGTGGCGGTCGCAACCCGGGCGGCGCACGCCTGACCCAGACCAAACGCTGATCCCAGGCTCCGGCCCAGCAAAGCCCGGCTCAAAATGCCGGGCTTTTTTTCGTCCCGACACTTGAGATGTATCAAGATGGCGCGGCCCTGCCGGTGCTGGAATCGTCCCGGACAGACCTAGATCGGGAGACATGATGAAGCTGACCTTCCTCGGCGCGGCCGACGCCGTCACCGGCTCACGCCATCTGCTCGACATCGGCGAGCAGCGCCTCTTGCTCGATTGCGGCCTGTTCCAAGGCTACAAGACCTTGCGCGAGCGCAACTGGGCGGGCTTTGGCGTCGCGCCGTACAGCATTGATGCGGTGCTGCTCTCGCATGCCCATCTGGACCACAGCGGCTATCTCCCGGCGCTGGTACGCCAGGGCTTCAAGGGCCAGATCTTCTCGACCGGCGCGACCCGCGATCTCTGCGAGGTGCTGCTACTCGACAGTGCCAAGTTGCAGGAAGAGGACGCGCGCCGCGCCAACCGCTTTCACACTTCGCGCCACGAGACCGCGCTCCCGCTGTACACCGCCGCCAACGCCAAAAAGGCGCTGGCTCACTTTGTCGGTCTGCCGCGCGACGGCAGGCTGCGCCTGGGCTCCGCCGAGATCCGCTTCACGCCGGTGGGCCATCTTCTGGGCGCCTCGGCCATCAGCGTCACGGCCGCCGGTCAGACCCTTGTGTTCTCAGGCGATTTGGGACGCAGCAACGATCTGCTGATGCCGCCGCCGCAGACCATCGAGCATGCCGATGTGCTGCTGGTGGAGTCGACGTATGGCAATCGCGTCCATCCGCCCGAGGATGTACAGGCCCGGCTGGCGCAGATCATCCGCAGCACACTCAAGCGCGGAGGCAGCGTGCTGCTGCCCAGCTTCGCGGTCGGCCGGGCGCAGGCCCTATTGCTGGTGCTGCAGCGCCTGCGCGCCGCCGGCGACCTGCCCCACGACATCCCCATTCTGCTGGACAGCCCGATGGCCACAATGGCCACCGACATCATCGTCAAGCACGCCAAGCTGCTGAGAATCAGCCTGCGCGAGGCGGCGCGTTTGTGTGAGGGCGTGAGTCTGATCGCCAAGCCGGCCGACTCGCTGAAGGCGGCTACCCGCGCCATCACACGGCCGGCCATCATCATCTCCGCCAGCGGCATGGCCACCGGCGGGCGCGTGCTGAACTATATCGAGACTCTGGCGCCGGGCGCGCGCCACCACATCGTCTTCCCCGGCTTCCAGGTCGGCGGCAGCCGCGGCGCCAAGATGGTGGGAGGCGCCCGCGAGATTAAGCTGCACGGCGCCTTCGTACCCGTCAATGCAGAGGTCAGCCATCTCGAAGGCTTCTCGGGCCACGCCGATGCCGAGGGGCTGATGGCCTGGCTGCGGGGCTTCAAGACAGCGCCGCAGCAGACCTTTGTCATGCATGGCGAGCCCGAGGCCAGCGACGCCTTGCGCAGCCGTATCCAGGACGAACTGGGCTGGCGGGTGCGCGTACCCCAGCATGGGGAGACGGTCACGCTTTGAGCCGGCGCTGGGGCATACTCGCGGCCCGCGCATGAAGACTCAGCCCATCATTCCCGCCCGCGTCGATTTCAGCGACGCTGCCGCCCCTGCCGCACCCGAATTCGGCGATATCTATCACGCCCGCGCGGGCGCCTTCGGCCAGGCCAGACATGTCTTCCTGAGCGGCAATGAGCTCCCGCGGCGCTGGGCCGGCCAGCCGCGCTTCGTGATCTTGGAAACCGGCTTCGGCCTGGGCAACAACTTCTTGGCCAGTTGGGCCGCCTGGCGGGATGATCCAGCGCGCTGCGAGCGGCTGTTCTTCATCAGCATCGAAAAGCACCCGCTGCGCCACGAAGACATGAGGCGCGCGCATGCCGCCAGCCCCGAGCCGGCCCTGGCCGCCGAGCTGCTGGCGGCCTGGCCGCCACTGACGCACAACCTGCACAGCCTGAGCTTCGAGGGGGGCCGGGTGCAACTGCTGCTGGCGCTAGGCGATGTACGCGACTGGCTCAAAACCCTGGTCGCCGAGGTCGATGCCATCTATCTGGACGGATTTGCCCCCGCGCTGAATCCGGCGATGTGGGACGGCTACACCCTGAAGCTACTGGCTCGCCTGGCCAAGCCCGGCGCCAGCGCCAGCACCTGGAGTACGGCGCCAGCAGTGATCGAAGGGCTGTCGGCCGCCGGCTTTGCGGTCGAGAAGCGACCCGGCTTTGCGAAAAAGGGCCGCATGAGCGTGGCCCGCTTCGCACCGCGCCACCTGCTGCAACGCCCGCCAGCGCGGCAGGCCCTGGCACCGGCGGCGCGCGAAGTATTGGTGATAGGCGCCGGGCTGGCCGGGGCCGCCTGCGCGTGGGCGCTGCGCCGCGAGGGCCTGAGTTGCACGGTGCTCGACAGCCACGCGGCCGTGGCCCAGGGCAGCTCGGGCAACCCGGGCGGCCTGTTCCACGGTACCTTGAACCCCGACGACGGCCTGCACGCCCGCTTCAACCGTGCTGCTGCGCTGGCCACCCGAAGCGCGCTGGCCGAGCTGCCAGCCCTGCCCTGGCTGCAACGCGGACTGCTGCGGCTGGAGGCCGAGCGCGACATCGAGCGCATGCGCGCTCAGATCGCACGCCTGGGACTGCCCGAAGACTATGTGCAGGCGCTCCACGCAGAGGCCGCCCAGGCGTTGGCCGGCGTCGCCCACGGCAGGCCGGCCTGGTTCTACCCCGGCGGCGGCGCGCTGCCGCCGGTCCACTATGTGCGGGCCCTGCTCGGGGACACCCCGCTGAGGCTAGGCCGGCGTATCGCCAGACTGCGTCCGGGAGGCGCAGGCTGGCAGGCGCTGGACAAGGACGGCATCTTGCTGGCCGAGGCGCCGGCCGTGGTGCTGGCCTGCGGTCATCTGAGCCCGCTCTTGCTGCAAGACTTGGCCCCCGATTTGGTACTGCCCTTGACATGCCAGCGCGGCCAGATCAGCCATCTAGCGCAGGCCAGGCCGCTGCCGGCCGTGCCGCTGGCTGGCTCCGGCTATGCCTTGGCCGACGGCGAAGGTGGCCTGTGGTGCGGCGCCACCAGCCAGGACGAGGACATGGACCCGGCGCTGCGCCCGGCCGACCAGCGACGCAATCTCGAACAATGGGCCGAACTGGCCCGTTTGCCCGCAGTGCCCGAAGCTACCCCACTCAGCGGCCGTGTCGGCTGGAGGCTGCTGGCCCCCGATCGGCTGCCGCTGGTAGGAGGGCTGCCGCTAGGCCCGCCCGGGCGCGAGGATCAGCCCCGCCTGCTGCCGCGCATGCCCGGCCTGCTGCTGTGCAGTGCGCTGGGATCGCGCGGCATCAGCTGGGCGGCTTTGTGCGGCGAGGTCGCGGCGGCGCAGCTGACGGGCGCGCCGCTGCCGCTGGAGGCCGATTTGCTGGATGCGATCGACCCGGCGCGCTTTCGCGTGCGCGAGTCAAGGCGCCGGCCCGGCCCGTAGATCGCTCGCCAGGCAAAAGTACTCTCAACTATGCGTAACTCGCGCCGATAACTAGGGGCGAAACGCGGCAACCGCCCGCGCACCCTGCCTATTCGGGAGACCTCTATGCTTAGCAGCCTGTTTGCTGGCCGTTCCATCGGCCAGCGCCTGACCGTGGTTTTGAGTCTGGTGCTGATGATTGCCTTTGCCGGCTCCGGCCTGGGCTTTTGGGCACTCAGCCGGGTGGCGGCCGAAACCAGCGATATGTACGAGAACTCCCTGGTCAGCGAACGCCTGGCCTCCGACTGGTACCGCAATATCACCAATGGCGTGAACCGCACCAGCGCAATCGCGATCAGCGCCGACCCCAGCCTGGCTGAGTTCTTCGCAGCCTCGGCCGCCGAGTCGACCAAGCAATCGACCGAGCTGCAGAAGGCTTTGGACAAGCAGATGACCTCGCCCACCGAGCGCAAACTGTTCGAGCAGCTCTCCGAGGCCCGCAAAGGCTATCTGAGCAGCCGCGATGGCGTCAGCGCCGCCAAGAAGGCCGGCGATGCCGACAAGGCCAAGCAGATCTTCGACAGCCAATTCCAGCCGGCTGCGGCCAAGTTCCAGGACGCGATCAAGGAGATCGTGCAGGAAGAACGTGCGCAGCTGGACGCCGCCGCCAAGCGGGTGGACGCGGCCAACAGCACGGCCCGCACCGGTCTGGTGGTGTTCGCGCTGTGTGCGCTGGCAATGGGTGCGGCGCTGGCCGTCTGGCTGACCCGCTCGATCACCGGCCCCTTGCGCGAGGCCGCCACGGTGGCCGACGCGATTGCGAACTTCGACCTGACCCGCCCGATCACGCCGCGCAGCAATGACGAAACCGGCCAACTCCTGCGCTCGCTGAAGACCATGCAGGAGGCTTTGCTGAAGCTGATCGGCGAGGTGCGCGGCTCGACCGACAGCATCTCGACCGCCAGCTCCCAGATCGCCGCCGGCAATCTGGACCTGTCGGCTCGCACCGAACAGACCGCATCAAATCTTCAAGAAGCCGCGGCCTCGATGATGCAGCTGACCGGTACGGTACGGCAGACGGCGGAGTCGGCCACCACAGCCAACCAGTTGG
The DNA here is from genome assembly GCF_026241155.1 of Paucibacter sp. PLA-PC-4. Lineage (GTDB taxonomy): Bacteria > Pseudomonadota > Gammaproteobacteria > Burkholderiales > Burkholderiaceae_C > Roseateles_E. The sequence goes on from NZ_JAPFGP010000016.1 coordinate 46,795, forward strand.
CACACTCGGCCGCTGAGGTGGCGCAGCGCGGCGGCACGGTGGTAGCTCAGGTGGTGTCGACGATGGACGACATCAACAACAGCTCGCGCCGCATCAGCGACATCATCGGCACGATCGACGGCATCGCCTTCCAGACCAATATCCTGGCGCTGAATGCGGCAGTAGAAGCGGCGCGTGCCGGCGAGCAGGGCCGAGGCTTCGCGGTCGTCGCCTCCGAGGTGCGCTCGCTGGCCCAGCGCTCGGCCAACGCGGCCAAGGAGATCAAAACACTGATCAGCGCCAGCGCCGAGCGTGTCGAGTCGGGAAGCAAGCTGGTGCGAGACGCCGGCACAACGATGGGCGATATCGTCTCCAGCGTGCAGCGGGTCTCCGACATCATCGGCGAGATCAGCGCTGCCTCGCGCGAGCAAAGTGACGGCATCAACCAGATCAATGCTGCGGTAACCCAGCTTGACCAAATGACGCAGCAGAACGCGGCTCTGGTCGAGGAAGCCGCGTCGGCTGCAGAAAGCCTCAAGGATCAGTCCGGTCGGCTGTCAACCGCGATAGGCGTATTCAGGCTTTGAAGTCCAGCGTCCGGACGCCCTCGGCCGTACCCAGCAAACAGACGCTGGCTCGGTTGCGGGCGAACACGCCGACCGTGACGACGCCGGGCCACTGGCTGACCTCGGCCTCTAAGGCCGCAGGCTCACGGATTTGCAGGCCGCGCACATCGAGGATGTGGCAGCCGTTGTCGGTGACGCAGCCGGCACGCAAATCGGCCTGGCCGCCCATCGCGGTGAAGCGGCGCGCGACCTGGGCTGCGGCCATCGGGATCACCTCGACCGGCAAAGGGAAGCCACCGAGCACCGGCACCAGCTTGCTTTCGTCGGCAATGCAGACAAAGCGCTCGGCCAAGTCGGCGACGATCTTCTCGCGAGTCAGCGCGGCACCGCCGCCCTTGATCATGTTCCCGGCCGGATCGATCTCGTCGGCGCCGTCGATATAGACCGGCAGGCTGCTCACCTCAGCCGCCTCCAGGATCTTGATGCCCAGCGCGCGCATTCGCTCGGTGCTGCGCTGCGAGCTCGACACGGCGCCGGCAATGGCCATGCCGCTGGCGGCCAGCGCATCGATGAATTTGTCCACCGTCGAGCCGGTGCCAACACCGACGATGCTGCCGGGCGTCACATAGTTCAGGGCCGCTTGGCCCACCAGGGTTTTGAGTTCGTCTTGTGTCATTGCGGCGCTGCCCGGCAGAGAAAGACCGGATTATCTCAAGAGGCGTAGAAACGGCCGTGAAAGCCGTAAGGCAGCCAATGAGGCAACCAGACCCGCGCCAGCGGCCCGCTGGCGAGCGCCTGGGCGTCAAAGATGCTGGCAAAGCTCTGCTGCCTGCCCGTGTCGTAGCCCATGCCCAGCAACCAGCCCTCGCCTTCTTTGCTGCTGCCCGGCTTTGGCACCAGCACATGCTCCTCGATTACGGTCTCTGGGCCGAAGACGAAGCGCTCGCGCCGGCCGCTGTCCAGGTCCAGGCCCATCAGGCCATTGAAACCCCAGCGCTGACCCAGATCCACCGCCGTCGGGTACCAGATCTTGCTGTAGCGCTGCGCCACGACACGCGGATCGACCACCGGGAACTCCACCGCCTCGTCGCGCGACTGCAGCTCGATCCGCCCGCCCGTATCACCAGCCAGCGTGATGCGCATGAAGCGCGGCGTTGAATGGCGCGGCGGCGGGCGCTGGCCGCGCATCTGCCGCTGCATATCGGCATTGATCTCTGGCAACGGCGCGCCCTGCACAAAGTCGAGATGGATCTGGCCATCGGCATCCCAGGCATTGCCGAAGTGGAAGACGAAGGCCGCCGTCATCTCCAGAACCCGGCGCTGGCTCAGATCGGTCTTGTCGATGATCAGTACCCGTGTCGGCTGGTCGCCCTGCCAGCGCATCGCGTCCAGCAGGCTGCCGCCCGAGCGCAGGGCCTGCAGATCCATTTGCACCGGCGGCAGCAGAAAGACCAGATAGCGCTGTGAAACCGCGAAGTCATGCACCATCGCCGAGGCGGGCACCGGGAACACCGCGCTCTTGAGCAGCGCTCCGGCGGGCGAGATCTGGTAGATCACCATGCGGCCATGGGCGGTGCCGAAGTTCCAGCTCGTCCCGTCCATCTCCTGCTTGGGATGGGCCGAGAACGGCATGCCGGTCAGCTCGGGAGACCAGGCGCGCAGGCCCCGGGTTTCCAGGCTTTGCGGGTCGAGCTCATAGGCGCTGCCGCCCTCCCACAGCGCGTACAGCCGGCCCGCCTGGCGCAGCACGCTGGTATTGGCCACATTCATGTTGTCTGGCCCGTGTATCGGCATGCGCGGCGGGATGGCCGTGCCAAGGGCCGGCACGAGAAAGCGCCGCTCGCGCGCCTCGGCCTTGAACTTGGTGGTCTGCACAAAGCGCGCGCTGTGGCTGACCCGGCCGTCCTCGAAGCGCCAGGCCTGCACCAGGCCGTCGCCGTCGAACCAGTGGCGGTAGCGCTCGCCGCCGCGCACCATCAGGCCCGGGCCGTTGCGGTAGTAAATGCCGCGCAGGCCGGCCGGAATACGGCCTTCGATCCGCGGCGCGCCGCCCTGCGGCACCTCGCCTGACAAACCCGCAAAGGGCCGCAACTCGGGGGCCGCCTTGGCGTCGAAGTCAGCCGGCACACCCAGAGCCAGAGCCTCCTGGGCTGAGCTGCCCAGCATGGTCGCCAAGCCGGCAGCAAGGAAATCACGTCGTTGCATGGTCACGTCTCCCGCCTCAGTTCAGCTTGATCGTCAGGCGGGCGCCTTCGCCCTTGAGCTCAAAGGCGGCCTGCTCAAAGCGTGGCGGACCGAACTGGCCGACCGCGTTGTTGGAGAAAGCGGTCGGCTCCTGCGGCATGCCCATCGCGTTCATGTCCAGACGGCCGTTGCCATTCAGGTCGTGGATGACGCTCACGCCCACCATGCCCTCGGGCACGCTCTTCAGCAGGATGCGCAGCGCCCCTGCCTGCTGGGTCGAGGCGTCCTGCCGGCTCGCGGCAATCGGCCGGCGCAGCCAGCCATCAGCGCCAAACACGGCCACCAGCAGCTGGCCAGTGCCGGCACTCAGGCCCTGCACATCAAGCTCCAGCTCGGCCGCCTGGGTGCAATGGCTGCTCAGAGCCAGCAGGAGAATCAGAAAGGTGGATTTCATGCGCGTCCTCGGGGTTCGACTTGGGATGAGCGAACTCTAGGGACGGGGCATTGTGGCGCCCAGCAACAAGCGATAAAGCGCCGTGACCGGTCGCGAAACGACCGGCCACGGCGCCAAATGCGGCTAGGCTCAGCCGCGGCGCTGGCGCACGGCCGCGGCCAGCTCGCGCAGCAGCGGTTCGGTCTGGCTCCAGCCCAGGCAGGCATCGGTGATCGAGACGCCCGGCTTCAAATCGGCCTTGGTCTGGCCCGGGGCCAGATCTTGCCGGCCCGGCTGCAAATGGCTCTCGACCATCACGCCGGTGATGCGCTTGTCGCCGCCGGCCATCTGGGCCGCCACATCACGGCCGACCTCAATCTGGCGCTCGTACTTCTTGCTGCTGTTGGCATGCGAGAAATCGATCATCACCTGCTCGCGAAGGCCTGAGGCCTGGAGCGCCGCGCAAGCGGCGGCCACCGAGGCGGCGTCGTAGTTGGGCGCCTTGCCGCCGCGCAGGATGATGTGGCAGTCCTCGTTGCCGCGGGTCTCGAAGATCGCGGCCGCCCCCATCTTGGTCATGCCCATGAAGGCGTGGCTGGCGCTGGCTGCCAGTACCGCGTCGGAGGCGACCTTGATGCCGCCGTCGGTGCCGTTCTTGAAGCCGACCGGGCAGGACAGGCCCGAGGCCAGCTGGCGGTGGCTCTGGCTCTCGGTGGTACGGGCACCGATCGCGCCCCAGGCGATCAGGTCGGAGATGTACTGCGGCGACAACAGATCCAGGAACTCGGTGCCGGCCGGCAGGCCCAGGGCCGTGACGTCCAGCAACAGCTGGCGCGCCAGACGCAAGCCTTCGTTCATATGGAAGCTGCCGTCCAGGCGCGGATCGTTGATATAGCCCTTCCAGCCCACCGTGGTGCGCGGCTTCTCGAAGTAGACCCGCATCACGATCAGCAAATCCTGCTGCAGCTCGTCGCGGGTCTTTTTCAGCAGGCGGGCATAGTCCATCGCCTGATCATGGTCGTGGATTGAGCAGGGACCAACAACCACCAGCAGGCGGTCATCGCGGCCATGCAACACATCGCCAATTTCTTGGCGGGCACGCTCGACCAGCTCCAGCGAGGCATCGGGCAGTGGCAGCTCATCCAGCAGCAGGGCTGGCGAGATCAGCGGGCGGACAGCGCCGATACGGGTGTCATCGGTGCGGGTGGTATCGCGGGTTGCATCGCGCGAACCGACTTCGCGGTCATGTTGGGGGTCATCGAGCGGCTTCATCGCAGTCTCCTTCTGGGCCCGGATTATCGGTGGGCCGATGCGACAATCCGGCCATGTCATTGATGCCTTATGCCCTCACCCGCCCTTTTTTGTTCGGCTTGGATCCCGAACATGCCCATGAACTGACGCTAGGCTCTATCGCCCGCCTGCAAAACACCCCGGCGCAATGCCTGTGGGCCCAGCGCCGCATCAGCGATCCGGTCAGCGTCGCCGGGCTCAACTTCCCCAATCGCATCGGCCTGGCCGCCGGCCTGGACAAGAACGGCCGCTGCATCGACGGCTTGGGCGCCATGGGCTTCGGCTTCATCGAGGTTGGCACGGTAACGCCCAAGGGGCAGCCGGGCAACGACAAGCCGCGCATGTTCCGCCTACCTGAGGCCGAGGCGTTGATCAACCGCCTGGGATTCAACAACGAGGGCCTAGACAGCTTCATCGCCAATGTGCAACGCGCGCACAGTTTCCGCGCGGCCGGTGGTCTGGTGGGGCTGAACATCGGCAAGAACGCCGCGACGCCCATCGAACAGGCGGCCGACGACTATCTGCTGGGTCTGGAGGGCGTGTTCCCCCATGCCGACTACATCACGGTCAATATTTCGAGCCCCAACACCAAGAATCTGCGTGCACTGCAGAGTGACGAGGCGCTGGACGCCCTGCTCTCCCGGCTCCAACAGCGCAAGCTGCAGATGGAGCAAAGCAGCGGCCGGCGCGTGCCGATGTTCGTCAAGATCGCGCCGGACCTGGAGGAAGATCAAGTGGCGGTGATTGCCCAGACCTTGAAGGTCAACGGCATCGACGGCGTGATCGCCACCAACACGACGATTGCGCGCGACGCGATCAAGGGACTGCAGCATGCCCAGGAGATGGGCGGCCTGTCGGGTCGGCCGGTGTTCGAGGCCAGCAACCGGGTGATACGCCTGCTGCGCGCGGCGCTGGGTTCGGGATACCCCATCATCGGCGTCGGCGGCGTGCTCAGCGGCGCCGATGCGCGCGCCAAGCTGCAGGCCGGGGCAGATCTGGTACAGCTCTACACCGGCCTGATCTACAAGGGCCCGGCTCTGGTGACGGACTGTGCCCGGGCCTGCGCCCTCTGAACCCTTGACAAGTTCAGCATAAAAAAAGCGGACCGAGGTCCGCTTTTTCATTTCAGCCGGAGGGCTCAGCTCGTCTTGCGACGGCGTGCAACGAAGCCGACCACGCCGAGACCGGCCAGCATCAGCGCATAGGTCTCGGGCTCGGGCACCGGCACGGCGGCGGCGGCCGAGTTGATCGAGTAAGCACCGGCCGCGGTGGCCAAAGCGAACACAGCGTAGTAATAATTACCAGCACTCAGGGTCACTTCATTGACGGTCGGGGCGCCACCAAAGGTCCAGGCAGCAACGCCGGCGTCGTCAGCAGTACCGACCAGACCGTCACCGCCCAGGCTGAACAGGCTGTAAGTCGCGGGAGCGAACGTGCCGAAAGCGCTGACGCTGCTGGCCACCGTGGAAGTCTCTGCCAGCGAGAAGCTGAAGGTGTCATACACAAAGCCACCGGCAGTTCCAGCCAAAGCGCTTTCCAGCAAGGCATGCGAGCCCCAATCAAAAGACGCGGCTTGAGCACCAACACCACTCAAGGCCAGAGCCGCCGCAGCGACTAGAGGTTTCAACTTCATAAAAAAACTCCCAGGTTGAACAAACGAGCACAAAGAACTCATGACTTATTGTGCACTGCAGCGCAACTCCTGTTCTACCCCCCGCGTCCCTTGTGTTAGGGGCTAAGCCCTTGTTTCTTGTACCTTTTTGTAAGTGCCTCCCGATCTAGGGGAGCGCTTGTAAGCCAAGGTTGCCAAAGCAAAAACATCGGCATGCACCATTTCGGTACTGCCCGCACGTCAAGCAGGCAGAACGCGCGCCACTTTCTGCAAACCCTCTACCGCCTTGCCCTTTCGAGCCCTCTTGCCGGAATACTGAGCAAGATTTGTGCCTTTGAGCAGCTCTTCCTTGGGCTTACCGCCGCGCCCGCTGCCCAGCACCTGCAAGGCCTGGGTGAACGCGGCCACGCTCAGCAGCGCATCCTTGGGCTCCAGATCCATCAGGGTCAAGCCGCGCCCGCCCTTGGGCTGGTGTTTCAGCTCGTCCAGCGGATAAGTCAGCAGGCGGCCGTTCAGCGACAGGCAAGCGAGTTGCGCGCCCAGCACTTCACCGGCCGGCAAAGCGGCCGGCGGCAGCGGCTTCTCCTCACCCTCCAGGCTTAAGAAGGTTTTGCCGGCTTTTTGCCGGCCGATCAGGTCGCCCACCTGGGCGATCAGGCCGAAGCCGCCGGTGCCGGCCAACACCAGGCGCTGCTGGGTGTTGGCGGCGTAGTAGTGAGCGATCTGCGTGCCGCTCTCCAGCTCGATCAGGGTCGTGATCGGCTGGCCGTCACCGCGCCCGCCGGGCAGCACCGCCACTGGGACCGAATAGACCCGGCCATTGCTACCGAACACGATCAGCGGATCGACGCTGCGGCAGGGGAAGGTGCCGTACAAGGTATCACCGGACTTGAAGGCCAGCGTCGCCGAATCAACCTCATGACCCTTGAGCGCGCGCACCCAGCCCTTCATACTGACGACCACGGTGACCGGCTCGTCCACCACCTTGATTTCGGCCACCGCACGCTTTTCCTCCTGGATCAGCGTGCGGCGCTCGTCGCCGTATTGCTTGGCGTCGGCCTCGATCTCCTTGATCACCGTGCGCTTGAGCACGCCGGGGTTGGCCAGGATGTCATCAAGCTTGGCCTGTTCATCCCTCAGGCTCTTGAGCTCCTGCTCGATCTTGATTGCCTCCAGCCGCGCCAGTTGGCGCAGGCGGATTTCCAGGATGTCCTCGGCCTGGCGGTCGCTCAGGCGAAAACGCTCGATCAGCGCCGGCTTGGGCTCATCGGCATTGCGGATGATGCGTATCACCTCGTCGATGTTCAGCAGCACCAGTTGCCGGCCTTCCAGCACATGGATGCGGTCCAGCACTTTGGCCAAACGATGCTGGGTGCGGCGCTGCACCGTGGCCTGGCGGTAGCCCAGCCACTCCAGCAAGATCTGGCGCAGGCTTTTCTGCGTCGGCCGGCCGTCGGCGCCTATCATCGTCAGATTGATAGAGGCCGAGGTCTCCAGACTGGTGTGGGCCAGCAGGGTCGTGATCAGCTCCTGCTGCTCGACCGTGCGGCTCTTGGGCTCGAACACCAGGCGCACCGCCGCGTCCTTGCTGGACTCGTCGCGCACGCAGTCCAGCACCGCCAGCACGCTGGCCTTGAGCTGCAGCTGTTCCTGGCTCAGCGCCTTCTTGCCGGCCTTGACCTTCGGGTTGGTCAGCTCCTCAATCTCCTCCAGCACCTTCTGCGAGCTGGTGCCATGCGGCAGCTCGGTGACGACCAGTTGCCATTGGCCGCGCGCCAGGTCCTCGACCTTCCACCGCGCGCGCAGTTTCAGGCTGCCGCGGCCACTCAGGTAGGCCGAGCGGATGTCCTCGGCCGCGCTGATCAGCTGGCCGCCGCCGGGATAGTCGGGGCCAGGGAGCAGGCCGAACAACTCATCGTCGCTCAGTTTGTCGTTCCTCAGCAGCGCTACTGCGGCGGCGGCCACCTCACGCAGATTGTGGCTAGGCACCTCGGTGGCCAGGCCCACGGCAATGCCTGAGGCGCCGTTAAGCAGCACGAAAGGCAGGCGTGCCGGCAACTGGGTCGGCTCCTGTGTCGAGCCGTCGTAATTGGGCGCGAAGTCGACCGTGCCCTCGTCGATCTCGTCGAGCAGCAGTCGCGAAATGGGCGCGAGGCGGGCTTCGGTGTAGCGCATCGCCGCCGCGCCGTCGCCGTCACGGCTACCAAAGTTGCCCTGGCCATCAATCAACGGGTAGCGCTGGCTGAAGTCCTGGGCCATTCGAACCAGTGCGTCGTAGACCGACTGATCGCCATGGGGGTGGAATCGGCCCAACACATCGCCGACCACGCGTGCGCCCTTAACGGGCTTGGCGCCGGTTGTACCACTGAAGGACAGGCCCATACGGTCCATCGAGTACAGGATGCGGCGCTGCACCGGCTTCTGGCCATCGCACACATCGGGAAGGGCCCGGCCCTTGACGACCGACAGCGCGTATTCGAGATAGGCCTGCTGGGCATAGTGCGCGAGGGTCAGCGCCTCGTTGCCATCCTCGGCGGGCGGGGTGAAATCAATCGTGGTCTGGGTCATTTTGGACTGCTGTGAATTCGAAGGTGCTGGGCCTGGGCCGGCAGGCTGCGTTGCAGCAGGGCCCAGTAAAGTTCCAGCACCAGATGGACATGAGCCTGGGTCTCAGCGAACGGCGGCATGCCGCCGCCATGGCGGCGCACCGCGCCTTCACCGGCATTCCAGGCCGCCAGGGCCACATCGATACGCCCGAAGCGTTGAATCAGGCCGGCCAGCTTGTGTGCGCCGGTCAGCACATTGGCACGGGGATCGAGCAGGCGCTGGGTCTGCTCGGCAGGAGCGATGATTTGCATGAGGCCAACCGCGCCGCGCGGCGATACCGCGTCATGCCGGAAGCCGGACTCGACCGCGATCACCGCCTTCAGGAGCTCCATATCGACACCGTGACGCGCCGCTGCCTCGCGCAAGAAGGGCTGCACCGCCTTGACCTCGGACGCGAACTCCAGCCAGGTCAAGAGGGCTTGGCTGCCATCGAGCTTGCCGGGCACACGGCGATCGGGCTCGGCGGCGCCGAGCACGAGGCCGTAGTTGCTGTTCAGCGGCCGATTGGCCAGATGGGCAACGCCGGCGCCGTCGACATAGCCCCACAGCTCGGCCTGCGCGTGGCCGCTGAGCAAGAGCAGGCAAGTCATCGCGAGGCGTCTCACGCGCCCTCCTCGCCCAAGGCGATGCGGGCCTGGTACTCGCGGTCCAGCATGGACATCACGATCAGGCTGTCGTAGCCATCGGCGCCGACACTGACTCGCACGCTCTCGCGCAAGCGCCCTTCCTCGACAAAACCCTCGCTCTGGTAGAGCGCGTAGGCACGGGTGTTCAGTGCCTTCACATCTAGCCAGAAGCGATGTGCCTGCAGCTGACTGAAGGCCAGCTTCTTCAGCTGGCGAACGCAGGCGCGGCCCAGGCCCAGGCCTTTGGGGCCCAGCACGATGCGCTTGAGCTCGACCGAGCGATGCGGGTTGCGACAGCCCTGCAGAATCACGAAACCGGCACGCTCGGCCGAATCACCGAACTCGACGATGAAGTGACGTGAGTCCGGGAAGCGGATTGCGCCCTCGTGCTGGGTGCGTTCCCAGGGCGTGATGAAGGGCAGATTGGCGGCGTCTTGCTCGACCGTGACGACATAGTCCAGATCGGACAGCATGGTCGGGCGCAGGCTGACGCGGGGAATGCTCATCCCTGCTGGCCCTCAATGTTGTCAAAGCCCTGCAAAACCGCCACCACATTCAGGCCTATCGCCTCGGTGGCATAACCGCCCTCCTGCAGCAGCAAGGTCGGCCATCCCTGGGCGGCCAGCAGTTGACCCATGCGATTGAACTCGCGCCGGTCAAGCTTGAAGTGCGAGATCGGGTCGCCGCCATAGGTGTCGACGCCCAGCGAGACGATCAGCAGCTCGGGTGCATAGGCGCGCAGCCGCGCCAGCGCGGCATCGAGCGCGGCGAACCACTCGTCGTTGCTGGCGCCCGCTGGTAGCGGGTAGTTGGCATTGCAGCCCGCACCCGCACCGACGCCGCGCTCGTCTGCATGGCCGAGAAAGAAGGGGTACTCGGTCTGCGGATCGCCATGGATGCTTGCGTAGAACACATCCCCGCGTTCGTAGAAAATCGCCTGCGTGCCATTGCCATGGTGATAGTCCACATCGAGGATGGCCACGCGCGCCAAGCCGCGATCCAACGCCGCCTGGGCCGCCACCGCCGCGTTATTGACAAAGCAGTAGCCACCGAAGAAGTCGGCGCCGGCATGGTGGCCGGGCGGGCGGGTCAGCACATAGGCCGCGCGCTCACCGGCCAGCACCAGGTCCAGGCCGCTCAGGCCGGCCTGCGCGCCCCAGTAGGCGGCCTGCCAGGAACCTGAAGTCAGCGGCGTGCCGCTGTCCATCGAGTACAGCCCCATGCGGGCGGCAAAGCTCTTGGGCTCGACATCCGAGCGCAGGCTGCGCACCGGCCAGACGGCCGGAAAGGCATCGCCCTGGCCGCCCAGGGCGAGCCACTCGGCATGCGCGCCCTGTACAAAACGCAGATAAGCGGACGCATGCACCCGCTCCAGCGGCGCCAGCCCGTGATCAGTTGGCGCCAACACCTCGCCCAGCGCCGCGTCCTTCAGCGCCTTCAGCACGTAGTCAGCACGGGCCGGAATCTCGAAGGCCGGCACCAGTTGGCCACGAAAGAACTCGTGCGTGGCCGCATGCAGACCGTGCCTGTCGTTGTAGACCGTCTTCATACGTCCACCTCGATCGAGTCACCATGAATTTCCATCAGCTCACGGCGCGAGGCGGCCTCGCCCTTGCCCATCAGCTTGTTAAAAGCCTCCTCGGTCTGGCCCAGGTCCAGCTCGCCATAGCGCACTGGCGCCAGGCGCCGGGTCTCGGGATTCAACGTCGTGTCCCAGAGCTGCTCGGCGCTCATCTCGCCCAGGCCTTTGAAGCGGCTGATGCTCCAGGAGCCCTCGCGCGCGCCTTCCTTGCGCAGCTTGTCAAGGGTCGCTGTCAGCTCGCCCTCGTCCAGCGCATAGATCTTCGCGGCCGGCTTCTTGCCGCGGGCCGGCGCGTCGACGCGGTACAGCGGCGGGCGCGCTATGCAGACATGGCCAGCCTCAACCAGGCGCGGGAAGTGGCGGAAGAACAGGGTCAGCAGCAGCACCTGGATGTGCGAGCCGTCGACATCGGCGTCCGACAGGATGCAGACCTTGCCGTAGCGCAGGCCGCTGAGGTCTGCGACGTCGTTCTTGCCATGAGGATCGACACCAAGCGCCACCGAGATGTCGTGGATCTCGTTGTTGGCAAACAGGCGGTCGCGCTCGACCTCCCAGGAATTCAAGACCTTGCCGCGCAGCGGCAGGATGGCCTGGGTTTCCTTGTCGCGGCCCATCTTCGCGCTGCCACCGGCCGAGTCGCCCTCTACCAAAAAGATCTCGTTGTGCAAGATGTCGCGGCTCTCGCAGTCGGTCAGCTTGCCGGGCAGCACGGCCACGCCCGAACCCTTGCGCTTCTCGACCTTCTGGCTGGCGCGCTGGCGGGTCTGCGCCTGCTTGATGACCAGCTCGGCCAGCTTCTTGCCGTAGTCCACATGCTGGTTCAGCCACAGCTCCAGCGCCGGCTTAACATAGGTGGAGACCAGCCGCAGCGCGTCGCGTGAGTTCAGCCGCTCCTTGGTCTGGCCCTGGAACTGCGGGTCCAGCACCTTGGCCGACAGCACAAAGGAGGCGCGCGAAAAGACATCGTCGGGCATCAGCTTGACGCCTTTGGGGAGCAAGGAGTGCATCTCGATGAAGCCCTTGATCGCACCGAACAAGCCGTCCTTGAGCCCCGACTCGTGCGTGCCGCCAGCCACCGTCGGGATCAGGTTCACATAGCTTTCTCGCATGACCTGGCCCTCCTCAGTGAAGGCCACGCACCAGCTGGCGCCCTCGCCCTCGGCGAAATTCTCGGTCTCAGCCTTGCTCGCGTACTGCTCGCCCTCAAACAGCGGGATCAGCGGGTCGGCATTGAGCGTTTGCATCAAATAGTCGCGCAGCCCACCCTTATAAGCCCAGGTCTGGATCTCGCCGCTTTTCTCGTGCTTCAAGGTCACCGTGACGCCTGGCATCAGCACCGCCTTGGAGCGCAGCAGATGCACCAGCTCGCCCTTGGGCAGATCTGACGCTTCGAAGTACTTGGCATCGGGCCAAACCCGCACCGTCGTACCTTGCTTGCGATCGCCTGAGACCATCGCTCGCACCGCCACGGGCTCGACCACATCGCCGGCCTCGAAGGCCAGCGTCGCGACCTGTTTATCGCGCCAAACGGTCACCTCCAGGCGCTTGGCCAGCGCATTGGTGACCGAGACGCCGACGCCGTGCAGGCCGCCCGAGAAGCTGTAGGCGCCGCCCGAGCCCTTGTCGAATTTGCCGCCGGCGTGCAGCCGCGTGAACACAATCTCGACCACCGGCACCCCTTCCTCGGGGTGCAGGCCGAAGGGGATACCACGGCCATCGTCGGCGATGGAGACAGAGCCGTCGAGATGCTGGATCAGGTCGATGCGCTTGCCGAAGCCGGCCAGGGCCTCGTCAGCCGCGTTGTCGATGACTTCCTGGATGCAGTGCAGCGGGTTGTCGGTGCGGGTATACATGCCCGGACGCTGCTTGACGGGCTCCAGGCCCTTGAGCACGCGGATGGAGGCCTCGCCATATGAGCCCGGGGAACTGCCGGGGGTAGTGCTTGAATTTGCTTTGGTCGCCATGGGGCGCGATTCTAGGACCCGGCCCGAGCAGGGTCGTCCAGCTTTGGCTACAGTGCGTAGATGAGTACCGCCGCCGCCCCATCCAAACTGTCCATGAACCAGGTGCTGCTGTGCGGCGCGCTGATTGTCACGCTGTCCATGGGCATACGCCACGGTTTCGGCCTGTGGCTGCAGCCGATCACCATGGAGCGGGGCTGGACGCGCGAGACCTTTGCTTTCGCGCTGGCAATCCAGAACATCGCCTGGGGTCTGGCCGGGCCGCTGGCCGGCATGCTGGCAGACCGTTTTGGCGCCTTCAAGGTGCTGATCGTCGGTGGTCTTTTGTACGCGCTGGGCCTGGTGCTGATGGCCTTGTCGACCTCGGGCCTGGCTTTCACCGGCAGCGCCGGCCTTTTGATCGGCATGGCGCAATCGGGCACCACCTACGCGGTCATCTACGGCGTGATCGGGCGTAATGTGGCGCCGGAGAAGCGCTCCTGGGCGATGGGTGTCGCCGCAGCGGCCGGCTCCTTCGGCCAGTTCCTGATGGTGCCCGTGGAAAACTGGCTGATCTCGGGGACCGGCTGGCAAAACGCGCTGTTCTTGCTGTCGATTGCGTCCTTGCTGATCGTCCCGCTGGCCTTCGGCCTGCGTGAACCGCAGCAGTCGCGTGCGCACAACGCACAGCACCAAAGCATCGCCCAGGCGGTGCGCGAGGCCTTCGGCTACCGCAGTTTCCAGCTGCTCATGGCCGGCTACTTCGTCTGCGGCTTCCAGGTCGTCTTCATCGGCGTGCACATGCCCAGCTACCTCAAGGACAACGGGCTGTCACCACAGGTCGCCACCTATGCGTTGGCGCTGATTGGCTTGTTCAATGTGTTCGGCACTTATGCGGCCGGCAGCCTCGGCCAGCGCATGCCCAAGCGCTATTTGCTGTCGGGCATCTATGCCTTGCGTTCGGTGGCCATCGTCGCCTTCTTGCTCGCGCCGCTGACGCCGATGAGCGTTTACATCTTCTCGGCCGTGATGGGCGTATTGTGGCTGTCTACCGTGCCGCCGACCAACTCGGTGGTGATGCAGATCTTCGGCATCCAGCACATGTCGATGCTTGGCGGCTTTGTCTTCCTGAGCCACCAAGTCGGTAGCTTCCTGGGCGTCTGGCTCGGCGGCAAGCTCTATGACAGCAGCGGCAGCTATGACGTGGTCTGGTGGCTGGCCGTCGCGCTGGGCATTGCTGCGGCCCTGATCAATCTCCCGGTGCGCGAGCATGCCATCGCGCGGTCGCAAACGCCCGCAGCGGCCTGATCATGGGCTGGCGCCGCGCGCTCGCCTGGGCACTGGCCGGTCTGGTACTGGCCGCGGTGTTCCTAGCCTATCTGCAGCCGACTCTGATGCAACAGCTGTCCGAGCAGCTCTGGGCCTGCTTCTAGCGTGTCTGCCGATCGCAGCAGCCACAATCCACACTCCAGCCACAGGACAGGGAGTGAGCGGATGAAGGTGGTAGTGATCACGGGAGCCTCGGACGGCATTGGGGCCGAACTGGCCCTGCAATGGGCACAGCGCGATAGACAAGGCCTAGCGCTCGTGCTGGCGGCGCGCAGCCTGGACAAGCTCCAGGCCGTGGCCGCCCAGTGCGAGGCGCTCGGGGCCCAGGCACTAGCGCTACGCTGCGATATCGAGCAACAGGGAGATTGCCGAACCTTGGTCGATGCGACCGTCGCGCGCCACGGTCGCATTGACGTGCTAGTCAACAATGCTGGCATCTCGGCGCATGCCCTGCTGGCAGAGGTTGACGACCTAGCCTGGTATGAGCGCCTGATGCGTGTCAATTTTTGGGGCAGTGTCTGGACCACCCATGCTGCCCTGCCCCATCTGAGAGCCAGCCGAGGTCGCGTCGTCGCCGTATCCAGCCTGGCCGGCCTGCTGGGCATTCCCGGTCGCACCGCCTACAGCGCGACCAAGTTCGCGATGGGCGGCTTCTTCGAGGCGCTGCGCGGCGAAGTGGCGGCCGATGGCGTCAGCATCACGGTGGCTTACCCGGGTGTGGTCGATACCCAGATCCGCTATCGCGGCCTCAATGCACGCGGCGAGGCCCTCGGGCGCAGCGCCATGGACGAACGCGGCGCGATGACGGTGCAGACCTGCGCGCGGCTGATACTCGACGGCACACTTGCGCGCAGACGCGAAGTCGTGATGACCGTCAAGGGCCGGCTGGGCCGCTGGCTCAAATTGCTCGCGCCGGGGCTGGTCGATCGTATGGCCATGGCCGCGCTGAAGAAAGAGGAGCGTCCGCGATGAGCGAGCCTGCCGTCTCGACCTGGCTGCGGCGCTGGCCCCAGGCCTGCCAGCCCGGCCACACAGCGCTGGACCTGGCCTGCGGCTCGGGCCGCCATGTCCGCCATCTGGCGTCTGTGGGCATGAAAGTCACCGCCGTGGACCGCGATGCCCAGGCCCTGGCTGCGCTGAGCGGCCTGGCCGAAACCTTGGTGGCCGATATCGAAGCCGGCCCCTGGCCGCTGGGCGAACGCCAGTTTGACCTGGTGCTGGTCACTCACTATCTGTGGCGCCCGCTGCTGCCGCGCATCGCGGCGGCCGTCGCGCCGGGCGGCTGGATGATTTACGAAACCTTTACCGAAGGCCAGCAAAGTGTGGGCCGACCGTCCAATCCGGATTTTTTGTTGCGGCCCGGCGAGTTGCTGCAAGCCTGTGCTGGGCTGCGTGTCGTCGCCTATGAGGATGGTTTTCTGGATGGGGTCAACCCGCGCTATCTGCAGCGCGTTGCTGCGGTTCGTGAAAGCTGCGAGCCGGGGGTTTTCCAGCGCTACCGCCTGGACTGAGTCAAGAGCCCGGCGCGCTTCAGTAGAATCCGCCGATTGCGAGGAATTCCATGACACCGATTGTTGGCAGCATCGTCGCGCTAGTGACGCCGATGCAAGAGGACGGCAGCGTCGATTACGCCGCGCTGCGCAGCTTGATTGACTGGCACATTGCCGAAGGCACGGATTGCATCGGCGTGGTCGGCACGACCGGCGAGTCACCGACCGTTAGCGTCGAAGAGCATTGCGAGATCATCCGTGTAGCGGTCGAGCATGCGGCCGGCCGCGTACCCATCATGGCCGGCACCGGTGGCAACTCCACCGCCGAGGCGATCAATTTGAGCCGCTTCGCGAAAAAAGTCGGTGCCGATTGCACGCTCTCAGTTGTGCCCTACTACAACAAGCCCTCGCAAGAAGGCATCTACCAGCACTTCAAGGCAATCGCCGAGGCTGTCGACATCCCGATGATGTTGTACAACGTGCCCGGCCGCACCGTCGCCGACATGGCGCCGGAGACGAGCTTGCGCTGCGCCAGTCTGCCCGGCGTCATCGGCATCAAGGAGGCCTCCGGCAATATCGAGCGCGCCGCCTACCTGATCAAGCATGCGCCGGCAGGCTTCTCGATCTTTTCGGGGGATGACGGCACGGCCGTGGCCCTGATGCTGCTGGGCGGTCATGGCAATGTCAGCGTCACTGCCAATGTCGCACCACGCGCGATGCACGAGCTCTGCAAGGCCGCGCTGGCCGGCAATGTGCGTGAGGCCACCCGCATCCATATGCAGTTGCTGGGTTTGCACAAGCAGCTGTTCTGCGAACCCAGCCCTGCCCCCACCAAATGGGCGCTGGAGCGCTTGGGCCGCTGCAAGTCGGCACTGCGCCTGCCGATCACACCGCTGACGGCCGCAGGCCAGGCCAGCGTGGCGCAAGCCATGAGCGAAGCAGGCCTGCTCTGACCCAGAGCTTGTTGCTCCAGGTTCTTCCCGTTTACCCAGCCTTCAGTCCGGAGATGTCTAGCGTGACCCGTTCCTTTCCCATTGACGCCAAGGCCACGCGCCTGGCCCGCACCGTCCTGAGCACCGCGCTGATCGCCTCACTGGCCGCTTGCAGCTCCTTTGACGGCGTGCTGAGCTCCGACAAGGTCGACTACCGCACTGCCGCCCGCCAGACCACGGGCCTGGACGTACCTCCGGACCTGACCCAACTGGCCCGTGACAATCGCTCCCAGGTCCAGGGCGGCTCCGTCAGCGCCTCGGCGCTTCAGCAGGGGGCTGGCGCAGCGCGTGCGGCCGCTGCTCCCAGCAACCAGGTAGCGCTGAAGGCGGCCGGCAATGTCAGCCTGGAGCGCAACGGCGAGGTGCGCTGGCTGCGCAGCACGGCCAATGCCGACCAGCTGTGGCCGCAGCTGCGCGCCTTCTGGCAGGAGTCCGGCTTCGAACTGGTCAAGGACGATGCCGCTGTGGGCCTTCTGGAAACCAACTGGGCCGAAAATCGAGCCAAGCTGCCACAGGATTTCATCCGTCGCACCATCGGTACGGTGCTGGACTCGGTCTACTCGACCGGCGAGCGCGATATGTACCGCACTCGCATCGAGCGCGTGGCCGGTGGCGGCACCGACATCTATATCAGCCACCGCGGCATGCAGGAGGTCTACACCACCAGCCAGCGCGAGCAGACTGCTTGGCAGCCGCGTGCTGCCGATCCTTCTCTGGAAGGCGAGATGCTCTCGCGCCTGATGCTCAAACTGGGCGGCCAGACGGAAGCGGCCAAGGCCGTGGTGGCGGGCGCCGCCGCACCCGTGGCGATCCCATCGTCCGAGCTGCCGGCCTCGCGCGGCGGGGCACGCAGTCGGCCGCTGAGCGAAGTGCCCGACACGCTGCAGGTCAACGATGGCTTCGAGCGCGCGTGGCGCCGGGTCGGCCAGTCGCTGGATCGCCACGGCTTCACCGTGGAGGACCGTGACCGCAGCCAGGGCCTGTTCTTCCTGCGCTATGCCGACCCGACCCAGGCCGGCAAGGAAGAGCCCAACTTCTTCCAGCGCCTGTTCAAGGGCGAGCAGGCGGTGACCGCCAACCGCTACCGCGTCTCGGTCAAATCCGAAGGCGAGCGCAGCACTGTCAGCGTGCTCAACAATCAGGGTCAGCAGCAGACCGACGAGAACGCCAAGCGCATTCTGAACCTGCTGATGGACGATCTGCGCTGAACCAGCCTAAGCTGCGACGTAGCCGCCGCCTGCTGATGCAGCGGCGGCTTTTTTCTTGTTCGACCTTCATCACACAGCAGGCTTTTCGATGCGTTTTTGCAGCCTGGGCAGCGGCAGCGCCGGCAACGCCACCCTGATCGAAGCCAGCCAAGGCATCACCAGCACCAAGGTGTTGATTGACTGCGGCTTTAGCCTGCGCGAGCTCGGCCGTCGCCTAGCGCGCGCCGGCAGCGCTCCCGAGCAGCTCAGCGCGATCTTCATCACCCATGAACACGGTGACCATGCCGGCTGCGCGCTGAGCCTGGCCCGTCAGTACAAGCTGCCGCTCTTCACAAGCCGCGGCACCTGGCGCGCGATAGGAAGCCCGGATTTCGACCCGGCGCTGCTGCACCTGACACGTGACGGAGAACGGCTGGCGCTCGGGGACATCGAACTGCGGCCCTTCGCGGTGCCGCACGATGCCAACGAGCCGCTGCAACTGAGCGCCAGCGACGGTCACCGGCGACTGGGCGTCATCACCGACATAGGTTCGCTGACGCCCTCGGTCGTGCAACAGTTGCAGCATTGCACCGCCTTGCTG
This sequence comes from Paucibacter sp. PLA-PC-4, assembly GCF_026241155.1. Taxonomy (GTDB): domain Bacteria; phylum Pseudomonadota; class Gammaproteobacteria; order Burkholderiales; family Burkholderiaceae_C; genus Roseateles_E. The sequence goes on from NZ_JAPFGP010000016.1 coordinate 65,213, forward strand.
CTCGAATGCAATCATGATGAGGCCTTGCTGCGGACCAGCAGCTATCCGGCAAGCCTCAAGCGGCGCATCCTGGGCAGCCATGGCCATCTCTCCAACGCCTCGGCCGCCACGCTACTGAGTCAATGCCTGCATCAGGGGCTGCAGCATGTGGTGGCTGCGCATCTGAGCGAGCGCAATAACTCTCCTGAGCTCGCTGCGGCGGCACTGGCCGAGATACTGGGCACGGAACCGGCAGATATTCTGGTGGCCAGCCAGACCCTGGGTATGGATTGGCTGGATCTGAACTGAGAGAGTTCAGAAAACTGCCAAACTCAAAAGAAAAGCCGCCCGGCTTGCGCGGGGCGGCTTTCAGTGACCGGAAAACCGATTACTTGCTGGCAGCCGAAGCAGCAGCGTCGACAACAGCCGAAGCAGCATCAGCAGCAGCACCGGCGACAGCCGAAGCAGCGTCGACAGCAGCGCTTGCTGCATCAGCGACGGGGGCCGGAGCAGCAGCCGAAGCAGGCTCAGCAGCGACAGGAGCCTCTTCCTTCTTGCCACAAGCGGAGAGAGCAACAGCAGCCAGCAGGGAGGCCAACAGGATCGACTTTTTCATACGTGTCCTCAAAGAATCAATTAGACGAAGAAACAATTACCGGTATTTCTTGAAGCAGCGCCGCACTACCACCCGACAGCGTGCCCCAGTAGAACAAGACGTGGAAACCTCGAACGCTTCCCTCGCCTAGCCCGATATTGTAGCGTCACTTGGGGAAACTCCTTACAGCCCCAGGGTACTTGCTGAAAAGGATTCAGTCGAACGTTGCCAAACTGCATCAAACCATTCCCGGCAAGCCACATCGTCCGCAGTTCGCACCGATAAAGCCGCCCGCCATTGCTGGGCATCCAGCAGGCGCAGGCTGAACAGCCCTGGCGCCATCAACAGCCCGACCGGTCGGCCGACACCGACGTCCTCGGCCTGGTACTGCACGGCCTGCACCACATGATCCCAGGTCCGCCGCCATTGAACAAAACGAGGATGCAGGCGCTGCACCGCATCGAACTGGGCAGCCGCAATACGCAGCCTGCGATGCGGCAGAGCCCATTGCTTCAAGGCCTCCAGCATCACCGGCTCCGACAGCGGCCAAGCCGCGAAATCGGCATCGAGCCAGAGCAGCTCGCGTCCGCCCTGCTCCGCCGCGTACTGCAGCCCTTCACGCAAGGCTTGAACAAAGTCCTGGCGACCGTTGATGATCCCTTCGGTCAAGCTCACTGCCATGCCTGGCTCCCCTTAAGAATCCTGTTGTACCCAGCCGTCCTCGGCCCACTGATCCAGCAACTCGCGCGCGCCCTCGCTGAGCTTTGCGACCTCGGCGCCGGAAAGGCGGCGTGAATCAGCCAGCCGCTGCATCAGCTTCGCATCGCGCCCGCCGGCCCGATAGGACTCCCCATTGATGAAGACATGGGCACGGTCGTAGAGCATGCGGCTGCGCCGGTCCAGGCGCGCAGCGGCGCCATCAGGCAAAACTTCGCCTGGCTCGAACCAGACCTTGGGCTTGGGCTCGCTGAGCGCCTCGCCGAGCGCACGCTCCAGCGCCAGCGGCTCGCGCAGTGCGCGCTCGGCGGCGTCGCGGGCAAAGGCCAGCAAGGCCTCGGGCACGCGGCCCGGCTCGGCGGTGGCTGGCTGCTTCGGGTCTGCATACATGCGGTTAGCCTGCGGCAGGGTCTCGTCATCCATCAGGCGCGGCAGCAGCTCGCGCGCCAGCTCGGCGCGCCAGGGCGTGCGAAAGCCAACCGAGCAGGTCATGCATTCGCCCTCGGCCACGCCATCATGGGCCCAGCCGGGTGGCAGGTAAAGCATATCGCCCGGCTCCAGCACGAACTCTTCTTCGGCTTGGAAGTTGGCGATGATCTTCAGCGGCACATCGTCGCGCAGCTGCGCGTCAGGCTGGCGGCCGATGCGCCAGCGGCGTTTGCCATGGACCTGGATCAGGAAGACATCGTAGGAATCGAAGTGCGGGCCTACGCCGCCGCCATCGCTGGCGTAGGAGATCATCAGGTCATCGAGCCGCGCCTCGGGGATGAAGCGAAAGCGCGCCAGCAACTCATGCGCGGTCTGCAGATGCAGATCCAAACCCTGCACCAGCAAGGTCCATTGCGGTTTGCTGAAGGCCGGCAGTTTGGCCAACGGCCCCTGCCGCAAGTTCCAGCGGCCATCGAAGGCCGTCACCAAGCGGGATTCGACGTCCTCGCTGGCAGCCAGCCGGGCCAGCTCCGCGCGCGTGGCCGGCGGCGTGATACCGGGCAGGGCCTGACGCACCAGCAGCGGCTTCTTCTGCCAGTGACTGCGCATGAATTGCGCGGGGGACAAACCGCCAAGAAGTGGCGTGGATTGGTCAATATTCATGGGCATGGATTGTGGCCTGCCTGGGGTATGCGATCATCCTGCCCATGCAAATTTCCGCACCCTGTGTGGTCTCCCTGAGCTGGAGACTTGAAGATGCCCAAGGCCAGTTAATTGATGAGCTGAGCGAGCCGCTTGAGTTTTTCTACGGCGGCGACGACCTGTTCACCAAGGTCGAGGATGCGCTGCTCGGCCAAGAGATCGGCTTCGAATCCAGCCTGGCGCTGGAGCCTGAAGACGCCTTCGGTGAGTACGACTCCGCCCTGGTCTGCTTCGAAAGTCGCGCCGTGCTGCCCGAGAACGTCTCAGAGGGCATGCAGTTCGAAGGTCTGCCCGAAGGTGCGGCCAGCGAAGACATGCCAGCCGACCGTGTCTATACCGTCACCGAGGTCTATCCCGAACATGTGGTGCTTGACGGCAACCACCCCTTGGCCGGCATTGGCCTGCGCATGCATCTGAAGGTGCGTGATGTGCGCGAGGCCAGCGAGGAAGAGATCGAGGCCGGCAGCGTCGGCGAGGCGGTATTCAGCCTGGTCAGCGGCGCGCCGCCGGACGCCTCCATCCACTGATGGCTTAGGCCTTGCCGGTGGAGCCGAAGCCACCGGCACCGCGTTCGGACTGATCGAAATCGTCGACACGGCGAAAGCCCGCCTGCACCACCGGAACCAGCACCAGCTGCGCAATGCGCTCCATCGGCTCGATCACGAATGTGGTCTGGCCTCGGTTCCAGCAGCTGACCATCAACTGCCCCTGGTAGTCGCTGTCGATCAGCCCGACCAGATTGCCGAGCACGATACCGTGTTTGTGGCCCAGGCCCGAGCGCGGCAGTATCAGCGCAGCCAGGCCGGCGTCGGCGATGTGAATCGCCAGACCGGTCGGGATCAAGGTGGTCTGGCCTGGCTCCAAAGTGACGGCCGTGTCCAGGCAGGCGCGCAGATCTAGGCCGGCCGAGCCGGGGGTCGCGTAGGCGGGGAGTTGCTCGGCCATGCGGGCATCGAGCACTTTCAGGTCAACAGTCGTCGTGGTCATAGCTTTTCTTGCAGGCGCGCCGAGATTTCGCGGATCAGCTCGCGCGCCAGGCTCAGTTTGTCGTTGTGAGGGAGTTCGCGCTGGCCCTGGGCATCGACCAGGAGCAGCGCATTGTCGTCGCGGCCAAATGTGGCGGGGCCTAGATTGCCGACGATCAGCGGCACGCCCTTGCGCAGCAGCTTCTCGCGCGCATGCTTTAGCAGGTCCCGGCTCTCAGCAGCAAAGCCCACACAAAATGGCTTGTCCGCCAGCGCCGCCACTGCGGCCAAGATGTCGGGGTTCTCGGTGAGCTCAAAGCTCGGCGCCGTGCTGGCACTGCTGCCGTCCTTTTTGATCTTGTGCTCGGTCATCTGCGCCGGCCGCCAGTCCGCGACCGCGGCGGTCGCGACGAACACATCGTGCGCCGCCGCGCGCGGCAGCACCGCGTCATACATCTGCAGCGCGGTCTGCACATCGACACGCCGCACGCCCCGCGGTGTGGCCAGATGCACAGGCCCGGCCACCAGCGTGACCTCGGCGCCGGCCTCGGCCGCGGCGCGTGCGATCGCGAAACCCATCTTGCCGCTGGAGCGATTGGTGAGGCCGCGCACCGGATCGATAGGCTCGAACGTCGGGCCGGCCGTGATCAACAGCGTCTTGCCAGCCAGCAGCTTGGGCTGGAAAAAAGCAATCAGCTCGTCACGCAACTCGGCGGCCTCAAGCATGCGACCATCGCCGATTTCTCCGCAGGCCTGGTCGCCACTGCCGGGGCCCAGCACAACAGCGCCATCGGCGCGCAACTGCGCGATATTGCGCTGCGTGGCCGGGTGCGCCCACATCTCGCGGTTCATCGCCGGCGCCACCAGCAGCGCGCAACGCTGCGCAGGCCGCGCGAGCGCAGTCAGGCTCAGCAAATCATTGGCCCGACCCTGCACGAGCTTGGCGATGAAGTCGGCACTGGCCGGCGCCACCAGCATCACATCGGCGCGCCGCGTCGCGTTGATATGGGCCATATTGTTGGGCTCGCGGGCGTCCCACTGACTCATCAGCACCGGCTGGTTGGACAGTGCCTGCATCGTGACTGGCGTGATGAAGGCCTCGGCGGCCTCGCTCATCATCACCTGCACGGTGGCGCCGGCCTTGATCAGAAGCCGAACCAGCTCCGCGGACTTGTAGCAGGCAATGCCGCCCGAGAGGCCCAGCAAGACATGCTTGCCGGCTAGTTGTGTGCTTTCAGACATGGCGCGCACTCTAGCAGGCTCTATGCTCGCGGCCATGCCCGTGGACTATCTTGCCGAACTGACCGCCCCGCAGCGTAGCGCGCGGGCCAATCTTCACCTAGGCGCCGGCCTTGCCTTTGTGGCCGGCGCACTCAATGCCGGCGGTTTTCTGGCGGTCGGCCAGTACACCTCGCACATGACCGGCATGGTCTCGGGTGCGGCCGACCATATCGCGCTGGGCCAGATCGGCCTGGCGTTAAGCGCCCTTGTTGCGGTGCTGGCCTTTGTGCTGGGCGCGCTCAGCACCGCCGTGCTGGTCAACTACAGCCGCCGGCGCCGCCCGGTCTGGGCCTATGTGCCGACCCTGATGCTGGAAGCTGCCCTGCTGCTGGTGTTCGGCCTGATTGGCAGTGAGATGCTGCCGCACCAGATCGAGCGGGTTTCGCTGACCGCGCTGCTGCTGTGTTTTGTGATGGGTTTGCAGAATGCGCTGATCACCAAGATCTCGAATGCCGAGATCCGCACCACCCATGTCACGGGCTTGCTGACCGATCTGGGCATGGAACTGGGGCGTCTTCTCTACTGGAATCGAAACCCGGCCGGCCCCAAGGTGCAGGCTGATCGCCGGCGCCTGAAAATCCACGCCAGCTTGGTGCTGGCCTTTTTCATCGGCGGCCTCGCCGGTGCGCTAGGCTTCAAGCATGCCGGCTTTATCGCCACCGTGCCGTTGGCCATGGCCTTGGTCTTGCTGGCCGCGGCGAGCCTGCTCAGGCCGCAGCAACAGCCCCAGCTGTAGATCAGCGACGCTTGAACACCAGATCCCAGACGCCGTGGCCAAGCTGGATGCCGCGGTTCTCGAACTTGGTCAGCGGCCGATAAGCCGGTTTCTCGGCATAGCCTGTGGCGGTGTTCTCCAGCCCCGGCTCGGCGCTCAGTACCTCCAGCATCTGCTGAGCATAGGGCTCCCAATCGGTGGCCAGATGCAGATAGCCGCCGGGCCTGATGTGCTGGATCAGGGTCGCCACAAACTCGGCCTGGATCAGGCGTCGTTTGTTGTGGCGCTTCTTGTGCCAAGGGTCGGGAAAGAAGATGTGCACGCCGGCCAGCGAGGCGGGCGCAATCATCTGCGCGAGAACCTCGACCGCGTCATGCTGGACGATCCGGATATTCGTAATCTGATGCTCGTCGATGAGTTTGAGCAAGGCGCCAACACCAGGCTCATGCACCTCACAGCCGATGAAGTCATGCTCAGGCAGCGTTTGTGCGATCTGGGCCGTGGCGCCGCCCATGCCGAAGCCAATCTCCAGCACAAGCGGCGCCTCGCGACCGAAGACCTCGGTCGGCTTCAACAGCGCCGGCTCGAAAGGCAGCACAAAGCGCGGGCCCAGCTCGGCCAGGGCCTTGATCTGGCCCGTGCCCATGCGGCCGGCGCGCGTGACAAAACTCTTGATCGCGCGGCGCGGCGGGGTGTCGGGGGAATCTGACATGGCGGAGTGAGCGGGGAAAGAAGGAGCGGGGGCGAAAGTCTAGCCGACCCGCGCCGCGATCAGCGGCAAGACCTGCCAGGGCGCGCCGGGCTCGGCGAGCTCGCAGGCCGATTGCAGCGCCGCCACAGCGCGCTCGGCATCGAGCTCATTGCCCGCATGCACCCAGGCCAGCGGCTCGCCGGCCTGCAACTCATCGCCCAACTGTCGCATGCCGGACAAGCCCACGCGCATATCGATCACATCACCGGCCTGGCGGCGGCCGCCGCCGAGCTCAACGATGATCAAACCGATCTCGCGGGTGCGCATCGCCGTCAGACGACCCGCTCGCAAGGCCGGCACCGGGCGCAGCACCGGCGCCTCGGACAGATAGGCCGCCGGCCGCTCCAGCAGGTCGGCAGGGCCTCCCAGCGCCGCGACCATTGCGGCAAATTTCTCGGCCGCTGCGCCACTGTCCAGCGCTCGCTGTAGTTTTGCACGCGCCTGGGCCTCGTCGCCGGCCAGGCCACCCAGCAGCAGCATCTCGGCGGCCAGCGCCAACGTCACCTCGTGCAGGCGCGGCTCGCGTGGCTCGCCTCTCAGGTAGGCAATCGTCTCGTGGATCTCGAGCGCATTGCCGACCTCGGTGCCCAGCACCTGGTTCATATCGGTAATCAGCGCTCGGGTCTTCATGCCGGCGCCGTTGGCCACCTCGACAATGCTCTGGGCCAACTGCTGCGCCATCGCCGGCGAATCGGCGAAAGCGCCGTTGCCCCACTTGACATCCATCGCCAGCCCCTGCAGGCCGGCGGCCAGTTTCTTGGACAGGATGGAGGCGGTGATCAGGGGCACGCTTTCGACCGTCGCAGTGACGTCACGCGTCGCGTAAAAACGCTTGTCGGCCGGGGCTAGATCAGCGGTCTGGCCGATGATGGCGCAGCCCAGCGAGCGCACGATGCGGTCGAAATCGGCCGGGGTTGGCGTGGTCGTGTAGCCGGGTATCGCTTCGAGTTTGTCGACCGTGCCGCCGGTATGGCCCAGGCCGCGGCCGGCAATCATCGGCACATAGCCGCCGCAGGCGGCCACCAGCGGTGCCAGCATCAGGCTGACCTTGTCGCCGACACCGCCGCTGGAGTGCTTGTCCAGCACCGGGCCGGGCATGTCCGGCCAGCTCAACACACGACCCGAGCGCATCATCGCTCGCGTCAGCGCCACGCACTCGTCGCGGCCCATGCCGCGCAGGAACACGGCCATGCCCAGCGCCGCGACCTGGCCCTCGCTCCAGTTGCCGTCAACAAGGCCACGCACGAAGGACTGGATCTGCGCGTCCGACAGCGCCGCGCCGTCGCGCTTGCTGCGGATGATTTCTTGAGCCAGCATCATCGCTGCCGCTCCTCTCTTGATTGAATCAGTAGGCGCTGGTGATGAGCGCCGGGGGCTGGCCCGACAGCGTCGCGAGAATGTCGTTGAGCAAGCCACTGGCACCGAAACGCAGGCGCTGCGGCGTCAGCGCGGCTGTGCCGAGCTTGTCGGCCGCGAGCTGCAGATAAGCCTCGGCCTCGGCCACCGTACGGATGCCGCCCGAGGCCTTGAAGCCGGCATGCGACAGGCCGCTGGTCGCGATCTCGCCGAGCATCACGGCTGCCGCCTGCGGCGTGGCCGACACAGAGCTCTTGCCGGTGCTAGTCTTGACGAAATCCGTCCCGGCCATCAGGGCCAGACGGGTCGCCTCTGCAATCAATTCAGTGGTCCTGAGCTCGCCGCTTTCGATGATGACCTTCAAGGTCAGCGGCCGGCTGGCGTGGCGCACCTCGGCCAGGAATTCGGCGACTTCCGCTGCCTGCCCGGCCATCAGCGCACGGTAAGGCAGTACCACATCGACCTCGTCACCACCGGCCGCCGCAATGGTCTGGACATCCGCCAGCGCACGCGGCAAATCCAGCGCACCATCAGGGAAATTTGCCACGGCAGCCACCTTGATGGAGGCCGGCAGCGACGCTCTGGCCTGCGCAACAAAGCGCGGCCATACGCAGACTGCAGCCACCGGTCCGAACTCGGTCTGGGCGCGGCGGCACAGCGCCTCGATATCGGCGGCGCTGTCGGCCTCGTTGAGGCTGGTCAGATCCAGGCAGGCCAGGGCCTGGCGGGCGGCTGCATGCAGGTCCATGCGCATCAGGCCCGCAACGAGGGCAGCTCGGCCAGGCCGGCAATCACCTGGGCCAGGAACTTCGCCGCGCTCTCGCCCGAGGCCTGCGCCTGCTGCAGCGTCAGCGCATGGGTCAACGCCTCGGCCGACAGTCCAGCTGCCATATTGGTCATCAGCGCGATGCCCATCACGCGCAGGCCGGCGTGGCGAGCCAGAATGGTCTCGGGCACGGTACTCATGCCCACGGCATCGGCGCCCCAGGCCGCGAACATGCGGATCTCCGCCGGTGTCTCGAACTGCGGGCCCAGCGCCCAGACATAGACGCCCTCGCCCAGCTTCAAGTTCTGGGCCTGGGCCACCTTCTTGGCGTGGCCGCGTAGTTCGGCGTCATAGGCCGTACTCATGTCGACAAAGCGCTCACTGCCCGGCTCGCCGATCAGCGGCGAGCGCTGCGGCGCGTTGATGTGGTCGGCAATCAGCATCAGGCTGCCCGGCGGCGTGTGCGCGCGCAGCGAGCCCGAGGCATTGGTCTGCAGCAGCACCTTGACGCCCCAGCGCTTCAAGCTGCGCAGCGCGCCGGCCATGCCGGTACAGTCGCCGCTCTCGTAGGTGTGGGCACGGCCGCGCAGCATCACGACGCGCTGGGCACCGATCTGGCCGACGACGATCTCGTTGACATGGCCCTCGACCTTGGGCTGCGGAAAGGCTGGCAGATCGGTGTAGGGCAGGCTTTGCGCGCGTTCGACATGGCTGACCGCGCCGGCCCAGCCCGAACCCAGCACCACGGCCACTTCTGGGGCCGGACCGAACAAGGATTGCAGCTTGGCGACGGTGGAGGCGATCGCCTGTTCTTGTGTGTTCATTGTTCTTGTCTCCCGATGATCAGGTCTTCAAATGTTCGGGGCCGAAGCTGAAGGGCAGCAGCTGCTCCAGCGTCCACTGCTGGCGGATGCCGCCCGGGTCGGCCGCGATGATCAGCAAATCGGGGCCGCCGAACTCGCGCAGCTTCTGGCGGCAGCCGCCGCAAGGCGTGATGATGTCGGGCCCCGGGCCGCTGACCAGCACCGCCTGGGCCCGACGCGAGCCGGCCATCAACATCACGCCAAGGGCGGTGGCCTCGGCACACCAACCTTGAGGATAGGCGGCGTTCTCCATATTCGCACCCAGATGGATGAGGCCGTGCTCGTCCAGCACAGCGGCACCAACGGCGTAGCGTGAGTAAGGCGAATAGGAGCGCTGGCGGGCCTGCAGCGAGGCCTCCAGCAGGCGCTGCTGCAACTCGGGCGTCAGGGTCATGATGATCAACGTTCCTTGATATAGGGCCGACCCAGCGCCTTGGGCGCCAGCGCCTGGCCGATGAAGCCGGCCAGCAGCACGACGGTCAGGATGTAGGGCAAGGCCTGGATCAGTTGCACTGGCACCTCGCCGCCGCCCAACACCGCCGGTAGAGCCACACCCTGCATCCGGATCGCCACCGCGTCCAAAAAGCCGAACAGCAGGCAGGCGAACATGGTCGGCACCGGCTTCCACTTGCCGAAGATCATGGCAGCCAGCGCGATGAAGCCGCGGCCGGCCGTCATATTCGGGCTGAAATTGGCGTTCTGCGCCAGGGTCAGATAGCTACCGGCCAAGCCGCAAAGCACCCCGTTCATCAACAGCGCCGCATAGCGCAGCCGGGGCACCGAAACCCCTGCTGCATCGACCATGGCCGGGTTTTCGCCGACCGCACGCAGGCGAAGGCCCGGCTTTGTGTGTTCCAGGAAGAACCAGACCGCGGCCACTAGGAAGAAAGCCAGGTACACCAGCACGTTGTGGCTCAGCAAGCCGTGACCGATCACCGCGCCCCACCAGTCGCCGGCCACCGGCTCGGCGTAGGCCGTGCTCAAGCCAGTCAGGCGCACCTCGGCGCTGACCGGCGGCGTCTGGCCACCCTGGGCAAACCAAGCGATGCCCAACACCACGGTCAGGCCGGCGGCCACCATATTCAGGGCCACGCCCGTGATCACCTGGTCACCGCGATGGCTGACGCAGGCAAAGCCGTGCAGCAGCGACAGCGCGCAGGCCACGGCAATAGCAGCCACTAGCCCCATGCCGGTCGAGTGACTAGCGCTGGCAGCAGCGGCCGCGGCGAAGGCTGCGAACAGCATCTTGCCTTCCAAGCCGATGTCGATGACGCCGGAACGCTCTGACAGCAGCCCGGCCAGCGCACAAAGCAAGAGCGGCGTCGTCACGCGCAAGGTGGACGCCAGCACGGATCCGATCAGTACTTCATCCATGGGACACCTTGGGCACCGTGCGCTGGAAGGCCGCGTACAGCTTGGCAAACATCGGCGCGCTGACCATGGCCATCGCGCCGGCAAACAAGACGATCAGCCCTTGCACCGTCACCACCATTTCGCGGCTGAAGCCGGGCACCTCGAAGGCCACCTCGACCCCGCCCTGGTAGAGCACACCAAACAGCAGCGAGGCCAACACGATGCCCACCGGATGGTTGCGGCCCATCAACGAGACCGCGATGCCGGTGAAGCCGGCGCCGGCGACAAAGTCCAGGGTCAGCTTGCCCTGCACGCCGGAGATCTCATTGACCCCGACCATGCCGGCCAGCGCGCCGGACAAGCCCATCGCAATCAGCACCTGCATACGCGGCCGGATACCTGCATAGTGCGCGGCCTTGGGGGCGCTGCCCACCGAACGCAGCGCATAGCCGGCGCGGCTCTTCCACAAAAACCACCACACAAAGACACAGGCAAGCAACGCCAGCAGCAGGCTCAGATTCAGCGGCGACGAGGGCATCTCGACACCCAGGCTCTGCGCCAGGTTGTGCAGAGCCGGCATGCGAGCGCTGTCGGCAAAGTTCGCGCTCTCCACCGCCATGCTGCCCTTGGGCCGCAACACATTGACCAGCAGATAGACATTCAGGCTGCTGGCCAGGAAGTTGAACATGATGGTGGTGATGACGATATGGCTGCCGCGCCAGGCCTGCAAATAAGCCGGCACCAGGGCCCAGAACATGCCGAACAGCGCGCCCGAGACCACCAGCAGCGGCAGCATCAGCCAGGCCGGGAGGCTCGCGCTGAGCGTCAGCGCCATCAGGGCCACGCCCAGACCTCCGAAGGTGGCCTGGCCCTCGCCGCCGATATTGAACAGGCCGCCGTGAAAGGCCATCGCGACGGCCAGACCGGCAAAGATGAAGGTGGTCGTGTAGTACAACGTGTAGCCCAGGCCGCGCACGCTGCCAAGAGAGCCCTGAAGCAGCACCGCCAGTGCCTGGGTGGGACTCTGCCCGATCACCAGCACCACCAAGCCCGCCACCGCGAGCGCCACGCACAGATTCCACAGCGGCAACAGGCCGACATCCATCCAGCGCGGCAGTTGCAAGGATTGACTGCTACTCATGACTCCACGGGCTCCGCCGCCTGGGCCGCCATCAGCATGCCCAGACTCTTCTCATCACATTGATCGATGGCCAACTCGCCGGTGATGCGGCCGCCATTCATCACCAGCACCCGATCCGCCAGTGCCAGGATCTCATCGAGCTCTGAGCTGACCAACAGCACCGCGCAGCCGGCGTCGCGCAGCGCGCGCAGTTGCTGGTGAATGAACTCGATGGCGCCGATGTCGACACCACGCGTCGGCTGGCCGACCAGCAGCACGGTTGGCGCCTGCCCGATCTCTCGCGCCAGGATCAGCTTTTGCTGGTTACCGCCGGAAAACTTCGACGAGCCCAACTGCGCATCGCGCGGCCGCACATCGAAGCGCTCCATCATCTCGGCGGTCTGCAACCGCATATGGCCCTGATTCATCGCCCAGCCGGCCGGGCCGGCACGGTACTGCGCCTGCTCGTGATAGCCCAGTGCGGCGGTCTCCCAGGCCGGGAAACTCATCACCATGCCGCAGACCTGGCGGTCTTCCGGCACATGGGCCAGTTTCAGCAGCCGCGCCTGGCCGGGCTCGAGCCAGGAGCTGGCGGCATCGAAACTCGCCGCACCGACGCTCAGCCGGCCGGCATCCGGCGCGCGCATGCCCGACAAGACCTCCAGCAACTCGCTCTGGCCATTGCCGGAGACGCCCGCCACGCCGACGATCTCGCCGGCCTGCAGCCGCAGCGTGATGCCCGACAACACCGTCACGCCCTGCCCATCTCGCAAGTCGAGGTCTTGCGCCTGCAGGCGCACGTTGTCACCGCGCTTGGCGCCGCCGCTGCGGCCCAGATTGACCTTGCGCCCGACCATGGCCTCGGCGAGGTCCTCCGGGCTGGTGTCGGCGATCGCGCTGGTCTTGATCACCTGGCCGGCGCGCATCACCGTGACCTCGTCACACAAGGCCATCACTTCCTTGAGCTTGTGCGTGATCAGGATGATGGTCGTGCCCATAGCCTTCAGGCGGCGCAAGGTCTCGAACAGCTGCAGCGTCTCCTGCGGGGTCAGCACCGCGGTCGGCTCGTCCAGGATCAGGAGCTTGGCGCCGCGGTACAGGGCCTTCAAAATCTCAAGGCGTTGCAGCTCGCCGACAGGCAGGTCGCCGACCAGTTCGTCGAGCCGCACATGCAGGCCGGTGTCGCGCATCAGCGCTTCCAACTTGGCCCGCACCTCGCGCTTGGCGCGGCCGAGGAAGAAGGCCGGCTCGGCCCCCAGCATCACGTTGTCCAGGCAGCTCAGCGTCTCGACCAGCATGAAATGCTGGTGGACCATGCCGATCCCCAGCGCGATCGCTTGGTGCGAGTTGGCGATCGCCACCGAGCGACCGGCCACCTCGATATGGCCGGCATCGGCCTGGTAGTAGCCGTAGAGGATGGCCATCAAGGTGCTCTTGCCGGCGCCGTTCTCGCCGACCAGACCGTGCACCGTGGCCGGGGCCACACTCAGATCCACACTGCGATTGGCCTGCACCGCGCCGAAACGCTTGCTGATCCCGCACAGGCGTACCGCCGGAGGCACTCGTGTGCCGCTGCTTGCTTCTGACATCAGGAATCAGTGCTCGTACTCTCGTTGTCCCGAGATATCAGTATTTGCAGGCGTTGTCGGCCATGTAGTCGGCCACCTTGATCTTGCCGGCGATGATGTCGGCCTTGTAGGCATCGACCTTGGTCTTCAGCGAAGCGCTGACCAGCTTGGCGTTGTGCTGGTCCATCGCGTAGTCGACGCCGCCTTCCTTCAGACCCAGCACGCTCAGGCCCGGCTTGTATGACTTCAGCACGTTGTAGACAGCCACATCGACGCGCTTGACCATCGAACTCAGCATCGTGCCGGGCTGCATATGGTTCTGGTTGCTGTCAACACCGATGGCCAGCTTGGAAGCATCCTTGGCGGCCTGATAGACGCCCGAGCCGGTGCCGCCGGCGGCGGCAAACACAACATCGACGCCCTTGGCGAACTGTGCCTTGGCCAGCTCGCCGCCGCGGGTCGGATCGTTCCAGGCGCTGGCGGTCGTGCCGGTCATATTGCTGAACACCTCGGCCTTGGAGTTGGCCACCTTCGCGCCCTGCTCATAGCCGCACTGGAATTTGCGGATCAGCGGAATGTCCATGCCGCCGATGAAGCCGACTTTGCCGGTCTTGCTCGACAGGCTGGCCATCGCGCCAACCAGGAAGCTGCCCTCATGCTCCTTGAACACCACCGACTGCACGTTCGGCAGGTTCACGACCATGTCGATGATGGCGAATTGCGACTTCGGGAATTCCTTGGCCACCTGTTCCAGCGCCGAGGCCTGGGCAAAGCCGATCGAAATGATGGGGCTGGCGCCGCGTTCAGCCATGCGGCGGATCGCCTGCACGCGCTGGGTGTCGTTGCTGATCTCGAACTCGAGATAGGTCTTGCCCGTCTCCTGCTTCCAGCGCTCGATGCCGCGATAAGCCGACTCGTTGAACGATTTGTCGAACTTGCCGCCCATGTCGAAGATGATGGCCGGCTGAGCCTGGGCCGACGCCGACAGCGAAACGGCGGACAGGGAGGCGGCCAGCATGGCGCCGACGAGCGTGGATTTAGCGATCATTGCGTACCCATCAAGACTGGTTGAACACAGCTCGCCACGCTGCCAGCCTCGCCACGGGGACGGACATCGAACAAGCGCAGAGGCGAGACCGGACGGATTGTAGGAAATGTCAGTGTAATAGCTGCTCAAGGAAAACGCTAAACGTTTGCGCCCCAGCATTTACGCGTTTGCGCAAATTTCGCAAGCATGTACGCGCCCTCTTGGGCGAGCGGCAGGATGGGCCGATCAGTGGGGTGGCCCGTCCTCCGGCGGCCGCTCCCGCAGCTCCTGCTGCTCGCGCCCGCGCCGCCATTTCCGCCAGTCCCACCACTGCCACAGCGCCCAGGCCATCACGGCGCCGAACACCAGCAGCAGCTCGATCAGGCCGTAAAAGCGCTTCGCGCTCATGCGCCGTCGCGCAGGAACAGGCGCTGCACCGACTCCATCCAGTGCCGGTGGGCCTCGCCGGCGCTGCCGTGCAGCTCGCTGAGGGCGCCATGCAGCATCTTGCGAGTCAGGGCGCCGGACAGGGCTTCCATCACCGCTTCGACATCCTGGCCCCGGGCCAGCGCGCGGCGCGCCTTGGCCAGCTCGGCCTGGCGCCAGTCCTCGGTCTGGCGCTGCAAGGCCTGGATCAGCGGCACACTGGCGCGCTGCTCCAGCCACTGGGCGAAGCTCGTGACCCCGGCGCTGACGATGGCCTCGGCCTGCTGCACCGCCGCCTGGCGGCGCTCTCCATTGCCCTGCACCAGCCGGGCCAGGTCATCAACTGTGTAGAGATAGACATCGTCAAGCGCCGCCACTTCGGGCTCGATGTCGCGCGGCACGGCCAGGTCCAGCATCAGCACCGGGCGGCGCTTGCGCGCCTTCAGCGCACGCTCGACCGCGCCCAGGCCGATCAGCGGCAAGCTGCTGGCGGTGCAGCTGATCACCACATCGAACTCATGCAGGCGCTGGCCCAGCTCGACCAGCGGCAACGAGGCCGCGCCCAACCGCGCCGACAGCACCTGCCCCCGCTCCAGGCTGCGGTTGGCCACCGTGATGCTGCGCGGTTGGTGCGCGGCCACATGGGTGGCCACCAGCTCGATCATCTCGCCGGCACCCACAAAGAGCACCCGCGTGTCGTGCAGGTCCTCGAAGAGTTGCAGCGCCAGCTGCACGGCCGCCGCCGCCATGCTGACCGCGTGCGCGCCGATCTCGGTGCTGCTGCGCACCTCCTTGGCCACCGCGAAGCTGCGCTGGAACAGCTGATGCAGGGTGGCGCCTAAGGCGCCGGCGCTGTCGGCCTCGCGCACCGCCGCCTTCATCTGGCCGAGGATTTGCGGCTCGCCCAGCACCATCGAGTCCAGCCCCGAGGCGACGCGGAAGGCGTGGCGCGCGGCCGCCTCGCCTTGCAGGAAGTAGCTGTGGCTGCGCAGGCTCTCGGCGCTGGTACGCCCCTGGGCGGCCAGCCATTCGATCGCCGGCTCGGCCAGCTCGAGCGGATGGCGCGGGCAGGCCGTACCGGCCGGCAGACCGACATAGAGCTCGGTGCGGTTACAGGTGGAGAGGATGGCCACCTCGGGCTGGGCCCGGGCCAGATGGCTGCGCAGGCCCTGCACGCTGCGGCCCAGCGCCTCCAGCGGAATCGCGAAGCGCCCGCGCAGATCCAGAGGCGCGCTGCCGTGGTTGAGCCCCAGCGCGAGCACGCTCATGCTGCGCTGCGCCCGAAGTGGGTCTGGCGCTCGCGGCGCTCCAGACGCTCGAACAGATCGAGCACGAAGTCGACCTTGCCGGCCGGCTGCGGCGGCGGCTCCTCGGCCGCCACGGCGGCCAGCAGGGGCCGGTTGGCCGGCAGCGGCGGCGCCTGCAACAGCGCCCGGCCGGGCCACAGGCTAAAGCCCGCGCGCAGCAGCAGGCCACTCTTGCGCCGACCCGACACCACGGCCCGGCGGCTGACCGAATCGCCGCCGGCCCGCGCCACCTCGTGGCCGATCTCGGCATAGAGCAGGCGCGCCGCATTGATGCCCGGCCGGCAGGCCATAGGCAGGCTGGCGACACCGGCGGCCGCGCGTGCGTACAACTCATCGGCACTGGCCAGCAGGCGCTGCATCACGCCGGCCAGCGCCGGCTCGAAGCGCGGCGCGGCCAGCCAGGCTTCGGGATCGATGCCCGCCTCGCGCAGCCACTGCCGCGGCAGGTAGAGCCGGCCCATGCGGGCGTCCTCGCCGACATCGCGGGCGATATTGGACAGCTGCATCGCCACGCCCAGATCGCAGGCCCGCGCCAGCGCCGGCGCCTCGCGCACGCCCATGAGCAGGCTCATCATCGCGCCCACCGTGCCGGCAACGCGGGCGGCATAGTCCTGCAGCTCGTCCAGGGTCTCGTAGCTGCGGCCCTCGACATCCCAGGACAGGCCCTCGATCAGCAGATCCAGCAAGGCGCGCGGAATCGCATAACGCGCGACGACGGCGGCCAGCGCCCGGTCGGCCGCCACGGCCTGAGGCCTACCCTCGAACACCCGGTCCAGGCGGCGGCGCAACTGCGTGATCGCCAGGCGGCGGCCTCCCTCGACATCGACCGTGTCGTCGGCCAGACGGCAAAATCCGTAGAGCACAGTGGCCGGCGCGCGCACCGCTGGCGGCAGCAGCAGCGATGCCGCATGAAAGGTCTTGGAGTTGGCGGCCAGGCTGGCACGGCAGGCCGCCACATCGGCGTCCAGCAGCGGCGGGATGGCTTGATCAGGCCGGTGATGCGTTGCTGACATGGGGGGTGATTCCTTGCTCGGCGTTGACTTGCGGCTCGCGGCCCAGATCGCGCCCATGAGGGACGATGGCATCGAGCACCTTGGCCGAGGACAGCACGCCCGGCAGACCGGCGCCCGGATGCGTGCCGGCCCCGACCAGGTAGAGCCGCTCGACTTCCTCGCTGCGGTTGTGCGGCCGGAACCAGGCGCTTTGCGTCAGCACCGGCTCCAGCGCAAAGGCCGCGCCCTTGTAGGAGCTCAGTCGGTCCTGGAAGTCCTGCGGCGTCAGCATCAGCGAGCTGACCACCGCCTGCTCCAGCCCCGGCAGCAGGGTGTCGGACAGGCGCTTGGCAATCGCGGCGCGATAGGGCTCGGCGCGCTCGCGCCAGTCGACGCCGGCCTCCAGATGCGGCACCGGGGCCAGCACATAAAAGGTGTCGCAGCCCGACGGCGCCAGGCTTGCATCGGTGGCAGTGGGGCGGTGCAGATAGAGGCTGAAATCGTCGGCTAAGTGCTTCTTTGTGAAGATGTCATCGAGCAGGCCCCGGTAGCGCGGGCCCAGCGAGATCGTGTGGTGGGCCACATCCGGGTACTGGCGATTGGTGCCGAAGTACCAGACGAACAGGCTCATCGAATAGCGCGCACGCTCGATGCGCCGGTCGGTCCAGCGCTGGCGGTAGCGGGCCGGCAGCAAATGCTTGTAGGTCCAGGCTGAATCGGCGTTGGATACCACGACATCGGCCGCCAGCTCTTGGCCTGTACTCAGGCGCACACCGCAGGCCCCGCCTCGGTCGACCAGGATCTCCTTGACCGCCTGGCCGCACAGCACCTGCCCGCCCTGCCCCTCGATCAGTCCGACCAGGCCGCGCACCAGCGCCCCGGTGCCGCCCATCGCGAAATGCACGCCGAAGCGTCGCTCCAGAAAGGCAATCAGGCAGTAGACCGAGGTGGTCGAGAAGGGGTTGCCGCCGACCAGCAGCGACTGGAAGGTCAACACCACGCGCAGTTTCTCGTTCTTCACATGCTTGCAAGCCAGGCCCCACACCGTGCGGTATCCCTCCAGCTTCAGCAGATCGGGCAGCACCTTGGCCATTGAGGTCCAGCTGTCGAACGAGACATGGCCCAGTTGCTCGAAGCCCACCTTGTAGATCGCCTCGCTGGCTTGGAGAAAGCGCTCATAGCCGGTCACATCCTCGGGCGCGAGCCGGGCCACCTCGGCGCGCATGGCCTCGGCATTGCCGCTGTAGTCGAACACCGTGCCGTCGTCGAAGCGCACCCGGTAGAACGGCGCCACCGGGCGCAGGTCCACATCGTCGGCCAGGCGCCGGCCGCACAGCGCCCACAGCTCCTCGAACAGAAAAGGCGCGGTGATCACGGTCGGGCCGGCGTCGAAGGTGAAGCCGTCCTGCCGGTGCACATAGGCGCGGCCACCGGGGGCGTCGAGCTTTTCAAGCACCGTCACCCGGTAGCCGCGCGCGCCCAGCCGCACCGCCGCCGCCAGGCCGCCAAAGCCGCTGCCGATGACAAGGGCCTGTGAACGAGCATCAGGACGGGCATGGGGCTCTGCCCCCGGCAGGGCGGCGGAGCTGGGCGAGCTGGGCTGATGGCCGGGCGTCAACATGGCTTGATCCTAGACTTGTCCAGTTTAGTTGACAATAGGCATTGACATGAAAACTGACAGTCCCCTGCCCTCAGAGCTGCTGCAAGCCGGAGCGCTGCGCTGGCGCGCGCAGCGCGCGGGCCAGACGGGGCCGCCACGCTTGCTATTGCTGCATGGCACAGGCTCCTCGCTGCAGTCTTGGGCACCCTGCCTGCCCGGGCTGGTCGAGCATTTCAACCTGCTGATCCCCGATCTGCCCGGCCATGGCTGCAGCGAAGGCTTTGCCGACGGCCAGGCCAGCCCGGCGCGCATGGCCCACGCGCTGGGCGAGCTGCTCGCCGCGCTCGACTGGCAACCCGAGTTGGTGGCCGGCCATTCGGCCGGCGCAGCGGTGATGGTGCAGATGTGCCTGGACGGCCTGCTGCCGCAGGCGCGCGGGCTGCTGGCCGTCAACGGCGCGCTACAGCCGCTGCCGGGCCTGATGGGCGTGGTGGCCCCGGCCGTGGCCAAGCTCGCGGCCCGCAGCGCCTGGCTAACCGCCTGGGTGACCCGCCACGCCGGCCAACCCCGCGCGCTGACGAACCTGATCGCCTCCACCGGCTCACGCCTGGACGAGGCCGGCGTGCAGCACTACCGCGCCTTGCTGGCCCAGCCCGCCCATGTTCGCGGCGTGCTGGACATGCTGGCCAGCTGGCGGCTGGAGGACTTGCAGGCCCGCCTGCCCGAGTTGCGCCTGCCGCTCTGGCTCGCCGCCGGCCTGGCCGACCGCACCGTGGCGCCGGTGCAGTCGCTGGAGCTGGCGCGCTGGCTGCCGGGCGCGAGCTTTCATCCGCTGGCGGGGCTGGGGCATCTGGCGCATGAGGAGGCGCCGGAGCGGGTCAATGAGCTGCTGATGGCGTTGCGGGATGAGACGGCGCTAGACCGAGCAGTGATTCCGTCGGCCGCAGACGTGTCTTGAGCGGCGCGGCATGGGAACACCTAGGATGCGTGACAGCATCGGGCGGGCATGGTCGAGGCGTCCTGCTGGGCCAAGTGGCGGGGTGCTTTTGGCGGACCTACGCAAATGGCTAGCACTGCCTGTCGTCGTCAGGGCGTCTGGCTACGCTTTGAACAGGAAGGGCTTGACTTGGAGCACCAATCGGTTCAGTTCGTCAGCGTTAGGCTGCAAGTGCTGATGTCGCCAGAGATTCTCGGCAAGCGGAGAAGCACCGTCATCCGACAGTTGCCGGCCCAACTTTTTAATCGACATCACGTACTTGCAGAAAGCCTTCAATCTCTCGGGTTCGTGCAGGCAGCCCAGCAGATAAGTGCGGTCTGAAATGGGCGGCGCTAGAGTCGCCTTGTGCTGCTGATAGAGGCCCCAACGATTGGCAAATTGCTCGTCGAAGTCGATCAGCAACAGAAGGTGTCGCTTGCCAAATTCGTTCATCCCCTGAATCGTGAAAGGATCGATCAGAGTGCCCAGAACCTGCTTCCATCCGCCGGCAAGCTGGAGCAGTTGCAACCTCCGCGCCATCAACCAGGGGGGCTGACTCAAGCCGTGGATCAGCTAACGGTTGGCATCGTTCTCAACGAGCACCTGCAGGTGTTCGACGTACTCATTGCTCCTGAAGACAACTCACCAGACAGCAAAGCCTGCCGCACGGGCGCAAAAACCATTCACAAGGAGTTGCCAAACCGACCCAGCCCCAGCTCGATCAAACCTTCGGCTCTGCGAAGCAGGAACAGCACCTCCAAACCCACGCGCTGTGCCATGACCAGACCTTCTCCAGGGCCTGCCACCAGCAAGGCCGTGGCCCAGGCATCTGCCTGCATGCAGGTGGGCGCGAGCACAGTGACCGACGCCACGGCGTTGTTCACAGGCGCACAGCGGTGCGGGTCCATGGTGTGCGCCAGGCGTGCATCGCCCACTTGCACGAAGCGTCGATAGTCGCCCGAGGTGGCCACAGCCATATCTGCCAGCTCGATGACGCCCTGCGCCGCGCGCAGCCCTGCCTCGGGATGTTCGAGTGCAACGGCCCAGAGCGCGCCGCCACACTGAGAGCCCACGGCCCGCAACTCGCCATCCAGCGATGCCAGTGCATGCCGCACACCGTGCCGTTGCAGCACTGCGACCATGCGGTCCACCGCGTAGCCCTTGGCAATGCCGCAGAGGTCAAGCAGCAAGGGCGCATGCTTGCGGGCGCGGCCCGCAGGGCGGTCCAGTTCCAGGCAACCGTCCGCACCTTGCGGCGGCGGCTGGCGTGCAGCTCGGATCGCCTGCGCGTCGGGCGCATCGCGCACTGCGCCGAACCCCCAGGCATTCACCAGCGCGCCGACGCCGGGGTCAAATGCCCCCGCGCTCAGGCGCTGAACATCGAGCGCGCATGCCAGCACCTCCAGCAGCTCAGCGGGCAGCACCACCCAGGCATCTGCGGGCGCACGGTTCAAGCGCATGAGGTCGCTATCGGGTTTCCAGGGCGACATCTGCTCGTCCACCTGCTCTACCGCAGCGGCGAGGGCCTGGCGCAGGGCCGCCATGTCGGTGCTGGGGTCGGCGTCGACACTGGCGGACCAGTGTGTACCCATGGCCCGGCCGTGCAAAGTGCTGCGCTTGAGGGCCGCTGCGGGTTCAGAAGACATCTTCGGCATACCGCTCACTGGCCTTCAACTTGGCGACGTTGAGCATCAAGGGTGCCAGCACCGCGTCCAACGCCTGGACAACGCCTTGCGCCATCGCGCGCCCGCCGCAGACACGCACAATGGCGCCTTGCATCACCCAGTCGCGCAGGTGCTCGGCATCGCGGCGCAACGCGTCCTGCACATAGCCGCCGCCATGGGGTACGCGGGAGAACGTCGTGTGCAAGCTTGCCAGACGCCCTTCGCCGAGCCAGCGCTGGATGTCGGGGCCGAAATAGAAGTCCCGTGCCGGGTCGCGCCCGCCAAAGTACAGATGCATGGGTCTGTGAGCGTCGTTGCGGCGAATGAAACCGGCCAGTGGCGCCACGCCGGTGCCGGCCCCGATCAGCAGCACGGGCCCACGCGTGCGGTGCAATGCAAAACCGGGGTTGGGCCGGATGAAGGCGGTGGCGAGATCTCCAGGCTGCAGGCCCAGCAAGTGGGTGGAACACAAGCCGCCGGGCATCAGGCGCACGCAGATTTCGACAAAACCGTCTTCGCAGCCCGAGGCCAGCGAGTAGTAACGCGGCACGGCCGAGCCCGGCGGCACGATGCCCACGAGATCGCCTGCGGCAAACCGCGCCAGACCCTGCCCGCGCAGCCGTGCCCACAGGCCCAGCGCGGGCCATGCAAAGCGCAGGATTGCCGCAGCCTGGTCGGCAGGCCCGGGGTAGTCATGGCGCGACAGCAACGTGAGCACTGCTGTGGATGGCAAGCGCGGTACATGCGCCAACACCAGCGGCTCACCCAGCACCTGCGACAGCGCCAGGCCCCAGCGCTCGAACTGCTGGCCCGATTGCTGGTGGATGCGCTCGAGCGGCATCAGCATGGGCCAGCCCCGCGCGCGCAGCATCTGATCCAGCGCCTCGGCAAAGGCGCAGAAGGCCGGAAACTGCCGGTCGCCAAAGCCCAACACCGTCACCGGCACGGCGCCGGCGCCGAGCTTGGCGATGTGATCCAGCGCCTGGCTGGCGTGGGCCGGCGCCTGGCCTTCGCCATAGGTGGCGGCCAGCACAAACACGTTTCGCGTGGCGGCGGAGGTGCGAAAGTTCTCAAGCGCGCTGGTATGTACACGGTGGCCGCCTTGGCTCAGTGCGTCATGCAGCGTCTGGGCGAAACCCCAGGTGCTGCCGCCTTCGCTGGCGACGAAGATGAGTATGTCCGCCTGAGCCAGCGGCGTGTTGCCCGTGACGTGTGACGCCTGGCGGCGTGCCTGCCACCAGACGACCACGCCCGACAGCCAGAACAGCAGCACGCTGACGCCCACAAGCCCGAGCACGACGGCCCAGGGCCATGCGCCTTCGCCGGTGTGCAGCACCACGGCATAGTCGTAGACGCGCTGCGCAAAGCTTGCCTGCTGCCAGGCCAGCACCTGCCCCGAGTTACGGTCGATCCAAGCTTGTCCCTGGACGGTGGTGACCTTCCAGGTGTCCTCGGGGTCGGTGGCGCCGGGGAAGTTCAGCTTGAGCAAATCCCGCACCGCCAGGCTTTGCAAGGGGGCAAGCTGCGCGCCGGGCACGGCCGGCTTGCCGGAGACCACCGACAGCACTTCCGGCTCGCTCCCGGCATCCAGCGCCACCAGCCCCAGGGTCGTGGCGCTCATGATCAGCGCGGTGAGCGATGTCAGGCACAGGATTGCCAGCATCACGCGACCCGCCACCACATGGATGCGCTGCGCCAGCGAACCACGCACCCGCGCCGTCAGCCGCTGCCAGCCACCCATGCGCCGCAGCAGAAGTACCAGGGCCGATACGCACAGCACGCCCATCGCCAGAGCGATGCCGGCCGCGCCCCAACGCCCGGCGTCCCCGAGCAGCAGTGAGCGGTGCAGGTTCTTCACCCAGCGCGGCAGCGCCGAGGATTGCCATGCGCCCAGCACCCTGCCATCGGCGGGGTCCACATGGGAGGCCTGTGGCTGCTCGCCGGCAAAGCTGAACACCACGATGGCACCCGAAGGCAGATGGCGGATTTCTTCAGCGCCCGGGATGGTGCGCATCACGCGTTCCACCAGCGTGGCCACGGGCAGCTCGCCCGCTGCGGCATGTGCCTGCCAGGCCTGCTGAACCGGATCGATCGCCAGGATGGCGCCGGTAAGGCCCAGCACCACGGCCGCCGTGCCAAGGGTCAGACCCAGCCAGCGGTGGATGGCTTTCCAGCTCATGCCGGCGCCACTACTTGAGCTGCACCGCGGCCGACTGGATGTACAGCTTGCCGGCCTGCGGCTTGCCGGCGTTGGCGGTGGACAGCGGCACGCGGACCTCCGCCGGGCTGTCGCGCATGTCTTCTGCCGCAGCGTCGATGCGGATCTCATAGCCCGCATCGATCAGCGCATCCGCCAGATCGGCGCTGACCTTCAGCGTGCGCCCCGCGCCCACGCTGGCGCCCGTGATGCCGTCCAGGCGCTTGGCGTCACCGGCCGAAAGACGGCTCCAGTCAGACAAGTGCTTGTGGTATTTCGCCTTGCCGCCGGCCACCCACAGCGTGCGCACATAGGCGCCCTTCGCATCGGTCACGTACGCCGCCAAGTAGGCGCCGTCGCCACCGTAGTTCTTCAGCTGGGCGGTAACAGTGACCGGGCGGCCGTGTGCCAGCGCGGGAAGAGCCAGCGCGCAGGCAGTGACCAAAAGAGACTTCAGGGGCTTGGACATGGTCTTGTTCCGTTGGAAGAGAGGGCTACTTGGTCGGTTCGCGCGGCGCGGCGCCCTTGTCATCACGATCACGATCTCGTTCACGCTGGCGGTCGCTTTGCTTCATCTTCAACACCTTCAGGCTCTCCGGGTCGATCTTGGCTTTGAAGCTGCGGCCTTGGGCATCGGTGCCCCGCACTTCGTAGCAGCCATCGTCGATCTTCAGCCCTTGGATCTGCCAGCCCTGTGCCACGGCCATCTGGCGCACGGCATCGCGTGACTGCCAACGATTCAGCGGCACATCGCAATCGTCATCGGCCCAGACGGGCAGCGCGGCCAGGCCCAGTGACAGAAGCAGGAAAAACCCCTGGCGCCGAGGGGCGAGGTGCTTCATGGGAGGCTCCTTTTCACCGAGTTGGTGCAGGACATACGGCTTGCGGTGCGGGCTCTACACATCGAGTTGATGCGTACAGCATGCGCCTATGACCCGCCAGGCTATTGCGCTGGATCAAGAGCCCGGCAGGCGGCGAGGGCGGCATCGCAAGGCTGACCGCAGGCCGCGAGGTCCCGGTGCGCTCGCCGCGGGCAGCCCACGCCACCAAGCCCTCCTGCGCGCGTTCACCGCCCCGCCGTCACCGCCGCATGCACATCCTTGGCCTGCCCCTGCGGCAGCGGCACATAGCGCGCCGCCATGGCCTGGGCCAGCGCCATTGCGGCGGGCTGCGGTCGCGGCGAGGTGTCGATCAGCACGCTAGCAAGGCCCGAGGCGCGCAAGCGCTGGGCGGCGCTCAGTGCGTCCTGCATGGCCTGGGCTCGGCCGGGGCTGCCGTCGCGGGCGATGTTGGCGCGGGCATCGGTCAGGAAGACCAGCAGCGCCCGGCCGCCTTCGAGCGACTGCAGCTTGCTGCCCAGCAGCCAGGCGGCCTCGATGCCGGCCGCCAGCGGCGTGCCCCCGCCGCCCGGCAAACCGGAGAGCGAGCGCCGCGCGCGCACCAGCGAGCGGGTCGGCGCCAGAAGGACCTCGGCGCCCTCGCCGCGAAAGGCGATCAGCGCGACGCGGTCGCGCCGCACATAACAATCGGCAAGCAGCAGCTCGACCGCGCCCTTGGCCTCGGCCAGCCGGTTCAGCGCCTGCGAGCCCGAAGCATCGACGACAAAGACCGTCGTCGTCTCGTTCGGGCGGCGATAGCGCTTGATATGGAAGTCATCGCGGCGCAGCAGCAAGCGAGCTGGCGAGACGCCCAGACCCCGCTGCTCGCGCTCCATCAAGCGCAGCCGCTGCCAGGGGATGGCCGCCCGCATCGTGGCCAGCAGATCGAGCCGGCTGCCCGCGCGCAGACTGCCCCGGCGCGGCGCCAGCGGCCGGCCACTCTGCGCCGGGCGAGCGGCCGCACCACGACGGCCGGCCGCCCCTGCAGCGCTGCGCGATGGCGCACCCGCCAGGCTGGCCAGCAGGCCGGCCGGGATCGCGGCCTGGGTGGCGGCGATCAGTTGTTCCTGCAGGGCCTGAGCCTGCTGCTCGCCATCGCTGGGGTCGGGTGGCGAGGCGTCGGCAGCGCTGGGCTGGGGCTCGGCCGGACTTGCCTGAGGCGGCTCAGAGGACTCGGGCTGCGGCGTTGAGTGGGATTCGGCCTCAGGCTCTGCATGCGGCTGTGGCAAGGCCCGTGCGCGTGGCGCCAGCACCAACCGGGCGGCCAGCTCGGCATCGGCCTGGGTCACTTCGTCTCGACCGGCGACGGCCGCCGCCGCGCAGGCCGCGCGCCAGGCCTGCCAGGGCGGGCGCAGTGACACCAGGCCCAGCGCAGCGGCGGTGCCGCACAGCGCCTGCACGGTGGCCTCGTCATAAGGGATGTCAGGCAGGCGTCGGCGCGCGGCGGCCAGATCAAAAGGCAGAACCTGCATCGCTGCCAGGTCGCCCAAAGCAGCGGATAGATCAGGCCTGGCGGGGCTGGCGATCAGCGCCAGCCGCTCTAGCAGGCTGGCCGGCATCTGCTCATCGGCCGACTGGCCTTCGTCCAGCGCCACGACGCAAAAGCGCGGCCCGCCCTGCCGCTCCAGCGCCGAGGCGAGCTTGGC
This sequence comes from Paucibacter sp. PLA-PC-4, assembly GCF_026241155.1. Lineage (GTDB taxonomy): Bacteria > Pseudomonadota > Gammaproteobacteria > Burkholderiales > Burkholderiaceae_C > Roseateles_E. The sequence continues at coordinate 91,086 of NZ_JAPFGP010000016.1, forward strand.
CGCCAGGCCGGCATCCACGCGCTCAGCCATAGCCAGCAGCAGCACGCCGCCATCGGCCTCAGCCAGCAAACCGGCCTGCGCCACGGGCCGCCCGGCCGCCAGGCTCAGGCCCAGGTCCAGGCCGCCGAGCAGGCGCTCGTCATCGATCTGCAGCGGCAGGCGCCGCCACGGTGCTTCGGGCGGCAGGGCCTGGCGCAGATTGGCCAGCACCGCGTCGCGCGCCGGGCCGGCCGGGCCGCGCAGGCACAAGCCGCCCAGGCCTTGCGGGTCAACCGCCAGCAGCCAGGCGGCTTGCAGGGCCGGATCGGCGTCGGTCAGCTCCACAACTCGGCCAGCGCTCGTTCGATGCGCTCGCTGGAACCGGTGTCGTCCAGCGGATTGCGGCGCAGTCGGTGGCGAAGTGCGGGCACGGCGACCTTGCGCAGGTGCTCTTGCGTGACCTCGGGCGAGGCCTGCAGCGCCGCCAGCGCACGCGCCGCGCGCATCAGGGTCAGCTCGCCGCGCAGGCCGTCGCTGTTGACGGCCACGCAGAGCTCGGAGGCCCGGTAGAGGACGGCGTCGCCGACGACGACCTGCGGCAGACGCTCGCGCGCCTGCAGAATCTGCCGCCGCACTTTGACGTCCTGCTTAGCCCATAGCGCGACAAAGCTCGCCGGGTCGCGCTCGAAAGCATCGCGGCGGCGCACGACCTCGACCCGCTGCGCGATCTCGGTCGGCGTCTTCACTTCGACCGACAAGCCGAAGCGGTCCAGCAACTGCGGCCGCAGCTCTCCCTCTTCCGGATTGCCGCTGCCGACCAGCACGAAGCGCGCCGGGTGGCGAACGCTCAGGCCCTCGCGCTCGATCACGTTCTCGCCCGAGGCGGCCACATCGATCAGCAGATCGACCAGATGGTCTTCCAGCAGATTGACCTCGTCGATATAGAGAAAGCCTCGGTGCGCGCGCGCAAGCAGGCCCGGCTCGAAGACCTTGATGCCTTGCGACAGCGCCCGCTCGAGGTCCAGCGCGCCCAGCACGCGGTCTTCGCTGGCGCCCAGCGGCAGGTCGACCACCGGCACCGGCAACTCCTCGGTCTTTGGCTTTACACCGGCCTTCAGACGGGCGCAATCCTCACAGACGGAACTGGCTGACGGGTCGCAGTGATAGCGGCAGCCCTGCACCGCCCGCATCTTCGGCAGCAGGGCCGCCAGGCCGCGCACCGCTGTGGACTTGCCGGTGCCGCGATCGCCGAGCACCAGCACGCCGCCGATGGCGGGCTCGACTGCCGCGATCAAGATGGCCAGCTTCATCTCGTCTTGCGCGACGATGGCGGAAAAAGGAAATGGGGTACTCATGGAGTTTCAGATGGCCTCGGATTCACGCGCTCGCCGACGCGCCCGCCGCACGGCCCCGTAAGCCAGCAAGGCCAGCAGCGGCACGCTGAGGCCCACAAAGAGATCGACATCGAACGGCACACCCATCGAGCGCCCGCCCTTGGCCAGATACCCGGCCACGCCGGCCATGTAGTAGACGATGGCGGCGATCGACAGCCCCTCGACTGTCTGCTGCAGGCGCAGCTGCAGCTTGGCACGCCGGTCCATCGAGGCCAGCAACGCATGGTTCTGATGCTCGCGAGCGATGTCGACACGGGTCGACAGTAGATGGCTGGCCTGGGCGACGCGCTCGGACAGATCGTGCATGCGCTGCGACACGGTGGCGCAGGTCGCGACCGCTGGCGTGAAGCGGCGCGACATGAATTCGTCGATGGTCTGCAGGCCGCTGAGCCGGCGCTCGCGCAGCTCGGCAATACGCGTGCGCACCAGCTCCGCATAGGCGCGACAGGCGCCGAAACGGAACTGGCTAGCGGACAGGCCGCTCTCGACCTCGGCGGCCAGCCGAGTCAGCTCTTGGAGCAGCTTTTCATCGCGACCTCCGTCACGGGCGATGTCATCCGTCAGCCCGGCCAACGCTCGCTCAATCGCAAGGATGCGCGGCGCCAGGCGGCGCGCCACCGGAAAGGCCAGCAAAGCCATCATCCGATAGGCCTCGATCTCGAACAGGCGTTGCAGCATGCGGCCGGCCATCAGCGGTGTGAAACCCTGGTCTACCAGCACCAGGCGGCCAAAGCCGTCGGCATGGATCAGAAAGTCCGAGTAGGCCAAGCCCGCGCCATCGCCCACCTCGCTGCCCACCACCGCGTGGCCCGCAAAAAAATCGTCCTGCAAGCCGGTCGGCGTCGGCGCGGCGCTCAGCAGCTCGGCATGACCGGCGTAGACGGTCAGCCCCGGCACGCCGGCCAACCAGCCTGGCAGCAACTGAGCCGCCGCCGGATCGCCAAAAGGTTGCGCCGCAGCGGCGGCCGCCGCCAGCACCGTGTAGCTAGAGAACTCACCGTGGCGCTCCCACTTCAGGCGCAGGCCGCCGACAGCGCCGCTCCAGTGCACCGCATCGGCGGCCGGTGCGGGCAGGCCGTGGCTGCGGCACAGCCGCGACAAATGCGCGAGCTCGCGCTCGCGCTCGTCAGCGTCGACCAGCACCGCCAGATAGCTGGCCCGGCCCGGCGCAGCCAATGGTTCCGAGGGGCGCGCATGCACCTCCAGCGACAACGCGGCACGCTCGGGCAGGTCGGGCGGCAACAGCCTCATGCTGGGCTGCCGTGCTCAGGGCTTCTTCGCATAGGCACTGCACCAGCCTTTGGCTGACACCTGCTTGGCTGGGAATAGCGGGCAAGGCCCCGACGCCGCACCCGCCTTGGCCTGGAACAGCGCGCAACTGGCGCATGCTTGGCCGGCGGCGAACTTCGGGTACTTGGCCTTGTCGACCTTGGCGGCGTCGGCCACATAGCCCAGCGCGGCGGCCTGGGGATCCTTCTCGTCAACCATGGCCTGCGACCAGGCGCGGCCCGCGAGCAAGCCACCGCCGGCGACGGGAACCAATTGAATGAATAAGCGGCGACGTGTGCTCATGGCGATGGCCTTCCTTGCCCGGGGGCGTGGGTGGGTGTGGGGAAATTTTCAGCGCGGCGGGCTTGCAGATCGAACAGATGGGCCACACCGGCAGCGATCAGGCAGGGCGCGACCCAGGCCAGGCCAGCGCCGCCCAGGCCCAGGCGCAGCGCCAGGCACAAGCTCAGCCCGGCCAGCAGATTGGGCAGCAGGCCGCGCGACTTCGCCGGCCGGCGCAGCAGCAGCCAGGCCAGCTCCAGCAGGCTCACGAGCAGCACCAGATCGACCAGATGTAGCAGCAGTGCCGCCTCATCGAATGGGAGAAAACTCATCGCCATCAGACCCGCGCCAGCCCGAGCAGATGGGCCATGTCCTTGAAGAAGATGCGCACATGGGCCATCGGCTTAGCGCGCACCAGGCGCTTGTGCATATAGGCGTCGAAGGTCAGCTGCTGCACATCGCGGTCGCGGCAGATGCTGACAAACCGCTCGCGGCGCTTGTCGCTGGAGTACCAGAAGCGCTGCATCATCGCGAGGATCCAGAACACCCGGCCGTGCTCGCGCATGAAACGCTTGCGGGCCAGCTTCAGCGAGCGCACGTCGCCGGTCTGCAGCAGCGCCTGCACCGCCTCGGCCGCCAGCCGGCCGCCCAGCATCGCGTAATAGATGCCCTCGCCCGAAGCGGGGGCGACGACGCCGGCCGCATCGCCGGCCAGCACCACATCGCGGCCGTTATCCCAGCGCGGCAGCGGCTTCATCGGGATCGGCGCGCCCTCGCGGCGCAAGGTGCGGGCATGGGCCAGGCCGGCGCTTGCGCGCAGCTGCTTGACGCCGCTGCGCAGCGAGAAGCCCTTGTCGGCGCTGCCGGTGCCGATGCTGACGCTGGCGCCATGCGGGAACACCCAGCCATAGAAGTCCGGCGACAGCGCGCCGCAGTAATGCACCTCGCAGCGGCTGCCCAGGTAGTCGGCCGGCAGCGACTCGGGCACCGCGACGATCTCGTGATAGGCGAACACGAAGCGGCCCTTCTCGGCGCCCGCAATGGCCTGGCTGGCGACCTTGGAGCGGGCGCCATCGGCGCCAATCACGGCGCGGGTGCGCACGCGGTGGGCGCTGCCGTCATCGCAGCTGAAGTGCACGACGCTGATCTCGTCGGCGTCGCGGCTCAGTCGCTCGAACGAGCCCTCGCGCCGCTCGGCGCCGTGGGCTCTGGCACGCTCGCGCAGCCACTCGTCGAAGTGCTCACGGTCGACCATGCCGACAAAGCCGCCCTCGATGGGAATGTCCACCTTGGCCGCCTGTGGAGAGATCATGCGGGCCGCCGTGGCGCGGGCCACCAGCATCTCGCCGGGGATGGCGAAGTCCTGGATCAGCCGCGGCGGGATCGCACCCCCGCAGGGCTTGATGCGGCCGGCGCGGTCAAGCAGCAGCACGCGCAACCCTTGACCTGCTAGGTCATCGGCGGCGGTGGCGCCGGCGGGTCCGCCACCGACAACCACCACGTCGTAGTCCACAGTCATCGACTTGTTCATCATGGCGCCCTTTCCAACTGAGCGAGGAAGACAGCGGGGCGCGCCACGCGCGCCGGCTCGACCCGGCTCGCCAGGCGCGCGGCCCAGACGAACAGCGCCGCATCGACAAAGAAGACCAGCGAATAGGCCAGGCCCACGTCCGTCAACAGCCAGCGCATCAGGTCGCTGGCGGCGCTGCCCAGCAAACCGCCCAGCGCGAACGCGATGGCCTGGGCCGCGCCCCACAAGCCCATGCGCACGCCTTCATGGCCATCTCCGGCAGCACCGGCCAGACCCATCATCGAAGCGATGGCGGCGATTGAAAAAGCGCCGGTGCTCAGACCCAGCACAAAGACATTGGCCCGCAGCGGCCAGGTCGGGCCCACCAGGCCGGCGCAGACCAGGCCTCCCAGGGCCAGCGCCGAGGCGACGCAGCCCCAGACCGTCCAGCCCCGCAGCGTGCCCCATTGACGGCCTGCCCAGCGGCTGCCGGCTGCGGCGGCCAGTAGCATGCCGAGCAATGCGCCGCCGTGCTGCAAGCCCGAGAGCCGCGTGGTAGCACCGGGGCTCAGACTGAACACCAGGCCGGCGAAGGGCTCCAGCACCAGGTCCTGCATGCTGAAGGCAAGCATCGAGACGAAGACGAAGATCGTGAAACGGCGCGCGCGGGGCTCGGCCCAGGCCGCAGCCAGCGCGGCCTTGAAGGCCATCGGCGCCGGTGCGCCGGTGACGGGGCTCGGCGCTTGTCCGGGCCCCTCCAAGCCGAGCAGGGCCAGCGTCGTCACGCCCACCGCCGCCAGCGCCACGCCGCCGGCCACCCACAGCAGGCGCGTCGGCGTGTAGGGGTCGAGCAGGCTGCCGGCCACGCCGGCCGTCACGACGAACCCGGCAATCATCATGATCCAGACCGTGGTGGCCGCCGCCGCGCGGCGCTCGGGCGCAAGCCGCGTGGCCAGCAGCACCAGCAGCGAGGTGCCGCTGGCGGCGACACCCAGGCCGATCAGGCTGTAGGCCACGAGGGCCAGCGCGATGCCTGCGGCCGAGTTGCTGCCCATCCAGACGGTGGCCAGCGCGGCCAGCCAGCCGCCGAGCGCGAGCGTGAACATGCCGCCGATGATCCAGGGCGTGCGGCGCTGACCCAGGTCGGAGCCATGGCCCATGCGTGGCCGGCTGATCTGCACCAGGTAATGCAGGGCCAGCAGCAGGCCCGGTAGCAGCGCCGGCAGTGCCAGCTCGACCACCATCACTCGGTTCAGGGTCGAGGTCGTCAGCACGACGATAGCACCCAGGCTGGCCTGCACCAGGCCCAGGCGGAACACACCGAGCCAGCCGAAGTTGCGCGCGCTCATGCGAGCGCCCCGCGCAGCGCAAAGGCGCTGACCAGCATGCCCGAGACGAACAGTGGGACGCCGGCTCCGCTATACCAGACGGCGCGCTCCACCGGCTGCGCCACGAAGCGCCGCATCATCAGCAACTGCACCGCCAGCAGGCAGGCCACCCCCAGGCCGTGCCAGCCCTGGCCCCAATGCCAAAGCAGCAGCGCCACGATCAGCTGGGGTGTGGCCATCACGATGCAGGCCACATAGGCCGCGCCCGAGGCGCCCAGCATCACCGGCAGCGAGTCGATGCCCATCTGGCGGTCGCCCTTGATGGACTTGAAATCGTTCAGGGTCATGATGCCGTGTGCCCCGGCGCTGTACAGCAAGGCCAGCGCCAGCGAGCGCGCGCCGGGCCACTCACCCATTGCCATCACGGCCGCGCCTGTAATCCAGGCCAGGCCCTCGTAGCACAGGCCGCAGGCGGCATTGCCCCACCAGCCATTGCGCTTGAGCCGCAGCGGCGGCGCGCTATAGGCCCAGGCCAGCGCCAGGCCGAACAGGGCAGCCACAAAGGCCGCCTGGCCGAGCTGCCAGGCCAGCAACACGGACAAGAGGGTCCAGATCAGCGCGATATAGAGGCCCCAGCGGCCGGGCATGCGACCCGAGGGGATGGGCCGCTGCGGCTCGTTGATCGCATCGACATGGCGATCGAACCAGTCATTGACCGCCTGGCTGGTGGCGCAGACGAACGGGCCCGCCAGCAGCACCCCGGCAACGATCAGCGGCCAGCGCCCTTCGGCCGACATGCCCGAGGCCACGACCCCGCAGGCAAAAGCCCACATCGGCGGGAACCAGGTGATGGGTTTGAGCAGTTCGGTGACTGCGGACAGAGCGGGGCGCTGCATGCAGCCTATTCTGGGCTGACGCAGCAAGTTGTCAAGTTTAATTTACACTTTCGTGCTTCACGGCGAAATGCCGCACACAGTCTCAATCGCCGGAGGGGCCGCCCATGTCCTGGATGCCGTAGCGGCGCAGCTTGACATACAGGCTTTGCCGGGACAGGCCCAGCATCTCGGCAGCCGAGGCGCGGTTGTCGCGCGTCAGCTCCAGCGCCGCCTCGATGCACAGGCGCTCGATCAGGTCGGTGGTCTCGCCGACGATGTCTTTCAGCGGCAGCCGGCCCACCAGCCCGGTCAGTTGGTCGGCCGAGCGCGGCAGCTGGCGGTTCGAACGGCCCTCGGCCGGCAGGCGGCGCGCCACATCGCGGATCGAGAAGCCCAGGCAGGCCTGCGGGCCGTCGGGCACCGCCACCGCGGAGATCTCGACCGCGCCGGGTTCGCCGTATCCACTGCGCAAGGTCGTCGGGAACAGGCGAAGCACGCCGTGCTGGCGCAGATTGCCGATCAGCACATTCAGATCCACCGAGGAGCGACCCAGCCAGCGGTCCAGCGACTGACCCTGCACCGACTCACCCACCGCCAGTTGCAACATGTCGCTGAAGGCCTGGTTCGCGCTCAGGATGCGGCCCTGCATGTCGGTCAGCACAAAGGCATCGGGCATCGCATTGACTACGCTCAGCAGCGAGGGCGCCTCGGCCGCACGGCCTGCAGCCGTCGGGACAGCGTGCAGCGGCGACAGGCGCACCAGCAACGAGCTGGTGCTGTCCTGCTTGAACAGGGTGGCGGCGAGCTTCAGCTCGATATGGCCATGGGCCAAGCGCACCGTCATCTCGTCGCTACGGCCGGCGCTGCGGGCCTGCGAGAACTTGGCATAGGACTCGGCCTGGCTCTCCACCGCCAGCAACTCGGTGAAGGCACGACCGACGATGCGCTTGCTCGAATCACCCAGCAGGCGGGCCGCTGCGGCATTGTGTTCGAACACAACCAGAGAGCCAGCATCAAGCACCAGCACCGCCTCGTCGACCGCCTCGAACAGCAGCCGGTAGCGGGCCTCGGTGTGGCGCAGGCGCAGGTAGTCCCGCTCCATCGACTGCTGCGCATCAATCAGACGCTGCTGGACGGCGGCGACCTCGCGCAGGTCGCGACCCAGCGCCAGCATGCGGCCCTGCACCCCCAGGGGCACCAGGCTGTAGCTGACCGGCAGTTCCAGCCCTCCAGACAGCGGATGGTTGACCTGACGCTCGGGCCGCTGGCCCTGAAGCTCCGGGCCGGCGCCGCCGGTCGCCGCGGCCAGCATCGCACTGATCTTCCCGCGGTTTTCGACCGTTACCGTCTCGACCCAACGCCGCCCGACCCACTGGCGAAGCTCGCCCAGCTCCTTTGTATGGCTGGTGCCCAGCGAGATGTCCCGGATCACGCCTTGGTTGTCCAGCACCAGGGCCAGATCGGCAGCAGCGGAAACCGCTGCTGCCAGGACGTCAGCATTCAAGTCGGAGAAGTACAGCTCGGGAGCTTCAAACAGCTGATCGGCCGATGTGCCAAGGTTCTGCATCGAGCTCCCTGAGTTGCAAGAGGCGGCATCAACTGCTGCCGGGACGGGTGAAGACTGGGGTGAACGAGAATGATGATGCGTCCACTTGACGTCAAGCTTGCTTGACGCGCTTGCCGACACCGGCGTTTGCGGTTGCCACCGCGCTGCCAGCCTCGCAAGCCATCGCGTCGGCGCCGCAAAGGGCCGCCAGATTCGGCAATTCCGCCGCCATCGGTCCCCCGACCATCACAAAAATCAAAGGGTTGGCCGACGCTTCTCGCATGTCAAGGATAGCAGACGCCACATGGGCGATGCTGTCGCCAGTCGCGATTGACAGTCCGAACATGTCGAACCAGCCGCCATTCAGACGGGCTTGCAGATCGGGCCAACTGGCCTTGGGTTCACATTCGACGTCCCAGCCGGCCCGGCTGAAGAACTCGGCCGCCATGATCACTCCAAAGGTATGTTGCGCGCCCGGCACGGCGGCCAGCAGGGCGCGATGGCTGTCGGCGTCGGGCCTAGCCACTTGGTTGAAGCGGCTGCCCTGCTCGTGCAGCACCCGCTGCAGGCGCCACAGCGCAATCGTCACCTGCGAGAAATCGTAGCGGTCGTCGTCCCACATCTGACCGAGCCATCGCGCGCAGGGCGCCAGCAGGTCGAGAAACACCTGCTCCTGCGAGGCGCCAGCGTCGAGCAGGGCCCGCACATAGCTGCCGGCACTGTCCGATTCACCTTCCGCCGACAGATGGGCCAGCGTGTGCACATGGTCCACTGTCAGCACCATGGCCGGCAAGGGGGGGCGGTCATGCAGCGCTTGGGTGCTGTGCATCAACATCAGGCGCGGGATGATCTCCAGCTCGACGATGCGCGAGAGCTGCATGTCCTGCCCGGTGTTGCTGGCCACCAGATGAGGCGATGTCAGCCGCGGCCGCTCGTCGTCAAAGCTCAGCTGTCGCGGCTGGCCGATCAGCTCGGCACTTTTGCGCGCCAGCATCTCGGCCAGAGTCGGCGGATCGGGTTGATTGAGGGGCTCGCCCGTTTCGCTGCTGCGGGAACCGTCTGCTCCGGGCAGCGGCGTTTGCTGGCGCTTGGCCAGTCGATTGTGTGTCCATCCAGCCACCACGTATCTCCTCGTGGGTGGATTGGCAGCAAGGCTCACTCTGAGAAACCGGGGAAGACTGGCCTCGGCTCTCGGCGCTGGGCAGCGTCAGTGATCGCTACTGCTAACCGTTTTTATCTCTTACTGAACTCTTTGTCGTTATGTACCGGCTGCTCAGTCAGTTCTCATTGACATTTGCAGCGCGTCCGACTTTCGGTGCCGTCGCGGTCGGCGTCAAGCTGATTTTCCCCACTGGGAGAAAAATGTCTAGTTTTGTTTACGTCAATTCCGATTGACAGATGAAAGAGGCAGGCCTAGATTCGGCTCCATGCTTGAACAAGCCGTCCGCGCCGAACCCGCCACTGCCCCGGATCGCCAGCCGGTCCGCCGTGCGCTCTACACGCCTGCGCAACGCGCGCGCCGCGATGCCAGCGTCTGGACCCTGGTCCAGGGCCTTCTGGCACCGCTGCAGTTCCTGGTGTTCCTGGTCAGCCTGGCCCTGGTGATCCGCTTCCTGACGACGGGCCAGGGCGAACAGGCCGCAGCAGCCTCAGTGCTGGTCAAGACACTGACGCTCTACACCATCATGGTGACAGGCTGCATTTGGGAGAAGGTGGTGTTCGACCGCTGGCTGTTCGCGCCGGCCTTCTACTGGGAGGACATGTTCAGCATGCTGGTGCTGGCGCTGCACACCGCCTATGTGCTGGCCTGGTACACCGGCTCGCTCGGCAGTCATCAGCAGATGTGGCTCGCCCTGGCAGCCTACGCCGCCTACGTGATCAATGCTGCTCAGTTCATCTGGAAGCTACGCATGGCGCGACTTGACCATGCGGCCAGCCTGGCTGCGGGAGCAGCGACATGAGCGCAGTCATTCCAATCCACGCCGACGCTGGCTGCACCGATGCGCCAGTTCTGGCCGAGCGCGGCCAGCGCGAGGTCTTCTGCGGCCTGACCGGCATCATCTGGCTGCACCGCAAGATGCAGGACGCATTCTTCCTGGTCGTCGGTTCGCGCACCTGCGCCCATCTGATCCAGTCAGCCGCCGGCGTGATGATTTTCGCCGAGCCACGCTTCGCAACCGCCATCCTCGATGAGCGAGATCTGGCCGGCCTGGCCGACGCACAGGACGAGCTGGACCGCGTGGTCAAGCGCCTCCTGGAGCGCAGACCTGATATCCGATTGCTGTTCCTGGTAGGTTCCTGCCCGTCCGAGGTCATCAAGCTCGACCTGTCACGCGCCGCCGGCCGACTGAGCGAGCGCTTCATGCCCCAGGTGCGGGTGCTGAACTACTCAGGCAGCGGGATCGAGACCACGTTCACCCAGGGCGAGGACGCCTGCCTGGCGGCCCTGGTGCCGGTCTTGCCCGTCTCAATGCAGCAACACGAGCCCGAGCTGCTGATCGTCGGCGCGCTGGCCGATGTGGTCGAGGACCAGTTCGCGCGCTTGTTCACGGCGATGGGCATCCGGCGTTTTGCCTTCTTTCCTTCGCGCCGCTCGACTGCCCTGCCCGCCGTCGGCCCCCAGACCCGCTTTCTGCTTGCCCAGCCCTTTTTGGCCGACAGCGCCAGGGCGCTGGAGGGACGCGGGGCCTGCCGTGTTTCCGCGCCCTTCCCGCTCGGTGCCGAGGGCAGCGCCGCCTGGATGCAGGCCGCTGGGGCGGCCATGGGACTGCAGGCCGCAGAGGTCGAGCAAGCCATCGCGCCCGCTCGCAAGCGTGCCGAGCAGGCCCTGACCACGCACCGCGAAGCACTGACTGGCAAGCGCATCTTCTTCTTCCCCGACTCGCAGCTGGAAGTGCCACTGGCGCGCTTTCTGGCGCGCGAGCTTGGCATGGTACTGACGGAAGTCGGCACACCCTATCTGCACCGTCAACATCTGGCCGTGGAGCTGGCTTGGCTGCCGGCCGGCACGGCTCTGTCCGAGGGCCAGGATGTAGAGAGGCAGCTGGACCGCTGCCGCGCGCTGCGCCCCGACATCGTCGTCTGCGGCCTGGGCTTGGCCAACCCGCTGGAGGCCGAGGGCTTCACGACCAAATGGTCGATCGAGCTGGTGTTCACGCCGATCCAGGGTTTCGAGCAGGCCGGCGATCTCGCAGGCTTGTTCACCCGCCCCTTGACGCGGCGCACGCTGCTGGCGGCCTGATATGCAACTGACCCTCTGGACCTACGAAGGCCCGCCGCACGTCGGCGCGATGCGCATCGCCACTGCGATGCGTGATGTCCACTACGTGCTGCATGCGCCGCAGGGCGACACCTATGCCGACCTGCTGTTCACGATGATCGAGCGGCGGACCGAGCGACCGCCGGTCACCTACACCACCTTTCAGGCCCGCGATTTGGGAGGCGACACAGCACAGCTCTTTAAGGACGCAGCCCGCGATGCCTACGAGCGCTTCAAGCCGCAGGCCCTCCTGGTCGGCGCCTCCTGTACGGCCGAGTTGATCCAGGACGACCCCGGCGGCCTCACGCAGGCGCTGAACCTGCCGGTGCCGGTGATCCCGCTGGAACTGCCGGCATACCAGAGAAAAGAAAATTGGGGCGCGGCCGAGACTTTCTATCAGCTCGTGCGCACGTTGGCCGTCAAGCCTGCACAGCCCCGCGTGAGGGGCGAAAACAAGCCCCGCTGCAACATCCTCGGGCCGACGGCCCTGGGCTTTCGCCACCGTGATGATGTGCGAGAGATCTGCCAGTTGCTGGCGCAGATCGGCGTGGCAGTCAATGTGGTCGCACCGTTGGGCGCCAGTCCGCAAGACCTGGCACGCCTGGTCGATGCCGATTTCAATGTCGTGCTCTACCCCGAAGTCGCGCACCAGGCCGCCGGCTGGATGGCGCGCAATCTGGGCCAGCCCGCCACCAAGACCATCCCGATTGGCGCCGGCGCCACCCGCGAGTTCATCCGCGAGGTCGCGACGCTGGCCGGACTCGATCCGGGCCTCGCGACTACCGAGACCCACTCGCATGCGCCTTGGTATGCCCGCTCGGTCGACGCCAATTACCTGACGGCCAAGCGCGTCTTCGTCTTCGGCGACGCCACCCATGCGATCGCCGCCGCCCGTGTGGCTGCCTCCGAGCTTGGCTTCAAGGTCGTCGGCCTGGGAACCTACAGCCGCGAGTTTGCCCGCGATGTGCGCGAAGCCGCCGCGCTATACGGCGTCGACGCGTTGATCAGCGACGACTATCTGGAGGTCGAGGCCGCGATCAGCGCAGCCGGCCCGGAGCTGGTGCTGGGCACGCAGATGGAGCGCCATATTGCCAAGCGTCTGGGCCTGCCCTGCGCGGTGATCTCGGCCCCGATCCATGTGCAGGATTTCCCGGCGCGCTACTCGCCGCAGATGGGTTTCGAAGGCGCGAACGTGCTGTTCGACGCCTGGGTCCATCCGCTGATGATGGGCCTGGAGGAACACCTGATCGGCATGTTCCGCGGCGACTTCGAATTCCATGAGGATGCGGCCCCCTCGCATCTGGGCGGCGCCGCCATCAAGGCGAAACAGGACGAGGCGCCCGCCTTGATCGAATTGCCGCCACCGGAGCCAGACAAGCAAGAAGGTCCAGCCGCCGCGATCACGGCCGCATGGGCTCCCGATGCCGAGAAGGAACTGCGCAAGATCCCCTTCTTCGTGCGCGGCAAGGCCCGCCGCAACACCGAGCGATACGCACAAGACCATAGCGTACCGGTGATCACCATCGAGACACTGTATGACGCCAAAGCTCACTTCAGCCGCTAGAGGCACGACCTCTGAGCACGCTGCAATGAATGTGGTCGTGGTGACCATGGACAGCCACCTCGCCAGCGCCACCGAGCGTGCCAACACCACCTTGTCTAAGACCCTGCCCGGCCTGCACTTGAGCGTGCACGCCGCCGCCGAATGGGGCGACAACCCGGCCGCGTTGGATCGCTGCAAGGCGGACATCGCGCGCGGCGACATCGTCATCGCCTCCATGCTCTTTCTCGAAGACCATTTCATGCCCATCCTGCCGGCGCTGCAGGCACGGCGCGAGCAGTGCGATGCGATGGTCTGCATGATGTCGGCCGCCGAAGTTACCAAGCTGACCCGTATGGGCAAGTTCGACATGGCCGCGCCGGCCACCGGCGCGATGGCCTTTCTGAAGCGGCTGCGCGGCAAGCCCCCGGGCAAGGACGACGGCAACAAGGGCACAGCGGGCGCCCAGCAGATGAAGACGCTGCGCATGCTGCCCAAGATCCTGCGCTTCATCCCCGGCACGGCCCAGGACGTGCGGGCCTATTTTCTGAGCTTGCAGTACTGGCTCGCGGGCTCGCAGGACAACATCGGCAATATGGTGCGCCTGCTGGTCGAGCGTTATGCCGAGGGGCCGCGCAAGGCCCTGCGCCCGGTGGCCCGGCCACAGCAGCCGATCGAGTATCCCGAGATCGGGCTCTACCACCCTTTGATGAACCACGCGAGCGCGGTGGGCCAGATGGCCACCACGATGGACGCCCTGCCCAAGGTGGCCACAACCGGCACGCGCGGCACGGTCGGCCTGCTCTTGATGCGCTCCTATCTACTGGCTGGCAACGCCGACCACTACAAGGGCGTGATCACCGCGCTGGAGGCGCGAGGGCTGCGCGTGATCCCGGCCTTTGCCACCGGCCTGGATCAGCGTCCAGCCATCGCCGCCTATTTCCGTGATGCCGAGGGCCGCAGCCAGATCGACGCACTGGTCTCACTGACAGGCTTCTCGCTGGTCGGCGGCCCGGCCTACAACGATGCGAAGGCGGCCGAGGATGTGCTGGCAGCACTGGACGTGCCCTATTTGGCCGTGCACCCGGTCGAGTTCCAGACCCTGGACCAGTGGGGCGGCTCCTCGCGCGGTCTGCTGCCGGTGGAGTCCACCATCATGGTGGCTATTCCTGAGCTGGACGGGGCCACTGGCGCGATGGTCTTCGGTGGCCGGGCCAACGCCGCCCATATCGCCTGCACCGGCTGCCCCCACGCATGCCGCTTCGAAAATGAGGTGGACTCGCACGATATGCACAGCTGCATCGAGCGGGCCGATGCGCTTGCCGCACGCGTCGGCAAGCTGGTAGACCTGCGTCGCAGCGAGCGCGCCGGGCGCCGGGTCGCGGCCGTGGTCTTCAACTTCCCGCCCAATGCCGGCGCCACCGGCACCGCCGCCTTCCTGTCTGTGTTCGAGTCGCTGTTCAACACCATGGCCGCGCTGGCCCGTGCGGGCTACACGGTCGACCTGCCCAGCTCGGTCGATGAGCTACGCGATCGCATCATCAGCGGCAACGCCGCACGCTTCGGCGCGATGGCCAATGTGCACCACCGCATCCCGGCCAACGAGCATCTGCGGCGCGAGAAGTACCTGAGCGAGATAGAGGCGCAATGGGGCCCGTCGCCCGGCAAGCAGCAAAGCGACGGCAGCCATATCTTTGTGTTGGGCGAGCGCTTCGGCAATGTCTTCGTCGGCATCCAGCCGGCCTTCGGCTACGAGGGCGACCCGATGCGACTGCTGTTCGAGCAGGGCTTTGCACCGACGCACGCTTTCTCGGCCTTCTACCGTTGGCTGCGCGAGGATTTCGCGGCCCATGCGGTGCTGCATTTCGGCACACACGGTGCGCTCGAGTTCATGCCCGGCAAGCAAGCCGGCATGTCGTCCCGCTGCTGGCCGGACCGGCTGATCGGCGATCTGCCGAATCTGTATCTGTACGCCTCCAACAATCCGTCCGAAGGCACGATCGCCAAGCGCCGCGCCGCCGCCACCTTGATCAGCTACCTGACCCCGCCGGTCGCCCAGGCCGGGCTGTACAAGGGCCTGGTGGAGCTGAAGGAAGCGCTGGAGCGCTACCGCAGCCTTGAACCGGAAGCCCAGGCCGAGCGCGACGCGTTGAGCCTGATGATCCAGACCCAGGCAGCAGCGCTGGAGCTGGCCGAGGCCGAGCCGCTGTGGGGCGCGGCCTCGGAGGCCCGTATCGCGCGGCTCAATGATGCGGTGCTGGAAGTCGAGTACACGTTGATCCCCTACGGCCTGCATATCGTCGGTCAGGCTCCGAGCTTGCCTGAGCGGGTGGACCTGCTGCTGTCCTGCGCCGAGGCCGCGCATGGCGTGAAGCCCGAGCGGGGTCAGATCGAGGCCCTAGTGGCCCACGGCGTGAGCAAAGACGCGACCCCGCTGCTCCAGGAACTCGCCGCCATCGACCGGCTGATGGCCGAGGACCATGAGCTTGATGGCATCCTGCACGCGCTGGACGGCCGATTTTTGCGCCCCGCGCCGGGCGGCGATCTGCTGCGCACCCCGGCCATTCTGCCGACCGGGCGCAACCTGCACGGCTTTGACCCCTTCCGCATTCCCAGCGCCTACGCGGTCAAGGACGGCTTCGCCCAGGCCCAACGCCTGCTCGATAAGCACATGGGCGCAGGCAACCCGCTGCCCGAGTCCATCGCGATGGTGCTGTGGGGCACCGACAACCTGAAGAGCGAGGGCGGCCCGATCGCCCAGGCGCTGGCGCTGATGGGTGCCAGGCCTCGCTTCGACAGCTATGGCCGCCTGGCCGGCGCCGAACTGATCGCGCTGGCCGAGCTGGGTAGGCCGCGCATCGATGTGGTGATCACCTTGTCGGGCATATTCCGCGACCTGCTGCCGCTGCAGATCAAGCTGCTGGCCGAGGCTGCCTTCCTGGCGGCGCAAGCCGAGGAAGCGCCGGAGCAGAACTTCATCCGCAAACATGCGCTGGCCTTCCAGGTCCAGCACGGCGGCGATCTGGAGACCGCCTCGCTGCGCGTCTTCGGCAATGCCGAGGGCGCCTACGGCTCCAACATCAACAGCCTGATCGACAACAGCCGCTGGGAAGGCGGCGACGAGCTGGCCGAGACCTACAGCCGCCGCAAGGGCTTTGCCTACGGTATCAAAGGTCGGCCGGTGCAGCAGGCCGCGCTGCTGCAAAGCGTGCTGGCCGAAGTGCAGCTGGCCTATCAGAACCTTGATTCGGTGGAGCTCGGCATCACCACGGTGGACACCTATTTCGACACGCTGGGCGGCGTCAGCCGCGCGATCAAGCGGGCCAAGGTGCGCAAGGACGGGGACAGCGCCCAAATGGCCCCGGTCTACATCGGCGACCAGACCCGCGACAGCTTCGGCGGCGGCACCGTGCGCACGCTGTCCGAACAAGTGGCGCTGGAAACCCGGACCCGCATGCTGAACCCCAAGTGGTACGAAGGCATGCTCAAGCACGGCTACGAGGGCGTGCGCCAGATCGAGGTGCATGTGACCAACACTATGGGCTGGTCGGCCACCACCGGACAGGTCCAGCCCTGGGTCTACGAACAGCTCAGCGCCACCTTCATGCTGGACCCCGCCATGCGCGAGCGCCTGGCCCAGCTGAACCCCACCGCCTCGGCGCGGGTGGCCAACCGATTGCTTGAAGCCTATGAGCGCGACTACTGGCAGCCCGATGCCGACACGCTCCAAGCCCTGCGCCAGGCCGGCGATGAACTGGAAGACCGCCTCGAAGGCGTGATCGTTGAAAAGGCAGTCGCATGAGCACAGTCACCGAAATTCCCGTCTCCACCATCCGACGAGGCGGCCGTCCCGACGGCGAAGGCAGCGTGCAGGTCGAGCTCGATCCCAGGGTCGATATCGGCACTGCCAAGGTCTTCGCGATCTATGGCAAGGGCGGCATCGGCAAGAGCACCACCTCCAGCAACCTCTCGGCCGCCTTCTCCAAGCTGGGCAAGCGGGTGCTGCAGATCGGCTGCGACCCCAAGCACGACTCCACCTTCACCTTGACAAAGAAGATGCTGCCCACCGTCATCGACGTGCTGGAGACGGTGGACTTCCATGCCGAGGAGCTGCGGGTCGAGGACTTCGTCTTCCCCGGCTACAACGGCGTGATGTGCGTGGAAGCCGGCGGCCCGCCGGCCGGCACAGGCTGCGGCGGCTATGTGGTGGGCCAGACCGTCAAGCTGCTCAAGGAGCACCATCTGCTGGAGGACACCGATGTGGTGATCTTCGATGTGCTGGGCGATGTGGTCTGCGGCGGTTTCGCCGCACCGCTGCAGCATGCCGACCGGGCGCTTATCGTCACCGCCAACGACTTCGATTCCATCTTTGCGATGAACCGCATCGTCCAGGCCATCGGCGCTAAGGCCAAGAACTACAAGGTGCGGCTGGGCGGCGTGATCGCCAACCGCAGTGCCGCCACCGACCAGATCGACAAGTACAACGAAAAGATCGGCCTGAAGCTCGCGGCCCACTTCCCGGACCTGGACGTAATACGCCGCAGCCGGCTGAAGAAGTCGACGCTGTTCGAGATGGAGCCCTCGCCCGAGCTGGAGCTGGTGCAGAAGGAATACATGCGCCTGGCCGCCGCGCTGTGGCTGGGCAGCGAGCCGCTGAGCGCCGTCCCGATGAAGGACCGCGACATCTTTGACCTGCTGGGGTTTGATTGATGCAAGCCGACACCTACACCGCTCGCCGCGGCGAAATCGAAACCTATTTCGACCGGACCGCGGTCGAGGCCTGGGCACGGCTGACCTCGGACGCGCCGGTGGGCCGGGTGCGCGCCACCGTGCGGGCTGGACGCGAGCGCATGCGCCGCACCCTCTTATCCTGGCTGCCGGCCGATCTGCGCGGCCTGCGCCTGCTCGATGCCGGCTGCGGCACCGGGGCGCTGGCGGTCGAGGCGGCGCTGCGCGGCGCCCAGGTGCTGGCCATCGATCTCTCGCCCACGCTGGTGGACCTCGCAAGGGAACGACAGCCGGCCTTCGACAGCAGGGGCGGCATCGACTTCCGCTCGGGCGATATGCTGGACCCTCGGCTTGGCGAATTCGACTATGTGGTGGGCATGGACTCGCTGATCCACTACGAGGCCGGCGATGCCGTCGAGGTGATCGCCGGCCTGGCCCAGCGCACCCGCCGGGCTCTGCTGTTCACCTTTGCCCCCAGCAACCCGGCGCTGGAGCTGTTCAAGGCGGCCGGCAAGCTGTTCCCGCGCGGTGATCGCTCGCCGTCCATCGTACCGGTGGCCGAACGCACGCTGCGACGCCGCCTCGAAGCCCATCCTCAGCTGCTTGCCTGGGATCTCGGGCGCACCGAACGCATCGCCAGCGGCTTCTACACCTCGCAGGCCCTCGAGCTGAGGCGGCCATGAAAGCGGGCCAGTCCGTGCGACAACTCAATGAGCGCCTGGCGCTTAAGTGGGCGCGGCTGAGCCTGGATTTCCTGCCTTTTGCGGACGTGGCCAGCAAGGAGCTGCCGTTGAGCCGGCTGCTGCGCCTGGCGCTGTTCCAGGTCTCGGTGGGCATGGCTTATGCGCTGATGGTCGGCACCTTGAACCGGGTGATGATCGTCGAGTTGGGCGTCTCGGCCTGGCTGGTGGCGCTGATGGTGGCGCTGCCGCTGCTGGTGGCGCCGTTTCGTGCGCTGGTCGGCTACCGCTCCGACATCCATTTGTCGGCGCTGGGCTGGCGGCGCGTGCCCTACCTGTGGTTTGGCTCGCTCCTGCAGTTCGGCGGGCTGGCCATCATGCCTTTCGCGCTGATCCTGCTGCAGCCTGGCGCGGACACGCAGCCCGGCGGCGCCGTGATCGGCCATATCGCCGCCTGCCTGGCCTTCCTCATGGTGGGCGCCGGCATGCAGACCACGCAGACCGCCGGACTGGCTCTGGCCACCGACCAGGCCGCGCCGCAGGCCCGGCCGCGGGTCGTCGCGCTGATGTATGTGATGCTCTTGGTCGGCATGGTGCTGTCCAGCGTACTGTTCAGCCTCGTGCTGCAGGACTTCACGGCCACCCGGCTGGCCGGCGTCGTGCAGGGCGCCGCAATGCTGACCATGTTGTTCAACACCATTGCGCTGTGGAAGCAGGAGGCGCGCGGCAGCGTGCCGCGCCGCAGCGAGGCCTCAGCACCGCAGCCACCGTTTCGCGAGGTCTGGCGGCGCTTTGCCGGACAGCCGAAGACACGCCGCTTCCTGGTCGCGGTGGCACTGGGCACGGCCGCCTTCAATATGCAGGACATCGTGCTGGAGCCTTATGGCGGCGCGATCCTGAAGCTGTCCGTGTCCGCCACCAGCTTGCTGACCGCCGGCCTGGCCCTAGGTTCGGTGCTGGCCTTTGCGATCGCCGCACGCCTGCTGCGGCGCGGCTTCTGCGCCTACCGGCTCGCCGCCATCGGCCTGCTGATCGGCATATGCGCATTCTCGGCGGTGATCTTCGCGGCGCCACTCGACTCGAGCCTGCTGTTTCGCGTCGGCAACCTTCTGATCGGCCTGGGCGGCGGCCTGTTCGCCGTCAGCACCCTGTTCGTGGCGATGAGCCTGGAGCGCGACGGCCTGGCCGGCCTGGCGCTGGGCGCCTGGGGCGCGATGCAGGCCACGGCCGGCGGCATCGCTGTGGCCCTGGGCGGCGCGCTGCGCGACGGCTTCGAGACCCTGGCCGCCACCGGCTGGCTGGGCACGGCAATGTCGGAGCCGCAGGTGGCCTACAGCATCGTCTATCACCTGGAGATCGCGCTGCTGTTCGGCACGCTGATCGCCATCGGTCCCCTGGTGCGCCCGGCAGGCGCGCCTCAACCATCCCGCCAGCGCTTCGGCCTGGCCGAGTTCCCAGGCTAGGAGGCTTCCATGCAAACCGGTGCCATCACAGGCTATATCGACGTCGCCCAACTCGCGCTCTATGCGTTCTGGATCTTTTTCGCGGGCCTGATCTACTACCTGCACCGCGAGAACAAGCGCGAGGGCTATCCACTGGAGTCCGACCGTTCGGCCCATATTACCGTGCAGGGCTGGCCGTCGGTGCCCGATCCCAAAACGTACCGCCTGGCCAACGGCGAGTCGGTCAGCGCGCCGAACGGCAAGGCAGCAAACCAGCCGCCGGTACACGAGGGCGCGTACCGCGGCGCGCCTTTGCAACCCGAGCAGAGTGGCAGCGAGTTGCTGCTGGCCGGCGTCGGCCCCGGCAGCTGGAATGACCGCGCCGATGTGGCCGATATGACCTACGAGGGCCTGACCAAAATCGTGCCTCTGCGTGTGGCGGAGGGATTCGGCGTGGCTAGGCAGGATGTCGATCCGCGCGGCCTGCCGGTGCTGGGGGATGACGGGGTCGAGGGCGGTCGGGTCGTCGATCTGTGGGTCGATCGTTCGGAGATGCTGTTCCGCTATCTGGAGCTGGAGGTGGCCGGTGGCGCACGCGTGCTACTGCCGATGAACTTCGCGCGCGTCGAGCAGCGCCGCATCCGGGTCAAGTCCATTCTGGGCAGCCAGTTCGCCCAGGTGCCCAAGACGCGCCAGCCCGAGCAGGTGACCTTGTTGGAAGAGGAAAAGATCATGGCCTACTACGGTGCCGGTACCCTCTACGCGACGCCCTCGCGCCAGGAGCCGCTGATATGAGGGCCGTCCGGAAGAATGTGGTGGACCTGCTCACGCCGGCGCATGAGCATGAGTTCGAGGCGGCTCATGGTCTGCCCGAGGCGCTGCCGGCCGGCGAGACGCAGCTCTGGCAGGGCAGCCCCGACGCGCTGCTGATGGCCCGCCAGGCACTGCATTTGGATCTGCTGCTGCTCTATTTCGGCGCGCTGCTGGCCTGGCGCGGCCTCGGCAGTTGGTATGACGGCGAGCCGCTGGGCCAGACCGTGCTGGCAATGGCCGGCATGCTGCCGCCCATCGTGCTGGCCCTGGGCCTCATCGGCACCCTCGCCTGGCTGATGGCGCGCAGCACGGTCTACACCATCACCAACCGGCGTGTCGTGATGCGGGTCGGCGTGGTGCTGAGCATCACCTTCAACTTGCCGTTTGCGCAGATCGCCTCGGCGGGTTTTCGCCGGCGCGGCCAGGCGGGTGACATCGTCTTGAGCCTGGCCGGCAGCGACCGCATCGCCTATCTGCATTTATGGCCTCATGTACGGCCCTGGCAGCTCAAACGCACCCAGCCCATGCTGCGCGCGCTCGCCGATGCAAATGCCGTCGCACAGACCCTGGCTAGGGCGCTAGCGCAGGCTGAGGCGGCCCGCTCGGCGCTGCCGGTACGGGCGGTCGGCGTGGTCGATCCGGGCAGCGGCCTGCCCGCCCTGGTCGCCAAGCCCATGGCCCGCGCGGCCTGACTGATCAAGGAGACGCCCCATGAACCCCAGCCTGCAATCCAAGCTGCCGATACTCCCGCTCGCGGCAATGGCGGCCTTGGTCCTGAGCAGCTTGATCGGCGTCGGCCTGGTGCGGCTCGCCGGCCTGAGCGCACAGCAGCAGCCCGATGCGGCGACGCTTGCCGTGCGCCAGCTGCGCTTCGAGGACCGCGACGATGGTGGCATCGAGGTGCGCGACGCTCGCAGCGGCGCGCTGCTGGACACAGTGGCGCCAGGGACCAACGGCTTTCTGCGCAGCACCATGCGCGGCCTGGTACGCGAGCGCAAGCGCCAGGGCCTGGGGCCGGAGACGCCGTTTGAATTACTGGGCCGCTCCGACGGCCGGCTGACCCTGGTCGACCCCGGCACCGGCCGACGCGTCGATCTCGAATCCTTCGGGCCCAGCAACTCGGCGGTGTTCGCCCGGCTGATGATGCCCTCTTCAGGAGCCCAAGACCATGTCGCACAGCGCTGAACAGACCCTGCTGCAAAGCCCCGAGGACGCCGCCCGTCTGGCCAAGGCCGAGACGGTGCTGACGCCACGCTTCTATACCACCGACTACGCGGCGATGGACCGGCTCGATGTGAGTCCGATACGCGCCGAGTGGGACGCGATGATGGCCGAGTACGAGGGCGACAACAACCACGACCACTTCCAGCGCACGCCCGAGTTCGCCGCCGAGGTGGCCGCCCTGTCGGCCCAGTGGTCGCCGCAGTTGCGGCGCGATTTCCAGGAGTTCCTCGTCAGCTCGCTCACCAGCGAATACTCCGGCTGCGTGCTCTACAACGAGATCCAGAAGCACGTCAGCAACCCCGACATCAAGGCGCTGATGCGCTATATGACGCGCGACGAATCGCGCCATGCCAACTTCATCAACCAGTCGCTGAAGGACTTCGGCCTGGGTGTCGATCTGGTCAATCTCAAGCGTAGCAAGGCCTACACCTACTTCAAGCCCAAGTACATCTTCTACGCGACCTATCTGTCCGAGAAGATCGGCTACGCCCGCTACATCACGATATACCGCCAGCTCGAACGCCACCCCGAGCTGCGTTTTCACCCGATTTTTCGTTGGTTCGAGCGCTGGTGCAATGACGAGTTCCGCCACGGTGAATCCTTCGCGCTGATCATGCGCGCCCAACCCGGCCTGCTCAGCGGCGCCAACAAGCTCTGGATCCGCTTCTTCCTGCTGGCCGTCTACGCCACCATGTACGTGCGCGACCACACGCGGCCCTGGCTCTCCGAGGCGCTGGGCATGGACCCGAGCGAGTACGACTACAAGGTCTTCGACATCACCACCGAGATCAGCCGCCAGGTCTTCCCGTTGAGCCTGGACACTGACCACCCGGCCTTCCGCGCCGGCATGGACCGGCTGTGCAGCATCTCGGCCGCCGCCGAGCGGGCCAAGCAGCGCGGCGGACTGATGGGAAGACTGCAGCAGGGTGTCTGTGCGGCCCGCGCCGCGCTGTGCTTTGGCCGCTTGTATCTGCTGCCCACCCTCAAGCACGAGCTGCCGCGTGAAATGCGCGTGGCACCGAGCTGGTAGGACACCTGGCCATGCAACACGGCTGGCCCGCGCTCTACACCCTGCTGCTGTGGTGGTTCAGCACCGGCGTAATCCTGTATCTGAACGGGCTGCCGCGCGCCACACACAAATGGACCTTTGGCGCGGCTACCGTACTGCTGGGCATCTCGCTGCTGGGCGTGGCGGCCTCGGCCGACGACACTCGAGTCAGCGGGGCGTATCTCGCCTTCACCTCGGCACTGATGGTCTGGGCCTGGCAGGAGATTGGCTTCCTGCTCGGTTATGTGACCGGTCCGCGACGCATCGCCTGCCCGAGCGGCGCGCGCGGCTGGCGCCGGGTCGGGTTTGCGGTACTTGCGATCCTCTACCACGAACTGGCACTGATCGTACTGGGCGCCGCCATTGCGCTGCTGAGCTGGGGGCAGCCCAATCAGCTGGCGCTGTGGACCTTTGCGGTGCTGTGGCTGATGCGCTTGTCGGCCAAGCTGAATGTGTTCTTGGGTGTGCGCAATCTCAACGAGCAGTTCCTGCCCGAGCATCTGCGCTATATGCACAGCTATTTCCGCCAGCGCCCCGGCAATGCGCTTTTCCCCGTTACGGTGATCTCAATCACCGCGCTTGCCGCCGCCGCTTGGCACAGCGCGGTGGCCACCTCGGTGAGTGTCTTCGACGCAACGGCCTGCAGCTTTGTCGCGATGCTCTTGAGCCTGGCCCTGCTGGAGCATTGGTTCATGGTGCTGCCGCTACCCAGTGAGAAACTGTGGGACTGGGGCCTACGTTCGCGCGCGCCGCACGCCTGAAGCCGTGCTCAAGAAGAGAACCGCAATCTTGATCCTGCTCGCACTGGCACTGTTCGGCCTCGCCGCCTGGGCCTGGACACCGGATCTGCCGCAGGCCGACCTGGACGCCAAATACATGCGCCAGCCCAGCGACAGGGTCGAGTTGCGCGCCGTGCCCGGCGTGCATCTACATTTGCGAGACACCGGCCCGCGCTCTGCCCCAGCTTTGTTAATGATCCACGGCTTCGGCGCCAGCCTGCACAGCTGGGAGCCCTGGGCAGCCGCCTTGTCAGAGACTTACCGCGTGATCCGCATCGATCTGCCCGGTAGCGGCCTGAGTCCGCCGGACCCAAGCGGTGTCTATACCGACGCTCGTACCGAGCAGCTGCTGCTAGCCCTTCTCGATCAGCTGGAGGTCCCTCACGTCACGCTGATTGGCCACTCGATCGGCGGGCGCATCGCCTGGGGCATGGCGGCGCGTCATCCCGAGCGCATCACCCGTCTGGTGCTCATCGCCCCGGACGGTTTTGCCAGCCCCGGCTTCGACTACGGCCAGGCGCCTGAGGTGCCGGCCAGCCTGAAGTTGATGACCCATGTCCTACCCCGCCCTTTGCTGCGCATGAGCCTGGCGCCGGCCTATGCCGATCCGGAGGTACTCAGCGATCGTCTGACTGAGCGCTACTTCGAGCTGATGCGCGCCCCTGGCGCGCGGCAGGCGCTGCTGGCCCGCATGCAGCAGACCGTACTCAGCGATCCCAGGCCCCAGCTGCAGCGCATCAAAGCGCCCACGCTACTGATCTGGGGCGAGCAGGACGCGATGATCCCCTTCAGCAACGCCGCCGACTACCTCACCGCCCTCCCCAGCGCTCGCCTGGCCGCTCTGCCCGGCATCGGCCATCTTCCTCAGGAGGAACAGCCGGCGCGCGGGCTGGCCGCGCTGCAGGCCTTGCTGCGCGAAAGCCAATGACGGGCAATACCTGACCCCGGAGACCCCGGCGCTGAGGCATCATGCTTGGCATGGGAGCAAGCATCAGCACAGCGAGTAACGGACTCGCCGCCCGTCTGAAAGACGCCACACGCGATCTGCACCGGCAAGCCGAACGCAGCGGCGTTATGGCCGAGTTGATGCAAGGCCGCATCAGCCGCGATGTTTATTGCCTGATGCTGCGCAACCTGCAGCCGATTTATGCGGCGCTGGAGGTGGGGCTCGATGCGCACAATCACGCCGACCCGAGCGTGCAGCGGCTCTGGAGGCCCGAGCTGCGCCGGCTGCCGGCGCTGGAGCAGGATCTGGATTACCTGCATGCTGGCGCGGACTGGCGCCGTGACTTGCCAATGCTGAGAGCTGCTGCGGAATACGCCGAGCGGCTTGAGCGCCTGGCACGAACCGACGCAGTGCTGCTCATTGCACATGCCTATCTGCGCTACCTCGGCGACCTTCATGGCGGGCAGATGCTGGCGCGAATCGTGAGGCAGGGCCTCGGGTTGAAGGGCGAGTTGGGTACGGCGTTTTATGCCTTTGGGGGCGGGGATGCGCAAAAGCTGGAACAGCTGAAGCTGGGTTTTCGGGTCGGGCTAGATGCGCTGACTCTGACGCCGGAGCAGGCGGATGCCATAGTGGATGAGGCGTGCGAGGGTTTCAGGCTGCATGCAAGCCTATTTGAAAGCGTACAGGGGGACGGACGGCTCGGGTGAGCGGCCGCGGCGAAGGCATAGATGCCGCAGGGACCGTCGCTCACGTCCAAAACCTTGGTGCTCGGCGGGCGGCAAAAAGCCGTCGTCGGCTCACGCCGCACTGCGGCGGAGTCAATGACCGTTGTCAAGGTCGGAGTACCAATTCGGGCTGCTAGCCAGGCTGCGGATTGCCTCGTTAGCCCGCGTGCCCGCTCGATGAAGCCGAAGCTCAAGGAGTTTTCAGGCTTTCGTCCCTGTCTCGGTTCCGGTCGTCCCCGTTATCAACATCTGCTCGAACATGAGTTGTGGCACCGGCCTAGAGAACAAGAAGCCTTGCTGCAGCATGCAGCCCCGGCCGATCAGGAACTCCGACTGTTCTAGCGTCTCCACCCCTTCGGCGACCACTTGAAGGCCCAGTTCCTTGCCGAGGGTGATGATGGCGGTGGCAAGGGCAGCGTCGCGACCTCCTCGTGCGACCTCGGCAATGAAGGCGCGATCGATCTTCAGCTCACTCATGGGCAGACGCTTCAATTGACTCAGCGACGAATAGCCGGTGCCGAAGTCATCCAGCGACAGGCCAAAGCCCAGGGTCCGCAGGCGGTCCAGCACGCCGACGGCCGTTGCCACCTCGCGCATCACCATGGTCTCAGTCAGCTCGAGCGTCAGCCAGGAGGATTGCAGGCCATAGTGCAGCACGAGGCCCTCGAGCTGGTCCGGTAGCGTGGCATCGGCAAGACTCGATGCAGGGAGGTTTACCGACAGAGGCAGTATCGACAGCCCATGGTCCGACCAGCGACGCAGGCTCATGCAGGCGGCGTGCAGCACCCAATCAGTCAGTGGCGCGATGAGACCGCGTTCCTCGGCCAGCTCGATGAACGCGCCCGGCGGCACCAGACCGCGCTGCGGGTGCTGCCAGCGCACCAGCGCCTCGGCACCGACGAGTTGTCCGCTGCGAGCGTCTACTTTCGGCTGATAGTGCAAACACAACTGCCCAACTTGTATCGCATGGCGCAATTCGGTCTCGAGCACCGCGCGCTCCCTGGCCCGGGCGTTGAGTGCCTCGTCGAAGAACTTGTGTTGGGCGCCGCCTGCATCCGCGGCAACCCGAGCCGTCTGTTCCGCGCAATGCGTCAGGCCGACCATGTCCTGGGCGTCGCCCGGGAACATTGCAATACCGATGCTCGCAGACAGGGACAGCGGCTGCGCGTGGATGACGATGGGTTGTGCCACCGCCGCGAGCAGACGTTGCGCGACGACGGACGCTCGCTCCTGGCCGTCGAGATCCGTGAGAAGCACCGAGAACGCGTTGTCGCCGAGTCGTGCAACCACGGCCGGTTCATGGGCAACCGGGTTGACCGACGCCACGTCGCTGCCTCGGATGCAAGCGCGCAGACGCTGCGCGACGCTGGCCAGTACCGTGTCGCCCTCTCCGCGGCCATAGACGTCGTTGACACCGCCGAAGCGGTCGATCTTGACATGCAGGACGGCGCATCCGACGCCGCTGCGCATAGACCGTTCCAGTGCCGGCCCGGCCAACTCGGCAAACAGGCGGCGGTTCGGCAGCCCCGTGACCTCGTCGTAGTGTGCCAGCCGCAGGGCCCGGTGCTCCGCCTCGACGAGCGAGTCGTCAAGCGCCGTCCGCGCCACGAATTCGTTTCGCAGCAAGAACTCGCGCCACCAACCAATGCCGGCCGCGAGGATGAAGAGCGTGACCACGTGATACGACCAATAGCCCGCCAACTGGGTCGACAGGCCGGCATGTCCCCACAGCGCATAAAGGAATGCCACCAGGATGGCAACACCCGCAGCAAGTGCATGCCGGAACTGCACCCCCAGGATCACAAAACAATAAAATTCTAGAAAGGTGAAGTTCAGGACGCCCACCCAGCTTTTCAAGCCGGCACCACCCTCTTCATCGATCCGGACCAGGATGAACATCAGGCAAAGGGCCACCGTGACGATGAAGCTTGCCATCACCGGCTGCCAGTACCTGCGGGCCTTGGGCAAGAGCGAATAGCCGAGACCCGACAACAGCACCGGCACGGCCATCGTCAGTCGCAGCAGATTGGCGGGTCCATCGTTGTGGCTGATGCGGTCGACCAGGTAATCGCCGACGATCAGGACCACACCAAGCACAAGGCTCGCCTGCGCATAGCGGAAATAGAAGGCGACATAGTGTTTGATGAAGCGCAACTCATAGTCCGCGCCGGAAAAGCGCAGCAGTAGCCTCAGCGGCAATGCCGCGGCGCCGATGTCACGGGTTCCAAGCGCCTTTTTTTCAAAAGTAGGCATCAGGTGGAGGTCACATCTGAAGGGTGGGGTGCGGAGCAATTTCACCACTGTTCGCCGTAGACCCTGGGGTTCGTACTGGTGCGCGCAAATCATCTGACATGGCGGCAGTACTGGGCCGCTGTTGAGAAAGCCAGGATGCGAGCACTTCGGCTGGCAGCGCCTTGCTGTAGAGCCAGCCCTGGGC
This sequence comes from Paucibacter sp. PLA-PC-4, assembly GCF_026241155.1. GTDB lineage: Bacteria > Pseudomonadota > Gammaproteobacteria > Burkholderiales > Burkholderiaceae_C > Roseateles_E. The sequence goes on from NZ_JAPFGP010000016.1 coordinate 118,893, forward strand.
GTACTGGACGCCGAGGCGGCGCAGGACATCGGCCATCTCCTCAGTCTCCACACCCTCTGCAATTACCTCCAGGCCAAGCCCCTTGGCCAAGCTTGAAATGGCCGTAAGAAGGGCATGCCGCTTGGGCGAGTCACCGCCTCCAGCAATGAAGCTGCGGTCTAGCTTTACCGCAGTCAGGTCCAACCCGGCCAGTTGCCCGAGTGACGAATATCCTGCGCCGAAGTCATCCAGATGCACGCCACAGCCTAGCGCACGGGAGGACTCGATGAATGCGCGAGCCGCCAGGCCGTCTTCCAAGAAGCTGGACTCCGTCAGTTCCACGTCGATGAATCCATCACAGTGGTCGTGGGCGGCTTTCAAGGCATCTATCAAGAAGGGGTCATGGGCCACCTGTTTGGCGCTGACATTCACCGAGACGCGAAGCGATAGGCCCATGTCGGCCCAACTCTTGGCCTGGCGCGCTGCCGCTTGCATGACCCAACGCCCGATCTCCACAATGATGCCCGTTGCCTCAGCACGAGGGATGAACCTGTCAGGCGCGATGTAGCCTATTTCCGGGTGGTTCCAGCGTATCAAGGCCTCAACAGTCTCGACCGTGCCGTCAACCAGACTGACTTTAGGCTGGTACCAGAGCTCCAGCTGTTCGCGCGCCAGCGCCTCTCGCAGCTGGGAGTCCAGCCATAGTCCCTCTGCCAACTCTTCACGCATCCGGCTTTCGTACAGCTGCAAGCCGCTTCGTGAGCGCGTCATGGCGGCGTGCATCGCCGCGTCCGCTGCCATCTCGAGGTCGTCAGCGGTGACGGCGTGATCTGGAAAGCGAGCCACGCCAACGGCAGCTTGAAGATGCACCTGCACGCCGGCCACCATAAAGGTCTTGGCAAGGGCGCTCAGTATCTCGTCGCCGACCGCCACCAACTCTGCATCTGATCGGGTGCCGTCCGCCTGCAGTTGGAATTCGGGGCCGCCAGCGCGGCTGACCATCCAGTCCGCGGGCACCGCCTGAACGAGAGCATCTGCCACTTGCTTCATAAGCCTTTCGGATTGCGTCAGCCCCAGCATGCCCCGCAGTTGCCGGTAATTCAACACCACGAGCGTCATGAATGCGACGGGCAGGCCCAAGTCAACAAGCTCTTCCAGTCGTTGCCGAGAGGCAAGACCGTTGGGCAGACGCGTCACGCGATCTTTGGTCGCCTGCTCGTAAAGACGTCGTTTGCCTGCGAGTTCCTCGGTGATGTCGATGCCTGAGCACACTACATAAGTGTCCTCGTCCGCACTCCCTCGTATCAGCTTGTTCCGCCACTGGATCTGTCGTTGCCCCAGCAGCGAATCCACGGGAGTACTCGTTTCATAGGACTCGCCCTTTTCGAAGAAACTGGCAATGTGGGCTCTGGCCTCCGCCTGATGTGACGCTGGAAGGAACAGCTTGTGGGCATCGATGCCGATCAGGTCAGCCTCCCTCATGCCGGAACCTTCTTCACACAGCCGATTGAAGCGTCTGACCTTGTGGTTCCTGTCGATGATGACCACCAGGGAGTTGACCTCCGAGACGATCTGCTCGGCAAAGCCCAGCGCCTTCTGCAAGGCAGCCATCACACCCTCGGCATCGTCTGACCGGCTGGCCAACCCACCCCAGAGCCCGATGCCAGTCTTCTTGCCAACCAGTACGAGTTCAACGCGGCGCGTGGCCCGCGCCGTGATCCGCACGCATTCCGTCGCCGCACCAAGCGCCCTGATCGTCGCAGCCTGCGTGGAAGTTAGGCGCAGGCAAGTGGTTCCGATGCCCATGTCGTGACTGAGCATCAGGTCGTCCGAGTCCTGTCCAAAAGACCAACGATCGCTTTGCAAGTCTTCCGCTGCTGCAGGCACCGCTGCTCGAGATGACAGCACTAGTTCAGACATTCGGGCTCCGAGTCAGATAACCAACATTTTATATCATTTACCACTTTCAATTTGATTGCAATGATACATATGGCATTTTCAAATGAACTGCCAAAAAGGTCACATCACTGATCCCGAACTGGTGCGCATGAAGGGCACGAAGCCAGAAGCATCGTATTCGTCTACTTCCCCAATCTAGAGTGCTCGGGCTCTTGAAGAAGGCAGGGCGGCAGCATCTGCGACTGGGTCTCAGGTCGAATAGCGGAGTTGCGACACCGTCTAGCCTAGAGACGAAATCGCCATTCCGAGCAAAGCCACACAATCATAAATGTCATTTTAATCATTTTAAAACAATGAGCGCGTTGTGTAGTTCCACCCCGCGGTGTCTGGCCAACCCACCGCGCAAAGCGCGGGCTGGTCACACCCCCACCCGTAGTCAACGTTCGGGTCGCAAAACCGCCACATGCCAAAAGAACAACCTGACCTTAGAAAAAGAGGCTCTTCGCGACCTTCGCTGCAATACTGACTTTTGCCGGAATCCTCATCGCTGTAGCGCTCGTCAGCACCCTCGACCGCTGAGAGTCCGGTACACAACGATCTAAGCCTTTCCAACTTGCCCGAAGTCTAGAGGGCCGAGATAGCGGGGCCTCGACTGCCGGTGCGTCGGGACATCACCCAGAACTGCTCGATGAGGTCGAACACATCTGACCTGGCCTACTCGCGCGAGCGACTGCCCTTGCGGGCCACTCTTGCGGTCTTTAGGCTGGGAAAATTACCTCTCCGTGGCCGAGTTGTCCCAGACCTCGCCCCGAACGGCTCTGCTGGGCTTGGCCGTCGCACAGCATCGTGAGGTCGGCTTGCTTGCGGCAGCTGTACAGAACTAAGCCTCGCACAGGACTGCTTCGCCGACTCCTCACTGTCAGTCATCGGGTCGCTACAGCCACTTCCTAGGCCATAGAAGCCATAGCTGACCTTCCCAGCTCCGCGGGTCATTGTCAAACTCGGCTCTCGCGTCGGCGAATGGCCGATACTGGAGGGCCCGTAGCCGCTCAGCCGGCGAACTGTCCAATGATTGTTGCTTACGGTAACAACTCGAGAGCCGGGAAATCCGCGGATCGCATGCCGCCTCGAGCTGTCTTGCCACTACCGGGTCGCCATCGAAGAGCTAAGCTCTCACGCCGCGCCTGAGCACTCATCAGCTCTGGCCCCTACCCCGAAGAACTCCTGATCTGCGCATACAGCCCAGCCGCCCTGCGCGTCGAGTTCTCCAGTTCCTGTAATAGCGGCGCGACCGGGGGGCCTCCGCGGGCGTCGGCGATGTCCATGGCGGCGAGGCTGGCGTTGGTGAGGATGGCGGCGATCACGCCGTCTGGTTCGTTGGCTTCGCTTCGCGTGTGCTGCGCGGCCAGGCGTAAGGTGCTTTCCAGGTTGAGCCGGGCGGTGTCAGCGCGGCGGGCTTCGCGCAGGTCGAGCAGGGTCAGCACATATCCCAGGGCCTGGCCGTCGCGGCCGCTGACGGGCTCGGCGTGGACGGCCATCGGCACCAGCGTGTCGTCGGCGCCGAGCAGATCGAGTTCGCGGCGCCAGCCGTGCTGGGAGCGGCGCATCTCGGCCAGAGCCCGCTGCACGGCGGGGGCAGCGGCGAACAGGCCGGAGATCTCACCGCCCTTCTCGACCGGCGCGCCGCGCAAGACCACCAAGGCCTCGTTGGCGAACACCACGCGGCCCTCGGCATTGGCCACCAGCACCGGTTCGCGCGAGCCGGCCACCGCGCCGCGGATCTGCACCAACTGGTGCTCGGCGATCAGTAATCGCACCGCCTGCACCTGCACGATGATGTCCACCAGGGCCACACCGATGCCGCGCGCCAGCGCCAGCTCGGTGCTCGACCAAGGCACGGCTGTGCCGCGCACGATCTCGGACCAGGCCGCGAAGGAGCGGCGCGGCGACAGCTCCAGCGGATTGTTGGCCACCATGGGCTTGGACGGATCACCGGCCCAGGTGACGCTTTGCAGCTGCTCCTTGCGAAACCACATCAGCCAGTCGGGGCTGTTGGTGGACAGGCGCACGGCCAGCACGCCGCTGGCCGTTGGCGTGAGACTCGCCAGCGCGGGGTTCGCCTGACCGACCGAGGCGCAGGCAAAGGGCTCGTCAACCGGCACCGGCTGCTGCGCCTGCACCCAGGCCAGCAAAGCGCGCAGCTCGGGCGTGGACGGCGTCTCGCCCGACACCAGCACCTCGCCTTCGCAGAACAGCGCAGCGCCAGTGGCCTCGAGCGGCTGTAGCAGGGTGCGCGGGTTTCGGAACAGCGCATAGCGCCATTCGCCCTCAGTCGAAGTCGCCTCGACCAGGCGCTGCTCGAGCCGGCGTACCATCAGCGCCACCTGGGCGTGAGCATAGTTCTCAATGGCCGAGATGCGGGTGGAGGCCACCTCGGCCAGCAGATCGGCAGCCGAGCGCAGCGTGCAGCGCAGATGGCGCGGCGAGTAGTGGTGGCAGGCGATCAGGCCCCAGAGCTGACCCTCGCGCACCAGCGAGGCGGTCAGCGTGGCCGTCACGCCCATATTGCGCAGGTACTGCAGATGGATGGGCGACATGCTGCGCAGCTGGCACAGCGACATGTCCAGCGGCGCACCGGTCTCGGGCCGCAGAGCCGGCAACAGCGGAGCCTGCTGGGCGTTCACATCGACCAGCATGCGTACCCGGTTGAGCAGATAGAGGGCGCGGGCGCGCTGCGGAATGTCGCTGGCCGGGTAGTGGTGGCCCAACAGCGACTCCAGCCGCGGGTGCCGCGCCTCGGCGATCACCTTGCCATGGCCGTCGGGGTCGAATTTGTAGACCACCACGCGGTCATAGCCGGTCAGATGGTGCAGAACCTCGACCACCGCATCGGCCAGCACGCCCACCGAGGGCGCGGCGCCGAAGCGCTGCAGTGCGTCGGACAGCGTGGCTGCCATCTGCTCGGGGGTCAAGTCTTGCAGTTCCATGCCACCGGTTTCGGCTGAGGCCGAGGTCGTCGCCGGCTCCAGTTCCAGCACCAGCCCGCCCTCGGCCAGCCGGTGCAGAGCGCCGTCGAAGCGGCGCCCGGTCGGCCCGATGCTGCATTGCAGCATCACGGCCTCGCGCAGATCGGCGTGGCCGCTGTTGGCTTGATGCTGTTGCGGCGGCCGAAGCAGCGCCGCCACCCGCTCGGCCACATCGCCGCCGAGCAGCGCCAGCGGCCGCTGCAGCAGCGCCTCTGCCGGCAGGCCCAGCAGGCGTGCGACATTGCCGCTGCACTGCTGCACCAGCAGATCGGCGCTCTCGCGCAAGACCAGCAGCGCGCCATGCGGCTGCACCGAGCCGGCCAGATGGATCAGCTCGCGCTCGCAGTTGCTGAGGTCGGCCTGGCCGAAGGCGGGTGCCACTTGCTTCGAGGCTTGCATCGATGCTTGGTGCGTCGTTCAGTCAGTGCTTCAGTTGATCAGTTGCGTGGAGCCGCCGTTACCCGGCAGATAGCCCAGCCCCGACAGCCCATGGCGCTGCATGCGCAGACCCAGCGCCTCGCTCGTCATGCCCAGCGCCTCGGCAGCCACGTCGCGCCGGCCGCTGCTGCGCAGCAAGGCATTGGCGATCAGCTGCCGCTCGGCCCGGTGCGCCACCTCCACCAGCAGGTCTGCCAACGGCACCTGGCCGACCTGGTCGAGCAGACCGGCAAGCACATCGTCGCCGGCCGTCCGCAGCGGCATCGCCGGCCCACCCGGTCGTAGGATGAAACCCAGGCACGCCTGCTCGCCATCGGTCATCAGCGCCGCCGTAACCTGTACGGTCTGCGGCTCGCCGCTGGGCGAGCCAACCTCCAGCGAGGCGCTGCTGACGATGCCGGCGCTGCGCACCCGCGCGATCATCTGCGCCCAGCCGCCGTCGGCGTCAAGCAGCAACTCGGACATGGGCCGGCCGCGCAGCGCCAGCTCGTTGGCCTGGTGGGCCAGGCGCAGAAATGCAGGGTTGGCCATGAGGATGGCACCGGCCGAATCGGTGATGACCACCGCATCGGGCGTGGTCTCGACGAACTCAGCCATGCGTGCGAGCGCCAGGCTGTCAGCGTTGGCCGCATCCTCGCGGCGCGCCCGCACAAGTATTAGCTGGGCCTCATCGGCCCGGAACGGCGTGGCCGAGATGTCCAGCACGCCGGCCGGGGCGCGTACGCGGATCTCGCCGGCGCGACCGCTGCTGCGCGCCGTGGCCAGCAGCTCGAGCACCGCAGCCCGCGCCGAGGGCGGCAGACGCTCGCTCAGCGCCCTGCCCTGTATCAGGCCGGGCTCATAGCCGAGCAGCGCGGCGCTAGCCGCATTGGCCTCCAACACCTTCAGGTCCAGCGCATCCAGCACCAGCACCGCGTCATTGGCAACTTGGAACAGCAGCTGATAGCGGCTCTCGGCCTGGCGGCGGCTCCAGAAATGGCGCTCCATGTCTTGCTGCGCTTCGACAAAGCGCTGCTGGATCGCGGCCACCGCGCGAAGATCGCGGCCGACCGCCAGCACCGGACCGTCGGCGCCCAGACGTATCGCCGCCCAGGTCAACGGCAGCTCCTGCCCGCCCTGGGCTGGATGACTGACCTCGCGTCGGCGCGAGACGACGCCCTCGTTCGTGACCTCGTCGAGCAGAGACTGGATCTTGCCGCGGGTACTGACGGTGACCGTGTCGACCCAACGCTGGCCGACCCAGTCGCCACAGCCCTGGGCCTGTACGGCCTGGCCCTCGGCAACGGCCGAGATCACGCCATCCTTGTCGATGACCAAGGCGATATCGCTGGCCACGCGCGCAATGGTGTTGGCCAGTTCGCTGGCCAGGGGCGACAGCGCGCTGAGATCAGAGTCTTCGGAATCTGTGGACACCTGAGGCGGCCTCGATCGAGTGATGAAGCCCGGGAGCTGCGCTGGCGCGGCGCCCGGAGATACTGCTTGAACTTATCACAGACAGCTGGATCGTAGGCCGGCCCGGCACCTGCCGGAAACCCGCGCTTCGGCTCGCGTGCCGACAGCTCAGCCAGGGGCTGCCGGCTTGGCCGGCGTCGTCGGGAGGACTTCCAGCACTTTCAGCTCCTCCGTCGTCAGCGCCGTGCCGCCAGCCGGCGCCGGGCCAGTCTTGACCAGCAGCTCGGGGTGGTGCTTGGCCATTTCGGCGCCATACAGCGGCTTGTGGGCGCCCTGGTGGCAGGTAGCGCAGTTGACCTTGGCGACATCCCCGCCAGGCCCGAGGCGGTTGACCGGGAAGGTGTCGGTCAGCGGCAACATATGCTCCAGATTCAGCTCGCGCGCCATGCGGATGCCGTGCCAGGCCGACAGGCGCGGCGGCGAACTGCCGTTCCAGTCGCCGAAGCTGCGGGTGTTGTGGCACTGGGTGCAGTTGACGTTGAGCGACTTGGACATGTGCATCATCAGCCCATAGGTCCACTCGGCCTGCTTGGTCGATTGCCGGTTGCCGTCCGGCAAGGCCTGTTCGCCGGCCACGCGAATCGGAGCGTCGCCGAGCAGGAAGGCGCTGAAGGGATCATTGGGCAAAGACGCCAGGCCGACGCTGGCGGCCGGCGCGTTCTGTCCGGCCAGGTCGCCGGCGAAGCTGTTCGCGCCTTTGGGCGCCAGCGGCTGGAACCAGACCTCCTTGGGCACCGGTTCGCCGCGATGGCAGGTAAAGCAGGTGACGCCGGTTTTGGCAACATGGCTTTGCCAGTCGCTGTTGATCTTCTGCGTCATCTGCAGCATGCGGCGCGCGACCACCTTGGTGTAGAGCGAGTCGTCGGCGAAGTTCTGCACATTGTGACAATGCACGCAGCCCTGCTTGGGCGATACCCAATTGGTCATCGCCACCATGGTGCGGCTGAACTCGGCCACACTCTGGTTCCCCAGCACCTTGACATTCTGGTAAACCTGCCCGGCCTTCGGACCATCGGGCGATGCCGGCTCCAGCGGCGCCGGTGCCTCGTGGAGGGCGGCCTGCTCGGCCATCAGGCGCGGGTTGTAAACCTGCTCCATGCCGGTGCCGCGGTAGCCGCGCTGCACAGTGTCGACCGGCGGCCGCTCGCAGGCCGCGAGCAGGCCGCACAGCAGGCCCAGCCCGATCAGGCGCAAGGGATGTTGATTCATCATGGCTGCTCTCCAGTCAACAAGGCACCGGGCTGCGGCTGCGCCGGCAATTGCGCCTGAATGGCCAGGCTCACCGACGATCCGCCGAAACCATTGCGCAGCAGGGTCCAGCAGGCGGCGCACCAGTGGTTCAGGTGTAGGCGGCTCATGGCTTGGCTCCCAGGACTTGCAGGGCCGGATCGACGATGGGCTGGAACACCGCCGGGTACAGCGGCGCGACGCCGTGCTTGACGGCCCACAGATACCAGTTATCGACCACGGTGCCGGTCAGGAGAATGCCGATGCCTCCTGTCAGCGGGCACAGCACGGCAAACCACCAGGCCCAGCGATGAATGGATTCCATCGTCGCGTTAAAGCCCATCGTCCAGCGCCAGAAGAGAGCTGCCCGTTCGCTGGCGGTGCCGCGGTCGGTGATCTGCTCGATTTCGCGTTCGCCGCCGAAGCGGCTGACCGCCAGGATGGTGGCGCCATGCATCGCGAACAGCAGCGTGCTGCCGTAGAGGAAGGCGATGCTGAGCATGTGGAAGGGGTTGTAGAACAGATTGCCGTAGCGCAGCGAGAAGGCCGCCGTCCAGTCCAGATGCGGGAAGATGCCGAAAGGCACCGCCTCACCCCAACTGCCCATCAGAATAGGCCGGATGAAGCCCAGCACCAGGTAGAGCCAGATCGCCGCGGCAAAGGCCCAGGCCACATGGGTGCCCATGCCGAGCTTGCGCGCGCGCCGGTACATGCGGGCCCACCACAGCAGGATGGCCATGGTCAGGAAGAAGCCGGCCAGCAACCACCAGCCGCCCTGGTTCAGCGGCGGCAGCGACAGGCCGTAGGCCGGTGGCGGCGGCTCCAGCGCCAGCCAGAACAGCTGGCGAGCGAACTGCACCGGATCCCAGCCGACCGAGGCCCACATATTCAGACCAATGATCTCGATGGCAATGAAGCCGCAGATCAGCGAGGCAATGCCCAGCCAGCCCAGGTAGATCGGCCCGATCTGCGCATCACCGAGGCGCCCCAGCCAATGCAAGTGCAGTCCCTTGCCCTCGCGCTGGTACTCGTCACGCCCCAGCGGCACGCCGGGATAGGACGGCGCCGCGACCTGGACGCTGGTGAAAAGATTCTGATATTCCGCAGCCATGATGAGTCTCCTCGGCTTTTTGGACTTGTTGAGCGCTCAGCGCCAGACCGGCAGGTTCAGCCACCAGCTCCACCACTCGGGCCAGCCGCGGGTCCAGAAGGGGCCGCTGATGACGATGCAGACCGCGCTCCAGAAGCCGGCCGACAGCGCCAGGAACAGACCCAGGCGGTGGATACCCAGGGTGCCGATCGAGTAGCCGATGGCGTCACGGAAGAAGGTGTTCTCGTGCTCGGCCGTCTTGACCACCTCGCCCTTGGCCGGGTTCGTGGCCGACAGGATCAGCGCGCCGTGCAGGCTCAACGCGAAGGTGGTGGCGAAGAAGAAGCTCACCGCCAGCATGTGCGCCGGGTTGTAGTGGAAGTGCAGGTACTGGTAGCCGGTGTTGGACACCCAGTCCAGATGGCTCATGATGCCGTAGGGAAAGCCATGTCCCCAGGCGCCCATCAGCGCGGGCCGTATCACCACCAGCGTGACGTAGGCCAGGATTGCCACCGAGAAAGCGAAGGGCACGTGGTAGCCGATGCCCAGTTTGCGGCAGATCTCGACCTCGCGCAGTGCCCAGGAGACAAAGGAGCCGATGGCGCAGACGGTAATCAGCTGCCAGAGTCCGCCCTCCATCAGCGGCGCCATGCCGAGACCGTATTTCAGGTCGGGGGGCGCGATATTGATCTGCCAGAGGTTCCAGGTGCCGCCCTGCGACGCTCCCCAGACAATCAGCAGGATGCCGACCAGCGAGAAAAACGCCGTGGTCACACCGAAAAAGCCGACGTAGAACGGGCCTACCCAGAAGTCGAACAAATCGCCTCCCAGCAGGGTGCCGCCGCGTACGCGGTACTTTCTCTCGAAGTTCAGCATAGCCATGCTTGCCACCTCAGGTAGAGGGCGCCCGCGACTGGCGGGGCCCTTTGCGGTCCGGACACGGCGCGGGAGTCAACCCGCGCCGTGGCTTCGATGGGTCGAGGCCGGTGACTACTTCGGCGCCGGTGCGGGCATCGATGAGTTCTGACTCACCGCCTGCGTCCTGGGTCCATCGAGCCAGTTGAACTTGTTGGTACTCAAGAGCACAAAGTGAATCACCAGTGCCAGTACGAACAAGAAAGCGAACAAAGCAACCAGCGCTCGGCGCGGGTCGAACAACAACCAAATTCTCCACATGCTTATCTCTCCTAGTTAAGGTGCGACATGAAGGTGTAGACACCTGCCCTCACACCCTTGATCAGCGATTTCTCGCTCTCCGCGCCCGGGAACCAGCGACGCCACTTCAGCAACAGCAGCTGGGCGGCGACGGCGATCATCAGCACGAACACAAAACTCACGAAAAACAGCGCCTCGTAAGCCTTGGAGTCCTGCAAAGCCGCATGGTTGACGGGGACGGTGGTGATCTCAGCCATGACGGGCCTCCTTCAACGATTCAGAGCCAGGGACGCCACATCCACACCAGCACATGGGCGACCACGGCAACCGCCGTGAAGCCAATGAAGCTGGACATGAAAATGCCGTGGAATTCCCGGGCTTCGTTCTCAGTCAGCCCGGATAACGAGCCTGTTCTGTTGTCAGCCATAGCGATAGCTCCTCAAAAAAGCCTTGCGGCCAGTACCGCGCAGCTCCCGCGCGGCAGGGACTTCCACGGGCCACAGCCCAAGGCAAGACTGGTATTCACGTCAATGCTCCGAGCGCCGCTGCGGCCAGCTGCCGGGTATGGCCCTCGATGTCCAGGGTCGCCACTGCCGCCGCACCGCGTGCGCGCGCCGCCGCCTCGGCGCGGTCGCGCAGGCGCTTGGCCGCCGAGATGCGAAGCAGCACCGGCTGCGCCTCCAGCAATTCGTCCAGCAGCTCCTTGGCTTCCTGCGTCCAGCCCATCTCGGGCAGCGCCCGGGCCGGCGTGGCCTCGGCCTGGTCGAGCTCGGTGCCCAGCGGAAGTATGTGAAAGAGCGCATCGAACAGTGCGTTGCAGAATTCCTGCACCAGATAGGTCGCGCCGGCATAGCCCATGAAGGGCGTGCCGGTGGCGCGGCGGATGATGGCGCCGGGGAACGAAGCGGGGATGAATGCCGGCTTCATCGGTCCCTTGCTACCAGCCTCAGCCATATACATGCGCTCATTGAAGCTGCCGTACATCACCAGCGGCGGCTTTTCATGCACCAGTGCACGGATCGCGGCGTTGTCAGTCTTCTCTCCGGGCTTTCGTGCGACCGCGAAATTACAGGGCAGGCCCAGCTCGTCCTCGAAGAAATGTCGCAGGCCGCGCGCATAGGTCTCGCTGGCCACTACCGCAAAGCTGGCGGTGGCGAAGAAGTCCTGAGTGACTGAACGCCACAGATCCCAGATCGGCTTGATCGTGGTGTGCTTCTCGCGCTCGATGAAGGGCTCGGGGTCCAGATGCAGCAAGCTGCCGAGCTCGCGAAGGAATGCGGTGGTACTGTGCAGGCCGATCGGAGCCTGCAGATAGGGCCGCTCCAGCGCCTCGCAGAGCATGCGGCCGAATTCGCGGTAGAGGCACACGTTGACGTCGGCGTTCACCAGGTTCACGACATCGGCCAAATGGCTGCCCAGCGGGAAGACCATGTTGACCTCGGCACCGATGCCTTCGACCAGACGACGGATTTCGTGCAGATCGCTCGCGCCGTTGAACTGCCCGTAGCAGGGGCCGATCAGGTTGACACGCGGTTTCTCGCCAGCGTGTCGCTGATCAAAGGGCGTGCGGGCCGGCACCTTCTTGACGCCATATTCGGTCCACAGCCAGAACATCGCACGGTTCGCGCACTGCCACTGATCCTCGTCGATGGTGCGCGGAAGAAATCGAGCGATCGTCGTGCCCTCGGGCGTGACGCCGCCGCCAATCATCTCGGCGATCGAGCCGGTCACGACCACGCTGGGCAGGTCCGGGTCCAGCGTCGCATGGGCGCGCTTCATCGAACCCTCGGTGCCTTCGCGGCCAAGCTGCTCCTCGGCCAGGCCGGTCACGACGATGGGCAGCTCATGCGGCGGCAAGGCGTCGGTGTAGTGCAGCACCGAGGTCACCGGCAGGTTCTCGCAACCAACAGGCCCGTCGATCACAACCTGCAGGCCCTTGATCGCGGTGAAGACATAGACGGCACCCCAGTAGCCGCCTGCCCGGTCGTGGTCCAGCACTAGCATGTGGCACTTCCCCATTCGACGCAGCGACGAAAACCGCAGTAGCGTGCCGCGATGGAGCGCAGCGGGCCGCGATGGGCGATCCGGCGGCGCGGCTGAGGAAGGACGCGCGCCAAGCAGACCAGACGGGCGCTGCGAGGGTTCAGGTGATCGCACATCAAATCATCTCCTCTGCCTTGCGGCGTTTGATCAGTTTGATGACCTGGCGACGTGTGTCGGCCTTGAACTCGGGACGGTCGCGTGGAATGTCTTCCCAGATACCGGCCGCATAGCCTGAACCCACCTCGCCGAAGAACTCGCGCATCTGCGCGAACCGATGCTTGTTGCTGATCGCCGCGTTGACCACCTGGGCCAGCGAGCCGGCCCCGGCCGGGCCCATCAGCGGGCGGGCCGAAATCAGGTTGGTGAAGTACAGCGCTGGCAGTGCCAGCTGCTTGGCCTTCTGCACCACCGGCGTCGTGCCGATGGCCAGGTCTGGCTTGCACTCGGCCAGCGCCGCCAGGTCCTGCTCCAGCGAAGCGCGGTACTGCACATGCACGCCGCGCGCCTGCAGCCATTCGCGGTCGGGGTCGCTCCAACGGGTGCGCGGGCAGGCGGTGCCCACATAAGGCACCTCGGCGCCACTCTCGACCAGCAGCCGCGCCACCAGCAGCTCCGAGCCTTCGTAGCCGCTGACCGTCACCCGAGCCTTGATCGGTGAGCGCGCCAGTGCGCCCTTGATCGCGGGAAGGAATTTCTGCTTGGCCGCATCGATCAACGCCTGCGGCACGTTCGCCGCCATGCCGATGGCTTGCAGCCAGGCCTCGGTGCCGTCATGGCCCACCGGGGCAGAGCCGATCACCGGCCGCCCGGCAGCCTCGAACTCGCGCACGCAGGCGGTGTAGAAGGGATGAATGGCAGCGGCCACCGTGCAGTCCAGCGCAGCATAGAGCTCCCGCCATTCGCGCGTCGGCACTACCGGCCCGGCCGCCAAGCCCATGGGCTCCAGCAGCATGCCCAGCACCACCGGGTCGGCCGGGAACATCTCGCCGAGTAGGCTCACCGTGGGCCGCCCAGTCTGCAGCTTCTTTTCGCGCCAGCCGGTCGGCGCGGCGACCGGCCCGGCCTCGGCCTCGCCGCGCGCGTACTTCAGCATCGCACCGGCCAGCACGTCCTTGGCCTCGGCATGGGTGGGCACGCCAAAGCCCGGCACGTCGACCCCGATGATGCGCACCCCGTTGATCTGCTTGGGCAGCAGTTGCAGCGGCACGCCGCTAGCGGTGGGTACGCAGAGGTTGATCACCACCAGTGCATCGAGCTTGGCCGGATCAGCCTGCTCGTGGACAGAGTCGCGGATGTCCTCGAACAGCTTGCCAGTTACCAGGCTCTCACTGTTGAAGGGCACATAGCCGACGCTGCGCTTGGCGCCGTAGAAGTGAGAGGTGAAAGTCAGGCCGTAGACACAGCAGGCCGAGCCGCTGAGGATGGTGGCGGTGCGCCGCATCCGTAGGCCCACCCGCAGCGCGCCAAAGGCCGGGCACATGCTCTGCGGCTGGTCGTGCGGGCCCTTGGGGTAGTCGGCAGCGTAGCGCTCCAGCGTTTCGCGCGTGGCGTCACTGGTCGCTTGTGCGAGCTCGGGGGCGGCGTGGCAGTTGGACATGATCAGGCCGCGTCGTAGATCACTTCAAGCGTCGGCTTGATCAACTCGGTCTTGCCCACCATGTCGAACAACGTGGCAGGCTCCATCATGAAATCGCGCCCGGTGACCTCGGCAGAGAAAAGGCCCAGCAGCTGGTCCTGGGTCTGCGGCTTGGGCCGCACCGGCGGCGCCTCGCCGACATTGGTGGCCAGGGTCTCGAACAGCGAGGCCCATTGCGTGCCGGGCCGGCCAATGATTTCGTAGCTGGCGCTCTTGCGGCGGATGTCCTCGTTGGCGGGGATGGCCGCCAGCACCGGGATGCCCACCGCCTGCGCGAAGGCGGTCGCCTCGCCTGTGCCATCATCCTTGTTGATCACCATGCCGGCCACGCCGACATTGCCACCGAGCTTGCGGAAGTACTCCACCGCGCTGCAGACGTTGTTGGCCACGTACAGGCTCTGCAGGTCGTTGCTGGCGACCACGATGACCTTCTGGCACATGTCGCGCGCAATCGGAAGGCCGAAGCCGCCGCAGACCACATCGCCGAGAAAGTCCAAGAGCACGTAGTCGAAACCCCAGTCGTGAAAGCCGAGCTTCTCCAGCGTCTCGAAGCCGTGGATGATGCCGCGCCCGCCGCATCCGCGGCCGACCTCGGGGCCACCCAGCTCCATGGCATAGACGCCGTCGCGCTTGAAACAGACATCGCCGATGGCCACCGCCTCGCCGGCCAGTTTCTTCTTGCTGCTCGTCTCAATGATCGTAGGGCAGGCCTTGCCGCCGAACAGCAAGCTGGTGGTGTCGCTCTTCGGGTCGCAGCCGATCAGCAGCACCTTCTTGCCCTGCTGGGCCATCATGTAGCTGAGATTGGCCAGCGTGAAACTCTTGCCGATGCCGCCTTTGCCGTAGATCGCGATAATCTGCGTGGTCTTGGTGACCGGGCCTGTTGCTGGAGCATCGGGCTCGATGGCGGCCTCCGCGCGCAAGGCGTCCATGCGAGGCTGGAAAACCATCGGCGCGACCGCCGGGATGCTTGAGCTGCTCATGCGTGGTGTCTCCAGTCCAGAACCATCTTCAGGCAGCCGGCATCGTTGAAGGCCTGCTGGTAAGCGCCGCCGGCCTGCTCGGCCGGCTCGCAGTGGGTGAGCAGGCCGTCCAGCGACAGCCGGCCGGCGTGCAGCAAGGCGTTGACCGCCAGCATGTCGGGCCGCTTCCACTCCGCGGCCACGCGGATGCGCGCCTCGCGCATGAAGGCCGGGGCGAAGTTCAGCGACAGTGGCTTCGAATAGAAGCCCGCCAGCACCACCTCACCGCCGGGTGCGAGCCTGGCGATGAGCGTGTCGAGCAGACTCGAATCGCCGCTGACGTCGTAGATGGCCTTGTAGTCGCGGCGCTTGTCATCGTCCGGGTGCATTACCGTATAGCCCATCGTGCCGGCGGCGCGCGCCGGGTTGGTCTCCCATACGGTGAAATCCCTGATACCGGCGGCCACATTCATGCGCGCCAGCAGGCGCCCCAGCACGCCGTGGCCGACGATCAGATCCGGCGGCGCAAACGGCACATCCTGGCCGCCGCCGGCTACGCTGTGATAAGCGGTCGCGGCCAGGGCGAGCAGGACGGCCTGCTCGCCGAGTCTTTCCTCGACCGGCACGACTTTGGCACCGGGCACGACCAAGCGCGAGGCCGAGCCGCCGAACAAACCCTTGACTTCGCCAAAGCAGCGCGCGCCAGGCACGAAGACCCGCTGGCCTATCCACTGTGTGCTCTGCGGTGTGACCGCAATCACCCGGCCGACAGCCTCATAACCCGGCACCAGCGGATAACCCATGCCGGGGAACATGGGCATGGTGCCAGTCCAGATCAGGCGCTCGGTGCCGGTGCTGATGCCGCTCCATTCGACCTCGACCACCACATCGCCGTCTTCCATCGCCGGCAGCCGCAGCTGAGCGAGGGTCAGATGCTCGGGGCGGTCAATCACCACGGCCAGGGTGTTCATCAGCGGATCTCCTGAGGACGGAATCTCTTGATCCCATGCAGTCATCTTATGCAGACACAGCAAAACGTCAACTAATATTTACACTCAGAACTGTCAGGCTGAATCAAGCAGCAACAGACCGGTCTGCAATGGCATGCGCGTGCGCAGCCGCCGGACCCGCCCGAAGCCGGCCTGCATCGCCAATTCACGCAGCCTTGCCTCGCTGCGCGGCCTCCCCTGGCCCATGGCCATCAGGTAGAAGCCGAAATAAGCATGGCCCATGGCCTCAGCGCCCGGCGTCTCGGCCAACGGCTCGGCCAGCAGCAGCCGTCCGCCCGCAGCCAGGGCCTGACGGACTGCGCGCAGCAGGATCAGCACCTGAGCGTCATCGTGGTCATGCACGACACGCAAAAGCGTGATCAGATCGGCGCCCGGCGGCAAGGCGTCGCGGAAGAAGTCGCCACCCACGGCGCTGCAGCGCGCCGCCAGGCCGGCGCACTCGAAGCGTTCGCGTGCCCTCAGCGCCACACCGGGCAGATCGAAGACCTGCAGCTGCAGGCCCGGCGCGTGCGCAGCAGCCGCACAGGCAAACGCGCCATCCCCGCCGCCAACATCGAGCAGTCGGCGATGGCGCCGCAGTGGGTAGGCCTGCAAGAGCTGCTCGGCCACAAGCGGCTGCGAGGCAGCCATCAGCGCCGAGTAGGCGGCCAGCTGCGGCGCCGCCAGGCCACCGGGAGCAGCCGATCCCGAGTACGGCCAGAAGCTGGCCAGCTGCGTCGAGGCGGGCTCGCCACGCAGCAGCGCCACCGGATCCGCCAGATCCAGGTACAGCGCGCCATGGTGATCCACCATCGCCGCCAGGGCGGTGTTGCCGACCATTGGCGCACCCAACGCACCCAGACCGTAGCGCCGGTCACCACCGGTTTGGGAACGAACGTCCAGAAGCCGCAGCGATACGGCCGCCAGCACCAGCCGCTCGGTGCCGGCAAGCGGCAGGCTCAGACGCTGCGCCAGCGCAGCCATCGTCAGCGGCCCATGCGCGGCGAGCAGATCAAACAGGCGCAGGCGCACGCAAGCCAGCAGCACCTGCGAGTAGACAAAGCCGGCCAGCAGATCGAATAGCGCAGCGGCACGCCGGCGCGCGATCCAGCGCGTGGGCACAAAGGCCTCGGCCCAGCGCCGAAAGCCGGCGCTGCTCAGCACCCGGTCGCGCCAGGCCAGCGGCGCATCGCTCCAATGGGCTTGAGCCTCGACCGTTTCCATGGCTCAGGCCGCTGCAGCAAGTCGCTCGATCAACTGCGGCGGCACCAGGCGCTCGGCCTCGTGCCGGATCAGCTGACGGAACTGCGCCGCCCCCGGGCAGACCGGCACGGTCAGCAGCGTGGCCTGCACCAGCCGGTGGAACTCGGCCAGCGCGCCCTCCAACCCCAGCTCGCGGGCCATGCTGGGCCGCCCCAGGGCGAGGTCTTGCCCACCGGGCTTGCCGGTGGCGCTGGAGTCCAGGGCCACATCGCGGATGTCGTCGGCCACCTGATAGGCCTGGCCCAGCTGCTCGCCCAGCGCGCGCCAAGGCGTGCCGTCGGCACCGGCCGCTTGCGCGCCGGCCATGGTCGCGGCAGCGAACAGGGCGCCGGTCTTGGCCTGCTGGTACTCGCGCAGCGAGAGCTGGGGCTCGCACTCCCAGGCCTGGCCGGCGACAATGCCCATAGGCATGCCGACGCCGTGGCAGACTGTCCGCAGCAACACCGGCAGACGCGAGAGATGGCGGCGAGCCCGACCACCAAGCACCTCGAAGGCTGCAATGATCAGGGCGTCGCCGGCCAGCACGGCCAGCCGTTCGCCGAAGGCGCGCTGCACCGAGGGCCGGCCGCGCCGCGTGTCAGCCGCATCAAAGCAAGGCAGATCGTCATGCACCAGCGAGGCGCAATGCAGCAGCTCGATGGCCGCCGCCACGCCTTCGCTGAGGCCAGGATCGTCCTCGCCGCAGGCCTGGGCCACAGCCAGGCACAGCGTCGGCCGAATGCGCGCGCCGCCGGGGAACACTGCATGCTGCATCGCGGCGGCCAGCTTGGGCGGATGGCCGCTTTGCAGACTGGCAGTAAGGCTGGCGCGAAGCGCGCGTTCGATTCGGTCTGGGTAGGGCATAGAGGGAGCCTTTGCTGACGGAACCCGCAGAACGACCGCCCGTCGTTTGCGAATTACATTATCATGTGTCAACTAGAATAGACACACATGGAGATTGCGTCAATGCGCGTCAACGCCCTGCCCTGCGCACCGCTTCGTCCTCCCCGGGTGCTGGTGGTGGGAGCCGGCATCGGCGGGCTGGTGGCCGCAGCCTTGCTGGCCCGCGGCGGCGTCGAGGTGCAGGTGCTGGAGAGGGCCAGCGCGCCTGGCGGCAAGATGCGCCAGATCGAGCTGGGGCCTCAAAGCCTGGACGGCGGTCCCACGGTGCTCACGATGCGCTGGGTGTTCGACGCGCTGTTCGAGCGCCTGGGCCTGAGCCTGGATCAGCACCTGAGCCTGCGCCGATGCAGCGTGCTGGCCCGCCATGCCTGGGGTGCCGATCAGCGCCTGGACCTGTCGGCCGATCTGGAAACCAGCGTCGCGGCCATCGCCGAGTTCAGCGGCGCGGCCGAGTCGCAGCGCTACCGCGCCTTTTGCGAGCGCGCCGGCGCCGTCTATCGGACCCTGGACCGGCCCTTCATGCAGAGCAGCCGGCCGACGCCCGGCTCGCTAGCCTGGCGCGTGCTGCGCCAACAAGGGCCATCTGGCCTGCGGCAATTGCTGCGTATCTCGCCCTTCACGAGCTTATGGACGGCGCTGGGTCGCTACTTCCATGACCCGCGCCTGCGCCAGCTCTTCGGCCGCTACGCCACCTACTGCGGCTCCTCACCTTTCGAAGCACCGGCCACACTGATGCTCGTAGCCCATGTGGAGCGCGAGGCGGTCTGGCAGATCGAGGGCGGCATATACCGGTTGGCACAGGCCCTGGCCGCAGCCGGCCGTCAGCAGGGCGCGAGCTACCGATATGGCTGCGAAGTTCGTCAGTTGCTGATGCGCGCGGACGGTGCGGTCGGCGGCGTCGAGCTGCAGGACGGCGAGCTCCTCGCCGCCGACGCGGTGCTGTTCAACGGCGACGCCCATGCGCTGGCCAGCGGCCTACTGGGCCTGCCGGTGCAGCAGGCGCTGGGCCTGCCTGCGACGCCGCCGCCGCGGTCGCTGTCGGCGCTGACCTGGCACTGCCATGCCGAGGTCGAGGCCGGGGGCTTCGAGCTGTCCCACCACAATGTGTTCTTCGGCCCGCCCGAGCACTACCGCGCCGAGTTCGATGCGGTCTCCCAGGGACGCTTGCCCGAGACACAGACCGTCTATGTCTGTGCGCAGGACCGCGCTGGCGATGCCAGCGGCCGCTCGCCGCAGCGGGCCGAGCGGCTGATGTGCCTCATCAATGCCCCGGCCATGACCCATGCCCTGGGCCCCAACAGCGCCCGCGCGCTGAGCGAACCGGAGATTGCGCGATGCCAGCAGAAGATGTGGGATCAACTCGGCCGTGCGGGCCTGCGGCTGAGACCGGGCCCGCATGCGCCACTGTGCACCCGGCCGCAGGACTTTGCGCAGCTGTTTCCGGCGACCGGGGGCGCGCTTTACGGCCCGGCCAGCCAGGGCTGGCGGGCCAGCTTCTACGCGCGCCCGGATGGCCGCACGAAGGTGCCGGGCCTGTTTCTGGCTGGGGGGTCGGTGCATCCGGGACCGGGCGTGCCGATGGCGGCGCTGTCGGGTCAACGGGCCGCCGAGCAGATATGCGCGGCCCTGCATTCGACACGCCGATGGGCGCGCGCGACGGGCGGGGCCCTGCTTACGCATGGTGGTATCTCGACGCGCTGAGCGACCCGCAACCCGACGGCAGCGCCTATGCGCTGACCCTGATCGCCTTCATCGGCAGCGTGTTCTCGCCCTACTATGCCTGGGCACGCCGTCGCCATGGCGAAGCGGTGCAGCCAACCGCCCATTGCGCGCTCAACATCGCGCTTTACCACCGCCCGCCGGGTCGGGCCGACTACAAGCGTCTGTGGGCCATGACCGAGCGCGGCGAGCCTCAGCTGCGGCGCAGCGCTGAGCAGCTGCAGATCGGCCCCAGCCGCCTGGCCTGGCAGGACGATGGGACGCTGCACATCGAGGTCAACGAATGGACGGTACCCTGGCCGCGGCGCCTGCGCGGCCGGATCCGGCTTGAGCCGCAGTTGCTACCGGGCCAAGCCTTTGCGCTGGACACCGCCGGCCGGCATCTGTGGCAGCCGATCAGTCCGGTAGCGCGGGTCGAGCTGGACTTCCAGGCGCCGCGCGGCCTGCGCTGGCGAGGGGATGCTTATCTCGATGCCAACTGGGGCAGCCGTCCGCTGGAGCAAGACTTCCACAGCTGGCAATGGTCGCGCGCCGCGCTGTGCGCGCATGCGGGATGTAGGGTGCTTTATGAAGTTCAGCCGCTGAGCGGCGAGCGGCGAGCGCTGGCGCTGGACATCGATGCGCAAGGGCGCATCGCCCAGCGCCCGCTGCCGCCCGACTGCCCGCTACCGGGAACGGCTTGGGGGCTGGCGCGCAGCACACGCGCCTCGCAAGCGCCGGATTTGCTGGCCACGCTGGAGAGCGGCCCCTTCTACAGCCGCTCGCTCCTGCGCGATCCGCTGGACGGCAGCATGGCCGTGCACGAAAGCCTGTCGCTGCAGCGCTTTCGCCAGCCCTGGGTTCAGGCGCTGCTGCCTTTCCGGATGCCGCGTCGGGCGAAGGGTATCAGATCATGACGGCCCGGCGCGTCTTCATGCTGGGTGCCACTGGCACGATCGGTCAGGCCACCGTGCGCGCGCTGCTGCGGCGCGGCCATGAGGTTGTCTGCCTGGTGCGACCTCGCTCCGGTGTCGGCGCCCGGATGACACGCAGCGACAGCGAACGTCTGCTGGCGGGTGCCGCCGTGCGCTTTGGCGATGTCTGTTCACCCACCTCGCTGGTCACCGACGGCTTTCGCGGTGAGCGATTCGACGCTCTCGTCTCATGCCTGGCCTCGCGCACTGGCGCACCGCATGAGGCCTGGGCCATCGACCACCGGGCCCATCTGCTCGCGCTGGCGGCGGCGCAGCAAGCGGGCGTCACGCAGATGGTGTTGCTGTCGGCGATCTGCGTCCAGAAACCGCTGCTCGCCTTCCAGCAGGCCAAGCTGGCCTTCGAGCGGGAGCTGATCGCATCGGGGATGGACTACAGCATCGTGCGGCCCACCGCCTTCTTCAAATCGCTGTCGGGCCAGATCGAGCGGGTGCGCCGGGGCAAGCCTTTTCTGGTCTTCGGCGACGGCCGTTTGACCGCCTGCAAGCCTATCAGCGACGCCGATCTGGCAGACTACATCGCCGACTGCCTTCATGAGCCCGGCCGCCGCAACCGCATCCTGCCGATCGGCGGCCCCGGCCCGGCCCTCACGCCGCGCGAGCAGGGGGAGTTGCTGTTCGAAGCGCTGGGCCGCGAGCCGCGGTTCAAGCAGGTGCCCGTCACGCTGCTCGACGCCATCATCGCCGTGCTCGCTGGCCTGGGTCGGGCGCTGCCGACACTGGCCGGCAAGGCCGAGCTGGCACGCATCGGCCGCTACTACGCGACGGAGGCCATGCTGGTGCTGGACCCGCTCACCGGCCGCTATGACGCCGCCGCCACACCATCGACAGGGCAACAGACGCTGCGAGGTTTTTATGCCGAGCTGGCCGCAGGCTCGGCTGCGCTGCCCGAGCGCGGGGACCATGCGGTGTTCTGAAGCGGCGCAAGCCGACGCGTCCCCAAGCTCAGTGGATCAGCGCTTGCGCTTGGTGCAGGGGCATGGGACGGCCCAGGTGATAGCCCTGCGCACTGCCGATGCCCAGTCCTCGCAGGGTGTCCAACTCGGACGAGGTCTCGACCCCCTCGGCGACTATGCTGCAGCCAGTCTCCAGAGCAAATCCGCGCAGGGCCGCCGCCAGAGCGCGCCGCGAGTGATCAGTGTCGATGGCTCGGGTGATGCTGATGTCGAGCTTCACGATGTGAGGGTGCAGATTCAGAATGTGTCGAAAGCTGGCATAGCCGGCGCCGGCGTCGTCAATCGCGACACGTAGGCCCTGTGCTTGCAGAGGGCGCATCACGGCGGAAACATCCTCGTAGCGCTCGACTGCCTGGTGCTCCGTCACCTCGACCACGATTCTGTTGAGCGGGAGTCCTTTGAGCATGTCGGCGAAGTCGCCTTTGACAATCATCTCGGGAGAGGCATTAACGGCGATGTACACCTCGGCGGGCAATTGCGCCAGCGCGCCTAGCGCGATGCGAATGGCTATGGACTCCAACTCCAGTTCGCGGTTCACCATGGCGGCTTCGGAAAACCATACATCCGGCGCGCGGTAGGGGTCCGACGAGAAGCGCGCCAGCGACTCGAAGCCGATGGCACGCCCCGTCAGGACATCGAAGATGGGTTGGTAGACCATCTGTAAGCCGCCAGATTCAAGCACTGTGTCGATGCGCTGATCCAGCACCTGGATGGCCTGGCGCTTCGACAGCTCCTCCTGAATCTCCTCGGCGACCATCTCGGCGAAGACGCGCATCATCGCCAGATCCCGCGCCGTTAAGCTGATGTCCGGCGCGTGGCTGAAGCAGCAGAAAGTGCCATACACCTGCCCGTCGCCAAGCCGGATCGGCACGCTCAGATGCGCACCGACCGGCAAGGCACGTGTTGCCGGCAGGCTCAGGGCCTCGGCGTTCAAGCACGCGTCGGTCATCAGCTCGGGCAGCCGGCCATCAATGACGCGCTGGCAGTAGCTTTCTTCCGCCGGATCGGAATTGCCAACTTGCACCAGGTCGTTTTCCGGGCGCGCATCGACGTGGCGAAAGACCCGGCGGCCGTCCACCATCTCCGAGATGAAGGCGACATCCATGCCCAGATGTGTGCGAATTGCGTGCAGGGCGCGTTCCAGGGATGGTTTTGCAGCGACATGAGCTCCCAGAGAGCTGTCGCGCGCGAGTTCCGCAACGGCGGTGGCGAGTAGTGCTGTCAACTGCGGCCTCCTTAAAACTGCAGTCATCCGCGCATCGAGGGACGCGCAGTGTGCCCGGCTTTGCCGGTGCTACAGGCAGATCGTCGCACAAGCCCTCACTGCTCGGCTAGCTCGCTAATGATGCGCCCCAGGCTGCACAACGCCGGTTCAAAGCGGGTGTCGCCCGGATAGCCGTGATTGATGCGCAGATGGTGGCGGTAGCGCTGGTCAGCGGAGAACAGATGTCCGGGCGCAACGCCGATGCCGCAGGCCATCGCGCGCCGATGCACTTCCAACGCGTCCACGGCATCCGGCAGTTCAACCCATAGAAAGTAGCCGCCCTCGGGCCGGGTCACCCGCGTGCCGGCGGGGAACTCACGCTCTATGACACGCAGCGCCGAGGCCTGCTGACGGCCGAGCGCATGCCGCAGGCTGCGCAGGTGCCGGTCGAAGCTGTTTTGTTGCAAGAACTCCTGCAGCGCCAGCTGCGAGGGCAAGGCGGCGGCCAACGAGTTCATCAGCTTGTGCCGCCCCAGCTCGGTCGCGAAACGCCCGCCCGCCACCCAACCGACCCGGTAGCCAGGTGCCAGCGACTTCGAGAAGGAACTGCAGTGCATCACCCAGCCCTCGCGGTCCCAGGCCTTGGCCGGCGGCGGGCGGCGCGGGCCGTGGTGCAATTCGCCGTAGACATCGTCCTCGATCAGCGGGATGCCCCGTGCGCTCAGCATATCGACCATGCTGGCCTTGGCCTGATCAGGCATGGTGCCGCCCATCGGGTTT
Source organism: Paucibacter sp. PLA-PC-4 (assembly GCF_026241155.1). GTDB lineage: Bacteria > Pseudomonadota > Gammaproteobacteria > Burkholderiales > Burkholderiaceae_C > Roseateles_E. The sequence continues at coordinate 142,564 of NZ_JAPFGP010000016.1, forward strand.
TGGAAGGTCGGCATGAACCAGCAGGCCTTGACCGGATGCTGTGCCAGCACACGCTGCAGCGAGTTCAGATCGACGCCCGTGCGTGGATGGGTCTCAACCTCAACCGCCCGCAGCCCGCGCCGCTCCAGGGCCTGCAGCGCGGCGTAGAAGCACGGCGTCTCGATGGCCACCACATCGCCCGGCTGTGTACTCACCTCCAGGCAGAGGTTCAGCGCTTCCATCGCGCCATTGCTCACGACAATCTCGGACGGCGGCACATCAATGCCAGCCACGCCATAGCGCAACGAAATCTGATGCCGCAGCTCGCCATTACCCGGTGACATATCCTCCACAGTGCGCCACGGATCCATGGCCCGCATCGCCCTCCCCATACCACGCGCCAGCGCCTCCAGCGGGAACAGGGTGGGCGACGGGAATGCCGAACCCAGCGGCACCAACTCGCGCTGGCGCGCCTGGGCCAGCACCTGGAAAACCAGGGCCGAGACGTCCACCGCCATGCTGTGAATCAGCGGTTCGCTGGCGCCGGGCTCGGGCTCGTTGCGCCCGGGTGGGCATAGTACGTAATAGCCCGAACGTGCCCGCGCTTCGACCAGCCCCTGGGTTTCCAGCAGGTAGTAGGCCGAGAAAACCGTCGAAGCACTGAGCCCCTGCTGTCCCCGGGCTTCGCGCACCGATGGGAGGCGGTCACCCGGCTTCAGGCTGCCGCTGCGAATGCGCTGGGCAATGGACTCGGCATAGGCCTCGTAACGTTTCATCGGGTTCCTGGGCGTGTCTGATACGTTGAACTCTAAAGATTCTGATGCTTTTGGGCTCAGGCGCGCACAGCAGCACTGGGTCCATCCCATCGCCACGTCGCGCCACCGCTTCTTGCGCTTCCGTTATTCATCATCGAGGACACGCCCGAATGACAACCCTTCAAGATGCAGCGCAGTGGGCGCTGGCGGAGGCGACAAGATCTGCATCGTATTGAAGTCGGAGCGCGGGACTGGCTACCCATGTGCCGGCGTGCGTAGCGCATGGGACCGCATCTGCACCCGGCCTGGAGTTGACGATTTAAATATTCACGACCTGCTCGGCCGGGCCGGCGCCGACGCCGACGCGATGCTTGGCGAAGAGGGGGAGGAAGACATCACGGCCGCGCAGAAGCTACTGGGGCGCAAATCGCAGGGGATGACGCGGAACTATGTCGAGGGAAAGTATCACAAGCGGGTCAAACCATCGCGGTGAAACTTGGACACGCCGAGTGTTTCTTAGACAGCGGTTAGTTAGCACTATCGCTGCGAGCCAGTATGTTGGCCTGCCCGGAGGGACTCGAACCCCCGACCTGCTGCTTAGAAGGCAGCTGCTCTATCCAGTTGAGCTACGGGCAGAGGTGCTGTTGATGAAGAGGGGAACTTGATCGGGCCACGGGAGCCCAACTCGCGACACTCCGCTTCAAAAGCAAATGTCAACCAAACTCTAGGGCACGGCCCGAGACCTGCCAAGACCAGAGATCTCTCGCACTTCAACAACTTAACTCTCTTCCCCTGTCCCGCGACATCTCAAGAAACTCCATGAAAGCCCTGCATACGGTACACCGCTTGCAGCACGCAGACCTGAGAAGGAATCTGGAGCTCGAAACGCCTAAGAAGACTCGCTACCCCAGATCCGGCAACGGCCGGCGCCGAACGATCACAGAACTGCGGGCTATCCCGCGGGACTGGAGAGTCGGCATCATAGCTGACAGCAATGGTTGAGGGGGGACGCCTGCTCCATCCTCTCCAGGGGATAGTGCCCCACCCGAGCCTCCTCCACGGTGATGTCCAGCGCGTCCCGGCTGTGCCTTCGATGGCCGGCAAGCAGCACATAACGAAGCCGAGCTCGTGGTCGGCACTTCGGAGAGTTGTCTGCATGGCGAACACCGTTTGACATCCTTGGCCTCCTCGAACGGAGCTTTGCCACCAATGACGTCCACTGTGCTCGCTGCGCGTTAGTGGACAGAATTGATCGCGGTTCTCATCAGGAAGGCCCGCGGCTCCAGCGCAGCCTGCTCAGGCACGTCGCTGGCCAATCGCTCAAAGGCATCCTAGATGTGAACATCGGTCTTCTGGGCCGCACCACGGCGCATCAGCGCAGACCGGACGCGGGCCAAGCAGGAGGCAGTTTTCATGATGAACCGTCCCTGGGTCAGTAGCCAAGTGATACCGAACCTGCATCATCGCCTCTGACAAAGCGCAGCCTGGGACGAGCCGACCCAGACAGCTTGGACAACTTGAGCCGCCGCTCGTCCCGCGAAATCGTCTGAGCCACGAACGAGACTGCAGCGGCCAGATCCACAAAGGGGCCATGGGAGGCCACAGCGCGGCACAAACCGGGACCCAACTGCTCCAAGTACTCGTCGCCCGAGCGCACCAAAGCCCGGCGACGGGGGCGCAGCATATAGAACGGCCGAAGCTCCTCCAGCACCTCGGGCCAGTTTGGCGACAACACGGCCGCCCTAGCCGCCCCTGAACCAGCTAGCAGGCACTCCAGCGCGATGCGTGCTGCAGGAACACCAGAAGCCTCACGGACGGTGCGCCGTGCTTCGGCGCGAAGGACACCGACGGTGGAAGCAGCAGACGCATGTCCCTCTCCCAAAATTCGCCGCAGCGGCGGGAGCACACTTGTCCCCGGGCACAAGGTCCGAGCATCAGGGTCCGACGCACACACCAGCGAAATCTTGTCGACGTCCCGAGCCTCCAGGTCCGCCCAGACACCGCTCCAAAACTCGTGGCCCACAGCACCACCAGGCCAGGCACCCAGAAATTCCCAGTCGCCGCCCGCCAACACGCCTACCGCCCAGGTCACCGTCGGCTGGCACGCAGTCTCATCGGAATCGGCAAGCTCTACATGCTGCTCGTCGAAGTGCACGCTGAAGTAGTGCCAACACAGAGCATGTGCGGTCCATGAATTCGCCTTGTTTGAAGTTCTGGTCATCACAGGCTCCTGTGTTTCGCCCACCGGCTTTTGACGAGGAGTTCCAACCTCGAATGCCATCCATAGAGCGTGGACCGAAAGATGCGATTAAACGAATTCGCGCATGCCAGCGAAGTCAAACCAACCCGCAAAGATCGACACTAGATTCGTCTTCAGTCGTGTGTTTCTCGAGAGAGTCACCCTGACAAAGCACATCGCAGAAGCCAGCCTGCTAGCAGCACGCATGCGACCGCAATTGTGATGGTCTTTGCACTTTGTCAGCCTACGATACTTCCCAGCAAAAGGAAACACGATTGACAGCCACCTTCACCCTCCACCGCGCGTTCGACCGAATGCCAGCCCCGGACCTCTTCAGGAAATCGAAGAGCCTCGAAACGCCGGTCCCGCTTTCAGGGCCGTCGGGACCGTCGACGACGGCTCTTCCATTGCTGCGTGCCAGGCCAGGTGTCGACTCTCTCGTTGAGTCGCAGCCGGGCTCCACCATCCAGCTTGACGACGCTGCCGGTGGCATCATTGCGGGGCAGCCAGCCCGACGTATCCCGCTCAGATGCGGCTCCCGGGCCTCTTCCGTGAACCGCGCGCGAGCTGACGCCTGATGCCTCCAACAGTCGAGTTCGGGGAGTTCTGGGTCGACAATCCTGAGGTTGAGGGAGTCCTCGACCTCCGCACCGGCGCGTGCCTGCAGCACGACAGAGCTATAGGTAGCGACTACGAAGACGTCGACATCAGAAAGAGATATTGAAACTCTCGAATGTTCTGCTCGCTAGATCGACGACGTCTTTTCCTAAAGCCAGTCCCTTCATCGAGTCCCTTGCCACCTCCAACCATTTCTTTACGCGACTCTTGTCCGGCGCACCCTCCAATGCCAATTCATCCTTTACCTTCTCTAGGTTAAGGACCGCCTTCTTGGCATGGTCGGCGGCGGGTGCTTGTTCCAATATGGTGATCAATTGATCCAAGCTATCGAGCTGCTGCTTTCTCTTGTTGAAAGACTCGGCTATATGGATACTCTGATCCACCTCATTATTATCACCTTGAATCACCCGTTCCGACCCTGAAGCAGTGTAATTTCTGGCGCTCATGTCACCTCCTGTTTGAAGGTAGAAGTTCTGGGCAGGGACTATCCCAGCGCTTTGAGGGCTACCCTCCCTCAGCACGCGCTCATAAAAATCAAGAACATTCTTTTGAGCTCGGTAGGTATGCTGCAAAAATATAATGCGATTGCGCATGGCGAGAAGCAAGGCCTCATGCTTTTCCCAGGCAACGATTCGCGGCATATCGCTCAGATCTATGTCGCCCGACTGCACGCGTCGCATGTATTCTTTGAGATCGTCATGCACGGTGTCGTTTGAGACGGAAATGCCGGATGGCAAAACAGTAAACTTGAATGCGATCTTGTTCGCAACGCTGCCATCAACGGAGAAGGAAATCGAGTAGCCTTTTAGTTTTGCAAATTCCTCGAATCCTTTGAGCACATCATGGAACATGGCCTTGTGGTCATCCTGTAAGTCGAGGAATATGTAGCCCCCATGCCCGGTTCCGGTACCCCATCGCCCTTCTCGCCCGAGATCAGATTCCAGCTCGTGAAGTCGATCACGTAATCTCTTGGCCTCAGTGATGTTGGTCATTGAGGTCATCCAGCCAGTTTGCTTACCCCGGGAGTCAATCATGGGGCTGACATAAATGCGGGCGTCGAAGAGGGTACCGTCCTTGCGCATCACCTTGACCTCGGCACCGCCCGAGGGACTGCGGCCCTGGATCTCCTGCTGCAGCAGTCTGAAGTTTTCTTCATAGTGGTCGGTGGGCCAGTATGGGAATGGCGGCCTACATCCGATCAGCTCGGCCTCGGAGAAGCCGGTCATCGCACAAAAGGCTGGGTTGACGTAGGACATGCGCGACTCCAGGTCCATGGCCCGCATGCCGGTCAGCATGGAGTTCTCCATCGCGCGGCGGAAATTGGTCTCGCTGAACAGGGCGGTCTGGATCTGCAGGCGACGGCGCTTGTCACGCCAGGCTGCGACCACCATCCAAACAGTAAATACAGAGAGCGCGAGTGCAACCCAGAGCAGCGGGTTCCCTGTGAGGTCATTCACGTGGGGTGGCCTCGACCGCGCATCAGCGGCCCTGTCCCACGAAAACGCGAGCAGCAACAGCATCCATGAGAACGCTGACGTTCGCCACGGATGTCGTATTGGGGAAAGTCAGGCAGCATCGAACAATTATCCAAGACAAGGCGACAGTCGGCGCTTCGGTTGAGGCCGATAGGGTAAATCGCTCTGCACTTCTTGAACGCTGGGGTCATCACCAACAGCTTTGCGCGAGCATTGGCAAGGACAGCTCGCCGCTGTGCAGCATGACCGGCGAACCGGAGGACCTATCCGATTCCGTCCATGGTCAACGGATGCGTGTCGCTTAGGCCCATGGCTGCGCCAGCAAGAGTCCCGGCAGTCCTTGACTTGCGGATCACAAAGGAGAAGGGCCGCAGCCTGAGAAGCTTGGCCGAGAGATTCTGCTCCGCATCCAAGCCCCCGTAGCAGGTGCGCCGGGGGGAATTGAACAAACCGTGCCAGCACGCATCAACATTGACCTCACGTTCCCGAAGGAAAGTGAGTTACTTCAAAAATCACTGCGTCGCTTTGTACCAACAGCTCTGACCTCTCCCTTCCATTGCTCCGCACACACCGACAAACATTCGTACTGCGACGAGTTGAAGGGCAGCGGCTGAAGTTGGGGTTCGGAGCCTCGAAACTCATCATGAACGGCAAAACGGCCACCGGACTGTTAATCCGTATTTCCCTGGTTCCAGCCCAGGTCGAGGAGCCAAATATTGAAGCCCTGCATGTGAAAACGTGTGGGGCCATTTTTTGGGGGGCGGCCGGGCGATGTCCGGCTAGTCTGCAATGTTGTGCAAGCTGAACGGGAGAGCGGCGCACTGCTGCGGGACCAATGGATGGTCTTCCTGCATGCAGAATTCGAGGTGCGCCCCATCGTGCGGCATTTGGAATCGAATGACACCCTTAGTGTCCAAGCGAGAAAAGCTGAACGCCATTGCTTGACCAAGTTGGACATCAGGACCCTGGCCCCGAGGAACGTCGATGCTTCGATGTACGCCATGCTTGTTTCGGAAATGGATAAGTGCGCAGAGTTTGGGCAGGTCGCCTACCCGTCCGATAGCTCGGGCAAAGTAGTAGAACTGCCCTAGCCTATTGAGATACCTGAAGGCGAATCCCGACGGAACGCTGCCGACCGCACTGTGTGCAGGCGAGCCCGTCTAAACGAAGAACCTCTTGACGGAACTGATGCCATGACGCGCTGCGGTAGTGGTCAACCATCACCAATAGTTGTCTTCATTGTGCTCCGGAACTTACCGGCCAGACGGCTCGAATGACCTGGGACTGCGAGCGCACGGCATCTCACAGCCAGAGATCGTCTTGGGTTCAAACAGGTTTGCGGCGAGTGGGCTTAGGTAGAGGTATGGCGGGTTGGTAGTGCTCACTCGACAGGACGCGCTTTGCCGCATCCGCCATCAGCGAGAACATGAACATCAGCCAGACCCAGAACACGCCCATCATCCCCACCAGTGCCGCCGCAGCTCCACCGCCGCGTTGCCAACTCAGGGGAACCAGTAACAGGAGAACTGAGACCGATAGCGACGCAGCCAATGTGGTCAAAGCCGACACCCGCCCAAATGGAAGCCAACGTTGGGCCCAAACACCTCGCGGGTCTCGATACCCGCCCTCTAGCGCCAGAAACTTGACCCAAGGCCCCGCCTCGATCCGATCCAGCAACAACCGCACAGGAGACTGGCGCGCCTCAATGAAGACCAGTTCGACGGGCTCGACACTGCGACCGTAGGCATCAGTCATCGCACAGTGGAAATCCAGCGGAGCTGCTTTTTTCCATGCGGACTTCTTGAAGAGTTCCCGGATTGCACGTCTTCGCTTTGAAGAGAGCAGCCACTGACGCTCTCGCAGGCGAACCCAATTCAGCAATACCCAAACCGGCACAGCAAACAGCACAGCCAAGAACCGGACATCGTTTAGCAGTTCCATATCCCTCCCTAGGTTGCGGACTGCCCTACATGATGCGCCACCACTAGCTCACCAGATGAGCTAGCACCATGTCTACGCCAACCTTCCCAAGGGAATATTTACTCTCGGCCACGGCGACCCGACTGTGCCGAGTGCAGGCCGATCAGACGAAGCAGCAGATGCTTCTTTGAGCGCTCGCCTAGAAGTCCCCCGTACCAAGCTTCAGCGGGTTCTCGCGCGAATAAGTCTCGCCTTCGACCATACGCGCCAACGCCCGGGCAGTAATGACGTCCTCGTGCTTCTTGAAGGCATCGATCAGCGAGTACGCACCGGCTCCAGCGCCAAAGTGGTCCTCAAGTGCCTCTCTGCTGATCACCAGAGGGATAGCTCCCTGCGCCGTTGCAATACGCACATTCAGTGTTTCATCCATGGGAACCCCGCGTGAAGAACTGCCGTCCGGTCAGCAGTCGGGTTGCTGAAGAACCGGCGCCCTTGATCGAGGTGGATGGTACTGGCGTAATAACGGAATCGCCGCCAGAATCAGCAAAAAAGACATCAGGGGGGACATCGACACCATTGACTGCGCACAGTCGTTGCGCGGTACACCTACAACTTCCCCCGAAAACTGCTTCCGCTCGGATTGATTTTCCTGAGCACCGGTTGCTTTCGCCTGCATCGCACATTGAAAACGTGATTGAGTAAGCCATAAGCCTTCTAAAAATCTTGGACTAGAGCAAACCATGGATTTTCTGCACGACCCAATTCGCCACCTTCGATACTTACGCCAATCCTTGGCTCAAGATAACGAATCAATAGGTTTCTTCCTATCTGCGGGATGTCCGCTTTCTGTACCAATGCCAGACGGGCAATGGCCGCTGATCCCCGACGTGCTCAATTTAACGCGGCACATCAATAGCGCATTAGAAGCTGACCCAAATTACAAAACACTTTGCACCGAGCTAACTAAGGCCGAGCGAAATCATGAAAACATTGAGGATATTCTCAGTTTTCTCCGCAGCCTAATACTGGTTGCAAAAGGCGGCGATGTTCGTGGACTCAGCGAGCAAACACTCGATGGTTTAGAAAAGAAGATCTGCTCTGAGATTGTAAAAAAGATAAATGTTCAACTCCCATCGACGGAGACGCCTTATCACCGACTGGGCAATTGGATTAGGTCAATTGATAGAAAATTGGCCATCGAAATATTCACCACAAACTATGATCTGCTTGCTGAGCAGAGTCTTGAGGACAATGAAGTACCCTATTTTGACGGCTTCGTAGGTGCGCGAAGGTCATTCTTTGATCTCCGCGCGCTGGAGGACAATCTGATTCCAGTCCATTGGACGCGCCTGTGGAAAATACATGGCTCCATCAATTGGTACCAAGAAGTAAAAGACAAACAGCGCGTGGTGTACAGAGCATCAGATGTGAAGGAAGACGCATCACATCTTATATACCCGTCGCACCTGAAATACGAGGAAAGTCGCAAAATGCCTTACCTCGCATTAATCGATCAACTGAATAGATTTATTAGGCGCAAGTCTTCGTTTTTGATCCTGTGCGGTTACTCGTTTAACGACGGTCACCTAAACGACACCATTGTTAACGCACTAAAAGCGAACCCGACCGCCATGGTGTTAGGCCTCCAGTATGGCACGTACGCTAAGGAAAATAATGGCGCAGAGTCTTATCCTGAAGCCTATCGACTGGCAAAGAAACAGCACAATCTGAATATTTGGACCTTCGATAAGGCGATTATCGGAACGAATTTAAGCGCCTGGGGCCGTTCACGCGAACGCGACGACGCTGATGCCGAGTTGAGTCAGTTTGTGATATCAAAAACCGACGATGCCGACCCTCCGACCTACTCCACCCTTGTTCAGCTAGGTGATTTCTCCATATTCACCGAGTTCCTGAAACAAATCATTGGAACCATAGGACGGCAGCAAGATGTCTAGCAAAGAAACTTATCTTGGTGATGTGCAGGATGTGGATGGAACCGCTGTCAGTATTATTCTATCGAAAGACTCGTTGACAGGTTTCGTCTATATCAATGGTCAAGGCTATAGGGCAGGCCAAATAGGCAGCTTCGTCCGCATACCAGTTGGATTTTCTGATTTATACGGAATAGTAAGTCAAGTGGGTGCCAGTGCTGCACCCAAGCAGGAATCATCCCAGTCGGCGGAATTGGGGAATCGTTGGATGAGGATTCAGCTCATCGGAGAGGGGCTTCGTACAGGAGTATTCTCCAGGGGGCTTTCTCAATACCCAACGGTTGGCGATGAGGTACATCTTGTCTCTGAGAAAGAGCTGAAAAACATCTATGGCCAGCCCGATAAGCCATATTTTGTTAAGGTGGGCCACATTTCAAATGCTGATTCCATCCCGGCCTTGATCGACGTGAACAAACTAGTTACACGACATTCCGCCGTAGTGGGGACCACTGGATCCGGAAAATCCACCACGGTTGCGAGCATCGTTAATGCACTTTCCGATGGGGAAAAATATCCTTCGTCAAGAATTATCATGCTCGATCTTCATGGAGAGTACGGCCATGCACTCAAGGACCGGGCAAACGTTTACAAGATCAATGCGGATAAGTCTGCAAAATCGAAAGAGCGAGAACTCCACATTCCATTTTGGGCACTTAACTTTGACGAACTCTGTGAGATTAGTTTCGGTGAATTCTCAAACGAGAAAGACCGAAATATCGTCATGGAGCGCGTGCAGAAGTATAAGAATTTTTCGATTGGAAAATATCCTAAAGATGGCGCTTCGGCCGACACCCTAAGCGTTGACTCACCTATCCCCTTCAGCCTCCACCACCTGTGGCACGAATTGTTCATCGAAACATTCGGAACGTACTACGCCAAGAAGTCAGGAAAGCCAGTAGATAATTTAGCATATGAAGTTGATGCAAATGGTGTGGAGCTGAAGGGCAATCCAGAACTCGGTATCCCGCCAATATTTAAAAACGTCAAGAATGAGAAGGATGATGACGAGAAGATCAACTATCTTCCGGGAGCATTGAATCTTGGCAAGCAGCTACTTTTGCTAGGTTCAAAGCTTCGCATACCTAGGTATAACTTCATTTTCCGGCCCAACGACTGGAATCCGGAGCAAGATGGGAAAGTAACGCGCGATCTTGACGGGCTGCTTGAAGATTGGATTGGTGGTGATCGGCCTGTCTCGATTTTGGATCTCTCTGGTGTACCTGCCGATATTCTGCAAACCACAATTGGTGCGCTTCTAAGGCTGGTTTATGAGGCCCTGTTCTGGTCACGAAACTTGTCGCAAGGTGGCAGGCATCGACCCTTACTAATCGTTATGGAAGAGGCGCACATCTATCTAAACGACGAGTTAAAGGGAATGGCATCCAAAGTAGTCCAGCGCATTGTGAAGGAAGGGCGGAAGTACGGAATTGGCGCCATGATTGTTAGCCAGCGCCCGTCTGAGATAAACTCAACTATTTTGTCTCAGTGCGGCACCTTCTTTGCCTTGCGGCTAACCAACTCGGCCGACAGAGGCCATATTACTGCGGCGCTCTCTGACAATCTCGATGGACTTACCAGCATGTTGCCGATCCTCAGGACCGGCGAAGCTATTATTCTTGGTGAAGCAGTGAAGTTGCCAATGCGCACTGTTATTTCACCGCCACCGAAGAATTCACGACCGGACAGTCAGGATCCGGTAATCTTCGATGAGATAACACCCGAGAACTCGCAAAATCCTGGTGGATGGGGAATTCCACGAGAAGAGAACCCGAACTATGCGGAGTTGAGCGAAACGTGGCGCTCCCAAAATCCACGGATATCTAGAGTTAAGCAATAGGGAGATAATATGAACCGCACACCCGTATCGTCGAGCAACATTGCATCAGTTGGCTACGATGCTGACAGCTCTACTTTAGAGATTGAATTCAACAATGGAACTGTATATCAATATTTTGACGTCAACGAGAATGTCTACAATGAGCTAATTGGAGCTCAGTCCATCGGCGGATATTTAGCAGCCAATATCAAGGGGCGCTACCGCTACTCGAAGGTGTAATCAGCCGATCGACGCAAGTCGTGTGGCGACCTTATTCCATCCCTTACGTCGATCCAAGTTCCACCTCACGCTTGCCGTGAAACTAATCCCAGCCAATGACCAAAACCACCCTAAAAGACCTCATCGCCCAGCGCGCCGCCCTTGATGCACAGATCGAGCAGACCAAACAAGCTCAACTCGCCGGGGCAATCCAGCAGGTGAGAGATTTGATGGCCGAGCATGGACTGACCATTGCCGACCTCGCCACCAAGCGTGGCCCCAAGGCAGGCAAGTCTGGAGAGGCCTCTAAGGTCGCTGCCAAGTACCGCGACAAGGCGACTGGTTCCACATGGAGCGGCCGAGGGTTGAAGCCCAAGTGGCTCAAGGCCGCGCTCGATGCCGGCGCCAAGATCGAGGACTTCGCTATCTGATCAGCCCCGACTGCGGCTGACGACCGTTGCATCTCGGATGGCCGGCCAAAAATCTCCGCTACTTATTGCAGGCGCACCCGCTTCCAGCAGTGCAGGTCGCAGTGGCAGCAATGCATGTGTCGCCACAAGCTTTGCCCACGTCGCAAACCCTGCAGCACTCATCCCCTCCACCGCCGCCGCATGCAGACAACGGAATTGATGCAGTCACCGCTAGAGGTACCGTCAGGGTTAAAGCCCTGAGCAAGTTGCTGATTCTGAATTTCACAGTCTCATTCCTTCTTCTCGCATCAAGTTCAAGTCCGCTGGTCGCTGCTGCGCCGGGGGGGTTGGAGCCGGCCTCGGTCGCTTCCACGACTGCATGTCGGTCAGCATCCGCCGTAGTTCTTCTTGCCGCTTGCGGTGAGGGTGTACGTACCGCCACGAGGCCCCGTGTAGCAAGTTGCGCCAGCAGCACGGCTTGGGGCAGTTACTGAGACAGACGGGGGCGCATCCAGGGCTTGCTGCGCAGTCGCTTTCTGGACAGGCAGAACCGCAGGGGCTCGATGGCAGTGGTAGTCGCCGGTCTTGCGATTGGTGTGGCAGCCCTCGGCATTGAGCCCTCCACCGTGAGCACTGGCCAGAACTGACACACACAGCAATGCCAACGCCACAGCCGCCGATTTCAGTCGTTCCATGGACCCTCCCCTGCATGCCGTTCGATCTAGGGCACTTATGTTTCCAAGTGTTACAGACAGGACTGTGTCTGATGCTGGGGTTTACGCGCTGTGGCGAGTCCAAAAGGCCACAAGTCGGCATCACCTTGGTATCAGAAGCCTTCATTCATCTTCAGCAGGTCAGTTGCCGAGGGCAGGTCACCGCCGATGGTTTTAGTACCACCCTCAGTCAGCATTCGGGAGAATTGCTTGACCTCTCCGTCTCGGTCGTCCTGGCGCCAAATGTTGCAACCCAAGCCGCAACTTCGCGACGCCATCGTCTCCGTAGTTGTCGCTCAGACTTAACCGGGATTCTTGGTCGGCACGACCATACGTTGAACGCGCATCCGGCCCTCTACTTCCTTGAAGCATGTCGGACGGGGCGATGTCCAGCACATCACATAGCCGAAACATCATGCGCACACTAGGACTATTGCGGCCAAGCTCGATCAGTGACACGTAGTTGCGGTCGACATCTGCGCTCAGCGCCAAGTCTGTCTGCGTCCACTTCCGTTTTGACCGCAGTCTAGCTCTGCCGCAAGTCAACGGCGCCCTCCGCTCCGGCGAAAGCAGCCGGCCACTTCCTTCGCATATGACCATCATCGGCACAGCCGTTGACGGCACTGCACCCTTTGCTCCGCCATTTCACTAGTCATGAGTCAACTGCCAAACCACATGGGCATCTACATGCTCATCACGACCATCTTCGTGTTCTTCGTTGTCTACGGTTACGTAGGCGTATCTTGGAAGACCCGGCCATGGATTCCCCTCCTTGCTGGTGTACTTCTTCTGGTGGCTGCCTACGTCGCAACTCTCGCAATCGACGGGACGTCAAAGCAGCTCAGGGCGACTGCTGAGAAGGCAGCAACGCAGGGGAATCTCAAAGACCGTGAAACCCTCATGACGTTCGCGGAGGCCAACGACCGCCAAACCAAGCTGCTTGAGTTGGTCACCATCCCGTTGGCCGTCTCCCTGATTGCCTCCGCGTTCTTTGCAAAAGCTGATCGTGCCTTTCAAGCCAAGGCCACTGAATTCGAGGGGCGGCAATCTGAACTCGAACAGCGAGAAGGGGCTCTCGTGGAGGACGAGGCGGCACTGATTAGAGATCTGATTTCCGGGCTTCGCGGGCAAGGCGTAATCGATCGGCATGAAGGAATATTGGAGAAGCGCAAGGATCTCAACTTTGACCACTGGTTCCTACTGGACGACTATAGGGATCTGCTGAACGCACGTCTGGTGCAACGCCGCGAACGGAGGAGTCGCCGCCCACCATCTGGAAAGCGCTGATCGGAGCGCTTGCGGGGTCAGGTCTCGCCAGGGTGGCACTCAGGGAAAGCAAATTGCCCCGACTTGCGCGGTTGCCAGTTCTCAGCCGCACCCACAGCCGGTGCCGGAAATGGACCGGGCTGGGATCTGGTTAGCGGACCTTGCTGCCTCCGGCAGTTGCCTGCATGGCCATCTCGAGCCGGCCATCCTTCGATTGCCTGATGCCCTTTGGATGGTGATGCGCCCCTTCAAGCGCGCCAAATGCAGCCGAGGGTGCCGGAGCAGGTGCTGTGAAGGCAAGTGGTTTCGACGAGCACGCCTTCAGAATGAAGTTTGCTCCCGGCATCCAAATGCTGGCGCCCAGCCTATCCTGCTACAGGGACTTCCCAGTAAGTAAACCGACTCGGCACGGGCTGCCTTCGATAAGAGCCTTTCTGCTTTCCTCAAGACCAGAGTTCGGGTTCGATGCAGCGCCACAGAGAACAGACTGCACATCTACAGGCGGCCTTGTTGCACTCGGTTTCGGTGCGGGCCCAGATACCAACCGCTCAGCAGGGCTCCATTCACTCGCCGCCGTCGCCACGAATGGCGCGGCACCAGGATAGTCGAGCTTGCCTGCTGCCGGTCTGACCTGTGTGATGCATCTTCGAACGCATGTCTTCGGGAAGACCTTCAGATTCGGTGGCCTCGTTGAATCAAACGGCCGTGTTGCCAGGTATTGCCAAGGACGCCTGCGGCATGACCGACACGTAGTTCGGATCGAACACGCGCGCCTTGGCCAGCAGCGCCCAGACGATGCGCGCGTTCTTGTTGGCCAGCGCGACCACCGCCTTCTGCCAACCCACGCGGGCCAGCAGTTGCACCAGCCAATGCGAGATCTTGTCGGTGCGTTTGTGCGCCGTCATGACCGCCGACTTGGCGCCCTGGATCAGCAGTGTGCGCAGATAGTCGTCACCGCGTTTCGTGATGCCCCCGAGCTGCGTCTTGCCGCCGCTGGAGTTCTGCCGTGGCACCAGGCCCAGCCAAGAGCCGAACTGCGCACCGCTCTTGAACTGCTTGAAGTCGCCCACCGTGGCGATCAGTGCCGAGGCGGTCACGGGGCCGATGCCGCTGAGTTGCGCGGCTGCCTTGGCCTGCTCGTCAGAGCGCACATGCGCGGTGATGCGCTCGTCGCAGCTGGCGATGTGGCACTCCAGCTCGATCCAATGCAGCCGCGCCTCCTGAATCGCCAGCCGGGCAATGCCGGGCAACTCGTTGCTGGCGTCTTCGAGCACATCGGCCAGGCCCATGCGCAGCGCCTCGGGGCTTTGTGCGAAGACGATGCCGAACTCGGTCAGCAGGCCGCGGATGCGGTTGATGCAGGCGGTGCGGTCTTCCTTGTAGCCCTCGCGCAGCCGGTGGATGGCCAGCAGGGCCTGCTGGACAGGCGTCTTAACGGAGACGAAGCGCATGTGCGGCCGGCCTGCAGCCTCGCAGATTGCGGCAGCGTCGTTGGCGTCGTTCTTGCCGCCCTTGCCCGCCATGCGGTACGGCGCGACGAAGTGACCGGCAATAAGGCGCGCATCCAACCCGTAGCCGCGCAGCTTGCGCGCCCAGTGGTGGGCGCCGCCGCAGGCCTCCATGGCAACGATGCAACCGGCGGGCAGCTGCACGCACCAGGCGGCGAACTTGTCGGCAGGCAGGGCCTTGGCGGTAACAACGCGGCCTGTCACGTCGACGCCATGGACCTGAATGACGCGCTTGGCCAGATCGACCCCGACTCGCGTAATCTCGTTCATGGGCTTCCCCTTTCAGATGGCTAGAGGTTGACGATTCACACCATCAATCTAGGCGGTCTACCGCCGTTAGCCAGAAGGTGGGAAGTCCCTTCGTATTCACTAGGTGTTATCTGAAATACATTGATTCGGATTGAGGGGCGTTTTTCGCCGCGAAGGCGACGCGCAGCCGCCCCCTAGGCACCCGCAAGGCGACCAGGCCGACGGGAACCCGGCGCCCATCCACCGCAAAGCCGCCGCCCTCGCCGCTGACCCGCTTCGCAGCCGCCCCATACCAGCCCCAAAGGTGCTGATTTTTCGCAGAATTCAGCACGCGTTTGCGCCCGAACCGCGCCTAAGTTTGTTGCATCACCACCGCGAGCATTGCCGTGGAGCTGCAACCCAAACGCCCGCCCGGTCGCATTGACCGCAAAGCCGCCCGCTACGCCGCCGAGATTGCCCGGCTGCGCAGCGCTGGCTACACCTACGAGGCCATCCGCGAGGCCCTGGCCGATGTCGGCCTCGCGGTGAGCACCAGCGCCCTGCGTCGCGAGGTACGGCGGATGCGGCAGCGCTCGCCGCTCCAGCAGCGAACGCCAGTCCCGCCTGGCGATGCACTGCCCTCACCTGCATCGCCCGCCCCTGTTCAGCCGTCGTCATCGGCGTCGCGCCCGACGCCCGTGCAGGCTGCGCCGCTCCCGCGCGCGCCGCCGGCTTCGCCAACCCCGCCGTCAGCACCAGGCTCACGCGCCGCGCCGGTTGTCGAGCACACCCGCGCAGCCGCCGAAGCCTTCTTCACCGCCAACCCCAGCCACCTGCTGCACCCCCACAAGGAGACCCCATGAAACTCGCTGTCATCAACTTCTCGGGCAACGTCGGCAAGAGCACCGTCGCCCGGCACCTCCTGGCCGCCCGCATCCCTGGCTGCCAGGTCATCGCCGTCGAGAGCATCAACGCCCAGGACAGCCCCATGATCACGATCCGGGGCCGGCAGTTCGCCGAACTGCAGGACACGCTGCTGAGGGTGCCCGACCTGGTTGTCGATGTGGGGGCCAGCAACGTCGAGGAGCTGCTGAGCGTGATGCGCCGCTACAAGGGCAGCCACACCGACTTCGACGCCTTCATCGTGCCCACGGTGCCCGACCGCAAACAGCAGCAGGACACCGCCGCCACGCTGGCGGAGCTGGCCCGCATCGGCGTGCCCCCTGAGCGGCTGCGGCTGGTCTTCAACCGGCTGGAGGACGATGAGCCGGTCGAGCGTGTCTTCGAGACCTTGCTGGCCTTCTGCGCTGCCTCCTGCGTCGTGCAGCCGCGCCTGGGCGCCTGCTTGCCCTACAACGAGGTGTACGCGCGGGTTCGTGGCACCGACTGCACCCTGATCGAGCTGGCCGCCGATCCCACCGACTACAAGGCCGCCATCGTCAGCGCAAGCAGCCCGGCCGAGCAGGCCGCCCTGGTGCAACAGCTCGCCAATCAGCGGCTCGCCCAAGGCGTGGTCCCTGAACTCGATGCCTGCTACGCCGCGCTGGAGCTCGTGGCGTTGGGCCAAGAGGCGCCCAGCGAGCAGGTGGATCTGTTCGCCTCGCGCCGGCCTCGCTCGGACGCCGCGTCCGCTGCTGCAAGACGGAGGGCATGATGAGCACGTCCACCGCCCGCGAGGCGCTCATCATCGAGGCCATCGGCGAAGTGGCCCGGCTGATCCACCAGGTCGAAGCCTTGGCACCGGAGATGCTGAAGACCGGCCAGGCCTTGCGCAAAAGCGACGCCCAGCTGCACCAGACCCTGGCCGGTTTCGAAGCCCGCTTGGCCGCCATCACGGAGCGCACCAAGACCCAGGCCGTACAACACCTGGAGGCGCAGATGAGTGCCTCCGCGCAGCAGATGTTGGGGCGGCTGTGCGCGGCGCTGATTGAGGCGGCGCACCGGGTCTTCCAGGACCAGATCGGCGCCACCATGCGGGAACAACAGGTCGTCCTGAACAACCTGCAGGCCCTCCTCCACCAGCTGACCCAGGAGCGCGCCGAGCGCTGGATCCCCTGGGCGACGCATGCGTCGGCCGCCGCCCTGGCCTCCATGCTCACGATCCTGGTGCAATGGCTGGGGCGCTGAATGCCCCGGCGACTCTGCGACCGGCGTGACACGCGCCGAAGCGTGTCACGCCGGTCGAGCCGTGGCGATCAGCACCCAGGCGGCCCGGCTTCGGGTGTGGCGGGTGCCAGGGGTGCCGATCTGGCAAGCCAGTTCGGCAAGCGGGCCCTTGCCGCACCAGCGGGAAGGATCAGGCCCGCGCTCCCCTGGCACGGGTACGGGCCGCCTGAATTACCTCGGTAGCAACTCCAGTCGATCCGGAAGTTCTCGAACCCGCAAGTCGTGCAGCTTGGCCACCGCCTGCGCAAAGCCAGCGCTGTCGCCGGTCTTGAACAGGCCGCTGATCCGCAGCGCCGCCAGGCTGGGGTCCGCCACGATGGGCGTCGCGCTGTAGCGGTTCATCTCGGCCAGCGCTTGCGGCAGCGACGCGTTGTCGAAGACCGCTTCGCCGCGTTTCCAGGCCAGCACCTGGTCCATGCGCGGCCGGTCCCGCTGGGGCGGTGCTGCCTTCGAAGCGTTGCCACCCGCGCCTTGATCGCCCCGCACGCGCAGCCGCTCGCCGGGAGCCATCACGATGGGCTGCACGATCCTGGCGGCAGCAATGCGGCGCTCGGCCTCGCGCACCACCACCTGGCCTTCCACCAGCGTGACATCGAGCGCCTGACTCGCACCTGCACCTGGCGGTGTCAGCCGCACCACGAAGGCCGTCCCGGTGGCGGTGACTTCCGTACCGGCGGCCTGCACGACAAAGGGTCGGCTCGCATCTTTGGCGACCTCGAAGAACGCCTCTCCGCCTTCCACGCGCACGCGGCGCTGGGTCTGGTCGAGTTCCACCTGCACCCGGGTCGAGGTGTTCAGCGACATCCGGGTGCCATCCCTCAGGATCACCAAGCGCTGCTCCCCGATGCCGGTGTCGTAGCTGTCGATATCGCGCCAGGGCTGGCCTACCAGCACACCGACCACGAGGACCGTCACTGTGAGCGGCAGAGCGAGTGGCCAGAGGCGCCGCCAGCCCCATCCCCTCGTGCCGGCACTCGCGGGGCTGGCGACCTGCCCTTCCCCACTTTGGTCCTCAGGCCTGCATGCAGCCGCTGCCCGGGCAACAGCGGCCCGGTCGACCCCCGCCGCCTCCATCCACAGATCCGTCCCGCGCTCGAAGGCCAGCCGGTGTGCCGCCGAGCGCGCCTGCCAGGCGCGGCATTCGCGTTCCATGTGATGTGATCGATCCGGCCCGTGCAGCCGGGCAATCCAGACCGCCGCCTCGGCCGCGATCTCTCGCGTCACGACAGGCTCGGACCCTTGTCTCTCTTCCCCCTGCCCGTCCCGCCCCTCCCGCCCCTCTGCGCCATTCACGTTCGCCAGTCCTGCATCCCGGTGATGAGTTGCATCGTAACTTTGGCGATGTGCTTCTCCACGGTGCTGATGCTCAAGCCGTGTTGGTCGGCGATCTCCCGGTAGGTCAGCCCGTCCAGGCGGTGGGCCAGGAAGATGTCCCGGCTCTTCTCGGTCAGCCGCCCCAAACAAATGTGCAGCCGCGCCAGGCGTTCCCGCCCCAGCACCACGGCCTCGACGGGCGGCGACTCATCGACCAGGATCACCTCTTCGAGCACGACCTGCTCGCCGTGGGTGACCCGGCCCCGGTGCTCATCGATCGCCAGGTTCAGCGCGGTCTGCATCAGGAAGGCCTCGGGCTTGTCGACGACCTGCTCACGCTCATAGCGGGCCAGCCGCACCCAGGCTTCCTGGACGATATCTTCCGCATCCTGAGTCGAGCTGCCGCGTCGCCGCAGGGCGTCTCGGATGCGAGAGAAGACCGGAGGCAGATGCTTCTTCATGGTGAACCCTCCCAGGGTCAAAGGCCGAACGGTACGAAGCCGGCCGCACGAGAACCGAAAAGGCTCAGCCTTGAGCGAAGGCCAGATTGTCATGCTACTTTACGTCTGTATACCCAAAGTCATCAAGAAGAGATTATTTGCTTTACTCGCATGAGGTCTGCCCTTTGCATCGAAGCAGATGGTGACGCCGCAGCGACTTCAATTGCTACTTAACGTCTGTAGACCCAAAGTCATCTGTGATTGAACCTCCGACGTCATGTCAGGGCGTCGGAAAACCACGGTCGAATCAGCACGGGAGCGCTTAGCGCGACGCCTTCGTTCGCTTCGTGCTGCTCGCGGCCTATCGCAAGAGGGGCTTGCTGACTTGGCGGATCTGCACCGCACCTATGTGGGGTCCATTGAGCGTTGCGAGAGGAATGTCTCTCTCGACAACGTTGAGCGGTTGGCAACGGCGCTGGGCGTTGACATCTGTGATTTGCTGATCCAGGAATGATCGTCGTACGATAATTGATGAACGGTCGTGAATTCAGACACCGGGCATAGCTGCTCAGCAACCGGGCCTGTCCGAATTTCTGTGTGTGAGGCTCGTTGAGCCTTCACCGATTTCGTGAAGGCGGTGGAGGATCCTACGACACCGGTCTGGTGAATCGATCTTCGTAGAGGATTGCGAACTGGTTCATCGCGGCTTTCCAGTGGTGAGTCGGTCGGGTCCAGTCCTCGGTGATGTTGCGCAGCGCCAGCCAGATCA
>NZ_JAPFGP010000017.1 GCF_026241155.1 Paucibacter sp. PLA-PC-4
GCTTGGTTCGACCGCCTCGGATTACCTCGCCTCTCATGACCTCAAGCTCTCGAACCGCCCGGTGCGGACCCGCATGCCCGGTGGTGTGGGAGGGGTGGAGTCGATAATGACTCCCCCCTATCCCGATGTGGTCCTTGTTGCCGCTGCGTCTCCCCCTTTCGAGGGCCCCCTTCAGTCGTATTGGCGTGCTGGGTCATCCGACCGATAGTCACGCCCACACAGCGGCGGTGGGCGCCGCAAAGGAGCAGCACATGCACTTTGAGGAAGTTGACGCGGGAGATTTCCGCATCTATGCCGGCGCGATCGAGCGGCCCCGCACCTTTGGCTATGTCGCCGCCGTGGTGGTGATGCGGGTGCGTGGCCAGGCGCCGCGTCAGGAAGCCTTTCGCGATGAGAACCTGGCCGGCGGCTATGGCTGGGCCTCGCCGTCCGACGCGCTGCGCTTTGCTGTCAATGCCGGGCGCGATGTCGTGATGTGCGGCGGTGGCTCGCTGTCGGCCGCGCGGGCCTGATCCGGGCTGGCGGCAAATCCGTCGCTAAGCACCGTCATTCCGTGCTTCGTCGCGCCGATCCTCGGGCGCGCTTGGTCCCGCACCCGGTGCCCGCTATCGTGTGGGCATGTATGAGGCACACCTTCCTGAGTCAGCCGCCCGGTCGACCCTTCCCAGCCAGCGCCAGGCCTGGCTGGGCTTCGTGGCCTACCTGACGCCATGGCGTCTGGGTCTGGCTTCTTGCATGGGCGTCATTGCCGCCTTGCTACTGACGCCGCTATTCATCACACCCTTGCCGGTGCTGCTGGGGCGCACGCTGTTCGTGGCCTTGCTGGCCTTGCTGGCATTTTCGGCGGCGGGGCAATGGCCGAGACGTCTACCAACATGGCTGGCGCGGTGGCTGTTTCAGGTGCTGGTCGTTGGCTTCAGCGTGCCTGTGGCCACCTTGGTGGTCTATTTGGTGGCGGTGGGGGGCGACATTGGCAGCTTGCTGCGCAGCGAAGGGCGGCTGCTGGGCTTTCTCTGGATAGCTGGCTCGGGCCTGCTGATCGGGCCGCTGCTGGCCATGGGGGCGTTGTACCGGCAGCGCGACGCCGAGGCGCGCAGCCAGGCCCTGCGCTTCGAGCTGGAACGCAGCGAGCTTGAGCGGCGGGCGCTGGACGCCCGACTGCGCCTGTTGCAAGCCCAGGTTGAGCCGCACTTTCTGTTCAACACGCTGGCCAACGTGCGGGCTCTGGTCGAGACCGGCTCGGCCCAGGCCGCGCCGGTGCTGGGCAGCCTGATCGCCTATCTGCGCGCCGCGATGCCGCGCCTGCATGACGAGGCGGCAAGCTTGGGCGACGAGCTGGCCTTGGTCCGAGCCTATCTGGAGTTGATGCATCTGCGCATGCCGGATCGGCTCAACTACCGTATCCAGGTGCCGGCCGAGCTGCTGGGCCTTCGCTTTCCGCCGATGGCCTTGTTGACCCTGGTGGAGAACGCTGTGCGGCACGGCATCGACCCGAGCGAGGAGGGGGGCAGCATCGAAGTCTCGGGCCACCGGCTTGATCCCGAGGGGCCGGTGTCCCTGTGGGTTAGCGACTCCGGCGTTGGCCTGCTTCATCCGATGGGGGCGGGGACCGGCCTGCGCAATCTGCGTGAGCGCCTGCAGGTGGTGTACGGAGTCTCGGCCCGTCTCGATCTGACCGAGAATCTGCCCCGGGGCCTGCGGGCCGAGATCCAATTCAAGCCATGACCCTGAGTGCACCGACCGCCCTGATCGCCGACGATGAACCGCTGCTGCGAGACAGCCTGGCGCGAGGCCTGGCCCAGGCCTGGCCCGATTTGCAGGTGCTGGGACAGGCGCGTAATGGGCGCGAGGCGGTGGCGCTGTTCGAGCGCTTGCAGCCCGATATCGTGTTCCTGGATGTGCATATGCCGGGCCTGAACGGGGTCGAGGCGGCCCGGGTAATGGCGCGGCGGGCCCATCTGGTCTTTGTGACCGCCTACGAGCAGTATGCGGTCCAGGCCTTCGAGCAGGGAGCGCTGGACTATCTTGTCAAGCCTGTCGAATCGGCCCGTCTGGCCGATACGGTCGGTCGGCTGCAGGAGCGGCTGCGCGGCTCGGCGCCGGCCCCCGGCGTTGACGCGGCATTGGAGGCCGCGATTGCGCAACTGACGGAGCGGCTGCGCACGCCGGTGACGGCGGCTGCACCGGCGCCGGCTTATCTGCAATGGCTGCGGGCCTCGGTTGGGGCCAGCCTGAAACTGATCCCGGTCGAGCACATCATCTTCATGCGCTCCGATGAGAAGTACACCTTGGTGGTATGGAACGAGGGCGAAGCGCTGATACGCACACCGATCCGCGAACTGATCGAGCAACTGGACCCACAGGTGTTTGTGCAGGTGCACCGCTCGGTAGTGGTGAGTTTGCGCGCGATCAGCCATGTGACGCGCGGTCCAAACGAAACAGCCGATCTACATCTTCGCGGCCGCGCCGAGGTACTGCCGGTCAGTCGCAGCTATCTGCACCTGTTCCGGCAGATGTAGGGCGGGCCGCCCGGCTCAGCGCTTGACGGCGGGCTGCTGGGCCTGCGACTGGCCCTGAACGACGACCGGTTCGAGCTGCCAGACTGCGACGCCGAGGCTGGCGGCCTGGAACAGGGCCAGCACTGTCAGCAGCAGCACGGCCAGCATCAGCGCCGTGTGCAATGCGCTGTCGGAGAAGCGGTGCAAAAAACGCATCGAACCATGCTGCCGGAGGGACTGAAGGCTGCCGAGCCAGTGCTTGCTGTCCATGATGGTCTCCTGCTGGGGCTTCATCGTGATCGATCGGCCTTTTCAAGTCTAGTTGGCCCGGCCTGCTGCTTCCAGCGCGCCGCCGGCCAGCAGTGCGATTCGTTTCTCAGGCAGCACATAGACGATTCCGCGCTGCCGGCCCAGAACTGGGTCCACCACGGTCTCGTAGAAGTCCACTGCGACCACCACGCAGCCCAGCGAGATCCGGTTGTCTTTGGGCGTGTCTGATTGCAGCCGCTGCGGGCGACGCTCGCTCGCCGCAGCAGGGCGCAGGCGATGGATTGCCAGACCGGCCTCATAGTCAAACCAGACCACCGCCTCGCCCTGCAGATTGCGGCCCGGCTCGGACGTAAAACGGCCAGCCGGTGTGGTGCGCTCGAATGGGAGGATCTCGGACGGTGCGCGCTGGCCCACGCCAGGCACCGCATGGTCACCCGGCGCCGAACCCAACAGCGCCGCTGCGGCGCCCAGCAATTGACCGCTGCCTGCGAACAGATACAGCCTGGCGTCTTGCTTGTCGACGATGGCGAAAGGCCGGCCCTGGTGGTCGTGCTGGCTCAGCACCCAGTTGACCTGGCTGCGGACCGCCGGCGAGATGGACTCCCCGGAGAAGTCAGCGCCGCAGTGACAGGCGCCAGCGAGGACGATGCCGATAAAAAAAGTGCCAATCCGGGCCCTGAATCCCATCTCCGCCCCCGTCGTCTGCTGCGTTGACGCATCAAAAAGCCGGGCTCGGCCCGGCTTCGGTCGTGGCAATATTACGCAGGCGACGAGCTGATCAAGTCAGAATCAAAAAGGCCAAGGCCCCTTATTTCTGGCTCAGGAGGACGGACGTGGCCGGGAAACGCTGGCTGGGAAGCTTGTTGAACACCGCTTCGAGCGGCTTGACCTCGGGCAGCACATACACGACGCCACGCCGGCCTTGGAAGGTTTTGCGCAGCACGGCTTCGTAAAAGCGCTGCGGCACATTGATGCAGCCGTAGGAAATGCGGTTGTCTGCCGGGCTGGGCGATGCCAGCCGCTCCAGCCGGCGCTCGCTGGGCTCAAGCGCGCGCACCCGATGCATGGACACGGCCGCGTCATAGTCTACCCAGATGACATCCTCGCCCATCGAGTTGCGCCCGGGCTCAGCGATATAGCGCCCGGCCGGGGTGGTGCGCTCCTCGGGCCGTATCTCAGCAATCGGGCGGGCGCCGATGCCGGCCACGGTGTCGTCACCGACCGCTGCGCCCAGCAGCACCGGACTGGCGCCGAGCAGACGGCCCAGGGCGTCGAACACGAAGACGCGGGCTTCGAGCTTATCCAGGATGACGAAGGGCATCGCGCGGTGGTCACCCGAGGCGACGGCCCAATTGGCGACCCGGCGGGCGGGTTCGGAGGCAGGCTGGGCCCGAAAGTCAGCCAGGCGGGAGCTGTAGGCGCTGGTCTGCAGGGGCGCAGCCAGTGGGCTGGCGACGAAGGCGTTGTTCTTTCTGAGCCCGGAGCCGTCCGGCGGCAAGATCAAGGCCAAGACCGCAGTGCCGAGCAGCAGGCCCTGTCGAAGTCCGCCGAAAAGTTCGGCGCGAGACGGCAGCTCAAAGCGGGGCGGTGGGCAGTAGGATCTGTACACGATGAGCGGGGGGCTGAACGTGGTGGTGTGATGTTCCATGAAGCAAGGTCCCGAAGCGCAGCGGATTCGGATCCGGGAAGCTTGGGGACCTTGTTCAACCGGCGCTCCTCAGAGCGGGCGGTTGAAGATCATGAAGACAGGGCTCAGTTGCGATCAGCGCGCGGGGCACGCTCGGTCAGCGCCGCGTTGTCATTGTTGTTGCTGTCGGCCGGGGCAGTGCCTGTCGTTGCCGACGTGCTGCTGTTCACCGGCGGGGTCTGGGTCGAGGGCTGCATGGTGGTATTGGTGTCCGGCTGGGTCGACTGGTTGGTCCCAGGCTGGGTCGACTGGTTGGTCGATTGGTTAGCTGGCGCCGCTTGGTTCATATCGGTCGACCGGGCTTGCTGCTCGGCCGGGGCGGGCGTCATGCTCTGGCTGTCGGTGCTGGCAGGGGTTTGTTCCGAGGTCTGCGCATAGGCCAGACCGATGGCGCCGACCAGAGCAGCTGCAGCAGAAATCGTCGTCAGGGTTTGCGAGATTTTCATGTCATTTCTCCTTGATTGAGGTTCTGAGGGCTTCGTCAACAGAAGGCCGTGGGGCCTGACTCAAATCTAGGCTTCTGACCTCAGCAGAAGAATCGGAAGGTGGCGCATGCACCTGTAGGACGGTGGCTGTCAGCAATTGCTACCGTGGACTGGCGCTTGCAAGAAAAAAGGGGCCGTGTGGCCCCTTGCTGATGGTGTTGCCGGTTCTCAGATTGGCTGGGTGCGATGCTGCAGCCAGGCCAGCGCCTCACCGCCGAGCAGCGGGGTCAAGCGCTGGCGGACTTCGGCGTGATAGCGGTTGAGCCAGTCGATCTCGTCGCTGCGCATCAGGGACAGGTCGATGCAACGCGTGTCGATCGGGCACAGCGTCAGCGTCTCGAAGCGCAGCATGTCGCCGAACTGGCCTTGCTCGGGCGTGTCGTGTGGGACGTTGAGGATTAGGTTCTCGATGCGCACGCCCCACTGGCCGGGTCGGTACACGCCGGGCTCATTGGAGGTGATCATGCCGGGCTCCATGGCCATGGTCGCGTCGGGGATGGCCTTGGAGATGCTCTGCGGACCCTCATGCACATTCATGAAATAGCCGACGCCATGGCCGGTGCCGTGGCCGAAGTCCAGGCCGTGCTCCCACATCGGCACGCGCGCCAGCGCATCCAGCATCGGGCTCAGGGTGCCGCGCGGGAACACCGCACGGCTGAGATTGATCATGCCCTTGAGCACCAGCGTGTAGTCGCGCTTGTGCGCGGCGTTGAGCTGGCCGATCGGCCAGACCCTGGTGATGTCGGTCGTACCGCCCAGGTACTGGGCGCCGGAGTCGATCAGCAGCAGGCCGTTGCCCTGGATCTCGGCATGGGACTCGGGCGTGGCACGGTAGTGCGGCATTGCGCCATTGCTGTTGAAACCGGCAATGGTCGGGAAACTCAGGCCCACAAATCCGGGGCGCTTGACGCGCTCGGCCGTCAGCTTCTCGTCGATTGTGATCTCAGTGATGCGCTCGCCGCGCGCCTGCGCCGCCTCGAACCAGGCATAGAACTCGCACATCGCGGCGCCGTCCTGTGCCATCGCCTCGCGCACGAAAGCGGCCTCGGCGGCGGTTTTGCGGCTCTTGGCCAGGGTGCTGGGGTTGATGGACTCGACCACGCGCACGTCGTCCGGGGCTGCCTCGCGCAGGCCCAGCGTCACGCGCTTGGGGTCCAGCAGCAGCACGGCCTGGGCGGGCAGGGCGGCCAGGGCCTGCGGCGCTTGGGCATACTCGGCCACAATCACGCCATCGGCCGCCAGGCGGGCCTGCAACTCGGCCGGCAGCTTGCCGGTACCGACGAACAGCGTGGCGCTATGGGCATCGAGCAGCAGATGGGCCAGGAAGACCGGGTTGTAGTCGACGTCGGCGCCTCGCAGGTTCAGCAGCCAGGCGATATCGTCGACAGTGGAGATGAGGTGGTGGCTGGCGCCCTTGGCCGCCATGCCGGCGCGCACCTCGGCCAGCTTGTCGGCGCGACTGACGGCCGCGTGCGGCGCCAGGTGTTCATAGATGGCTGCAGTGGGCAGGCCGGCGCGGCCCTCCCAGGCAGACTCGACCACATCGACCTCTGTGCGTAGCTTGATGCCGGCGCGCAGCATCGCGGCGCGCAGCTGCTGGGCCAGCGCCAGGCCCAGCACCTGGCCGTCCACCGCCAGGGCCTGGCCCGGCTGCAGTTGCTCGGCAATCCACTCGATGTAGTGGGTGGCTGCACCGGTGGGTATCTTGACCAGCTCGACCCCGGTGCCGGCCAGCTCCCGCTCAGCCTGCGACCAGTAGCGGCTGTCGGCGAACACCGCAGCGCGCTCCAGTGTCACGACCAGGGTGCCCATCGAGCCGCTGAAGCCCGACAGCCACTGCCGGCCCTGCCAGCGCTCGGGGAGGTATTCGGACAGATGGGGGTCGGCCGAGGGCACGAGGGCGGCATGGGTGGCGCTGGCACGCAGGGCGTCGCGCACTCGCTCGATGCGCAAGGTGATGGGGGAGCTGCGGGTGTCCATGATGTCTCCGGCATGGCGCCTCATGAGCGCCGTTGTGGGCTGAACCGCGATTCTAGAGCTCGGTGCGCAGGGTCCACAGTTCCGGGAACAGCACCACGTCCAGCATCTTGCGCAGATAGCTGACGCCGCCGGTGCCGCCGGTGCCGCGCTTGAAGCCGATCACCCGCTCCACCGTCGTCACATGGCGGAATCGCCAGAGCCGGAAGGCATCTTCCAGATCGACCAGCTCCTCGCCCATCTGGTAGAGGTCCCAGAAGGCCTTGGGCTCACGGTAGACCTGCAGCCAGGCGGTCTGTACGCCTTCGTCGGCCGCATAGGGCAGAGTCCAGTCGCGCGCGGTGTGGCTGGCAGGTACGGCGATGCCGCGCCGGGCCATCAGGCGCAGCACTTCGTCATAAAGCGAGGGCGTCTCGTAGGCCTGCTGCACGCCGGCCAGCAGATCGGGCCGGTGCGCATGGGGCTTGAGCATGGCCGCGTTTTTGTTGCCCAGCATGAACTCGATCTGCCGATACTGCGCACTCTGGAATCCGCTGCTGTTGGACAGATAGGGGCGGATTGCACTGTACTCGGGCGGTGTCATCGTGCCCAAGACGTCCCACGCATGCACCAGCTGTTCCATGATGCGCGAGACCCGGGCCAGCATCTTGAAGGCCTCAGGCAGCTGGTCTGCCGCTACATGGCGGACTGCGCCATGTAGCTCGTGCAGCATCAGCTTCATCCACAGCTCCGAGGTCTGGTGCTGAACGATGAAGAGCATCTCATTGTGGTCGGGCGAGAGCGGGTGCTGGGCAGAGAGCACCTGGTCCAGGTGCAGATAGTCGCCGTAGCTCATGTCCTTGGAGAAGTCGAGCTGAGCGCCTTCTTCACGAACGACGATTTCGGTGTGATGGAGAGGGCAATTCATGTCACTGCAGCCTTGGCGTTGAAACGTGCTTCGCGCCACTCGCCGCTGGCCAGCACCTGGCGCAACTGCTCGATGGCGTCCCAGACCTCGGCGAAGCCGATGTATAGAGGCGTGAAGCCGAAGCGCAGGATGTGCGGCACCTGGTCCAGCCGGGCCGGATCGCCGGCGCGGAAGTCGCCGATCACGCCGCGCGCAATCAGAGCCTGGATCACAGCGTAACCGGCCTGCTCCAGTGGTGCCTTGAGCGCCAGGCAGACCTGGCTGCCGCGCCGTGCGGCCTCGCGCGGCGAGACAACGTAGACGCCCAAGTCTTTGTCGGATTTGGCGCCGCAGCGCTGCTCGGCCAGGGCCGCGAAGGCCTCGGTCAGCGCCAGCGATTTCTCGCGCAGCGCCGCCATGCCGCCCAAGGGCTCGGCCGCCAGCACCGTGTCGACGCCGCATTCCAGCGCCGATGTCGCGATCACCGATGGCGTGCCGCAGACATAGCGGCGCACGCCGGGGGCGGGCTGGTAGCCGGGGGTGAACTGGAAGGGCGCGGCATGGCCCATCCAGCCCGACAGCGGTTGCCAGAAGCGATCGGTGTGGCGCGGATGCACCCAGACAAAAGCCGGCGCGCCGGGGCCGCCGTTCAGATACTTGTAGCCGCAGCCGATCGCGAAGTCGGCATTGGCACCGTTCAGGTCGACCGGCACCGAGCCGGCCGAATGGGCCAAGTCCCAGACAGTCAGCGCACCGGCAGCCTGCGCGGCGGCGGTCAGCGCTGCCATGTCGTGGCGGTAACCGGTGCGGTAGTTGACCTCGGTGAGCATCAGCACCGCAAGATCGGCGTTCAAGGTGCTCGGAATCTCGTCCACGCCGTCCACCAGTTTCAGTGTTAGGCCGTGCTGGGCACAGAGGCTCTCGGCGATGTAGAGATCGGTCGGGAAATTGCTGCGCTCGGAGACGATGAGCTTGCGCTGCGGGGAATCAGCCTGCCCGATACGGATCGCGGCGGCGAGTACTTTGTAGAGGTTCAGCGAGGTCGAGTCCGCGACGATCAGCTCGCCCGGCGCGGCGCCCACCAGTCGGGCAATCTTGTCACCTACCCGCTCGGGCAGATGCATCCAGTCGGCGGTATTCCAGCTCTTGATCAGGTCCTGCCCCCACTCCTGGGCGATCACTTCCTGCACGCGAGCGGCGGTGGCCTTCGGCAGCACGCCCAGTGAATTGCCGTCGAGGTAGATCACTCCGGCGGGCAGGTCGAACTGTTGTTTCAGTCCACGCAGCGGATCGGCGACATCGCGCGCCAGGGCTTCTTCTCTTGTCTTCATCGTCAACTCCAGATTCAAAGTGCGCGCAAGACGGCGCGCACGGGGGATGCACAGGCGCCGGCAAGCTTCAGCGGCAGCGCAATCAGTTCATAGTCGCCCTCGGCCACCTCATCGAGAACCAGGTTCTCCAGCACGCGCAGATCGAGGCGCAGCAGCTGTTGGTGGCTGTCCAGACTCTTGCTGCTGGCTGGATCGACCGAGGGCGTGTCCAGGCCGATCAGGCGCACGCCTTGGGCTGCCAGCCATTCGACGGTCTCGGGGTCGTAAGCCGTGAAGTCCGGATTCCAGGTCGTGCCTGCCTTTTCGCAGCAACGCACCAGCACGCGCGGCGGTAGGTCCGTCGCTGCGTGTTGCAGATGGGCGATGCGGATCAGCGGCCCGCAGCCGATGGCATGGATCACGCGGCACGGGCCCAGATAGGCATCCAGATCGACTTCGGCCGCGCTTGCCACACCATCCGCGTAGTGCAGCGGCGCATCGGCATGCGCGCCGACATGCGGCGACATCGTGATCGCGCTCAGATTGACCGGGCATTGCGGCGATAGCCGCGCAGTCCAGCGCAGCGCGTAGGGCTCATCGCCCGGGAAGATGGGCGAGTCGCTGGCCACCACGGGAGAGATATCCCAGAGGCGTCGTTTCATGGGGACTCCTTCAATCTCATAACTCAACAGCGGCGGCACCTTAACAAGGCAGCCCAGGCCGTGGTGTCGGTTAATTCCAACAGGACTTGAAAGCGCCGTTCGACCTGTTGATCGCGGGTAAGTCCCGAGTTTGGCACAGGCTGAAAGTAATTGACACCTAAACTATCGATGCCTAAAGTGAGCCCAACTCTGGAGATCCAGGAATGCGCATCACCTGCATAGGCGGCGGTCCCGCCGGTCTGTATTTCGCCCTGCTGATGAAGCAGCAGAACCCGGCCAACGAGGTCACCGTACTGGAGCGCAACCGCGCCGGCGATACTTTTGGCTGGGGGGTCGTGTTCTCTGACCAGACCCTGGCGGCGCTACGCGAAGCCGATCCGAAGACGGCCGGGCAGATCCTCGACGCCTTCAATCACTGGGACGATATTGCCGTCCACATCAAGGGCAGCACCCAGGTCTCGGGCGGCCACGGCTTTTGCGGCATCGGCCGCATGAAGCTGCTGAACATCCTGCAGGACCGTTGTACCGAGCTGGGGGTGGAGATTCGCTACCAGAGCGATGTGCAGGACGATGCCGATATCGACGCCGACCTGATCATCGCGGCCGACGGTCTGAACAGCCGGGTGCGCACGAAGTACGCCACCACCTACCAGCCCGATATCGATCTGCGCCAGTGCCGCTTTGTGTGGCTTGGTACGACCAAGCTATTCAACGCCTTCACCTTCGACTTCCAGCAGACCGAATGGGGCTGGTTCCAGGCCCATGCCTACCGGTTCGATGAGACGCACTCGACCTTCATCGTCGAGGCGCCCGAGTCCGTCTGGCAGGCTGCCGGCCTGGAGGCGATGAGCAAGGAGGAGGGCATTGCCTTCTGTGAGAAGCTGTTCGCTAAGGTGCTGGACGGCCACAAGCTGATCTCCAACGCCTCGCATCTTCGCGGCTCGGCGCAGTGGATACGCTTTCCGCGTGTGGTCTGCAAGCGCTGGGTGCATCACAACGGCCGTGCGCCGGTGGTGCTGATGGGCGATGCGGCCCACACCGCGCATTTCTCGATCGGCTCGGGCACCAAGCTGGCGCTCGAAGATGCGATCGGCCTGGCTCGTGATATTGGTGCCCATGGTGGCGACCTGACAGCCGCGCTGCAGCACTATGAAGCCACCCGCAGCATCGAGGTGCTGCGCATCCAGAACGCCGCGCGCAACTCGACCGAGTGGTTCGAGAACGTAGCCCGCCACGCCAATCTTGAGCCCGAACAGTTCGCCTATTCGCTGCTGACCCGTTCGCAGCGAATCTCCCACGAGAACCTGCGCCTGCGAGATGCCGGCTATGTCGAGCGCTTCGAGCACTGGCTGGGACAGCGCAGCGGCATCGACAAGGCCGTGCCGCCGATGTTCACGCCGTTCACACTGAAAGGCCTGAGCTTGAAGAACCGCGTTGTTGTCTCGCCGATGGCGCAGTACTCCTGCGTCGACGGCCTGCCCGGCGACTACCACCTGACCCATCTGGGCGCGCGCGCGATGGGCGGTGCCGGCTTGGTGTTTGCGGAAATGACCTGCCCTTCGGCCGACGGGCGCATCACTCCGGGCTGCCCGGGCCTCTACACCGACGATCAGGGCGCCGCGTGGAAGCGCATCGTTGACTTCGTCCATGCCCACAGCACGGCCAAGATTGCGATCCAGATCGGCCATGCCGGCGCCAAGGGCTCGACCCGGGTGGCCTGGGCGGGCATTGACCAGCCGCTGGAGAGTGGCAACTGGCCGCTGATCTCCGCCTCGCCCCAGCAGTATCTGGACGGCGTCAGTCAGGTCTCGCGGGCGATGACGCGCGCCGATATGGACCGGGTGCGGGAAGAGTTCGCTGCCGCGACGAAGCGCGCGCTGGCGGCCGGATTCGACTGGCTGGAGCTGCATTGCGCCCACGGCTACCTGCTGTCCAGCTTCATCTCGCCGCTGACCAACCAGCGCAGCGACGAGTACGGCGGCACGCTGGAAAATCGCTTGCGCTATCCGCTGGAAGTGTTCGCCGCGATGCGCACGATCTGGCCGCAAGACAGACCAATGTCGGTGCGGATCTCGGCACATGACTGGGTCCAGGGTGGCATCACCCCGGAAGACGCGGTGCAGATCGCCGGGGCCTTCAAGGCGGCCGGCGCCGACCTGATCGACGTGTCTTCTGGGCAGGTCAGCAAGAAGGAAAGGCCCACTTATGGCCGCATGTGGCAGACGCCGTTCTCGGAGAGTATCCGCAACCGCGTCGGCATCGCGACGATCGCGGTCGGCGCGATCTCCGAGGCCGATCATGTCAACAGCATCATCGCGGCTGGCCGTGCCGATCTGTGCGCGATCGCTCGCCCGCATCTGGCCAACCCGGCCTGGACGCTGACCGAGGCCGCGCGCATCGGATACCTGGGCGGGCAGGGCGTGGACTGGCCGCAGCAATACCAGGCCGGCAAGGTACAGCTGGAGCGCGAGTTCGAGCGGCAACGCTCTCAGGCTGCGGCCGGCCCGGGCATGTCCGCGCTGGAGCAGGCTAACAAGGCGCTGGGAGTCTGATGTGACTGATCTCCAAGGCCTGCATGCGGTAGTGACCGGCGGCGGCAGCGGCATCGGCGCGGCGGTGGGGGCTTGCCTGCTGGCGGGCGGCGCACGCGTCACGTTGATGGGCCGCCAAATCGAAAAGCTGCAGGCGCAGCGAGTGCTGCTCGGTGGCGATGTCGCGGTGCAGACCATCGACGTTGGCGACGAGGCCAGCGTGAAAGCAGCCTTTGCCGCGGTTGGTCCGGTCGACATCCTGGTCAACAACGCCGGCCAGGTCGAGACCGCGCCGTTGCATCGCACCAGCCTGGCGTTGTGGCAGCAGATGCTCAATGTCAACCTGACCGGCACCTTTTTGTGCTCGCGAGAGGTGATGGTGGGCATGAGCGAGCGTGGCTTTGGGCGCATCATCAATGTGGCCAGCACCGCCGCGCTGAAGGGCTACGCTTATGTGGCGGCCTATTGCGCAGCCAAGCATGGCGTCGTCGGGCTGACCAGGTCGATGGCGCTGGAACTCGCCCGCAAGGGTGTGACGGTCAACGCCGTCTGCCCCGGCTATACCGAGACCGATATCGTCGCGCAGGCGGTGGCGACGATCAGTGAAAAGACGGGCCGCAGCGCCGAGGCCGCGCGCGCCGAGTTGGCCGCCAGCAACCCGCAGGGCCGTCTGATTCAGCCCAAGGAAGTAGCCGCCAGCGTGCTGTGGCTGGCTCGGCGTGACAGCAGCGCGATCACCGGCCAGGCGATTGCGGTCTGCGGTGGGGAGCTGATGTGATGTTGGATTCCGAGCAACAGTTTGGCCCGGACATCGAGTCCCGCGTCAATGACCACGACCACCAGGCGCTGAAGCTGTGGCTGCGCCTGCTGGCTTGTACGACACGCATCGAGGACCAGATCCGCCAGCGCCTGCGCCATGACTTCGCCACCACTTTGCCGCGCTTCGATCTGCTGGCCCAGTTGGAGCGGCACCCGCAGGGCCTGGCGATGCGTGAGCTGTCGCAGCGCCTGATGGTCACCGGCGGCAATGTCACCGGTATCACCGACCAGCTGGAGGCTGAGGGCCTGGTGCAGCGCGAGCCCCATGCGACCGACCGCCGCTCCTACACCGTCAAGCTGACGCCGGCCGGCAAGCGCCAGTTCAAGCGCATGGCCGCGACGCACGAGAGCTGGATCGTCGAGCTGCTCAGCGGCTGGAGTGCCGAGGAGAAGGCCCAGGTCTACGGGCTGCTGGCGGGGCTGAAGACCCATCTGGCTGAGACAACGAGGAAATGAGCGATATGGACAAACATCTGATAGAGGGCAATCGCCGCAGCCTGGCAGGCTTCGCGCCACAGCACTTCGGTTGGCGCCAGGAGGGCGCCGTTGGCGTGATCACGCTGAACCGGCCTGAGCGCAAGAATCCGCTGACCTTCGAGTCCTATGCCGAGCTGCGCGATCTGTTCCGCACGCTGAGCTATGTGGACGAGGTTGGCGTGATCGTCGTGCAGGGCGCCGGTGGCAACTTTTGCTCCGGCGGCGATGTGCACGAGATCATCGGCCCGCTGACGAAGATGAGCATGCCGGATCTGCTGGCCTTCACGCGCATGACGGGCGACCTGGTCAAGGCGATGCGCGCCTGCCCGCAGCCAGTGATCTCCGCCATCGACGGCGTTTGCGCAGGCGCTGGCGCCATCATCGCGATGGCCTCAGACCTGCGCGTCGGCACCGCGCGCAGCAAGACCGCCTTTTTGTTCACCCGCGTCGGTCTGGCGGGCTGCGATATGGGCGCCTGCTCCATCTTGCCGCGCATCGTCGGCCAGGGCCGCGCTTCGGACCTGCTCTATTCGGGCCGCAGCCTGGGCGGCGAGGAGGGCCTGAGCTGGGGCTTTATGAACCGGCTGGCCGAGCCCGAGGCGCTGGAAGCAGCCGCGCTGGCCTGGGCCGCGCAGATCGTCGAGGGTCCGGGCTTCGGCCATGCGATGACCAAGAAGATGCTGCATCAGGAATGGGCCATGGGCGTCGACGAGGCGATCGAATCTGAGGCGCAGGCCCAGGCGATCTGCATGATGACTCAGGATTTTCATCGTGCGTATCACGCCTTTGTCGCTAAGCAGCGACCCGTCTTCGAGGGTAACTGAGATGCATCTGAAACACCTGGCCTGGCCCTTCTTCGGCGACGAGCACCGTGCGCTGGCACGCGAGCTGGATGCCTGGTGCGCCACGCACCTGGATCATGCACACGGTGAGGACGATGTCGACGCCCAATGCAGGCAACTGGTCAAGGCCCTGGGCGCCGCCGGCTGGCTGAACCACGCGGTGGCGGGCGAAGGCGAGGCCATCGACACCCGCGCGATCTGTTTGCTGCGCGAGACGCTGGCGCGCTACAACGGCCTGGCTGATTTCGCCTTCGCAATGCAGGGCCTGGGCTCGGGTGCGATCTCTCTGATGGGCACGCCAGCACAACGCGAGCGCTACTTGCCGCGCGTGGCACGCGGCGAAGCACTGGCGGCGTTTGCACTGTCCGAGCCCGAGGCTGGCTCAGACGTCGCGGCGATGCAGTGCAGCGCCACGGAGGATGGCGACAGCTATGTGTTGAACGGCGAGAAGACCTGGATTTCCAACGGGGGCATCGCGGATTTCTATGTGCTGTTTGCACGTACTGGCGAAGCACCGGGGTCGAGGGGAATATCCGCCTTCATCGTCGACGCCGGGCTGCCTGGATTCGAGATCGCCGAGCGCATCGAGGTGATCGCCCCGCACCCGCTGGCGCGCCTGAAGTTCACGAACTGCCGCGTGCCCAAGAGCCAAATGATCGGAACTCCGGGGGAGGGCTTCAAGGTGGCGATGCGTACCCTCGACGTATTTCGGACTTCGGTGGCCGCCGCAGCGTTGGGTTTCGCGCGGCGTGCCTTGCAAGAAGGTTTGCGCCAGGCGCACGAGCGGCCGATGTTTGGCGCGACTCTTGCTGATCTGCCCTTGACGCAGGCCAAGCTGGCCGACATGGCCTGCACGGTGGACAGCTCGGCCCTCTTGGTCTACCGCGCCGCCTGGCAGCGCGATCAAGGCCTCAACATCACTCGCGAAGCGGCAATGGCCAAGCTGATGGCCACGGAGGGCGCGCAGCAAGTGATCGACGCGGCCGTGCAACTGCACGGCGGCCGTGGCGTGAGGCGCGGCGAGATCGTCGAGTCGCTGTACCGCGAGATCCGCGCACTGCGGATCTACGAGGGGGCCAGCGAAGTCCAGCAGTTGATCATCGGTCGAGACCTACTGAAGAACGGTTGAAGAGAAGACGACATGAGCTACACCGCCCACCTGGATACCTTTGCACGCGAAAACCTCCCGCCCAAGGACCAGTGGCCGGAGCTGGTGTTCGATCTGCCCGAGCTGCAATTTCCCGAGCGGCTGAACTGCGCGCAGGAGTTGCTGGACCGCTGGGTCGAGCAGGGGCAGGGCGAGCGCCTGTGCATGCAGGGGGTCGGTGTGCGCTGGACCTATGCTCAGCTGCAGGCACAGGCGAACCGCATCGCACGTGTGCTGGTCGAGGACCTGGGCGTCGTGCCGGGTAACCGCGTCCTGATGCGCGGCGCGAACACGCCGCAGATGGCGGCCTGCTGGTTTGCGATCATGAAGGTCGGCGCCATTGCAGTTGCGACCATGCCGCTGCTGCGTGCCAAAGAGTTGTGCCAGGTGGTGCAGAAGGCCCAGGTCAGCCATGCGCTGTGTGATGCACGCCTGGCCGAGGAACTGACGCTGGCCCAGGCGCAATGCCCGACGCTCACATCGATCGCTTACTACTTCAGTGAGGCGCCGGACGGCATCGAGGCGCGCGCCGCCGGCAAGCCTGCAGCGTTCGCCAACGTCGAGACTGCCGCCGACGACTGCTGCATCATCGCCTTCACTTCGGGCACGACCGGCGAGCCCAAGGGCACGATGCACTTCCATCGCGATGTGATGGCAATCTGCCGCTGCTGGCCGCCCCATGTGCTGCGGCCCGTGGCGTCGGACATCTTCATCGGCAGCCCGCCGCTGGCCTTCACCTTCGGCTTAGGCGGCCTTGTGCTGTTCCCGATGAGCGTCGGCGCCTCGACCGTGTTGCTTGAGAAAGCCGGGCCCGACGCCTTGCTGCCGGCCATCGCCCAGTATCGCGCCACCGTGTGCTTCACTGCGCCGACCTCCTACCGCGCCATGGCTGCCCAAGTGGGCGTGCATGACATCTCCAGCCTGCGCAAATGCGTCAGCGCCGGCGAGACGCTTCCCGCCGCAACCCGGCAGCTGTGGAAGGACGCCTCCGGCATCGAGATGATCGACGGCATCGGCGCCACCGAGCTGCTGCACATCTTCATCTCGCACACCGAGGCGCAGGCCAAGCCTGGCGCCACCGGCACGCCGGTGCCCGGCTACCGCGCCTGCGTGATGGACGATGAGGGCCAGGTCTTGCCTGCGGGTCAGATCGGTAAGCTGGCTGTCCAGGGACCGACCGGCTGCCGCTACCTTGCCGACGCACGCCAGGGCAAGTATGTGAAGAAGGGCTGGAATCTGACCGGCGACGCCTACCTGATCGACGATGAGGGCTTCTTCGTCTACCAGTCCCGCACCGACGACATGATCGTCTCCGGCGGCTACAACATCGCAGGTCCCGAGGTCGAGAGCGCCTTGCTGGCCCACCCCAAGGTGGCTGAGTGCGGCGTGGTCGGCGTGCCCGACGCGGAGCGCGGCCAGATCGTCAAGGCTTTTGTCGTGCTGCGTCCAGGCGTTCAAGAGCAGCTGGGGCAAGACCCGACCCTGGTGCGCGAACTGCAGGACTACGTCAAGGCGAGCATTGCCCCGTACAAGTACCCCCGTGCGATAGAGTTCCGCGCCAGCCTGCCGCGCACCGAGACCGGCAAGCTGCAACGATTCCGTCTGCGCCAAGAAGGCTGAACCATCCACCCCACCCCTACGGAGATTGGTATGAAGAAGAAAAACCTTGCTGTTCTGTATGCCGCGATGATGTTGGGACTGACAGCAACCGGCGGCAGCGCCTGGGCGGCCGACAAGGTCAAGATCGGTCTCTTGTCCACGCTGTCCGGACCCGGAGCTGGCCTGGGCGTGGATATTCGCGACGGCTTCAATCTGGCCGTCAAGCACGCTGGTGGGAAGTTCGGGGGTCTGCCGGTCGAAGTGATCACGGCTGACGACCAGCAGAACCCCGATGTGGCCAAGCAGACCTCGGAGCGCCTGCTCAAGCGAGACAAGGTCGACTTCATGACCGGTATCGTGTTCTCCAACATCATGCTGGCGGTCGGCCCC
The DNA here is from genome assembly GCF_026241155.1 of Paucibacter sp. PLA-PC-4. Taxonomy (GTDB): domain Bacteria; phylum Pseudomonadota; class Gammaproteobacteria; order Burkholderiales; family Burkholderiaceae_C; genus Roseateles_E. Next base: position 17,581 of record NZ_JAPFGP010000017.1, read on the forward strand.
AGCGTGTTCGACAGCAAGACGCCCTACATCAGCGCCAATGCCGGGCCCTCGCAGTACGCAGGCGAGCAGTGCAACCCGTACTTCTTCAACGTCGCCTGGCAGAACGACAATCTGCACGAGGCGGTCGGCAAGACCGTGATGGACAAGGGCTTCAAGAAGGTCGTCGTGCTGGCGCCAAATTACCCTGCGGGCAAGGATGCGATCACCGGCTTCAAGCGCTTTTACAAGGGCGCGATAGCCGACGAGATTTACACCAAGCTCGGCCAGTTGGACTACTCGGCCGAGTTGGCCCAGGCCCGCGCCGCCAAGCCCGATGCGATGTACATCTTCCTGCCGGGCGGCATGGGCATCAACTTCATCAAGCAGTTCGTCGGCGCCGGTCTGTCCAAGGACGTGACTCTGTTCGGTCCCGGTTTCTCGGCCGACGAGGACGTGATCAAGGCCGTCGGCGAGCCGATGCTGGGCATGTTCAACAGCTCGCACTGGGCGCATGACATGGACAACCCGGCCAACAAAAAGTTCGTCGCGGACTTCCTGAAGGACTATGGCCGCATGCCCTCGCTCTATGCCAGCCAGGGCTATGACGCTGCGCTGTCGATTGCCGCAGCGGTGCGCGATGTCAAGGGCAAGGTCGAGGACAAGCCGGCCGTGCTGAAGGCGCTGAAAGCGGCGAAGTTCGACTCGGTGCGCGGGCCCTTCAAATACAACAACAACCAGTACCCGGTGCAGGATTACTACCTGCGCGTGATCACCAAGGACACGCAGGGCCGTGTGACCAACAAGACACTCGGCAAGATCTTCAGCAACCATGCGGATGCCTACGCAGGCAGCTGCAAGATGAAGTAAGCCCCGGATGGACTGGATCCTCGTTGTCGAGCAGGCCTTGAACGGCCTGCAGTTCGGGCTGATGCTGTTCCTGCTTGCCGCCGGGCTGACCCTCGTGTTCGGCATCATGGACATGATCAACCTGGCCCATGGTTCGCTTTACATGGTCGGCGCCTATCTGATGGCGGCCGTCACCGAGGCCAGCGGATCGTTCGGCCTCGGTGTCGGCGCGGCGCTTCTCGGCACGGCGGCCTTCGGCATGCTGCTGGAGGTGAGCCTGCTGCGCCGGCTCTATGCGCGCGATCACCTGAGCCAGGTGCTGGCGACCTTTGCACTGATCCTGATCTGCAACGAGGGCGTGCGCATGATCTGGGGTGCACAGCCGGTGATGCTGAACACTCCGGCCGCGCTGTCAGGCCCGGTCGAGCTGCTGCCCGGGCTGATGTATCCGGCCTACCGGCTGTTGATCATCGGTGTCGGGCTGGCGGTGGCGGTGCTGCTCTATCTGCTGGTCACGCGCACCCGCATCGGCATGTGGGTGCGGGCCGGGGCCTCGAACCGGGCGATGGCCACTGCGATGGGGGTCAATATCCGCTGGCTGTTCACAGCGGTGTTCGGCTTCGGTGCGGCCCTGTGCGCGCTGGCCGGCTCGCTGCTGGGCCCCATCCTGGCCGTGCAGGTGGGCATGGGCGAGAGCATCCTGATCCTGGCCTTTGTCGTGATCGTGATCGGCGGTATCGGCTCGATCCGCGGGGCGCTGGTTGGCGCCTTGCTGGTGGGCCTGGTCGACACCTGCAGCCGTACCTTGTTGCCCGCGCTGCTGCGCCAGCTTGCGTCTGCCGAGGTGGCCTCTAACCTGGGCCCGGCGCTGGCGTCGATCCTGATCTATGTCTTGATGGCGGCGGTGCTGTTCTGGAAGCCGCAGGGTCTGTTCCCGGCCCGAGGATGATGATGAATATGCGTACAAGTCAACTCCATCATCGCGGCCTGGGTCTGTGGACCTGGCCCTTGCTCGCGCTGCTGGCGGCGCTGCCGCCGCTGCTGACGGCCTTCGGCCTGGAGTTCTACATCGGCGTGGCCAGCCGGCTGCTGATCTTTGCGATCGCTGCGTCCAGCCTGAACCTGATCCTCGGTTTTGGCGGGATGGTCAGCTTCGGCCATGCGGCTTTTGTCGGCCTGGGTGCCTACACGGTAGGCATCCTGATGGACGCCGGTGTTGCCTCGGCCTGGGTCGCCTGGCCGGCGGCGATGCTGGTTGCGGGTCTTGCCGCTGCGCTGATCGGAGCGATCAGCCTTCGCACCCGGGGCGTCTACTTCATCATGATCACCTTGGCTTTCGCCCAGATGTTTTATTACCTGGTGATCTCGCTGAAGGCCTATGGCGGCGAGGACGGCTTGCCGCTGCCCGCGCGCTCGGCCCTGGGTGTCGATCTGAAGGACGACGCGATCTTCTTCTGGGTCGTGCTGACGCTGTTTGTCGCGGTGATGGGCCTGCTGCAGCGCCTGGTCAACTCGCCCTTCGGCTGGCTGCTGCAGGGCCTCAAGGAAAACGAGACCCGCATGGGCGCGGTTGGAGCCCGTGTGTTTGCGGTGCAGTGGCAGGCTTTTGTGCTGGCCGGCGCAATCGCCGGGTTGGCCGGAGCGCTGCTGGCCAATCTGAACGGCCTGGTGACGCCGCACACCATGCACTGGTCGCAATCGGGCCAGCTGATGATTATGGTGATTCTTGGCGGTGCCGGTTCGCTATGGGGCGGGGCGCTGGGCGCGGCGGCCTTCCTGCTGCTGGAGGAAGTGTTGGCCGGCTACACCCTGCACTGGCAGATGGCGCTGGGCGTGGTGCTGCTGGGCGTGGTGCTGTTCGCGCCCCAGGGCTTGGTGGGGATGATCAAGAGAAAGGCCGCCCGTGACTGAGCCGCTTCTGAAAGTCGACTCTCTGGTCAAGCGCTTCGGCGCGCTGGCCGCTACCGACCATGCCTCCTTCGAGGTGTGCGCCGGCGAGGTCCATGCGCTGATCGGCCCGAACGGCGCAGGCAAGACCACCTTGATTCACCAGATCTCCGGGGCGATGGCCTCGGATGCCGGCCTGATCCACTTCGCCGGGCAAGACCTGACTCCTGTCGACATGCCCGCCAGAGTGCGCGCCGGCCTAGTGCGCTCCTACCAGATCACCAGCATCTTCAAGCGCTTTTCGGTGCTGGACAACCTGGCGCTTGCAGTACAGGCGCGCCGGCCGGGCCAGCCGAGCTGGTGGCGCGCGGCGGTTAACGACGAAGCCGCCTACGCCGAGGCTTCTGTGCTGTTGGAGCGTATCGGTTTGGCTCGGCATGGTGACCGCCCGGCCGGCAGTCTGGGCCATGGCGAGCAGCGCCAGCTCGAGGTCGGCCTGGCCCTGGCCGCGCAACCGCGTCTGCTGCTGCTGGACGAGCCGATGGCGGGTATGGGGCCGGACGAGTCCGAGCGTATGGTGGAGCTGTTGCAATCCTTGCGAGCGCAAGACCTGACCTTGCTTTTGGTGGAGCACGATATGGACGCGGTGTTCCGGCTGGCCGACCGCATCTCGACCCTGGTGTTCGGCCGTGTCATCGCCAGTGGCACGCCGGCCGAGATCCGCGAGCATCCCGAGGTCAAGAAGGCCTATCTGGGCGATGAGATGGAGGCGGCGCTGTGAGCGAAGCCATTCTCGAGATCAGCGGGCTGGAGGCCTGCTATGGCAGCAGCCAGGTGCTGTTCGGCCTGGATCTGCAGATCAGGGCCGGCGAGGTCGTGACCCTGCTGGGCCGCAATGGCATGGGCAAGAGCACGACGCTGCGTTGTCTGACCGGTTGGATGGCCCCGAGCCAGGGCCGTATCCGCTTTGCCGGCCAGGACGTCACCGGGTGGAGCGCCGACCGCATCGCGCGCCTGGGCTTGGCCATCGTGCCAGAGGGCCGGCAGATCTTCCCGAACCTGTCCGTGCGCGAGCATCTGCAGGCCTTTGCCGGGAACCGCAGCGGCGCGAGCCAGCCCTGGGATGTCGAGCGGGTGTTCGAGCTGTTCCCGCGCCTGCGTGAGCGGGCCTCGAATATGGGCAACCAGCTCTCCGGCGGCGAGCAGCAGATGCTGGCCATCGGCCGGGCGCTGGTGACCAACCCCAAGCTGATGATCCTGGACGAGGCCACCGAGGGTCTGGCCCCGCTGATACGCGAAGAGATCTGGCGCTGCCTGGACCGGCTGCGCGAGGCCGGGCAGACGATTCTGGTGGTGGACAAGTATGTGCGGCGCCTGATCCGTCTGGCCGACCGGCACAGCATCCTGGAGCGCGGCCGTGTGGTCTGGGCCGGCGATTCGGCCGCACTGGATGCCGACCACGGCCTGTGGCAGCGTTATCTGGGGGTCTGAGCGAATGACAAACGCCTGTGTGTTCGAGCGGCAGGAACTGGTGCGCTTTGGCCATTGCGACCCGGCCGGCATCGTGTTCTATCCGCGCTATTTCGAGATGCTCAATGCGCTGGTCGAGGACTGGTTTACCCAGGGCCTGGGCGTGGACTACGCCCAGCTGCTGGGGCCGCGCCGCGTCGGCATGCCCAGCGTGCATCTGAGCAGCGATTTCAAGCGCATCAGCCGCATGGGCGATGTGCTGACGCAGCGCATCGAGATCCGCAAGCTGGGCCGCAGCTCGCTGAGCCTGGCCATTTCCTTCGATGGGCCCGATGGCCAGCGCGTTGCCTTCGAGCAGGTGCTGGTCTGCACCTCGCTGGACACGCACCAGTCCACCCCTTTTCCCGATGATTTGCGCGCCGCCCTGGAGCGAGCCGCAGGAGACAAGACATGACGAAACAAGTGCTTCAGCCCACCGACTGGGCCGCGCCACGCGGTTATGCCAATGGTGTGGCGGTGACGGGCCGGCAGATCTTCGTCGCCGGCCAGATCGGCTGGAACGGCCAATGCCAGTTCGAGAGCGACGACTTCATCGCCCAGGTGCGCCAGACTCTGCTGAATATCAAAGCCGTGCTGGCCGAGGCCGGCGCCGGCCCCGAACACATCACCCGGATGACCTGGTATCTGCTGGACAAGCGCGAGTACCTGGCGCGCGGCCGCGAAGTGGGCCAGGCCTACCGCGAGGTGCTGGGCCAGGAGTATCAGATTGCGATGAGCGCGGTGCAGGTGGCGGGTCTGATGGAAGATCGTGCCAAGGTTGAAATCGAGGTGACAGCGGTGTTGCCTGTGCAGGGCTAGGATTGCCCAGAGTTTTTGTAGTATCTAAAGGAGACTGACCATGGCCAAGGCCCAATTCCACTGGGACGACCCGCTCTTGCTGGAGCAGCAACTGACGGATGACGAGCGCGCGGTGCGCGACGCCGCCCGCGCCTACTGCCAGGACAGCCTGGCGCCGCGCGTGCTGGAGGCTTTCCGCCACGAGAAGACCGATGCCGGCATTTTCCGCGAGATGGGCGAGCTGGGCCTCTTGGGCCCGACCATTCCGGAGCAGTACGGCGGCGCCGGCCTGAACTATGTGTGCTACGGCCTGGTGGCCCGCGAGGTCGAGCGTGTCGACTCCGGCTACCGCTCGATGATGAGCGTGCAGAGCTCGCTGGTGATGGTGCCAATCAATGAGTTCGGCTCCGAGGCTACCAAGCAGAAATACCTGCCCAAGCTTGCCAGTGGCGAGTGGATAGGCTGCTTCGGCCTGACCGAACCGAACCATGGCTCCGACCCCGGCTCGATGATCACGCGGGCCAAGAAGGTCGACGGCGGCTATTCGCTCAGTGGCGCCAAGATGTGGATCACCAACAGCCCGATCGCCGACGTCTTCGTCGTCTGGGCCAAGGATGATGGCGGCCAGATCCGCGGCTTTGTGCTGGAAAAGGGCTGGAAGGGCCTGAGCGCGCCAGCCATCCACGGCAAGGTGGGCTTGCGCGCCTCGATCACCGGCGAGATCGTGATGGACGAGGTGTTCTGCCCCGAAGAGAACGCCTTCCCAGAGGTGCGCGGCCTGAAGGGCCCGTTCACCTGCCTGAACAGCGCCCGCTACGGCATCGCCTGGGGCGCGCTCGGTGCCGCCGAGGACTGCTGGATGAAGGCGCGCCAGTATGTGCTGGACCGCAAGCAGTTCGGCAAGCCGCTGGCCGCCAACCAGCTGGTGCAAAAGAAGCTGGCCGATATGCAGACCGAAATCACGCTGGGCCTGCAGGGCTGCCTGCGCCTGGGGCGCATGAAGGACGAGGGCACCGCTGCGGTCGAGATCACCTCGATCATGAAGCGCAACAGCTGCGGCAAAGCTCTGGACATCGCCCGCGTCGCCCGCGACATGCTGGGCGGCAATGGCATCTCCGACGAGTTCGGCATCGCCCGCCACCTGGTCAATCTGGAAGTGGTCAACACCTACGAGGGCACGCATGACATCCATGCGCTGATACTCGGGCGGGCGATGACGGGGATCGCGGCGTTCTGAGGAGCAGACTTGCTGTTTGGGGCTGGGCCTTGTCAGCGCAAAGGACTGGGTTCTGACTGGCAAGAGACAATGGTGCAGACCCACTCGCTGAGCTGTCACTCCGCAAACCAAATGCAGGGCGGTCTGCCCTGCACTTCACTCAGTTCATCGCTGCGGCAGTGCTGCTGGTCTCCGCCGCGTTCAGGTCCGCCCGCCGCGCACCGGTGAATCGCTTGGCCCAGTAGGCCTCGCGCATGTCCTCCACGCGCACCTTCGAGCCGGTGCGTGGCGCGTGGATGAACTTGCCCTCTCCGACATAGATGCCGACATGGGAGAAGGTGCGGCGCATGGTGTTGAAGAACACCAGGTCGCCGGGCTTGAGCTCGGTCTTCTTGACCGGAGCCAGGCTGGAGAGCTTGGCCTGCTCGTCGGCCCGGCGCGGCAGCACCAGGCCCACGCTCATCTCGAAGATGTGGCGGGTGAAGCCGCTGCAGTCAAAACCGCTTTCGGCGGAGTTGCCGCCACGCTTGTAGGGCACGCCGAGAAAATTCATTGAGGCCAGCACCAGGTCCGAGGCCTTGTCCCGCACCTGGTCCAGCAGGCCGCCGCTCTCGACCGATACCTGGCCTAGCAAGCCGCGCTCCTGCAGGAAGCGGCTGACGGCATCGCCCGCGCCCGCGGTGGCCGGCTGCGAGGCGGCCGGGGCCGGCGCTTGCGGCAAGGCCTGACCCTGGGCCGCAGCGACGGCAAGCAGCAGACCGCAGGCCGTCAATAGGCGCTGCCATCGGGTGCTGTGAGGGGGGAGTCGGCTGGCGTCGAACATGGGTGTCGGCGCGCAGCTTATGGGGGGGCTGTGAAAGGTGTCAAGCGAGAAGGGCGGCGCTCACGGGTAAGCCCGGGGGCGCATCAGGGCAAAGTTGGTACTAACCCGAATTGGACCACAGCTCTGCTGGCAATCCCCCTGTGCAAGGGCTTGCGCTGGCGCAAGCATTGGTAACTTGTGCTCCATTTGTGAGCAAAGTCTCGCGCCAGGGTCAGTCTGCCGTCAGTCCGGTTTTCTGAAATGCCTGGGCATAAGACACAGGAGACATCAATGCGCGCGCCCAGCTATGCCGATTTCCATGCCCGTTCCTTGCATGACCGCGAGGGCTTTTGGACCGAGCAGGCAGCGCTGATCGAGTGGCACAGGCCGTTTGATCAGGTGTGCGATCTGCGAAAACCGCCGTTCGCGCGCTGGTTCGTCGGTGGCCGCACCAATCTGTGCCACAACGCGGTGGACCGCCATGCGCGCTCGCGTCCTGAGGCCAATGCGCTGATCTGGGTCTCGACCGAGGTGGACGAGCAGAGGGTCTACAGCTTCGAGGCGCTGCAGCGCGAGGTCGAGCGCATGGCGGCGATGCTGCTGGCCCAGGGCGTGAGCCAGGGCGACCGGGTGCTGATCTACATGCCGATGATTCCTGAGGCGGCATTCGCAATGCTGGCCTGCGCCCGTATTGGCGCGATCCACTCGGTGGTGTTCGGCGGTTTTGCCAGTGTCTCGCTGGCCAGCCGCATCGATGATGCGACGCCGAAGCTGATCGTCAGTGCCGATGCCGGCAGCCGCGCCGGCAAACTGCTGCCCTACAAGCCGCTGCTGGACGAGGCGATCCGGCTGGCGGCGCACAAGCCCGAGCATGTGTTGCTGGTTGACCGGGGCCTGGCGGCGATGGAGCGGGTGCCGGACCGTGACCTGGACTATGCGGCGCTGCGCCAGCAGCATCTCGAAGCCCGCGTGCCCTGCGTCTGGCTCGATGCCGAGCACCCCAGCTACACGCTCTACACCAGTGGCACAACAGGCAAGCCCAAGGGCGTGCAGCGCGACACCGGTGGCTACGCGGTGGCGCTGGCAGCCAGCATGAAGCACATCTTCTGCGGCCAGCCGGGCGAGACCTACTTCTCGACCAGCGATATCGGCTGGGTGGTGGGCCACAGTTACATCATCTACGGGCCGCTGCTGGCTGGCATGGCGACGATCATGTACGAGGGCCTGCCGATCCGACCCGATGCTGGCATATGGTGGAGCCTGGTCGAGAAGTACAAGGTCTCGGTGATGTTCAGTGCACCGACCGCCGTGCGGGTGCTGAAGAAGCAGGACCCGGCCCACTTGTCCCGTTACGACCTGAGCTCGCTGCGCGCGCTGTTCTTGGCCGGCGAGCCTTTGGACGAGCCGACCGGGCGCTGGATTGCCGAGTCGCTGGGCCGCCCGGTGATCGACAACTACTGGCAGACCGAGACCGGCTGGCCAATCCTGACCGTCGCGCACGGCATCGAGGCCACACCGACCCGCTTCGGCTCGCCGGGGCTGGCGATGTATGGCTACGATGTCCAACTGCTGGACGAGCACAGCGGCGAGCCGCTGACCTCGCCAAACCAGAAGGGCGTGCTGGCCCTGGGCTATCCACTGCCGCCCGGCTGCCTGCAGACGATCTGGGGCGACGATGCGCGCTACCAGAGGACTTACTGGTCCAGCATTCCCGGCCAGCAGGTCTACTCGACATTCGACTGGGCGCTGCGTGACGCCGACGGCTACTATTTCATTCTCGGCCGCACCGACGATGTCATCAACGTGGCCGGCCATCGCCTGGGCACGCGCGAGATCGAGGAGAGCATTGCCAGCCATGCCAATGTGGCCGAGGTTGCGGTGGTGGGCGTGGCAGATGCGCTCAAAGGCCAGGTCGCGATGGCCTTTGTGGTGTTGAAGAACGCGGCCGTGGAGGTGCTGCGCGAGGAGGGCGAGATCATGAAGCGGGTGGACGAGCAGCTCGGCTCAGTGGCGCGGCCGGCGCGGGTGCGCTTTGTCACGGCTCTGCCCAAGACCCGCTCGGGCAAGCTACTGCGTCGTGCGATTCAGGCGGTCTGCGAGGGTCGCGATCCGGGCGATCTGACGACGATCGAGGATCCCGCCGCGCTACAGCAGATCCGCGAGCTGTTCTGAATCGGTCACTGATCCCTCCGACATCGTGCTTCATCGCATCGCCGCCCCGCCTAGCGACCGAGGCGGCACAATCCGCGCGCGCCGCCATCGCGGCCACAGTCAACGGAGATGACCGCATGAAGCTTCACAAGACCTGCTTGCTGGCCGCCGGCCTGCTGGCCCTGAGCGCCTCGGCGCAGACCTCTCAGGCCACAGCCACGGGCCTGCCCGGCCCGGCCTTCCCGCAGTACAAGAACGCCGCCCAGATCAAATCGGCCTGCGACAAGGGCCTGAGCGCGGCCCGTCAGCGACTGTCCGGCCTGGAGCGCCGCAAGGTCGATGCCGGCTGGCTGGCCGCCTACGATGACTTCTATGCCTTCATCGAGGACACCCAGTACCCAATTGAATTCGTGCTCAACGTCCACCCCGACAAGCCGGTGCGCGAGGCAGCGCAGGCCTGCTCGCTGCGCTGGGCTGATTTCAGCTCCAGCTACGGCCAGAACGAGAAGATCTATCGTGCCTTGAAGTCCGCGCCCGCCGCCGATGCGATCGACCGCGAGCTGGTGCGGGTGGGCCTGGGCGGCTTCGAGGACGGCGGTGTGGCCCTGCCGCCTGCGCAGCGCAAGCGCGCCAAGCAGATTCTTGACAAGCTCAGTGAGCTGAACCAGAACTTCGAGAAGAACATCCGCGATGCCGGCGTCAAGGTGGTGTTCACCGAGGCCGAGCTCAAGGGCGTGCCTGAAGGCGTTTGGAAGAGCGCGCCGCGCGATGCCGAGGGCCGCATCGTGCTGGGCGTCGACTACCCGAGCTATGGCCCGGTGCTGCAGAGCGCCGACAGCGGCGCGGCGCGCGAGCGCATGTGGCGGGCCAAGACCAATGAGGGCGGGGCGGCCAATCTGAAGCTGCTGGCCGAGATCATTCAGGCGCGGCACGAGTACGCGAAGTTGTTCGGCTTCACGAACTATGTGGACTTCAATCTGCGCCGCAAGATGGCCAAGGACGCGGCCACTGCCTGGAAGTTCCTTGACGAGGTCAAGAGCACGGTGACCGAGGGTGAGCGCGCCGACCTGCTGGAGCTGCGCGCCGCCAAGGCCGAGCAGCTCGGCACCGCGCCTGAGGCGACCACGGTGCAGCGCTGGGACGCCAGCTACTACAGCGAGCGTATCCGCCAGCAGCGCTACAGCGTCGACCAAGAAGCCTTCCGCCAGTACTTCCCGCCGCAGGAGAGCCTGCTGTTCACAATGCGCATCGTCGAGAAGATGATGGGCGTGCGCTACACGCCGGTGAAGGCTCAGCTCTGGCACCCCGAGGTGCAGGCCTTCGCGGTCAACGACGCGACCACCGGCAAGGCGCTGGCGACCATGTATGTGGACCTCTATCCCCGCGAGGGCAAGTACAACCATGCGGCAGTCTGGCCGCTGCGCTCCAGCGCGACACGCATGGGCCGCACGCCGACCGCCGCTTTGGTCGTCAATTTTGATCGCAAGGGCCTGACCTTGGACGAGGTTGAGACCCTACTGCACGAGCTAGGCCATGCGGTGCACAACAATCTGTCGCAGACCCGCTATGCCAGCCAGGGGGGCACCTCGGTCATGCATGACTTCGTCGAGGCGCCCTCGCAGATGCTGGAAGACTGGGTCTACGACAAGCAGGTGCTCAAGTTGATGGCGGAGGTCTGCGCGAGCTGCAAGCCGGTGCCGGACGCGCTGGTCGACAAGGCCCAGGCCGCCAAGGACTTTGCCAAGGGCTCGCAGTATGGTCGCCAGCATCTGTATGCCGGCTACGATCTGGCTCTGCACGGCCCGGACGTGCCAGAGCCAATGGCGCTGTGGGCCAAGATGGAGGGCGCGACGCCGCTGGGCCATGTGGCGGGCACGATGTTCCCGGCCGGCTTCGGCCATGTGGCTGGCGGCTACGGTGCCGGCTACTACGGCTATCTGTGGAGCCTGGTGCTGGCGATGGACCTGCGCACCGAGTTCAACGCCGACAAGCTCGGCCCCGAGACCGGCCGGCGCTACCGTGACATCGTGCTGGGCAATGGCGGCCAACGCCCGGCGCCCGAACTGGTGCATGAGTTCCTGAAACGCGAGCCCAACGCCAAAGCCTTCTTCGACTATCTGCGCAAGTAAGCGGGCCTGGTAACTGGTCAGTAATTCACCTCGCCCTACAAAGCAAGCGATGGCTCTCGTGGGAGAGCTCGCTTGGGGAGATGGTGATGAGACAGCTTGTAAATACGGCCCTCGGTCTGGGCCTCGCTTTGGGTTTGTGGGGCTGCGGTGGCGGCGACGGTGTTGATGAACCCATTGCCGCCGCGCCGACACCGGCGCCGGTCCCAGCGCCGACGCCAACGCCTACGCCTACGCCTACGCCAACGCCAACGCCTACGCCTACGCCTACGCCTACGGCCACCCCAGCGATCAGTGCCGGCCTGGGCTATGGTTTGCTGCTGCGTGCCGATGGGGCGGTGCTGCTGCTGGGGCGCAGCACGCTGCTGGACCGCACGCCCGGCACGGCCTTGGCGAGCAGCACGGCTCGGGTAATCAGTGGCATTGAGGCCAGCTCGATTGCTGCAGGCCGCCTGAGCTCTCTAGCGTTGGGCCGGGACGGCCTGCTGTACGGCTGGGGCGTGAGCAGCGGCGGCACGCTGGGCGGCGACGCGATCAATGCCAATGTGGATGCGCCGCGCCCAATGGCCGGTGTCGACGGCGTGGTGGCGGGCCTGCCCGTCAGCAGCTACTCGCTGGCCCTTCGCAATGACGGCACGGTCTGGCATTGGCCTGGTGTGCTGAGGTATGCGCCCGAATCGGTCGCACCGCGCCAGATCGGCGGTTTCAGCGGCGTGCGCAAGTTGGCTGCCGGCATGACCGGAGGCGTCGACAGCAAGCAGGCGCCGCTGGCGATCAAGTCCGACGGCACGGTCTGGCGGCTGTCTTGGAGCACCGCGACGGTGATGGGAACGGGCGGCCCTGAGCAGGTCCATAGCGGCAGTGCGGAGCAACTGGCCGGCCTGGCTGACGTGGTCGATGTCTCATGCACCCAGCACTGCCTGGCGCTACTGAGCAATGGCCGAGTGATGGCCTGGGGGCGCAACGTCGAAGGGCAACTGGGTAACGGCAGCAGCGGCGACTTCGTGCCGGTGATGGTGCCGGCCCTGGTGCCGGGTCTTGACAGCGTGCGCGCGATCGGTGCCAGCCGCAATGCCTCGGTGGCCGTCGGCAGCGACGGACGCGTCTGGGCCTGGGGCGGCAATGCCTACAGCGGGCTGGGCAATGGGCTCCCGGTCACCTCGCCGACACCGCTTGCCAGTCTTGCGGCGGCGGTCGATGTCTCCTGCGACGACGGCCTGTGCCTGTTGCGTCTAGGCGATGGCACGGTCTGGGGCTGGGGCGGCAACGGCAACGGCGAGCTGGGCGACGGCAGCACGCTGGAGCGCCACACACCGGTGCGGGCCTTGGGCTTGTCCTTGAACTGAGGCCTGGGTTGTAATGCCGACTGTCTTGTCGGCTAGGGAGCGCAGCATGGGGACGGCGTGGCAGTTGCAGTTGCTGGGGGTACCGCATCTGCGCAGGCTTGGCGCGGCCGACTCGCCACCCGAGCCGCTGGCCCGCAAGGACGCTGCCTGGCTGGCCTATGCTGCGCTGAATAAATCGGCGACCAGCGCCACGCTGGCACTGATGCTGTGGCCTGAGGTCACGGAGCCGGCGGCGCTGAACAATCTGCGCCAGCGCATCTACCGGCTTCGCCGCGCCACGGGGGCGCGGCTGGTCGAGATGGGCGAGCGCATCGAGCTGGCGCCAGATCTGAGCGTCGATACGGTGCCGCTGGAAACGCGATTGGGCGACGACCCGGAGGTCCGAATCGAGCCGCTGCTGGCGGGTTTCGAGTACGACGCTGAGAGCGAGTTCGCTGCCTGGCTGACGGTCGAGCGCCAGACCCGTGCCCAGGCGCTGCGGGAGCTTCTGGCCCGGCTCGCGGCGGAGGCGGAGCAAAAAGGCCAGCTGGTGCTGGCTCTGCGCTATGCCCGCCGCCAACTGAGCGAGGACACGCTCAGCGAGTATGCGCACCGCCGCCTGATGCGCCTGCACTATCTGCGCGGCGATACCGCCGCTGCCGTGGCTGCCTTCGAGGCCTGCGAGGCCGCACTGAAGGAAGGTCTGGGCTTGCGGCCCGGCGCAGAGACCCTGGCTTTGCTGGACTTGGTTGAGCGTGGGCAAGCCCTGACCCCACTGACTCCGCTCGCGCCGGGTCTGCCGGCGGTGAGCCTGATGCGCCCACCACGTCTGGTCGGGCGCGAGGAGCTGCTGTCCCAACTGGCGCGGGCAGAGTCTGCGGTGACGGTGCTGGTGGGTGAGGCAGGCATGGGCAAGACCCGGGTGCTGCAGGAGCTCGAGCGCGGCTACGGTGCGGCGGTCTTGCATGTGCAGGCGCGGCCAGGCGATGCCGGTGTTCCCTACGGCAGCCTGGTGCGTCTGGTGCGCGCGCTGAAGGAGCGCGTTGAGCTGTCTGATGGCACAGCCCTGGCCCCGCTGCTGGACGAGGCGAGTGTGCCCAGGCTCCGGACCACGGTGCAGCAGTTGCAGCGGGCGTTGGAGGATTTGCTGGCCCGGGCCGGGCTCGCCGGGCTCACGCGCTTGCTGGTCGACGATCTGCACTTTGCCGACCGGGCCAGTGTCGAGATGCTGCTGGAGCTGGTGCGCTCTGATGCGCTGCAGGGCTTGCGCTGGGTGCTGGCTCACCGGCCGGCCGCCGCCGCCGATGCCGACCTCGCTTTGCTGCAGGACCTGGCCGAGTCGCCGCAGGCCCGCTGGTTGCAGGTCTTGCCGCTCAGCGAGCCTCAGCTGCAGGAGTTGGTGGATAGCCTGGGTCTGAACGGGATGGATCCCGCGCACGGGGCTGCCGCGCTGGCGCGCCATACGGGTGGCAATCCGCTGTTTGTCATCGAGACCCTGCGGGCCTCGTTGCAGGGTCGACCTCAGGCCCGGGTGTTGCCGCAGCCGGTCGGGTTGATGCATCTGCTGGAGCAGCGGCTGCGCCGGCTATCGGACGCCGCGTTGGCCCTGTCGCGGGTGGCTGCGATTGCGGTGCCCGACTTCAGCGTGGCTCTGGCCGAGCAGGTGCTGGGTGCGCCGGCGCTGGCGCTGGCCAATGCCTGGGACGAGCTGGAGGCCGCCCAGGTCTTGCGCGGCACCGACTTCGCGCATGACCTGGTGCATGACGCGGTGCTTCGCATCACACCCGCCGTGCTGACGGCTCATCTTCATGGGCAGGTCGCGGCTCTGTTGCTGCAGCAAGGGGTTGAGCCTGCACGCGTGGCCGCGCACTGGCAGGCGGCCGGTCAGCCGCGTCCGGCGGCCCAGGCATTCGCGGCGGCCGCCCAGCGCGCTCAGGCCGCCGGGCGAGCGCGCGAACAGGCCCAGCTGCTGCTGGCCCAGGCCGATGCACTGGAGTTGGCCGGGGATGTGGCGCCCGCCCGGCTTGCCCGGCTGGCGGCAGTTCGGCCGCTGCTGCTGGGCGAGGGAGCAGCAGCGGCCCTAGCGCTGAGCGAACGGCTGCTGCCGGCGCCGGCCGACCGGGCGGCTCCGGCGGCGCAGGCCTGGGCGCTGCACGCGCTGACTTGTCTGTGGTCAGGTCGCTTGGCCGATAGCGAGGAGGCCGGCCGCCATGCGCTGGCGCTGGCCGAACCGCATGAGGAGCTGGTGCGCATGGAGGCTGCGCGCTGCGTCGCCCAGGCATGCGGGCAACTGGGGCGGCCCGAGGAGGGGCTGGCGCTGCTGGCGCCCTGGGAGGAGCGTGTCGCCAGCGTCGACGATGTGGAGCAGCGGCTGGATTTCTGCGGCACCTATGTCAATCTGAAGATGTACACGGACCGGCCGGTCGAAGCGATGGACTGGACCCAGCGCCATCTGCGCTGGGCAGAGCAGGCCGGACATCTGAGCGAGCAGGTCAGCGCGCACATGAATCTGGTCGGCCATCGCTTGCGCCAGGGCGATCTGGAGACTGGCGTCGCGCATGCGCAGGCCGCTGCCGCACTGGCCGCCGATGCCGGGCAGCTCCAGGAACTGGCGGCGTGGAATAACGCGGTGCTGGGCTACATGTTGTGCGGACTGGGGCGCTATGCCGATGGCCTGACACGGCTGGAGAGCGAGCTGGCGCGCACGCCGGCGGGCATCGGCGCGCTGCGGGCCAATCTGGAGCAGTGGCTGGCCCAGTCCTGGCTGAACTTGGGTCAGCCGGCGCGAGCGCTGCATGTGCTGGGTGGCGATGAGGCGGTGCCGCCAGGCAACTGGCGTGCCAAGCGGCTGATCATGCGGGCGCGCCTGACGCAGGCGCTGGCCGGCGACGCGAGCCCCATGCTCGACGAGGCGCTGGCAGCCTCGCTCAAGCCCATGCATCGCTATGACTGGCTGCAGATCCGACTGTTGCAGGCGCAGCAGGCCGAGCCCGACCAGGCCCTGCGCTGCTGCGAGGAGTTGCAGCCGCTGATGGCGCAGCGCCAACTGCAGGGTCTGGCGGCTGAGCTCGAGCGTGTTCGTCTGCGGGCGCTGTTGTTGCAGCCGACGCTGGACGCCGTGCCAACCTGTGCCGGCCAGCTGGAGGTAATGGCGCTGCGCTGGCGGCATCCGATGTTCAGCCCGGCCCAGCAGTTGGCGCAAGCCGCACAAGGGTTTTCGCGGCTCGATCTGGCGGCCGATGCCCGGCGCTGCCGGCTCGCGGCCCTGCACTGGGTGCATCTGCAGGTGTTTCCGCAGGTGCCGGCAGCTTTCCAGGACAGTTTTCTGCATCGCAGCGCCGTCACGGCCGGCCTGTCGGCCGCCGAGTTGTCGGTGCACTGAACGCGCCTGCCCGATACTGGCGCAATGCCCGAGCTTGACCGCCCCATCCTCGATGCGCCGACGCGTCGCTTCCTGCCTTGGCTGGTCGCGCTGGCCTTCTTCATGCAGACCTTGGACACGACCATCCTGAACACGGCGTTGCCGGGCATGGCCGCCGATCTGGGCGAGAACCCGCTGCGCATGCAGTCGGCCGTGGTCGCCTATATGCTGACCGTTGCACTCTTGATCCCAGCCTCGGGCTGGCTGGCAGACCGCTTCGGTACGCGCCGACTCTTCATCTGGGCCATCGTGCTGTTCAGCCTGGGCTCGCTGGCTTGCGCGCTCAGCCCCTCACTGCGGGTGTTGGTCGCGGCACGGGTGCTACAAGGGGTCGGCGGGGCGCTCTTGGTGCCAGTCGGGCGGCTGGCGGTGTTGCGCGCGTTTCCGAAGGAGGAGTTCCTGCCGGTGATGACCTTCATCGCCTTGCCGGGGCTGATCGGGCCGCTGATCGGGCCGGCGCTCGGCGGCCTGCTGGTGCAGTACGCCAGCTGGCACTGGATCTTTCTGATCAATCTGCCGGTCGGTGCCCTGGGTGTCGCGGCCAGCCTGCGCTACATGCCCCAGCTCAAGAGTGCAGCGCCCGGCCGCTTCGACTGGGGCGGCTTTGTGCTGTTCAGCCTCGGGCTGATGCTGCTGTCGGTCGGGCTTCAAGGCTTCGGCGAGCACGTGATCAGCGTCGCGGTGAGCATCGTGCTGGTGGTGGCCGGCATGGCCAGCATAATGGCCTACTGGCTGCATGCGGCGCGTGCGCCGGCGCCGCTGTTCAATATGCGGCTGTTTGCGATCCCGACCTACCGCATCGGGCTGATAGGGAATGTGTTCGCCCGCCTGGGCAGCGGCGCCACGCCCTTTTTGACGCCGATGTTTTTGCAACTTGGGCTGGGCTTTTCTCCCAGCGTAGCTGGGCTGTCGATGATCCCCACGGTACTCGGCGCGATGCTGACCAAGACAGTGGCGATCAAGCTGATACGCCGCGCCGGCTACCGCAGCGTGCTGGTCTTCAACACGGTGCTGCTGGGCCTGATGATCGCCAGCTTTGCACTGGTCGACCGCGACACCTCGCACCTCTGGCTGGCCCTGCATCTGGGTCTGTTCGGCATGGTCAACAGTATGCAGTTCACCGCGATGAACACTTTGACCCTGGGCGACCTTGACGCGCAGACCGCCAGCAGCGGCAACAGCCTGCTGTCGGTTGTGATGCAGCTATCGATGAGCCTGGGCGTAGCTACCTCCAGCGCTTTCTTGTTGCTGTATTCCGGGGCAGAACGCAGCGTGGATCTGCTGCCGGCGTTCCAGGCCACCTATTTGTCGATCGGCGTGATGGCGGCGTTGGCGGCCTTCATCTTTGCCCAGTTGCGTCGCCACGAGGGTGTGACTGATGCCGGCGACACGATGGGACAGGAATAGTCACGCGCTTCGTCCACAATCGGTGCGCGGCGGATCGCGCTGCGCTGTGGGAGCAATCATGGGCTTGATGGATTCTTTGCTGGGCGCGGCCCAGCAGGCCTTGAACGGTCAGCAAGGGCAGGGCGGCGGCGTCGATTGGGTCAGCCTGATCGGCGGCCTGCTGGCCAACCAGAGCTCGGGCCAGGGCGGCGGGCTTGCCGGCATCCTGCAGCAACTTCAGGCCGCCGGCCTGGGCGAGCAGGTGCAGAGCTGGGTCTCGACCGGGGCCAATCTGCCGGTCTCGGGCGATCAGCTGGGCTCGGCCCTGGGCGGGGATCTGCTGGGGCAGCTGGCCGGCCAGGCAGGAGTCTCGACCAGCGAGGCAGGTGCGCAGCTGAGCCAATGGCTGCCGCAAATCGTCGACCAGCTCACGCCCAATGGCCAACTGCCCAGCGGCGGCGTGGATCTGGGCGGGCTGCTGGGACAGTTGCTGCGTCGCTGAGCCTTCAGCGGCTGCGGCGCCAGTCGGTCTCGATGAAGCGCATCACGCTGTCCTCGTGGTGGGGGCCTATCACCGCATGGGCCTCTTGCTTGACCTCGGCGATGGCATTGCCGACCGCGATACCGCGGTGCGCGGCGCGCAGCATTGTGATGTCGTTGACCTGGTCGCCGAACACGACGATCTCGCGCTCGTGCAGATCGTAGCGCTGGGCCAGGGTCTTGATCGCCTGGTCCTTGGTGGCCCGCCGGTCGTGCAGGGTCAGCCAGGGCCAGCCGGGGCGGTAGAGGTCGTCGGCCAGATGGATATCGATCGCGTCGCCGGCCAGGGCCTGGATCTCTGCCATCAGCGCCCGCATCGGCGCCGCGCGTTCGATCAGAATCATCGTCACTACCGGGTCGACCAACTCGGCACCGATGTTGTCGGTGTGGCGCAGCCGCGGGTCGCCGTTGCTCTGGCGCTGCTCGACGAAGTCCAACTGGGCTTCGTTGTGCACCGACTGCCAGAACAGGCGGTCGCCGCGTGGCCCGTAGGTGGCCGCAAAAGGCATGAAGCCGCGCCAGCGCATCAGCGCGAAGATGGCCTGGGCCAAGGCCGGATCCATCGCATGGACCAGCTCGTGCTGGCCGCTGCTCATCTCACTGATGTAGGCACCGTTGGCCGAGATCACCGGCAGGCGCAGCGGCAGATCACGGAGGATGCGGCCGATCGACGAGACATGGCGTGCGCTAGCCACCGTGAAGGACAAGCCCTCGTCCAGCAGCCGGACCAGGCCGGCACGGGTGAACGCGGACAGCTCGGCCTGCGGATTCAGCAGCGTGCCGTCCAGATCCGAAACATACAAAGTCATCAAAAACCCAACAGCCAACAGCTACAAATGGTTGGGGC
Organism: Paucibacter sp. PLA-PC-4; assembly: GCF_026241155.1. Lineage (GTDB taxonomy): Bacteria > Pseudomonadota > Gammaproteobacteria > Burkholderiales > Burkholderiaceae_C > Roseateles_E. The sequence continues at coordinate 36,414 of NZ_JAPFGP010000017.1, forward strand.
CAGAACTGCCGGACGTGCCAGTCAGTTCCAGCCCTCAATGACTAGAGCACCTCGGAAGCAAAATCGGCCAGCCGCGAGCGCTCGCCGCGAGCCAGCGTGATGTGGCCGCTATGGCCCCAGCCCTTGAAGCGGTCGACGGCAAAGGTCAGGCCCGAGCTGCCCTCGGTCAGATAAGGCGTGTCGATCTGGGCCAGATTGCCCAGGCAGACGATCTTGGTGCCGGGACCGGCACGGGTGATCAGGGTCTTCATCTGTTTGGGAGTCAGGTTTTGCGCCTCGTCGATGATGACGAACTTGTTCAGGAAGGTGCGACCGCGCATGAAGTTCAGGCTCTTGATCTTGATCTTGCTGCGCACCAGGTCATTGGTGGCGGCGCGGCCCCACTCGCCGGAGCTGCTGTCGCCGCGCGCCAGCACTTCCAGGTTGTCGTCCAGCGCGCCCATCCACGGGCCCATCTTCTCTTCTTCATTGCCGGGCAGGAAGCCGATGTCCTCGCCGACCGGCACAGTCACCCGGGTCACGATGATCTCGGAGTAGCGGCGCTCGTCCAGCACCTGCTGCAATCCGGCGGCCAGTGTCATCAGGGTCTTGCCGGTGCCGGCGGTGCCGGTCAGCGTGATGAAGTCGCAGTCCGGGTCCATCAAGAGGTTCAACGCGAAGTTCTGCTCGCGGTTGCGAGCGGTCACGCCCCAGACCGAGTTCTTCTGGTGACCGTAGTCCTTCAGGGTGCGCAGGACGGCGCTCTTGCCGGTGATCTCGGTGACCTTGGCATACAGCGGCGCCGCGCCGGGTGCCTCCAGGTAGATGAACTCGTTGATCAGCAGCGAGGGCACCAGCGGGCCGCTGATGCGGTAGTAGGTGATGCCGCCTTGCTGCCAGCTCTCCATGGTCTTGCCGTGGCGGTCCCAGAAGTCGGCCGGCAGCGCCTGAACGCCGGTGTAGAGCAGGTCTGAATCTTCTAGCGTCTTGTCGTTGCGGTAGTCCTCGGCGGGCAGGCCCAGCGCACGGGCCTTGATGCGCATATTGATGTCCTTGGACACCAGCACCACCTCGCGGCCAGGCTGCTGGCGCTGAAGCGCCTGCACCACACCGAGGATCTGGTTGTCCGCCTTGCCTTGCGGCAGGCCCTGGGGCAGCGGCGTGTCGATCAGCCCGGTCTGAAAGAACAGCTTGCCACCGGCCTCGCGGTGGCCGGTGTGGTCCAGCGGCAGGCCCAGAGCCATTTCTTCCAGCGTGCTGCTTTGCAGGCTGGCGGCCAGCGCATCGAGGTCGCGGCTGACCTGGCGCACATTGCGGGCCACCTCAGTCATGCCCTTCTTGTGGCCGTCCAACTCTTCGAGCGTGATCATCGGTAGATAGATGTCGTGCTCCTCGAAGCGGAACAGGCACATCGGATCGTGCATCAGCACATTGGTGTCCAGCACGAAGAGCTTGGCCGGGCCGGCGATACGCGGCTTGGCGGCGGCCTTGGGCTTGGCGGTTTTTTGGGGCGCTGGCGCCGGGCTTGGCGTGACCAGGGCCAGGCTGGGCTGCGGGCTCGGCGCGGCGGCGGCCGGCGCCTGCTTCCTGGCCGCAGACTTGGTTGGCGCTCTGTTTGGCAGTCTATTAGGCGCATTGGTCGAGGATGCAACGGCGCTGGGCGCGGTCACCGTCTCTATCGTTGCCGCGCGGCTGGGAATCGTTTGGGGTGTTTTGCTGACCGCCAGCGTGGAGGCAAAGGCGGAGGGCTCGAGGAGGCTGGCGCGTTTGGTCGGAGGCTTGGGCAGTGGCATGAGGTATTGAGCAGGCCGCGTTTACGGTCTGGAGGTCAAAGGCAAAAGATAGATGTCCGGGCCGAAAAAGCAAAAAGCCGCACAGGCTGCTGTGCGGCTTTGGGGGGATCTGGCTGCGTGGCTACCGGGCATGGAAGCCATTATGCACAAAGCCTCATGAGGGCCGAGGCAGGTGCTGCAGCGCGGCAAAGATGCAACAAAGCCGGCCAGAAATACTTCCTCGGCCGGCTTCGCGTGGATACTGCAGAGCTCGCCGTGAGGTTCAGGCGGCTTCTTTCTTGAAGGACTTGACAGCCTTCAGGACTTCGTCGACATGGCCGGCGACCTTGATGCCGCGCCACTCGGCACGCAGCACGCCGGCAGCGTCGATCAGAAAGGTGGAGCGCTCAATGCCCTTGACCTTCTTGCCGTACATGATCTTGTTTTTGACCACGCCGAACATGTGGCAGAGCTTCTCTTCGGTGTCGGCAATCAGCTCGAAGGGCAGTTCCAGATTCTGCTTGAACTTGTCGTGCGACACCATATTGTCGCGCGACACGCCCAGCACCACGGCGCCGGCTTTGACGAAGTCCTTGTGGCGGTCACGGAACTGCATCGCTTCGGTGGTGCAACCCGGCGTGTTGTCCTTCGGGTAGAAGTACAGCACCACGGCTTGACCGAGAAAGGCTTGCGGTGTGAACTTCACGCCGCCGGTGGCAAGAGCTTCAATGTCCGGGAGAGGTTTGTTGAGCGCTGGCGTCATGTGGCGTTCTGTAAAGATGTGTGCCCGGGTGGGCATAGCCGCCAATTATACGTTGAACCGCAAGCCCTCTTGTCGCCACTGGGGGGGATTGCCAGCATAGCGGGTTTGGCCGCTCTTCAGGGGCGTTCTATCAACAAGGCGGCCAAGACCGTGCGACTTTCACTGGCCAGCACGTTGTAAGTGCGGCACGCCGCGGCCAGATCCATGGTTTCTACGCCGATGCGCGCTGCGATCAGGCTGCGGTAGAGCGCCGGGCGAGCGAAACGGATCCTTGCACCGCTTCCGAAAATCACTAGCTCGGGCTTGAGCGCCAGGATACGCTCGAAATGCGCTTCGCTCAGGTCCTCAAAGCGCGCCAAGCCCCAGGTCTGCACTTCGCCGCGCCAGGGCACCAGCAGGCTCTCGCCGTGCTGCTGGCCGTTGACCCAGACGTTCTGGCCGTCGTGTCGGGAGATGCTGTTGCCGCCTTGCGGCTCGTCAAGTTGGAACTTCATGCTGTTGTACGGGCGCTGTCGGCCGGGGCGGGTGCAAACCCTGTGTTTAAATTCTACGTTTGCAGCCCCACGCCCCCAGGAGTCCCGTCTTGAAGCCCATCGCCAAGTCCAGCAAGCTGGCCAATGTCTGCTACGACATCCGCGGACCCGTGCTCGACAAGGCGCGCCAGATGGAGGAAGAGGGTCAGAAGATCATCAAGCTGAACATCGGCAACATCGCCGCCTTCGGCCTGGAACCGCCGGACGAAATCGTCCAGGACATGATACGCAACCTGCCTGCGGCGGCCGGCTATACCGATTCCAAGGGGCTGTTCGCGCCACGCAAGTCGGTGGTGCACTACTGCCAAGAAAAGCAGATCCACGGCGTCACGGTCGATGATGTGTATCTGGGTAACGGCGCCTCCGAGCTGATCGTGATGGCGCTCAATGCCTTGCTGGACAACGGCGACGAGGTGCTGCTGCCGGCGCCCGACTATCCGCTGTATACGGCTGCGGTGGCGCTGTCGGGTGGCAATCCGGTGCACTACATCTGTGACGAGAGCAGCGACTGGTTCCCCGACATCACCGACATCAAGGCCAAGATCACGCCCAACACCAAGGCCATCGTCGTCATCAATCCGAACAACCCCACCGGCGCACTCTACCCGGAGAGTCTGCTGCGGGAGATTGTCGAAGTGGCCCGTCAGCACCAGCTGATCATCATGGCCGACGAGATCTACGACAAGACGCTTTACGACGGCGCCGTCCACACCAGCATCGCCTCGCTGGCCGATGATGTGCTGTGCCTGACCTTCAACGGCCTCTCGAAGAACTACCGCGCCTGCGGCTACCGCGCCGGTTGGATGGTGGTCTCCGGCGAGAAGCGCCATGCCAAGGACTACATCACCGGCCTGAACATGCTGGCCTCGATGCGCTTGTGCGCCAACACACCGGGCCAACTGGCGATCCAGACGGCCTTGGGCGGCTATCAGAGCATCAAGGATCTGGTGGCACCGAACGGACGGCTGTGCCGCCAGCGCGATCTCGCCTATGAGTTGCTGAGCCAGATTCCCGGCGTCAGCGTGGTCAAGCCGAAAGCGGCGCTTTATATGTTCCCCCGCCTGGACCCCAAGATCTATCCGATCGAGGACGACCAGCAGTTCGCCTACGAGTTGCTGGCCGAGGAAAAGGTGCTGATCGTGCAAGGGACGGGCTTCAACTGGACAGCCCCCGATCACTTCCGCCTCGTGTTCCTGCCCAATTCCGACGATCTGAAGGAAGCGGTGGGCCGCATCGAGCGTTTCCTGGCGCATTACCGCAAGCGTGCCGGGCGTTGAACGAACCTAATCCAGAATTGAGATACCAGATGAAAGCGATCAAAGTCGGCCTCTTGGGCATTGGCACCGTGGGCAGCGGCACCTTCAATGTGCTGCGCCGCAACCAGGAGGAGATTCGCGGGCGCGCCGGCCGTGGCATCGAGATCGCGATGGTGGCCGACCTCGATGTCGCACGTGCCAAGGGCATCGTCGGCGACAGCGTTGAGGTCGTTGACGACGCGCGCAAGGTCATCGCCAACCCCGAGATCGACATCGTCATCGAGCTGATCGGCGGCTACGGCGTTGCCAAGGCCTTGGTGCTGGAGGCGATTGCCGCCGGCAAGCATGTGGTCACGGCCAACAAGGCTCTGCTGGCAGTCCACGGCACCGAGATTTTTGCCGCCGCGCACGCCAAGGGCGTGATCGTCGCCTTCGAGGCGGCTGTGGCCGGCGGCATCCCCATCATCAAGGCTTTGCGCGAAGGCTTGACCGCGAACCGCATCGAGTGGATCGCCGGCATCATCAACGGGACGACCAATTTCATCCTCTCGGAGATGCGTTCCAAGGGTCTGGACTTCGGCGTGGTGCTGAAGGAAGCGCAGCGCCTGGGCTATGCCGAGGCCGACCCGACCTTCGACATCGAGGGCGTGGACGCCGCGCACAAGGCTACGATCATGAGCGCGATCGCCTTCGGCATCTCGGTGCAGTTCGATAAGGCGCACGTCGAGGGCATCACCAAGTTGCAGGCCGCCGACATCAAATACGCCGAGCAGCTGGGTTACCGCATCAAGCTTTTGGGCATCACCCGTCGCCGCGACAACGGGATCGAGCTGCGTGTGCATCCGACGCTGATCCCGACGAATCGCCTGATCGCCAATGTCGAAGGCGCGATGAATGCGGTGGTGGTGCAGGGTGATGCCGTCGGCTCCACGCTGTACTACGGCAAGGGCGCGGGGTCCGAGCCCACCGCCTCGGCCGTGATCGCCGATCTGGTGGATATCACCCGGCTGCACACCGCCGACCCCGAGCACCGCGTGCCCCATCTCGCCTTCCGCCCCGATGCGATGAGCGACACCCCCATCCTCTCGATGGACGAGGTGCAGACGGCCTTCTATCTGCGCCTGTGCGTGGCCGACCAGGCCGGCGTGCTGTCCAGCATCACGACCATCCTGGCCGAGAACGACATCTCGATTGACGCCGTGCTGCAGCGCGAGTCGGCCGAAGGCGAGAAGCAGACCGACCTGATCATCCTGACCCACGACACCGTCGAGGGCCGCATGAACAAGGCACTGGCTCAGATGCAGGCGCTGACGACCGTGCTGGCACCCATCGTTCGCATCCGCAAAGAGGAACTCGCCTGATGAAGTACATCAGCACCCGTGGCGACAAGACCGAGCGCCGCTTCTGCGAGATCTTGCTGGAGGGGCTGGCGCCCGATGGCGGACTCTATCTGCCTGTGCAGTACCCCAAGGTCGATGACGCGACGCTGACGAAGTGGCGCGGCCTGGCCTATGCCGATCTGGCCTTCGAGATCCTGTCGCTGTACATGGACGACATTCCGGCGGAGGATCTGCGCGCGATCACCCAGCGCACCTACACCGAGGCGGTGTTTGGCACGCCGCAGATCACGCCGCTGAAGACCCTGGAGCCGGGTCTGGCGCTGCAGGCCTTGTCCAACGGGCCGACGCTGGCCTTCAAGGACATGGCAATGCAACTGCTCGGTCAGCTCTTCGAGTACGAGCTTGGCCGGCGCGGCGAGACGCTCAACATTTTGGGCGCCACGTCGGGCGACACCGGCAGCGCGGCCGAGTACGCGATGCGCGGCAAGGCCGGCGTCAATGTCTTCATGCTTTCGCCGCACGGCCGGATGAGCCCCTTCCAGCAGGCGCAGATGTTCAGCCTGCAGGAAGCCAATATCCACAATATTGCCGTGGAGGGCGTGTTCGACGACTGCCAGGACATCGTCAAGGCAGTGTCCAATGATCTGGACTTCAAGCGCAAGTACAAGATCGGCACCGTCAACTCGATCAACTGGGCGCGGTTGCTGGCCCAGGTCGTCTACTACTTTGCCGGCTATTTCCAGGCGACGACGGGCAACGAACAGAAGGTCAGCTTCACCGTGCCCTCGGGCAACTTCGGCAATGTCTGCGCCGGCCATGTGGCGCGCATGATGGGCCTGCCGATCGCGCAGCTGGTGGTGGCGACCAACGAGAACGATGTGCTGGACGAGTTCTTCCGAACCGGCGTCTACCGCCCGCGCGGCACTGCCGACACGCACGAGACATCCAGCCCATCGATGGACATCTCCAAGGCCAGCAATTTCGAGCGTTTCGTGTTCGATCTGCTGGGCCGCGATGGCTCCCGGGTCAAGGCGCTGTTCGGTGCCGGTGGTTTTGAGCTCAACGCCCAGGAGCAGGCGCTTATCGCCGACTTTGGTTTCGTCTCCGGTTCCAGCACCCATGCCCACCGTCTGGCGACAATACGCCTGTGCCACCAGCAATACGGCCAGCTGATCGACACCCACACGGCCGACGGCCTGAAAGTGGCGCTCGAACATCGCCAGCCCGGCATCACGATGCTGGTGCTGGAGACCGCGCTGCCGGCCAAGTTCGCTGCCACCATCCGCGAGGCGCTGGACATTGAGCCGCCGCGCCCGGCGGGTCTTGAGAATATCGAGGCCTTGCCCAAGCGAGTCACGGTGATGCCGGTCGATACAAAGGCCGTCAAAGCCTTCATCCAAGCCCATGTCTGAAGCCAAGGTGATGCGCCCCGCGCTGCAAAGCCTGGCCGAGGCGCTGCAGCGCCTGCTGGGCGCGGTCGAGCCGCTGGGCGCTGTCGACACGCTGCCGACCGCCGAGGCCCTGGGCCGGGTGCTGGCTGCCGATGTGGTCTCGGCCCTGGACGTGCCGCCGGCCGACAACACCAGCATGGACGGCTATGCGCTGCGCGCCGCCGATGTGGCAAGACCTGGCACGGTGCTGCCGGTCGCGCAGCGAGTGCCGGCCGGCGTGGTTGGCGCGGTCCATCAGCCCGGTACGGCCGCCCGCATCTTCACCGGCGCGCAGATCCCGCTGGGAGCCGATGCGGTGGTGATGCAGGAACAGTGCGAGGCCGTGGCCGGTGAAGGCTTGGGTGCGATGCGTGTCAACGCTGAAGTCGAGGCCGGCCAATGGATACGCCGTCGTGGCGAGGACGTGCAGCAGGGCAGCACGGTGCTGGCTGCCGGCCACCGACTCGACGCCGCTGCGCTGGGCCTTGCCGCCTCGGTCGGCGCGGCCGCGCTGACGGTGGCGCGTCGACCGCGCGTCGCGCTGTTCTCGACCGGCGATGAGCTGGTAATGCCTGGTGAGCCGCTGAAGCCCGGCGCGATCTACAACAGCAACCGTTTCACGCTGCGCGGCCTGCTGCAGGGCCTGGGTTGTGAGGTCATCGATCTGGGCATCGTGCCGGACAACCTGGACGCGACGCGCGCCGCGCTTCGCGAGGCCGCCAGCCGGGCCGATCTGATCATCACCTCGGGCGGCGTCTCGGTCGGCGAGGAAGACCATCTGCGCCCGGCCGTGCAGGCCGAGGGCTCGCTGGATCTGTGGCAGATCGCGATCAAGCCTGGCAAGCCCTTGGCTTTCGGTCGTGTCCAGAACGCCTGGTTCCTGGGCCTGCCCGGCAATCCGGTCTCCAGCTTCGTGACCTTTTTGCTGCTGGTGCGGCCGGTGATCCTGCGTCTGCAGGGCGCTGCCGTGCTGGCGCCGCAGCGCTACCCGCTGCGTGCCGATTTCGACTGGCCCCGGCCCGACCGGCGCCAGGAGTTTTTGCGCGTGCGCCTGAATGCGGCCGGCGGACTGGACCTGTTCCCGAACCAGAGCTCGGGCGTGCTGACATCGGCCGTCTGGGGCGACGGGCTGCTGGACAACCCGTCCGGCCAGGCAATCACGGCCGGCGACATGGTGGCCTTCATCCCGTTCTCGGAATTGTTGTCATGAGCATCACGGTGCGCTACTTCGCCTCGCTGCGCGAGGCTCTGGGCCCGGTCGAAACCGTGGCCTGGACGCAAGACCTGACCCTGGGTCGTTTGCGCGACCAACTGCTGGCGCGCGGCGAGCCGCATGCGGCGGCGCTGGCGCGCGGCAGGTCGCTGCGCTGCGCGCTGAACCAGCAGCTGGCCCAGGAAGGTGCGCTGATCCCCGACGGTGCCGAGGTGGCCTTCTTCCCGCCCGTGACGGGTGGCTGAGACGTGCAAGGTTTGCACCTGACGGCCGACCTGCGCGGCTGCGCCGCCGGCCAGCCGCTGATGCAGGACTGCGAGGCCTTGGGCGCGCTGTGCATCGCGGCCGTGGCCGCCGCCGGCCTGGGCGCGGTGGCCGAGCTCTTCCATCGATTCAGCCCCGCGCCGGGGCAGGAACAAAGCGGCATCACCGGCGTCGTGCTGCTGGCCGAGTCGCATCTGGCCATCCACACCTGGCCCGAGCTGTGCGGGGTCACGCTGGATGTGTATGTCTGCAATCTGGGGCGGGACAACAGCGCCAAGGCCGAGGCGCTGATGGCGGCGCTGATCGCCGCGTTCCGGCCGGCCAGCGTGCTGCGCCAGTCGCTAGCGCGCGGGTGAGGCCGGCGGCGCCAGCGGCTGCTGCACCAGCCATTGGCCCTTGGGGGCCAGCAGGCGGCTCATATCGACCGAGGGCAGGCTTTGCCTGTCCAGCATCAGGATGGTGGGACTGACCCTCTTGGGCACGCGCTGGCCCTGCAGCGCGCGTACCGCCAGATCCAGGCTGAGGCGGGCCAGCAGCACCGGCTGGTCGGTCGGCGCGGCCAGCACCTCGCCGCTGGCGATGCGGTCCACCACCTCGGCGCTGGCGTAGTAGGCCAGCAGCTTGGGCCGGGGCGGCGGACGCTGCGCCACCAGCCGGGCGGCAAACTCAATGGCCACCGCATTGCCGACGATGTAATCGGGCATGCCGGCGCGCTCCAGATGCTCGCGCACCAGCGTGCTCTGGGTCTTGGTGTCGGTAGGCCCGCGCCCGCCCAGGCGCAGCTCTACCGGCTTGCCGCTGAGCGCGTCCATCAGGCCGCGTTCGCCGTCCTGCACCCAGACCGCGTCGGCCGGCCCGGGAAACCAGGCCAGCTTGATGCCGCTGCGCCCGCCGGCGTCGCGCAGAACATGGGCGATGGTCTGGGCGGCCATATCGGCGAAACTGACCAGGGCCCGGCTCGTCACCTCGGCGCTGAGCCCGTTGATCAGATCGATCACCGGGCGCTTCTCGGCCAGGGCCTGGGCAATCTCCTCGCTGAGCCCGTCGGCGCTGATGGCCGCCAGGATGTAGGCCTGGGCACCGAGCGCGCGGCAGTCGGCCCATTGCTTCTTCTGCAGCGGCAGATCGGCATAGCTATTGGCCTGGTAGATGCCCAGCTGCACGCCCAGGGTCTTGGCCTGCTCGGCCAGCCCCCAGGACACGCCCCACCAGTAGCGGTCCTTGCCGTGCGGCAGCAGCGCGCAGATGCGCCAGGGCTGGCTGGCGCGTTCCATCATGCCGTAGTTGATGCGCCGGCCGTCGGCCACGACCTCATAGCTCTGGGCGGCGGCCGGCAGCGCCAGGATCAGCGTCAAGAACAAGGTGGCAAGCCAGCGCGTCATCTCACAAGCTTGCCACAAGCCGACGGGCGACCGTGACCCCCTGCGTGTACGCCTCCTCGAATACCGAATAGCCGGCCAGATCGCTGTGCGCGAAATGCAGCCGGCCGGTCTGCGGCCCGCGCAGCGCGGCCAGCGCCGGGTCGCCGCGGACACCGGGCAGCGGGATGCTCATCGCGTGGCCCCAGCGCGCCAGGTCGACGCGCAACAGCTGCTCGCCCAGGTCGGGATGGGTGGTCTGCAGCTCGGCGATCACGCGCCGGGCCCAGCCCTGCCAGTCGTCCTGCAAGAGCGCGCCGCGCTGAGCGCGCGGCAGGGCCCAGTAGGCGCTCAAGACGGTGGGGCCGGGGTGAGGGCGGGTCTGCTGGTGCATCGCATCGACATAGCCCAGCGCCTGGCTGCCATAGACCACGCTGTCCCAGGCCGGACCCACACCGAGGCGGTCCAGCAGCGGGCCTTTGAGCTGCAGATTGGCCACCAGCCAGGCGGCGTGTTGCTGGCGGGCGGCGGCGGCCTGCAGCGCGGGCGGGGCGCTGCTCAGTAGGCGGTGGGCGATGAAGAGCGGGACGGCCAGCACCACATGGCCGGCCTGCCAGCGCTCCGGTGCATCGGCGGCCTCGTTCCAGGCCAGCAGCTCGATGCCGTGCCGCTCCGGGCGGATACGCAGCACCGTGCGGCCGGTCTGTAGACGCTGCGGTCCTAGCGCGCCGGCCATGCGCTCGGTCAGCCAGGCATTGCCCTCGGGCCAGGTCAGCACCGCCTCGCGTTCGCCGTCCCGATCGCCCGGGGCATTGAAGCCGTGGCGGCTGGCGAAGTAGTGCAGACCGGCCCAGGCCGAGACCTCGGCGCTGGGCGCGCCATAGTCGTCGCGGCAGCAGTAGTCCAGATACCAGCGCAGGCTCGCGGCGTTCAGACCCTGGGCATCGAGCCAGGCCGCGAAGGTCTGGCCGTCCAGCGCCACATGGCCGGCCGTCCAGCGCGCGCGGCTGCTGGGCATCGCAAAGCCCAGCTCGCGCCGCGCCGCGTCGACCAGGCGGCCGAAACGCCGGTACTGGTCCAGCGTGGCCGCATCGCCGGCCGGGGGCAGCAGGCCCTCGTGCCACTGGCCTTCGAAGAACAGCCGCTCCTGCGGGCTGTGGCAGAGATGGCGCTCGTCATAGACGGTGCGGCCCAACTCGTGCCGGGCCAGGCCCAGCTCGTGCAGCAGCTCGGCCACCTCGGGGGCCTCGGGCCCCGGCAGCGGCAGGTAATGGGCGCCCAGCGGGCAGGCCATGCCGGCCATGCGGTGGCCGCGGCTATTGCCGCCGGCGCCGTCCTCCAGCTCCAGCAGGGTCACCTCATCGATGCCCGCCTTGACCAGGGCGCGGGCGCAGGCAAGGCCTGACACCCCGGCACCGACCACCAGCACCGAGGTCTTGCGCAGCGGGCCCTGGCCCGCCGCCGGGATCTCGGTCAAGGCTTGGCGCAGCCGGTGTCCGCGTGCCGGCGTGGCGCCGACCCAGCCGCCTTGCAGCGGCGCCGGATCGGCCCGGCAGCCGGCCAGCCAGGCCGTGCCCGCGAGCCCGGCGGCCAGCATCAGTTCACGGCGCTGCATCGTCAATGCACCCGCCCCCACTCCTGCTCGAACTCATGCACCAGGATCTGGTTGGACAGGCGGTTGACCTCGGTGGGCACACGCGCCATATCGGGCGGGAACTGGGTCAGCGCCGGCAGGCCCTCTACGCTGAGAAAGCGCAGGCCCTCGGGCAGTGTGCGCGGCGGGGCCCAGGGCCGGCGGCCGGCCAGGATGAAGCCCCACTCGCCGAAGCTGGGCACATGGGCGTGGTAGGGCGTGGTGACCAGGCCGGCGGACTCCATCGTGCTCACCACGGTCCAGAAGCTGCGCCGCGCGATCAGCGGCGAGGTGGACTGCACCACCGCATAGCCCGAGGCCGCCAGGTGCTGGTCCACCAGCTGGTAGAAGCTGCTGGTGTAGAGCTTGCCCAGCGCGAAATTGCTGGGGTCGGGGAAGTCGATGATGATGACGTCGAAGATCTCGCGCGACTGCTCCAGCCAGCCGAAGGCATCGGTGTTGACGATGCTCAGCTTGGGGCTTTGCAGCGCATCGGCGTTGAGCCGGCGCAGCAGCGGCAGGGTCGAGAACAGCCGCGTCATATGCGGATCCAGTTCGACCAGCGTGACGTTCTCAACCGAGGGGTAGCGCAGCACCTCTCGCACCGCCATGCCGTCGCCGCCGCCCAGCACCAGCACGCGCTTCGGCGCGCCGTGGCCGGCCATCGCCGGGTGCACCAGGGCCTCGTGGTAGCGGTACTCGTCGCGCGAGTGGAACTGCAGATTGCCGTTCAGGAACAGCCGCGTGCCGGCATTGCCCTGGGTCACGACAATGCGCTGGTAGTCGCTGCTCTCCTTCAGCACGATGTGCTCGCCGTAGAAGCGGTCTTCGGCCCAGGTCGTCAGGCCCTCGGCGCCCAGCAGCGCGGCCACCAGCAGCAGCACCGCCAGCGCGCAGGCCAGCGCATGGGCCCTGAACGCACGCAGCTGGGCGCGGAACAGCCACAGCGCCCAGACGGCCACGGCCACATTGAGCAGGCCGAAGGCGATGCCGGTGCGTATCAGCCCGAGCTGGGGCACCAGCACCAGCGGGAAGGCCAGGGCCACCAGCAGCGCGCCCAGATAGTCGAAGGTCAGCACCTGGGAGACCAGGTCGCGCAGCACATAGCGCTGGCTGAACTGGTCCTTCAGGATGCGCATCACCAGCGGGATCTCCAGTCCCACCAGGGCCCCGACCAGCAGCACCAGCGCATAGAGCAGGGTGCGAAAGGCCGCCAGCTCGGCCGGCGGCAGCAGGCTGTGGACGATGAAGAGCCCGGCCGGCATCAGCCCGCCGATCACGCCCACCAGCAGCTCAATCTTCAGGAATTGCGCGACCAGCTGGCGCTCGACATAGCGGCTCAGCCAGGAGCCCACACCCATCGCGAACAGATAGGTGCCAATGATGGTGGAGAACTGCAGCACCGAGTCGCCCAGCAGATAGCTGGCCAGGGCGCCGGCCGCCAGCTCATAGACCAGGCCGCAGGCGGCGACGACGAAGACACTGGCCAACAGCAGCAGCTCGGCGACCGAGATGCGGGTCGTGGCGGCGTTGCCGGCTTGCGCCGGTTCGGTAAGAGGCATGGAGGGCGCTGCGGAGAAGGGCTGCCGATTGCAGCGGCGCTCAGTCTATGCGGGTTCCGGGCTCGGCCTCATGCGGACCCAGCAGCTTGCGTTGCAGCTCCAGATACAGCGGCAGGCGCGCGCCACCCAGCTGCACCGCCCGCGTCACCGCCTGGCGGGCCTGCTCATGCTGACCCTGCTCCAGCAGCACCTGGGCCAGATTGTTCCAGGCATCGGCCAGTTCGGGCCGGACCTGCACCGCGTGGCGATAGGCCGAGGCCGCGCCCGCCAGATCGCCGCCGGCATAGGCGCTGTTGCCGGCGCCCAGCAGCAGGGCCGGCTGCGAAGGCCAGCGCTGCAGCGCGCCGGCATAGGCCTGGGCGGCGGCACGGGGATCGACGCGCTCCAGCGCCGCGATCGCGCCGGCCAGGGGCTCGGCATGGGCGGTGGCCGGCAGCCGGGCCGGTGGCAGGGCCAGCATGGCCCAGTGGCCGCCGCGCTCCCAGGTGCGCTCGAAGGTCGCGATCGACATCTGCAGGTTTTGCGTGCGGCCCGAATGCAGGGTCAGCAGGCCGCGTTCGCGGTCGAAGCCGATCAGTACCGCGTAATGCCAGACCGGATAGACGGGTAGCGAGAGATTCTGGAACACCAGCACCGGATGTCCGGCGGCCACCTCCTGCAGCAGCACGTCCAGGCGCGGTGCCAATCGGACGGTGAGCAGGCCGTGGCGCCGGCCGGCGGCCAGCAGTTCCTGCTGCAGTGAGCCCTGGCGGCCAGGCAGATAGACCTGAGGGACCAACTGCTCGGGCGTAGCCGGCACGCCGGCTGCCTGCAGCAGCATGGCCAGCGCGGCCGGGCCGCATTCATAGTCCTCCTGCGCGAAAAAGGGCTGCTCACTCAGCAGGGCCTGGGCTGGCAGGTAGGCGGGCCATTGCAGGCTCAGGCGCTGAGCCTGGGGCGGCGTCGCGCACCCGCCCAGCAGTAGCAAGAGGGCCGCAAGAAAACAAAACCCCGCAAGAGCGGGGCTGGACGGGCGAGGGCCGAGGCCCGACGTCATCGGACCGAGCGGGTGAAGGGGAAGACCTTGGTCAGGCCCAGGATGTCGGTCACCAACAGGATCACGAAGACGGTGAACAGCAGGCCCAGCACCTCGCCGCCGGCCGGGGCGCTGTCGATGCGGCCGGCCAGTTCGGCAACCTCCGTGTCCGACAGTGCGGCGACGCGGGCCTGGGCGGCCTCGGCATTGACGCCCTGGACCATCAGTGCCTGGCGCACATCGTCGCGGGCCAGGAAGTCGCCGACGCGGGCGCGCGCGGCCTCGGCCGGCTGCGCGGTGCCGGCGACGGTGGTCGCTTCAGTCGGCAGCAAGGCCTCGGTCGGCACGATGACGGCCTGCGCGGACAAGCTCATCAGAGAGCAGGAAACAATCAGCGTGGAAGCGATCAGACGGCGCATCAATGTCTTCATGGCGGGGACCTCAGGTGAGCGCGCAGTGTAGGCGTGGCGCACTTCCGATTCTGCGCCGATTTACAGCTTGTGACCTTGATCAGTGCCGGCTCGTGCCGCCCTTGCGGGTGGCGATCTGCACCGCCAAGCACAGGGCCGTGGCCAGCGCGAAGGCCAGCGGCATGGCCAGGCGATCGAGCAGCAGGGCCAGGGCCACGCAAAAGGCTGCCAGCGAATAGAGCCCGGTCACCATCGCACGCAGCAAGGTAGCCGCGTAGGCGCCTCCCTGAGCGCGGTGCGAGAACACCGCCAGCGTGCTGCCCAGCATCGGAAACACGGCCAACATGCCGCTCCATTGGCTGCCCAGCGCACCGGCCGCGCCGCTCGCGCCCAGGGTCAGCGCAGCGCCTGCCGCCATGCGCAGGCCGATCTCGCCGGGCCCCAGGCGCACAGGCGCATCCAGCGGCCGGGGCGGCGGGAACAGGCGCGGCGCCAGCAAGAGGGTGACCAGCGCAATAGCCAGACCGAGCAGCGGATGGGGCGGCAGCAAGCTCAGTGGCGCGGCAACGATCAACCAGGCCAACAGGGCCCGACTCAGCGCGCCGGGCCAAGCCCGGCCATGGGTGGCATCGGCGGCACGGGCATAGGTAATGCTGAACGAGACCGAGGCGAGCAGGGCGGCCGCCGCCGTGGCCGCCGCAGCGGCGGCAAAGGCTGGGCCCTGCTCCAGCGCGATAAAAGCCAATATAGGACCGGCTACCACCGGAAGCCCGGCCAGCCAGCCGGCCACCTGGGCGCCCCAGCGCTGGCTGGCCAGCGAGACGAGCAGCAGAAAGGTCGGGACGAGGAGGAGCTTAAGGGCGAGCACGGGCGCGAGTATCGCTGCGCCCTACACGTGCTGATCGACCAGCACCGGATTGCCGTCCGGGTCGATCACGACAAAGCTGGCCGGGCCGCTGCTGGCCTCGTCGGCCTCGCTCAGCAGCACCAGGCCCTGGGCCTTCAACTGGCGCTGCAGTTCGCGCACATCAGTGAAGCTCTGGAGCGGGTCGGCTTGCTGGGTCCAGCCCGGGTTGAAGGTCAGCATATTCCTCTCGAACATGCCCTGAAACAGGCCGATCACATGCTCGCCGTTCTTCAGGATCAGCCAGTTCTGGGACGCATCTCCGCCCCAGGTCTTGAAGCCAAGCTTCTCGTAGAAGGCGCGCGAGACCTCGATGTCCTTGACCGCGAGGCTGATGGAGAACGCACCGAGTTCCATGGTTTCTACGCTCCTTGGCTTCAGACAGTGGGGCATCTTGCCACGCCACAGGCCGCCGATCGGCAAGAGGCCCGATTGACGAACGCACCGCCCTCGCTATGCTCGCGCCACACCATGCTCCTTCCAGCCGCACCGCCATGCACACAATGCCTGCCCCGGTCATGGAGCCCTTGACGGGCTACCGCGAACTGCCCGCCGACGCCATGCTGGAGCGCGCCCGCGCCAGCTATCAAAACCTGCTGCGCCGCCGTACGGTGCGCGACTTCGACGCTGCTCGACCGGTCGACCGCGCCGTGATCGAGCAGTGCCTGCTGGCCGCCGGCACGGCGCCCTCCGGCGCCAACCAGCAGCCCTGGCATTTCGTCGTCATCACCGATCCCCAGCGCAAGTCGCAGATCCGCCAAGCGGCCGAGGAAGAGGAGTTCACGTTCTACAACGGCCGCGCCCCCGAGGAGTGGCTGCGGGCGCTGGCGCCGCTGGGTACCGATGCCAACAAGCCCTTCCTGGAAGAGGCACCGCTGCTGATCGCGATCTTTGCGCAGAAGTACGGCATTGATGCCCAGGGCGAGCGTTACCCTCATTACTACGTGCCCGAGTCTGTGGGCATCGCCACCGGCTTCCTGATCGCTTCCCTGCATGAGGCCGGCCTGGTCACGCTGACCCACACGCCCAGCCCGCTGGGTTTCTTGAGCAAACTCTGCGGCCGGCCCGAGTCCGAGAAGCCCGTCATCTTGCTGGTGGTCGGTCATCCGAAGCCGGGCTGCGAGGTGCCGGTGCATGGCGGCATCAAGAAGCCGCTGGCGCAAATCAGCAGCTGGCTTTGAGCAGGAGATTGGGCATGCTGGCCGGCCGGTGGCTCAGCGGCCCTGCAGATGGGAGCCTAGAAAGGCCAGCAGCCGCGCCTCATAAGCCGCAGGACCGAAGGTGTGCAGGTCGGCATGGGCTGCGCCCTGCACCTCCCAGAGCGTCTTGGGCCCGGAGGCCGCAGCGAACAGGCGGTGCGTCTCCTCGATGGGCGTCTGCCGGTCCTCGGTGCCCGAGGCGATCAGCAGTGGCGCGGCCAAGCCGGGCAGCAGGGTGATCGGACGCAACTGCTCGGCAGCGATGCCCAGCCGCCAGGGCAGCTGACACAGCAGCAGCGGTGCCAGATGCCGGCCCATGACCCCGAAGCGCATCGCCAGACGGTTGCCCACCGCCTCTTCGATGGTCGCGTACATCGACTCGAGCACGACGGCATCGGGCGCTGGCTCGGCCTTGGCGAACAGCAGCGATGCGGCACCCAGCGATACTGCGACCACGCCGATGCGCTCGCCGGGCAGGGCCCTGCGCAGATGCCGCAGGGCCGCGCGCACGCCGTCCGCCTCGCGCAGGCCGAAGCTGATCCGCTCGCCCGTGCTCTCGCCATGGGACGGCAGATCGATCAGCAGCACCGAGTAGCCGGCGGCTTTCAGGAAACGCGCCCTGGCCAGCATTTGCAGGCGATTCGAGCGCACGCCATGCAGCAGCAGCACCGCGCCGCCACCGGGCCGACCGCGCGCCAGCCAGCCCGACACCTGCGAAGAGTCTGCGCCGTGCAGCCGCACCGATTCCGCCAGCAGGTCCGCCGGCGCCGCGCCGACCACGGCCCGGGCGGGCCGGCTCAGCAGCTCGCCGGCGCAGAGGCTCAGCAAGGCCATGAGCAAGGAAAAAAGCAAGGGGATGATCAGGAGCAGCAGGACTGCGCGGCGGAGCTTGTTCACGAGCGTGGGGTCAGGTCTTGATGTCGCCGGGCATGGCCGCGTACATCCAAAAGTCTGTCTGCTGGCCTCGCACCAATCTGAAATTGCGCAGCAGGCCCTCGCGCGGGAAGCCGCAGCGCTCCAGCATTTTTTGCGAGCCGATGTTTGGCAGCACGGATGTGGCCTGAATGCGGTGCCAGCCGCGCTGCGCAAAGCCCCACAGCGTCGCCGCCCGGCAGGCGGCGCTGGCGATGCTCTGGCGCCAGTGGGCCGGGGTCACGTCGTAAGTCACTTCGGCGGTCCCGTTGAGCGGGGAGATGGTGAGAAAACCGACGGGCGCGACCAACTCAGCCGCTCCGGCGGCTTTGACAATGGCCAAGCGTATCGGCGCGGCGACGTCGCCGCTCAGGGTCTTGTCGATCTTGCGCCGGATATCGTCGACGCTGGCGGCCGTCGAGCTGGTGTGCAGCTTGACCTCTGGGAGGCAGGCGTAGGCCGTCCAGACCTGGGCGTCATTGGGCCGGATGGGGCGTAGTGAGAAGCCGCGGAGGCTGGAAGTGTTCATGCCTGGAGCCTCGGGTTGTCGCGGGTGATCGGCCCGCTGAATGGTCTGGCAGCACGCGGCTCAATACTAGAGCAGGCCGGCCTTTTTGCAGTGCACGCAGGCCATCTCCAGCGGGGCAAAGCCAAGCCAGGCCGAGATCAGCAGGGCCAAGGTGAAGATCAGCAGGACGGCAGCTGATTTTCATCAGCTGCCGAAATTCGGCAAGAGTCGCGGGCGGCTCAGCGCAGAGCGGGGCATTGAATCCCCTCTATCGCCTTTACGGCCTGCAGATGCTGTTGCAGCAATTCGCCGAAGTCGGGCCGCTTCATGATGTCCTCGCGCATCAACGTGTGCAGCTTGTCACCCTGGGAGTGAGGCGGCTGGTGGGCTTTTCCCACGCGCAGCAGCTCGGCATAGCGGGGGCTGCGGGCTGCCAGGAACTGGCGGTCCTCCGCGTCGAAAGGGCTGAGCCAGGTATTCAGGCTCGCCTGGCTGTGCAGCCTCGCCGGCTCATGGCGAACCAGGTGCTCCAGCTCCAGTTGTGACTGCTCGATAAGCTGCAACTGCTGGCGCATCAGCTGATCCGAGTGGGCCGCGTGCTCGGGCGCGGTCGCTGTCACCAGCGCTGCGAGCCGCTCCTGCCACTGCGCCTGCGCCTGCGCATAGCGCTGGTATTTGTCGATGTTGCAGTCGGCCCAGGATCGTAGCGTCGGTAGGGTGCCGGCCAGGGCAGGGACCAGGGAGCTCAGAAGAGCAACCAGTAAGGCGATCTTGGTCATGGCGTGCTGGTGCCGCCGTCCTAGTCAATGGGATACAGCTCAAAGTCGACGAACTGCTCCCACTTCTTGAACCACTCCTGGAACAAGGCTTCGTCATTAGATTCCATCAGCTGGAAGCAGATGTTCTTCTCGGCGTTGACCCATGAATTCAAATAGTACAAGCCATCGGGAAACTGACGGCCTTTGGCGTTGTAGATCTCGTAGTTCTCTTCCATCAAGCCGGGCTTGAAGTTTTCGACCACCATGTATTTCTTCAAGACTCTCTCCTTGCGATTTAAGGTGCCCAACTCAGTCGCCGATGATTGCGCAGACGGAGCTGTCGGCTTGGATCGGCGGGAGCGGGACACCTCGCTTCTTCGGAGCAGCCTTTTCCGCCATATCAAAACTCTATCGAAAAGAAGAGGATCTCGGCAAACATAGTTCCGCTCACGACGAGGTGGCCGTCCTTCATGGTTTCCAATCGTCCGGCTCAAACGACACCAACACCGGAATCGCCTCGACGAAGTGGTCCGTCCTGATCACCACGGCGTAGTAGCGGGCCCGGAACGTCGTGCCATCGGGGCAGCGCCGCTGGTGCGAGCCTCGGTGGTCGCCTACGCAATCGCCCTCCGCATGCACGGCCATGCCGGTGGTCCTCAGCGCGCCGCTGGCGGTGTCCAGTTCGATGCCATGGGGCAAGGCCGGCGTGGAGGGGTGCAAGCTCGCCCGCAGCCCGCCCAGGCAGGCCTGGGTATAGCCCTCGACCTTGAGTCGCCACTCCTTGGCCTTGCCCAACCGGTAGGTCAGTACATCGCGGGGAACGCTCACCTCCCGGGCCTTCTTGGGCTCGTAGCTTGCGTCGAAGTCGGCTGGCGTTATCTGGCAGTCACCACCGCCGCCGCCGCAGGACGCCAGCAGGGGTAGCAGGACCAGTAGCGCAAGCCAGCGTCCCTGGCTTGGCCCGACCCGGTGATGTTTGTGGGCACGCAGCCCGGGCCGCGCCAAATCAAAAGAGTTCATTGCCTCAGTTTCTCCCCCATGCATTTTTCTTCTCTCTCACCCTCATCGCGACGGCGGCTCGCAAGCTCGGCCCCCGCCCCCGCCTCGCTTACCCCTTAATCGCCGCCGCCACAATCATCCCGATCGCGATGCACTTGGCGCCGATCACGATGGCCAGGGCCAGGTTCTTGTGCTCGACGATTTCTTCCCAGAGCTTGTAGGGGGTCAGCTTGTCGACGATGACAAAGCTGATCCAGAACACCAGCACGCCGATCACCGCATAGAGCACCGAGCCCAGCAGCACCGCCGGTTTGAGCCATTCGATTTCCATTTCAGTTCTCCTTGTCGTTTCATTGACTGATAGGTCGTGGTGGGTGGGGGCAGGTCTTGCCGGCCTATTTGTGCCCGCCCCCGCCGCTGTAGCCGCCGTAGGATCCGCCTCCGGTGCCCAGGCGCACGCCGCTGCCGCTGGCGCGGCGCTGGCATTCGCGGTATTCGTTGCTGGCTTCGCCGAAGCTCTGCTTGTAGCTCTGGCAATCGTCCTGGCTGCAGCCGCGCATCAGCATCACCAGGATGAAGAGGATGAACAGGGTCAGCAAGACCTTGAACACCAGGCCGTGGCCGCTGGAGGGCGCCGCGTCGCGGGTCAGCGCGGCGGTGCTGATCGCCAGCTTGAAGGCACGGGCGACCTCGGCGGCATCGAGCTTGCGGCCATGGCTCCAAGTGATCTCCTGGGTGCTTCCCTTGCTGCCGGTCTGCTCGCGCGACAGCAGCTCGACCCGGCCTTCGCCCCTCCACTCGTAATCGGTGATCTGGGCGCGCTCGCCGCGCCGCAGCTGCCAGTAGAACTCGCCCAGCACATAGGTGATCTGGGCCGCATAGGACTCGCCCCCGTACAAGGCCTTGAAGCGCCGGCCCTGCCACTCGACCGTGTTGTTGCCGCCGCCCTTGGGCGCGCCGGTCAGCGGCCGCACCAAGCTCCAGCCTTCGTTGGTGTCGACCAGAAAGGCAAAGCCCTCGCTGCGGTTGTAGAGCAGGTATTCGCGCCAGAAGCTCTGCTCGTCCTCGCTGTCCGCCGCGGGCAGGTCGCAGCGCTCCAGATAGCCGACCACCTGCCAGGGCAGCGCCGGGCCGCCGGCGACGAGCGCCAACGTGCCGCTGCGGCCCAGCGAGATCAGCGGCTCCAGTGTGTTGGCCTGCTGCGTGTAGTGGGCCAGGTCTTGCCCGAGGCCCTTGGAAATGTCGACCACCGCGTGGCATTGCGCGCAGACGATGCTCTGGCTGCTGTCGAGCTTGGGCGCCAGCGCGGCGCCGCAACTGGGGCATTCGCAAGTCTTGCCGATGAGGGTCTTGCTGCTGATGGCCTCGCCCTGCGCGTCCTCGCGCAACCCGCTCATCGCCAATTCGGCCAGCCGCACCGGCCGGCCCAGCGACCAGTTCGGCGCGCTGCCGGGCGGGCCGCTGTACTCCAGGCTGGCCACCTCGTCGGCGCTGTTGTTGCGCAGCTCGGCCACCAGGAACTGGCGCTGCGCATCGGCCAGCGGCGCATGCGGCAGCTCGCCCTGGGCAGCGGCCTGGCGCGCCAGGGTCAGCGTACTGACGGTCCAGGCCTGGCCAGCCAGCAGCAGCTGAGCGCCCAGCACCAGCTCATGGGCTTGTGGCAGGCCGGCCGGCGGCGGCGCCTCGAAGCCCAGCACATAGCTGCCGTTGTCCTCCGACAACCAAGCACTACGGCCGTTGTCGAACAGCGCATGCCACTCGTTCCAGCTGCCCTCGGCATAGCTCAGCTGCAGCCGACCGACGAGGCTGAAGGCGGCGCCGGCATAGCGGCCGGCCGCACCCAGCTGCAGCGGCGAAAAGTCGTCGAACAGCTCGGCGCTCGCGCCGATCTTGCGCAGGCTCTCGCCCTCGCGCAGCAGGGTGCTGCGGCAAAAGCCGCAGACCGCGCTGGCCGAGGCGGCACTGGCGAACTCGACCGGCGCGCCGCAATTGGGGCAGGCCGCCTGCCAGCGGCGTTGGGGTGTGCCTGAAGAGGCCAATTCAGCCGAGCTTCTTCAGTAGCTCGGCCTTCTTCGCGGCGAACTCTTCGTCGGTCAATATGCCCTTGGCCTTCAGATCGCCGAGCTTTTCCAGCAGGGCCATGATCTCTTCGGCGCTTTGCACGGGGGCGCTCGCTGCCGGCGCTGGCGCTGCTGACGCGCCGGCGCCGGCCAGGCCCTGGCTCAGCTGCTGGGCCAGCACCTGGCCCATCGCAAGACCTGCCCCCAGACCCATCGCGTCACCCGCCACACTGCCGCCGCCGGAGGCATTGCCCTCGGCCATCTTGGGCAGCGATTGCGCGGCCTGGTACTGCATGAACTGGCCCATGTTCTGGCCGATCATGCCCATGCCGATTTTCTGGTCGAGGATCTTCTGCAGCTCCTCGGGCAGCGAGACGTTCTGCAGGGTCACGCTCTCCAACTTCAGGCCCAGGGCGGTGAACGAGGGCGCGGTGGCCTCCATCAAGGCCTTGGCAAACTCGATCTGGTTGGCCGCCAGGTCCAGGAAGGGGATGCCGCTTTGCGCCACCGCATCGCTGATGTGCTGCAGCATCAGGCCGCGCAACTGGCCGTCCAGGTCCTCGACCGAGTAGCGCTCGCGCGTGCCCGAGATCTCGGTGTGAAACAGCTTGGGGTCGGTGATGCGGTAGGCGTAGTTGCCGAATGCGCGAACGCGCACCGCGCCGAAGTCCTTGTCGCGGATAGTCACCGGCTGGGTCGTGCCCCAGCGCCGGTCGATGCGCTGGCGGGTGCTGAAGAAATAGACATCGCTCTTGAACGGCGACTCGAACAGCTTGTCCCAGTTCTTCAGATAGGTCAGCACCGGCAGGGTCTGGGTGCTGAGCTTGTACATGCCGGGGCCGAATACATCGGCCACCTTGCCCTCGTTGACGAAGACGGCCATCTGCGACTCGCGCACCGTCAGCGAGGCGCCGTACTGGATTTCCATCTCGGCCATCGGAAAGCGCCAGGCCAGCGTGGTTTCGTCATCTTCGGTCCATTGCAGGATGTCGATGAACTGTTTCTTGATGAAATCCATCAGGCCCATGGTCGTGCTCCCCGTAACGAACGGGCACCGCGCCCGCGCCGTGAGTATCCATCAGCGCCAGGCAGGCGTCTGCCCCACCTGCGGGGGAAGGAGGCCTCAGCTTTTGTGCTTGCTGCGCGAGAACAGGCTGCCGCCCAGCATGGCCGCCGCCATGCCCCAGAACAGCGGCGCAATGCCCAGCGCCGCGCCCATCGCACCGAACACCAGAGGCATCACGGTCTGGCTGGTGTTGATCAGCGTGGTACGCAGGCCCAGGGCCTCGGCGGCCCGGCCCTCGGGGGCCGATTGGTGCAGCAGGGTCAGCACCATCGGTTGCGGGGCGCCGAGGCCCAGGCCCAACAGGAAGGTAATCGCCATCAGCACGCCGACACTGTCAGTGAAGGGCACGGCCAGATAAGCCAGGCCGGCCACCAGCAGCGAGGCCACCAGTAGCGGCCAGGGCTGGATGCGGTTGACGATGAAGGGCATGGCCAGGCGCACCGCGAAGGTGGCGGCCGCGAAGGCGCCCATCACGATGCCGATCTGCGAGGGCGTCAGTCCAATCTGCGCACCGTAGACGGGGATGGCGAAGTTGTAGATGTCCCAGCCCACGGTCAGGATGGCCATCGCGATGAAGAGGCGGCGCAGCTCCGGCTCGCGCAGCAGATCGAACACCGGCCCGGGCGGGGTCAGGTCATGCTTCTCGCGCAGCGTGATCTCGGGCAGCAGGCGGCCCCAAAGCGCCAGCAGCGGCAGCACCGTGAACAGTGCCAGGATCAGGAAGCAGGCGCGGTAGCCCAGCGCGTCGATCGAGATGCCGGTCAGCATCGGCGCGACAAAGGTCGAGGTCGAGAAGCCTAAAGCGACATAGCTGAAATTGACCGTGCGCTCCTCGGGGGCGCTCATCTCGCCCACCGCGTGGTAGACCGAGACATTGAGCAGCATGAAGGACAAGCCCACCAGCACGCTGGTCACATAAAGCGTGGCGAGCTGGGGCATCAGAAAGGGCAGCAGCGTGCCTAGGCCCACCCCTATGGTGCCGATCAGCATCGGCCGAGTGATGCCCGAGCGATCGATCCAGCGCCCTGCCGCCACCGAGGTCAGCGCCGGCAGCAGCGCATACATGGCCATCAGGCTGCCCACCGTCAGCGTCGACGCCCCCTGCTTGATCGCGAACAGCGCCACCGCGATGCGGCTGCCGTTGAAGGCGACATGGTTCAGAACCAGCAGGATGATGATCAGGGGCAGGGGGCGCATCGCGGCTTGATTCTAGGCAAGCCGGCGAGCGCCGTCGTCCACAGCTCGCACGCGTCCTCAGAGCGTTGGCCAGACTCCCGGTTCGACTTCCAGGCGCAGGCACCAGTCCGAGGGAATGGTGCCGGCCCAGACCAGGTTGTGGTGCGGCAGCAGGCGCCGCTTCGCGAAGGTCATGCGCGAATCGGCCAGCGCCAGCAGGGTGCTGGCGTTCCAGTCCTGCTTGGGTGGGCTGGCGGCCACGCCGATGGTGGCGCTCAGTGGCGGCTGGCCGCCCAGCTGAGCCAGCGCACTGGCGATGCGCTCGCGCAGCTTCTCGGCCAGTGCGGCGGCGGCGGCAATATCGGTGTCCGGCAGTATCAGCACGAACTCATCGGCGCCCAGATAGGCCAGGCTGGCGCCGGCGGGCTGCAACTGCTGCAAGAGCATGGCCAGCTGCGTCAGCACCTGTTCGGCGCTGGCTTGGCCCTGCTCGTCTTGGTAGCTCTTGAAGTGATCGATATCCAGGGTCAGCACGGCCAGCGAGTGGCCTGAGGCCCGCGAGGCTTGGGCCGAGGACTCCAGCGCCTGCATCAGCGCCTTGCGGTCCAGTACACCGGGCAGGGCCCTCAGGTCGGCATGTACAACAGTCATCAGGTGCTCCGGGGTGGCGATGCACCATGCTAGTGAGCGCTGCGGGCCTGCGGCATGCTCCATTACCCTGGGGAGCGCGCTCAGCGCCCCCCGGGGCTCATTGCACAGTCAAAGGCCCGAATGGCCGCGCCGTCGCGCCAGGCCACCCAGTAGGGCCACACCGCCCAGCAGCAGGGCGTAGCTTGCCGGCTCCGGCACGACGCTGACCGTCAGGCCCTCGGCGCGGAAGTAGCCGGCGCTCTGCTGCAGGCCGGCGCCGAGCTGGAAGCTGCCATAGTCCCAGTTGCCCTGTGCGTTGGGCGGCAGCATGGCGGTGGCGCTGTAACTTCCCTGCCAGGTGGCGATGTCGAAGGGCAGGTTCTGGAACAGGTCCGGCAGCACAAAGCTCAGTGAGACGCGATCCTCGCCAGCGCCGTCGCGCCATCCCAGCATTAGCCCGTCCTGCTCACTGCTGGCCGGCTGGCCGCGACCGCCCAGCTCGCCGGGGTAGTAGGCCTTGCGGTCGAGCTTGAGGCTTGCGAAACCGCTGCTCAGATCAAAGTGATGGCTGACGCCGCCGACCGTCAGCGTGGCGGCCTGCACAAAGCCGCCCTCATAGAGCTGCACATGATCTTCCCATTCGAGGTTCTCGCCCAGCGCCGCGCTGTCGATGCGCAGCTGCAGGCTGAACTCGGCGCCGGGGGCGACGGCGCCGGCGAAGCTGCCGGGCGCGGCCTGGGCTGCGCCCTGGCTGTGCGCCCCGAGCTGGCCGTTCATGCGGATGTCCAGCAGCTCCGCCTGGGCGGCCAGGCTGGCCAGGCCCAGCAGCAGGGCGGGCAGGGCTTTCAACAAGGTCTTGTTCATGATCGATGGTGCTTGAATTGATGAAAAGGAAGAAAGATCAGCGGGGCAGGGCATTGGCCGGCGTGCCCTTGGCCAGCTCGGCTATCTCGGAGGCCAGCAGCGCACGTCCCCAGATGGCGGCCTCGCGCAGCCCTCCCTTGTGGGGGAAGTGCTCGTTGTCGTCCTTGTAGGCACCGAGTTGCAACCAGCCGCTGGGCGGGTAGGGAATGGCGCCCTTGCGATCACTGCTGCTACCGACCAGGCGGCCCTGAACATAGAGCCGCATCAGGCTGCCGTTGTAGACACCGGCCAGGTGCACCCACTCGCCGACCGTCAGCGTGGCGGCCGGCGGTGAGAAATAGCTCATCGTGGTGCCGCTGGTCAGGGCCAGGGTGGCCAGCTGGTTCTCGTAGCCCAGCAGCCAGCCGCGCTCGTAGCTGCCGTTGTCCTGGAAAGCGCCGATCAGGCCGCCCCAGCGGGTAAAGGCATTGAAGCGCACCCAGGCCGATACCGTCAGCTCCGTGCCCGGTAGGCCCAGCTCGGCGATGCTGCCGGCCTTATTGCAGGCCGCGTTACTGGCGCCGCGGTTGAGCAGCAGCAGGCCGGCCGTGGTGTCCAGATAGCCGCCGTCCTCGCTCGTGAGCTGGGCGCCGCAGCCCAGGCTGCTGAAGTTGCCCATCACATCGGCGAGGTCGCCGCGCAGCGGCAGATAGGCCAGCGGCTGGAAGGGCAGCGGCGCGCGGCCGTTGCTGGCCACAAAGCGCTGCGGCTCGGACCAGGGCGACCACAGCAGGTTCTGGTCGCGGTGACGGACGCGGATGTAGTAGCGGGTGTCGGCGAACAGATCGTCGACGCCCAGGGTCCAGCGCGTCACGTCGCTGCCGGCGTTCTGGTCTATCGGCCGGTACAGCGGCGAGCCCGAGGACAGGAACACATTCTCATGGTCGCGCTTGACCGAGCGCAGCACCTCGGCGAAGTCCGGCTCGCGGGCGATCTGGTACTCGATGCTGTTGAAGCGGTCTTCGCCGCTGAACTCGCTGCTGCCGAAGCTATGCGGCAGGGTGATGCGCTCGGCCACCTCGGTGACGGCAGGCTGGCGCGGAGCCTGGCCGTCGAGACGGCGCACGAAGCGGTCCACCAGGCCGGCCTGGGCGCGCGAGCGCTCGTTGCCGATCGACCAGGTCTGCACCGTCATCGTGCGGCGCTCCTGGTCGATGTCGATGATCTGGAAGGTCTGGGCCTCCAGCGTCTTCTGCACATCCTCGTAGTCGGTCTGGCCAGCGGTGTCGCCCCAGAACTGGCCCCAGGCCGCGCCGCCCGAGATCAGGTGGTGCACCGGCTGCTCGCGCAGCGCACCGCGCGCATAGATGCCGTTGGAGTGGGCGCTCAGATAGAGAGCCAGCTTGTCGCTGGCGGCCAGCGTGGGCGCGACGCTGTCGCGCACAAAGGTGCTGCCATCCGAGGGGTACTGCTCGGAGACGATGGGGTGGTGGGTCGTGCCTATCACCCAGGCGACGCCGGGATCGTTCCTGGCTGCCTCGGTGATGCGGCCCAGCCAGTCGCGCTGGTCGGCGCTTGCCTTGTTGGAATCGGCCTGCACGAACAGCACATTGCCGACCTGGAAGGCCGCCTCGGCGACCGGGCGCTTGGACAGCAAGCCCTGGTAAGGCACGTCCTCATAGGACTTGAAATGGGCGTTGTAGAGCTTGAGCTCGGGGTCGTCGTAGTACTCGTGGTTGCCGACGGCAGTGATGGTCGGGATGTTGGAGATGACGCTGCGGGCCTGCTTGAAGTGGATGTCCTCGTACTGGCACAGCACCCCGTTGTCGACCTGGTCGCCGAGATTGAGCATCAGATTGATCTGATCCTCGAAGCGCCCGCCGTAGAGCTCCTGCACCTTGGCCCGGGCCAGCGCCAGCAAGGCCTCGTAGTCGCGGCTAGTGTTGCTGGTGAACTGGTGGTCGCCGATCACCAGCACGCGGAAGTGGCCACGCGCCGCACCGGCCTCGGGCTGACTGCGCATGCGGAACACCGGCGACTTCTCATCGCCGCTGACGACGCGGTAGTAGTAGGGCGTGGCGGGCTTCAGGCCGCTGAGCTTGACGCGGTTGTAGTAGTAGGTGCCGCTGGGCTTGCTGCACTGGCGCACGATCTCGGGCGACTGGCTCAGGTCCTCCAGCGTTCCGACCGCGACCTGGTCGAGCTGCTTGGGATTGAGGCCGTACTCGACACGGGCGGGCGCGTTCCTGTTCTTGCTGGACTTCCAGCTGATCCAGGTCGAGCTCTCGGTCGGTGCATGCAGATAAGGGATCAGGTCATCCGCCCGGGACGGCAGCGCGGCCAGCAGGCCGGCCGACAGCAGGGCCGCAGCGAGGGTGTTGATCAGTGGTCTTGACACGGGTTCTCCCGACAGGTGTTGAAGGCCTGTCAAGACTAAAAAGCGTCCGTGCCTTCTCGATGTCAAATGGCGCAAGCGGCGCGATGTCGGTATTGGCGGATTTGCGGCCTCACAGCCGCGGAGGCAGATCGGCGGTCGACAAGAAGGCCTCGATCAGCCGCATCTGACGGCGCTCCTTCAATACATAGAGGTACTCGGCCACCATCGGCGCTTCGCCGCGCAGCGGCAGCACGCGCAGCTCGGGATGGTGGGGTACCTCGTGGCGGGCCACCAGGCTGACGCCCATGCCGCGCACGATGGCCTCGCGCAGCGCCTCGCGGCTGCCGATCTCCATCACCTGTGCCGGCCGCACGCCGGCCAACTGCAGCATCTCCTCGCCGAGCTGGCGTGTCATAGAGCCGCCCTCGCGCAGCAGCAGCCGGCACGGGGCCAGGTCCTGCGCGCTGACGTCGGTCCGGCGCGCCAGCGCATGGTCGCTGCGCAGCACCAGCACCAGCGGATCCTCGCCGAGCTTCCAGCACAGCAGGCGGGCGTCGCGCACCGGATGGGAGGAGGCCGCCAGATCGACGCGGTACTCACGCAGCGCATCCACCATCTGGCGCGAGTTGCCGATGTGTAGGCTCAGCTCGATGCCCGGATAGCGGTTCTGAAAGCGCTGCACCAAGTCCAGCATGTAGTAGGGCGCGGTGGCGCCGATGCGAAGGCTGCCCTGGCGTAGCTCGGCCTGGTTGCGCAGCGCAAACTCGATCTGGCTTTCCTGCTGCAGCAGGCCTTCGACCATGGGCAGCAGTTCGACGCCAGCATCGCTGATCGTCAGGCGGCCGGAGTTGCGGCGGAAGAGCTCCAGCCCGTAGTGCTCTTCAAGCGCGCGGATCTGGGTTGTGACCGTAGGCTGGCTGATGCCCAGCTGTCTGCTGGCCAATGTGACGCTGCCAAGCCGGGCGACGGTGAAAAAGGCCTTCAGTTGGGCGGTGAGCATGGACGGGCGAGGGTAGTCGTCCTTGATGACGAATTGATGTCGAACTAGCGTCAAGTCCGCGACGTAAATCCGCCAATGCGGGCTTTGCCGCGCTTGGTCCGTGTGACATGTTCTTTACATATTTGAAATCTAGAGTGCAGTCCGTTGCTTCCCTTCACTCCTTCTTCGCACCCAGGAACGCTATGAAAAACTCCTTCACCCGTCGTGCCGGCCTGCTGAGCCTGGCCGCCTTGTCGACCCTGCTGGCCGCCGGCGCGGCCCAGGCTCAGGGCAAGACCGAGCTGCTGGTGTACTCGGCGCTGGAGGCCGACCAGATCAAGGCCTACAAGCAGGCATTCGAGCAGGACCACCCGGCGATCGAGCTGAAGTTCGTGCGCGACAGCACCGGCATCGTCACCGCCCGTTTGCTGGCCGAGAAGGCAAATCCTCAGGCCGATGTGATCTGGGGTCTGGCTGCCACCTCGCTGATGCTGCTGGACAAGGAAGGCATGCTGCAGGCCTATGCGCCTAAGGGCCTGGAGAAGGTGCGCGCCAATATGCGCGATCCGCGCGCCCAGCCGACCTGGGTGGGCATGGACCTGTGGTCTTCGGCCGTTTGCTTCAACACCGTCGAGGCCGACAAGCGCAAGCTGCCCAAGCCGGCTTCCTGGGCCGACCTGACCCAGCCGGTCTACAAGGGCACGGTGACGATGCCGCACCCCGCCTCCAGCGGCACCGGCTATTTGATGGTTTCAGCATGGCTGCAGATGATGGGCGAGGACAAGGGCTGGGCATTCATGGACGCGCTGCACCAGAACATCGGCGTGTACACCCATAGCGGCTCCAAGCCCTGCCGCCAGGCCGGCGCCGGCGAGTTCCCGGTGGGTCTGTCCTTCGAGTACCGCGCCAACAAGACCAAGAAGGACGGCGCCCCGATCGACATCGTGTTCCCGAAGGAGGGCTTGGGCTGGGACCTGGAAGCCACAGCCATTCTGAAGACCAGCAAGAAGCCCGAGGCCGCCAAGGCCCTGGCCGACTGGGCCGTGACTCGCAAGGCCAACGAGCTTTATGGCGCGAACTTCGCGATTCTGGCCCTGCCCGAGGCACAGCAGAAGATGGAGCATGTGCCGGCCAATCTGGAGCAGATGCTGGCCAAGAACGACTTCGGCTGGGCCGCCGCTAACCGCGAGCGCATCCTGAACGAGTGGGCGCGCCGCTACGAAGCCAAAGCGGAAAAGAAGTAAGTAAAGGAGCCGCCATGCTGTCGCTGCGCCATCTGAACAAACGCTATGGCACGCAGCCGGTGCTGCGCGGCATCGATCTGGATGTCGCCGCCGGCGAGTTCATCAGCCTGCTCGGGCCCTCCGGCTGCGGCAAGACCACCTTGCTGCGTCTGATATGCGGCATCGAAGCGGCGGACAGCGGCAGCGTCATCCTCAACGGCCAGGACATCACGGCCTGGCCGTCCGCGCAGCGGCGCTTTGGCGTGGTGTTCCAGTCCTATGCGCTGTTCCCCAATCTGAGTCTGGCCGACAACGTGGCCTACGGGCTGCAGCGGGCCACGCGAGGCGAGCGCGCGGCCCGCGTCGCCGAGTTGCTGGAACTTGTCGGCCTGGCCGACAAGGCCAACAAGTTCCCGGCCCAGCTCAGCGGCGGCCAACAGCAGCGGGTCGCGCTGGCGCGCGCACTGGCGCCCCGGCCGCCGCTGCTGCTGCTGGACGAGCCGCTGTCGGCGCTGGACGCTCAGGTGCGCCAGGGCCTGCGCGCCGAGATCCGCCGCCTGCAGCAGCGCCTGGGCATCACGACCATCATGGTCACGCACGACCAGGACGAGGCGTTGTCGATGGCCGACCGCGTCGTCGTGATGCATCAAGGCCAGATCGAGCAGCAGGGCAGCCCGCAGCAGCTTTATGCAGCACCGGCCACGCCTTTCGTCGCCGGCTTTGTCGGCAAAATGAACTTGTTGCCGGGTCTGGTGACCGGCGCCGGCCGGGCCCGCGTCGGCACGGCCGAGCTGGCCTGCGCCAGTGCTAGCTTCGCCCGCTACAAGACCGGCAGCCCGGTACTTCTGGGCCTGCGACCCGAGTCCCTGCGGCTGCACGGCCAGGCCGGGCCCCACCGCCTTCCGGTCAGCCTCGTCGAGGCCATGTTTCTGGGCCATTGCAGCCTGCTGCGCCTGCGCTGCGAGGCACTGGACGTGCAACTGGAGCTGCAGCTGGCCACCGAGGGCGACGCCCATCTGCCGGCCTGGCTGAATGGGGGCCCGCTGTGGGTGGAGTTGCCGCCGCAGGCGGTCAGCGCGCTGGACACCCCCTTGTCGATGCGGGTGGCCGCATGAGCGTCGTGTTGCCGCAGCCTCTGCTGCTACCCAGGGTGGGCGCGCAGCGGGGTGAGGCCCGCGCGCTAGGCGGCCTGCTGGGCCTGTCGCTGGTGGTGCTGGCCGTGGCGGTGGCGCTGCCGGTGGCTGCTTTGCTGGCGCTGAGTTTTTATGGGGCCGATGGATCCTTTGTCGGACTGGCCAATTTCATCGCCTACGCGCGCGGCCCGAATGTGCTGGCCTCGCTGGGCAACAGCCTGTGGCTGTCGGCCGTCAGCGCGGCGATCTGCGTCACGCTGGCCTATGGGTATGCTTTTGCGCTGATGCACAGCTGCATGCCCGGGCGGCGCCTGCTGCGTGCGATCGCGCTGGTGCCGCTGCTGGCGCCGTCGCTGCTGATGGCCATCAGCCTGATCTATCTGTTCGGCAACCAGGGCCTGCTGAAGGACTGGTTGGCTGTGCTCGGTCTGGGCCCGGCCTACGGTCCTTTCGGCATCGTCGCCGGCTCGGTGCTGTGGACCTTTCCGCATGCGCTCTTGATCCTGTGCACCGCGCTGGCCAGCGGTGATGCGCGGCTTTACGAGGCCGCGGCCAGCCTAGGCGCGAGCCGCTGGCGTATTTTCCGCACCGTGACCCTGCCGGCCAGCCGGTACGGCCTGCTGATCTCCTATGTGGTGGTTTTCGTGCTGGTGATCACCGATTTCGGCGTACCCAAGGTCATCGGCGGCAACACGCAGGTGCTCGCCACCGATATCTACAAGCAGGTGATCGGCCAGCAGCAACTGCAGATGGGCGCGGTCGTGGCCTTGCTGCTGCTCTTGCCGGCCGGGCTGGCCTTCTGGGTCGAGCAGCGCCTGCGCGCGCGCCAGTCGGCCGCCTTGAGCGTGCGCGCCGTGCCCTACCGGCCCAGCCCCTGCAAGCCGCTGGACCGGGCGCTGCTGCTGTATTGCGGCCTGATCGCCGGCGTACTCGTGCTGGTGATGGGCGTGGCGCTGTTTGCCTCTCTGGCGACCTACTGGCCCTACAAGCTGCAGCCCACCCTGGCCAATTACAACTTCGACATGATGGACGGTGGCGGCTGGGCCAGCTATGGCAACTCGATCAAGCTGGCCTGCGCGACCGCGGTGTTGGGCGCGGGTCTGAGCTTTTTGACGGCCTATCTGGTCGAAAAGCCGCGCCGCTTTGCCGCCGCACGCGGCCTGCTCAATGCGTTTGCCAGCCTGCCGATGGCGGTGCCGGGTCTGGCCCTGGGCCTGGGCTACATCCTGTTCTTCAACGCCGCGTGGAACCCCCTGCACTTCATCTATGGCGGCATGGCCATCCTGGTGCTGTGCACGGTGGCGCATTTTTTCTCGGTCGCCCATATCACTCAGTTGACCGCCTTGCGCCAACTCGATCGTGAGTACGAGCTGGTGGCCGAATCGCTGGGCGTGCCGTTCTGGAAGACATTGTGGCGCGTGCACCTGCCGGTGCTGCTGCCCACTCTGATCCAGGTGGCCGGCTACTTCTTCGTGAACGCGCTGACCACGGTCTCAGCCGTCGTCTTCCTCTACTCGCCGGAAACCACATTGGCCTCGGTGGCCGTACTGGCGATGGACGACGCCGGCGACATCGCCCCGGCGGCCGCGATGGCCTGCCTGATCTTCCTCAGCGCCGCGCTCGGCCGCCTGTTGCTGGCGGGCCTGGAACGGCTGCTGATTCAAAAGACGCAGCGCTGGCGTGCTGCATAAGAGACTGCAAACAATGACAGTGGATGTGTTGGTGGTGGGCGCGGGCATCGTCGGCCTGGCTCATGCTTATGAGGCGGCCCGGCGTGGGCTCAAAGTCCTGGTGATGGAGCGCGACGCGGCCTGCATCGGTGCCTCGATCCGCAACTTCGGTTTCGTCACTGTGACCGGCCAGCAGGCCGGTGCCAGCTGGGCTCGGGCCAGGCGCTCGCGCGATGTCTGGGCCGAGTTGGCGCCGCAGGCCGGCATCGATGTCGTGCATCGCGGCCTGTGGCTATCGGCGCAGCGCAGCGAAGCGGGGGGGGTGCTGGAGGCCTTCATGGCCACCGAGATGGCACAGGGCTGCGAGCTGCTGAGCCCGGCCGCAGCCGCGGCCCGCTTTGCCGGGCTGAGAACCGAAGGCCTTCAGTCGGTGCTCTACAGCCCGCATGAGCTGCGGGTCGAGTCGCGCAGCGCGATCCCGAAGCTGGCGGCCTGGCTGGCCGAGACTCATGGCGTGCAGTTCCGCTTCGGCGAGGCGGTGCTGGCGGTGGCCACGCCCGAGGTGCACACTTCTCGCGGCGTCTATCGCGCCGAGCGCGTCATTGTCTGTGGGGGCGCCGAGCTGAACGGCCTGTTCGCGCCGCTGTGGCAGCCGCATGACTTGCGCCTGTGCCAGCTGCAGATGCTGCGTGTGCGACCGCAGGCCGGCTTCCGGCTGGAAGGCTCGGTGATGGGTGATTTGAGCCTGGTGCGCTACGAGGGCTATGCGGCCCTGCCCGAGGCGCAGACGTTGCGCGAGCGGCTGCTGGCGGAAGAGGGAGCCAGCCTGGCGCACGGCATCCATCTGATCGTCGTGCAAAGCGCCGATGGCTCGCTGGTGGTGGGCGACTCGCATCATTACGGGCCGGTGCTGCCGCCCTTTGCGCTGGAGGAGGTCGACGCGCTGATCCTGCGTCAACTGCGCGCAGCGCTGCGCCTGAGCGAGGCCACGGTGATCGAGCGCTGGGTCGGAACCTACCCCTCGTCGAGCCACGAGCCCTGCCTCGTGCTGGCGCCCGACGCTGCCACCCGGGCGGTCACCGTCACCAGCGGCACCGGCGCCAGCACCGCCTTCGGCCTGGCCGAAGAGGTGTTCGCGGCCTGGTGAGCAAAGTACAGACAAGGATTTGCGATGACTCAACTTCAAGCTCTGGTGTTCGACTGGGCTGGCACCATCATCGACCATGGCAGCCTTGCGCCGATGGGCGCCTTTGTGGAGCTGTTTGCCCGCCATGGCGTTGCGATCAGCATTGACGAGGCCCGGGTGCCTATGGGCCTGGCCAAGTGGGACCACATCCATGCGCTGGGCATGGCGCCGCGGATCTCGGCCGAGTGGTTGCGCCAGCATGGCCGACCGTTCCGCGACGCCGACTGCGACGCGCTGTACGAGGAATTCACGCCGATGAATGCGCAGAGTGTGCGCAACCATGCGGCGCTGATACCCGGCGCGCTGGAGATGGTGCAGGCCCTGCGCGAGCGCGGCCTGAAGATAGGCTCGACCACCGGCTACAACCGCCCCATCATGGAGGTGGTGCTGCCGCTGGCCGCGGCCCAGGGCTATGTGCCCGACAACCTGGTTTGCGCTGGCGACATGGACGGCGCAAGACCTGGCCCCTTGATGATGGTGCGGACGCTTTCGGACCTGCAGGTCTGGCCGCCGGCCGCGGTTGTTAAGGTGGACGATACGGTGCCGGGCTTGCTGGAGGGCCGCGCGATCGGCGCCTGGGTGGTGGGCCTGGCAGTCAGTGGCAACACCCTGGGCCTGAGCGAGGCGCAGTGGCTGGCCCTGCCAGAGCAAGAGCAGCAGCGGCTGCGCGAGCGGGCTACCGCCGAGCTGCGCGCCGGCGGGGCCCACTATGTGATCGACAGTGTGGCCCAGCTAGCCCCGGTCATCGCAGATATCGAGCGCCGGCTTGCGGCTGGCGAGCTGCCCGACTGAGAGGCGTTGGTGAACACAGCCGCTCAGCGGCTGTGTGACGTTAGCCGGGCCAGCGGCGTGGCCAGGCTGACACCCGGTGCGGCCGCGCTGGCGCCGCGCTTGGGTGGGGTAGTGCTGAGCACATCCTCGTCCAGCTCCTCGCGCGCCTTGCCTGGCAGCTGGCCCAGTCCCTCGGGGTTGCGGCGCATCGCAACGCCGACTGCCAGGATGTCGATGACCAGCAGATGCAGAATGCGGCTGACCATGGGCAGATGGGTGGAGACATCCTCGACATGGTCGACGATCAGGGTCGCGTCGGCCTTGCGGGCCAGCGGTGACTGGCTGGCAGTGATCGCGACCACGGCGGCGCCGCGTTCGCGCGCCTTGTCGGCCACCGCCGTGAGCTCCGGCAGCTTGCCGCTGGCGCTGATGATGACGGCCACATCGCGAGGCCCCAGCACATTGGCGGCCAGCGACTGCAGGCGCGGATCGGTGTAGGCGCTGCTGGGCACACCGAAGCGCAGGAACTTGAACTGCGCGTCCTGGGCTACGACGCCGTAATGCCCGACGGCATAGAACTCGATGCGATCCGCGCGCAGCAGCAACTCGATCGCACGATCAATCATCTCGCGGTTCAGCGCGCTGCGCACCTGTAGGATGGCCGAGGCAGTATTGCCCAGCACCTTGGCCCCGAGTTCCACCATTGAATCGTCATGGGTGACCTGGGTATGGGTCACAGGCACCGTGCCAGTCAGGCCCGAGGCCAGGCGCAACTTGAAGTCGGACAGGCCCTCGCAGCCCAGCGAGCGGCAGAAGCGGATTACCGTTGGCTGGCTGACATTGGCGGCGCGGGCGATCTCGGCGATCGGCGCGTTCAGTGCGTCGCGCGGATGGGCCAGCACATGCTCGGCAACGCGCAACTCGGCCGGTGAGAGCTGCTCGCGAGCGCGCCGGATCTGGTTCAGGATGGCCGCTCCCGGCGCGGTCTTCAGCGTGCGCAACTGCGCGTCCAGTATCGCCGAGGCGCCGATGAAGGTGGCGTGCTCGGCGGTGATGACATAGGTCGGGATCGCAGCCACATAGGCCGAGAAGCGGCCCTTGTCTTCGAAGCGCTGGCGGAAGGACGAGCGGTCGAAATACTCGCCCAGTCGGGGCACGATGCCGCCGCCG
Source organism: Paucibacter sp. PLA-PC-4 (assembly GCF_026241155.1). Classification (GTDB taxonomy): domain Bacteria; phylum Pseudomonadota; class Gammaproteobacteria; order Burkholderiales; family Burkholderiaceae_C; genus Roseateles_E. The sequence continues at coordinate 72,506 of NZ_JAPFGP010000017.1, forward strand.
ATGTAGATGCCGCCCAAAGCACCCAGCGTCACCGCCAGATTGGCCGCGGCCGTGCCCAGCAGCGCGCAGAACAGCTCCAGCGTTTCGACGCAGACCGGGTCGCTGGCGTCCAGCGCCCGCTGGGTGATCTCGGGCGCCTGCAGGTCCTCGGCCGGGCGGCCCCCATAGTCGGCCATCGCGCGGTACATCAGCGCCAGGCCCGGGCCCGACAGCAGGCGCTCGAAGGACACATGCTCGAACTCCTGCCAGGCGAAGCGCAGCAGCGCGATCTCGCGCTCGTTGCGCGGCGCGAAGCTGACATGGCCGCCCTCGGTGCCAAGCGCCACCCAGCCCTCGCCAGCCGGAATCAGGCCCGAGACCCCCAGGCCCGAGCCCGAGCCGAGGAGGCCGACGACGCTCTGCTTATTGGCCTCGCCGCCGCCGATCTGGCGCACGTCGCGGCCCGACAGGCGCGGCAGGGCCATAGCCAGCGCGGTGAAGTCGTTGACGACGACCAGGGTGTCCAGCCCCAGGCGCTGGCGCATTTCCTCGATCGAGAACTGCCAGTGGTAGTTGGTCATCCTGACCAGGTCGCCCTCGACCGGGTTGGCGATCGCAACGCCCGCGTGCTCGATCTTCACCGCCGGCAATGCCACCAGATAGGCGCTGACGGCGGCATGGAAGTCGGCATGGTCTGCGCAGCGCAGCGAGGCGATGTGCTCGAACTGGCCCTGGGCAGTTTCCAGCGCGAAGCGGGCATAGGTGCCACCGATGTCGGCGATCAGCCGGGGACTGTCGAAGGGAACCATGGCAATAGGCGGGGAGGAGGTAATGGGAAGGGCGGCTGAATCCGGTCGCCTGCGTGTCCGGATGCACGGGGCGGGTGCGCGCGATTATGGGGCCGTTGGCGCCCATCCCACCCCCGGCAAAGCGCGCACCGCGGCGCCCGCGCCGCGGCTATGTCAGAAGCAGCTTTGCTTGCGCATTTGTAGCGCAGTTACAAGATTTGGCTGGCACTTCTACGATGAATGTATGAGTCGCGGCGTTAATGTTCTCAGTTTTCAATGGGTAACGTGGATTTATGGGTTCTTGCTCTTGTGATGTGAATGTAGTTTTGTTACCTTACAAATCGGTAGAACCAACCAGCATTGGCGGCCTTCCTCCTGGTTTGAGACGGGTGGGTGGTGGCCAGCAAGCCTGAGACCATCGTGCATTGCCAACTCCCTGATTCTTTGCAGCCCCTCCTGCGGCCTTTCCTGTCGTGCTCGTCCATGTCTCCTGTCGTGCTGGGGGTGCGCTCATGACGGCGGCCATGCCCTATCTGGTTGCTGACATCGGCGGTACTAATGCGCGCTTTGGTTGGGTGGCGTGTGGTGGTTCGGTGGTGACGCATGTGCGTACGCTGCCGGTGCCGGCCCATGTCGGCCCGGCTGAGGCGGCGCGGGCTTATCTGATCGGCCTTCAGCGTGATCTGGGTGTGGCCTATCAGGCGCCACGGCGGGCTGCCTTTGCGGTTGCCACTGCGGTGGCTGGAGATCGGGTGGAGTTGACCAACAGTCACTGGAGCTTCTCGCGCGCTGCGGTGCAGGCTGCTTTGGGTCTGGATGTCTTGCTGATGCTCAATGACTTCGAGGCGCTGGCGCTGTCGCTGCCGCGCCTGGGGGCGGCGCAGCTGCGTGCGCATGGCGGGGTTCTGCTGCGGCCGAGTGGTACTTTGGCCGTCATTGGTCCTGGGACTGGTCTGGGTGTGGCTGGGGTGGTGCAGACCGCGCAGGGCTGGCTGGCGCTGCCTGGTGAGGGTGGGCATGCGACCCTGGCGCCGGCCGATGAGTTCGAGAGCGAGTTGCTGGCGCGGGTGCGGCGCGACCATGCTCATGTGTCCGCCGAGCGGCTGCTGTCCGGCATCGGTTTACCAGTGTTGTACGGGGCGGTGGCGGCGGTGTTGGGTCAGCCGGTGTCGGTGCCGCAGAGCACCGAGGCGATTGTCGAGGCGGGGGTCGACGGTACTGATGTGCTCAGTTCCCGCACGCTCGAAGCCTTCTGTGCCCTGCTGGGTAGCTTTGCCGGCAATGTGGCGCTGACCCTGGGTGCGCGCGGTGGTGTCTATATCGGCGGCGGCATCGTGCCTCGCCTGGGTGAGTGCTTCTTCGCCTCTCGCTTCAGGGAGCGCTTCGAGTCCAAGGGGCGCTTTCGCCCCTATCTGGAGGGCATTCCGACGGCCCTGATTACCGACACGCTGGCTGCGTTGGGTGGGGCGGCGCTGGCGATCGAGCAGGCCTAAGAGATCTTTGTTCTTGGTGACAGGTGTTGCGTTTTTGCAATGTAGTTGTACTACATTGATGGCGATCAGCGCCCGCGAAGGCCGCATTGCAACATCCTATTGCTTGGTGGTTTCATGGGTATTCCGCCAAAGCTCCAGTTTCATTAAGGGTTTTCGGCTGTGTTGTGAAATATCTAGTTTTGGTACAAATGTGGCTGTAGCGAGATTCCGGAACAAGAAGAAAAAGTGCATGGAATCCGGGCAGGCCTGGGTGGGCGGCCCACTGTTTGTGTTGCGTCGATGACATCGTTTAGGAGACAAAGATGACGAATGCTATGAACCAAGCCGGCGCCACGCCCGGCGCTTTGTGGAGACTCAGTCCGGTAGCCGGTGCCTGCACCGTGCTGCTGATGGTGGCCACGGTGGCGCAGGCCCAGCAGGCCGCCCAGACCACCTTGGACACCGTCACGGTGACCGGCATCCGCCGCGGCATCGAGGCTGCGATCTCGGTCAAGAAGAACTCGGACTCCATTGTCGAATCGGTCTCGGCCGAGGACATCGGCAAGCTGCCCGACAGCAGCATCGCCGAGTCGATCGCCCGCCTGCCGGGTCTGTCGGCCCAGCGCGTGGCCGGTCGCGCTCAGGTGATCAGTGTGCGCGGCCTGTCGCCCGACTTCGCCACCACCTTGCTCAATGGCCGCGAGCTCGTCAGCACGGGCGACAACCGCAGCGTCGAGTTCGATCAATACCCGTCCGAGTTGCTCAGCGGCGTGACGGTCTATAAGACGCCCGATGCCGGTCTTGTCGGCCAAGGGCTGTCGGGCACGCTGGACATGCAGACGGTGCGTCCGCTGAACTTTGGCAGCCGAGTTGTCGCGCTGAACGCCCGGGGCCAGCGCAGCTCCTTGGGGGCTGCGGCCAATGCCAAGGCAACCGGCAACCGCTTCAGTGCCAGCTATATCGACCAGTTCGCCGATAAGACCATCGGCGTGGCCATCGGCTACGCGCACCAGGAAACCCCTGTGCAGGAAGAGCAGGTCGGCCTGTACGAGCCCTGGAAGGTCGAAAGCCGTCCTGGTGTGGCCGCTGGCAGCTATGTGATGGACGGCATCAAGGCGCTGCGCCGCACCGGCAAGACCACGCGTGACGGCGTGATGGCCACGGTGGAGTTCCGACCGTCCAAGAACTGGACCAGCGTCGTCGACGCCTTTGCCGCGAAGGCCAAGCAGGAGGACACGGCCAACCAGTTCGAGCTGAACCTGCAGTACAACGGCAATTTCCCCTGCAACCCGGCCTGCACCTGGACCGATGCGAGCGTCAACGGCAACGGCACCCATACCGGCGGCACCATCACCAATGTCTACCCGCTGGTGCGGGGCATGTACAACAAGCGTGATGACAAGATCTCGGCGCTGGGCTGGAACAACAAGTTCCAGTTCGACAACGGCATCAGCGTGGTAGCTGACCTCAACTACTCCAAGGCCAAGCGCGACGAACTGAGCCTTGAGAACAATGCTCAGCTGAGCCCGGTCGGCGGCGTGCCCTTCGACACGATCAAGCTGAACTTCGCGAGCTCGAACTTCTCGACCATGGTGCCGCAGTTGGACTACTCGGATCCGGCCAAGTTGTTCCTGCGCGGCACGATCTACGGCTCCGGCTACGGCAAGGTGCCGCGCGTCGAGGATGAGCTCAGCGGTTTCAAGCTGACCGGAAATTTCCCGGCGCCGACGATGTTGTCGGGCTTGGTGGCTGATATTGACGTGGGCCTGAACTACGCCGACCGCTCCAAGAAGAAGCGCCAGCCCGAGGGCAACATCAATGTAGGCGCGCAGGGCGACACCACGGTGGCGGCCGATCTGCAATACCGCCCGGTCGATCTCGGCTTTGCCGGTCTGGGCATGATCCCGGCCTGGAATGTGCCCGGCGCGGTCGGTCGCTACATGACCTTCAACCCGACCGACACCGAAGGCTATCTGATCGCCAAGGCCTGGGATGTGGAGGAGAAGACCACGACCGCCTTTGCCCGCGCCAATGTCGACAGCACGATGTTCGGCCTGCCGGTGCGCGGCAACTTCGGTCTGCAGATGGTGCGTGTCGAGCAGCAGTCGACGGCCAACTACTTCGACGGCACCGCGCCGGTCGGCAGTCAGGTCAAGCCGGTCACCGAGGGCAAGACCGTGACCGACTTCCTGCCCAGCCTGAACCTGGCTTTCTCGCTGGGCAATGACCAGACCCTGCGTTTCGCGCTGGCCCGCCAGATGGCACGGCCGCGTGTCGACCAACTGCGCTCGGCGCTGGACTTCGGCATCGACAAGGCCAATGGCAAGCCCGGCGCCAGCGGCGGCAACTCGCAGCTCGACCCCTGGCGTGCCAATGCGCTGGACGTGTCCTACGAGAAGTACTTCGGCTCCAAAGCCTATGTGGCGGCTGCCGGTTTCTACAAGGATCTGCGCAGCTATATCTACACCCAGGGGCGCGACAACTACGACTTCTCGAAGTTCGTCGCCGGCTACTTGCCGCCGACCAACTGCGGCGCCGGCAACCAGGCATGCCCGCCGGCTCTGGATACTGGCACCTACACCGCGCCGTTCAACGGCAGCGGCGGCAAGCTCAAGGGCGTGGAGCTGTCGGCCTCGCTGCCGCTGAACCTGGTCAGCCCTATGCTCAATGGCTTCGGTCTGGTCGCCAGCGCCAGCTTCACCAGCAGCAATATCCGTATCAAGGACATTGACCCCGATGTCGTCAAGAGCGTGGGCAATGATCCGATCAGCCTGCCGGGCCTGTCCAAGCGCGTCTACAACCTGACCGCCTACTACGAGCGCGACGGTTTCGAGGCCCGCATCAGCCAGCGCAAGCGTTCCGACTTCATCGGCGAGATCGGCAACTTCAACGGCAGCCGCACGCTGCGCTATGTGGTGGGCGAGAGCATCGTCGACCTGCAGCTGGGCTACAACTTCAACCAGGGCGCGTTCAAGGGCCTGGGCCTGCTGTTCCAGGTCAACAACCTGGGCGACGACGCCTACCGCACCTACGCCGCCAGCAAGGACCGTCCGCTGGAGTACATGAAGTGGGGCCGTACCTATCTGGTCGGCGCGAACTACAAGTTCTGATCGGCGCTCGCAGCCTCCCGGCCCCGGACGCTCTCCGGGGCTTTTTCTTTGTTTGCAGGAGTCCGATATGCGCTGTCTGATCACCGGATTGAGGGGCACGCTGGCGCCGGTGCTGGCCCGGCAGCTGCGCGAGGCTGGCCACGAGCTGCTCGGCTGGGACCGCGAACAGGTCGATCCCGAGGATGCGGCGGCGGCCTCGGCCTGGCTGGCGGCGCAGCGCCTCGACGCCATCGCCCATCTGGCGATGGGCAGCGCTGACTGGGCCGGCCGGCTGGCCGCCCATGCGGCCGCGCGGGGCCTGCCCATGCTCTTCACCAGTACCGCGATGGTGTTCCATCACGAGCCCGACGGCCCGCATGGCCCGCAGGACCAGCGCACGGCGCTGGATGTCTACGGCCGCTACAAGATTGCCAGCGAGGACGCGGTGCGGGCCGCCTGCACCGAGGCCACGGTGGCCCGCATCGGCTGGCAGATCGATGCCGAGCGCCCCGGCAACAATATGCTGATGGCGCTGGACGACTGGCAGCGTCGCGAGGGCCGGGTCTCGGCCAGTGCCGCCTGGCGGCCGGCCTGTTCCTTCATGGACGACACGGCCGCCGCGCTGATGGGCCTGCTGCTGCGGCCCGAGCCGGGCGTCGTGCATCTGGACAGCAATGCCGACGAGGCCCATGGTTTCGATCGCGTCGCCGCCGCCCTGCGGGCGCGCTTCGGGCGCGCCGATTGGCGCATCGAGGTGCATCAGGACTATCGCCACGACCAGCGTCTGGCCGGCGGCCAGCGGCGGATGCCGGGCTTGTCAGAGCGGCTGCCCGAGCTCCTCTCTGCCTGAATCGCCAGCTGAAGGCTTTGTTGCTGTCGCACGCAGCAGCCGGGGCAGCAGGGCCAGGCCGGCCAGCGCGGCCAGCAGGCTCAGCGCCCACAGCGCGGTGCCCGGCGCCAGCAAGACCTGACCCTGCCAGAGATGGGCGCCGGCCACGCCGCCCAGCGACAGAAGGCGCAGCCGTTCGCCACCGACCGCCGCCGCCGGGTCTTCCAGCAACCGGGCCAGCAGCACCAGGCTCAGCACCAGACCGACCGCCGCGGCCAGGCCGAGCTGCAGGCTTAGGCGCGGCTCCACCGCCAGGAAGTACACAGCCAGCAGCAACAGCAGCGCCAGCTGCAGCAGGCCGTACAGCGGCAGGCCCGGCGGCAGCGGCGGTGCATAGCGGACAAAGCGCGCCAGATCTGGCTTGGGCTTGGGCGCCAGCCGCTCGGCGGCGGCTGGTCGCCAGGCGGGGCGCCGAAACCAGATGGTCAGCTTGTCGCGCCAGTTGTCAGCCAGCCGCGCATCGCGCCACAGCTCGGCATAGTTGCGGGTATTGGCCTGCCAGACGCTCCAGCTGCGCAGCGGCCCCAGCACACCGTAGACGATGGGCTCGCCCTCGCGCTCCTCGACAAAGGTGCCGAACAGCCGGTCCCACAGGATCAGGATGCCGCCGTAGTTGCGGTCCAGGCAGTAGTTGTTCTGGCCATGGTGGACGCGGTGGTTGGACGGGGAAACGAAGACCCGGTCGAACCAGCCCAGCTTGCCGACCAGGCGGGTGTGGACCCAGAACTGGTAGAGCAGATCGATCAGGCCGACGACGACAAACATCAGCGGCGGCACGCCCAGCAGCGCCATCGGCAGATAGAAGATCCAGCTGAACAAGAACCCGGTGCTGGTCTGGCGCAATGCGGTGCTGAGGTTGTATTCCTCGCTGCTGTGGTGCACCACATGGGCGGCCCACAGGAGCGCAACCTCGTGGCCGAGTCTATGGTTCCAGTAGTACAGGAAATCGTAGAGCAAGAGGGCCAGCACCCAAGCCCAGACGGCGTCCAGCGGCCACTCGGTCAGCGCCGCATGCTGCCAGACCAGGGTGTAGAGGCCCACCGTCATCAGCTTGGTGAACACGCCCGCCAGCTGGCTGGTGATGCCGGCCGCCAGGCTGGCGACCGTGTCGGCGGCGCGGTAGACGACCTCGCCGCAGCGGCGGCTCCACAGGAACTCGGCCGCCATCAGCAACACAAAGACCGGGACGGCGTAGACGATGGGATTGAGCATGGCCGAAGTCTAGGCCCGGTGCTCGGGGCCCAGGGGGCGGTGCAAACCCGGCTGTCTCAGATCAAGCCCGCCCATCCCTGCTGGTGCTGGCTGAAGCGCTCGCGCAGCAAGGCCTGCTGCTCGGCCGACAGCGGGCCTTGGGCAACGGCCGCCAGGTTCTGCTTGAAGTGGGCGAGCTTGCTGGTGCCGACGATGGCGCTGGCGACGCCTGGCGCGTGGGCGGCAAAGCGCAGCGCCAGGCCCAACCAGTCCGTGTCCTCAGGCAGCTCCTGCGGCAGCCCCATGGCCTGCCAACGGTCCCAGTACTGGCCCTCGGCAAAGTCATCGGGTCGCTGCGCATGGCGCCAGACAGCGCCAGCCACCGGGCGCTTGGCAATCACGCCCAGGCCGCGAGCCTGTGCCAGCGGCAGGCGCTGGTCCAGATTGACCTGGTCGCAGACGCTGATCGAGGTCTGCACGGCGCCGAAGAGCTCGCAGCCCAACGCGAAATCCAGCTCGGCGTTGTCGCCCGAATAGGCCGCCACGCGGAGTTTGCCGGCGCGCCGGCAATCGTCCAGCGCGCGTATCACCTCGCCTTGCTGCAGCAGCGGCAGCGGGCAGGAGTGCAGATGCACGATGTCGATCATCTCGCAGCGCATCAGGCCCAGCGCGCGCTCGACGCCGGCGACGATGCAGTCGTAAGTCCAGTCCAGCACGCCGTCGACGCCATAGCCGACCTTGGTGGACAGCACGAAGTTTGCCCGCCGGTGCGCCAGATGGCGGCCGATGCGGGCCTCGGACAGGCCGTAGCCGCGCGCGGTGTCGATCAGATTGATGCCCAGATCGAGCACCTCGTTGAGCAGGCGGCCGGCCTCGTCCTCGCTGAGCCTGTGGTCGTTGATATGCATCGCGCCAAAGCCCAGGGCCGAGACCCGCAGGCCGCTGCGGCCGAATTCACGCCAGTGCATCGTCATTCAACCTTTGACGCCGCCGGCGGTCAGTCCGGACACGATCCAGCGCTGGGCCACTAGGAAGACCGCCGTGATCGGCAGGCCGGACAGCACGGCCGCCGCAGCGAAGTCGCCCCATAGAAAGCGCTGGTCGTGCAAATAATATTTGGAGCCGACGGCCAGGGTCAGATTGCCTTCCTCGCGCAAGAGCACCGAGGCCACCGGGTACTCGATGATGGTGCCTATGAACGCCAGCACGAAGACCACCATCAGGATGGGCACGGCCATCGGCAGCAGCACCAGGCGGAAGGCCTGCCAGTGGCTGGCGCCGTCGACCTTGGCGCATTCCTCGATCTCGACCGGGATGGTCTCGAAATAGCCCTTGATGGTCCAGATATGGGTGGCGACGCCGCCCAGATAGGCCAGCACCAGGCCGGCATGGGTCTCGATGCCCAGACCGGGAATGTAGCCGCCGATGGCCTCGAAGATCGCATAGATGGCCACCAGGGCCAGCACGGGCGGGAACATCTGCAAGAGCAACATCGAGTTCAGGATGGTGGTCTGGAAGCGGAACCTCATACGCGCGAAGGCATAGGCGGCTGTGGTCGAGATCGCGACGATCAGCAAGGCTGAGAGCGTTGCGACCTTGACCGAGTTCCATAGCCAAGTCAGCACCGGGAAGGGCGGCTGCACCACGCTGCCATCGGCCGCTTGATAGGGAATGCCCAGTGCCAGCTGCCAGTGCTCCAAGCTGATCTCGCTCGGGATCAGGCTGCCGGTGGCGAAGTTGCCGGGGCGCAGCGAGATCGAAACCACGGCCAGCAGCGGGAACAGGGTCAGGGCCAGGAAGGCCCAGAGCAGCGCATGCGCCGCGAGGACGCGCCAGCGGGCTTGTTTGCCTCGAACGATGGCCATATCAGTGCCTCAGGAGTTTTGTGTCCTGCGCATCAGGCGCAGGTTCAGCAGCGACATCGCCGCCACCAGGATGAAGATCAGCGTCGAGATCGCGGCCGCCAGGCCGAAATCCGAGCCGGAGTCCTTGAAGGCGATGCGGTAGGTGTAGGACACCAGGATGTCGGTCTGGCCGGCCGGGATCTTGGTCGACAGATAGTCGGGCCGGCCGTCGGTCAGCAGCGCGATCAGCACGAAGTTGTTGAAGTTGAAGGCGAAGGCGCTGACCAGCAGCGGCGCCAGCGGCTTGATGACCAGCGGCGCGGTGATCTTGAAGAAATTGGTCAGCGGGCCGGCGCCGGCAATCGCCGAGGCCTCGTAGAGATCGGCCGGGATGGCCTTCAAGAGGCCCGAGCACAAAATCATGATGTAGGGATAGCCCAGCCAGACATTCACGATCACCAGCATCAGCTTGGCCAGCAGCGGGTCGGCGAACCAGGCCGGCTTGATGCCCAAGAGCGCATCGAGGATGGCATTGATCTCGCCGAAGTTCTGGTTGAACAGGCCCTTAAAAACGAGGATGGAGATGAAGCCCGGCACCGCATAAGGCAGGAAGAGCAGGGTGCGGTAGGTGCCGCGGTACTTCAGGTCTTCCCAGTTCAGCACGGTGGCCAGCAGCATGCCGATGGCGGTGGCGCAGATGACGGTCACCAGCGAGAACACGACGGTCCAGCTGAAGATGGACAGGAAGGGGCCGCGGAACTCGGCGTCGACCACCATGCGCGTGTAGTTCTGCCAGCCGACCAGCACCTTGAAGCCCGGCTGCAGGCGCTCGCCGCTGGCGCTCTCGAAATAGCCGGTGTCGCGGTTGGCGCGGAAGACCTGGCCATCGGCGGCGCGCGTCAGACTCTCATCCGCGTTGGCGCGCCAGTGCCGCTTGATCGGGCCGAACTCGCGCAGGCCCAGATAGTGCAGCGCGTCCAGGCCGGTACTGGCGGGAAGTGTCAGCCTGAGCTGCATCAAGGCCTCGCGGTGCCGGATCAGCTCGCGCAGTGACAGGGCCGGCCCCAGGACCAGATCTTGACCGGCGGTCATCGCGATCTCGGTGCCCGGCTCGGTCTGGCCCAGGGCCAGTGGTGGCGACAACCATTGCGGCGCGGCCGCCTCGTCAGCGCCGCGCAGCGCCAGCCGGTAGCCAGCACCCTCGGCATGAAGGCTGAAATGCTGCACCTGGGCCTGAACAGGCTCGTGCTGGTCCAGCAGGTACTCGCGCACCCGTTCTTCACTGAGCAGATGGGCCGAGGAGTAGTTGGTAAAGCCGATTTGGGCCGTGTAGACCAGCGGGAAGGCGATGAAGACCAGCATGCCGGCGATGCCGGGGAAGAGATAGCGGTACGCAAAGCCGGCACTGCTGACATAGACGTAAAAGCCAGCGCAGAACAGGGTGAGTGCGCCGACGGCCCAGGCCATCTGGCCCGAGGCATAGATCATGAAGACCGTGTAGAGCGCGGCCAGCATGGCCAGGCCAGTGAGGGGCCAGCGCAGCAGGCGGGCGGTTTTTTCAATCGCGCTCGGCGGCAGCGTGCTGTAGGCGCCCAAGGGCAGGGTGGCGGTCGCGGTCATGTGAGCCCCTCGTCCGATGCGTACATCGTCCGATCCCCCGAGGGGATGCGGGCCGGCTTGGGAGCGGCCCGGCGCTCGGCCCGGGCCAGGCGTCTTGATAGGTAATTCTTCATTTGTTCAGCAGCATGCGGCCCGAGGCGCCGGCTAGCGCGTCCTTCGGTGACTGCAGTCCGTTGGTGATGGCTTCCAGCGCGGCGTCCATCGCGGTCCAGAAGCGGCCGACCTCGGGGATGTTGGGGATGGGCTCGCCCAGGCGGGCGTTCTCCATGCTGGCGCGTATCAGGGGGTTGGCGGCCAGCTCGGCATAGAAGGCCTTGTTGGCCGGCACGCCGATCGGCACATCGGCATCCAGCACCTTCAGCGCCTCGGGCCGCATCAGATGGTTCTCGACGAACTCGCGGGCGATGTCCTTGAGCTTGCTGGGCGCAGCAATCATGCAGCCGAGCACGCCGACAAACGGTTTCGAGGGCTTGCCCGGCAGCACACCGGGAATCGGCGCGACGCCGAAATCGATCTTGGCCTTGCGCGCGTTGTCCCAGGCCCAGGCGCCGGAGATCATCATCGCGACCTCGCCGCGGGCGAAGCCGGTCTCCATCTCCGAGTAGCGCGCGCCCTTGGGCATATGGCCCTCTTTCAGCAGCCGCTCGATCATCCGCGCGCCGGCCAGCGCGCCGGCGTTGTTGACGCCCACCTGGGCCGCGTCATAGTCGCCCTGCGCATCGCGGCCGAAGATCTGGCCGCCGGCGCCGGCCAGCAGCGGCCAGCTGAAGAAGCTCTTGTTGTAGTCCCACAGGATGGCGTGCTTGCCCTGGGCCTTGAGCTGCTTGTCCAGCGCGATCACCTCGTCGAAGGTGGTCGGCGGCTTGGGCACCAGGGCCTTGTTGTAGATCAGCCCGGTGGTCTCGATCGCGATCGGATAGCCCCAGAGCCGGCCCTTGTAGGCAAAGGCCTTCCAGGCCGTCTCCTCGACCTCGTCATAGAGCTTCTTGCCGGGTCGCAGCGGCGTCAGCAGGCCCGACTTGGCCCATTCGCCGACCCGGTCATGCGGCCAGCAGAAGATGTCCGGCCCCTTGCCAGCGCCGGCCGCCTGCTGGAATTTGTCGGTGGCGTCGACCGGATGCTCGACCACCACCTTGACCCCCGACAGCTTCTCGAAGGCATTGCCGACCTTCTGCAAGCCGTTATAGGCCTTGTCGCCATTGATCCAGACCAGCAGCTTGTGGTCTTGGGCCTGGGCCGTGCCCGCAAGCACCAGTCCTGCCAGCAGCAGTGATGCGGCTTTCATGCCGACAGCTCCGGCGCGGCCTGGCGGCGCAGCGCGCGGCCTTGCGCGTCGAACAGATAGAGGGCCTCGGGCGGCAGGTGCAGCTGCAGCGCATCGCCGCTGCGCAGGCGGTCGCTGCCGTTGCGGCCCTCGAACTGGCAGGTCAGAGGCTCTTCCAGACCCGGGTAAGGGCAGTACGCAAAGGTGGTGCCGCCCAGCGACTCGACAAAGGCCACGGTGCTGTGCAGCAGATTGCTTTCGCCGCCATCGCGGCTGATGCGGATGTGTTCGGGTCGTACGCCCAGCGTCAGCTTGTCGCCGGGCTGGGCGCGCGAGGCGTCGACGCGGGCCAGCAGCGTGTTGCCGTCCGTCAGCCGGATCTGGGCTTCGGAACTGCTCCCCCGAAGCAGTTCCGCCTCAAGAAAATTCATCTTCGGTGAGCCGATGAAGCCGGCGACAAAGAGATTGTCCGGATGCTCGTAGAGCTCCAGCGGCGTGCCGATCTGCTCGATCCTGCCGGCCGAGAGCACGACGATACGGTCGGCCAGCGTCATCGCTTCCACCTGGTCGTGTGTCACATAGACCATGGTGGTCTTCAGCTCCTCATGCAGCTTGGCGAACTCGTAGCGCATGCGCACGCGCAGCGCGGCATCGAGATTGGATAGCGGTTCGTCGAACAGAAAGACCTCGGGCTTGCGCACGATGGCGCGGCCAATCGCGACGCGCTGGCGCTGTCCGCCGCTCAGGTCCTTAGGTCTACGGTCCAGCAGGTGCTCGATATGCAGGATCTTCGCGGCGTTGCGTACCGCGCCGTCGATCTCGTGCTTGGGCACCTTGGCGAGCTTCAGGCCGAAGGCCATGTTGTCGTACAGATTCATATGCGGGTACAGCGCATAGCTCTGGAACACCATCGCGATGCCGCGCTCGGCCGGCGGCACATCGTTGACGAGCACCCCGCCGATGCGCAGCTCGCCGCCGGTGATCTCCTCCAGGCCGGCGATGGTGCGCAAGAGCGTGGACTTGCCGCAGCCCGAGGGGCCGACAAAGACCATGAATTCGCCATCGCGAATCTCCAGGTCTATGCCATGCAGGATCTTGGTCGGGCCGTAAGCCTTGGCCACGCCGGACAGCAATACATCAGCCACAGAACACCTCCGCGCCGGGCCCGAGGCCGGGCACGGCTTGTCTCTCAGGGTTGGATTTGTAGAGAATATACAGGCGAAAATGTAGTCATACAACGGAAGTTGCCCACAGCTCTCCAGATTCAATCAAGTAAAATCAATGGTTTAGGGCTATCTTCGGGATTTCCATATGTAGTCAAACTACACAAATTGCAGGTGCTCAACGATACTTTGGCCAACGCTGCCGCTGAGCCTCGCTTTTTTCTCATGCGGCATTCTTGCCCCGGCCTCCGGGCCTCGCATTGATGAACACCCCTATGACCGCTAGCGCTCAACTCGGCCGCCTTCAGGCCCGAACACCGATGACGACAGACGCCCTCCAGACCGCTTTCAAGACCGCCGTCCGGCACCAGCTCGAGCAATCGTCAGACGGCGCCCGTCAGCAGGCCTCTTCCCCCGTGCTCTTGCGTGCCGCCGCCGTGGCTTGCCGCGAGCTGCTGGCGCAGCGCTGGGCAGCGACCCAGGCGGCCGATGCTCGGCGCGGCGTCGGTGCGCCGGTGCGCCGTGTCCACTACCTGTCGATGGAATTCCTGATGGGCCGGGCCCTGTCCAATGCGCTGGCCGCGCTGGACCTGGATGACACGGTGCGCGAGGCCTTCCTGGCCCAGGGTCAGGCCTTGTCTGACGTGCTGGAGCGCGAGCCCGACGCGGCGCTGGGCAACGGCGGCCTCGGTCGGCTGGCCGCTTGCTTCCTGGACTCCTTCGCCGAGCTGGGCCTGCCGTCTTTTGGCTACGGCCTGCGTTACCAGTACGGCATGTTCGCCCAGGCCATCCAGGGGGGGCGCCAGATCGAGGCGCCGGACGACTGGATGCGCGCCGGCAACCCCTGGGAGGTGGCGCGGCCCGAGCTGCGTTATCCGGTCGGCTTTGGCGGCCAGGTCGTGGTGGAGGAGGGCGGGGCGCGCCGCTGGCTGCCCACCGAGCGCCTGGTGGCCGAAGGCTATGACTTCATCGTGCCGGCCCACCACAGCGAGCGCGTTTCGACGCTGCGCCAATGGCATGCGACGGCCGCCGACCCGATCGACTTTGCGGCCTTTTGCCATGGTGACTATGCCCGCGCGGCCGAACACCGCGTCGCCGCCGACGCGCTGAACTGGGTGCTCTACCCCGACGACAGCACCGAGGCCGGCCGCATCCTGCGCCTGAAGCAGGAGGCCTTCTTGGTCATCGCCTCGCTGCAGGACCTGATCGGACGCCATCTGCGGGAGTTCGGTGATCTGCGGACTCTCGGCAAGCTCAATGCCATCCATCTGAATGACACTCATCCGGCGCTGGCCCCAGCCGAGCTGATGCGCCTACTGCTGGACGAGCATGGCCTGAGCTGGGACGAGGCCTGGGCGATCACGCGCCAGGCGGTCTCCTATACCAATCACACCTTGATGCCCGAGGCGCTGGAGACCTGGGGCGTGCGCATGTTCGAGGCGCTGCTGCCGCGCCATCTCGAGATCATCTACGAGATCAACCACCGCTTCCTGGCCGAGGTGCGCGGCCGCTTCCCCGGCGACGAGGCGCTGATCAAGCGCGTCTCCCTGGTCGACGAGGGCGGCGGTTATGGCGGCGAGCGCAGGGTGCGCATGGCCGCGCTGGCCATCGTGGCCTCGCACAAAGTCAACGGCGTCGCGGCCCTGCACTCCGAGCTGATGGTGCAGACCATCTTTGCCGACTACGCGAAAATCTTCCCGGGCCGCTTCCACAACGTCACCAATGGCGTGACGCCGCGCCGCTGGCTGCAGCAGGCCAACCCGGCGCTGTCCCGCCTGATCGACAGCCGCATCGGCACGGACTGGCGCCAGGATCTCGCGCACCTCGCGCAACTCAAGCCCTTGGCAGCCGATGCGGGCCTGGGCCGCGAGCTGCAGGCGGTCAAGCGTGCCAACAAGGAAAGACTAGCGGCCTTGATCCGCCGCGAGCTGGGCATCACCGTCAATCCGGACAGCCTTTTCGATGTGCAGATCAAGCGCATCCACGAGTACAAGCGCCAGCTGCTCAACATCCTGCATGTGATCAGCCGATATCAGGCCATCGTCGCGAACCCGGGTGCAGAGTGGGTACCGCGCACCGTGGTGATCGCCGGCAAGGCGGCCTCCGCCTATATCGCGGCCAAGTCCATCATCCACCTGGCCCATGATGTCGGCCGTGTCGTCAACAGCGACCCCAGAGTCGCAGACAAGCTCAAGCTCGTTTTCCTGCCCAACTACAGCGTCAGCCTGGCCGAGACCATCATCCCGGCCGCCGATCTCAGCGAGCAGATCTCCACCGCCGGCACCGAGGCCTCGGGGACCGGCAATATGAAGTTCGCGCTCAACGGTGCGCTGACCATAGGAACCTGGGACGGCGCCAATATCGAGATGGCCGAAGCTTTTGGCGTGGAGAACATGTTCACCTTCGGCCTTCGCACCGAAGGCGTGGCCCAGATCAAGGCGCTGGGCTATGACCCGCGCCTGTATGTCGAGCAGAACCTGCAGCTGAAGAATGTCGTCGATGCGATCGCGCGCGGCGAGTTCGGCGGCGATGCGAGCCGCTACCGCGCTCTGGTCGACAATCTGCTGGGCCGCGACGGCTATCTGCTGATGGCCGACTTTGCCGACTATGTGGCAGCTCAGGACCGGGTCGATGCGCTGTTCAAGCAGCCCGAAGCCTGGGCCCGTCAGGCGCTCTTGAACATCGCCGGCATGGGCTGGTTCTCGTCGGACCGCACGATTGCCGACTATGTGGAGCGGGTCTGGTCCGTCAAGAGCCTGAGCTGATGTCCGCACCGCCGCTCGCTGCCGAGGACCTGGCCCTGTTGGCCCGTGGCGAGCACCCGCGACCCTATCGGGTGCTGGGCGCCCATGCCCTGAAGCATCGGCGCCAGGCCGGCGTGCGCTTTGCCGTCTGGGCGCCGCATGCGCGGCGAGTCAGCGTCGTGGGCGACTTCAACCAATGGGACGGTCGCCAGCACCCGTTGCAGCTGCATGCCGAGTCCGGTATCTGGGCCGGCTTCGTGCCGGGCGCCAAGCCCGGTGACTTCTACAAATACGAGCTGGAAGACGCGGATGGCAGCCTGCTGCCGCTGAAGGCCGATCCATATGCGCGCGCTGCCCAGCTGCGGCCCGAGACCGCCAGCATCGTGGCCGAGCCGGTGCCCGATCGGCAAGACCTGGCTCCGAGCCGCGCCGCCGCCAACCGGCGCGATGCGGCGATCTCCATCTACGAGGTGCATCCGGCCTCCTGGCGGCGCGGCGCGGGCCAGTTTCCCAACTGGGACGAGCTTGCCGCCACGCTGCCGGCCTATGCAGCTGATCTGGGCTTCACCCATATCGAGCTGCTGCCCATCACCGAGTTCCCCTTCGACGGCTCCTGGGGCTACCAAACCCTGGGCCTGTATGCGCCGAGTGCGCGCTTCGGTCCGCCCGAGGGCTTCGCGCGCTTTGTCGCGGCCTGCCACGCTCATGGCCTGGGCCTGCTGCTGGACTGGGTGCCGGCGCATTTTCCGGCTGACACCCATGGGCTGGCGCGGTTCGACGGCACGCCGTTGTACGAGTACGCCGATCCACGCGAGGGCTTTCATTGCGACTGGAACACGCTGATCCATGACTTCGGCAAGCCCGGTGTGCGACAGTTCTTGACCGGCAGCGCACTGTACTGGGCCGAATGCTGGGGTGTCGACGGTCTGCGCGTCGATGCGGTGGCTTCGATGCTTTACCGCGACTACTCGCGGCCCAGCGGCGAATGGATTCCGAACCTACACGGCGGGCGCGAGAACCTGGAGGCGATCTCGCTGCTCAAGCGCATCAACGAGACCTTGGGGCTGGAAGCGCCCGGCGTCATCAGCGTGGCCGAGGAGTCGACCAGCTTTCCCGGCGTCTCGGCGCCCACCTATGCCGGCGGCCTGGGCTTCCACTACAAATGGAATATGGGCTGGATGAACGACACGCTGGCCTATATGCGCGAGGATCCCGTCCATCGCCGCTGGCACCACGACAAGATGAGCTTCGGCCTGGTCTACGGCTTCAGTGAGAACTTCGTGCTGCCGCTCTCGCATGACGAGGTCGTGCATGGCAAGGGATCGATGCTGGGCAAGATGCCCGGCGATGCGTGGCAGAAGTTCGCCAACCTGCGCGCCTACTACGGCTTTATGTGGGGCCACCCAGGTAAGAAGCTGATCTTCATGGGCCAGGAGTTCGCCCAGAACAGCGAATGGAACCATGAGGCCGAGCTGCCCTGGGGCTTGTTGCAGGACGCTCGTCATGCCGGCGTGCAGCGCCTGGTGCGCGACCTGAACTCCCTGTACCGCGCCGAGCCGGCCTTGCATAGACTGGACTGCGAGGCGAGCGGCTTTCAGTGGCTGCAGGCCGAGGATCGCGAGCAGTCGGTGCTTGCCTGGATGCGCCTCGACAGGCATGAAGAAAACAGACAGGGCAGGGCGGTGATCGTGGTCTGCAACTTCACGCCGGTGCCGCGGCCGCATTACCGCCTGTCGGTGCCGGTCGACACAGCTACGAGGACCAACACCTGGCGCGTGGTGCTGAACACCGACGCTGGCCACTATGGTGGAAGTACCAGCAGCAACACGAGCCATCTCGACCGGGCCCCGCTGGTCGGCGAAGATGGCTCGCTGACGCTGGACCTGCCGCCACTGGCCACACTTTTTCTTGTTGCCTACTGAAATGACAGACCTGCCCTCAGCCCTGCAAGAAGGCCGCTCCGAACCGCTGGGCGCGCTGTCCCGTGACGGCGGGGTCAATGTCTCGGTGTTCTCCGAGCACGCGCGCAGCATCGAGCTGTGTCTCTTCGATGCCGGCGGTCAGCGTGAGTTGCGCCGCTATGCCTTACACGGCCCGCATGACGGCGTCTTCCACGGCTTTTTGCCGGGCCTGGGGCCGGGTCTTGTCTACGGCCTGCGCGCGCACGGCCCTTACGAGCCCGAGGCCGGTCACCGTTTCAATCCTCACAAGCTGCTGCTGGATCCTTATGCGCGAGAAATAGTCGGCCACTTCGGCTGGCATGCCGAGCACCATGGCTATCCGTTGGGCCATCCGGACGGCGCCCGCGCCTACGATGCGCGCGACAACGCGCTCCGCGCGCTGAAGGCCCGCGTGTCGGCGCCGCCGCGCGCCGCCTCACCTCGCCAGTCGGCTCCTCGGATCGCACCCGCCGACGTGGTGCTCTACGAGGTACATGTCAAGGGCTTCTCCAAGCTTCACCCACAGATCCCTCCGGAGCTGCAAGGCACTTATGCCGGCCTGGCCCATCCGGCCGCCGTCGCCCATTTCAAGGCCCTGGGCGTCACCACGCTGAGCCTGCTGCCTGTGCAGTACGCCATTGACGAACCGCATCTGGCCGACAAGGGCCTGTACAACTACTGGGGCTACAACACCCTGGGTTTTTTCTGCCCCGACCCGCGCCTGGCCCAGGCGGCGCACCGCGAAGATCCTGGCGCGGTCGCTGCCGAATTCCGCGCGATGGTCGCGGCCTTGCATGAGGCCGGAATTGAGGTGGTGCTGGATGTGGTCTACAACCACACGCCGGAGGGCAATGAGTTCGGCCCGACGCTGTCCTTTCGTGGCCTGGACAACAAGAGCTATTACCGCCTGGTGGCCGATGACAAAAGCCGCAGCGAGAATCTGACCGGCTGCGGCAACACGCTCAATGCGCAACATCCGCGCGTGACCCAGTTCGTGCTGGACTCTCTGCGCTACTGGGTCGATGAGATGGGCGTCGATGGCTTTCGCTTCGATCTGGCGCCGGTGCTGGGCCGCGTCGGGCGCGGGGCCTTCGAGCCACAGGCGGCCTTCTTCACCGCGCTGCGTCAGGATCCGGTGCTGGCCAGCGTGCACCTGATCGCCGAGCCCTGGGATGCCGCCCCCGACGGTTATCAGCTCGGCCGCTTTCCGGGCCGCTTCCTCGAATGGAATGACAAGTTCCGCGATGCGGTGCGCGGCTATTGGTTGCAGAGCGAGCTGCAAGGAGGCCGGGTCGGGCGGGGCGAGTTTGCGCGCCGCTTTACCGGCTCCAGCGATCTCTTCTTCCACCATGGCCAACGTCGGCCCACCGCCTCGGTGAATTTCGTCGCAGTACACGACGGCTACACGCTCCATGACGTGGTCAGCTACGCGGCCAAGCACAACCAGGCCAATGGCGAAGACAACCGCGACGGCCGCGACGGCGAACTCAGCGCCAGTTTCGGTGTCGAGGGGGTGAGCGATGATGCGGCGATCCGCGCCACTCGCGAGCGCGTGCGCCGCGCGATGCTGGCCAGCCTGCTGCTGGCCCAGGGCACGCCGATGCTGAACGCCGGCGACGAGATCGCCAACAGCCAGGGCGGCAATAACAACGCCTACTGCCAGGACAACGCCACCGGCTGGCTGGATTGGGCGGCCGCCGATGCCGACCTGGCCGCCTTTGTGGGCCAGGTCTTGCGCCTGCGCCGCGAACACGCCCTGCTGCACCATGGCTGCTGGTTCGTGCCGCCGCCGGGTGGCCGGGGAGACGCGAGCGTGAGCTGGTTCACGCCGGGCGGCGCCGAGATGCAGGTCCATGACTGGCATGAGGGAGGCAGCGCGGCCTTCGCCTGCCAGCTGCGTTGCCCCGGCGACCCCGAGCAATCCCTGGCCCTTGTCTTCAATCCCGAGCCGCAGCCGCTGCTCTTCAAGCTGGCCCAGGGGCCCTGGCAACTGCTGCTGGACAGCAGCGGCGAGCTGACGAGCCCGCAGGCTGCGCCCGTGATCGGCTTGCCATTGAACGTACCCGCGCGCAGCCTGCTTGTGCTGCGCGCCGTCTGAGAGAGTGAGAGAAAAGAAATGGACCTGAACCAACGCATCGCCGGCGTGCTGCTGCACCCGACCTCCTTGCCCGGCCCGCACGGTGCCGGAGATTTCGGCCCGGCCGCTTACCGTTTTGTCGACTGGCTGGCCAGCGCCGGCCAGCGCCTGTGGCAGCTGCTGCCGACCACGCCGATAGGTCCCGGCGACAGCCCCTATCAAGGCGTTTCTGCCTTTGCCGGCAACCCCTGGCTGGTGGCGCTGGAGCCGCTGATCGAGAAGGGCTGGCTGGCACAGCCCAGTGATCTGCCGGACTTCGATCCCCTGCAGGTGCAGTACGGTCGCGTCCTGCCCTGGCGCGAGCAGCAGCTGCGCGCCGCAGCGGCCGGCTTCTTCGCCCGCGCCGGCGCCGCCGACCGCCGGGACTTCGCGCAATGGTGTGAGGTCGAGCGGGGCTGGCTGGACGACTATGCGCTCTTCATGGCGATACGCTCGCCGCTCAATGGTCAGCCCTGGTGGGCCTGGCCGGCGCCGCTGGCCCGCCGCGAGCCGGCCGCGCTGGCGGCGGCGCGCCAGACCCATGCGAGCGAGTTCTCGTTCTGGCAGTTCGTGCAATGGTGCTTCGACACGCAGAGCGCGGCGCTGAAAGCCTATGCGAATACGCGCGGCATCCACCTGATGGGCGACCTGCCCATTTTCGTCGCGCACGACAGTGCCGACTGCTGGTCGCGCCCCGATCTCTACTACCTCGATGAGCAGTTCCAGACCACGGTGGTGGCCGGTGTGCCGCCCGATGCGATGTCAGCCGAGGGCCAGCGCTGGGGCAATCCGCTGTATCGCTGGGAGCGCATGGCGGCCGAGAACTATGCGTGGTGGACCGCGCGTGTGAAGCGTGCGCTGAGCCAGGCCGATGTGTTCCGCATCGACCATTTCCGAGGCTTTGCCGGCTACTACGAGATCCCGGCCGCGAGTCCGAACGCGCAGCAGGGTCGCTGGGTCACCGGCCCGGGGCGTGCGCTGTTCGATGCGATAGAGACATCGCTGGGCAAGTTGCCCATCGTGGCCGAGGACCTGGGCTTCATTACCGATGATGTGCACGAATTGCGCGAGGGCTGCGGCTTCCCGGGCATGAAGATCCTGCAATTCGGCTTTGGCGGCGACGGCAGCCATGAGTTCCTGCCCCATATGTGGCCGCGCGACAGTGTCGCCTACACCGGCACCCACGACAACGACACCGTGCGCGGCTGGTGGAACCAGGCCGGCCCGCGCGAGCGCGCCTTCGCCGGTTCCTACCTGGCCTGCGGCGACCAAGATGTGCACTGGGCCATGATTCGCGCCTGCTGCAACTCTGTGGCGAACATCGCGGTGTTCCCGCTGCAGGATGTGCTGGGCCTGGGCAGCGAACACAGGATGAATGTTCCCGGCGTTCTGGGCGGCAACTGGGGCTGGCGCTTCGGCTGGGAGATGCTGGGCGTGGATTGCGGCAACGAGCCGGCCCGGGTGCTCGGACTGATCACTGCGGCCAGCGGTCGGGGCAACTTTGCGCTTTTGCGTTTACCCTCCTGACGATGAGGGGTGTGGCCTAGGCGGGCCTTCGGCCAGGCCGGCAGTTCGCGTCTACCAATTAGGCCAACGCGGCAGGTGTTCAACGACGCACTGGCGCCGCAAAGCATAGCGCGCCAACTCAGCGCTCTAGCGCCGCGACCATGCGATCGGCCACATTGATCCGGTCGGACAGCGCGCGCAGCAGGAAGTTGTCGAACGCGATCGCCACAGCAGGGCGCTCCCGCCGAATGCGTTCGTAGGCTGCGCGCGTGAGTGTGTAGCGGATCGCCGGACCTTCTGTCGACACGGTGGCCGACCGCGGCACGCTGCGGAAGAAGCCCATCTCGCCGACCACCGAACAAGTAGTCACGACCCGGGTGCGTACGATGCGGCCGGTGTTGGCATCGGTCACGTCGACAACGAGCCGGCCTGCTGCCACGAGGTCGATCTCGTCAGAGACGTCGCCTTGGGCGTATAGCACCCGGGAGCTGGCGACCTCGTGTCGTTCCAGGTAGGCGATGAAGTCGTCCGCAGACACGCTAGGTCCGAGCTGCGCTTGCAGCCACGCCTCGAAGCTTTCCTCGCCGGCGTCGGGCGCACGGCCAGCGCGCTCCAGCACACGCTCCTCGCACCAGGCGAGCGTGGCATTGAGGTCGGCAAACGGCGGCTGCCCTCCTTGGGGTGCGGCGACGCTGCTGCTGCGCTCAAGCGCGCGCGCGACGGCCGGCGCCATTGACGCGAGCAGCAGCACCGTGCCTTGCTTGTCGCAATGGTTGCGCAGCTTGGTCAGGCTCATCACGGCCGACGCGTCCACGCCCGTCACCAGGCCGAAGTCGAGCACTACATGGCTGACCGGTAGCATTGAGCGTGCGTCGAGGTCGCGGCGTACGCGCTCAAAGAGCCCCTCGCCGGAACCGAAGAACACATGGCCGGCCAGCCAGTAGATCTGAATTTCCTCGCCATGGTCCGCGAGGTGGCGTTCGTCCGCCGCCGTGCGGCTGACATTGCCGGTGAACTGGGCGCGCGAGAGATGCTGGCGTACGACGCCGGTGCGCGCACAACTCGCCGCGAACAGCAGGCAGGCCCCCACCACTCCACCGAGTACACCGGCGAGGTAGCCATAGCGCACGCAGGCCGCAGCGATGAACATTGACAGCGCCAGGTCGAGCCAAGCATGCTGCGCCAGCAATCGTGCAAGCGCCTCGACCAGCAGGTTCCAGCCGAGGTACAGCATCAGCCCGGCCACGACCGGCAGCGGGACCAGCGCAGGCACGTCTGCGTGCGTCAGCCCTACCAGCAGCAGGATCGCTCCGCAGAAGACGCCACTGCGCCGTGCCGCACCGCCCACCTGATCGAGCAGGCGGCTCGATCCGAGCTGCACGCAGGCCGCGATACCGCCGAGGGGCGCGACGGCCAGGGTCGCGATGCCATGTTCACGAAGTTCGCAGTCGAGGTCGCCGGTGGTCCTGCGCATCGACTCGAGCGTGGCGGTCTTGGTGACGATCGACACGAGCGCGACGACCGCCGCGGCCGCGAGTTCCGGCACGAAGCCGGCGAGCAGGGACCAAGGCACAGCGACTGAGCGCGCGGCGTCGGGCGGTGACCAGGAAACCAGTGCACCCGTCGACGGCAGGTACCAGCCGGCCCCGGAGCTCGCGAGCCCGTACCGATGCAATAGCAGGTGGCCGGCGGCAGTCACAAGGAGCAAGGCAATCGGCATCGCCAGCGCCGAGCGGACCCAGCGACGCAGCGCTAGCATCAGGCCCAGCATCGCGGCCGCGCAGGCCAGCCGGACGAGCTGCTCGCCGCTCCAGGGCGCGAACAGCTCGCTCATCGCATGGCCGCTGCTCATACGCACCCCGCCCGCGAGCAGCAAACAACCGGTTGCCGCGAGGAAGCCAGCGACGACAAACGAGGGTACGAAGCGCATATAGTGCCCCAGGCGTAGCAGCCCGAGCGAGAGCAGCAGGGCACCGGTCAGTACGGTGGTCGCCGTGAATAGCAGCAGGATCGCGTTCACCGCCATCTGCGTGCTGCCGCCGGCCGCCAGCACGGCCGCACCGGCGTTGGCCGACAACAGCACCAGCACCGCGCCGGTGGCGGAGTCGATGACAGCAGCCGTCGGCGGCAGCGAGCTACGCCAGGCGAGCCAGATGCCGGTGATGCCGCCGCCCACGAGCATCGCCCAGACGACCACCGGCGCGCCTGGAGACAGTGCGCCAGGGAACATCAGTGCCGCGAACGAGACCACGTTCGCAATCAACGCTACCGACCCGACCAGACCGGCCAGCAGGTCACGCAGCAGCGCACGAAGCCACTCGCTTAGCTCTGCGGCCCACTGGGTTGCCGACTTCCGTTTCGCCATGCTTCTCCCCCCTGCGGCCATCAACGGCCTTCGACTGGATGCCGACGCTCAGCCTGCGGGTCGCGTAGGCGACTTACTCTCCACATCACGATGAGCCCACGCCGTAACGATCTCGGCGTGATGCGGGATGTTCTGCAGAAAGCCCTCGCGCAGCGTCGCGTCGGTGCAGCTGCGGCAGATCGCATCGACCTGGGTCATCAGCGCATTGTGGGCGCGAACCAGCCAGGCGTCCGCGCGCGGGTCGCCGGCGCGGGCCAAGGCCTGGTGGCAGCTCAGTTCGACCTGGCGTTCGTCGATGAGATCCAGCGAGCCGCCGGCCGCCACATGGTCGAGCACCGGCTGAATCGCGGCCAGCGCGCCGGCCGTATCGCCTTCGGCCAGTGCCACCCGCATCAGTCCGGCACTTGCTTCGTGTTGCAAGGGATGATTGATCTCCTGCGCTCGCTGGCGTGCCTGAGCGTAGTAGGTTCGCGCGGCAGCGCCGCGGCCAAGCGCCAGCTCGGCCGCGCCCAGCTGCAGCGTGGCCAGCACCTCCTCTTCGCGCGCCTGCGCTGCCACCGCGATGTCCCGTGCCGCGCCGGCCAGCTCCAGCGCCCCGGCCGCGTCGCCCTGCCACAGCGCCACCACGCCCAGCATGCACAGCGTCGTGCCCTCGATCATGCGGTTACCGTCGGCGCGCAGCAGTTGCAGCGCCGCGCTCAGCTCACGCCGGGCCTGCGCCAGGTCGCCCAGGTTCAGCCAGCCCACTCCCAGGTTGGACAGACCGATGGTTTGGTTGACGCGGTCTCCGGTCTCGCGATAGATCTGCAGGCACTGCCGCGTGGCGTCGAGGTAGCCCAGCATGTCGCCCTGCGTAGCGGCGGCTATGGCTAACACGTTGAGTAGGTGCGCCTCGACATCGCGCAACCCCAGGCTGCGCGTCTCGGCCAGGCCCCGCAGCGCGAGCGAGCGGCCGCCCTCGAAGTCGAACTGCTTCACGCGCGCCCAGGCCAGCAGCCGCAACGCGTGCAGTCGCGGGCCGTCGTCGCCGGCAGCCGCCGCGCAGGCCATTGCGTGGCGCGCCGCAGTCTCACCTGCTGTCCAGTCGGCCATGCGCATCGCGCGCAGGCTGCGGCGCCTGGCCACATGGGCGCGCCGGCGGTTGTCGTCGAGCGTCTCGGCCAGTTGGTCCAGCGCGTCCAGATCGCAGGCCTGTTCGGCCCGACGGGCCTGCAGGCCCAGCGTCTTCTCGCGCACGCTCAGCAGTCGCCACCGCAGTTCGGCTTCGCCCCGGCCCGTGGTTGCAGGCGCCACCGGGCCCAGCAGTGCCAGCGCCCGGCCCACATGCGCCAGCACCCGCTCGTGGGCAAACCGCTGCCCCGCCTGCTCGGCGGCGCGGGCGTGGAACTCGGCGGCATGGGCTGCATCGCCCGCCTGCTCGAAGTGTTCTGCCGCCAGGCCCTGCAAGTCGCCGCCGCGCAGGACGCCCCGCTCGGTCAGCAGCGCCAGCCACTGCGCCACCTTGGCGTGGCCTTCGCGCCGGGCGCGCTTGAGCACGGTGTCGTAGGTCACCTGGTGCAACAACTGGTGGCGAAAGGCGTACTCGCGTAGGCCTTCCAGCACGGCGTCGACACGCGGCAGGGTCAGCGCGCGCCGCGCCAGCGCAGGCAATTGCTGCGCAGCCTCAGCCTCCACGGCGGCCAGGGCCTGCTCCCAAAACACCGCGCCCACCACACTGGCCTGCTGCAGCGCATGTTTCTCTGGCCCCGGCAGACTGTCCAGGCGCGCCTGCAGCACACCTGTCAGCGTCGACGGCACCTGGGTGGAAAGCAGGCGCTCCGCGTCGACGGCCCAGGTCTCACCGGTGCGGATGGCGCTCTGGTCGATCAGCATCCGCAGCAACTCCTCCATGTAGAAGGGATTGCCTTCGGCGCGCCCGACGAGCAATTCCGACAGCCCCGTCGGGATGCCGGGCAGCTTCTTCAGCAGCTCTTCGGCCAGCAGCCGGCTCGTTGGAGGGTCGAGCGGACGCAGCTCGATGCGCTGTTGATGAGCATCGCTGCTATGCCCGCCGGAGCGCCGCTCGAAAAGCGTCGGCCGCGTGTAGGTAAGCACCAGCAGCGGCACATCGCGATTCACGTCAGCCAGGTGGTCCAGAAAATCGAGGGTCTCGTCGTCGGCCCAATGTAGGTCGGTCAACTGCAGGACGATAGGGCTGGCATCGCTGGCGCTCACCCGCCGGAACACTTGCGCGGCGGCATGAAAGGCGCGGTTGCGGATCTGTTTGGGATCGTCGGAGATGCCCTGGATGTGGCGGCTGTCCTGCCACTCGATGCCAATCAGGTGGCCCAGCAGGTGGGCGTGGGCTTCGGCCAGATCAGCGCCATCGTCGTGCAAAAAGAGCGGCATCACGCCGTCTTGCATTTTCCGGCGCGCCACATCCACGCTGTCGTCATCGTGGATCTGGAAGCGCCAGGCCAGCAGGTCGCGCAGCAGTCCGTATGCCTGTAGCCCGGTCTGTGGCGTGGCGCGACCGCAGAACAGAGAAAAGCGCTCGGGCTGCTCCTCGCTCCACGCCTCGAACTCGTGCTGCAGCCGGCTTTTCCCCACGCCGGCCTCGGCCACCACCGTCACCACAGCCAGCCGGCGTTCGACAAACAGGCGCTTGAAGGCGGCCTGCAGAGCCTGCAGTTCGGCGTCACGGCCGATCATCCGGGTCGCCACGCCTTCGATGCCGCGCGTGCCGATGCGGAACCTGCGCGGCTTGGCGCTGTTGACCAAGTAGCTCTGGATGGGGCTGTCGACGCCCTTGACCGTCAGCGGCGCCTGCGCCTCGACGTCGAACAGGCCGCGCACCTGCACGTAGCTGTCATGACTGATGCGCAGCGCACCGGCTGGGGCGGTCTGCTCCATGCGTGCGGCGATATTGACGGCGATGCCGCGGATGCTGGCATCGCCGTCGACGCCGCCGCCGAGCAGCACGGCGCCGGTGTGCACGCCCACGCGGACGTTGAAGCCGGCGCGGCCGTGAGTGGCCTCGACTTCCGTGCCGAGCTGCTTGCCGAGTTCGAGCAAGGCCAATCCGCAAAGGACGGCGCGTTCGGTGTCGTCCTCGCGGGACTCCTCGGCACCGAAGGCGGCCAGGATGTTGTCGCCGGCGTACTGCAGAACCTTGCCGCGGTGGGCCTGGACGACGGCAGTGCCGCGTGCCAGGGCATCGTCCATCACCGCGCTGATGGCTTCGGGGTCGAGCTGCCGGGCGAGCGCGGTCGACCCGACCACGTCCAGGAACAGGATGCTGACCTGCTTGAGGGTCTGGGCTGCCTCGGGAGTTGGCGGCGGCTCAAGCAGTGCGGTCAGCCGGACCTTGAGCGGCGCCACGGCCATGTCCACTAACGCATCACCCAGCACTCCACGCTGGGTCTCCAACGCCTGGATCGCGGATCGAAGCTGTTCTTGCTCGGGCGACATGGGTGCACAGCATAGCAATGCATGGTCCCGCGTGCGAGGCCTGGCGCCCGCCGGGGATCGCCGGACGAATGACTGAAGCAGGAGTTGATACGCGAGCGACCGCACCTGGCAGTGAGTGGTCGATCAAGCGTTCCGGTATCGATTACCACCTTGCGATCCTTCACCACCTCGGCCCATTTGGCGATTTCGGTCTTGATACAGCGCTTGAACTTATCGTCTGAGCCGCCGTCGGCTTTAGCGCGATAGTTGCCCAGCTTCTCATGCATGTCGGGCATGGCCAGCACGGTGTTGGCATCGCGGCTGACCTTGTCGGGTTTGGCCAGCCGGCCCGGGTGCTGGGTCTGATCACCTCGGCCGGCAGTCTGGGACCGCAGGAGCGGTTGCGACTGCCCTTTTGAGGATGGCCTTGGGCGCGCTTTGGTCAGGACTATCAGGGCTGGCCTGCCGGCCGAATGGAATGGGTCTGCGTGTTGCTATGAGGCCGTCTCAGGCCAGCACGCCACCCGTTACGGTGCCTTGGCGTAGGCGGCCATGAACATCCGAACGGCTTCTTTGAGCAGAGCCTTGTTTTCGCGGGTGTCGGGCATATCGAGCATCAACAGTCCGCGGATGTGACCATCGCCGAGGAACATCGACAAAAACAGGTCCGCTGCCTGGCGCGGGTGCCTGATGTGCAGCGCACCCTGTGCGTCAGCACGGCGCAGATAGGCGGCTAGGTCGCTGATCAGTCTGTCGGCCCCTTGCCTGTAGAAGGCCAAACAAGCCTCGTGCTGCGTTGCTGCAGCGCCGTACAGCGAGCGAAACTGGCCCAGCGCATCTTCCTCACGCGCCAGTGTGAGGAACTGCGCGCCGATTGCCAACAGCGCCTTCCCGGGCTGCTCCGGATCCAGTGCCTCCACACCAGCCAGCCCGCCCATCACGCGATCGGTGCGGTCCCGGATCACGGCCTCGAACAGTCCTTCTTTCGAGGCGAAGTGACTGTAGATCGTCATCTTTGAGACGCCAGCTTCGGTGGCGATGGCGTCGACGCTGGCCCGCTCGAAACCTTGCGCATCAAAGTGGCTCCTCGCCGCTTCCATGATGCGCCTCAGGCGTTCGGGGTCGCGCGGTCGACCGCGACGCGGCGGTGGTGCAACTTTGTCCTCGATCATTGGTAACGGTGAATTGTTGTACTTGACAGTCCAGTATATCTGACTAAACTTATTGTACTTACTAGTACAGTATATGAAGAAAGCTACAACACCCACTACGCGCTGCGGTCCTCAGGCCAGCTCTCGCTTGATCCGCCTGACGTCGGCCATCGCGGCATTGTTGACTCTGTCGGCTTGCTCTGTGGTGCCTGTGCAGCCCCTGGCGCCGCCAGTGTCACTGTCCGCCGCATTTACGCAGGCTGGGCCGGCCGCCGCGTCGGCTCAAGGCCTGGATGGCGCATGGTGGGCCGGCTACGGCGATCCGACGCTGACGACGCTGATCGAGCAGGCTTTGACGGCCAATCAGGATGTGGCGATAGCCCTGCAGCGTGTCGCTCAGGCGCGCGCGGGCCACGATGCCCAGGGCTCTCGTCTGTGGCCCACCGTGGGTGCACAGGCGTCCGTCTCGCGCAGCGACAGCGGACTGCCCGTGCCGATGAAGCAAGACATGCCCGACACGCGTGCGCTGCGTGCGGGTGTCGACGTGGCCTGGGAGATCGATCTTGCCGGTGGCGTGCGCGCCGCACGCGACGCGGCGCAGGCTGATGCCGCCGCCGCAAGCGCGGCTGTGAATGGAGTCCGGCTGCTGGTGGCCAGCGAAGTCGCGCGACAGTACTTCGTGCTGCGCGGTGCCGGGGAGCGGCAACGCATCGTGCAAGCCCTGGCAGCGGCTCAGCGTGAGACAGCGACCCGCGTGGAGAGCCGCTTTCGAGAAGGCCAGGCCAGCGCCTTCGACCTGGAAAGTGCGCATGCCGAGGCCGACGCGCTCGATGCGCAAGTGCCAGCGCTGCGGATGTTGGCCGGCATTTCTCAAACGCGACTGGCCGTGCTGTTGGGTCGCAACCCATCGGCGCCTGTGGTCGGCCAGACCGATCTCTTTTCATGGCCCGACGTGCGGGAGATCGGCACCGGGCAGCCCAGTGAGCTGCTGAGGCGCCGCCCTGATCTGATCGCCGCCGAGGCCCTCGTCGCAGCCCAGACGCTGCGCGGCACTGAGTCGCGCGCGCAATGGTGGCCCAAGCTCTTTCTGAGCGCGCTCGTCGGTCGCCAGGACTTGCGCTTGAACGCACTGGATCTCGCCCCAGTGCGTTTTTCCAACGTCGCGCTGGCCTTCGCCGCACCGATCTTCGATGCCGGCCGCATCGACGCCGGAATTCGTGGTCAATCCGCACGGGTCGAGGAGGCGTTGTTGGCCTGGCAGAGGGCAGTACTGGTGGCCGTGCAGGAGGTTGAGGAAGGCTTGCTCATGCGTACTCAGGACGCCGAGCGCACCGCTGCGTTAGCTCGCACCGTCGACCACCGCCGCCGCTCGCTGCAGCGAG
The DNA here is from genome assembly GCF_026241155.1 of Paucibacter sp. PLA-PC-4. Classification (GTDB taxonomy): domain Bacteria; phylum Pseudomonadota; class Gammaproteobacteria; order Burkholderiales; family Burkholderiaceae_C; genus Roseateles_E. The sequence continues at coordinate 102,438 of NZ_JAPFGP010000017.1, forward strand.
CACAGTCACTGAAACGCGAAGGTCAGATCGATTTGCTGGTGCTGCTGGATGTGCAGCGCTCCGTGCTGTCCAGCGAACTCGCACTGTCGGACAGCCGGCTCCAGCAGGTGCTGTCCGAGGTGCGGCTCTACAAGGCCCTGGGTGGCGGGCTCGCGCCAATCCAGGTCAGCGCCGCCATGACTTCTTCTCTTGCCGTAAGGATGCCCCAGTGAAAAGGACCTTCCCCGCCTTGTCGCTCGCGACCGTTGCCGCAGCCGCCGGCGCGCTGCTGGCCGCCTGCAGTGAACCGACTGCTCCTATTGCCGTCGTCAGGCCGGTCTTCGTTACCACAGTGACGCAGGCCACGTCTTCGCAAACGCGCTCGTTCACCGCCGTTGTGCGCGCCCGTGTCGAAACTGATCTTGGATTCCGAGCAGGCGGCAAGGTCGTGGAACGGCTGGTCGAGGTCGGCGACGTCGTTAAGGCCGGCCAGGCGCTGGCGCGGCTGGACCCGCTCGACTACCAGCTTGCCGAAAGAGCCGCCGCCGACCAGGTGCAAGCAGCATCCGTAGATGCGCAGCAGGCCGCGTCCGATGAGGCCCGCTTGAGCCGCCTGCTGGCCGATGGCTCAGTGGGCGCTGCCGACCACGAGCGCCAGAAGGCCCGCGCTGACGCAGCTGCAGCCCGGCTGGAGCTGGCCCGCCGTCAACTTGACCTGGCGCGCAATAGGGAAGGCTACACCTCGCTGGTCGCGCCCTATGCCGGCGTGATCACCGCGCTGCGCTTCGAGCGCGGTCAGGTGGTGGCCGAAGGCCAGCCGGTGTTGTCTATTGCCCGAGAGGGCGAGCGAGAGATCGTCGCCGACCTGCCGGAGGAATGGGTCGGTCGGGTACGCGGGCTCACGGCTTGGGCCGCGCCCTGGAACGAAACGACGTCTGCGCTGCGGCTGGTCCTGCGAGGGCTCTCTCCTGTAGCCAATGCGCAGGCCCGGACCTTTCGCGTGCGCTACGCCGCAGCCCCGGAATCGCGTGCCGCAGCCGCTGCCCTGCCACTGGGAAGCACGCTGCAGCTGAACTTGTCTGGAAAGCCCGTCGGCCCGGCATCAGCGATGTTGCCAGTCACCGCGCTGGTGAAGGCTAGCGGGTCGGCAGGCGTCTGGGTGCTGAATGCCAAGGGGTCGGGTCTGGTCTTCAATCCAGTTCAGGTGGTGCGCGTGGATGACGCCACCGTGCATGTCTCCGGCCTGGCCCTTGGCAGCCGTGTCGTCAGCGTAGGTGCTCAGAAGCTGGATGCTGGCACCGCAGTTCGCGCCATCGAACGCACACCCGAAGCCGCCCCGGCTGCCATGACAAAGAGCAGCTCATGAAACGCTTCAATCTCTCGGAATGGGCCGTCACTCATCGACCGATGGTGTTGTTCCTGCTCATCGCGACACTGATTGTCGGCGGTCTGTCCTTCAGCCGGCTGGGCCGCCTGGAGGATCCGAACTTCGACGTGCCGCAGATGACAGCCATCGTTGTGTGGCCTGGCGCCACCTCGCAGGACGTGCAGGACCAGGTGCTCAACCGCATCGAGCGCAGGCTGCAGGAGCTGGATCAGTTTGAGTACGTGCGCAGCTTCGCGCGCCAGGGCTACGGTGGTATCACGCTGTGGATGAAGGGCGGCAGCAGCACGAAGGAGCTGGAAAACGCCTGGTACCAGGTGCGCAAAAAGATCGGCGATGTGCGCCAGGAATTTCCGGACGGCGTGCGTGGGCCTTTCTTCAACGACGAGTACAACGACCGCTACAGCGTGCTCTATGCGCTGAGTGCTCCCGACCTTTCGATGGCCGAGTTGCTCGTTGTCACTGAGGACGTGAAGCGGCGCATCCAGGGCGTGACCGGTGCGGCCAAGGTCGATGTGCTGGGCAAGCAGGCCGAGCGTGTGTATGTGGAGCTGTCCACGCGACGGCTGGCGGCGCTTGGCATCGCGCCGACGGCGGTGTTTGATTCGCTGGCGCGCCAGAATCTTGTCGCCCCTGCCGGTTCGTCGGATGCGACTCACGACCGTGTGCAGGTTCGGGTGGACGGTCGTTTGCACAGCGCCTCAGATGTCGCCAACGTGACGATCGAGGTGGGCGGTCAGCTGCTGCGGCTCGCTGACATCGCGACCGTTCGCTCCGGCTACGAGGAGCCGCCGGGCATGACCATCCGCCACAACGGTGTGCCGGTGCTGGCCATCGGCGTGACGATGCAAGGCAACGGCAATGTGCTGGACTTCGGGCGCGCACTCGACCAGCGGGTGGCGCAGTTGCGTCAGGAGCTGCCGGTGGGCGTGCAGATCGAGCAGTACGCGGATCAGCCCCGCGTGGTAGCGGAGTCGGTCTGGGAGTTCGAGCGCGTTTTTCTTGAGGCGCTTGCCATCGTGCTCGCCGTGTCGTTCTTGTTCCTGGGCTGGCGCACTGGCATCGTGGTGGCTGCGTCGGTGCCGCTGGTGCTCGGATTAGTCGCTGCCGTCATGTATGCCGCAGGCTGGAATCTTGATCGCATCTCGCTTGGCGCACTGATCATCGCGCTCGGATTGTTGGTGGACGACGCCATCATTGCGGTGGAGATGATGGTGGTGAAGCTGGAGCAAGGATGGGATCGGATGCGTGCGGCGACGTATGTCTACACGTCCACCGCATTCCCCATGCTCACCGGCACGCTGATCACGGCAGCTGGGTTCATGCCGGTGGGGTTTGCAAAGTCGATCGCTGGTCAGTATGCGGGCGGCATCTTCTGGATCGTGGGTGTGGCACTCGTGCTGTCCTGGGTTGTCGCAGTGGTCTTTACGCCCTACCTGGGCATGCTGCTGCTGCCTAAGAACCTGGCAGCCGGCGGCCATCACGACGTCTACGATCGGCCTGTATACCGCCGGCTGCGCAAGGTCGTGGACTGGGCGGTACAGCGCCGGGCGTTGGTGCTGGCGCTCACAGTGTTGGCCTTCGTTGTCGCAGGCGCCGGCATGCTGAAGGTACAGCAGCAGTTCTTCCCCACCGCTTCACGGCCGGAACTCTTGGTGGATCTGCGGCTTCGCGAGGGCGCCTCGTTCGCTGCCACCTCCGCCCAAGTCAAGCTGCTCGAGGCGCGACTGGCGAAGGACCCGGACATTGAGTTCTTCACCGCCTATACGGGCGCCGGCACGCCGCGCTTTTATCTGTCGATTCAGCCGGAGTTGCCCAATCCAGGCTTTGCCCAGTTTGTTGTCAAGACGGCGGGCATCGAGCAGCGTGAACGCGTGCGCACCCGACTGAGGGAGCTATTCGAGAAAGGCGAGGCCTTGCCCGACGTCCAGGCGCGCGTGCAGCGTCTGGAGTTCGGCCCGCCGGTGGGTTTTCCGGTCCAGTTCCGCGTCATCGGGCCTGACAAAGCGCAGGTTCGTGAGATCGCCTATCGCGTGCGCGATACAGTGCGCGAGAGCCCCTTGGTGCGTGACACGCAGCTGGATTGGAACGAGCAGGTCCGCTCGGTGCAGATTCACGTCGATCAGGACAAGGCCAAGCTGCTCGGGCTGACCAGTGCGGACATCCAGAGTCTGGTCCAGACGACGCTTGACGGTGCGACGGTCACGCAGATACGCCGCGGTGAAGAGCTGGTCGACGTCGTGGTGCGGGCGACTCCCGAGGAACGTAAGAACATCGGTGGCCTGGGTGACCTGCAAGTGTTCACGCGCGGCGGCGTCACTGTGCCGCTATCGCAGCTGGCGCGCATCGAGCCGGGCTTCGAAGAGCCGGTGCTGTGGCGACGCAACCGCGAAATGGCCCTCACCGTGCGCAGTGATGTTGTCGATGGCGTACAGGGCCCCCATGCTACGGCGCAGATCCGGCCGTCGCTCCAAACCCTCATCGACAGCCTGCCGCCGGGGTACCGCATCGAAGAAGGCGGTGCCATCGAAGAGAGCGACAAGGCCAACAAGGCCTTGTTCGCGGTGTTTCCGATCATGTTCGCCGTGATGCTGACCCTGTTGATGATCCAACTACAGAGTTTCTCGCGGCTGCTGATCGTGTTCCTGACCGGCCCGCTGGCGCTGATCGGCGTGGTGCCGGCATTGCTGCTGTTCCAGGCGCCGTTCGGCTTTGTCGCCCTGCTGGGCGTGATTGCGCTGGGCGGGATGATCATGCGTAATTCCATCATTCTCGTCGATCAGATCGATCAGGACATCGCGCGAGGCGTCGCGCCGTGGACCGCCATCGTCGACGCCACGGTGCGGCGCTCGCGACCGGTGGTGCTGACGGCTGCCGCAGCCGTGCTGGCGATGATCCCGTTGTCGCGCAGTGTCTTCTGGGGACCGATGGCCATCTCGATCATGGGTGGCCTCATCGTCGCCACAGCGCTCACCCTTGTCTTCGTGCCGGCACTGTACGCCGCGTGGTTCCGTGTCCGGCGCGACAGCCCGGCCTTGGTGCCCACCACGGCGGCAATGACGGCCTCCGCTTGAAGGATAGACACCCCGCGATTCGATGTCCAAAGCAGGCATTGGTAATGGCCTGTCACTGGCAGATTAACGGAGAAAGTGAGATATCAATGTCAACATTTCAAAACCAGCAGCCCGTGGCCATGGTCACTGGGGCGACGGCAGGCATCGGTGCGGCCACCGTCCAAGCGCTGCATGCCGCCGGCTATCGCGTTTTCGGGACCTACCTTCGGCCCCCTATGACGAGGCTACCCGGCATCGACTACGTGGCCTGCGACGTGACCGAAGACCGGAAGGTTGAAGCGGCGGTGCGTGAGGTGCTTGCCAAGACTGGCCGTATCGATCTGCTGGTCAACAACGCAGGCGTTGGCTTGATCGGCGCTGCGGAGGAGTCTTCGCTCGAACAAGCCCGGTCCGTGTTTGATGTCAACATCTTCGGCGTGATTCGAATGACCAACGCTGTTCTGCCCGCGATGCGCCAGCAGCGGTCGGGCCGCATCGTCAACATCAGCTCGTTGATGGGCCTGATTCCCGCGCCCTTCATGGCGCTGTACTCGTCGAGCAAACATGCGGTGGAGGGCTACTCGCAGTCGCTCGACCACGAGCTCAGAGTCAGCGGAATCAGGGTCGTTCTCATCGAACCGAGCTACACGCGTACCGCGTTCGAGAGCAAGGCCATGATGGCCGACCGGAAGAGCGAGCACTATGCGCTGGCACGCGCGAACGCTGAAGCCGTGATGAGTGCGGAGACTGCGAGAGCCAACCCACCGGAAGTCGTGGCCGAGACGGTGGTCGCCGCCGCTACGGCTGCGAAGCCGCAACTGCGCTACGCCGCTGGTCGCGACGCAGCAACGGTCAGCCTGCTCAGGCGCTTTGTGCCGACCTCGGCATTTGACAGGAGTTTGCGAAAGCGGATGCGGATGCCCGCATAGGCAAGGCAAGTTGGTCTGGGACTTGTCCAGGGAGACAGAGGGAAATCGGCCTAGAGCATCCACCCTACACACCTTTGCGCCCCACATGGTTCGGCCGCTTGAACTGGTCGAGCTACCGGGCATCGTTTGCGTCGAAGCGTAGGGCCTTGAGCACCAGGGTAAAGGCTGGCGACGGCTGCCGGCGACTCGGGTAGTACAAGTGGTAGCCAGCGAAGGGCGGACACCAGTCTTCCAGCACGCGCACCAAGCTGCCATCGAGTAGATGCCGGCCTAGCTCGTCTTCAGGCAACAGACTGATGCCCAGCCCCGCAAGCGCCGCGTCGACCTGTGGCGGTGCCGTGTTGAAGATCAGCGGACCGTCCACACGCACGTTCACCTGTTTGCCGCGCCTGCTGAAGTCCCAGACGTAGAGACCGCCGGAGGTCGGCATGCGCTGGTTGATACAGCGATGCGATGTGAGGTCCTGGGGCGTCTTTGGCTTCGGGTGATGCTCGAAGTAGCCCGGCGATGCCACCACTGCCATGCGCAGCGGCGGCCCTATCGGAACCGCGATCATGTCCTTGTCTATCGTGCTGCCCAGACGCACGCCCGCATCGAATCGGTCGGCGACGATGTCGCGAAACCCATAGTTCATGTCGAACTCGAGCGTGATGTCGGGATATTTGTGCAGCAAGGGCTCGAGTTTTGGCATCAGCACGGTGCGCAGCACGTTGTCACCGCAGGTGATGCGCACGGTTCCAGCCGGCTTGTCGCGCAGCGCGGTGAGCGCATCGAGTTCGGCTTCTATTTCGTCGAAGCGGTGGCCGATGGCCTGGGCCAGGCGATCACCCGCCGCGGTCGGCGCGACGCTGCGCGTGGTGCGCGTAAGCAGGCGGATCTGCAGCCGATCTTCCAGACCTCGGATGGCTTGGCTCAGCGCAGATTGGGTGACGCCCAGCGTTGCAGCGGCTCGGGTGAAGCTTCCTTCGCGGGCCACGGTCACGAAAGCGAGAAGGTCGTTGAGATTTCGTCTGGCCATCGGTGTTTCATCTGGTTTGATTAGTCCACCTTATAAACGGAATAAGCATCCATCACCTAGTCAAGGTCTCCAAGCGCAGCCAGACTTCGTGCCATTCCAGCAATGCACTCACCGGACACGCCGTATGGCTGATTCAAGAAGCACAGACATGACCACCCTCATCGCATCTCAGAACTCCGCTGTCCACAGCGACCAGGAGCGCATACCGCAGCGGCGTGGCTTTCTCAGAAGCGCAGGCGCCAGCCTGGTCGCGCTCGGCGGTCTGGCGGCGGGCACGTCGCTCGCTCAGGGTCACCAGGGGGCCGACACAGCCGGGCCGGGCTTTGCGGGCCGGGTGCTCCCGGATGCCGATAACTTCTACCAAAGTCCCGGCGTGAGCACGCGCAAGGTTCGCTTCCGCAACCAGTACGGGATGGACATCGCCGGCCATTTGTTCGTCCCCAAGAAGATGAACCGCACCAGCAGCAATGCCGCCATCGTCGTCGGTCACCCCATGGGCGCAGTCAAAGAGCAAAGTGCCAACCTCTATGCCACAAAGATGGCCGAGCAAGGCTTCGTGGCGCTGTCGATCGACCTGCCGTTCTGGGGCGAGAGCGAGGGCCGCCCACGCAACGCCGTGTCACCTGACCTTTATGCCGAAGCTTTCAGTGCTGCCGTGGACTACCTGGGCACGCAGCCCGTCGTTGACCGGGAACGAATCGGCGTGATCGGCGTGTGCGGCAGCGCCAGCTTCGCCATCAGCGCCGCCAAGATCGATTCCCGCATGAAGGCCATTGCGACGGTCAGCATGTACGACATGGGCGCGGCCAACCGCCAAGCGCTGAATCAGTCGCAGACGTTGTCGCAGCGCAAGGCCATCATTGACCGAGCGGCACGGCAGCGTGACGTTGAGTTCTCTGGCGGCGAAGCCGAGTACACCAGCGGCACGGTTCACGAAATCACCGCAGCTTCGCATCCCATCGAGCGGGAGTTCTACGACTTCTACCGTACCCCGCGCGGGGAGTACACGCCGCCCGGGCAGTCGCCGCTGCTGACCACACACCCCACGCTGAGCAGCAATGTGAAGTTCATGAACTTCTATCCGTTCAACGATATCGAGACGATCTCGCCGCGGCCGATGCTATTCATCACCGGCACCGAAGCGCACTCGCGAGAGTTCAGCGAGGGAGCCTATCAGCGCGCCGCCGAACCCAAGGAGTTGCACTGGGTACCTGGCGCCGGTCATGTCGATCTGTACGACCGGGTGAACCTCATCCCGTGGAGCAAGCTCACCGCGTTCTTCGCCCTGCACCTGGGGCGCGATGCCCAGCGGTTCCAACGCGGCAACCAAGCGGGTTGATGCCATTTCGACAAGGACACTCATCATGACCAACAAGCACATTTCAATAACGGCCGTCCTGGCCGGCGCCTGTGTTCAGTTGACTGTTTGGGCTGCAAATGCCCAGACCACTGTGCCGCTGGCCGCGCAGGAGGTCGTTCGAGCGGGTGCGCAGGCTTCGCAGGTCGGGCCTGCCGAGTTCTTCACCGGCCGGGTTCGCGTTGATCCCGTCTGGTGCGCCAATGAAGAGATCAACGCCAAAGGCGGTCTGGTGACTTTCGATCCGGGCGCACGCTCGGCATGGCGCACGCACCCACGTGGACAGCGCCTGATGGTGATGTCTGGGCTAGGCCCGACACAGCAGTGGGGCCAGCCTGCGCAGATCCTTCGGCCCGGCGACATCGCCTCGCGCCCACGCGGGGTGAAGCATTGGCACGGCATCGGGCCGACGATGGCCATCACGCGGCTGCATGCGACAGGCACTTGAGTCGACGGCAAGAACGTCACCTGGACGGAGAAAGTCAGTGATGAGCAATACAACGCGCGCTAAGCGGGCTCGCTCAGCGGGTCTGGCCCTGCTGGTGGCTATGACTATCGGTCTGAACTCTCTCGCCGCTGCGGCAGCGGCCGCGCCGCTCTCCGAGTCCGCGCTCTCCAGCCGGAAGCGCAGCATTGCGCCGATTGCGGCTGCTGCTGCGGTGGGCGACATGTCGCAACTCAAGCTGGTCTTGGACCGCGGGCTTGATGCCGGTTTCACGGTCAGCGAAGTTAAGGAAGTGCTGATCCAGCTCTACGCCTATGCGGGCTTTCCGCGCAGCCTCAATGCCCTCGGCGAGTTGATGAAGGTGCTCGAGGCGCGCTGGCAGCGCGGCGTTCACGACCTGGCCGGGCGCGAGCCCAGCCAGGTGCCGGTGGGCGAGCAGCTACTTGCCCTTGGTACTGCCACCCAGACCCAGCTCTTCGGTGGACCGGTCAAAGGGCCATTGTTCGAAATTGCCCCTGGGGCGGACGCCTTCCTGAAGACGCATCTGTTTGGCGACATCTTTGCGCGTGACAACCTCGCTTGGCAGAGCCGGGAACTGGCGACGGTTGGCGCACTGGCGGCCATGCAGGGCGTCGAGTCGCAGTTGTTCGCGCACGTCGGCGCCAGCATCAACATCGGCATCACCCCGGCCCAGTTGCTGCTTTCGGCAGACGCACTGGTCGCCGTCGGCTACGCTGATGCCGCCAAGCGAACCCGTGCTGAATTAGAGCGCCACCTCGCCTGGCCCCACAAGTGAAGCAGCGGCCATGAATACTCGAAACATCTTCGAGCGCGAACTTGCCGGCGAAGTCATCACGCTGGGCGACGCGGAGTATCCGAAGATTGCCGCGCTGATCACACAAGCTCAGCGCGTCATTGCCGAATTGAACACCGGCTATCGCAGTCCGGCCGAGGTGCGCGCGCTCTTCAGTCGATTGACTGGCACGGCGGTCGACGAATCGTTCTGGCTTCTGCCGCCGTTTTATTCTGACTTCGGTAAGAACACCCGGGTGGGAAAGAACGTGTTCATCAACCACGCCTGCGAGTTCATGGATCGCGGCGGCATCACCATCGGCGACGACGTGCTCATCGGCCCCAAGGTGAATCTGGTCACGATCAATCATCCACTCGATCCGGCGGCGCGCCGTTCCACCTATTGCGCACCCATCGTCATTGAGAAGCGTGCGTGGCTTGGCGCAGGCGTGTCGGTAATGCCGGGCGTGAACATCGGCGAGAACGCGGTCGTGGCCGCCAATGCGGTGGTGACGAAGGACGTGCCCGCCAACACCGTGGTGGGCGGCATACCGGCTCGCTTCATCAAGCACATCGATGAGGTGCGCCAGACGCGCGAGGAGGGCTGATATGGACCGCATGCTTCTGGCGCTTGCGCGGCGGCACGCCCCCAGTGCTCGTACTGCCATTGCCGTCCTGGGAATGGCGCTGGCGGTCCAGACCGACCCGGCCGAATCAAAGGAGCATGCTCGCATGTGGATGACCGTGGATGCGCGGCGGATTGCCGTGAAGCTGGACGACAGCGCCACTGTGCGCGCCCTCGTGCAATTACTGCCTGTCACACTGAACATGGCCGAACTCAACGGCAACGAGAAGCACGCCAAGCTCCCTCGCCGCCTGCCCGCGGCCGCCGAGCGGGTGGGCACCATCCGCTGCGGCGATGTTCTGCTCTACGGCGATGACACGCTGGTGGTCTTTTACGAGACCTTCCGCTCGGGCTACAGCTACACAAGGATCGGCCGGATCGAAGAAACCGCCGGTCTCGGTGCTGTGCTGGGTTCCGGCAGCCGGCGCGTCACGTTTTCAATGCCATGACGACCTCACGCGGTCTGGCGTTCAGGTATCAATTGTCACCTTGCCGTCCTTGACCACCTTGCTCCATTTGGCAGTTTCGGTCTCGATGAAGCGCTTGAACTTGTCGGCCGAACCGCCGCCGTCCTCGGCGCCGTACATGTCCAGCTTCTCCTGCACATCGGGCATGGCCAGGACGGTGTTGACGTCGCGGTTGACCTTGTCGGTGATGGCCTTGGGCAGCTTGCCGGGGCCGGCCAGGCCGTACCAGGTGGTGGCCTCGAAGCCCTCGAAACCCTGCTCTTGCATGGTCGGTACGGTGGGGTGACCCTTGGCCCGCTTGGTGCGGGTCTGGGCCACTGCGATCACCTTGCCGCTCTTCACATGGGGCGTTGCCGCCGTCATGGTCTCGAAGCTGTACTGGATCTGGCCGCCCATGATGTCGGTCAAGAGTGGGCCGCTGCCCTTGTAGGGGATGTGCAGCGCGTCGACCTTGGCCTGCTGCTTGAACAGCTCCAGCGCCAGATGTTGCGCCGAGCCATTGCCTGCCGAGCCGAAGCTGATCTTGCCGGGCTCGGCCTTGCACAGCGCGGCGATGTCCTTGGCGGTCTTGGCCTGCTGGCCCGGGTGTGCGATCAGTAAGTTCGGCGTGACGCCCACCAGTACGATGGGCGTGAAGTCGCGCTCAATGTTGTAGCGCAGCTTGGGCTGCAGGCTGGGCGCCAGCGCATGACTGTTGATATGGGCCATCAGCAGCACGCTGCCATCGGCCGGCTGCTGCGCAACATACTCGGCCGCCAGCACACCGGCCACGCCGGCCTTGTTCTCGATCAGTACCTGCTGGCCCCACATCTGCGACAGCTTTTGCCCGACTACCCGGGCCAGGGCATCGGTGCCGCCCCCTGGCGGGAAGCCGACGATGATGCGCACCGGGCCTGCCGGCCAGTCGCCCGGCTGGGCGCGCAACTGCGGTGCCACGAGGCCGGCGGCGGCCGCGCAGGTCGCCTGGATCAAGGTACGTCTTTGCATGCTTTGTCTCCTGTTGTGATGGGAAAGTCGAGCGAAGGAACGCGCGGTCGATCAGAACAGCATCAAACCAGCACCAAACGCACTGGGGGCAGGCCGGCGATCAGCCCCAGCGCTTCGCCGGGGCCTTCGGGCAGATAAGCACCGGTATAAGTGCCGGTGGTGATCAGCGTGCCGAGCGGGACGGTTTGGCCACGCTCACGGCAATGGTTGAGCACCCACACCAGAAGACGGCGCGGATCGCCGGCCGGGTTGACGGGCACAGGCGGGGCGATGCTGCGGCCGTTGAACTGCCAGCTCAATGTGGGCGCCACAAAGGGGAAAGCCGGGTCATAAGGCACGCAGGCACCGGCGACCAGCGCACCGTGGTTCTGCAAATCGGCCAGCTGGGCCAGCGGTGCCAGCGGCTTGTCGCCCTGGGGCAGCAGGCGGCTGGCGACCAGCTCGATCGTGGCGCAGATGCCATCGACGCCGGCCAGCGCCTCGGCCAAGCTATAAGGCTGAGGACGGACCGCGAATTCGCGGCCGATCTGGAACGCGATCTCCAGCTCCAAGCCCAGAAAGCGGCCGAAGCGGGCCGGCTGTAGCCGTGCCGGACTGAGCAGCACCGCTGGCAGCGGCGCGCCCTGGGCCGGGCCATCTTCGCCCTTGGCCCCGACCTTCCAGGCTGCTGCTTGCTGACCACGCAGCAGCAGAGTCAGGTCTTGCACGGTATAGGAGGAGGCCGCATCGATGGGAGCCAGTTCGAGCGGCAGCGCGATCGGCCCGTCCATCCAGGCCTGCGTCAGCAAGGCGGCCAGATCCGCGTCCATGCTCAGCCCTGCTTAAGTGCTGCTGCCGCGTTGGCGGCGAAATAGTCCATCGCAGCCTGCACGCCGCTGCCGGCGAGCTGGACGCCGGCCAGCTTCAGCCCCATCTCGCAGCCGGCCAGCGTGGCCAGCAGGGTTAGGTCATTGCTGTCGCCCAGATGGCCGATTCGGAACATGCGGCCCTTGAGCTTGCCCAGTCCGGTACCCAGCGACATGTCGAAGCGCTCGTAGATCAGCCGGCGCACCGCGTCGGCATCGACGCTGGCCGGCATGATGACTCCGGTCAGCACCGGCGAGTAGACCGCAGGATCGGCGCACTGGATGGGCAGGCCCCAGGCCGTGACGGCGCAGCGTACGCCCGCGCCCCAGCGCTGGTGACGTGCAAACACCGCGTCCAGTCCTTCGGCGGCAATCATCTCCAGCGCTTCGTGCAGGCCGTAGAGCAGATTGGTATTGGGCGTCGAGGGCCAGTAGCCGTCCTTGTTCATGTCCAGCATCTCGTCCCAGGCCCAGTAGGCCTTTGGCAGCTGGGCGCTCTTGGCGGCCTGAAGCGCTCGCGCCGAGGGCACGTTGAAGCTGATGCCCGGCGGCAGCATCAGGCCCTTCTGCGAGCCGCTGACCGTCACGTCCACGCCCCACTCGTCATGCCGGTAGTCGGCGCTGGCCAGGCCCGAGATCGTGTCGACCAGTAGCAGGGCCGGGTGGCCGGCCGCGTCTATCGCGCGGCGCACCGCAGCGATGTCCGAGGTCACGCCGGTCGAAGTCTCGTTGTGGACCACGCAGACGGCCTTGATCCTTTTGTCCACGTCCTTCTTCAGCCGCGCCTCTATCAGCTCGGCCTGCACGCCGCGCCGCCAGCTCGGGGCTTGCGGCAGATGCTCGTCCTCGCCGGTCCAGGCCAGGATCTCGGGCTTGAGCCCCAGCCGCAGCGCCAGCTTGGCCCACAGCGCGGCGAAGTGGCCGGTCTCGTACATCAGGACCTCGTCGCCGGGGCTCAAGGTGTTGACCAGGGCCGCCTCCCAGGCGCCGGTGCCCGAGGCCGGATAGATCAGCACCGGCTGCTTTGTCTTGAAGATGGGCTTGATGTCGGCCAGCAGCTGCCGCCCCAGCGCGCCGAACTCGGGGCCGCGATGGTCGATGGTGGGCAGGCTCATCGCGCGCAGGATGCGGTCCGGCACCGGGCTGGGCCCGGGGATCTGCAGGAAATGGCGGCCGGTGGGGTGTTGGTCGAGTTGGAGCATGGGGTCTTTCCGAGTGCTTTGCCTTGGGCTAGTTTTGCATGCAAAGACAGGTGGCGCCCCTTGGAATACCCTTAATGATGCAGTTCTTGGTGCGGGAAATTTGCATGCAAAATGAGAGAAAGGAGTTCTGAGTCATGGCCGAGATCGTCGAGATGTCCCATTTGGCCCTGCACGAGCAGGTGTCCGCGCGCCTGCGCACCATGCTGGTCGAAGGACGCATCGCGCCGGGCGCCAAGCTCAACGAGCGCGAGCTCAGCGAGCAACTGCATGTCTCGCGCACTCCGCTGCGCGAGGCCATCAAGTTGCTGGCCGCCGAAGGCCTGGTGGACCTCTTGCCCAACCGCGGCGCGGTCGCGGTCAAACTGACCGAGGCCGATGTGATGCACAGCTTCGAGCTGCTGGCCGAGCTGGAGGGCATATCCGGTGCGCTGGCAGCCCAACGCATTGCCGAGACCGAGATTGCCGAGCTGCGCGCCCTGCATTTCGAGATGATGGCCTGTCATGCGCGGCGCGATCTGTCCGGCTACTACCGGCTCAATGCCCGTATCCACAGCGCCATCAACGAGGCGGCCGGCAACCCGGTGCTGGCCCAGACCTATCGAGCGATCAATGCCCGGGTGCAGTCGCTGCGCTTTCGCACCAACCAGGACGAGGCCAAATGGGCGCGCGCGCTGGCCGAGCACCAGCAGATGATCGAGGCGCTGGCTGCGCGAGATGGCGCCCGCCTGCGCGAGGTGCTGGTCCGGCATGTGCTGGCCAAGCGCGACGCGGTGCTGGCCTTGCTGCGGGACGGCGCGATCTATCCGGCCGAGGCCGCGCGATGAGCGGCGATGTGCTGCTGCTGGAGCAGCGCCTGCGTCGCGAGACCGAGGGCGAGGTGAGGTTCGATGCCGGCTCGCGCGGCCGCTATGCCACCGACGCTTCGATCTACCAGATCATGCCGCTGGGCGTGTTCGTGCCCAGGACCGAGCGCGACATCGCTACCGCGATCGCGATCGCCGCCGAGCTCAAGATTGCGGTGCTGCCGCGCGGCGGCGGCACCAGCCAATGCGGCCAGACCATCGGCGCGGCCCTGGTGATCGACAACAGCAAGCACTTTCGCCGCGTGCTGAGCGTCGATATCGAGAATCGCCGCGCCACTGTCGAGCCGGGCCTGGTGCTGGACCATCTCAATGCGCAGCTGAAAGCCCATGGGCTTTGGTATCCGGTCGATGTGTCGACCAGCGCCCAGGCCACGCTGGGCGGCATGGCCGGCAACAACTCCTGCGGCTCGCGCTCAATCGCCTACGGCAATATGGTGCACAACGTGGTCGGGGCCAGCGCCTGGCTGTCTGACGGCTCGCTCTTGGATTTCGGGCCGGTGTCAGGCCTTGCCGCTGGCCGCGCTGCCGGAATCGCCGACTTCGTGCGCGGTCTGGCGCTGAGCCATCGCGCTGAGCTGGCCGAGCACTGGCCCAAGGTGATGCGGCGCGTCGGTGGCTACAACCTTGACATTTTCGACTGCCAGAACGAGCGGCCTTACACGTCCGACGCCAGCGTCAATCTGGCCCACCTGCTGATTGGCTCGGAGGGCACACTGGCATACACCCGAAGCCTGACGCTGCAGCTGTCGGAGCTGCCGCGCGCCAAGGTGCTGGGTGTGGTCAATTTCGAGAGCTTTCATGCGGCGATGGATGCGGCCCAGCACATCGTCAAGCTGGGCCCCAGCGCGGTCGAACTGGTCGACCGCACGATGATAGAGCTGAGCCTGGCCAACCCGGCCTTCAAACCGACGATTGAGACCGCGTTGATCGGCCGTCCGGCAGCTATCTTGCTGGTCGAGTTCTCGGGCCCGGACAAGCCGCCCCTGCTCAGGCAGCTGGCCGAGCTGGTCGAGCTGATGGACGAGCTCGGCCTGCCTGGTACGGTGGTGGCTATGGCCGACGAGGCGCCGCAGAAAAACCTCTGGGAGGTACGCAAGGCCGGGCTCAACATCATGATGAGCCTGAAGGGCGACGGCAAGCCGGTGTCTTTCATCGAAGACTGCGCGGTGCCGCTGCAGCATCTGGCCGAGTACACCGATGCGCTGACCGAAGTATTCGCCAAGCACGGCAGCCGCGGCACCTGGTATGCCCATGCCTCGGTCGGCACCCTGCATGTGCGGCCCATCTTGGACATGCGCCGCGAAGGCGCACTGAAGATGCGGGCGATGGCCGAGGAGGCCTCGGCCCTGGTGCGCAAGTTCAAGGGGGCTTACAGCGGCGAGCATGGCGACGGCCTGTGCCGCGGCGAATGGATTGAATGGCAGTTCGGCCCCAAGCTCAATGAGGCGTTCCGTGCGATTAAGAACCATCTGGACCCGGCGGGCCTGTTCAACCCTGGCAAGATCATCGATCCGCCGAAGATGGACGAAGGCGCGCTGTTCCGCTTCCCGCCGGCCTCGACACCCAAGCCCTACCGCACGATCGCGCTGAAGCCGGCGCTGGACTGGTCGGCCTGGAATGTGCAGAACGATCCGATCACCGAGGCCACGACAGCGCCCGGCAGCGGCGGCGACAGCACCGGCGGCCTGGCCAAGGCGGTCGAGATGTGCAATAACAACGGCCACTGCCGCAAGTTCGACGCGGGCACCATGTGCCCCAGCTACCGCGTGACCCGCGACGAGCAACACCTGACCCGCGGCCGCGCCAACACGCTGCGGCTGGCGCTGTCAGGTCAGTTGGGGCAGGGGGCCTTTACCGGCGAGGCGATGGCCCAGACGATGGAGTTGTGCGTCGGCTGCAAAGGCTGCAAGCGCGACTGTCCCACCGGCGTCGACATGGCGCGCATGAAGATCGAGTTCCTGTCTCACTACAAGGCCAGGCACGGCCGGACGCTGAAGGACCGCCTGGTTGCCGCGCTGCCTGACTACGTGGCCTGGGGTGCGCGCGCGCCCTGGCTCTTCAATCTGCGCCTGCCCGGGTTGACCGAGAAATTGTTTGGCTTCTCGGCCAAGCGCAGCCTGCCACGCTGGCGCAGCGACACCTTTTGGCGAGGGCCGCAGGAGGAGCTGTTCTCCTCGCTTGAGGCCACGCTGGCTGCCGGGGCGAAGGCCGCGGTGCTCTTCGTCGACACCTTCAACGGCAGCTTCGAGAGCGAGAACGCGCTGGCTGCCGCCCGCGTGCTGAAGGCGGCTGGCTACACGCTGCACCAGGTTCGCAAGGACGGCGGCCACCATTGCTGCGGCCGCACCTATCTCGCGAGCGGTCAGGTCGATGAGGCCAAGGCGAGGGCGGGTGCGCTGATCAAGGCGCTGCTGCCGCTGGCCCAGGCCCGCATCGCGGTAGTGGGCCTGGAGCCCTCTTGCCTGCTGACCTTGCGCGACGAGGCCTTGGTGATGGGCCTGGGCGAACCGGCCCAGGTCGTCGGCGCTCAGGCCTTGATGTTCGAGGAGTTCATCGCCCGCGAGGCCAAGGCCGGCCGCTTTGATCTGACGTTCAAGCCCGCAAATGCGCCGATCCTGCTGCATGGCCATTGCCATCAGAAGGCCTTTGGCGCGGTCGCGCCCATCCTCGAAGTGCTGCGACTGATCCCCGGCGCGAGCCCCGAGCTGATCGAGAGCAGCTGCTGCGGCATGGCCGGCAGCTTCGGCTACGAGGCCGAGCATTACGAGGTGTCGATGCAGATGGCCGAGCTGAGCCTGCTTCCGGCCATCCGCGCTCGGCCCGAGGCCATCGTTGTGGCCGACGGCACCAGCTGCCGGCATCAGATCAAGGACGGCACGCAGCGCGAGGCCGTCCATGTGGCGCGGCTGCTGGAGCGGCTGATGTTGACCCCCGCATCTGCGGGGGGTGCCGGCCATGATTCAGGTGACAGCAAGGCCAATTCCGTCGCTTCGGGGCTCGCCGCGCCTTGACGCACGGCGGCATTGCTTTAGATTGTGGCAGCGCACCTCCGTCACTCGAGACAGGTCGTGCGGTCCGGATCCTGTTCTCGATAGTCAAGAAGGAAGAAACATGAAATTGCTGCTCTCCGCCGCCGCCTTGGGTCTCGCGCTGGGCGCCTCCTCGGCCTCGGCACTGGTCGTGCAAGACAACGGTGCCTACACGCTGAGCTACGACGAAACCACATCGCTGGGCTACCTCTCGTCTTCGTTCAGCAGCTCCGACAACACCTACGGATTCAGCTGGAATCTGAACACCGGCGTCCAGGCCATCAGCACCGGTGGGTCGACGGTCAATGCCTTCAGCCTTCCCGACTTCGTCCTGAGCGCGAACTCCGGCTATGTGCTGGGCGGCAATGTCAGTGCCTTCCTCGGCAATCTGGTGTTCAACCAATTCGGTGCTGGTGCCAGCACCGGCGCCACGGTCAGCGCCGTGATCTCAGTCGACGGCGGCCCGGCGATGGCTTTCGGCGGCCCGCTGGATCAGGTGACCGGCGCCGCCAGCGGCGATTTCACGACTGGGTACTTCTCGGTCGAGACCAGCCAGGCCTTCGGCAACTTCAGCAGCCTCACCGTCAGCGATGTGACGCTGACCTTGTCAGCCGAGGGCGGCAACTTCGCCAGCATTGTCGGCCAGCAGCAGAATAAGCTGGAGGTCAGCTTCCAGGCTACCGCCGTGCCTGAGCCCGAAACCTATGCAATGCTGCTGTCGGGCCTGGCTGCGCTGGCCTGGGTGGCGCGCCGCCGTCGCCGTTGCGACTGAAGCTTTGATCCTCAAGGGCGTGTGCGTCACGCCCGAGCAAGAGGCTCCGAGGAGCCTCTTTTCACTCATGGCTGCAGATCAAGCAGCAGGACCGAGCGGGCCGGCACGCGCAACGAATCCCCGAGCGCATGGCGCGCGCCGGTCAGCGGGTCGTGACCCCAGGTGTTGGAACCCAGCGCCTCGCCGAAGCGCCGCGTGTCCAGCCGGGTCTCGCTACCGTTCTTGTTCAACACCAGCATCACCGTTTGCGTGCCCAGCTGGCGAAACAGCACATAGCAACCCTGCTCGGGCGTGTAGTGAAGCAGCCGCCCGGCATGCACGGCTTGCGAGCCTTTGCGCCAATTCAGGAGCCGTCGCAGCCAGGCCTGCGCCTCACGCTGTTGCGTGCTGAGTCCCTGTCCGCTGAAGCCGTTGACGCTGTCGCCGGCCCAGCCGCCGGGGAAGTCGGCCCGCACCACGCCGTCGTCGCGCTGCCTGGGGCTTTGCATCAGCAGCTCGCTGCCGTAGAAGAACTGCGGGATGCGCCGCGTCACGGCCAGATAGGCCCACGCCATCTTGGTCAGCGCCAGCTCGCCGTTGAGCAAGGAGTGCAGGCGCGGCGTGTCGTGGTTGCCCTCGAACAGTACCAGCTTCGCCGGGTCCGGATAGACGAAGTCATGGGCCAGGGCCTCATAGAGCTTGATCAGCCCGCCGCCCTGATCTTCGGGCTCGCTGAGGCCGGCCAGCAGCGCGCCGTGCAGCGGGAAGTCCATCATGCTGGGCGTCTGCGAGACATAGCCGTCGTGGTTCTTCTTGCCGCGCTGCCAGTAGGACACGATGGCCGGGTGCGGGCTCCATTCCTCGCCGACGATAGTGAGCCGGGGGTATTCTCGCATCAGCCGGGCCGACCAGGCTGCCAGGAAGTCCTTGTCGGAATAGCTGTAGGTGTCGGTGCGGATGCCGCTGAGCCCAGCGTACTCGATCCACCACAAGCTCATCTGGGTCAGGTAGCTGGCCAGCAGCGGATGACGCTGGTTCAGGTCGGGCATCGTCGTGGTGAACCAGCCGTCGGTGAAGCGCTTGCGGTCGCTGGCGGCTGCATAGGGGTCGAGCAGACTGATGCGGGCGTGATGGGTTTCGGTATAGGCCGGCCATTGGTTGAGCCAGTCCGGGTCGGGCAGGTCGCGCATCCACCAGTGCGGGCCACCGATGTGGTTGAGCACGATGTCCTGGATCACACCCAGGCCCTTGGTACGGGCCTCGACGACCAGTGCGCGGTAGTCCGCGTTGCTGCCGAAGCGCGGGTCGACCTTGTAGAAGTCGGTCGCGGCATAGCCGTGGTAGCTGTAGGCGGCGCTGTTGTTCTCGCTCAGCGGGGTCGGCCAGAGCTGCGTGAAGCCCATGGCGGCGATGTAGTCCAGATGCTGACGCAGTCCCTTCAGGTCGCCGCCATGCCGTCCGCCCGGAGATGCCCGGTCAATGCGCTCGGCCATGCCGGCGCGTGCTGTGAGCTCGGAGTCGCCCTGGGCAAAGCGATCCGGCACCACCAGATAGATCGCGTCCTCGGGGCCAAAACCCTGGCGTTGAGCCGACCCGGGCTCGCGGGCCTGCAGGGCATAGCGCTGCGTCAGCACGGCCTTGCCCTGAGCGTTGTCGAAGTGCAGTTCGAGCTGGCCGGCCTGTGCGCGTTCGTCTAGTTGCAGGTCGAGGAACAGGTAGTTGGGGCTGGTGACCCGGCGCACCTTGCGCAGGCTGACGCCGGCATAGGGCTCAAGCCTGGGGTTCAGTTCGGCGATGCGCTCGCCATGCACCATCAGTTGCAGGCCGGGCTCGGCCATGCCGACCCACCAGGAGGGCGGTTCGATGCGGGCGATGGTATGAGCGTGTGCTGTGTTCATCAGGAAGCTGGCGCCGAGGGCGAGCGCGGCCAGAGTGCTTGCGAGGATGTTCATGGCTTGATGCGGTAGACAGCGACCGATCGGGCCGGGATGGGCGGCCCGCCCTGCGCATCGGTGCGCAGCCGCACCTGCCCGCGAGGATAAACGGCCTGCAGCCTGGCCCCGGCCGGCAGGTTCATGTGGGGCGTCGGCGCCGCCTGCGCACCGTAGTTGATCACGACCAGGGCCTGCTCGCGCCCCAGCCGGCGCCGAAAGCTCATGACCTGACCCTCGACCTGGGCCGCCTCGTAGCTGCCGCGGGCGATAGCGGGCAGGGTGTTGCGCAACCTCAGCATGGCTTTGTAGAAGTTCAGCAGGGAGTTGGGGTCTGCAGCCTGGGCGGCAGCGTTATGGCTGGCGGCATTCGGTGACGGTTGGCGATAGGGCTCAGCGCTGCTGAAGCCGCCGTCGGCGTGCCAGCTCATCGGGCCGCGCAAGGGTTCGTCGCCGGGCAGGCCGGGGATGCCAGCCATGCCGATCTCCTCACCGTAGTAGATGAAGGGGGTGCCGGGCATCAGCAGATAGCTGGCGGCGGCCAGCTTGTAAGCGGCCTCGTCGCCGGCCAGTTGGTCCCAGATGCGCGCGCCGGCAAAGATGTCATGGTTTGCCAGCATGGTCGCCATCGTCGGCGGCGCCGTCTTGAAGTAATCGGCCACGGCCTGGATGGCGGCCGGCTCGCCGCGCGCGGCCTTGATGATCTGCCGCTCCAGGCCGAAGGCAAAGGCACTGCCGCAGACCGCCGGGTCGGCATAGACCTGTGGATTCGCAGTTGCCTCGCAGACGACATGCCGTTGTCGGTAGCCCTTGATCAGCTCCTGAAAGGACTTGGTCAGGCGCCGGCTCTCGGGCTGGTCGTTCCACTCGATGGCATTGGTCTCGACCAGATGCGGCACGGCGTCGAGTCGGAAGCCGTCCAGGCCGCGATTGAGCCAGAAGCGCAGGCTGTTGATGTGATAGTCCCGCACGAGTGGGTTGTTCAGATTGAAGTCTGGCATCGTGGGGCCGAACGTGGCGAAATAGCTGCCGGTCGGCGTCGCGGTCCAGGGGTTCTGACCCCATATGTCCCAGCCGCCCGGGGTCTCCTGCTGCCAGACAAACCAGTCGCGGTAGGGGCTGGCCGGGCTTCGCAGGGCCTGCTGGAACAGTGGGTGAGCAGCTGCGCTGTGATTGATCACATAGTCGATGATGACGCCGATGCCGCGCCGGTGCGCTTGACGGATGAACTCATCGAAATCGGCCAGGCTGCCGTATTGCGGCTCCAGCGCGCGGAAATCGGTCGTTGCATAGCCGTGGTCGCGGTCGGCGCTGGCGGTGATAGGCATCAGCCAGATACCTTTGATGCCCAGCGCCTGCAGATAGTCCAGCCGCGCCGTCAGACCACGCAGATCTCCGATGCCGTCGCCATCGCTGTCCTGGTAGCCACGCACAAAGATCTCGATAAAGGCGCCGTGCTGCCAGCCTGGCGCCAGGCGGCTGCCGGGGTCGCGGGCTGGCACGGGGCCGAGATCCGTGGCCACGGCGGCCGCGCTGCCGCCCATCGCTACGGCCAGGAGGATGGTTCTGATCATTGTCTAGAATATGTAGCTAAATTACTTGTTTAGCGATTTGTATGGCGGCAGCATAGGAGAAAAGTTGATCTATTGGAAGCTATTGGTGAAAGTTGCTAGGATGTTATTAATGTAGTTTTGCTACTATTTTGAGAATGAGACATAAGGAGCAAGCCGTGGCCTCAGGCGGCATCAGGATGTGGGCCGTGGTGCTGGCTTGGCTGGCCGCAGCCTCGCAGGCGGTCGCCGCCGACGGCAGCGCTGAACTGCGAGCGGCCTGTGATGCGGCGGATATCCAGCAGATGCTCGTTGAGGCGCCGTCCATTGATGCGCGCGGCCATTGGCTGAATCGGCGTCTGCTGCTGTGGCCGGCGGTGACGGCCACCGGGCGCTTCAAGCTCTATCACTCGGCGGCAGGGCGGCTGGACGCAAGAGCCGGTCACCAGGTCAGCGGCTTCGATCGCGTGGTGCCGCTGGTACTGCGTGCGGCGGCCATGCCGCCGGCGCTGGCCGGACGATTCGGCTATCTCGGGTCGGGGCTGCTGCTCGCTCTGCCCGAGTCTGCGGTGGCGCGCCTGCCGGAGCTGCTGCGCGGGCAGATGCTGCTTGTTCAGGAGGACGGGCGGGGTCAGGTCTTGCAGGCGACCGGCCTGCAGGCCGCCGCTGCGCTGGACGATCTCTATGCCAAGGCTGCGGCCGCGCCGGATCTCGGGGTGAGCGTCGTCGCCGGCCGCCGCACCGGCTTCAAGCTGTGGGCGCCGACGGCCCGCGCGGTACATCTATGCCATTACGCCAGCGGTGCGGCGGCGGCGCTGCAGGCTCTGCCGATGCGGCGCGACGCCAGCACAGGCATCTGGTCGCTGCGCCTGCCCTCCGATCTGAGCCGCGGCTACTACAGCTATCTCGTCGAGACCCATGTGCGCGGCGTCGGCCGGCTGCGCAACCGGGTCACCGATCCCTACTCGCTCAGCCTGAGCGCCGACTCGCGCCGCAGCTATATCGCCGATCTGGCCGAGCCGGCTTTGAAGCCGGCCGGCTGGGACGCGCTGCAACTGCCGGATCGTGTCAAGCGCAATACCGAGATGGTGATCTACGAGTTGCACGTGCGCGACTTCTCGATCAACGACGCCTCGGTGCCCGAAGCTCAGCGCGGCAAGTACCTGGCCTTCACCGCGACCGACTCGCGCGGGATGCGGCATCTGCGCGCACTCAGCGAGGCCGGGCTGACGGACGTGCATCTGCTGCCGGTGTTCGACATCGCGACAGTTCCCGAGACCGGCTGCGCCTTGCCCGAGGTGCCGGCGGCCGCGCCGGACAGCGAAGTCCAGCAGGCGGCCGTGATGGCGCTAGCCGAGCGCGACTGCTTCAACTGGGGCTACGACCCTTTGCACTACAGCGCACCCGAAGGCAGCTATGCCAGCGATGCGATGGACGGTGCACGCCGCATCATCGAGTTGCGCCAGATGGTGCAGGCGCTGAGCGGGGCCGGCCTGCGGGTCGGAATGGACGTGGTCTACAACCATACGGCCGCCGCCGGCCAGCATGAGAAGTCGGTGCTGGACCGTATCGTGCCCGGCTACTACCAGCGCTATGACGCCCAGGGCCAGGTGGAGCGCTCGACCTGCTGCGACAACACCGCCACTGAGCAGTTGATGATGGGCAAGCTGATGGAGGACTCGGTGCTGCTGTGGGCTCGCGAGTACAAGGTGACTTCGTTTCGCTTTGATCTGATGGGGCATCAACCGCGCGCCGCGATGGAGCGTCTGCAAGCCCGGCTGCAGCGCGAGCTGGGCCGGCCGGTGCAGCTGATCGGCGAGGGCTGGAACTTCGGCGAGGTGGCCGATGGGCGGCGCTTTGTCCAGGCCTCGCAGCTGTCGCTGAACGGCAGCGGCATTGCTACTTTCAGCGACCGGGCGCGCGATGCGCTGCGTGGCGGTGGTGCGGCCGACGGCGGCGAGGACCTGATACGCCGTCAGGGCTGGCTCAACGGCCTGCACCATGAGCCCAATGCAATGGGCGGCGCGGCCACGCACGAGGACTTGCTGCGCGCCGCCGACCTGGTACGGGTCGGCCTAGCGGGCTCGCTTCGCGGCTATGAGCTGCAGACCTTCGGCGGCGAGCGCCGGCGCCTGGCGCAGATCGACTACGCCGGCCAGCCGGCCGGCTATGCCTCGGCGCCGGGCGAGGTGGTCAACTATGCCGACAACCATGACAACCAGACCCTGTTCGATATCAATGCGCTCAAACTGCCGCAGCAGACCTCCCGCGAGGACCGGGCTCGCGTGCAACTGTTGGGAATGGCCGTCACCGCCTTCAGCCAGGGCGTGCCTTACTTCCATGCCGGCATCGAGACCTTGCGTTCCAAGTCGCTGGACCGCAACAGCTACGACTCGGGCGATTGGTTCAACCGCCTGGACTGGTCGCTGCGCGACAACTACTTCGGCACCGGACTGCCGCCCAAGTCCGACAACGGCGCGAACTACGCGCTACTGCGCCCGGTGCTGAACAACCCGCTGATAAAGCCCGAGCCGGCCCAGATCCGCTGGACCCGCGATGCCTTCCTGGACCTGCTTCGCATCCGCGCCAGCTCCAGCCTGTTTCGCCTCGATTCGGCGGCTGCAGTGCAGCAACGACTGCAATTCCATAACACCGGGCCGCAGCAGAATCCGCTGCTGCTGGTCGGGGAACTGGACGGCCGGGGCCTGGCCGGCGCCGGCTTCGAGCGGCTGATCTATATCGTCAATGTCGCCGGTACCAGCCAGAGCCTGTATCTCGCGTCCGCCCGAGGGCTGGCGTATCGGCTGCACCCTGTGCATCGGGCGCCGCAGGCGGCCGACAAGAGGCCGGCCGAGCAGGCTGGCTTTGAGCCGCAAACTGGGCGCTTTACGGTGCCGGCACGCACCGCGTTGGTCTATGTGCTGAACTGAGCCGGCCAGCCCATGCTTTGCGCACTGGCGGGAGCGGGGTTTCGGTGCTAGCTTTGCAGAAGGGGACGCACGGCGGTCGCAACAGGCTGACCGGCGCCATAGTTCGCAGGAGACAGCGATATGAAAGCCCTGGCCTCTTTCTGGCTCGCTCTGAGCTTTGTCGCGCTGAGCGGTTGTGCCAGCGCGCCGCTCGCCCCGCAGCCGCAGCGCTTGTTTGACGATGCCCTGTTCGCGCCGGCGCCTGCGTCGCTGGGCAGCGAAAACCTGTTCAGACTCAGCCCCGAGATGCAGCGCTATCTGGACCATGAGGTCGCCCAGCAGGCGCGCCGCGAAGGCAGCCGCCAGGGCCTGATCGATGCGCTCTATAGCAAGAGCAAGCTGCAGCTGGAGTACGACGCCAGCCTGACCCGCAATGCTGCCGAGGCCTTTGAGGCGCGCCGTGGCAACTGCCTGTCCCTGGTGCTGATGACCTCGGCATTCGCCAAGGCGCTGGGTTTGCCGGTTCGCTATCAAAGCGTCTACGTCGAGGAGCTGTGGAGCCGCAGTGGCGATCTCTATTTTCTCAACGGTCATATCAATCTGAGCCTAGGCCGGCCCGTCTACGAGCGCGCCGCTCGGACCTTCGAGGCCGAGCTGTTGGTCATCGATTTCCTGCCAGCCGAACAGCTGCGCGGCCAGCGCAGCCGGGTGATAGACGAGAGCACGGTCATCGCGATGTATATGAACAACCGTGCGGCCGAACTGCTGCAGCAGGGCCTTACCGACGAAGCCTACTGGTGGGCGCGTACCGCGATGACCCAGGATCCGCGCTTCATCGCTGCCTACAACACGCTAGGCGTGATCTACCGCCGCCATGGCCACGCTGAGCGGGCCGAGCAAGTGTTTCGCACCGTCTTGGCCGAGGAGCCGGCCAATGCGCAGACCCTGTCCAATCTGATCCTGGTGCTCAAGGACAGGGGCCGCCGCGAGGAGGCCGAGTTGCTGAGCGCCAAGCTGCGCGAGATCCAGCCCAATCCGCCGTTCAAGTACTTCGACGAGGGCGTCGTGGCCATGCGGGCCGGCGACTTCAAGGCCGCGAAGAGGCTCTTCACCCGCGAAATCGAGCGCTCGGCCTATTTCCACGAGTTCCATTTCTGGCTGGCCCTGGCCAACTATGGTCTGGGCGAGCTCGGCGAGGCGCGCAAGCACCTGGCGCTGGCCCGCGACAACAGCGCCACGGTCAAGGACCGCCAGATGTATGCGGCCAAGCTGGAGAGCCTGCGCAATGTCCGCCTGGTGCAGTAGCTGAAGCAGCGGCTACAGCGGCTACAGCGGCGATAGGCCGTGGCGGGCGCGCGCCCGCGCACAGGCTTCGTCGCCGATGCCCATCGGTGCGCGCAGGCCGAACTCGCGGCAGGGGCCGGGCCGCCACTCGTAGATGCCGCAGCTGGCCTTGATGCCCACCGTGCCGACCAGGGCCGCGCAGCGCGGCCGGGCATGATCGGTGCCGCGCATGCGGCTGAGGCTGTGGTTGAGTTCCACCGCGAGTCCGTCGGGCACACAGCCGCCCTCGCTTTGCAGCTCCTCGCGGGCGAAATCGACCCGGAAGCTGGCGCAGCAGGCGCCGCAGGTGATGCAGGGGTTGGTCTGGGGAGTGGACATGGCGACAGTCTAGGCGGCCCGCACCACGGTGACGCTGCACTCCGACTCGGCCACCACCTGGGCCGAGACGCTGCCCAGATAACGGCGCAGCACCGAGTTGCCGCTGGCACCCATCACCAGGTGGTCGACGCGGGCCTTGGCAGCGAACTCGATGAGGGCCTGGGCGGTATCGGGCGCCTCCAGCACATGAAAGGTCAAGCGGCCGTCTTGCAGAGCCAGCGCGCGGCTAATCGGGCGCGCCCAGTGCTTCAGCGCGATCAGCTGTTTGACGTGCAGGCTCTGACCGGCCCTGTCGGTCAGCTCGTCCATGCCGATGCGGGCGGTTTTCATCACGCTGACACAGGCCAGGCGGGCACCGGGCTCGGCCTGCAGCAGCCGCCGTACTGTCTCCTGCATCTGGGTTAGCAGGGCCTGGGGAGCCGCCTGGGTGTCGATGGCCGCCATGATGATGGGGCTGCGCGCGAGCTGCTGGTCGACGCTGGCGGCGCGCGAGGGTTCGGCGCCCAATGCAAAGAACCAGCGCTTGAAGGTCTTGGCAATACTGTTGGTTTGCACCCGTTCGGCGCGCCGCGTCAGCGCGATGCCCTCGGGGCGCTGCAGGTCCAGTGCGAGCTGGGCTGCACTCTGGTAGCGGCGCTCTGCCTTGACCTCCAGGCAGTGCAGGATCAACTCCTGCAGCCAGGGCGGAATATCGGCGCGCAGCGCACGCGGGGGCACCGGGTCGATATAGAGGCGCCGACGCAGGCCTCGCACCGACGAGGGCTGGCCGAAGGGCCGCTCGCCGGTGGCCAGGTGGTAGAGCATCACGCCCAGCGCGAACAGATCGCTGCGCGGATCGTTGCGGACAAACTGCACCTGCTCCGGCGACATATAGGGGCCTGTGCCCATCGGAAGCTCGAACTCCTCTTCCAGCAGATCGGGCAACTGGCTGTGGCGTGACAGGCCGAAGTCCACCAGAACGGCCGCGCCGTCCGGGCGGAACATGATGTTGCTGGGCTTGATGTCCAGATGCACCACATGCTGGCGGTGCAAGGCATGCAGGGCAGTGGCCACCTTGATGCCGATGTCCACAACCTCGTCCAGCGGCAGCGGCGCATCATCGAGCCGTGGACGTAGCGAGGGGCCGTCAATGCGCTCCATCACGATATAGGCTTGGCGCGTCCAGTCGCCACGCGCCACATAGCGCGGTACATGTGGACCCTTCAATGCCGGCATCAGCATCTGCTCGACCTCGAAGCCGACGATGGTGGCCGGGTCCTCGCCGCCCTTGATGCGCGGCACCTTCATGATCAGCGGCAGGCCATCGCCCGGGCCGGGATCGACGCGGGTCACGGCCCAGAGGTTGGCCATGCCGCCTTGGTGCAGATGGGCGTCGAGCCGGAAGCCGTCAAGCACCAGACCCGGCACCAGCGGACCGGGCAGGGGCAGGTCTTGCGTGCTGTGGGAAGCGTCGTCGCTCATCGGCCTACTCGCCCTGGCTCAGCCGTGCGGCCAGGCGCTCGGCCACGGCCTCGGGCAGGCCGGAGTTGCGGATGCGGGCGGCAGCGGCCTCGACGTCATAGGGCACGCGCTGGAAGCTCAACAGGCCGGTTTCGGTGTCGAAGCAGGCATAGCAGGCCTCGGGATTGCCATCACGGGGCTGGCCGCAGGAGCCCGGGATGATCAGCCACTGGCGGTGGCTCAGCAGCGGGATCTCGACGCCCGGCACCGGGCTGAAGTCGCCGGCTTTGCCGGTGCCCGACATGTGGTACAGCATAGGCTCGTGCATGTGGCCGCAGAAGGTGTAGGCGCGGTCGGTCGCCTGCAGACTTCGCATCGCTTCGGCACGGCCCTGGATGTACTCGAAGCCCTCGGGCGCGAAGGCGTTGGCATGCACGAACAGGCAGTTGCCCCGGTTGGCCGTCATTGGCAGCTCGGACAGAAAGCGTAAGTGCTCGGCGCTCAGCTGTTCGCGGGTCCAGGCGGCGGCCGTGCGTGCGTCTTCTCGCATGTTCGGCGGCGCACCGTGGACGACTGCGCTGTCGTGATTGCCCATCACGGCTAGCGCGCCCTGATTGACCAGCTCGAGCACCCGGTCCAGCACCCAGCCGGGGTCGCCGCCGTAGCCGACATAGTCGCCCAGAAAAGCATGGCTGTCGCAGCCCTGGGCCTGGGCGTGGTCCAACACGGCCGTCAGGGCTTCTCGATTGGCATGCAAGTCGGTGATCAGCGCAAATTTCATGGGCGCATCATGCTACAGAGGGCTGACGGCAGCCTGAGCTATGCTGGTCGTTCTGCATCTGCCGCCGCGGATCACTCGTCGAAGGGCTTGGGTGATGGTTGAGAGTCTTGGGCGCTTGGTGCGCCGGATTGTGTTGTGGCCCCTGGCGCTAGGGCTGTCGGCGCCTTCTCTGGCTGACTGCTCGCGCGCCATGCTGGTGCCAGCGGCACCGGTTGGCCTGAGCATGATCGTCTCGGAAGAGGGCATCGGTGGGGTCTATCACGACGTTTTGAGTGGCATCACGGGTTGCACCTTTCTCTTCACCCCGGTGCCGCGTGCCCGATTGGAGGTCATGTTCGAGAATGGCCGTGCCGACCTGCTGATACCGGCGGCCCGCACGCCGCGGCGCGACGAGTTCGGGCACTTCGTGCCGCTGATCTTTGCACGCGCCACCCTGATCTCGCTGAACGCCGAACGCGTGCCGGTGCGCAGCCTGCAGGAGCTGCGCGAGCGCAAGGAACTGCGGGTCGCGCTGGTGCGTGGCTTCGATTACGGTGACGCCTACCAGGCCCTGATCAAGGATCTGCGCGCCCAGGGGCGCGTTTTTCTCGACGTGGACCCGGTCTCGGTGGGGCGCATGCTGCAGGCCGGTCTCGCCGACATCACTATCATGGCGCCGTCCATTTTGGTCGGCGCTTTGCTGGCCGATGCCCGCTTCATGCCGCTGATCGAGCGGCTGCGCTACGAGCCGGTCGACGAGTTGCCTTGGGTCGATAGCGGCGCCTACATCTCAAAGACCTCGGTCAGCGAGCAGGACCGTGCAGTGCTGCGAGAGGCCTTGGAGAAGACTTCTCGCAACGGCACCGTTTGGAGGGCTTTTCAGCGCTACTACCCGGTCGGCAGCCTGGTCGACAGCATCAAGCCGCGCTGAGCCTCAGCCGATGCGGCCGAGCAGCAGGTACTCCATCAGTGCCTTCTGCACATGCATGCGATTCTCGGCTTCTTCCCAGACCACCGACTGCGAGCCGTCGATCACATCGGCTGCGACCTCCTCGCCGCGATGCGCCGGCAGGCAATGCATGAAGAGTGCATCGGGCTTGGCGACGGCCATCATCTCGGCATCGACGCACCAGTCAGCAAAGGCGGCGCGGCGAGCCTCGTTTTCGGCCTCGTAACCCATGCTGGTCCAGACATCGGTGGTCACCAGATCGGCGCCGCGGCAGGCGTCCATTGGGTCCTTGAACACCTTGTAGCAGTCGGTGTTCTTGATGCCGGCCACCACCGGGTCAACCTCGTAGCCGCCCGGCGTGCTGACATGGACGGTGAAGCCCAGGATCTCGGCCGCCTGCAACCAAGTGTTGGCCATATTGTTGCCGTCGCCGACCCAGGCCACAACGCGCCCCTTCAGACAATCCACATCGACGATGCCGCGGTGGTTCATGCCGCGCGCTTCGATGAATGTGAACAGATCGGCCAAGATCTGGCAGGGGTGGTACTCGTTGGTCAGGCCGTTGATGACCGGCACTCGCGAATGGGCCGCGAAGCGCTCGATCTTGGTCTGCTCATAGGTACGTATCATCACCAGATCCACCATACGGCTGATCACGCGCGCGCTGTCCTCGATCGGCTCGGCTCGGCCGAGCTGGCTGTCGCCGGTGGTCAGATGCACCACCGAGCCACCCATCTGGTACATGCCGGCCTCGAAGCTGACCCGGGTGCGGGTGCTGGCCTTCTCGAAGATCATCGCCAGCGTGCGGTCCTGCAGCGGCTGGTAGCGCTCGTAGTTCTTGAAGCGTCGCTTGATCAGTGCGGCGCGCTCGAACAGATAGACATACTCCTCGGCCCGGAAGTCCTTGAACTGCAGGTAGTGGCGCATCAAGCTCATCCCCGGCTTCATGGCTGGGCCAGGAAGGCTTTGATCAGCGGGCAGAGCAGGGCGACGATCTGCGCCGCCTCTTCCTCGCTGAGGATCAGTGCCGGTACCAGGCGTACCACCTTGTCGGCAGTCACGCTGATCAGCAGGCCGGCTTCGAGCGCTTGGCCCAGTAGCACGCCGCAGGGTCGCGACAGCTCGATGCCCAGCATCAGGCCCTGGCCGCGGATTTCGACTACGCCGGCCACGCCGGCCAGTTCGCGCTCCAGCCCGGCCTTTAGCGCTGCGCCGACCTTGGCCGCATTAGCCAGCAGGCCTTCCTCTTGCATGATGCGCAGGGTCTCGACCCCGGCGCGCATGGCCAGTGGATTGCCGCCGAAGGTCGTGCCGTGATTGCCCGGCTGCAGCACCTTGGCAGCGCGTGGCCCGCAGACCACCGCGCCGATAGGCACGCCCGAGCCCAGGCCCTTGGCCAGCGGCATCACATCCGGCTGGATGCCGGCCCATTGGTGGGCAAACCACTTGCCGGTGCGGCCGATGCCGCATTGCACCTCGTCCAGCATCAACAGGATGTCGTGCTGGTCGCAGAGCTTGCGCAGCGCCTGCAGGAACTCGATGCGGGCGCTGTTGATACCGCCTTCGCCCTGGATGGTCTCCAGGAAGATCGCGGTGACGTTCGGGTGCGCCTGCAGCGCGGCTTCCAGCGCCGGGATATTGTTCAGCGGCACCCGCACAAAGCCCTCGACCAGCGGGCCGAAGCCGGCCTGCACCTTGGGGTTCGCGGTGGCGGATAACGTCGCGATCGAGCGGCCGTGGAAGGCGCCCTCGAAGACGATGCACTCGGGACGGCTATTGCCGCGGTCATGACCGAACTTTCGGGCGATCTTCAACGCCGCCTCATTGGCTTCCAAGCCGCTGTTGCAGAAAAAGGCATTGCTCAGGCCCGACAGCTCGCAGAGCTTGGCCGCCAGCTGTTCCTGCAGCGGCACATGATAGTAGTTGCTGGTGTGGATCAGCTTGGCAACTTGCTCCTGCAGCGCGGGTACCAGCTTCGGGTGAGCGTGACCCAGGGTGTTGACCGCGATGCCGCCCAGCCCGTCCAGATATCGTCGGCCGTTGACATCCCAGACCCAGCAGCCCTGGCCGTGCGACAGCGCAACGGGCAGGCGGCCATAGGTTTGCATGACATGCGGCTCGGACGGTACGGCAGGCACAGCGTTCATCAACTCTCCGGATAGATGTTGGGTGTTGGGAAAGGCAGGGGCGGTCTGGCCGCCCCTGAGCACAATTCTAAGGGGCCAGTTTCGCGCAGCCATCGCTTTGTGCGCAGAACTGCCGCCCTTGGTGCGGCCAGCAAGCCCCCGTCTTGCTGCGGCGCAACACATCCGAGGCACAATAGCGTTCTTGCCGCGAGTCGCGGCAGACCGGGCCGCCGCGGCTATGTCCTCGGTGCCTGGGTTTGAACCCCTTGTCAGACGCATGAGCCAGTCCCCCAAACCGCGCGAAGTCTTTATTCAGGGCCTGACTCTGGACGGACGCACGTTTCGCCCCAGCGACTGGGCGGAGCGGCTTGCCGGTGCCATGTCCTGCTTCCGGCCCGGCGGCTCGCGCGGCGGCCCGGGCGCCCACATCGGCTACTCGCCGTACTGTGTGCCGCGTGTCATCAATGGCATCAAGTGTGTGATCGTCAATGAAGAGCTGAAGGCGCTGGAGCCCATGGCTTGGGACTTCGTGATGAACTTCGCACGCGACAACCAGTTGCAGGTCGCCGAGGCGTGCTTGCTACCCGATAAGCCGCCGGCCGGCTGAGCAACCTGCCCTAGCTAGCGCTGGCGCCAGCGCCGTGAACGCCAAAGGGCCAGCAGTTCAATCAAACCCCACAAGCAGGCCCTGCCCAGTGCGAGCACGTAACGAGGGTTCGGTGGGTGGTAGGGTGTCATCGCAACAGGGGACGAGTTTTCGTGTTGTTCAAGCTACGCACACTTGATGTCCGTCGTGTGACGAGATGTAATCACGAAGGGTTCATTGATGCTGCAACAGCGGCGTCTATGCTCCAGGTCCTCACCAATTGGAAGCCCGGGTGTCCAGCACACAGGCCGTAGAGCCGTCTCCCTTGATCGAATTGCTGGAAATGGAACGTCTTGTCGAGCAAGGCGCGCCTTATCTGCAGCGGCGCCAGCTTTGCGATGTCGAAGTGGCGGGCCGGCGGCTTCCCGTGCTGGCCTTCAGTCTCGGCAATCCCGATCCGGATGTGCCGGCCATCGGTATTTTTGGCGGCGTGCATGGTTTGGAGCGCATCGGTGCTGAGGTCGTGATGGCCTATCTGGGCAGTTTGGTTGCGCGCTTGCGTTGGGACGCGACCCTGCATCGCCAGCTTGAGTCGCTGCGCATGGTGTTCATGCCCATGGTCAACCCCGGCGGGGTCTGGCGCGGCACGCGTGCCAACCCGCAAGGTGTCGATCTGATGCGTAACGCGCCGGTCGAGGCCAGCGGCGGCGCGCCTTTTATGCTGGGCGGCCAGCGTATCAGTGCCAACCTGCCCTGGTATCGAGGTGTGGCCGGCGCGCCGATGCAACTCGAGAGCGAGGCCTTGTGTGCGCTGGTGCGGCAGGAGTTGCTGAGCCATCGCTTCGCAATCAGCGTTGATTGCCACTCGGGCTTCGGCCTGAGCGACCGCATCTGGTTTCCCTTTGCCCACACCGCCATGCCCATCGAGCATCTGCCCGAGATCCATGCCCTGGCCGAGATCCTGGATCAGACCCATGCTCAGCACCGATATGTCTTCGAGCCGCAGAGCCGGCAGTACCTCACCCATGGCGATCTCTGGGACCATCTATATCTGCAGGCCTGCGAGCGGCCCGAGTGCATGTTGCTGCCGCTGACCCTGGAGATGGGCTCCTGGCTGTGGGTCAAGAAGAATCCGCGTCAGATGTTCTCGCGCCAGGGCATGTTCAATCCGCTGATCGGCCACCGCCAGCAGCGAGTGTTGCGACGGCATGTGAGCTGGCTGGATTTTGTATCGCGGGCAGCCAGCGGTGCCGAGCGCTGGCTGCCGCGACCCGATCAGCGCGCAGAGCAGCGCGAGCGTGCGTTGACGCGCTGGTACCGGCGCGGGAGGGTGTCATGAGCGAGCCAGTGACCTGGGTGCTGCTGCGTGGACTGACCCGTGAGGCGGGCCACTGGGGGGCGTTCCCGGCTGTGTTCACACAGGAAATCACCGCCCAGCAACCGGGCGCTCGGGTCATGACACTTGATTTGCCCGGCAACGGGGCGCTGTATCGCGAGGCCAGCCCTAGCCGCGTGCAGGACATGGTGGAGGCATGCCGGGCCGAGCTGGCGCGTCGCGGTCAGACCGGCCCGGTGCATCTCTTGGCCATGTCGCTGGGCGCGATGGTGGCGTGTGACTGGGCCTCGCGTTATCCGCAGGAGGTCGGCGGCACGGTCCTGATAAATACCAGCTTGCGACCGTACAGCCCGTTCTTTCATCGCCTGCGCCCCGCCAATTACTGGAAGCTACTGGCCCTGGGCTTCCTTCGGCTGGGGGTGCGCTGGCGTGAAGCGAGGGTGCTGAAAATGACCTCGCGCATGGTCACAGAGCCCCAGCCGGTGCTCGAGTCCTGGGTGGCGCTGCAACGCCAGCACCCTGTGGGGGTGCGCAATGGTGTGCGTCAGTTGCTTGCGGCGATGCGTTACCGCGCCAGCCGTGGCCGGCCCCACGCGCCGATGTTGCTGCTGTGCAGCCAGGCGGACACCCTGGTCGACTGGCGCTGCTCGCAGTCGCTCAGTCGTGCTTGGGGGGTGCCGCTGCGCCTGCATACCCAGGCCGGCCATGATCTGCCGCTGGATGATCCGCCCTGGGTGGCGCGTGCGGTGTCGGACTGGCTGCGCGCGCGGCAAATGCATGCGAGCGCAGGTTTGGGCCGGACATGAAAAAGCCCGCGCAAGCGGGCTATTCGTCAAAAAGCCCGCGCAAGCGGGCTATTCATCAAAAAGCCCGCCGAAGCGGGCTTTTGCTTTGCACCAGATCTGGTTTTCAGGCGGCCAGCGCCTTGATCTTGGCGGACAGGCGGCTCTTGTGGCGAGCAGCCTTGTTCTTGTGGAAGATGCCCTTGTCGGCGACCGAGTCGATCACGTTTTGGGCAGTCTTGAAGAGCTCAGCGGCTTTGGTCTTGTCGCCAGCGACGACAGCCTTTTGCACGTTCTTGATGACCGTGCGGAATTTGGAGCGCAGCGCCGTGTTGGCGGCGTTCAGCTTCACGTCCTGACGAGCGCGCTTGCGGCCCGATGCCAGACGGACGGTTTTCTTTTTGGCTTTGGAAGAGCTTGCCATGTTGTATATCTACCCAGATGGTGCAAAGACCGCGAGTGTAGCACTTTTGTGAAGGTCATGGCAAAGACTCCTTGCCGATATCGAGGCGGGTGCTGCAGCGCAACGCGGATAATGCGCCGGCTTCGGCCTATCCATCTGCTCTGTGCCCCTTCATGAATCTGCTGCGCGCTGCCTCGACGATCTCCGTTCTGACCCTGTTGTCGCGCATCACGGGCCTGGTGCGCGAGCAGTTGGTGGCCGCGCTGTTTGGCGCCTCGAGCCTGACGGATGCCTTTCAGGTCGCATTCCGGATCCCGAACATGCTGCGGCGGCTGTTTGCCGAGGGAGCATTTTCCCAGGCTTTCGTGCCTATCTTGGCGCGTACCCGCGCGGCCGAAGGGGATGAGGCCACGCACAGCCTGATCAATGCCGTGGCCACGGTGCTGCTGTGGGCGCTGATCGTGGTCTGTGTGTTGGGTGTCGTCGGTGCGCCACTGCTGGTCTGGCTGCTCGGTGCCGGATTGCCGGCCGACGGGCGCGAAGCCGCCATCGTGATGACACGCTGGATGTTCCCTTATATCGGCTGCATGTCCCTGGTTGCGCTGTCGGCCGGCATTCTGAACACCTGGCGGCGCTTCGTCGTGCCGGCAGCCACGCCGGTGTTGCTCAATCTGTCGGTGATCGCCTGCGCCTGGCTCTTGCTGCCGAAGATGGAGGCCTGGGGCTGGCGGCCCATCTATGCGCTGGCGATCGGCGTGATGATCGGCGGCGTGCTGCAGTTGCTGGTGCAGATTCCGGCGCTGCGCCGCATCGGGGCGCTGCCGCGCCTGGGGTGGTCGCCCTCGCGGCTGCAGACGGCCTGGCGCCATCCTGGCGTCAAGGGGGTGCTCGGCGCGATGGGCCCGGCACTGCTGGGCGTCGGTGTGGCCCAGCTGTCGCTGGTCATCAATCTGCAGATCGCCATCTTTGTTGGCGCCGGCGCAGCGTCCTGGCTGACCTATGCCGACCGGCTGATGGAGTTTCCCACCGCCTTGCTGGGCGTGGCGCTGGGTGCGGTGCTGACGCCGCAGCTGTCTGCGGCCCAGGGGCGTGGTGAAGCGGCGGCCTATTCAGCGATGCTGGATTGGGGGCTGCGCATGGTCGTGGTGCTGGCCCTGCCTTGTGCGGTGGCCTTGCTGGTGTTTGCCGAGCCCATGGTGGCCGTGCTCTATCACCGCGGCGCCTTCACCGCGCTGGATGTGGGCCAGACCAGCACGGCGGTCATGGGCTATGGCGCCGGCCTGATGGGACTGGTCGCGATCAAAGTGCTGGCGCCCGGCTTTTATGCCAAGCAGGACATGCGCACGCCGGTGCGCATTGCCGTGATCGTGCTGGTGCTGACCCAATTGATGAATGCCGCGCTGGTGCCGCTGCTGGGTGTGGCCGGGCTGGCCCTGTCGATCGGTCTGGGCGCGATGGTCAATGCGGGGTGGCTGCTGCGCGGCCTGGTGAAATTGGGCAGCTACACGCCGTCACCCGGCTGGCTGGGCTTCGGTCTGCGGGTGCTGCTGGCCAGTGCGCTGATGGGCGGCTTGCAATATTTCATCGCCACCCGGCTAGACTGGATCGCACTGGGCGAGCGCGAATTGCTGCGCGCCTTGTTGATGGCGGCCAGCCTGGCGGTATCGGCCCTGCTGTATTTCGGCGTGCTGGCGCTGTGCGGGCTGAATCTGCGCCAGTTTGCCCGGCGTGCATAAACTCGGATTCATGACGCTGTCCCGACATTGGCAAGCCCCCTCGGCCCTGGAGCATTTCGCCACCTTGGTGGCCGATGCCGGCGAACTGAATCTGCTGGAGGCGGCCGCCTGCATTGCCCAAGACGAGTACCCGGGCATGGATGTGCAGGCCGTGCTGGCCGAGGTCGATGCAATGGCCGAGCGCTTGCGCCGGCGACTGCCGGATGACGCCTCGCCCAGCCACCGGCTGCTGCTGCTGAACCGCTATTTCCATGACGAGCTGGGCTTTGCCGGCAATGTCAACGATTACTACGCTCCAGACAACAGCTTCATCCACCAGGTGCTCGCCACCCGGCGCGGCATACCGATTGCGCTGGCGGTCATTTATATGGAGCTGGCCGGCCAGATCGGGCTGCGTGCCAACGGCATCGGCTTCCCCGGTCATTTTCTGGTCGGCCTGCATTTGCCGCAGGGCGAGGTGGTGCTGGACCCCTTCACCTGCCGCTCTCTGTCGCGCGAGGCGCTGGAGGAGGCTTTGCTGCCTTATCGGGGGGCTGGCGCAGAGCCGCCGCTGGAGTTTTTTCTGCAGGTGCTGGGCCCGCGCGAGTTGCTGGCGCGTATGTTGCGCAATCTGAAGGAGATTCACCGCAGTGCGGCCGACTGGCCACGCCTGTTGGGGGTGCAGCAGCGACTGGTGCTGCTCTTGCCTGAGGAGCCGCAGGAGTTGCGTGACCGGGCCCTGGTGCTGGAGGCGCTGCAACACTGGAGCGGTGCGGCCGCCGACCTGGAGCGCTACCTGAGCCTGCGTCCGGATGCGGCCGACCGGGTCGAGCAGCGCCAGCGCTTGCAGGCCTTGCGTGCCAGGGGCGAGCCGCCCCTGCACTGATGGCGGCCCGTAGAATCGCGGCCAATTTGGAAATCCCGGGCGCATGGTGTTACACCGGTTGAGAGGGTGTTGGTTTGGTTTTGAAGCAGATTCCGCTGTCACTGGGCCCGGAGCCGGTTTACAGCTTTGACAATTTCCTGCCGGGCGGCAATGCCGCCGCGCTGACTCATTTATTGAGCCTGGGCGCGGGCGCGCCGCCGGTATTTCTGTGGGGCGGCCCGGGCAGCGGCAAGACCCATGCGCTGCGCGCGCTGGCTCAGCGTTGGCAGGCAGCAGGCGCCCAGGTGGGCTGGTACGACGCCGATACCGCGCTGCCCTGGGAGTTGCCCAGCCAGCCCAGCCTCTTGCTGATGGATGACTGCCAGCGCTTCGATGCCGGCCAGCAGCACGCCGCCTTCCAGCTCTTCGTTGAGGCGGCCACCCATGGTTTGGCGGTGGTGGCTACGGGCACCGCGCCGCCGGTGGACCTGGCCTTGCGAGAGGATTTGCGTACCCGGCTCGGCTGGGGCCCGACCTTTGCGCTGCAACCGCTGTCCGAGCTGGAGGTGAGGGCGGCGCTGCGCCGCGAAGCCGATCGGCGCGGCATTTTTCTGTCGGACGAGGTGATGGACTATCTGTTGACCCGCTTCGCCCGCGACCTCAAGCACCTGATGGGCCTGCTGGACCGTCTCGATGAATTTGCCCTGTCGGCCAAGCGCGCGGTCACCGTGCCGCTGCTGCGCCAGATGCTGGCCGATCAAGCCCCTTCTTCCCAATGATGAATCTGACACTTTTCGATCTGGACGGAACCCTGATTCCGAACGACTCCGACCACGCTTTCGGCGGCTTCATGGTCGATATTGGCTGGGCCGACGGCGAGGCCTGGCGTGCCCGCAATGACGAGTTCTACGCCCAGTACCAGGCCGGTCGGCTGGATCTGGATGAGTACATCGAGTTCTCGACCTCGGTGTGGCGCGCTCGCCCCTTGGCCGAGGCCCTGGCCGCTCGCGAGCGCTTCATGGCCGAGGTCATGGCGTCTCAGCTGTTGCCGCAGGCGCGTGCCCTGGTGCGCCGCCATCAGGAGGCCGGCGATCTGGTTGCCATCGTCACTGCCACCAATGAGTTCGTCACCGCGCCGATTGCCCACGCCTTTGGTGTCGAACACCTGATCGCTGTCGATCTGCAGCGCGAGGACGACGGGCGCTTCAGTGGCCTGGTGCGGGGCGTGCCGTCCTTCCAGGCCGGCAAGATCACACGGGTCGAGCAATGGCTGGCCGGCTTGGGGCGACAATGGCAGGATTTCGAGCAGATCCACTTCTACAGCGATTCGGTCAATGACCTGCCCTTGCTGGAGCGCGTCAGCCACCCGGTGGCGACGAATCCGACGCCGGCGCTGGAAGCGATTGCCGGCCAGCGCGGCTGGCCTCTTTTGAAACTCTTCGCATGATCAAGAAATTCATCGACAAGCTGCTGGGCAAGC
This sequence comes from Paucibacter sp. PLA-PC-4, assembly GCF_026241155.1. GTDB lineage: Bacteria > Pseudomonadota > Gammaproteobacteria > Burkholderiales > Burkholderiaceae_C > Roseateles_E. The sequence continues at coordinate 140,658 of NZ_JAPFGP010000017.1, forward strand.
CTTCGGCCAAAGCTCCGGCCAAGAGCGCACCGGGCTCGGTACTGGGCAAACGGGTCGAGGTGCAGGTGGCGGATCACGGCATCGATCCGAGCCTGCTGGACGAGCGCGCGGTGCGCGTCGTGCAGACCCTCACAGATGCGGGCTTTGAGGCCTATATCGTCGGCGGCGCGGTGCGCGATCTGCTGCTGGGCATGCGCCCCAAGGACTTCGACGTCGCGACCAATGCCACGCCCGAAGAGGTCAAGGGTCTGTTCCGGCGTGCCTTCATCATCGGCCGGCGCTTTCGCATCGTCCATGTGGTCTACGGCCGCGGCCGCGAGCATGAGGTGATCGAGGTCTCGACCTTCCGCGCCCTGCTGGCCAATGAGAGCGCCGAGCAGGTCAGCGGCAACGAGAAGACATCCAAAAGCGAGCTGGCCGGCAAGTCCCATGTGGTCGACGCCGAGGGCCGGGTCTTGCGCGACAACGTCTGGGGCCCCCAGGTCGAGGATGCCGCCCGCCGCGATTTCACCGTCAACGCGCTGTATTACGACCCGCAGCGCCAGTTGGTGGTCGACTACCACGGCGGCCTGGCCGATGCGAAGAAGCGCGTGCTGCGCATGATCGGCGATCCCGATACGCGCTACCGCGAAGACCCGGTGCGGATCATCCGCGCGGTGCGCTTTGCGGCCAAGCTGGGCTTCGAGCTTGAGCCCAAGACGCGTGCGCCGGTCAAGGCCTGCGCGGCGCTGCTGGCCAATGTGCCGGCTTCGCGGCTGTTCGACGAGATGATCAAGCTCTTGCAGACCGGCCATTCGCTTGCCAGCCTGGAGCAACTGCGCAAGCAGGGCTTGGCGCGCGGCGTCTTCCCTATTCTGGATGCGATGCTCAACGAGCGGGGCGAGCTTTACGAGGGCGTGCGCGGCACTTTTGTGCGACAAGCCTTCGAGGACACCGATCTGCGCGTGCGCGAGGGCCGTGGCGTGTCGCCCAGCTTCATGTTGGCCTGCATGCTGTGGCACGAGGTACTGGAGCGCTGGACCCGTATCCGCGAGGAGGGCGAGGCGACCGTGCCGGCGCTGGCGCAGGCTATCGATGCGGTGTTTGATGCCCGCATCGGCGACATTTCGGGCCGAGGCAAGCTGGCCACCGATATGCGCGAGATCTGGATGATGCAGCCGCGCTTCGAGCGCCGTAGCGGCACCGGGGTTTATACCCTGGTCGAGCAGCCGCGCTACCGCGCCGGATTTGACTTCCTGCGCCTGCGCGCCGATGCCGGCGAGACCGATGCGGCCCTGGCCGACTGGTGGGAAGACTTTGCGCTGGGCAGCGATGACGAGCGCGCCGCCTTGCTGGACGAGGCGCGCGAGGCCGACAAGCAGCGCCGTGGCGGCGCCAAGGTGCACCAATTGCCCCGCAAGGCCTCGTCGCCCAAGCCGGCGACCCTACCGGCTGATGGCAGCGAGCCGGCCTCGTTGGACGGTGGTCCGGCCAAGAAGCGCCGCCGTCGCCGCAAGCCGGCGGCCAAAACGGCTGCTGCTGAATGACGCTGGCCGGGCCGGCCCGTGTGTCGGCCTTTGTCGGGCTGGGCGCCAATCTGGGCGACACCGCCCGGACCCTGGCCTCGGCCCTCAAGGCCTTGGCGGCCTTGCCTGAAACGGAGTTGGTCGCGGTCTCCAGCCTGTATCGGAGTGCGCCGGTGGACGCCAGCGGCCCGGACTATCTGAATGCCGCAGCCCGGCTGGAGACGGCGCTCCCGCCCGAGGCCTTGTTGCGATGCCTGCAGGCCATCGAGCTGGCCCACGGTCGCGAGCGGCCCTTCGTCAATGCCTCGCGCACCCTGGATCTGGATCTCCTGCTCTACGCCGAGCGGAAGATCCGCAGCCAGCACTTGTGCGTGCCCCATCCGCGTCTGCACCAGCGTGCCTTCGTTTTGCTGCCGTTGCTGGAACTCGGGCCTGACTTGTCGGCGCCGGAGCTGGGCGCCTTGCGATCCTACTTGTCCGCCGTGTCCGACCAACGGGTGGAGCGTCTGCCCGGCGGCTGAATTGGCCGGCACCGGTTTGTGCGCTGCTCGCCGTTACACTCCTGCCTTTGCCGCTTGTGACGCGGTGATGAATTTTTTGTGACATTGCGTTGTCCATGTGCCGTTGCACGGGGCGGCGGCGCAAGGAGAACTCATGCTGTTTGGCAAGCTGCTGCCCCGCGAGGGCAATTTTTTTGAGCTGTTCAATGAACACGGGGATCAGATCGTCGAGGGCGCGCGCGCCTTCATGTTGATGATCCAGAACTACAACGACCTGAATCTGCGCGAAAAGTACGCCGCCGAGGTCGACAAGGCCGAACACCATGCCGACCGCGTCACCGCCGAGGTCAACCGCCTGCTGCACCGCACCTTCATCACGCCCATCGATCGCGAGCAGATCCACGGCCTGATCAATGCGATGGACGACATCCTGGACCTGCTGCAGGACTCGTCCGAGACCATGTCGCTTTATGACGTGCGCTCGATTCCCGAGGAGGTGTTGCGACTGGGTGAACTGAGCGCCAAGTGCTGTGAGCGGGTGCAGTACGCCGTGTCGCTGTTGCCCAAGCTGAGCCAGCCGCAGACGGCCGAAGCTGCCATCAAGACCTGTGAGGAGATCGACAAGCTGGAGTCCGATGCCGACCGCGTGATGCGCTCGGCCATGTCCAAGCTGTTCCGCGAGCAGGAGGATGTGCGCGAGCTGATCAAGCTGAAGGCGATCTATGAGCAGCTCGAGTCGATTTCCGACCGCTGTGAGGATGTGGCCAACCTGATCGAGGGCATCGTCCTCGAGAATTCCTGAACGCGCGAGCCTGTCATGGAATCAATGCAGGTCGCCTTTTGGGTCGTCGCCATGCTGGTCGTTCTGGCCGTGGCGTTCGACTTCATGAATGGCTTTCACGATGCGGCTAACTCGATCGCCACGGTGGTGTCTACCGGCGTGCTTAAGCCGCAGCATGCGGTCTTGTTCGCGGCGTTCTTCAACTTCGTCGCCATCTTCGTCTTCCACTACGCGGTCGCCAAGACCGTGGGTAAGGGCATCGTCGAGCCGGGCATCGTGGACCACCATGTGGTCTTCGGTGCGCTGATCGGCGCCATTGTTTGGAACGTGGTCACCTGGTACTACGGCATCCCGTCGAGCTCTTCGCATGCGCTGATCGGCGGTATCGTCGGCGCAGTGATTGCCAAGGCCGGCACCGGGGCGCTGATCGCCGCCGGCGTGGGGAAGACGGTGCTGTTCATCTTTGTGTCGCCGCTGCTGGGCTTTTTGCTGGGCTCGCTGATGATGGTGGTGGTGGCGCACCTGTTCAAACGCGCCTCGCCGCTGCGGGTGGACAAATGGTTTCGTCGACTGCAACTGGTGTCCGCGGGGCTTTACAGCCTGGGCCATGGCGGCAACGACGCGCAGAAGACCATCGGTCTGATCTGGATGCTGCTCGTGGCCTCGGGCTATCTGGCCGCCACGGAGACCTCGCCGCCGGGCTGGGTGGTGTGGATCTGCTACATCGCCATCGGTGTGGGCACCATGTTCGGGGGCTGGCGCATCGTCAAGACCATGGGTCAGAAGATCACCAAGCTCAAGCCAGTGGGCGGCTTCTGCGCCGAGACCGGCGGTGCGATGACCCTGTTCCTGGCGACGGCGCTGGGCATTCCTGTCTCGACCACGCACACCATCACCGGCGCCATCGTCGGTGTGGGCTCGGTGCAGCGCATGTCGGCGGTGCGCTGGGGCGTGGCCGGCAATATCGTCTGGGCCTGGATTTTCACGATACCGGCTTCGGCCTTTGTGGCCGGCATCTGCTACTGGTTGAGTTTCACCTTGTTCTGAATTGAACAAAGGGCCCGCGCAGTCCGTGTCAAAACCTAATCTGCGAAGCGCCTGATAAAACGCCCCGAGTCTTTGTCGGGGCGTTTTTGTTTGACCAGGAAAAGGTCGCACCTTACCTTTGTAAGCCGCCCTGCGGTGCTTTGG
>NZ_JAPFGP010000018.1 GCF_026241155.1 Paucibacter sp. PLA-PC-4
GGCTGTTCAGCCCACCATCACGCAATACGCTCCAATGGACACCTCGTGCGCGCCCAAACAAAAGCGCTCCGAGAAACTCGGAGCGCTTTGCTCTTGGCGCCCTTCGCAGCCGTTTTGACACGGACTGCGTGGGCCGCCGTTTGCTTTTGCACTTCGCGGCCGGCGCGCCGGCCTGCTGGCTATTGCACTGCCGCAGCCGTCTTCTCCGCCGCCGCATGAGCCTGCTCATCGGCATGGTAGCTGGAACGCACCATCGCGCCGACGGCCGCATGGCTGAAGCCCATCTTGTAGGCTTCTTCCTCGATCATCTTGAAGGTATCGGGGTGCACATAGCGGCGCACCGGCAGGTGGTGGCCCGAGGGAGCCAGGTATTGCCCGACGGTCAGCATGTCGATGTTGTGGGCGCGCATATCCCGCATTACCTGCAGGATCTCTTCATCGGTCTCACCCAGGCCCACCATGATGCCGCTCTTGGTCGGCACGCCGGGCACTTCCTCCTTGAAGCGCTTCAGCAGATTCAGGCTGAACTGGTAGTCCGAACCGGGTCGAGCTTCTTTGTAGAGGCGCGGCGCAGTCTCCAGGTTGTGGTTCATCACGTCCGGCGGCGCGGCCTTCAAAATATCCAGCGCACGGTCGGCGCGGCCACGGAAGTCGGGCACCAGCACCTCGATCTGGGTCGCCGGGCTCAGCTCGCGGACCTTGGTGATGCACTCGGCAAAGTGGCCGGCACCGCCGTCTCGCAGGTCGTCACGGTCGACGCTGGTGATCACCACATACTTCAGCTTCAGCGCGGCAATGGTCTTGGCCAGGTTCAGCGGCTCGTCGACATCGAGCGGATCGGGCCGGCCGTGGCCGACATCGCAGAAGGGGCAGCGACGCGTGCACTTGTCGCCCATGATCATGAAGGTGGCAGTGCCCTTGCCGAAGCACTCGCCGATATTCGGGCAGGAGGCTTCCTCGCAGACCGTGTGCAGCTTGTGCTCACGCAGGATCTGCTTGATCTCGTAGAAGCGGGTGCTGGGTGATCCGGCCTTCACGCGGATCCAGTCGGGCTTCTTCAGCATTTCGCCGACCGGCACGATCTTGATCGGAATGCGTGCGGTCTTGGCTTGGGCCTTTTGCTTCGCGGTAGCGTCGTAATCGGCGGCGTCCTGCGCCTGGTGAATCACATTCTCGGTTGCCATGGCCTTAGCTCTTGTTATCAGCGCGACAACTGGGCGGCAAGCCGCTCGCCGAAGCGCTGGGCCACCGTGGGCCAGTCCGTACAAACCCCGATTCTAGCGAGGTCGACCGTTTCGAGCCCCGCATAGCCGCAGGGATTGATGCCCAGGAAGGGCCGCAGGTCCATCGCCACATTGAGCGCGGCACCGTGGTAGGTGCAGTGTCGGCTGACCTTCAGCCCCAGCGCCGCGATCTTGCCCAGGCCCTTGAAGGGGTCCAGTGGGTCGACCGGGCCGGTCAGCGCGCCATGGGCGCCGGGGTCGTCGAGCCGCACATAGATGCCCGGCGCGCCGCCAACGCGGTGGCCGGTGACGCCGAAGCTGGCCAGCGTCTGGATCAGCGCGGCTTCCAGCCGGAACACATATTCCTTGACAAAGATGCCCAGGCGTTTCAAGTCCACCAGTGGATAGGCCACAACTTGGCCGGGGCCGTGATAGGTCACCTGGCCGCCACGATTCGTCTGCACGATCGGAATGTCGCCGGGGTTCAGCAGATGATCGGCCTTGCCAGCAAGGCCTTGCGTGTAAGTAGGTGCATGCTCACACAACCACAGCTCATCGTCGGTATCGGTGCCGCGCGCCTCGGTGAAGCCGCGCATCGCCTGCAAGGTGCTCTCGTAGTCCACCCGCCCCAGTGTTTTCACAATCATGCCCGCGATGGTAGCGCTGCCACCGTAAGGCCCCGGTGCTGCCAGGCGACTGCGCTTGATGTAGGGTTGCGTCCAGCCCTGGAGATTCACTCATGCGACTCATCGCTGCCCTGGTGCTGGCCCTGATCGGGCCGGCTTATGCAACCACCCTGGATCAGGCCCTGGACGCCTACGAGCGCGGCGAGCTGGAGACGGCAGCCAAGGGCTTCACCGAGTTGTCGCACCAGGGCCTGCCGCTGGGCGACTACAACCTGGCGATGATGCATATCCGCAGCGAATTACCGCGGCCCGACCTGCCGGAGGCAAAACGCCTGCTGGAGCGCGCAGCGTCGCAGCGACTGGTGCGGGCCCAACTGGCGCTGGGTCAATGGCATGAGCAGGGGCTGCAGGGCAAGGCCGATCTGCGCGCCGCCGCACATTGGTACGGGCTGGCGGCGGCCTCGGGCAGCGTGGACGGCCAAGTACAGCTGGCCACCGCCTATTACCTTGGCCGCGGCCTGGCCAAAAACATGGCCCAGGCCGCGCACTGGTATCGCGAGGCGGCCAAGGCCGGCGATGTCGGCGCGCAATACCTGATTGCGTCGATGTACGAGAAGGGTCTGGGGGTGAGCGCCGATCTGCGGCTGGCGCGCTACTGGTACGACATTGCCGCGCGCAATGGCGACGAAGCGGCGCCGGCCAAGCTCAAAGAACTCGATCAGCGCCTGGCCGCCAAGCCCGCTTAGTCGGTCGAGAACAGAGCTATGGTTTGCGCCGCAATGTCTAAAGAACCACCTTCACCATCGGGTGCGTGGTCAGTGTCCGATACAGCTCATCGAGCTGCTCACGGCTGGTGGCGGTGACGGTGATCGTCAGTCCGAGATAGTTGCCACCCTTGCTGGGACGCTGCTCAACGGAGGCTGCATCGAATTCGGGGTCAAAGTTCTTCGCCACCATGACGATGGCCTCGACAAAGCCCTCGACATGGGCCCCCATCACCTTGATCGGAAAGCGCGAGGGGTACTCGATCAGCGACTGCTCGGGCGGGATGTCGGGCGGGGTGAAACTCATGATTGCGGCTCTTGTCAGATCGATTGCAATTGCTTGGCGCGCTGGTAGGCCTCGTACAGGCGGGCGTAGACCGGCCCGGGCTTGCCGCGCAGCGCGCCATGACCGACCGGCTCATGGTCCAGGGTCGTCACGGGCAGCACTTCCTTGGTGGCCGAGCTGAGGATGATCTCGTCGGCGGCGAAGACCTCGGCTTCGGAGATCGGGCGCAGGTTGTAGCCGATGCCGCAATCCTCGCAGAGCTCGCGCAGCAGTTCTACGCGGATGCCCTCCAGCACCTGCTCACTCTTGGGCACGCCCAAGAGCGCACCTTCCTTGACGATCCAGACATTCGAGGAAGAGGCTTCGGTCAGGTGGCCGTCGCGGAACATGATGGTCTCCAGCGCGCCCTGGTCGGCAGAGATCTGGCGCGCCAGCACATTACCCAGCAGCGAGGTGCTCTTGATGTCACCGCGCTCCCAGCGGAAGTCACGGGCCGACAAGCAGGCCACGCCGTGATGGCGCTCCTCGGCCGACACCAGCTTGGCCGGCGCGCTGTAGGAGAAGGCGGTGGGCGCGGTGTCCTTGGGCATCACATGATTACGCGGCGCGACGCCACGGGTGATCTGCAGGTACAGCCACTGGTCGTCGGCATCGACCGACGCAATCAGCTGCCGTCCCACCGCCAGCCATTCGGCGCGGGTGAGCGGGTTCTCGATGCGCAGCTTGGAGAGGCTGCGGTCCAGCCGGTCCATATGCGAGTCAAAGCGGAACAGCCGCCGGCCATAGACCGGCACCATCTCGTAGACGCCATCGCCGAAGATGAAGCCGCGATCCATCACCGAGATCTTGGCCTCGGCCAGCGGCGTGTACTCACCATTCAAATAACAGCGGACTTCGGGCAGTGCGTGCATTGCGTTCTCCTCGGACCCATCAAGAGCTTACGCCCGAATCACTTGATCCAGAGCCGGATTGCGTCCCAGGCGCGGCCGAAGATGCCGGCCAGCGGCACCTCCTGCTGCACCACCAGCGGCACCTCGGCAACTGGCGTGCCGGCGGCGGTCATCACCTTCAGCGTGCCGACGCGCTGGCCCTTGGCCAGCGGCGCGACTAGCGGGTCGGTGCGTTCGACCTTGGTCTGCAGCTTGCCGCCCTCACCGCGCGGCACCGCAATGAAAACCGCGCCCGCCGCACCCAGCTTGGCCTCGGGTACGGCGCCCTTCCAGACCGGCACGGTAGAGACAGCCTGGTCCTTGTCAAACAGGCGCACCGCGTCATAGGCCGAGTAGCCCCAGTTCAGCAGCTTCTGGCTTTCGCTGGCGCGGGCCTGCATCGAGGCCGTGCCCATCACGACGCTGATCAGGCGGCGCTTACCGTTCGGGAACTCGCGCTGAGCGCTGGTGACCAGGCAATAGCCGGCCGCCTCGGTGTAGCCGGTCTTCAGGCCGTCGACACTGGGATCGCGGCCCAGCAGCAGATTGCGGTTGGGCTGGCGAATCTTGTTGTAGGTGTACTCGCGCTGAGAATAGTAGCCGTAGTACTCGGGGAAGTCGCGGATCAGGCTGGCGGCGATCACCGACAGATCGCGCGCGCTGCTCTTGTGGCCCGGCTCGGTCATACCGGTGACGTTCTTGAACTCGGTGTTCTTCAAGCCCCAGGCCTGGGCCTGGCGATTCATCATCGCAACGAACTGCTCGACCGTGCCGCCCACGCCCTCAGCCAGCGCCACCGATGCGTCGTTTCCCGACTGGATGATCATGCCGCGCAGCAGTTCGTCGACCTTGGGCGTCATCGTCGTGTCGATGAACATCAGCGAGGGATCGCCCTTGCGCTCGTCCCAGGCACGCTGGGACACCGTCAACGTCTGCTCCAGCGTCAGGCGCTTTTCCTTCAGCGCGCTGAAGACGATATAGGCTGTCATCAGCTTAGTCAGCGAGGCCGGGTCTTGCGGTTGGTCGGCTTCGCGCTCGGCCAGCACCTTGTTGGCAGTGACGTCGAACAGGATGAAATTGCGCGCAGCAATCTCGGGTGGCTGCGGCGCCTGGGCCAAGGTATTGAGGGCGCTGGCGGCGGCCAGCACGAAGGCAATCAATCGCTTCATCGGAACAGGGTCTCGGGGAAAGTGGCGGCTCAGGCAGGGTGCCAGCCGCGCAGAACAATGTCCTTGAGCAGCGGCAGCTGCCCATGGAAGAAATGGCCGACACCGGGCACGACGGTGACCGGTAGCGCCTGCGGCCGCGCCCAGTCGAGCACGGCAGCCAGCGGCACAACATCGTCGGCCTCGCCATGGATTACCAGGGTGTCGGCCGGCACCGGCGCAGTATCGAAACGGCTGGTGGCAGGGCCAACCAGACACAGACGCTCGGCGGAGGCCTCCAGGCGGCGCGCCGCCTGCGAGGCAACGAAGCCGCCGAAGGAGAAGCCGGCCAACGCAAGCGGCAGTGCTGCGTCGCGGGCGTGGGCGATCACGGCCAGCGCATCGTCTACCTCGCCACGCCCCTCGTCCCAGGCGCCGGCCGAGCGACCGATGCCACGGAAGTTGAAGCGCACCGCGCGGTAGCCCAGCTGCACAAAGGCACGCGCCAGCGTCTGCACCACCTTATTGTCCATCGTGCCACCCTGCGTCGGGTTCGGATGGCAGATCACCGCGACGCCGCGCAAGACCTGCCCCTCGGGCGGCAGGTCCACCGCACACTCAATCTCACCGGCCGGGCCGGTGATCAACAGCTTCTCGGTTCGCGAATTCATCGATTCAGCGCCCGACGTTGTCCGGCAGCACCAGTCGCTCAACCACCCGACCCTGCTGCAGATGCTGCTCGACGATCTCGTCGATATCGCTGGCATCGACATAGCTGTACCAGACGGCGTCCGGATAGACCACAGCCACCGGGCCGCCGGCGCAGCGGTCCAGGCAGCCGGCCTTGTTGACGCGCACGCCACCGGGGCCGGCCAGGCCCAAGGCCTTAACCCTGGACTTGCAGTGATCGAAACCGGCCTGCGCACCATGCTGGGCGCAGGCGTTATCGCCGCTGTCGCGCTGGTTCAGGCAGAAGAAGATGTGGCGCTGGAAATAGCTCATAACCAGATTGTAGGCAGTGCGGGTTTATCCCGTGCCTGATGCGCGGACTTCGCGCCGCGCCAACAGCGCCAGCAACCATGCCAGCACGCCGAATGGCCAGAGCCAGCCAACCCATTGCGCCAGGCCGTAGAAGCTGATGAATCGGCCCTGCTCCCAGGCTTGCAGGCTTTGCGCCAGATAGGGATCGGTGGGCGCCTCGCTGACCATCGCGATCAGCGCGCTGGTGACGACCAGGCCCCAGGCCGCGCAGGCACGGCGCGAGAACGCGCACAGGATGCAGGCCAGCCCCAGGCCCAGCGCCAGCCCCGGCCAGGTGCTCAGAGTCAGCCAGGCCCAAGCATGCTGGGGGCCAAAATTCAGCGCGGTCGATAAGGCCGTGCTAAGCACGCCCAGCGCGGCCGCGCCGAACACCAGGGCCAGGCGTTGCCAGCCGGGTCGTGCCACCGACAGGGCCAGCAGGCAGGGCGCCAGCAAGCCCAAAGCAATCGTGATGCCTTCGAGGCCCGGCGGCAGTGCCCGCTGCAGCGCTGGCTCGGCCAGCTCATCCCATTGCAGCGCCCAGGGCGTACCTTCCAACAGGCTGGCTGCGAGTTCCTGCAGCCGTGGCAAGACCTGGCCCAAGCCCAAAGGTACCGGCGCCGGGAACAGCAGGGCCACCGGCCAGAGTGCCAGCAAGGCCAGCGCACCAGCGCTGTGCGGCACAAACCAGTGCTCGCGCCGGCCCTGCCAACGGGTCAGGCCGCCGGCGATGTAGAGCACCAAGCCCAGCAACAGACCGACCGCCGCGCCCGCGCTATTGAGCAGCCAGTCCACCATCGAGGGCACCCGCCGCGGCAGGAAGTACTGCAGACTCTCCATGCCGAAGGAGAGCAAAGGCGGCAACAGCAGGCCCAGCAGCAGACAGCGGGGCAGCCGCAGACCGCTGCGCACGGCGGCGGCAAACACAAGCAGACCCAGCGGCATATAGCCCAGCAGATTGGCGTGAACATCGAAGCCGCCCCAGTACTTGGGCCAGGGCAGACCGATCAGCCCCCAGGCATCGACGGTCGGCGGCAGAGTCCAGGGCCAGAACGGATAGAGGCTGGCGTAGACCACCAAACCTGCATAGGCCAGGGCCAGCAGCGTGGCGGAACTGCGGCGGCGCGGCAGCGGCTGCGGCAGCCAGCGCGCCATCATCAGAAGGGCTTGACCACCACCAGGATCACGATGGCGGCAAAGATAAGGACGGAGACCTCGTTGAACACGCGGAACCAGCGATGGCTGCGCTTGTTGGCCATCTGCTCGAAGCGGCGCAGCTGAGCACGGCAGACATGGTGGTAGCCGACGGCCAACAGCACCAGGCTCAGCTTGGCATGCATCCAGCCATTGCCGGGGCCGCGGCCGATGCCGTAGTACAGCCACAGCACCAGGCCTAGTGCCAGGGCCGGGATCATCAGCAGGCTCATGAACTTGTAGAGCTTGTGCCCCATCAGCAGCAGGCGTTCGCGCTCGGCATGGCTATCGGAGGGCACCATGGCCAGGTTGACGAACAGCCTGGGCATATAAAACAGGCCGGCGAACCAGGCGGCCACGAAGACAATGTGAAAGGCTTTGATCCAGAGCATCAAGCCATCATACGGCCCGAGTCCGGCGGGCCCCTCTTGCGCGGACTGCAGAGTTGCAAGCAAAAACCGCAGAATCGGGTAGGACGAGGGGGTCCCCCCTTCCGTCCTCCAACACCACCGCACGTGCCGCTCGGCATATGGCGGTTGCTGCCTACTGGGGCAAGGTGCCCAGTGAGCTGGGTTTGGTTCCTCATGTCGCCTGGCGTGCATGGAGCATCCATCGCATCGAGACTTCTAGCCTCAACGCAGCGGTTGGCGTGGCTGCTGGCCCGTGCCAAACTCTTGCCTTGCAATGCCAGAGCGCACGCGTGACGATCCACTCATGACAGGTTCGGCCCTTCGCCGCTGCGGCTCCCAGCGGCACACTACGAGCTGTGCAGACCCCTGCCAACCCAACCCGTCGCCTTTCGACGCCGGCAAGCCCTCTCAGTCAAGCTGGCAGGACTCCCAGGGTAAGACGCGCGACCTTCACTACATACCCCCGCCGGATCGACTTGCTTGCCATCCGGATGATCTCGGGCTTCAGGTTTCTTGGCACCCTCGCCCAGACGAGCCTGCCGCATGTGCGGTTCCTGTTCGTCGGGCCACAGCTTTGCATAAAGCTTCCTTCAGAATCCACCTCGCGGCGCGCACCCTCGCAGTTCGGCTCACGGTTCCCATCATCAAGGTCCGTAGGGGACTTTCACCCCCAAGTCATCCAGCTCACCGTCACGGCGAGCTGGGCAGCGCCAGGACTGGCGCACCAAAAAAAAACCCCGGCTAAAGAGCCGGGGTTGGAAAGCCTTTTCGCTGTCATCACGTCAAGGCTCCTGCTCAGGGAGGAAAAGCAGGGGACGACCACCTTGCGGCTATCATCCGCTGGCAATTTTAACAGAGCCGTCGCAATCGCGTCTCTACGGGATGTTGCGTAGAGTGAGCAGATTGGCACACTGGCGACGCTCACCCCTCATTCTCGGAGCCTACCCTTGTCGTCCCGCGCCCTGATTCCCGCCCCCTTTCCGGCCAGCCGCCCGCGCCGTCTGCGCCGCGATGCCTTCACCCGTGAGCTGGTGCGCGAGCACCACTTGCGGACCAGTGACCTGATCCTGCCAGTATTTGTTCACGAGGGCATCGACAGGACGGAGCCGGTGAGCTCGATGCCCGGCGTCGCGCGGCTGAGCCTGGACCGGCTGCTGGGAGTGGCTGAGGAATGCGTCGCACTCGGCATTCCGGTGCTGGCCTTATTCCCGGTCATCGATGCATCGCTGAAGACGCCCGACGGCCAGGAGGCCACCAACCCCGACGGCCTGGTGCCGCGCGTCGTGCGGGCGCTCAAGCAGAACTTCCCGAAGCTGGGAGTGCTGACCGATGTGGCGCTGGACCCCTTCACGAGCCACGGCCAAGACGGTGTGCTCGATGAGTGCGGTTACATCATCAATGACCGCACGGTCGAGATCTTGGCTCGGCAGGCGCTAGTCCAGGCCCAGGCCGGCGTCGACATCGTCGCGCCCAGCGACATGATGGACGGACGCATTGGCGCGATCCGCCAGGCCTTGGAAGCAGGCGGCCTGATCCACACTCGCATCATGGCCTACAGCGCCAAGTACGCCAGCGCCTTCTACGGCCCCTTCCGCGATGCGGTGGGCTCGGCCGCTAATCTGGGCAAGGCCGACAAAAAGACCTACCAGATGGATCCGGGCAATAGCGACGAGGCCCTGCGCGAGGTGGCGTTGGACCTGGCCGAGGGCGCCGATATGGTGATGGTCAAGCCTGGCATGCCGTATCTGGACGTCGTGCGTCGCGTAAAGGACGAATTCCGTGTGCCGACCTTCGCCTACCAGGTCAGTGGCGAGTACGCAATGTTGAAGGCCGCCGCCGCCAATGGCTGGCTCGACCACGATGCAGTGATGATGGAATCGCTCCTTGCCTTCAAGCGCGCGGGCGCCGATGGCGTGTTGAGCTATTTCGCGCTGGAAGCCGCCCGTTTGCTGAAAAAGGGCTGATGCGGGTCTTCCACATCCATGGCGAGCAGTTCATCGAGCTGCAGATGCTGCCGGCGGATCTGCCGACCGAGGGTTTTGTCTGGGTTGGCTGCGCACGCCAGGAACTGCCTGAGCGAATCAGCGACCTGCAGCAACATCTGCAAGGCTGGGGCTGCGGCCCGCTGGTCGATCTGCATGTCTCCGACCTGCTGAACAGCCAGCTGCCCTCGCACTATGACTACACCTCCTGGTACGACCTGCTGGTGTTCCGTCGCCTGGCTGCGGCCGGCAAGGTGGGCGAGGCCTCTTCGGCCGCGCTGCTGAGCATAGACACCAGCCCGGTCGGCTTTGCGCTGTTCGACCGCGCACTGATCAGCATCCATCCCGACGACTGCGCGGTGCGCGAGTATTTCGCGGCCCGCATGGGCCAGCTCACACAGGCCTCGGACTTCCGTGGCTCGGCCCGCCTGCCCAGCAACACCAGCGATCTGATGCTGCGGATGGTCAACCATATGGTGGACAGCTATCTGGAGCTGCGCCGCCAGCTGACCCGGCAGTTGGTGGGCCTGCAGCAGGCCTTGATGGATCCGCGCAGCCGCTTCAGTGACTGGCAATTGCTGCTCGACGCGCGCAACAGCCTGCATCTGCTGGAAGACACTTGCGAAGATCAACGCAGCGCGATCCAGGAATGGCTGGACGCGCTAGAGGACTGGCCGATGCCGGCCGAGCCACAGGGCCAGCGCGAACGCGAGCTGCTGCGGGTGCGCTCACGCGATGTGCTGGAGCATGTGGAGCGGGTGCTCAGCCATGTGCGGCGGCTGGAGTCTTCGTCGGAATCGGCAGTGCAGATGCATTTTTCGGCGCTGAGCCACCGCACCAACGCCATCATGCGCACGCTGACCGTGCTGACCGCGATCTTTCTGCCGCTGAACCTGATCACCGGCATCTTCGGCATGAACTTCGATGCGCTGCCGCTGATCCACAACGCCAAAGGCGTGTGGATCGCCTTGGGACTGATGCTGGCGCTGGCGCTGGCGCTGGGCGCCTTTTTCTGGCGCAAGCGCTATCTGGGCACCCAGCGCTAGCGCTCAGTCCTTCAGATAGGGGTCGGCAAAGCCGAGGGAGCGCATGATCTCGCTTTCGCGCGCCTCCATACACTCGGCCTCGTCTTCCTCTTCATGGTCGTAGCCTTGTGCATGCAGCGTGCCATGCACCAGCATATGGGCATAGTGGGCGACCAGGTCCAGCCCCATATCCCGGGCCTCGCGCTCGACCACCTCGGCACAGATCACCAGGTCAGCACCGACCACTGGCTCGTGGCTGTAGTCGAAGGTCAGCACATTGGTCGCGTAGTCCTTGCTGCGGAAGTCCTTGTTGAGCTGGCGGCCCTCGTCGGCATCGACGATGCGCACCGCGATCTCTCCCGGCAGCTCCAGCGCCGCGCGTATCCAGCGGACCACCTTGTGGCGCGGCAGCAGGGCCTTGTGGCGCGGGTCGGCGAATTGCAGCGACAGACTCAGATCGGGGCGGCTCATGACTTGGCTTTCTCGTAGGCCTCGACGATGCGGGCCACCAGCGGGTGGCGCACGATGTCTTGCGAGGTGAAGCGCGTCATCGCAATGCCTTTGACTTTGGCCAGCACGCGCTCTGCATCGACCAGCCCGCTGTTGACGCCCTTGGGCAGGTCGATCTGGCTTGTGTCGCCGGTGACCACGCATTTGCTGCCAAAGCCGATGCGGGTCAGGAACATCTTCATCTGCTCGGGCGTCGTGTTCTGCGCCTCGTCGAGGATCACGAAAGCATGGTTCAAGGTGCGCCCGCGCATAAAGGCCAGCGGCGCAATTTCCAGCTGGCCTTTCTCGAAGGCCTTGCTGACACGGTCAAAACCCATCAGGTCATAGAGCGCGTCGTAGAGGGGGCGCAGATAGGGGTCGACCTTCTGCGTCAGATCGCCGGGCAGAAAGCCCAGGCGTTCGCCGGCCTCGACTGCCGGGCGGGTAAGGATGATGCGCTGCACCGTCGAGCGCTCCAGCGCATCGATCGCACAAGCCACCGCCAGAAAAGTCTTGCCGGTGCCGGCCGGGCCCAGGCCGAAGGTGATGTCATGCGCCAGAATATGGCGCAGATATTCATGCTGGCGCGGCGTGCGGCCGGCCAAGTCGGCGCGGCGGGTGCGCAGCACGATGGCATCGGCGGCGGGCGTGGCGACCGCTCCCGGTTTTGCTTTCACGACCGGCCCCAGGTCGGCAACGGCCTCGGCCAGCGCCAGCTGCAAGGTCTCGGCGGGAATCGCGCGCCGGGCGCGCTCGTACAAGGCGATCAGCAATTGCTGGCTGCGCTGGGCCGCGGCCTTCGGGCCCTCGATGCGAAACTGTTCATTGCGGCGCAAAATCTTCACGCCCAATGCGCCCTCAATCTGGCGCAGATGCTCATCCAGCATGCCGCACAGATGGGCCAGGCGGCTGTTGTCGGTCGGGGTGAAGAGCTGTCGGATGATCAAGGCGGAACTTTCGCAAGAGCTGCAGGCAAGGTGCGCATTGTCGCCGGTACATGCCCCAGGATGGCCGCGCCGCCGCCTCCTGCACAATCGCGCCCCATGCGATTCAGAACTCCATT
Organism: Paucibacter sp. PLA-PC-4; assembly: GCF_026241155.1. GTDB lineage: Bacteria > Pseudomonadota > Gammaproteobacteria > Burkholderiales > Burkholderiaceae_C > Roseateles_E. The sequence goes on from NZ_JAPFGP010000018.1 coordinate 12,157, forward strand.
GATATCGGGCGGCGGCGCGCTCGCACTGCTGCTGCCGGCCTGGGCCCTGGCACACCCGGACCAGGCACCTGTGGCCGCCCTCTGGCAGACGCTGCTGCCGCAGCTGCTGTGCGCGATGCTGGGGCTGATGGGACTGACCCTGGCCTTGCTGTCACGCATCCATGCACGCGAGCGGCATCTGGTCTTTCTGGCCGCCCTGATGGGGCTGTGGGTGCTGCGCTCGGCGCTGGACTGGTTGGCGCTGCCGCAGCTTGGCGGGGACCGGCGCCTGCTGGTCTCGACCGCCTTGCTGCCCTGGCTGAGCCTGTGCCTGATCCAGTTCCTGCTGCGCCCCACCGGTGGCCAGCGGCCCTGGCTGGACCTGGTCCTGCCGCTGCAGGCGGTGCTGGTGCCGCTGAGTCTGCTGCTCTTGCCGGCGCAGATGGCCCTACTGAGCCAGGCCTGGTTGGCCCTGCTGGTTCTGCAGGTGCTGGCCGCCATGGCCTGGCATCTGCGCGAGCGCCGCGACCGGGGGCTCAACACCACCGTGCTGCTCGGACTCGGTGCTATCGCGCTGCTGCTGGAGCTGGTGATGCCGTGGCGCCAGGCGGCCATCGTGCTGCCGTTGCTGCTGCTGGCGTCGGGCGTGCGGATCATCCTGAACATCGCCCATGCCCGCGTCAACGCCGAACACCTGCAGCTCGAACATGAGCAGCATGCGCAGGCCAAAGTGGCCGATATCGAGCGCAGCTTCAGCGAGATGGCCGAGCAGAAGCTGGAGCAGGTCACCGAGCGCGAGCGCAAGCGCATCGCCGCCGATCTTCATGACGATTTGGGCGCCAAACTGCTGACCATCGTGCACACCAGCGAGTCCGACCGCATCTCAACCTTGGCGCGCGAGGCGCTAGAGGAGATGCGGCTGTCCGTGCGCGGCCTGACCGGCAAGCCGGTGCAGTTGCTGGACGCTTTGGGCGACTGGCGCGCCGAGGTTGTATCGCGCCTGGGCCAGGCCAATATCCTGGCCGAGTGGAAATCACCGTCCGAGGACGTGATCCACACCTTGCAGGCACGCGCCTATGTGCAAACCACGCGCATCTTCCGCGAAGCGGTCAGCAACATCATCAAGCACAGCGGCGCCACCCATTGCGTGGTCAGCTGCACGGTGCTGGACGGCGATTTCCTGGTCGTGATCCAGGACAACGGCCAGGGGATCACGACCGAGCTGGATGGCCGGCTGGACAAGGGCCATGGCATGGCCAGCATGAAATCCCGCGCCAAGCAGATGCACGGACAGTGTCTGGTCGAGTCCGGCCCGGGCTGGGGAACCGTGATCCGCCTCACGATTCCGCTCTGAACAGCCCAAGCCAGGGATTGAGGCATTGGCTTTTGCGCCGATAAACGCTAAGTTGTCCCCCATCGGGCCACCGTCCACACCGCAAAGTACAAAACTATGAACCATATTCTTTTGCTGGAAGACATTCCGGAGATCCGCGCCTGGCTCAAAGCCCTGGTCAAGCAGATCTTCGTCAACGCCCAGATCACCGAGTGCTCGCGCGTGCAGGACGCACTGAAGCAGGTGCAGACCCAGCGCTTCACGCTGGCCCTGCTGGACCTGGGCCTGCCGGATGGTTCGGGTGTGGATGTGGTGGCGGCCCTGCGGGAGCAGCAACCGGAGGTGCAGTCGGTCATCGTCACCATCCACGACGACGATGAACACCTGTTCCCGGCCCTGCAAGCCGGCGCCTTCGGTTATCTGCTAAAAGAACAGTCACGCGAGCTATTGGCCGAGCAGTTGCAGCGCATCAGCCAGGGCGAGCCGCCCTTGTCGCCGTCGATCGCGCGCAAGGTGATCGCCTACTTCGCCGCACAGCGGCGACCCCAAGCCGCAGCCCTGTTGCACGAAGTCTCGCTGACCGACCGGGAGACCGAGGTGCTGCTGCGTGTGGCGAAGGGCTACACGCTGCCCGAGATCGGCGTGCAGCTGGGCTTGAGTCGCCACACGATTGCCGACTATGTGAAGCAGATCTATCGCAAGCTCAATGTCAGCTCGCGCGCGGAAGCGGCACTGGAGGCACAACGCCTGGGACTGTTCGGCAGGAATTGATGCCCCTGGCTCGCGGGCACGCGAGCGATCACCCCGAGGGGTGCGCGCGCTATGCGCGTTGATAATCCCTGGATGATCGGAAGACTCACAGGCGTCATCGCGGAGAAATCGCCCCCGCAAATCCTCATCGATGTGCAGGGCGTCGGCTACGAGGTCGACGTGCCGATGAGCACCTTCTACAACCTGCCTGGCCTGGGCGAGCGAGCCAGCCTGCTGACACACCTGAGCATCCGGGAGGATGCCCACGTGCTGTTCGGTTTTCTGAGCGCCGAGGAGCGCAGCACCTTCCGCCAGCTCATCAAGATCAGCGGTGTCGGCCCCAAGATGGCCTTGTCGCTGCTATCCGGCCTGTCGGTCGGCGAGCTGGCCCTGGCCGTCTCCAAGCAGGAGACCGGCCGCCTGGTCAAGGTCCCCGGCATCGGCAAGAAGACCGCCGAGCGCTTGCTGCTGGAACTCAAGGGCAAGCTCGGCCCCGATCTGTCGCTGCCGGTCAGCGTCGCCAATGACGCCCATGCCGACATCCTGCAAGCCCTGATCGCGCTGGGGTACTCCGACAAGGAAGCCGGTCTGGCGCTGAAATCGCTGCCGGCCGAGATCGGTGTCAGTGAAGGCATCAAGCTGGCGATGAAGAAACTCACATGAGCATACAGACCGACAAGTTCGGCGACGCCTTCTCGCCCACACCCCCGCGCGTGGTCAGCGCCGCCCCGAGCTCGCCCAATGAAGAGGCGATCGAGCGCGCGTTGCGGCCCAAGCTGCTGGACGACTATGTCGGCCAGACCAAGGCCCGCGAGCAGCTGGAGATCTTCATCGGCGCGGCACGCAAGCGCGACGAGGCCATGGACCATGTGCTGTTGTTTGGCCCGCCAGGCTTGGGCAAAACCACCTTGAGCCACATCATTGCGGCCGAGCTGGGCGTCAATCTGCGCCAGACTTCGGGCCCGGTGCTGGAGAAGCCCAAGGACTTGGCCGCCATCCTGACCAATCTCGAGAAGAACGATGTGCTCTTCATCGACGAGATTCACCGGCTGAGTCCGGTGGTCGAGGAAATCCTCTACCCGGCACTGGAGGACTACCAGATCGACATCATGATCGGCGAGGGCCCGGCCGCTCGCTCGATCAAGCTGGACCTGCAGCCCTTCACTCTGGTCGGCGCGACCACGCGGGCCGGCATGCTGACCAACCCGCTGCGCGACCGCTTCGGCATTGTCGCCCGGCTGGAGTTCTACACGGCCGCCGAGTTGCAGCGCATCGTGACCCGCTCTGCCGGCCTGCTGAATGCCCCGATCGACACCGAGGGCGCGCTGGAAATCGCACGCCGCTCACGCGGCACGCCGCGCATCGCGAACCGACTGCTGCGCCGCGTACGAGACTATGCCGATGTGAAAGGCGACGGCCGCATCAGCAAGAAGATCGCCGATCTGGCGTTGGCGATGCTGGATGTCGACCCGCAGGGCTTCGATCTGATGGACCGCAAGCTGTTGGAGGCGGTTGTGCATCGCTTCGACGGCGGCCCGGTCGGCCTGGACAATGTGGCCGCCGCGATCGGCGAAGAGCCCGGCACGATCGAGGATGTGATCGAGCCTTATCTGATCCAGCAGGGCTTTCTGCAGCGCACGCCGCGTGGCCGCATCGCGACCCTGGCCGCCTTCCGGCATCTGGGTGTCGCACCGCCCAAGCAGGCAGGCCAGTTGTTCGACGAATAGATCAACGTATCTCGAGCAGACGTAAAAAAACCACCCGAAGGTGGTTTTTTGCTTTTGATCCGAAGATCAGAAGTTGTGGCGCACGCCGGCTGCCAGCGAGCTGAAGTCAGCTGCGTTGACCTTGGCATTCTGAGCGGTATAGAAGCCATACACCTTCGTACGCTTGCTCAGGTTGTAGTTGTAGCCCAGTGTGAACTGGGTGGTCTTGCCTTGGGCCAGGAAGTCGCCCTTACCTTGGGTGGAGCCGAAGTTCGCGTGGAACTCGGAAGCGCCCATGGTGTACATGCCCGACAGGCGATAGACGTTGCGATTCTGAGCGCCGTCATCGGCGCGCTGGTAGTAGGCGCCCACGGTGAAGGCACCCAGCTCGTACAGGCCGCGCACTGCGAACTGCTTGACATCGCCTTCCTTGCTGAAGCCGGCACCCAGGTGCAGCGGGCCGCCGACGTAGTTGGCAGCCAGGTCGAACAGCTTTTCACGGCCAGCAACGCCTTCGCCGGCCGAGACCGAGGCGCTACCGCTGAAGCCACCAACGGTCGGCGTGAAGTAGCCGATCTTGTTGCTCGAGCGGTAGGTCTTGAACGCGTACAGAGCATCCGACGAGGTGCCGGTGTCGTGGTTGTGCATGCTGATGTAATCAGCAGTGGCGAAGTACGACTCGGGCGTGAAGTTACCCAGACGGACAGCACCGAAAGCGCCAGCCAGTTGCACCCAGGCCTCGCGACCCCAGAAAGTCGAGGCAGCACGGCCGTCGTCAGAGTTCAGGCCGCTTTCCAGGTTGAACGAAGCCTTCAGGCCACCGCCCAGGTCTTCCTGGCCCTTGAAGCCGAAGCGCGAGCTGTTGTTTTGCATAACGGCCACGCGGTCGCCATCGCCAACCTTCTGGCTTTCCACGGTGGTGTTGATACGACCGTACAGGGTCACCGAGCTTTGTGCGAAAGCGGAGGCCGAAACGGCGGCCAGTGCAGCGACGAGAGCAATCTTTTTCATCATTTGCCTTTAGGAGTTGAAGAGTAGCCGGACTGAATCACCCGGTCTTGTTCGCAATGTGGCCGCAGTATAAAAGTCCTAGGGTTTGACCGAGTGGCGAGCGACGCGAAATTGCAACAGTCTTGTGGTAAAGCTGCAAACGTACAGATTGGCACTTGCGCAAGCGACGCTTTCGCTCGCAACACTCAGGCGGCGGTCTCGTCCAGGCTCAGCCCTTCCAGATGACCATCGTCGTTCCAGCCGACCACGCTCAGTCCGGCCGCCGAGTACAGGAGGCGGTTGATCGTGGCATTGCCGAGCACCCAGCTGCGCGGCGCCTGCAGACTCAAGCGCCGGCCGGCGCGGTGCAGGCAGTCCATCACCCCGCCATGGGCCACGATGACGACAATCTGCCCGGGATGGGCCCGAGCCAAGCGTTCGACAGTAGTGACCGCGCGATGATAGAAGTCCTGCAGGCTTTCACCGCCCTCAGCCGCGAAATCGGGATCGCGCCGCCGCCAGCGCTCACTTTGGGCCGGCCATTGCTGCTCGATCTCGCTCCAGCTCAGCCCCTGAAAGACGCCAAAGCTGCGCTCCCGCAAAGCCGGCTCGGCCCTCAGCGACAGGCCTGTGGCGGACCCGATGGCCTCGGCAGTCTGCCAAGCACGTGCCAAATCACTGCTGTAGATAGCGTCCAGGCTCTCGCCGGCCAGCGCTCGGCCGAGCCGCCATGCCTGAGCCTGGCCCAGCGCATTCAAGGGAATATCAAGCTGGCCCTGGATGCGGCTTTCGCGGTTCCAGGCCGTCTCGCCATGGCGCACCGCAAGAATCGTGGTTACGCTGTCCAGGCCCATTCAGGCGCCCCAGACCACGTCCTGGCGCTCCACCAGGCTCAGGCGCATCATCTCCAGCAACGGCCAGGCTCGCTGGCGCAGGCTGATGCCCTCGCGCTTCGGAGCGGGCTCACCGGCGGCCTGGGCCTCGATCTGCAGCCGGGCGAACTCGGCCTCGTCCTCGGCCACCGCCTGCTCAAGTGCCGAGATCGCGGCGCCGAGCTGGGACTGGGTCACGATGCCCTGAGCTGCGGGCTCACGCCCCATCAATCGCAGCAACTGCTCGCCGTTGGGGCCCATCATGATCACGTCGGCCGCAGCCGCAGATTTGAATTTGTAGATCACGGTTGCACTCCTGATGTCAGTGTCAACCATTGTGCCGCCTGAACCCTTGGCCTCGCCCAGATATCAGCCGCCGCGCACCAGACGCACCGGCGGCACCACCGGCCGCGGCGGTGGCGTCAGCGCACGCCAGACCTTCTCCTCAAACGCGCGCGGGTCGAGCGCCGGCGCATAAAGAAAGCCCTGGAACTCATGGCAACCGGCACGAGCCAGGCAGTCGCGCTGGGCCTCGGTCTCGACCCCTTCGGCAATCACCTGCAGACGCAGCGCCCGCCCCATCTGGACCACTGCATTAACGATGCCCACATCACTCTCATCTGCGGGCAGGCCCTGGACAAAGCTGCGATCGATCTTCAAGCGCTGGATCGGGAAGCGCTTTAAATAGCCGAGGCTGGAATAGCCAGTGCCAAAGTCATCGATAGACATGCACACCCCCAGCTCCGACAAAGCCTCGAGCCGGCGCAGCGCTTCCTCGGCATCGCGCAGCAGGATGGATTCGGTCAGCTCCAGCTCCAGCAGCGACGGCGGCAGCTCATGCGCCTTCAGCGCCAGCGCCACCGTGTCGACGAAATGCGACTGCTGGAACTGCAGAGCCGAGACATTGACGGCAACCGGCATGCGCCAGCCCTGCCGAAGCCAAGCGGCCGCCTGAGCCACCGCCTGCTGCAGAACCCATTCGCCGATCGCGACGATGAAGCCGCTCTCCTCCGCGACCGGGATGAACTCGGCCGGCGAGACCTCGCCGCGCAGCGGGTCGCGCCAGCGTATCAATGCCTCCGCGCCGATCACTGCACCGCTGGCCAGGTCGATCTGCGGCTGATAGTGAAGCCGGAATTCGCGCTCCTGCAGGGCCTGGCGCATCGCGTGGTCCAGGCGCATGCGCGACAGGAGATCCACGTCCTTGCGCGGTTGATGGAATCGGAACGTGCCTCGACCGCTTTCCTTGACCCAGTGCATCGCCCGCTCGGCGCTGACCATCAACTCCTCAGCGGTGCCGCCGTCGCTGGGGAACAGCGCAATGCCGGTGCTACAGGTCACGGTGAAGCTCAGCGTATCAAAGCTGAAGGGGCGCGACATTGCCTCCTGCACCCGCCGTGCCGCGTGCTCGGCGCCCCGCGCGTCGGCCTGATGGACCAAGAGCGCGAAATCGTCACCGCCCAGACGAGCGACGGAGTCGACCTCTCGCAAACACTCCTTCAGGCGCTGGGCCACCTCCTTTAACACCCGGTCACCATAGGCATGACCCAAGGTGTCATTGATCTGCTTGAATCGGTCCAAATCGACATTCAGTAACGCGAAGCTCGTACCCTCGCGTCGCGCCATCGCTTGGGCGTACTCGGCCCGCTCGGCCAGCGCCCGCCGGTTCGGCAGGCCGGTCAGCATGTCGGTGTGCGAGAGCTCCTCGATGCGCTGGCTGGCGGCCAGCTTCTCGCTGAGATCGCGGTAGGAATAGACACGGCCGATCGGCCGGCCGCGGCTCCACTGCGGCAGCGAGACCCGCTCCAGCACCCGACCGTCCAGCAACTTGATGACGTCGCTAGTCTGCAGCAGCGGCGCTTCCTGGATCGCACTGAGCCGCATCGCATAGGCGGCTCCGTCGACCACGCTGCGCCGCATCCAAGCCTGCACGGCCTCGTCGTTGCGCTCGGTCAGCAGGTCCTCGGGCAAGCCCCACAAGGACGCGAAGCGCTGATTGAAGCTGCGCATGCGGCCGGCCAGATCGGTAACCAGTATGCCGTCGGCGGTCGACTCCAGCGTGGCCTTCAGTTCGGCCAGCAAGGTTTCGCGCTCTTCGTCATGCTGGCGCTGCTTGCTCAGATCGGCCATCGCCACCAGCCACAGGCCAGCGCTGCCGGCTTGCTCCACATGGCTGATGCGGCGCGTCACCCAGATGGCCTGTCCATCGGCACGGCGCATCAAGGTGTCTGTGTGCAGGCCTTCGCGCCCCCCGGCCGCAGCCTCGGCCCAGAACAGCGCGTCCTCGGCAGTACTAGACAGCGACTCCATGCCGCAGCCCAGCAGCTGATCCGGCCCCATGCTCAGCAAGCGCGTGGCCGCCTGATTGACGGCAACCACCTCCAGTGTGGCCGCATCCACCAGCCAGACCGCCTCCTGCAGCCCTTCGAGAAGAGACTGGTAGAGATCGACGGCTGGAGAAGCGGTGGGGGGATTGAAGCTGACCAGCCTCACGCAGCCAACTCCCCGTTGCCCGTCACCGCGCACTCAAAGAAATAGGCCACCCGCGTGCGCGGGCTCAGATAGTCCAGAGAGGCGCGGGGCAGCAGATTGGGTTTCAGGCTGCGGCGTATGCCCAGGTCGGAGTGCTGCTCCAGATTCAGGATCAAAGCCTCCTCGCGCGGCACCTTGGCGTCATGCACCATCACCTTGGGCTTGAGCGGCCGCGAGGAATTGACCGCCACCACCAGGGCATAGCGATCGTCGGTCAGCTGCACCGCCGAGCCGGGGGGATACACCCCCATCATACGAATGAAGGCATTCAGCATGGTCGCGTCAAAGCGGTTGCGGCCCTGGGCGAACATCAGCGACAGCGCCTCGTGCGGGGTCATCGCCTTGGAGGCCAGCAGCGGATTGCACAGGCCATCGAAGCGGTTGACCAACGCGACGATGCGCGAGGCCGCGCTCATGCGGTCCACATTAATGCGCTGCGGGAAACCGCTGCCATCGGCATTCTCATGGTGCTGGGCGATCACCAGCAACGGACCAGCCGCCAACCCCATGCCCTGAGCCAGAGCCACGCCCTTGCTCACGTGTTGCTGGTAGAGCTGGGTCTCGGCCATCGTAAAACTGTCGTCACGATTGCGCACACGGGCCGGCAACTCCGTCTTGCCGATATCGTGCAGCAAGGCGCCGACACCCAGATCCATCATCTCGTCGCGCCCCAGGCCGAAGGCGCGGCCCAGCAGCAAGGAGATGATCGCGACATTCAGCGCATGGGCGGTGCTGCGATCGCCCGCGCCCTCGTTGAGCAGGCGGATATTCAGGTCGCCCTCGGTCAGCATCTTGTCCAGCAAGGCGCTGGTCAGCGCGATCGACTGATCGCGCGTGCTGCGCGGCTCTCGCGGCAGCAGTTCCATCAGCGCACGGAAGGCACCGGCGGCTTCGCCGTACTGCCGCTCGCACAAGGACAGGGCCTCACGCTGGGCGGCCAGCGCGCGCCGATGTGCCTCCTTGGCCTGCTGCTCGGGGCTTTGCTCATCGACCCCGGCGGCTTCCACCACAGCGACCTGCATCGGTGTCGCCTCGGTCTGCAGCTCGCTGCGACCGGGGCTCCAACGCACCTGTTTAAGTCCCAGGCGGCGCAGGATCAGCAGTTGATCTTCCGAGCTCAGTTTGAAGCTGCTGAGCGGAAACGGATGCGACATCCAGCCCAGATCCAGGTGGATGAACATGCCCACCTTCAGCTGGCCCACGTCGATCAAAGGATCGGAAGATCTGTCCTTCATTGGATTCCTTCGCCCTGTTTTTGAGGCGCCCTCGCTACCAGCATCGGCACGAGCGCCCGCCAACTTAAGTAAAACAGGCGCCGTTATTTAGAGACAAGCGATACAAACACTTTCATGTGCGAATTGTCACGAGATCGGCTTGACCGCCGCCAAGTCGGCGCCGTAGCATGTTCAATTCAGGAACTCGAGTTCTATATATGAACTTTCTCGAGACTCATCATCGATGATCAACAAGCTACAAGACTCTGCCGCCCAGGCCTTGCTCGATGTCGCCGATGGCGCGACGGTGATGATTGGCGGCTTCGGCACGGCCGGCATGCCTACGGAGCTGATCGAGGCCTTGCTTGAGCACGGCGTGCGCGAGCTGACTGTTGTGAACAACAATGCCGGCAACGGCGACAGCGGCCTGGCCGCTCTGCTGGCCGCCGGCCGGGTGCGCAAGATCATCTGCTCCTTCCCGCGCCAGGCGGATTCCCACCATTTCGACGCGCTATATAGAAGCGGCCAGATTGAGCTGGAACTGGTGCCGCAGGGCAATCTGGCCGAGCGCATCCGTGCCGCCGGCGCCGGAATCGGCGCCTTCTTCACCCCCACCGGCTACGGCACTGCGCTAGCCGAGGGCAAGGAATGCCGCCTCATCGACGGTCGCGGCCAAGTGCTCGAATACCCGATCCGGGCCGATTTCGCGCTGATCAAGGCCGAGCGCGGCGACCGCTGGGGCAATTTGGACTACCGCATGACCGCACGCAACTTCGGTCCCATCATGGCCATGGCCGCCAGGATCACCGTGGCCTCTGTCCATGAGGTGGTGGAGCTGGGCCAGATGGACCCCGAGGTCATCGTGACACCCGGCATATTTGTGCAGCGCCTGGTCCAGGTGCCGCGCCAGAGCACCCGCGGCGGCGGTTTCAAGTCGGGAGCATGATATGAGCAGCTCAAGCTACAAGAAGTGGACCCGCGAGCAGATGGCCGCGCGCGTGGCCCGCGACATCCCCGAGGGCGCGGTCGTCAATCTGGGCATCGGTCTGCCGACCCTGGTGGCGGCCCAGATCCCGGCGGGCCTCGAAGTGATCCTACACAGCGAGAACGGCGTGCTGGGCATGGGCCCGCCACCGCCCGTCGGCGCCGAGGACTTCGATCTGATCAATGCCGGCAAGCAGCCGGTCACTCTGCTGCCCGGTGGCTGCTTCTTCCACCATGCCGACAGCTTCGCGATGATGCGCGGCGGCCATCTGGACATCTGCGTGCTCGGGGCCTTCCAGGTTTCGGTTCACGGTGATCTGGCCAACTGGCATACCGGCGCGGCAGACGCGATCCCTGCGGTGGGTGGCGCGATGGACCTGGCCATCGGTGCCAAGCAGACCTTTGTGATGATGGAACATCTGAGCAAATCTGGCGAGAGCAAGATCGTCGACCAGTGCAGCTATCCGCTGACTGCGCCGGCCTGCGTCAGCCGCATCTACACCGATCTGGCCGTGCTCGCTCTCAAGCCCGAGGGTTTGCAGGTGCTGGACCTGGCAGAGGGCCTGAGCTTTGAAACCCTGCAAGAACTGACCGGCCAGCCGCTGCTGCGCCCCTGAACCCAAACAACAAACTCACGGAATTTTCATGAACCAAGCCTATATCTGCGACGCTCAGCGCACCCCCTTCGGCCGCTACGGCGGCGCCTTGTCCTCGGTGCGTGCCGACGACCTCGGCGCGATCCCACTGCGTGCGCTGATGGCCCGCAACGCAAGGGTCGACTGGGATGCCGTCGCCGATCTGCTGTATGGCTGCGCAAACCAGGCCGGCGAGGACAACCGTAACGTTGCCCGCATGGCCGGCCTCCTTGCCGGCCTGCCGATTGCCGTGCCAGGTGCGACGATCAACCGCCTATGCGGCTCCGGGATGGACGCTGTCGGCAGCGCCGCCCGCGCGATCCGCGCCGGCGAGGCCGAGCTGATGATTGCCGGGGGCGTCGAGAGCATGAGCCGCGCTCCCTTCGTGATGCCCAAGGCGGAGTCTGCGTTCTCGCGCAGCAATGCCGTCTATGACACGACCATAGGCTGGCGCTTCGTCAACAAGCTGATGAAGGAACAGTACGGTGTCGACTCAATGCCCGAGACAGCCGAGAACGTCGCCTCTGACTTCAAGATCGAGCGAGAGGCCCAGGACCGCATGGCCCTGTCCAGCCAGCTGAAGGCCGTGGCTGCGCAAAAGGCCGGCGTCTTCGATGCCGAAATCACGCCCGTGACCATCGCGCAAAAAAAGGGCGAGCCCACTGTCGTAGCCAAAGATGAGCACCCGCGCGAAACCAGCCTGGAAGCCCTGGCCAAACTCAAGGGTGTGGTGCGCCCTGACGGCACGGTCACCGCCGGCAATGCCTCGGGCGTCAACGACGGCGCGGTGGCGCTGCTGCTGGCCAGCGAAGCCGCCGCCGCACGCCACGGCCTGAGCCCGCGCGCCCGTGTCGTCGGTATGGCCACCGCCGGTGTCGCGCCGCGCATCATGGGCATAGGCCCGGCACCGGCCGCCCGCAAGGTGCTGGCACTGACGGGTCTGAGCCTGGCGCAGATGGATGTGATTGAGCTCAATGAGGCTTTCGCTGCCCAAGGCCTGGCTGTGCTGCGCGATCTGGGCTTGCCCGACGACGACGCACGCGTCAACCCGAACGGCGGCGCCATCGCGCTGGGCCACCCGCTGGGTGCCAGCGGCGCCCGCCTGGTGATGACGGCCGTCAACCAGCTGCAGCGCAGCGGCGGACGCTACGCGCTGTGCACCATGTGCATCGGCGTCGGCCAGGGCATAGCCCTGGTGCTCGAGCGCGTCTGAACGACAGGGATTGCCGCTGGCAGCGAGGCCAGCCATGACAAAAACTCAAGCCCTGCTGAATATTTGTCATGGACAGGGGTGCCGAAAGGCACCCTTTTTTGCGCGCACCGCGTGGGATACTGGATCCAATCTCATTCCGCGCTTCGCACATATACCGCGCAAAAACCGCCTTGCGCCCGGATGTACCGGGAAGCAGCGACACTAATCCTCACAATACACCGCTCAGATACCCCGGTTCGCACATTCCTTGCCGCACACCCGCCTCTCCAAGGCCGTGGGCTGAGCCCTATCCGAAACGCACCAAAATAGTGCATTGAAGTGCGTCAATCGCCCAAAATGCCAGGTTTGGCTTGGACATGCCTCGAAGGCCTCCCTATAGTCAGCGCTTCCCTGCTTGCGCCCAGCCGATATGGGCGCCATTCGCACAAAACACGCCACCATGTCTGCTGCCCGCGCACTCGATGATTTGGCCGCCCTCGCGGTCCCTGCCCCAGCCCCCGCCAGCCCCGCAGAGAGCGGCCCACTCAAGCGCGATCTGGTAGCCGGCCTGGAAAAAGGCCTGGCCGTGATCGAAGCCTTCGATCAGGAACGCCCCCGGCTGACCATTTCCGAGGTGGCGGCCCGCACCGGCCTGACCCGCGCTGCCGCCCGCCGCTATCTGCTAACGCTGACCCATCTGGGCTTTGTCTCGCAGGACCGCAAGATGTTCGCGCTAACGCCCAAGGTGCTACGCCTGGGCCAGAGCTATATGCACTCGGCCCGCCTGCCGCGCATCGTCGAGCCCGAACTGCACAAGTTGGCCTACGCGCTGAAAGAAGCCAGTTCGGCCGGCGTGCTGGACGGCAATGATGTGATCTGCATCGCCGCCACCAGTGCCGGCCGGGTCGTTTCGCCCACCCTGCAGCCCGGCACCCGAGTGCCGGCGCATTGCTCGGGCAATGGCCGGGTGCTGCTGTCGGCCATGCCCCAGGCCGAGGTCGACGCCTGGATCGCCCGCCAGGAGCTAAGTGCGCTGACGCCCCACACCATCATCCACCCCGAGCGCCTGCGCATCGAGATTGCCCGCGCCCGCGCGCTCGGCTATGCCTGCATCGACCAGGAGCTGGAGCTGGGCCTGCGCACCGTGGCGGTGCCGCTGAAGAACTACCGCGGCGATGTCGTGGCTGCGATGAATATCAGCGTGCACGCCTCGCGCATGAGCATGGACCAGCTGGTCGAGCATTGCCTGCCGCCCCTGCTGCAGGCCCAGGCACATTTGCGCATGCTGCTGTAAGAGTTAACGGGACCCGCCGCCGCCAAGCGGTGGCAAGCTCCATCCCTGAGCAGGCCGTCATCAGGCCTGTCATCCACACAGGGGGAACAAAAATTGCAGCGCACCCAGGTTGCCATCATCGGCGCCGGCCCGGCCGGTCTTTTGCTGGGTGCCTTGCTGCACAAGGCCGGCATCGCCAACACGATTCTCGAGCTGCACAGCGGCGAACAGGTGCTGGCCCGTGTGCGCGCTGGCATTCTGGAGCGCGGCAGCGCCGAGCTGCTCGACGAGGCCGGGGTCGGCCGGCGCATGCGTGCCGAGGGCCTGATCCACGAAGGCATACAGCTGAGCTTCGGCGGCCAGCGCCAACGCATCGATCTGCAGGGGTTGACCGGCCAATCGGTGCTGGTCTATGGCCAGAACGAGCTGTGCCGCGACCTGATGGACGATCGCAAGGCCGCCGGCTTGACCACGCACTACGAGGCCCGGCATGTCAGCCTGCATGGCCTGGGCGAGCCACGGGTGGTCGTGCGCTACCAGCATCTAGGCCAGGCCCGCGAGCTGGCCTGCGACTACATCGCCGGCTGCGACGGCTTTCACGGCGTTTCGCGTGCCGGCCTGCCGGCCAGCGCTTACCACAGCTACGAGCGCGGCTACCCCTTTGGCTGGCTGGGCGTACTGGCGGACACCAGACCACCCGCCGACGAACTGGTCTACGCGCAGCATGAGCGCGGCTTCGCGCTGTGCAGCATGCGCAGTAGGACCAGGGTGCGCTGCTACATCCAGTGCAGCCTTAGCGACCGGCTCGAGTCATGGAGCGATGCGCGCTTCTGGCGCGAGCTGAAAAGCCGGCTCGACCCGGTCACCGCCGCTGCGCTGGAGCCGGCGCCCTCACTAGAGAAAAGCATCGCCCCGCTGCGCAGCTATGTGACCGAGCCGCTGCGCTTCGGCCGCCTGTTCCTGGCCGGAGACGCTGGCCATCTCGTGCCGCCGACCGGGGCCAAGGGCTTGAACCTGGCCGCCTCTGATGTGCGCTATCTGGCGCGCGCGCTGACCGAGCATTACCGCGACCGCAGCGACGCCGGTCTGGCGCGCTACTCGGAGCAGGCGCTGCGGCGCGTCTGGCGCGCCGAGCGTTTCTCATGGAGCCTTACCCGGCTGCTGCACAATTTTCCGGACCACAACGGCTTCGACCAGCGCATCCAGCAGGCCGATCTCGACTACCTGATGAGCTCGCGCGCCGCCCAAACCGTGCTGGCCGAGAACTATGTCGGCCTGCCCTTAACCGAATGAAGTGCGCTTGAGCTCGAGAACTTTTGTAGTGAGCCGTCGTCAGGCCAGGCGGGCCGGGCGCAGGAACCGCAGCGCAACTGAGGAGATGAGCACCGCCCAACGACGCATGGCGGCGGCGCAGCACAAAAGCTCTGAGCCTCTCAAGGGTGGGCGGCCATTACCTGGGCTACGGCCGCCGTCAGCCGCTTGCCATAAGGCACATGCAGGAACTCATTCGGCCCATGGGCATTGCTCTTCGGGCCTAAGACACCGCAGACCATCATCTGCGCCTTCGGAAAGCCTTTTTGCAGCATGCTCATCAGTGGGATCGTGCCGCCCTGGCCGATATAGCCGACCGGGGTGCCGAACTGGGCCAGGCTGGCCTCGTTGAGCGCGGCATCCAGCCAGGGTGACAGATCCGGCGTGTTCCAGCCGGTGGCGCCATAGGCGCCGGCGCGGCCATCGGGCACGAAGGTGACCTTGGCGTTGTAGGGCGCGTTGTCCTCCAGCAGTGCCTTTAGGCGCAACGCGGCCTCGTTGCCGTCCACGAGCGGCGGCAGGCGCAGAGACAGCTTGAACGCGGTGTAGGGGCGCAGCACATTGCCTGCGCTCTTCATGTCCGGAAAGCCGTCAACGCCGGTCACGCTCAAGGTCGGCCGCCAAGTGCGGTTCAGAAGCACCTCGACCGGATCCTGCGTCACCGGCAGGACCGCGCCTCCATCGGCACCGCAGGCCCACGGATAGCGCTTCCAGACCTCGTCCTTCAGAATAGCGGCGGTGGCCTGGGCCTGCGCAATCCGGTTGCCTGGGATGTCGCAATGGAAGCTCTCGGGCAGCAGACGGCCGGTCTTGCTGTCCTCCAACCGGTCCAGCACTTGGCGCAAGATACGGAAGCTCGATGGCACCAAGCCGCTGGCGTCGCCCGAGTGGATGCCCTCGGTCAACACCTCGACCTTCAGCACGCCGCTGACCATGCCACGCAGCGAGGTGGTCAGCCAGAGCTGGTCGTAGTTGCCGGCGCCCGAGTCCAGGCAGACCACCAGGCTGACATTGCCCAGCCGATCTTTCAACGCGTCGATATAGGCCGGCAGATCGTAGGAACCGCTTTCCTCGCACGTCTCGATGATGCCCACGCAGCGCGGCCGCGGAATGCCCTGGCGGTCAAGCGCCATGATGGCGGTCAGCGAGGCATAGACCGCGTAGCCGTCATCGGCACCGCCACGGCCGTAGAGCTTGCCGTCCTCGTACTTGGGGGTCCATGGGCCCAGGTCGTTGCGCCAGCCATTGAACTCTGGCTGCTTGTCCAGGTGACCGTAGACGACGATGGTGTCATCGCTGCCGACCTTGGTGGCCGGCACCTCGAAAAAGATGACGGGCGTGCGGCCCTCGATGCGGATCACCTCCAGCTTCAGCCCAAGCACTTTCTTGCCCTCGACCCAGCTCGCGGCGTCACGGATCACCTTCTCGATATGCCCGTTCGCGGCCCAGTCGGCATCGAACATCGGGCTCTTGGCCGGGATCGCGATGTAATCGGTCAGCGCGGGGACGATTTCCTCGTCCCAGACGCGGGCGGCATAGTCGCCCAGCGCGGTGGCTTCATCGGGTTGTAGGGGCAATGACGGGTCGCGAGCGTTCATGATGGAGTTCCGGCTTGTGGCTGGTGAGTTCCCGATCTTAAAACTTGTCGTCCAGCCAGGCCTGCAGTCGGGCAAACACCTGTTCGCGCTCCGGCTCGTTGAAGAGCTCGTGGAACAGGCGCTCGAAGCACTGGGACTGCACGACCGCCGCCGGCGCCTCAGCGACAAAGGCTTCGCTGCCGGCCGGGTCGACACAGTGATCGCTGCCTGCCCACATCAGCAGGGTCGGCAGCACCCACTGCGCCGCCCGATCCAGTACCTCGGCGCCGCCCTCAGCAATCATGCTGGCGAGGGCAGGCGTGATGCGGTTATGGACCAGAGGGTCGTTCTCGTAGGCCGCGACCACGGCCGCGTCGCGCGAGATCCAGGCTGGCTTGAGCCCGTTGCCGACCGCAAGATGCGGCAGCAGCGGCAGCGCTACCGTCAGCAAGGCCTTCTGCAGACCCGACATGCCGGCATCGAGCGCCGGCGAGCTGAGCACCAGGCCATCGACCGGTCGGAACCAGGCCGGCAGCACGCCGCCACTGCTGGCGCACAGGCCGCCGGCCACGAAGCGCGCCGCAACAAGGCCACCCATACTGTGGCCCAGCAGGAGCAGCGGGCCCTTGTTCAAGGCGGCATCCGCCCGCAGCTCGTCAATCACCAGGGCCAGGTCTTGCATCAGTCGCTCGGGGCCGACGACATCGCCTCGCGCGCCACCCGAGGCGCCGTGGCCGCGCTGGTCATGGCCGACCACCTGCCAGCCCCAGCTGTTCAACCGCGTCGCCAAATGCTCGTAACGCCCGATGTGCTCGCCCAGACCATGAACGATCAGCACCGTGCCGCGCGCAGGCTGCGGCCCGGGCAGCCCCCATTGGCGCCAGTGCAAGGGCAGGCCGTCATCGGTTCGAAGCGTTCGCATACGAGCAGTGTAGGGAGCGCTCCAGAGCGCCCGCCCCAGGGCTTCCCCGGTCGGTGAAAGTACGCAAGACATGAGGTCATATCGGCTGTCTCCCACCGGATAGACAGGGTCTGTCCCTTGATTAAGCTACTCACCACCACAGGAGCCGCGATGAACGAATTCTTCAGCCTCGCCACCGATGTCCAGGGCATCAGCCACATCAGACTGAATCGACCAGAGCGCATGAACACCATGAGCCCGACCTTCTTCCCGGCGCTGCGCGACGCGGTGCGGGGCCTGCACGACGCTGGCCGGACCCGCGCACTGGTGATCTCGTCGACCGGCAAACATTTCAGCGCCGGCATGGCGCTGGACACCTTTACTGGCGACGACGCAATGCTGGACACGCGCAGCGCGCGCAGCCGGCTGAGCTTTCAGGACTCACTGCGCCGCTTGATGGACTGCTTCACCGCGCTAGACGAGGCGCGCTTCCCGGTGCTCGGCGCCATCCAGGGCGGCTGCATCGGTGGCGCGCTGGACTTGGCCGCCGTCTGCGATATGCGCTACTGCACGGTCGACGCCTTCTTCTGCGTGCAGGAAATCAATGTCGGCATGGCCGCCGACCTTGGCGTGCTGCAGCGCCTGCAGCGTCTGATGCCGGCCGGTCTGGCCCGTGAGCTGGCCTATACCGGCGAGCGCCTGGGTGCCGAGCGCGCGCTGAGCTGCGGCCTAGTCAACGCCGTGCTGCCGGACGCCGACGCGCTGCTGGACCATGTGCTGGGCCTGGCCCGCAGCATCGCCGACAAATCACCACTGGCCGTGGCCACCAGCAAGCTGGCATTGAACCATGCCCGCGATCACGGCACTGCCGCTGCGTTGGCCCAGATGAGCCTGCTGCAAAGCGCCGTCTTCGACACTGCCGAGATGGGCCAGGCCATCTCGGCCTGGAAGAGCAAGCGGCCCGCCGAATTCGCGCCCTTGAATCCGGTCGCCGAGCTCTGAGCCGGGGCATGATGGCGACATCTCATCTGCCCAGCCCTACCATGCAGCCACAGATCGAACTAACCCCACCGGACATCAGCCGCTACCAGCACGGCAATAGCGGCGTGGACTTCGTCCATGTGCTCGACTCCGGCCTCGCCGGGCCAAACGTAATGATCCAGGCCCTGACCCACGGCAACGAGCTGTGCGGTGCGATTGCGCTGGATTGGCTGTTCCAGCAAGACCTGACCCCGAAGGCCGGCAAGCTGATCCTGAGCTTTGCAAACGTCGAAGCCTACCGGCGTTTCGATCCGGCCGATCCGAATGCCTCGCGCTGCGTTGACGAGGATCTGAACCGCGTATGGGACGACGCCACGCTAAACGGCACGCGAGACTCGCTGGAACTGCGCCGCGCGCGCGCGATGCGGCCTTTTGTCGACGCTGCCGATCTGCTGCTGGACATCCATTCGATGCAGGATGCCTGCCGACCGTTGATGGTCTGCGGCCTGCTGGACAAGGGCGCCGCCTTCGCGCGCCAGCTGGGCATGCCCGGCGATCTGCTGATCGACACGGGCCACCCCTCGGGCCTGCGCATGCGCGATCGCGGCGGCTTCGGCGACCCAGACAGCGCAAAGAACGCCTTGCTGATCGAATGCGGCCAGCATTGGGAGGCCGCCTCGGCGGATGTGGCCATCGACAGCGTCGTGCGCTTCCTGCGCCTGACCGGCATCGTCGATGCCGCCTGGGCCGAGCAGCGTCTGCGCCTGCCCCTGCCCGAGCGCCAGCACCTGATCCGCGTCAACGAGGCGATTACCGCGCTGAGCGGCGACTTCCGCTTCCGGTTTCCCGTGCGCGGTCTCGACGTGATCCCGAAAGCCGGCACGGTCTTCGCGCAAGACGGCGACACCATATTCAAGACCGCCTACGACAACACCGTGCTGGTGATGCCGACACAAAAACACGGCAAGCCGGGCAACACAATGGTGAGGCTGGGGCGGTTCGAGGATTGACGGCCGGCTTCAACGCTCGGCACATTCGCCGACGCTGGTGTGGAGTCAGTCATTCAGGCGCTGCAGTGCCGCCGCCGCGCCTTCGATGGCTTCGCGATTGAGTTCCCGCGAATGCGCTGTCGCAAGCCGGGCATCCTTGGCCACCTGCTGCAGCACCGGGCGCGCCTCGCCGCTGCGGCCCTGGGCCAGCAACCACTGCCCCCAGGCGCTGTGGGTGGCGATGCCGCCGTGGCTGCGCAATGCCACGCCAAAAGCCGCCTCGGCCTGCTCAGGCGCCGCCTGAGCGGCCAACTGGGCGTGCAGCAAGGCCAGCTCGCCGGTGTGGCGTTGCGGATACTGGTTCAGCAGCTTCTTGACGGTCTGCCAGGCGGCGCCCGCATTGCCCAGGCTTTGCTGGGTCAGGGCCAACCCCCTCAAGACCTCGGGATCAGTGGCGAAGATGCCTTGGGCGCAAGCCTCGAAATGAGGCAAGGCATCGGCCGAGCGGCCCGCCGCCAGCAGGGCCTGAGCCAGGCGCAGCCGGTTGCCCATCGACGGCGTCTGCTCCAGCGCCACCTGCGCCTCACGGAGCTCGCGCTGCGGGTCCAGCAGTTGCTTGAACGCGGAGCCGGTGTTCCTGCCCACACGGCTGTGCCGCTTTTCGGGCAGGTACTCGGCGAACAGATAGACCAGACTGCCAACAAAGGGGAAGGACAGCAGTACAAACAGCCACACGGTGTTGCGCCCGGTGCGCACCGCATGCACGGCAAAAAAGATCGCGACAGCAATATGCAGAACAGCCAGCAATGGCATGGGTTCACTCCCTCGGCGGTGACCGCCTTGTCTTTTCTGCGAAGGAATGTACCGCAGGCGGCCGCTTGTCTCGATCAGCCCCTATCGAACTTGAACACTGCCATGCTGGCCAGCAGATTCGGCCGGCTGCGCACCGCGCGGCCTTGCTGGATGCCGAAGCTGTCGAGGATGCGCAGTCGGTTCTTGCGCGCCAGCACCTCGAAGTCGGCGTAAGTGCCGACGCGGATATTGGGCGTGTCGTACCACTCGTAGGGCAGCACCTTGGTCACGGGCATGCGGCCGAACAGCACCTGCAGCCGGTTCGGCCAATGCGCGAAGTTCGGGAAGCTGACGATGCCGATGCGGCCTACCCGCGCGGTCTCGCGCAGCATCAGCTCGGTATTGCGCAGATGCTGCAGGGTTTCCAGTTGCAGCACCACATCGAAACTCTGGTCGTCGAAGATCGACAGGCCCTCCTCGAGGTTCAGCTGAATCGCATTGACACCGCGCTTGACGCACTCCAGCAGATTGGCGTCGTCGAGCTCGACGCCGTAGCCGGTGCAGCCGCGCGTCTTCTGCAGATGCGCCAGCAGCTCGCCGGTGCCGCAGCCCAGATCCAGCACCCGCGAGCCCTCGGGCACCAGGGCCGCGATCTGTTCCATCACCCCTTGCACGCTCATTGCAGCTCTCCCGCGATGCGCTGGAAATAGGCCCTCAGCACCCCGTGATAACGCGGGTCCTCTAGGAGGAATGCATCGTGCCCGTGGGGCGCATCGATCTCGGCGTAGGAGACATCGAGCTTGTTGTCCAGCAGCGCCTTGACGATCTCGCGCGAACGTGCAGGCGCGAAGCGCCAGTCAGTCGTGAAGCTGGCCAGCAAGTATTTGCACCGGGCGCTGGCAAAGGTGCGGCTCAGATCGCCGCCATGCTCGCGCGCCGGGTCGAAGTAGTCGAGCGCGCGGGTGATCAGCAAATAGGTGTTGGCGTCGAAATACTCACTGAACTTGTCGCCCTGATAGCGCAGATAGCTCTCGATCTGAAACTCGATGTCCTGGGTCGAGTAGCCCAGCTCGGCTGCGCGCATCTGGCGACCGAACTTCTGCTCCATCACATCGTCGCTGAGATAGGTGATATGACCGATCATTCGCGCCACCCGCAGGCCGCGCTTGGGCACGACGCCATGCTGGTAGAAATGGCCGGCGTGGAAATCGGGGTCGGTAATGATGGCGCGCCGCGCTACCTCGTTGAAGGCAATGTTCTGTGCCGAGAGGCTGGGTGCGGTGGCAATCGCGATGCAGTGGCGCATGCGCTCCGGGTAACGCAGCGACCAGTCCAGTGCCTGCATGCCGCCCAGCGAACCGCCCAGCACGGCGGCAAGCTGCGTGATGCCCAACGTGTCCAGCACGCGGGACTGCGCATCAACCCAGTCCTGCACCGTGACGACGGGGAAGTCGGCGCCGTAGACGCGCCCGGTCGACGGATTGACATGCATAGGTCCGGTCGAGCCGAAGCAAGAGCCGAGATTGTTGATACCGACCACGAAGAATCGGTCTGTGTCCAGCGGCTTGCCCGGGCCGATCAGGTTGTCCCACCAGCCTTCGCTCTTGTCCTGGCCGGCATAGCTGCCAGCCACATGGTGGCTGGCGTTCAGCGCATGGCAGACCAGCACCGCATTGCTCTTGTCGGCATTGAGCCGTCCATAGGTCTCGTAGACCAGTTCGTAGTCGCGCAACTCGGCACCGCTGCGCAGCGGCAGCGGCTGGGCAAACGACAGCCGCTGCGCCTCGACCAGACCGACACTTCCCATCAGAACTCTCCAAAAAACAAAACCGGCGCCGCTAGCTGTGACGGACGCCGGTGGTCTGGAGCGCCCTGTTTAGCTGCATTTGTAGAGCGCCCGCAATCCGGAACAAATCGGCGCTGTCGCTGCGAAGTATAAATAATGCGGCCGGCAGCTCAAGTGGCGTCGAGATGGAACTGCGATACCGCCGCACCCAGGCGCTGCGACTGCTCGCGCAGACTTTCGGCGGCAGCCGCCGACTGCTCGACCAGCGCGGCGTTCTGCTGCGTCATCTGATCGAGCTGGTTGACGGCCTGGTTGACCTGTCCAATGCGCTGGCTCTGGTCCGAGGTGCCGGCGGCGATCTCGCCGATGATGTCGCTGACCCGCTGCACCGACGCGACGATCTCGCCCATGGTCTTGCCGGCGTCCTGCACCAGCTGCGATCCGGCGTCAACCTGGTCGACGCTCGCGCCGATCAGCTGCTTGATCTCCCGGGCCGCCTCAGCGCTGCGCTGCGCCAGGCTGCGCACCTCGCCGGCCACCACCGCAAAGCCGCGGCCCTGCTCGCCGGCGCGCGCCGCCTCGACGGCGGCATTCAGCGCCAGGATATTGGTCTGAAAGGCGATGCCGTCGATCACGCCGATGATGTCGCCGATGCGGCGCGAGCTCTGGTTGATCCGGTCCATCGTCGAGACCACTTCGGACACCACCGTGCCGCCGCGCTGCGCGACCTCGGCGGCCGAGGTCGCGAGCTGCTTGGCCGTCATCGCCGCATCGGCGCTCTGGCGCACGCCGCCGGTCAGCTGCTCCATCGAGCTGGCGGTGCTCTGCAGATTCGACGCCGCCTGCTCGGTGCGCTCGCTGAGGTCCTGGTTGCCGGCCGCCACCTCGACGCTGGCGCTCTCGATATGTTGGGTGGACTCGCGCACCTGGCCCACCAGGCGGCGCAGCGAGTCCTGCATGCTTTTGAGCGAGCCCAGCAGATCGGCAGCCTCGTCGCGGCCCTCGACCCGGATCTGCCGGTTCAGATCGCCCGCCGCGATCGCCTGTGCCACCGTGCGGGCATAGCTGATCGGGCTGGTGATGGTGCGCGAGTTCAGCAGGGTCAGCGGCACCACCAGCAGCACCACGACCGCCAGCACCCCCAGGAACACATAGCTGATCTTCAGCATCGCGGCATTGAACTCGACCTGGGTGTCCTGCGCCTCCTGCTCGATGATCGCGGCGATCTTGCTGACCCGCTCCTCGACCCCGGCCATATGCGTCTTGGCCCGGCCCATCATGCGGTCGGCCACCTTGGCGGTGTCGAAGCCCCCATCCTGGATCTGGGCCAGCACCGGCTGCGAGGCCTTGTTGTACTCGGCCATCAGTGCACTCGCCTCACGCGCCAGCGCGTTGTCCTCGTCGTCCTCGCCCTGCTGCAGCGCGACCAGGCCGGCACTGGTGCGCTTGATCGCGGCCTCCCAGCTCTCGCGCGCCTTCAGCACCGCGACGCCGTCCTCGTAATTGATCACCATCTCCTTTTCGAGCAGGCGCACATCGGCCAGCGCGCTGCGGATCTGGGAGAGCTGGGTCAACTCCTTGACCGCATGCTCCATGAAGTCGGCGTTCAGCGACTTGAGCCGCTGGCCGCCCAGCAGACCGGTGAGCCCGACCAGGGCAAACATGCCGAGCACCATCGCAATGGCCCCCAGCATGCGCGTGCGGATCGTGAAACTCCGCATCCAGACCGTCAGATCCATGTCTGCTCCTCCGTACGATGCTGTCATCGACCCGGTCGCAAGGACCAAGCCCTGGCCGCGCGCAAACCGCCGCCCGGTCGTTCTTTATCGGTCCGCCGAGCCGGCGCTTGAGCGATATCGCTCGGACGCGCCGCTCAGGGCACAGTGCAAAGGCAATGGACCACGGCTGCGAACGGCCGGCCCTGCGTGCCCAGCGTCGCCAGCCAGGCCAGCTCACCGGCCGCCGCCTGGGTCGGCAGCGCCAGCCCGCCCAGTTGGGCGCGCACGGCGCCGGCCACCCGCTCGCCGACCACATCACCGAGTCCATCCAGCAGCCGCTCGATACGGCCGCGCTCGCGCTCCACATAGCTCAGCCGCGGCTCGCCCTCCAGCTTGGCCAACTCGGCGGCGGCCTTGACGGCATCGCCATAGCTGCCGAGCTGGTCGATCAGCCCGCGCTCCAGCGCCTGGGCGCCGGTCCAGACCCGGCCCTGGGCCACGGCGTCGATCTCGGCCACTGGCTTCTTGCGCGCGGCAGCGGCCTTGCCGGTGAAGTCGTCGTAGATGTGCTGGATGGCCGACTGCACCGCCGTGCGCATGCGCGGGTCAAGCGGGCGGCGCGGGTCATAGCCGCCACCGGCCAGCCAGGTCGTGGTGTGGCCGCCGGTGTGGATGGACAGCTTGTCCAGCAGCTTGTCGGCCGTCGGCAGCATGCCAAACACGCCGATCGAGCCGGTCACGGTACTCGCGTCGGCAATCACGCGGTCGGCCGCCATCGAGATCCAGTAGCCGCCCGAGGCCGCCACATCGCCCATCGACACCACCACCGGCTTGCCGGCCTTGCGCGTGAGCTCCAGCTCGCGGCGCACGATCTCGGAAGCCACCGCGCTGCCGCCGGGCGAGTTGACGCGCAACACCAGGGCCTTGATGTCCTCGTTCTCGCGCGCCTGGCGGATCAGCTGGGCAGTCGAGTCGCCGCCGACCTTGCCGGGGCCGGCCTCGCCGTCAACGATCTCGCCTTCGGCCACGACCACACCAATCACCGCCCCCTCGGTCCTGGGCTTCAGCGTGGCCTGATAGGCGGCCAGCGAGATCTGGCGGAAGCTCTTGGCCTTCTCGTCGCGCGCACCGCGCTCGATCAGCATCGCGCGGATCTCGTCGCGGGTCTTCAGACCGTCGACCAGGCGCTCCTTGAGCGCCAGCTGGGCCGTGTCACCCTTGACCGCTTGCAGGCGCTGCGGCAGCTCCTCGATGCCTAGCGCCACCGCGCCCTTGTCGAGCTTTCGGGCCGTCTCGACGGCGCCGGTATAGCGAGCCCACAGATCGCCGTACAAATAGGCGTCGGACTCCAAGGTCGCCGGCGACGGCGCGTTGGCGAAATAAGGCTCGCCAAAGTTCTTGTAGGTGCCGACCCGTATCACATTGGGCTCGATGCCGACGCGCTCCAGCGCGTCCTTGTAATAGTTGCGATAGCGGCCGAAGCCCTCCATCATCGCCATGCCCATCGGGTGCATATAGACCTCGTCGGCACGTGCCGCGAGGAAATAGCTGCGCTGGTCGTAGCCACCGGCATAGGCCAGCACCGGCTTCTTGCTGTCCTTCTTGAAACGCTCCAGCGCCGCCGCCACCTCGCGCAGCCCAGCCTGGCCACCGCCGCCAAAGTCGTCCAGCGCCAGCAGCACTGTCGAGATCTTCGGATCGGTGGCCGCCGCCTCCAGCACCTGCAGCACGTCGCGCAGCCGGGTCTGGGCCTGCGGCGTCTGGCCCTGCAGCTGGGCCATGGCCTGGTCGCGCGCCGAACCCGAATACTGCTCGACCAGCCGACCCTTCAGATCCAGCACCAGGGTGGTCTTGTCCTCAAGCGGTTTCGGGCCGCGGGTCGCGAGCGCGACGATTACGCCAACCACAAGGGCCAGCAGCAGCAGATTCAGCAGCGCGCGCCGGCTGGCGTCGAGCAGCCACCAGAGCTTGGAGAAGAACCAGCCCAGCGGGCGGAGGATGGACATCATGTGGTGGGATCCCTGGTTGCGGGCCTGGCCCGGTCGAATTGATTGTAGGCAGGCAGGTCAAAGCCGCCCTGCTCGCTCGATAGGTCCGGCCAAACAGCGCTTAGCATGCCAGCCTTGGCGACTGCAAAGGCTTCCTCCATGCCCGCTTGGCTGCTCCGACTCGATCATCATTTCCCGATCCGCTACAGCGCCTGGCTGCTGTGCATCATCGCCGCGCTGATCAGTGCGATCGCCTGGGTGCTGGACGGCGTCGACGGGCTGGCCGTCGTGATCTTTGGCTCACTGAGCCTGGTCGGCCTGGCCGATGTGCGCCAGACCAAGCGCTCGCTGCTGCGCAACTATCCGGTGATCGGCCATCTGCGCTTCATGCTGGAGTTCATCCGCCCCGAGATCCGCCAGTACTTTCTGGAGGCCGACAACGAGGCCGCGCCGTTCTCGCGCCAGCAGCGCTCGCTGGTCTACCAGCGCGCCAAGGGCGAGCCCGACAAGCGCCCCTTCGGCACCCAGCTGGAGGTCGGTGCGCTGGGCTATGAATGGATCAACCATTCGCTGCAGCCCACCCAGCTGCCCAGCCACGACTTCCGCGTGCTGATCGGTGCCGACCGCGCCCAGCCCTACGAGGCCAGCGTCTTCAATATCTCGGCGATGAGCTTCGGCGCGCTCAGCGCCAATGCCATCCTGGCACTGAACGCCGGCGCCCAGCGCGGCGGCTTCGCCCACGACACTGGCGAGGGATCGATCAGCTTGCACCACCGCCAGCACGGCGGCGACCTGATCTGGGAGATCGGCTCCGGCTACTTCGGCTGCCGCAACGAGGACGGCAGCTTCAACGCCGAGCGCTTCGAGCTCAATGCCCGCGACCCGCAGGTCAAGCTGATCGAGCTCAAGCTCAGCCAGGGCGCCAAGCCCGGCCATGGCGGCGTGCTGCCCGGCCCCAAGGTGACCGCCGAAATCGCCGCCGCCCGAGGCGTCAACATCGGCGAGGACTGCATCTCGCCGGCCTCGCACAGCGCCTTCGGCACGCCGCTGGAGATGCTTCACTTCATCGAGCGGCTGCGCCAGCTCAGCGGGGGCAAGCCGACCGGCTTCAAGCTCTGCATCGGCCATCCCTGGGAGTGGTTCGCGATCGCCAAGGCCATGCTGGAGAGCGGCATCGTGCCGGACTTCATCGTCGTCGACGGCGCCGAGGGCGGCACCGGCGCCGCCCCGCTGGAGTTCACCGACCATGTCGGCGCACCGCTGCAAGAAGGCCTGCTGTTGGTGCACAACACCCTGGTCGGGCTGAATCTGCGCGACAAGGTCAAGATCGGCTGCGCCGGCAAGGTCATCAGCGCCTTCGACATCGCCCGCATGATGGCGCTGGGCGCCGACTGGTGCAATTCGGCGCGCGGCTTCATGTTCGCCTTGGGCTGCATCCAGGCCCAGACCTGCCACACCGGCCACTGCCCCACCGGCGTCACAACCCAGGACCCGCAGCGCCAGCAGGCCCTGATCGTGCCCGACAAGGCCGAGCGCGTGTTCCGCTTCCACCAGCTGACCCTGGAAGCCCTGCGCGAGCTGGTACAGGCCGCCGGCCTGCACCACCCCAGCGAGATCTGCGCCGCCCACATCGTCCACCGCATCAACAAGCACGAGGTCCGCTTGCTGGCCAATCTGCTGCCCTTCATCAAGCCCGGCAGCCTGCTCACGGGCGACTTGCCCGGCAATGTGTTCAAGATCTATTGGCCGCTGGCCAGCGCGCACAGCTTCGCGGCGCAGGGAGCGGTGGGCCCGGCGAGTTGAGGGGCTGATGCATTGGAAGCATCGATAACAGCCTGGCGCGCGGCGCCGCCTTGCAAGTTTCTAATGTTCCCAACGGAGGGCAGGGGCATGTCTTGACTGCAGGTTAAGGCATGCCCACGAGCCAACTGGGCAGTTTTCGCTAGCCACGACTTGGCAGCGCAGTTGCGCTCTCAGCCCATGTGCAGTCTGCAACGGTGATGCCTCCTTAAAATTGGCGAAGGCAAGCAGCATCCCCCCTGCGGAGCGCAACATGGCCTTGGTCAACAAAGTCATTCTCATCGAGGGTGCGAGATGAAGCTCACCATCCGCAAGCAGGAAAGCGGGGAAGGACGAGCGATCGTCATTGAGCGCTCAGACCCACTCAGGCATTTCAGCAAGGATGGTCCTTGCGTAAGGCTTCTGGCTTTGCTTGTCAGCCAATGCCCCGCTGTTGCACTCGTAGTTCTAGTGATGGGTGTTGGGCGCGGTTGGTGGTAATGCCCATGTCGGCGGCTGAGGGCAACTCAACCCTCTCGAAGATCCGTACGCTTGTCGAGAACTGTGAACCTAATCCCGTCCGCGCCATCAGGAAGCAGCCAACTCGTCTGTCAGCTCGGGATGGTTGACGATGAGCCGCATCAGGCAGGCCACGGCGCCAGGTGGCGCGAAGCGGCCTTGCTCCCAGTCGCGCAAGGTCGCCACCGGCGTGTCGATCCTTTCAGCGAAGGCGGCCTGGGTCAGGCCCGACTTCTCCCGCGCTTGACGCACGAGGATCTGCGCAGGCGTGGTGATACGCCCCTCGCCCGCCCGCGCTTCCTTCAGCGCCTGACGCAGATCGGGCAGTGCCTCGCCGGCATCGGCCTCAATGGCCCGCGCCACCGCTTCAAGGTCAAACTTCCTATTGCTCATGTCAGACCACCTTCTTGATGTTGGCAGGGTTCATGTTGCCCCGATCAGCCTTGGCATAGACCGCCACCAGCAGCACGAGTTCTTCATCGCTCAGGTTGAAATAGATCACCCGCGCACCGCCCGATTTGCCCGAACCCGCTCGGCTCCAACGCAGCTTGCGCGCTCCGTCCGCGCCGGGGATCACATCACCCGCGGTCGGATTCACCGCAATCCAGTCAATGAACGCCAAACGCTCAGACTCATCCCACACCTTGGCGGCCTGCTTCTGAAAGGTCGGCGTTTCGATCACCGCGCGCATGAGACTGAGTCATACGGGGATCCCGTACAAACAGCAGTGAACCCCCGCCAGCACAGGAATTCGCGCTTCCCCTATCCTGCAGCCCTGCCGTCCACCTCGCTGTTCCCGCCATGACCCTGCCCATCCCCTCCTGGCGCCGCCTGCTGCTTGGCGCGCTCGCTACCCTGGCCCTGCTGGGCGGCTGTGCCACGCTGGACGAGAAGCAGCGGGAATGGATCTTCCAGCCCAGCGACCGGACCTGGTCCGGTGGGCTGGCGGCGGCCGAGGGCATGGATGAGGTGTGGATAGCCTTCGACTCCAAGCTCAGCGGTGCGCCGGTCAAGCTGCACGGCCTTTGGATCCCGGCGGCGCGCGCGGATGCGCCGGTGCTGCTGTACCTTCATGGCGCGCGCTGGGATGTGCGCGGCAGCGCCAACCGCATGCGCCGCATGCAGGAGCTGGGTTTTTCAGTGCTGGGCATCGACTACCGCGGCTTCGGCCAGAGCAGCAAGGTGCTGCCCTCCGAGACCATGGCCTACGAAGACGCACGCGCCGCCTGGGACTGGCTGGCGACGCAGCATCCGCGTTCGCCGCGTTATATCTTCGGCCATTCGCTGGGCGGCGCCATCGCGGTACACCTGGCCAGCGAGGTGCAGACCGCAGCGGCCGGCCTGATCGTCGAGGGCAGTTTCACCTCCATCCCCGAGGTAGCCAGCAGCTACAAATGGGGCTGGTTGCCGGTCGGCCCGCTGATCACTCAGCGCTTCGAGGCAGGCGAGCGCATCGCCGGGCTCAAGGTGCCGGTGCTGATCGTGCACGGCAGCGCCGACCGGGTCATCAAGCCCGAACTCGGCCGGGCACTGTTCGAGCGCGCGCCCGAACCCAAGCGCTTTGTGCTGGTCGAGGGCGGCTCGCACCACAACACCAATGCGGTGGGCCAGGGGCTCTACCGCGAGGCGCTGGCCGAGCTGTTCGGCCACCGCGCTCAGTAAGAAGCAGTGCTCCAGCGCTGCTGCTGCAGCAAGGGGCTGACCCGGTAGCGCTCGCTGCGATAGGCGATGAACAGCCCGTCCAGCAGGGTCGCCACCATAGGCGCGCCCAGAAGGGCCAGCCACTCGAAAGGCCCGGCCGGATAGTTGACGCCCAGCTTCATCGCCAGATCGGCGCCTTGCTCGTCGCAGACACCCTGCCACACCGCATCGGCCCCCTCGTTGACCAGCATGGCCACGGTGCGGGCCACGGCAAGACCCGGAACATCGCGCAGTACCAGGGGCTGCCAGCCCAAGCGGCGCCATAGCGCCACCACCTGAGCCCGCGCGGCTTCGCTGGCCTGCGGCGCAAAGGCCAGCGCCAAGGCGTCGGCCCGGTCCGGTGCCACCGGCCAGTCCATCACGCCCAGCTCCGGATGCTTGCGCTGGTGCGCCAGCTCGGCCGCGCTATGGCCCATGGTCAGGTGCAGTTGCAGCTCACCGAGTTGCAGGCCGGCCCAGTCGGCCGACTCACCACGGCTGAAGCTCAGGCCCTTGTGCGCCAGCCAGTCGGCCAGACGCTCGACCAGCGCACCGCGCCCGACCACGCTGATCGGCGGCAGCTCCACACTCTCACCGGCCGCATCGACCGGCGCCGCCGCGGCAGGCACGCCTTCGTAAAAGCCCTTGCCAACCTTGCGGCCCAGCCGTCCGCCGTCGACCAGAGCTTTTTGCACCAGCGAGGGCATATAGCGCTTGTCGCCGAAATTGGCGTCATAGACCGACTGCGTCACAAGATAGTTGGTGTCGTGGCCGATCAGATCCATCAGCTCGCAAGGCCCCATTCGGAAACCCGCACCGCGCAGCGCGCGGTCCAGCTCTGCCGGCGAGCCGGCCTGCTCCAGCAGCAGGGCCAGCGTCTCCGCGTAATAAGGCCGGGCGATACGGTTGACGATGAAGCCGGGCGTGGACTTGGCATGCACCGGCGTCTTGCCCCAGCGCTTGGCCAGTTCGTAGATCACCTGCGCCACGCGGGCCTCGGTCTCGGCGCCCCAGACCACCTCGACCAGCTTCATCAGCGGCACCGGATTGAAGAAGTGCATGCCCACCAGACGGGCCGGGTTCTTCATGCCGTTGGCCAGCGCGGTGACGCTGATCGAGGAGGTATTGGTCGCGATGATGGCGCCCGGCGCCAGCAGCGCATCGAGCTCGCGCAGCAGCGCCTGCTTGGGCTCGAGCTTTTCGACGATGACCTCGATCACCAGCGCCGCATCAGCCAGCTCGGCGGTGGCTGTAGCCGGACTCAGCCGCGCCAGCACCGCCTCGCGCGTGCCAGCCTCCATGCGGCCCTTGAGCACCAGGCCGTCCAGCGCCTTGGCGATCGAGGCGATCGCCGCCGCCGCCGCGCCCTCGCGCACATCCAGCAGCTTCACCGCGTGGCCGGCCTGGGCCGCCACCTGGGCGATACCCGCCCCCATGATGCCGGCGCCCACCACGCCAATCGGCGCCGGCTCGCTGCCGGCCACGGTCCAGATCTGATTCGTCTCGCTCATCTCAACAATCCTTATTGGGGAATCCAGGCGGCCGGCCGCTTGGCCAGGAAGGCGGCAAAGCCCTCGCGCGCCTCGTCCGTCATACGCACTCGGGAAATCGTCTGTGCGGTCAGCTCGCGCACCGCCGGCGTCACCGGCCCGACCTCCAGCTCGGCGAACAAGGCCTTGATCTCGCCCTGGGCCGCCGGGCCATTGGCCAGCAGCTCGTCGACCCAGCGCTTGATCGCGGCGTCCAGCTCGTCCAGCGCCACGACCTCGTGCACCAGGCCCATCGCCAGCGCCTGCGCGGCGCCGATGCGGCTGGCTGTCAGCGCCAGGCGCTTGGCCTGGCGCGGCCCGACCGCATTGATCACATAAGGGCCGATCACCGCCGGCAGTATGCCGAAACGCGCCTCGCTGACCGCGAACTTCGCCTCCTCGCTGGCCACCGCGATATCGCAGGCCACCGCCAGGCCGACCCCGCCGCCCAGCGCCAGACCCTGCACGCGGGCAATCGTCGGCTTGGGGCAGGACGCGATCTTGTGCAGCATGCCGGCAAAGCTGCGCGCGTCCTCCAGATTCCACTCCCGCGTGGCCTCGGAGGCCCGCTTCATCCACTGGATGTCGGCGCCGGCGCTGAAGGCCTTGCCGGCCCCGGCCAGCACGATCACGCGCACCCGCGGATCGGCGATCAAGCGGTCAAAGCCCTGACCGATCTCGCTGATCATGACCTCGTTGAAGGCATTGAACACCTCCGGCCGGGTCATCGTCAGCTGGGCGACGCCGCGCCCATCCACCTCGATATGCAAAGTCTCCACGCTGAAACTCCTGGTAATCGGGGGAGTATCGCAGCGGTGCGGCACCGGGATCGGGTACCTGGGCGCAGCGCGTCAGCCGGCTCTCTCGGGAGGCTCGGTGCTCTCGCGGTCGTAGCACTCGACCATGTTCTGCGCACGAAACATCTTCCAGAGCCCCGGCTCGCCACGTCGGCCGGGCCCGATCAAGATCTTGTTGGAATCCGGGTACTCGCAAGTCTCGATGTCGACCACATTCGACAGCGCCAGATAGCGCATACCCACCTTTCCGGTATTGATGGTCTGATGCGCCACCTCGGGCCCACCGGTCGGACAGGCAATCACATCGTGTGGTCGGATCGGGTAGCGCTGCTCGCCAAAGCGCAGCTCGCCTTCTCCTTCGAGGATAGAGAACCTCTGTTCCTCGCCATGAAGATGGTGGAATGGGCACTGCGCCTTGCCGGGCGGCTACACCGTCAGGTTCTAGCCCAGCTTGCGGGCACGGATGTGGTCGCTGATCTGGGCGCCCCTGGACGTGTAGTAACCGTTCTCCTCGACATCGTTGAACTTCAGTTCGTCGAGATTCATGATTGGCTTGGTCACGATAGAACGCCGTTAAGACGATAAGGATCTAGGTCTTCGCGTTGGCCTTGATCTTGCGGACCGCCGCCACGTCTGCGAGAAACACCACCAAGGCGTCTCGCTCATCCTGCGAGAGTTCCTTGCTTTCCATGAGGTGCAGTCTACTGATAACCACTTCAAGGGCCTCGGTCAGGTGACCGATCTGCTTGCCATAGCTGCCGACCTGCTCAATGACCTGCTGCTCGACCTTGGCGTTGGACGTGGCGCCAAGGTTGACGCTGAACAGGTTGAAAGACCAGTTCGAAAGAACGGGCTGGGTCAGCGAACTCGGCGCCAGCTGTAAGGGCATATAGACATTTGCCACGGAATACTCCCTGCGCGCGATCAATGCGAATGCAACACTATTCTGCGGCGAAACGCGCTAGCGACTCAGCGCCCGAACAAACCTTTCACCAATCCGCCCAGCCCTTTGACCACACCAGAGACACTGACGCCCAGCGTCTCGGCCAGACCCGAGGCCAGCTTGGTGGCCAAGTTTTCGTTGAGCGAGAACGCCGGGTCGTCGAGACGGCCTTCGAGCGTGAAGCGCACCTCCAGGCGGCCATCGCGCGTCATCGCGGCCAGCACCGCTTGGCGCGGTACGCCGGCAAAGGTGGCCAAGGGGCCGCCGCTGGCCAGCTCCAGATTCGTCAAGGTCAGTGTGCCGGGCGCGCGCAGCCGCTCGCCGACCACCGTCGCATGGACGACCAGGTCCAGTGTGCCGCGCCGCACGCCGGCCTCGGCCACCTTCAGCAGATAGGGCTGCAGCGCCAGCAGGTCCACATCGCTGAAGCGCGCGCGCAGATCGGCATCGTGGCTGGACGGGGTGTAGAGCCCTTTAATCTCGATGCGACCGTCACGCTGCGGACCCTTGAACACACCGCCAAGCTCGATCTGCACCGCGTCGTCCAGCGCAGGCAAGCTCAGCGGACCGAGCTTGGCCGCCAGCTGCTCGATGCGCAGCTGCAGCGCTGGGCGGCGCACCGAGTGGTCGAAGAAAGCCAGGCCGCCGTCGATGATGCTGATCTCGTCGATTTCGATCGCCGGTACCGGGGTGGGGTCTTCACTTGGCGCCTGCGCCCGGCCAGCGCGCTCGTCGAGCAGGGCCGGCAGCAGGCGCAAGCGGCCGTCGCGACCGCGCTGCGCGGACACAAAGCCGCCCTCGACCGACACGCTGGCAATGCGCCAGGGTCCGCCCAGCAGGCTGCGCAAATCGGGCCGGATGTGCACGCGGTTGGCCCGCAGTTCGTCCTCGGCCGGCCAGCCCGGCGCCGCCTGGATGCGCAGCTCGCGCAACTCGACACTGCCGCTCCAGCCGATGCTGATGCCGCCTAGGGTCGCGCGCGGCCCCAGTGCGGCCTCAATCCGCGTTTGCAGCTGCCACGCGGCTAGGTAGGGGCCGGCAACGAGCAGCAGGAGCAGGGCCGCCAGCGGTATGGAGGCTAGAACAGCAAAACGACGATGGCCGCGGGTCACAAGGAAGAGGGCAAAACAGGGTGCGCCATCCTAGCGAAAACCGTAGGGAGGTTCTCTCAAGCTTGTGAACCCTGGCTCCAGCAGCATGGCGCGCAGCGAATTGATCGGCACTTGGTGTCAAAAAACTTTACACAGCCAGGAATGAGCGCCTCTTCGAATCTGAAACCTCTCATATAAATCAATAACTTAAATAGCATGGCATGCATCATGCGAACACGCCCTCAGCCGCGCTTAAGACGAGCAATTGCGCTTCATTCACTCAGGAGACTGCCTTGAAACTGAAGACATGGCTTGCCACAGCCGCAATTGTGGCCACCTCAATCCCGTTGCAATCCCATGCGGCACTGCTGATCGGCGGTGATGCCGCGAGTCAGGCGACCGCGTCCAGCATTCTGGACATCGTGTTCGCTATCGATACCAGCGCGAGCATGTCGGATGACATTGCCTCCATTGCACTGAGAGCGCAGTCAACCATTCAGAATCTGAACTGCCCGACAACGGACTGTTATGTGCGGGCTCGCTTCTTTGGCATCAACGGCGTCTCAGGTTCGGTCTTCAACGAGAACGCCCGCACCTACATCCTCGGCCGTCCCGGGGTAAGCAGCAGCCTGATCAACAGCACTGAGGACAATGCGCCGGTGGTGACCGATCTGGTCAACTACTACGAGTGGAACAATGATGCCGCGCCTGGCCAGGACTATTTCCGCGCTATCGTGACCATAGGCGATGAGGGAACGCAGGACGGCTCGCCTGTCAACACCGCCGACTATGAAGCTGCCGTGGTCGCCAATCAGGCCGCCAAGGCGGCCGGCATTTTGTTGTTCTCCTGGGTAGCCGATGATCCGACGAGTGCGGCCGTGAGCCCGCTGTTCCAGGCAATGGCCACAGGCGGCTCGATCACCTCCGGTGGCGCGACCTACAACTACCAGAACACCGGCGGCGGCTTCGTGTCCGGACCGCTGACCGATGTGACCGTCGAAGCTCAACTCGAGGCCATTATTTGCGCCGCAGCGTCTGGTGGCCCAGGCAATGGTGTGCCGGAGCCAGGAAGTCTGGCCTTGGCCAGTCTGGGACTGGCCGGTGCCTGGGCGCTTCGTCGACGCCGCACAGCCTAGTCCGCCGGTATTTGCCAGCACTGAAGCCTCGCCTATGTGAGCGAGGCTATTTTTTTTGCCTCACCAATACACTCAGACCCGCTGCAATGGAGCTATACCTTGCCCGCATTGCGATTCCCGCTTAGAGGTCACAGTCTGCGCAGGACTCTCCTGGGCCCGTTGGTGTGGCTCCTGCAGGCTTGCGACAGCACCCCGCCCGCCGACCCTGTCGCGATAGCCCGGTTGATCGATGGCGGAGAAGCCGCCACCGCGAGCATCGAACTGAAGAATCAGTTGCAGGTCAAGCCGGACCAAGCACAGCTTCGATTTCTGCTCGGGCGTGCCCTGCTCGAACTCGGCGAGGTACCAGCCGCCGAGATCGAGTTGCGCCGTGCACTGAGTTTGGGGCTGCCTGAGGCAACCGTGGGCCCGCAACTGGCAAGGGCACTGCTTGCGCAACAGCGCTACAAACAACTCACCGAGGATTTTGCAAACACCAGTTATGCAGATGCAAGTGCAACGGCAGAAATGAATACGCTGGTCGCCACTGCCTTTCGCCAGCAAGGCAACCTGACAGAGGCAGAGCAAGCAGTCGCCAGTGCGTTGACGCATAAGCCGGATCATGTGCCGGCGCAGTTGATGCAAGCCAGCCTCAAGGCGGCGCGAGGCCACGAACCTCAAGCGCTGGCGATGGTCTCTGCAGTGATTCGCAAAGAGCCGGAGAACCTGCAAGCGTGGGTGTTGCAAGGTCAGTTGTTGTATGCGCAGGGTGACAACTCTGGCGCGGTTGACTCCTTTAATCGGGCCTTGAGAATCCGAACAGATTCCGTGTCCGCGCACGCTGCACTGATCGCTCTGCACTTGGCTGGGGCCGACACAACCTCCGCACAGCGGCAGTGGCTGGCCATGCAAAAAGCCTTGCCCAACAATCCCCGCACTCGCTTGTACGAGGCCAAACTGGCCTTGCTGCGCGGGGACGCCAAGCTTGCACGCGACATCACGACGGAATTGCTGCGTGGCGGTGGCGGCAATGTCGAGTTGCTGCTGCTCGCGGGAGCCGCTGAGTTGACGATGAAGTCTCCTGCCCGCGCCGAGGCCCTGCTGTCGCGAGCCGTCGGCATTGCCCCGCAAGCCGAGATGCCGAGGCTGATGCTGGCGCAGGTACTGCTGCACAGCGGTCAGTACCAGGCCGCGATAGAAACCCTGAACCCGCTGATGCACAGGGATCCTCCGCCTGCTTTAGCTATTCCCTTGCTTGCCCAGGCAAAGCTGATGCAAGGGGATGCCAAGACCGCCGATCAGTTGTTCCAGCGTGCTGCCGCCCGCCAGACGGGCAGCAACGAAATCACCCTGGCGGCAGCCCGGGCGCGCGTCAGGCTGGATCCGGGCGAAGCCGGTTTTGAAGAACTTCGGACGCTGTCCCGCATCGACAAGGGTGGGGATGCAGATCTGGCACTGATCAGCGCACATCTGGCTCGCGGTCAGGCCCCCCTGGCTTTAGCCGCCATCGACGAGCTTGCGCGCAAAAAGCCCGAGATGGTCCAAGTCGATGAGTTGCGGGGCCAGGTGCTATTGCAGCAAAAGAAGCTTGAGGCCGCGCAAAGGGAATTTGAGCGAGCGCTGCAAAAGAACCCCCAGCACTACCCAGCCATCGCAGGACTGGCGGGCATTGAGCTAGCACAGGGCAAGCACGCAGCGGCGGTTGCGCGTTTTGAAGCCTTGCGCACCCAGCAGCCAGCACATCTGCAGGCCACGCTGGCGCTTGCAGAACTGCAACCCGAAACCGTAGAGGGCGTCGCTGCCGCAACCAAGTTGTTGAAAGAGGCCATCGCCGCCCACCCGGATCTGAGCGCACCCCGGCTAGCGCTGATCGAGTTGCAGTTGCACAGCCAAGATTACAAGCAGGCGGTGGCCACGGCCCAGGCTGCAGTGGTCGCATTGCCTGGCGAGCCTGCCCTGCACGACGCGCTAGGCCAAGCCCTGAGCGCGAACGGCGAGGTTCAGCAAGCCATCAACACCTTTGGGCAACTGGCTGGCATGACGCCGTCAAGCGCGGTCCCCCATCTACGGGTGGCTGAGTTGCAGATGAAAAAGCAGGATTTCGCTGCAGCTAGGTTGGCCGTGCGAAAGGCGCTGAACGCCGAACCCGGTGCCGTCGCAGGTCTGCGTCTTGGAGCCGCGTTGGCGGTGCGAGACAAGCAACTACCGCAAGCCCTGGCCATGGCCAAAGAGGCACAGAAGCGCCATCCCGACGACGCCGCCGGATTTGCCATGGAGGGTGAGGTCCGGGTCATCATGGGCGACAAGCCTGCTGCCGAGCTCGCGCTAAGACAAGCCGTCAGCAAACGCGATGCGGCGCAAGCCGCGCGGCAATTGCATCAGTTGCTGCTATCAGACTCACGTCAAGCTGAGGCGGAACGATTCGCCAGTAGCTGGCTGACCCGGCATCCTGGCGACATACCGTTTCTGCACCATCTGGCCGAGCGCGCGTTGGCTCGAGAAAACTGGTCCGACGCCGAGCAGCACTACCGCCGCATTAGTGAGCAACGGCCGCTCGATGCCCAAGCATTGAACAACACCGCCTGGCTGCTGGTGAAGCAGAGCAAACCTGGCGCATCGGACTTTGCCAAACGGGCACTCAAGGCCTCACCCGACAACCCGGCCATCTTGAACACACTGGCACAAAGCTATGCGCACGAGGGTCAGTTGTCCAAGGCCATCGAGGTGCAGCGCCGGGCTGTCAGCATGGCCCCAGAAATGGGCTCTCTGCGTCTGGAAATGGCCAAGCTCTATATCGCGTCGGGCGATCTTGCCCTGGCTCGTGATGCACTGGGTCAGCTGGAAAAGCTAAAGGCCAGCCCTCTTGCGAAGGCCGAGGCGCGGCAGTTGCTCGCAAAGCTGGACTCCAGACACTGAACTCCAGATGGTGCAACAACAGCGATACAAGGATGCGCGCCGCACAATGCGGCTATGCCACACCGCACAGACATCTTCCTGCAGCCGCTGAGGCTTGAGGGTTGTGAGATCCAGATCGAGTCCCAGTGGCTCAGTGCCCAGTCACGCAGCGAGCCGAGTATCGACAGGAGGCGCCCGCTGATCGTGTTTCTGCACGAGGGCCTGGGCTCGCTGTCGCAATGGAAGGACTTTCCGCAGCGCCTGTGTGAGGCGGCCGGCTGCCGTGGGCTGCTGTTCTCCCGCCCCGGCTACGGGCACAGCACGCCGCGCACCGAGCCCTGGCCGCAAGACTATCTTCAGCGCCAGGCGCGCGGGCTGCTGCCGGCCTATTTTGATGCGCTGGGGCTGCAGTGCGAACCGCTGTTCCTGTTCGGCCACAGCGACGGCGCCTCACTGGCCTTGCTGTTTGCCGCCTATTTTCCGGCGCGCGTGCGCGCCCTGGTGGCGCTCGCGCCGCATCTCTTCGTCGAGCCGACCACGATCACCGGCCTGCGCGCCGCCAAGACGGCTTACGAGCAGGAGCCCAGCGCGCTGAAGGCCGCGCTGAGGCGCCACCATGCCAACACCGACTCGGCCTTCTACGGCTGGAATGACGCCTGGCTGCGGCCGGGCTTCGAGGGCGGCTGGAATATCGAGGCCGATCTGAAAACGCTGGCCTGCCCGGTGCTGGCGCTGCAGGGTGTGGACGACGAGTACGCGACGCTGGCGCAAATCGAGGCGATTCGCCGCATTCATGCGCCGACCCGCCTGGTCGCGCTGCCGCACTGTGGCCATGCGCCGCACAAGGACCAGGCCGAAACCGTGATCGCCCAGACCCTGGTCCTGCTGCAAGAAATCGGCGCCTGAGCCGCTCAGGGCGGCGCGGCGCTCCCACCGACCACCTGGTTGCGCCCGCCCTGCTTGGCGCGGTAGAGCGCAGCATCGGCCGCCTGCAGCAGCGGCGCGGCTTCCGGCGAGCCGGCGAGTTCGAGCATGGCCAGGCCGATCGAGACGGTCACCGCCAGCTCGATACCGCCGCCCACCGGAAGGCGTTGGTCGGCGATGCGCTGACGGATGCGCTCAGCTACCTCGCGGGCGGCAGCGGCAGGTGTGCGTGGCAACAGCACGACGAATTCCTCACCACCCCAGCGCGCCACCGTGTCACCGGCGCGCAGTTGGCCCTGGATCATGAGCCCCACCGCGCGCAGTACCGCATCCCCGGCGGCATGACCGTGCCGGTCGTTGACCGGCTTGAAATGATCGATGTCGAGGAACAGGCAGGCCAAGGCCTGGCTGTGGCGGCGCGCCTGGCTGATCTCGATCAGGCAGCGATGCTCGAAATAGCGCCGGTTGTGCACGCCGGTCAGCACATCGGTCAGGCCAGCCCGCTTGACGCGCTCCTGGTTCAACGCGCTCTCCAGGCAGACCGAGGCGATCGCCGCCAGGCGCTCCAGGAACTTGGTGCCGGCCCCGCTGTTGTAGCGCGCTGCATCGCTGCTGCCGAACTGCAGGCAGCCGATCAGTTGGCCGCGCCGGCTCAGCGGCAAGAGCGCCACCGAGGCGATGCCGGGCGCAGCGCCGAACAAGTCGCCGTGCAGGATGGCATCGTAGGCGCCCAGCCAAGGCCGCTGATCCAGATCCAGCGCATCGAGCGCCCGCAGGGTGGGCGGCAGCTGCAGGCCAGGCAAGGCGGTGTGCTCATGCAGTTCGGCGTCCAGGATGCTGCGGATCTCCAGTTGGGTGTCCAGCAGGGTCAGGCCGACGAACTCGATGCCGAACACCGGCCGGTACTCCAACAACAGTAGGCGCAGCAGCTCGCCCAGCGAGCCGGCCGCGATCAGCCGGTGCTCCAGCTGGTCGAAGCGGCGCATCTTGTCCTCGTTGGCACGGGCCTCCCGCAGCATGTCTTCCAACTGCTGGCGCAGGGCCTGGTTCTCAGCCCTAAGTTCGCTCGGGTGCATGCTCAGCCATCATCCATCGCCCTCGCGCCATCGACGCTGGCGCTGATGGGCTGCGATTCTCGCCGCATGCCGGCACCTGGCCCGTGCAGGAAATCCCGGCCCGGGTTCACAATCGCAGCATCAGCGCACCCGACCGATGGCTGCAACACCGACGCATCACCCCACCCACAGGCTGGCGGCCGGGACGTTTTTCGGCCTGTGCCTGGCACTGTGCGCCAGCCTGACCGCCGCCCAGCCCATACGCCATGCGATGGCCCAGCAGCAAAGCAGCCAGGTCATCACCTACGAGCTCGAGGTTTTACAGCTGCTGCTCGACAAGACCCGGACAAGCCATGGCGACTACGGCCTGCAGGCCACCGAGGTCGTGACACAAAACCGCGCCTTCTTGCAGCTGCAGGCCGGCGAAGTGGATGTGCTGAGCTCAATGAGCTCGGCCGAACGCGAAGTCCAGGGCCTGGCGTTGCGGGTCTGCCTGTATCGCGGCCTGCTGGGCGTGCGCCTGCCGGTAGTGCTGGCCGGTCGTGCGGCGGAGCTCGATGCGTTGGACCAGCCAGGACAGCTGCGCTCA
The DNA here is from genome assembly GCF_026241155.1 of Paucibacter sp. PLA-PC-4. Classification (GTDB taxonomy): domain Bacteria; phylum Pseudomonadota; class Gammaproteobacteria; order Burkholderiales; family Burkholderiaceae_C; genus Roseateles_E. The sequence continues at coordinate 52,576 of NZ_JAPFGP010000018.1, forward strand.
CTGCGGCACGGCCAGGTCAGCGACTGGCCCGACAGCCAGATCCTCCTGGCCAATGGCTGGCGGGTCGAACGCATGCCCAGGCTGGCAGCATTTGCCGAGCTGCTGCGGCGGGATCGCATCGACACTTTCGCGCTCGGTGCCATCGAGGTCTATCCGATTGCCGATGCCCATCCGGGGCTGACCGTGCTGCAGCGCTGGGCCATCGCCTATCCCTCGGCCTTCTACTTTTTCGTCAGCCCCAAGCGGCCCGAGCTGGCCGAGCGGCTGCGCCGGGGCTGGGAGCTTGCGCTGGCCGACGGCAGCTTTGTCGCCCTGTTCGAGCAGCGCATCGGGCCTCAACTGGCGCGCGCCCGTCTCGATCGGCGGCGCTGGATGGTGCTGAACAACCCTCTGCTGCCGCCCGACACGCCGCTGGACAAGGCGCCATACTGGCATCCGCTGGTGCGCAGCAAGCTGCTGCTCACCCTCAACTCAGGAAAGCCCCGACCATGATTCTCGAAGTCGCCGACATCCGCATCCAGCCCGGCCAGCAGGCCGAATTTGAAGAAGCAATCCAGCTGGGCATCGCCAGTGTGATCACGCAGGCCCAGGGCTTTGTGCGCGCCCAGGTCCAGCATGGCATCGAGTCGCCCGAGCGCTATCTGCTGCTGATCGAATGGCAGACGCTGGAAGACCACACCGTGCACTTCCGCGGCGGTCCGCTGTTCGCCGAGTGGCGCGCCATCGTCGGCCCCTTCTTCGCCAGCCCGCCACAGGTCGAGCACTTCGAGCTTGCGGCGCAGCGCCTGGTCTGAGGCCCGTCCAGAAGCAAGAAGGCCGGGCACCCTCGCGGCTGTCCGGCCTGCGCCAATCGTGTTGGCAGCGTCTTACTTCTTGGCCTTCTTGGCGGCGGCCTTGGCAGCCGGCTTGGCCGCAGCCTTGGCGGGCTTCTCAGCGGCCTTGGCAGCCTTGCGAGCGGCAGCCTTCGGATCGACAGCGGCCTTGAAGCCAGCGCCCGGGGTGAACTTGGGCAGCTTGGCGGCAGCGATCTTGATCTTGTCGCCGGTGCTGGGATTCACGCCGGTGCGGGCTGCACGGGCGTGCTGCTTGAAGGAGCCAAACCCGGGGATAGTGACCGCGCCGCCCTTTTTGACGGTGGTCACCACCGCGTCCAGCAGGGTTTCGATGATGCGGCCGGCTTCGGCCTTCGTCAGTTCGTGCTTGCTGGCCAGGTGCTCGATCAGTTCGGTTTTGTTCATTCCAGGATCTCAATTCTGTGTGGCGCCCGACGATCTCGGGCGGGCGCAATTCTCACTCATAAAACGCAAGTCTCCCGATGACGACGCGGGAAAACGCTGATCTGCAATTGTTTCAAGTGCGTGCTGGCGTGCAGAAGGTCGCAGGGAAAGCGCACCGGCATCGGCGCCATCGGTTTGTTTTATGGTCGCAACCAGGGTCTGCGCGGTGGCTGGGCCGGCCTGCAGCAAGTTGATTCGCAGCGCCGGCGGGAGCTCGCGACGAAGGCCCTCGCTGATCGCGCGCAGCGCCTGCTGCGTGGCTTCGTGCACGGCAGATCTACCGTCGTCGGGCTCGACAATGTTGATGATCTGCCCATGGCCGCGCGCCTGCAGCAGCGGCAGGCCGGCCGCGATGCCATGCAGCGCGCCGCGTAAATTGACATCGATCATCCGATCCCAGTCATCAATGCGCAGCGCGTCAAGCGCCGATGGCGCAAGCAGCCCGGCACTGTTGACTAGCACGTCCAGCCGGCCGAACCAGGCGTGGGCCAAGCTGATGAAGCGCTGCGTGCTGCGACGGTCCGTCACGTCCACGATATGCCACTGAGCCGACCCGCCGGCTCGCACGATGAGCCCCCCCAAGGCCTCGATCTGCGGCCGATCGCGCGAGCCCAGCACGACATGGGCGCCCTGCGCAGCCAGCAGCCGGGCGGCGGCCGCGCCGATGCCCCCGTCGCCCGCCTCGGTGATCGCGACGACCTTGCCTTCGATTCCTGACGACATGAACGACTCCTTGATGCCTGCTTGCCGGATTGGCGCGGGGTTGGGCGGCAGTCTAGAAAATCGTCTCGACGCGGCGGTAGCCCGTTCCTGCAGGCTTCTTGCCCAATGCTCCGAAACTGCTCTCGCGGCCATGTGCGGGCCGCGCCGGCTGACTAGACTCGCGCCATGTCCGCGACCACCACGCTCAACCCTGCCAACGCCAGTGAGTACCAGGTCCAGTTGCTGCTGCGCCAGGCTGAACTGGTACAGCGATTGGCCGCACTCGCACCGCAAGACGGCGAGCAGACCACGCCCGTGCCCGGCCTCAGCCTGTGGCGCCTCAGTGCCCCCAGCGAGCCGCACCACGGCCTGCACAAGCCGGCCGTCTGCCTGATCGCGCAAGGCGCCAAGCGCCTGTACCTGGCCGACGAGCTGTACGATTACGACGCCAGTCACCACCTGGTTGTCAGCCAGGACCTGCCGGTGATGGGTCAGGTCTTGCAGGCAACCGAGGAGCAGCCCTATCTGTGCGTGCGCCTGGACATCGACCCGGCGGCGCTGGCCGAGCAGGCGCGCCATCTGAGCGCCCCGCCCACGGATGATCCGTCCAGCACCCGCGGCGTCTTCGTCGGCCACAACAGCATTGAGCTGCTGGACCCGGTGCTACGCTTGCTGCGCCTGCTGGAGTCTCCGCAGCACCTGCCCGCGCTCGCGCCGCTTGCACTGCAAGAAATTCTCTACCGTCTACTGTCCGGCCCCGAAGGCTGGCGGCTGGCACAGACGCTGACGGGCGGCAGTGGCGGCTCTGCGGCGCGCATCGCTCGAGCGATCAACTGGCTGCGTGAGCGCTATGCCGAACCCCTGAGCATCGCGGCAATGGCCGAGGCCGCACACATGAGCCCCTCATCGCTGCATCACCACTTTAAGGCCGTCACCGCGATGAGCCCGCTGCAGTACCAGAAGCGCCTGCGCTTGCAAGAGGCGCGCTGCTTGCTGCTGGGCGGCGGCATCGATGCGGCCGGCGCCGCGCACAAGGTCGGCTATCAAAGCCCCTCGCAGTTCAGCCGCGAATACAGCCGCATGTTCGGCGCGCCGCCAGCCCGCGATCTGCGCACGCTCAAGGAGCAGGCGCTGGGCCGACTCGGACGCTGACCCCGGCGTGAAGCCGTAGCAGCCCGCCGCACAGCACGCGCGCGGTCATGCCGCCATGGCCGCGCATCGCGTTGTAGCCGCCCGGGCCGAGCAACTCTTCCATCCGTGAGCAGGGCTCGCAGGGGCCGGTCAGTTCCAGCACGACATCTTCGCCAATGCACAGATGCAGAACCTGGTCGCGAAAGAGACTGCGCGCGGCCATCAGGTTCAGACCGGAGATCACGAGGTTGCGGCGCAGCAGCGCGGGGTCAAGGCTCGCTCTCCCGCTCAAGGCCGCGACCACCGGCAGGTGCTCGGCCTGGATCAAGCTGACCTGACGCTTGCCACCGCTGCGCTGGGAGCTGCGGTCGCCATCCAGGCCCCGCCCCTCAAGGGTCAGGACTTGCTCGACGGAGATCATGGCAAGGCGGCGTGCCGGCCGCAGCAGGATGGCCTCGAGGCGGCCGGGGCGCGGAAACTGCTGGCACAGGGAACGGAGATCGTCGGGCATGGCAAGAAGTCTGGGCCAGAAAACGCAAAGGGTCAGCACTTGCGTGCTGACCCTCATTGTTTGGTGCCCAGAAGAGGACTCGAACCTCCACGGAGTTACCCGCTAGTACCTGAAACTAGTGCGTCTACCAATTCCGCCATCTGGGCTAGTTTCCCTTCAGCACATTCACCGAACTGCGCGAAGAGGCCGGACTATAGCACGCTAATTTGCAAGCGCGCAAGACATAGCCCCAATCTGTTACTCAGGCCGCCGAGGTCATCTTGAAAATCCCTGTCGCATTGGCGGCGTCGAAGCGCAGATCCAGGCCCTGCTGATCGTCCTCGCGTTCGCGCTGGATAAACTCATAGAACGAGCCCGGCACTGCCTGGGTCAAGGCCCGACCCTCATGCAGGAACTGGCGTTCCACTTGGGCCGCGCGGAAGGCGGTCTGGCGTACCCGGCCAGAGGCCGAGGTCTCGATGCTGTCCTTGATCGGCCGGCCCATCACGCGCTGGGTATCGGCCAGCAGCTCGATGTCGGCGACACGGTCGGTCGCGTGGTTGAAGGCATTGCCCTCGGTCGCGATCCAGGCCATCTCGGCCGACTCGGCCAGCAGGGCCTGGTAGTCGGCCAGCGCGAACAGCGGGTGCTGGCGCTCGAAACAGCCCAGCAGGCGCGGCACCAAGGACAGCGCGGCATTCCAGGGCAGTACCTTATCTCGCGCCAGCTGCTCTAGCAGGGCCAAATCGGCACTGGACAGCGGATCGCGCGAGGCGCCGATGACGCGGCTCACAGCCGCCTGGAAGCCAGGAGAGAACTGCTCGGGATGCAACTCGGAGACGAAGAACTGCGCGATATCCTCGGGGAAGTCCTCATGTCGCCAGCTGCGGCCGGTCATCTTCAGTCGTGCCAACGGATAGGTCTCGGCGTGGGCATAACCCAGCGGTCGCAGCACCCGCGTGATCGCCGCCTCGCCGGGCGGCAAGCCACCGCACGGCCAGGCCACGGTGCGCAGCGCACCATGGTCGAATACCACGCGCTCACCGGCGCGCTGGCAGTCGGCCACATAGGCGGCACCGGCCGGCACTCGCGCGAGCAGATCACGAAACAGCGCCATGTTCAGTGCCTGCGCCAACTCCGCCCGCGACACCGTGTCGCGGACCGGCTTCAGCAGTGCCGGCATCACCTGCAATTGAGTCAACGTCTCTTGCGTCGCCCCCTCGCCCAGCAAGGCGCTCAGCAGGCGGCTCAGCCCGGATTCAGTCATTGCAATATCCCTCAAACATCAAACTTCACGCCCTGCGCCAGCGGCAGCGAGCGCGAATAGTTGACCGTGTTGGTCGTGCGCCGCATATAGGCCTTCCAGGCATCGGAGCCTGACTCGCGGCCGCCGCCGGTCTCCTTCTCGCCGCCAAAAGCGCCGCCGATCTCGGCGCCCGAGGTGCCGATATTGACGTTGGCGATACCGCAGTCCGAGCCGGCCGCGCTCATGAACGTCTCGGCCTCGCGGATGTCGTTGGTAAAGATGGCCGAGGACAGGCCTTGCGGCACCTCGTTCTGCAGCGCGATCGCCTTATCTAGGGTCTCGTACTTCAGCGTGTAGAGGATGGGGGCGAAGGTCTCGTGCTTGACGATGGCGGTCTGCGCAGGCATGCGCACCAGGGCCGGTGCGGCGTACCAGGCCTCGGGATACTGGGCAGCGAGCACTCGGTCACCGCCGCTGACTTCACCACCCTGCTCGCGCGCGGCGGCCAGCGCGGCCTGCATCGCATCGAAGGCTTGCTTGTCGATCAGCGGGCCAATCAAATTGCCGGCATCGACGGGCGAGCCGATCTTCAGCTGCGCGCGCGCGCGATCCAGGCGAGCCACCAGATCGTCATGGATGCTCTCATGGGCGATGACGCGGCGCGTCGTCGTACAGCGTTGGCCCGCCGTGCCATAAGCGCCGAAAAGGATGCCGCGCACGGCCAGGTCCAGGTCGGCGCTGGGGGTCACGATGATGGCATTGTTGCCGCCTAGCTCCAGCAGGCAACGGCCGAAGCGCGCAGCCACGCGCGGGCCGACCGCGCGGCCCATGCGGGTCGAGCCGGTGGCGGACACCAGCGCGACACGGGCATCGTCGACCATGGCCTCGCCGACGACAGCGCCGCCGTTGAGCACCTGGGACAGATAGGCCGGTGCGCCTTCGTAACGGGCTACCGCCTTCTCGAACAGCGCCTGCGTGGCCAGGGCCGTCAGCGGCGTCTTCTCGCTGGGCTTCCAGAGGCAGCTGTCGCCGCAGACCAGGGCCAATGCTGAGTTCCAGGCCCAGACGGCGACCGGGAAGTTGAAGGCCGAGATGATGCCCACCACGCCCAGCGGCAGGTACTGCTCCATCATGCGGTGGCCGGGGCGCTCGCTGGCGATGGTCAGGCCATGCAGCTGGCGCGACAGGCCGACGGCGAAGTCGCAGATATCGATCATCTCCTGCACCTCGCCCTCGCCTTCGCTCGTGACCTTGCCGGCCTCCAGCGAGACCAGGCGGGCCAGGTCTGCCTTGTGGGCGCGCAGCTCTTCGCCGAACAGGCGCACCAGCTCGCCGCGCTTGGGCGCGGGCACGGTGCGCCATTGCATGAAGGCAGCGTGGGCGCGGCCGACGGCGGCCGTCATTTCGGCCGCGCTGGCCTGGTGCACGGCGCCCAGCACCGCGCCGTCGATAGGCGAGCGCACGTTCAGGGTGCCGCCGGTGTAGGCGGCAGCGGGAACGCCTAGGGCGCTCAGCAGGTCTTGCGTTTGATTCGTCATGGTCTGGATTCTCACTTAACCGATGGACTCGACCTGGCGCGACTGCTGATAGGCCCGGCCGAAACGGTTGGCAAGGAAGGCAGGCAGCTCGACCTCTTCCTGACGGATGAAGCCCTTGGCAGGCAGCTTGCCTTCGCGGAACAAATCGACTGCGGCGCAGATGCCGGCGGCAGTGGTGATCTGGATGGCCGACAGCGGCGCCTTCGCATCACGCTCGGCGAAGATCTTGCGGGCAAAGACCTCCTGCATCAGCACGCCGTTTTTCATGCCGGAGACAGTGACAAAGACCAGCACCACGTCCTGCATGGTCGCGGGCATGCTCTTGCGCATGATGTCCTTGAGCTTGTCCTGGTCGCTGGCCAGCGCCAGGTCTTCGAGAAGGAACTTCATCAGATCGCGATGGCCGGGGTAGCGCACGGTCTTGTAGTCGAGGTTGCGCACCTTGCCGGCCCAGGTCTCACACAGCGTGCCCAGACCGCCCGAGGTGTTGAAGGCCTCGTACTCGGTGCCGTCCAGCGAGAAGTGCTCCAGGCCTTCCAGCGGCAGCGCCGATATGAACGCGCCGCCATGAATGGCCTCGCACGGGTGGCAGTACTCGTTGATCAGGCCGTCGACCGACCAGGTCAGGTTGTATTTCAAGGCATTGGTCGGGAAGGCCGGCAGCGCGCCGACGCGCATCTGCACATCGCGCACCTCGTCGAAACCGGTGGCCAGGTGGTGGGCCACGATGCCGATGAAGCCAGGCGCCAGGCCGCACTGGGGCATAAAGGCGGTCTTGGCGCCCTTAGCCAGGTCCTTGATCGCCTTGGTCGCAGCCACATCCTCGGTCAGGTCGAAGTAGTGGCAGCCGCATTCCAGTGCCAGCGTGGCGGCGGTGATGGCCAGGTGGTAGGGCAAGGCATTGACCACCGTGTCCTTGCCACGCAGTTGGGCCGCCAGCGCCGCCTGGTTCTCGGTATCCACCTCGGCAGTGACGATGCCTTCTGCGGCGAGTGCGGCCAAGTATTTGGCGTTCTTGTCGATCACGGTGACCTGGTAGTCGCCGGTGGCGTGCAACAGGCGGGCGATGGTCTGGCCGATATGGCCGGCGCCGAGCAGGGCGACTTTCATGGGGATCTCCTTCATCGATCAATCAACAGATGGCCGCAGTCTAGAAATGAGCCCGGACGAAAGAAAGCACGATTTCGACGAAATCAATGCATAAAATGACGATTCGTCAGCACCATCATTCACATCGTCGAATTCAAGGGTTATCCATGACTCATAGCGCCCGCGACCCCGTCGACCGCCAGCTGATCACCCTGCTGCAGGCCAATGCCCGCGAGAGCACGGCCAATCTGGCACGCAAACTGGGCGTGGCCCGCACCACCGTGGTGGCGCGGCTGGCCAGGCTGGAGCAGGAGGGTGCCATCGTCGGCTACACGGCAAAGCTGGGCAGCGAGGCGGCAGACCGAGGCGTGCAGGCCTTTGTCGGCATCACGGTGCAGCCGCGCGCCGGGCGCGAGGTGGTCAAGAAGATCGGCGGCTTCCCCGAGCTGCGCCAGCTCGCCTCGGTCAGCGGCGAGTTCGACTACATGGCGCTGCTGCGCGCGGAGTCGACGATGCGGCTGGACGCGCTGCTCGACGAGATCGGCGAGATCGAGGGCGTGATCAAGACCACCAGCTCGGTGGTGCTGGCGTTGCGGGTGGACCGCAGCGCCTGAGCCAGCGGGGCGCGGGCACGGTGCTTGCTAGGTGCCACTCTCTTTTGATCGGAGTGCCCGATGAACAAGCAACAACTCTCCACCGCCCGCGCCCAGAATATCGTCACCGCGCTGAAGGCACTGGTCCTGGTGGCTGCAGTTTGGGGTCTGCTCTACCCGGCCCTGCTGTGGAGTCTGGAGCGGCTGCTTCAGCAGCACGGCTGACCGATCCGCAAGGCACAATGGCGCGCCGCCTGAGCGGCGCAGCCACGGGATGCCTTGCATGACTGTTCTGATACTCGGACTTGTTCTGTTTCTCGGCGTGCACTCGCTACGCATCGTCGCCGAGCCCTGGCGCCAGGCCCAGATCGCACGCCTGGGCGAGAAGCCCTGGAAGCTTGGCTACACCGCCGTCTCGCTGATGGGTTTCGGCCTGATCCTGTGGGGCTATGCGCAGGCGCGGCTGACGCCCACCGTGCTGTGGGCAACGCCGCGCGGCATGAACCACCTGGCCGCCCTCCTGACCCTGGTCGCCTTCATCTTGCTGGCGGCCGGCAACGGACCGCGCAACCACATCCGCGCCAAGCTGCGCCACCCGATGGTGCTGTCCGTCAAGCTCTGGGCTTTTGCCCATCTGCTGGCCAACAACACACTGGCCGATTTGGTCCTGTTCGGCAGCTTCCTGCTCTGGGCCGTGCTGTGCTTTCGCGCCGCGCGGCAGCGCGACCGGGCCGGCGCGCCGGCACCGGCGGCCGGAACGGCGGCTGGCACGGTGGGCGCCGTCATCGTCGGCATCGTCGCCTGGGCCGCCTTCGCGTTCTGGGTCCATGGCGCCTGGCTGGGCGTTCGACCTTTCGTGCGGGCAGTGGGGGCTTGATCGGAGTCTGATCACGGTTTCAGGGCCGCCCGGCCCAGATCGGGCTGGTCGGTGAAGAAGCCGTCCATGCCCAGGGCCAGAAAGGCCTTGAGCTGGCCCGCCATATCGCCCAGGACTTGACCCTCGCGCCGGAACTCCACCGGCAGAAAGCTATTCTCGGCCCGGAACGTCCAGCCATGGACCAGCAGGCCGCGCGCATGGGCCTCGGCGATCAGCCGGGTCGGCGTTCCCAGCTGGCCGCCGGCCAGCGGGATCATCAGGTTCGTGTGCGCACCGATGCCGTCGGCATAGCGCTTGATGAAGTCCAGCCCGGCAGGCAGGGCCAGATCTTGATAGCTGCGCTGATCACCGATTCGGCCGGCCAGGCTCAGGTCATAGGGCCGGCCGGCGGGGCTGAGCAGCTGCACCAGGCGGAGAGCGGTCTTGCCGCGCAGGTACTGCAGGTTACTCACCTCGAAGGACTGGATGAAGACCGGCGCCTCGCGCGTGTTGCCGTAAGCGGCATGAAGCGCTTCGAGCAACCTGTCCTCCAGGCGCGGCAGGCCGGCCGCATCGGTGAAGGCCTTGAAATAGCTCGGGTGCTTGGTCTCGGGATAGAGGCCGACGCCATGAGTCTTGGCCAGCGCAATGACTTCCTGCAGGGTTGGGATTGGGTATTTGTTGTCGTGCGCCTTGTTGGTGAGGCGCTGATCGCGCAGCCGCTCCTGGGCGCGGATATCGGCCCGGATCTCGGCGGCGGTGAAATCCTCGGCGAACCAGCCACCCATAGGCCGGCCGTCGACTTGCTTGACGGTGAGCCGGTCCGCATACTTCTCCAGCTCCCAGACATTGCTGCTGGTGTCCGTGCGGTGCAGCAGCGGCCGCCCATCGGCGCCGCGCTTGATACGGCCGTCGGCCTCCAGTTCGACCCGGGCCAGCAAGGGCTCATGGCGGGCCAGCAGCACGCCGTCCTTGCTCATGACCAGATCGGGCTCGATGTAGTCGGCGCCCTGGGTAATGGCCAGCTCGTAGGCGGCTAGTGTGTGCTCGGGCAGATAGCCCGAGGCGCCGCGATGGGCGATCAGCAGCGGCAACTTGGCAGCGGCGGGCAAACCCGTCTGGGCCAGGGCGGGCGAAGTCACCAGCAGGATCGCCAGGGTGGCAAGCAGCGTTTTCATCCGGACTCCTTGTTAGCAGCCGCAGCATGCCTCAAAGCCGCAGCGCCACGCGCACCCAGCCACTCTCTTGCTTGCCCATCATCTGATAACCCAGCCCATGGCGCTCGCACAGGCGCTGGACGATGGACAGGCCCAATCCGAAACCGGCGCTGGTCTGCCGCTCGCCCGAACCGCCGCTGGCAAGACCCGGCCCTTCGTTCTCGACCCACAGCTCACCGTCGGCCCATCGCAGGCGCACCAGGGCGCCCGGCGCATGCTGGGCGGCATTGGCCAGCAAATTGTTCAGTATCACCGCCAGCACCTCGGGCTGGCCGATCAGGTCGAGCGCCGGGTCTATGTCCAGCTCGAAGGGCGCCACCGGCGCTGAGCGCGCCAAGGCCGCCGCCCGCTGCAGTTCCAGCGCCTGCAGCACCAGGGCCAGCAAGCGGTAGCGGCGCGGCGGCAGCAACTCAAGCTCTCGCGCCAGGGCCAGCAGGCTCTGCACCGTCTGCGTCATGCTGCGGCAGGCCTCGCGGATGCGCGCCAGCGGCGCCTGGGCATGCGCCGGCAGGTCGCCGCGCGCCTGCAGCAGCTCGGCCGAGTTGGCGATCACGGCCAGCGGCGTACGCAGCTCATGGCTGGCATCACGGCCGAACTGCTGCTCGCGCTCGGCGAAATCCTTGTTGCGCTGCCAGGCCGCCTTCAGCGTTTCGGCCAGCCGGCCCAGCTCGTTGCGCGGGAAGTTCTGCAGCTCGATCGGCGGTTCGGTGCCGGGCGGCGCCTCGCGCAGGGCCTGATCCAGCCGCGCCAGCGGCCGCACCGCCTGGCGCGCCAGCCACCAGCCCAGGCCCAGCGACGCCAGCAGCAACACGCCGCACATCAGCCCCAGATTCCACAGAATGGCCGCGCGCTGCGGCCGCACTTCCAGCTGCTGGCTGACCTCGGCCACCAGCCACTGCTGTGGCTGCTCCAGCCGCAGCAGGTGGTAATGCCGCCCCTGCTCGCCGGCCAGCTCGCGCCGCGACGGGTGGGCCGCATGGGCGGCCGCCAGATCAGGCGGGAAGCTGCTCGCATCGGCATGCAGGCTGATGAAGCGGCGCAGCGGTGCCGGTGTGCCCTGGCCGGCCTGCGCCGCCTGCCGCTGATGCTCGCCCTCCTCGGCCAGCATGCGTTCGAAGAAAGTGTCTTCCAGCGAGTACATCATCGCCATCGCCAGCAGCACGAAGAGCGTGCAGATGAAGAGGGTCAGGCCGCCGAAGGCCAGCACGATGCGCTGCTGCAGCGACCAGGCGGCCCTCATGCCGGCAGCTCGAGTCGGTAGCCCTGGCCGGGCAGGGTGCTGAGCAGCGGTGGCCGGTCGGGAAAGGGCTTGTCCAGCGCCTGGCGCAGCTGGTAGATGTGGGAGCGCAGTGCGTCCGAATCGGGCGGCTCGTCGCCCCACAGCCTGCGTGTCAGGGCCTCGCGGCTCACAAGGGCCGGATGCGCCTCGGCCAGGGCCAGCAGGATCTGCCAGCCCAGCGGCTGCAGCAGCAAGACCTGCCCCTGGCGACAGGCCTCGCGGCGGCGCCGGTCCAGGCTCAGCTCGCCCAGCACCAGCCGATGGGGTCGCTGCAGGCGCGGCCGGGCCGCCAGCGCCAGGCAACGCGCCGCCAACTCGGCCAGCTCGAAAGGCTTGCTCAGATAGTCGTCGGCGCCCTGGGCAAAGCCGGCCAGCTTGTCCTGCAACTGGTCGCGCGCGGTCAGCATCAGCACCGGCAAATGGCGTTCGCTCTCGGACCTCAGCAGTGCGCAGACCTGCAGCCCGTCCAGGCGCGGCAGGTTCAGGTCCAGCAGCAGCAGGTCGTAGTCCTGCTCCAGCGCCATGCCCAGACCCAGCGCGCCATCACCGGCACAGTCGACACGGTGGCCCTGCAGGCCCAGGTACTCGGCCAGCGTGTCGGCCAACGCCGCATGATCCTCGATCAAGAGGATGTTCAGGCGCGGGCGCGACGGTATCTCGGTCATTGGGGCTCAACTCTCCAGTTCGGCCAGCAATTGTCGGGCACGTGCATGGTCGGGCTGCTGCAGCAGCACGCGCTTGAGTAGCGCGATCGCCTCGGGCTTGTGGCCGAGCTTTGCATGGACGCTGGCCAGGGCCGCCGTCATGCCGGCATGGTCGGGTGCCAGCTGATGGGCTTGGGCAAGCATGGCCAGCGCGATGTTCAGCCGCTCGGACGCGGCCCCGCCCTCGCTGAGCAGCAAGCCGTAAGTGCCCAACAGCAGCGGATCATGGCGGCCGGCCTCGGCGGAAGCGGCAGCGCCGTTGCCGGCGAGATGACGCTCGATCAGTACCATCGTGGCCTCTTCGATGCTGGGCGTTCGTGCCACCGGTGTGCGGCCCAAAGCCTGCAGCAGGGCCTCTACCAGCGGCGGGGTCGACAGCGGATTTTGGCCGGTGATCAGCCGCTCATCGCTGACCACCAGGGGCAGCATCAGGCCGCGCGACTCGTAGCGCGCACCCTGGGCTTGCAAGGCGTCCTCCAGCAGAAAGGGCAGCTGGCTCAGGGTCTTGCCAGAGAAGCGGCGCTCCTCCGCGTTGCTGAAGCCGGTCACGCGCCGCCCGGCCAGCAGCGGCCGGCCATCGGTGCTCTTAAGGTCTAGCAGGGCCGCCGGGCCGTGGCAGACCGCCGCCAGAACGCCGCCGCGCTGCCAGACCCCGCTCAGCAGTCGCTGCAGCGGCGCATCGCTGCGCAGATCGAACATCGGTCCTTTGCCGCCCAGCACCAGCACGGCCGCATAGTCGGCCGGCCTAAGCCCGGCCGTCGGCAGCGTAGCCTGCAGCCTGGCCATCAGCGCGGCATCGGCTTTGACTTGGCGCGCCGTGCTCTCACCGGAGGGCCGGCCCACGGGCGCGCCGCCCTTGGGGCTGGCGATGTCGAATGCCACCCCATTGGCCTGCAGCAGCTGGGCTGCCAGCGCGAACTCGTGGAAGTCATAGCCCAGCTTGCCGCCGTCCTCGGCCTGGCCGTGGCTACTGAGCACCAGCAGCACGCGCGGCTCAGCAGCCATGGCCGCAGCCGTCAGGGGACTGGCCAGGCCGAGGGTCGCAGCAACGACCAGCAGCAGGCGACGCGAAGTCTTGATCTGGGGCATGAGCGGCTCCGGTGATGAGGATGCGACAGCCTAGAAAGCCGGGCGTGAAGTCGCCGTGAAGCCGGATCACTTTTTCTTTTCGCCGTGCGAATCTTTTGCCCGCGAATCCTGCTCTTGCTTGTCGAGGCGATCGAGACACAAGTCCTCGACCACGCAAACGAACGAGGAGTTGTGAGGCTTCATTTCAAGAACCTGCCGGCCTGGGAACGGCTGCTGCGCGGCGTCTGTGCACTGGCCCTCGAAGCGGTCACACTGCTGCTGGTGCCGAGCAGCCCCTGGGCCTGGCTGCTGGCCGCTGGCGCCGCCGGCGCGCTGCTCTCGGGTCTGCTGGGCTTTTGCCCGGCCTGCGCGCTGATTGGGCGCGAGCTGGGTTGAATCTCGAACCGGACGAGACCGCCAGACGCTCTGCCCCCAGACCGCGCGCAGCAGCGGCTGGGTCGCGACGATAGCCTTCAGCGTGCCAGGCATCTCCCTAGAATGGCGCGCGCCACTCGCCCCCACACCTCACCCCACCCGCCAGCGATCACCGCAGCGCATGCACATTCTCCTGATCGAAGACGACCTCTCCCTGGGTTCCGCCCTGCTGGGCGCCCTGCAGCTGGACGCCTTCAGCGTGCAGTGGCTGCGGCGTGCCGGCGATGCCCCTCGCTGCCTGGACGACGCGAACTGCAGCGCCGTGGTCCTGGACCTTGGCTTGCCCGACGGCAGCGGGCTGGACCTGATGCGGCGCTGGCGCGCCCAGGACGTACTGACTCCGATCCTGCTCATCACCGCCCAGGGCAGCCTGGATGCCCGCCTGACCGGGCTGGACGCCGGCGCGGATGACTACCTGGTCAAGCCCTTCGAAACACCCGAGCTGCTCGCCCGCCTGCGCGCGGTGCTGCGGCGGCAGGCGGCCCAGGCCGGCGACACCTGGCGCTTCGGCGCGCTGAGCCTGCTGCCACGGCAGTCACTGGCCCAGCTGGAGGGTCAGACGCTCGAGCTCACGCCGCGCGAGTTCCAGCTCCTGCTGGCCCTGGCCGAAGGCCGCGGCGAGGTGGTCGGAAAGCGGACGCTGGCCCAGCGGCTGGAGCCGCTGGGTGAGGCGCTGGGCACCACCGTACTGCAGATGCACCTGAGCAATCTGCGGCGCAAGATCGGCGCGCATCGCATCGGCACGCTGCGCGGCGTCGGCTACTGGCTGGAGTCGCTGTGAGGCGCAGCCTGGCCACGCGCCTGGTCGGTACCCTGCTGCTGGCCTTCGCCCTGATCTCGCTGCTGATCCTGTTCCAGAACTTCTGGAGCCTGCGTCAGCAGCAGACCGAGCAATCGCAGGCGGCGCAGCTGGGTGGGCTGCTGTCTCAGACCTTGGCCGCACTCGCAGACGAGGACTCGGCGCGCCTGGCGTTGCAAGGCTTCATGGGCGAATACGCGCAGCTGCGCCGCGAGATGAATGCAGAGGTGGGCCCGGTCTCGGTGCAGCTGCTGCGTGCCGATGGCCGGCCGGTGTTTCGCAGCGACCCTCAGCAGGCAGATCCCGCCTGGCCGGCAGGGCTGAGCCGGCAGGTGCAGGGCGAACGCGCGCTGATGGTCTACGTCGCCAAGGGCCCGCGCTGGACCTTGCGGGTGTTGGAGCCGCTGCCCGGCGACGCGCAGCTGCTGCGGTGGCTGATCGAGCAGATCGGGCCCAGCCTGCTTATGGCCCTGCCCCTGCTTGCGCTGCCGATCTGGCTGGCCGTGCGCAGCGGCCTGCGCCCGCTGCGCGACTTCACTGCCCGCGTCAGCGCGCTGGATACGCGGCGCGACCTGCAGGCACTGGATCTCGACCTGCGCTATGCCGAGCTGCAGCCGCTGGCGCGGGTCCTGGACGAGCTGCTCGCCCGGCTGCGCGAGCGGCTGGCCCATGAGCGCGCCTTCGTCCACGACGCCGCCCATGAGCTGCGCACGCCGCTGGCCGCGCTGGGCGCGCAGGCCCATCTGCTGCTGCACAGCCCCGACGAACCCGGCCGCCAAGCCGCCGCCCAGGCCTTGCAGCAGGATGTGCAGCGCACCGCCCATCTCTCGCAGCAACTGCTGGACCTGGCCGCAATGGATCCGGCACATAGCGGCGCGACCGCCGAGACGCTCGATCTGAGCGAGCTGTGCGGCCTGGTGCTGCGGCAGGCCTACCCGCAGGCCAGGCAGCGCGGGGTCCAGCTGTCGCTGGAGGGTCCGGATCAGCTTCGCTGGCAGGGCGACCGCCGGGCGCTGCATTCCCTTCTGCAGAACCTGGTGGACAACGCGCTGCGCTACGGCGCCCGCGCGGTGGAGCTGCAGCTGCACGACGCCCCCACGGGCCCATTGCTGGCCGTGCGCGACGACGGCCCCGGCATCGCCACCGAGCACCAGGCACTGATGTTCGAGCGCTTCTGGCGCGGCTCGCAGCGCGAGGAGCCCGGCACCGGCCTGGGCCTGGCCATCGTCCGGCAGGCGGTCGAGCGCCTGGGCGCCGGGCTGCGCTGCGGCCCGGGCCTGCAGGGGCGGGGCATCGGCTTCGAGCTGAGCCTGCCGCAGCGCCGGCTTTAGCGTTTCTTTAGGGTCGGTCTCCAAAAATGCGAGGCATCTCAACCACGACCTGCCGCCGTCTATGCGCCTCTTTGCCCCGGGCCGTCGCGCCCTCCTCCTTTTCCCGCTGCTCCTGTCTCTAATCCTGCTGGGCGGCTGCGGCGGCGGCGAGGACTTGGAAGAAATCCGCCATCCCGAGCTACGCCAGGAGCGCCAACGCCTGGGCGAGACGGCGCGCGCCAGCCTGGCCGGCGGCCTGGTGGGCGTGCTCTACGGCAGCCAGCATGAGGCTCTGCAGAAGCTCTACCTCGCCACGGCCGGGCTGGAGCGTACCGGCGGGGCCGCGCTGAGCGAGGGCGCCGTCTTCCAGATTGGCTCGCTGGCCAAGTCCATGACGGCGGCACTTGCGGCCGAACAGGTGCGGCAGGGCAGGCTGCGCTGGGACAGCCGCCCGGCGGACTGGCTGCCCGAGCTGGCGGGCCGGCTGCACCCCGCCTATGCCGGCCTCACGCTGGCCCATCTGCTGGACCATCGCGGCGGCCTGCCCGCGCTGCAGGATCCGGCCGAGCTCGAAAATCTGGCCGCCTTCCTGGCCGCGCAGCCCGAGCCTCTGCCCAACACCGACCGCGGCCGCCGCCGTCTGATGAGTCGCTGGCTGCTGGAGACCGCGCCGGCCAGCCCGCCGGGCCAGGAGGTCAGCTACTCCAACGCGGGCTATGTCATCGCGGGCGCCCTGCTGGAGGCGGCGACGGGCCAGGACTTCGACGTCCTGCTTCGCAACTGGGCACAGGGCCTGGGCCTCGAACTCAGGCAGGGCTCGGCGGTCCCTGGGCATCAGGGCGCGAGCCCGGCCGCGCTGGCACCCTACCAGCCCCTGCCGCCGCCCTGGCATGCCTGGGTTGACGGCGCGATGAAGCCGGCAGGCAATGCCTGGCTCGACGCGGCCGGCTATGGCCACTGGCTGGCGGAGCACCAGCGGGCGCTGCAGGGCAAGCGCCATGGCCTGGCCCCAGACTATGTGCAGCGGCTACGCGAGCTGCCCGAGGGCGGCTACGCGCTGGGCTGGTCCGCCGGCCTGGTCCAGGGTCGGCGCGCCCTGGTCCACACCGGCGCCTACGCCGGCTTCATGGGCATGGCCTGGCTGCAACAGGATGGCAAGAAGAGCTTCTTCGCCCTCAGCAACACCGAGGGCGGCTGGGTGCTGGAGGCGCTGACCCAGGGCCTGCTGCAACTGGCGTTGCGCTGATCCTCTCAAGGAAACGTCGTGCGCCCCAAGTTACCTTGCTACTCCGGCGGGCTGGCTGGGCGCTGCCGGGCCCTGGGCGCGCTCAGTACAAGCCGCGCGTGCGCGCCATCAGCCGAACCAGGCCCAGCATTGCATCGGTATGCGGCGTCGGCATGTCCAGCTTCTGCGCGATCTCGCGCACGGCGCTCACCAGAGCATCCAGCTCCAGCGGCCGGCCGGCTTCGGCGTCCTGCAGCATCGAGGTCTTGAAGGCGCCCAGCTTGCGTGTGACCTCATGGCGCTGCTCGGGCGTCTGATCGACGCCGCAGCCGATGCGCGCACCGATCTCGGCAGCCTCGCGCATGACGTTCGTGACGAAGCCGCGCACCAACTCGTCGTCGAGGATGCGGTCGCAGGTCGCGCCGGTCAGTGCCGAGATCGGGTTCATTGTCATATTGCCCCAGAGCTTGAACCAGATGTCGCGCTGGATGCGCTCGGAGACCGTGGCGTTGAAGCCGGCACGGCCCAGAAGCGCGGCCAGCGCCTCGATGTGCTCGGGTCGGCCGCCTGCGGGCGCACCAAGTATCAGGCCCATGCCCATCACATGGCACACCAGGCCGGGCTCGGGCGTCGTGCAACTGGCATGGACCACGCTGCCGATCACGCGCGCGGCCGGGATCAGGCCGACCACCAGGCCGCCGGGGTCGACCGACTGCAGCCGCAGACCCTCGAGCGCGCCGCCCAGGCCATCGAAAAACCACCAGGGCACGCCATTCATCGCCACCAGCACGCGGGCCTGCTCGTTCAAGTCCAGCAAGGCCTTGACGGCTGGGGCCACCGTCGCCAGCGCCGGCCCCTTGACGGCCAGCACGATCAGGTCCTGCGGGCCCAGGTCCTCGGGCCGCTCGCCGGCCGCGATCGGCACGGTCCAGCGCTCGCCGCCGGACTCGACACGCAGCCCCTGCTGCGCGCGCAAGGCCGCCAGAGTGGCGCCACGCGCCAAAGCGCTCAGCCTGACTTCGGCGCCCAGCCGGTGTCCCAAGTGGCCGGCGAACCAACCGCCGATGGCACCGGCGCCCACAATGCACACTCTCATCGTCATTCCCGTTGCTGTGTCGAGCGCCCCTGGCCGAGGCGCAGGCGGCGAGTCTCGCATAGGGCTGTAGGCGCCGGCCTACAGGTGGCAGCGGCCGCCACTGCTGGTCGCGGCGGGGCAGGGGGCCTATGCTGCCGAGCGATGAGAACCTTGACCTGCGAGCGCTGTGGCCAGCGCGTCTTCTTCGAGAACCTGGCTTGCGATGCCTGCGGCGCAGCGCTGGGTTTTGTACCGGCCGAGCTGGGGTTCGGCGCCTTCGAGATCGGCGGCGATGGCGGCTGGCAGCGCCTCGCCGAAGGCGCGGTGGCTCAGCGCCCTTGCAGCAACTACCGGCTCGAAGGTGTCTGCAACTGGATGCTGCCCGCCGACTCGGCCGAGGCACTGTGCCTGAGCTGCCGCACAACCCATGTGATCCCCGCCTTGGGCAAGCCCGAGAACCGCGACCATTGGGCGCGCATCGAGCAGGCCAAGCGGCGGCTGTTCTACAGCCTCGCCGCGCTGAAACTGCCGGCGCCGAGCAAGGATGACGACGCCGAACACGGCCTGTCATTCCACTTCCTCGAACAGGTCACCCCGCAGCAACGGGTGCTGACCGGTCATGACATGGGGGTGATCACACTCAACATCTCAGAGGCCGACGACGCCCGCCGCGAGCAGATGCGCGCGCATCTGCACGAACCCTACCGCACCCTGCTGGGCCATTTCCGCCACGAGATCGGCCACTACTACTGGGACCGCCTGGTCAGCGGCTCCGGCTGGCTGGCCGAGTTCCGCACGCTGTTTGGTGACGAACGCGCCGACTACGGACAGGCCTTGCAGCAGCACTACGGCGGACCGCTGGCCGACTGGCGCTCAAGTTTCATCAGCAGCTATGCCAGCGCCCACCCCTGGGAGGATTGGGCCGAATGCTGGGCCCACTACATGCATATCCAGGACGGGCTGGAAAGTGCTGCCGCCTGGGGCCTGCGGCTCGAGCGTGCCCTGCCGGGCGGCGCGCCGGTGATCGCGCAGCCGCTGGGGCGCGAGGCCGAGTTGGCGCCAGCGCTGATCGAGCAATGGCTGCCGATCTCGCAGTTCATCAATGCGATGGACCGCAGCCTCGGCTCCTACGACAGCTATCCCTTTGCGATGCCGACACCGGTCATTGAGAAACTGGACTTCATCCACCGGTTGCTTGCTGCAGTCGGGCGAGGCGAGCTGGCCATGAACTTCTCTCGCAATATCTTCTCGCGGAGTTGATATGGAAAACTCGTTTCACCACTTCTGCGATCTGTTCGCTCAGCTGGGCCTGCCCTCGGACGAGGCCGGCATCCGCGGCTTCATCAGCAGCCATCGGCCGCTACCGGCCGACATGAGGCTGGCCGATGCGCCGTTCTGGAGCCCGGCGCAGGCGGCGCTGCTGCGCGAGCAGGTGCGCCAGGACGCCGACTGGGCCGAGGTCATCGACCAGCTCAACGCCGCGCTGCACTGAGCACTTTCTGTCTATCGCTCGGGCCGGCCCGCATCCGGCGGCTGCCGGGCCTCCAACTCGGCAAGCAGGCCGAGCGCACGCTGGGACGAGGCTTGCCGAGGATCGCCAAGCGTCTGCCGAATCGCCAGCGACTGCAGGAAGCAGTCTCGGGCCGGCCCGAAGCGCTGCTGCTCGACGAGGCAGCGGCCCCAGTGGTGCAGCACATAGTGCTCCAGCTGGGTCCAGCGATGCAGACGGGCCAGCGCCAGCGCCTCGGCGAACAGCGCATCCGCCTCGGCTCGCTCGCCACAGTACTGGCATGCCGTGGCCAGTGCGTGGAGCAACCAGGCGGACGGCTCGTGGGCGGGGTGCTGGCGCGCGGCGGGTAGGAACTCCCCAAGCAGGGCGCGAGCCGCCTGCTCCCGGCGGTCGGTGGTCAGCAGGCTGCCGAGATCGCCGGCAGGATCGATGGCCTTGAACAGGTCGGCCTCGGCCCGCGCCTGCGCCAGCCTGAGCTCGGCCCGCGCGATGTCCTGGCGCAGCGCAGCCATGTCGGGCGCGCTGAAGCGCAGGAAGAAACCCTCGTCGACATCGCTCATGGTGGTCGGGGATGGTTCGGTGTTGATGCGATGGCAATGTAAGGGGAATCGAAGCCCGGGGCCGGACTGGATCGGCGGCGGGGCAGGAATCGGCCTTTTCTTGGCCCAGCTCAAGACAGGAATGCCTGACCCGGGGCTCAATCAAGTCACCGCAATGCCGCGATCACGCCCCAGGGAGCCTCCATGCACGCACTCAAGGAATTGTTCACCACCGACGTCGGCCTGATGAGCCTGAGCGGTCTCGCCTTCATGATGGGCATGGCGGTGTTCTTCGTTCGCTACTTCCTGCGCCATATTCGAGAGGATGCGGCGCGCGCCGAGCGCGACTGAGCAGGCTCGCGCAAGCTGGCGCAGAATCGCCCCCTGCCTCATCAGCCATCTTGCGCCACCCATGCCCGATCTCTGCGCCTTCCCTATCACCCGCCGCTGGCCCGCCCAGCATCCCGCGCGCCTGCAGCTCTATTCGCTGCCCACGCCCAACGGCGTCAAGGTGTCGATCCTGCTGGAGGAGCTGGGCCTGCCCTACGAGGCCCATTTGGTCAGCTTCGATCGCAACGACCAGCTCACGCCCGAGTTTCTGTCGCTGAACCCGAACAACAAGATCCCGGCCATCCTTGACCCGCAGGGCCCGGGCGGCGCGCCGCTGGCCCTGTTCGAATCGGGTGCGATCCTGATCTATCTGGCCGAGAAGCAGGGTCGGTTCTTGCCGCAAGACCCGGCCCTACGCTACGAGACCCTGCAATGGCTGATGTTCCAGATGGGCGGCGTCGGCCCGATGTTCGGCCAGCTGGGCTTCTTCCACAAGTTCGCAGGCAAAGACTACGAAGACAAGCGACCGCGCGAGCGCTATGTGGCCGAGTCCAGGCGCCTGCTGGCCGTGTTGGAGCAGCGTCTGACCGGCCGCGACTGGATCATGGGCAGCGAGTACACGATCGCCGACATCGCGATCTTCCCCTGGGTCAACACCCTGACCGGCTTCTACGGCGCCAGCGAGCTGGTCGGCTTTGCCGAGTTTCCCGAGGTGCAGCGCGCCATGCAGGCCTTTGTGGCACGGCCGGCGGTGGTGCGCGGCTTGTCGATGCCGGCGCGCGGCTGAGAGCGGGGCGAGTAAATCGGGTTAAGGTAGTGCCGCATGAAAACTGCACTCTGGATTTTTATAGCCCTGTTGGCCGCCATCTGGAGCGGCTGCGCCTGGCTCAGTATCGAACTGCTGCAGTGGCTGGCCGCGCGCCTGAGCGCCGGTGATGCCGGCGAGCTGGAGCGCGCCATCGCCCAATGGCCGCTGCCCGCCTGGCTGGCGCCCTGGATCGACCCGGCCTGGGCCGAACTGCTGCGCGGCGGTCTGACAGGCCTGATGGCCCTGATCTCGCAAGCGCCCCCCTGGCTGGGCTCTGCGATGGGCTGGCTGCAACCGCTAGCCTGGGTGATCTGGGGCGCTGGCCTGCTGGCCCTGCTGCTGCTGGGCGCTCTGCTGAACCTGCTGCTGAACAAAGCAACACCGCGCCCGGCAACTGTGCTTGCCGGCTGATCGCTCAGCCTGCCACAGACAGGCGGCGCAACGCGGCCGCCGGGTAGGGGCTGAGCTTGCTGTCGCGCTGCAGACGGCGCGAGAACTCGCACAGCGCCAGGGCCGGCGGCGCATGGCGCCGGTAGACGCGCCGCAATGGCACTGGCAGGGTCTCGACATCCAAACGCTCTGGCGCGGCCAGGTAGTCACGCCAGCTCAGGCCCCGGCTTGTCACCAGCGCCTGGACCAGGCTGCTCGCGAAGCGGGCGGCGTCATAGTCCGCATGGACGGCCGCAAAGGCGCGCTCCGCGTCGCTCAGCGCGAACTGAGGAGAACTGGCCAGGCCGAAGTCGCTCAGGTACAGCGCCTCACCGTCGGTCAGCAGATTGTCGAGATGGGTGTCGAAATGGACGAAGCCCTGCCGGCCTAAAAAGCCTAGCAGTCCGTCCATGCCCTCGTCCACCAGGGCCACGGCCCGATCGGCCGGCGGGCCGCCCTGGGTCAGGGCAGCCCGCAGCCAGGTCGAGACCGGCGCGGCAAAGCACTCCAGAAGCAACACCAGCCAGGCGGCCGGCCGCTGCACGGCAGCAAAACGGGCCAGCACCTCGGCCTGCCCGGGCAGAGATGCTGGCTCGGCAGCGGCAAAGTAGTCGGCGCCCCAGTCCTGGAACGCCTCGTTGAGCCCATGGAGCGCAGGCAGCCCCAGAAGCCGCCAATGATGCAGCAGGGGGAAGCCACCACAGGCCCCCGACCGTACCCAGTCGCTGGCCATCTGCTGGGCGGCGAGTTCGCGCCAGGCCCCGAAGCCGACCGAGCCGATGCCGTACTGGAAATAGGTCGGCAGCCCGAACAGATTGGCACTGCTGCCCGGGTGCTCCAGCTCCAGCGCGCTGAGCGGTATCAGCTTGGCAAAGACCTCCCGCTGGTCCAGTTGCAAACGCATCGTGCGCCCGCCAATGCTCATCGACGCCGTCGGCGCGGCCGCCAACCAGCGACTCAGTGCCGTGTCGTCCAGCCCGGCCAGTTGCGTCGCCAGTGCTTGATGGCTATGCAGGCGGGTGGCCAGGGGCTGCGACTGGCTCGGCGGGCGTGGGTTCATGGGCAGCGTGGGTGTGAGGACGGGCTGGTCTCCCAGATAGGGTCACGGCGGCGCATCGCAAGAGCCACAGGCAAGCTCCGGCACTGAACTGCCGGGCCTTAGGCAATAGGCCCTGGCGCTGTAAGTTCTTGACCTCGCTGCCTTGACCTCAAGCCGAGTTGAGGTTCGAGACTGGAGGTCTGTTCCATCAACCTGACGATCCACCGATCCGAGCCCAAGCCGTGAGAACATCGACCACCCTGCTCAGCTTCCACAACCCCGCCGGGCTCTATGACCCGGTGCCCAACGGCTATTCCCACCTGGCCCTCGTGCAGGGCCCAGCCCGCTGGCTACTGCTGTCCGGCCAGGGCGGCGAACACCCCAACGCCGGCCTGCCCGAAGACTTCGAGGGTCAGTTGGCGCAATGCCTGGCCAACGTGCAGACCGCGCTGCGCGCGGGCGGCGCCGGCCTGCGGGACGTGGCGCGTTTGACGGTGCTGGTAGTCGGGCACAGCGAGGCCAGGCTGGCGCAGCTCAGCCGGGCGCTGAGGGTGCTGTGGGGCGGGGCGCCGACGCCGGCCTGCACCCTGATCCCGGTGCTGCGCCTGGCACTGGACGGTATGCTGATCGAGATCGAGGCCACAGCGGTACTGGCGGCCTGAGGCAAAGAGGCCCTCATTCGCGTGGACAATCCGGGCTGGCGACCCAACACCATCCCAGCCCATGTCACCCCAAGTCCTGATCAGCGAGGTCGGCCCGCGCGACGGCCTGCAAAGCATCGCCAGCGTGATGCCCACCGCGGCCAAGCGGCGCTGGATCGACGCGCTGCACGCGGCCGGGCTGCGCGAGATCGAGGTCGGCTCCTTTGTGCCGGCAAGGCTGCTGCCGCAGATGGCTGATGTGGCCGAGGTCGTCGCTCATGCGCTGACCCTGCCGGGCCTGCGCGTGTTGGCCCTGGTGCCGAATCAGCGCGGCGCCGAGGCAGCCATCGCCGCCGGCGCCCACAAAGTCAGTCTGCCGATTTCGGTCAGCGAGGCTCATTCGCTGGCCAATGTTCGCAAGACGCCCGAGGCCATGGTCGCGGAGCTGCGCGCGGTCACCGCGCTGCGCCGGGAGCGCGCGCCGCAGATGGGGGCTGAGTTGGGCGTGGAGGTGGGCCTGTCCACCGCCTTCGGCTGCACGCTGGCCGGCCGGGTCGACGAGGACGCGGTGCTGCGCCTGGCTGTGGCCTGCGCCGAAGCCGGGGCCGACGAGGTGGGCCTGTCCGACACCGCCGGTATGGCCAACCCGGCCCAGGTGCGGCGGCTGTTCACGCGGCTACGCGCTGAGCTGGGGTCGCGCGCCGGCGCCGCCCATCTGCACAACACGCGGGGGCTGGGCCTGGCCAACTGCCTGGCGGCCTTCGATGTGGGCGTCAGAACTTTCGATGCCTCGCTGGGCGGCCTCGGCGGCTGTCCCTATGCGCCGGGCGCCTCGGGCAATGTGGTCACCGAGGACCTAGTCTTCATGTTCGAGGCCATGGGCGTGGACACCGGCATCGACATCCACAAGCTGCTGGCAGCCCGCGCTCCGCTGCGCGAGGGGCTGCCCGGCGAGGCGGTCTACGGCATGCTGGCCGAGGCCGGGCTTCCCAAAGGATTTTAGTCATGACAGAAGAACACAAGCAGCAAAACCTGCCCCTTGCCGGTCTGCGAGTGATCGAGTTCACCCATATGGTGATGGGGCCGACCTGCGGCATGGTGCTGGGCGATCTGGGCGCCGAGGTCATCAAGGTCGAGCCGATGAGCGGCGACAACACCCGCAAGCTGCTGGGCTCGGGGGCCGGCTTTTTTCCAATGTTCAACCGGAACAAGCTCAGTCTGGCGCTGGACATCAAGCACCCCCAGGGACTGGAGATCGTGCTGAAGCTGCTGGCCAGCGCTGATGTGTTCAGCGAGAACTTCAAGAGCGGCACGATGGAACGGCTGGGCCTCGGCCATGCGGCGCTGACGGCGCTGAACCCACGCCTAATCTATGTCTCGCACAAGGGTTTTCTGCCCGGCCCCTACGAGCATCGCACCGCGCTGGACGAGGTGGTGCAGATGATGGGGGGACTGGCGTACATGACAGGCCGACCGGGCGATCCCCTGCGCGCCGGCTCCAGTGTCAACGACATCATGGGCGGGCTCTTCGGCGCGATCGGCGTGCTGGCCGCGCTGCAGCAGCGCCACGTCACCGGGCGCGGCCAACAGGTGCAGTCGGCCCTGTTCGAGAACAATGTCTTTCTGGTGGCCCAGCACATGATGCAGTTCGCAGTCACAGGCAAGCCCGCCGCGCCGATGCCCGAGCGCATCTCGGCCTGGGGCATCTATGACGTGTTCACGGTCAGGGATGGCGAGCAGATCTTCCTCGCCGTGGTCAGCGACACGCAATGGGCGCTGTTCTGCGAGGCCTTCGCCCTGGCCGAGCTGCGCGCCGATGCGCGCCTGGCCAGCAATAACGACCGGGTGCGCGCGCGCGACTGGCTGATCCCTGCGCTGCGCGAGCGCCTTGCACCCCGGCCGGCCGCCGAAATCGCTGCGGTGTTCGAGGCCCAGGGACTGCCGTTCGCGCCCATCACCCGACCCGAGCAACTGATGGACGACCCGCATCTGCTGGCCACCGGCGGGCTGGCGCCGCTGAACCTGCCCGACGGTCGCGAGACCCGCGTGCCGCTGCTGCCGCTGAGCCTGGACGGCCGACGCCTGGGCCTGCGCGAGCAACCGCCAACGCTGGGCCAGCACAACCGGCGCCTACTGACCGAGCTGGGCTACAGCGAGACCGAAGTCACGGCTTTGATAGCCGAGGGCGTACTGGCCTAGGCAGGTGCCACGCCCAAGGCGGACAATCGTGGGGCTTCGGGCCGCTGGTCCGCTATCGCGCCGCATGGCGGCCCCTTCCGTGCAGCACAGCTCCTCGCCCACTTCCCACAGCCCGGTCGTGCCTGCCTACCAGGACTGGCTTGCCCTACGTTCCTGGCCAGTGCTGCGCTTCGTCTATGCGATCGGCGGTCTGATCCCCTTGCTCTATCTACTGGGCGACTGGCTGATCGAGCCGGCCGCCGCCGAGGTGCTGCGCCTGCGCCTGGGCTATCTGCTGTTCTGGGCCGTGCTCAGCGCTCTGAGCTTCAAGCCAGGCTGGCGGCTGCCGATGTCGCTGTCCTACCCGCTGTACACCCTGGTGGGCGTCAGCTTCGCCTGCCTGATCGACGGCCAGTTGCTGGACCGGCCCGAGTTCATCCTAGCCACCTCGCTGCTCTATCTGATGGGGCTGCTGATCGCCAAGTCAAGTCTGGTCCTGGTACTGGTCTGCGGCGGCCTGACTGTGCTGGCCACGGCCGCGCTGCTGCCAGCCCTGGGTCTGGACGCGACGACCGTCAAGCGCGTGGTGTTCTTTCATGTTCTATGGGCCGGTGTCTGCAGCGTAGCCGCCTGGGTGATCCAGCGGCTCAATCGCCAGCTCTACCGCACCGAGAGCGAGCTGCACCAGATGCTAGCCGTGAACCAGCATCTGCTGGCCGAGACCGAACTGCTGGCCCGCACCGATGCGCTGACCACGCTGCCGAACCGCCGCCAGTTTTTCCGCGCCGCAGAGAGCGCGCTGGCCGAGAGCCGCGCCAGCGGCCGGCCGATGGCCCTGCTGGCGCTGGATGTCGACCACTTCAAGCGCATCAACGACAGCGGCGGCCACCAGCTCGGCGATACGGTACTGCGCGAAGTGGCGCTCTGCTGCCGCGCCAGCCTGCGCGACAGCGATCTAGCTGCCCGCATCGGCGGCGAGGAGTTCGCGCTGCTGCTGCCCGGCACCGGGCTGGCCCAGGCGCAACAGCTGGCCGAGAGGCTGCGCATGGCCATTGCCCAGCTGCAGTTGCCGGCCGCAGTGACGGTCAGCATCGGCTGCGCCGAGCTGGCGCCCGGCATGGACAGCGCCGACGCGCTGCTGGCGCGGGCGGACGAGGCGCTGTACGCCGCCAAGGAAGCCGGCCGCAACCGCGTCAGCGCCGGGCGGCGCGCGACAATAGCGCATTGAGCAATCGCCAAGGAAGGAACGACTGATATGAAGTATCTGCACACCATGGTGCGCGTCACCGATCTGGAAGCCTCGCTGAAGTTCTACCGCGACGCGCTGGGCATGGTCGAGGTGCGCCGCAGCGAGCACGAGGCCGGCCGCTTCACGCTGGTCTATCTGGCCGCCCCCGGCGACGAGACCGGCAAGTATCAACCGCAGGTCGAGCTGACCTACAACTGGCCCGATGCCGACGGCAAGAGCGAGGTCTACACGGGCGGTCGCAACTTCGGCCACCTGGCCTTCGCAACACCCGATATCTACGCCGCCTGCCAGCGCCTGCAAGACCATGGCGTGACCGTCCTGCGCCCGCCGCGCGATGGACGCATGGCTTTTGTGCGCTCGCCCGACAATATCTCGGTCGAACTCTTGCAGGACGGCCCGGCGCTGCCCCCGGCCGAGCCCTGGGCCTCGATGGCCAATTCCGGCAGTTGGTAAGCCGGGCGGCCGGCCTGTCCCCGGCGAGCCGCAGTCTGTCGGATCGCCCTGGTACTGCTGTCGACCTGCCCTTAGTCTGCAGGCATTGCAAACCAGGAGGAACGACCATGACCATCAGCGACGAACTTGAAAAGCTCGCCGACCTGCATCAACGCGGCGCACTCGGCGACGAGGAGTTCAGCCGCGCCAAGGCCCGCGTGCTGGCCGGCGACGTCGGCAGCGGCGCACCAGCCTCCGCCGCGATCAATGCGCTGCGCCGCAGCCGTGACGATCGCTGGGTCGGCGGCGTCTGCGGCGGCCTAGCCCGCATCACCGGCATGGCCTCCTGGGTCTGGCGCCTGGGCTTCACCTTGCTGGCCCTGTGCGGTGGCACTGGGGTACTGTTCTATCTGCTGATGTGGATCTTTGTGCCGCAGGACTAGGGCCGACCCCGATCAGGCCTCTCACGCCTCGCTGCTAGCATGGCTCGGCAGTTCGGCTAGGCAGTTCCGGTCCTACGGAGGTTACCCATGCAAGAGCAAGCATTGCGCGGTCTGATCGAGGATGTGCGCGAGGGCCGGCTGGCCCGACGGTCTTTCATCCAACGCATGCTGGTCCTGGGCCTGACGGCGCCGATTGCGGGCCAGATGCTGCTCAATGCCGGCATAGCCCAGGCCCAGACCCGATCGGGCTATAAGCCGACCAAGCGCGGCGGAGGCGGCGCGCTGAAACTCTTGTGGTGGCAGGGGGCCACGCTGCTGAACCCGCACTTCGCCACCGGCACCAAGGACCAGGAAGGCGCACGCATCTTCTACGAGCCGCTGGCCGCATGGGACGCCGACGGCAATCTGGTGCCGATCCTGGCGGCCGAGGTCCCCAGCTTGACCAACGGCGGCCTTGCCAAGGACGGCATGTCGGTGATCTGGAAGCTCAAGCGCGGCGCCACCTGGCACGACGGCAAGCCCTTCACCGCCGATGACTGCGTGTTCAACTGGGAGTACGCCAGCAACCCCGACACGGCCGCCGTCACGATAGGCACGTACAAGGACTGCAAGGTCGAGAAGATCGACAGCCACACCGTCAAGGTGCTGTTCAAGAAGCCCACACCCTTCTGGGCCGACCCCTTTGTCGGCACCCGCGGCATGCTGATCCCCAAGCATCTGTTCGCCGACTACATCGGAGCCAAATCGCGCGAGGCGCCGACCAATCTGAAGCCTGTCGGCACAGGCCCCTACAAGTTCGTGGACTTCAAGCCGGGCGATATGGTGCGCGGCGCGATCAACACCGGCTACCACTTCGAGCACCGTCCTTTCTTCGACACGATAGAGATGAAGGGGGGCGGCGACGCGGTCTCGGCGGCGCGCGCGGTGATACAGACGGGCGAATTCGACTACGCCTGGAATATGCAGGTCGAGGACGAGATTCTGAAGCGATTGGAGGCTGGCGGCCGTGGCCGTGCGGAGATCACGCCAGGCGGCAATATCGAGTTCATCGTGCTGAACATGGCCGACCCGTGGACCGATACCGAGGGCGAGCGAGCGCACCCGAAGAGCCGTCACCCCATCCTGTCCGATCCGGCGGTGCGCAAGGCACTGGGCTTGTTAGTGGACCGCGCGGCGGTGCAGGAGTTCATCTACGGCCGCACTGGCGTAGCCACTGCCAACTTCTTGAACAACCCCGAGCGCTTCCGCTCCAAGACCATGAAGTGGGAGTTCAGCATCGACAAGGCCGGTGTGCTGCTGGACGCGGCTGGCTGGAAGAAAGGCGGCGACGGCATCCGCGAGAAGGGCGGCAAGAAGCTCAAGCTGGTGTTCCAAACTTCGATCAACGCGCCCCGCCAGAAGACCCAGGCCATCGTCAAGCAAGCGGCGCAGAAGGCCGGCATCGATCTAGAGCTGAAGTCGGTGACCGCCTCGGTGTTCTTCTCTTCGGACATCGGCAACCCCGATACCTACACCAAGTTCTTCTGCGACGTGCAGATGTACACGACGACGATGACCCAGCCCGATCCCGAGCTGTTCATGAACCAGTTCGCCTCCTGGGAAGCCGCCAGCAGAGACAATAAATGGCAGGGCCGTAATCTCTCGCGCTGGAGCAACGAGGAGTATGACAAGGCCTTCCGTGCGGCCGAGAGCGAGTTGGACCCGGTCAAGCGCGCCGCGCTGTTCATTCGCATGAACGAGCTGGTGTGCAGCGATCCGGTGGTGATCCCGGTGGTCTACCGTCCGCGTGTGGCTGCGGTCGCCAACAAGCTCTATGCGCCGCTGAGCGGCTGGGACAACGATATGTGGAACCTGAAGGACTGGTTCAAGGAAGCCTGATCGCCATCGTTGCAGCACCGCCGCTGAATGTTCCACTGAATGTTCCAATACCTGCTGCGCCGTCTGCTCTACGCGCTGCCCAGCCTGCTGGGCATCAGCGTCGTGCTGTTCACCGTGCTCGCGCTGGCGCCCGGCGACCCCTTCGAGGAGCTGGCCACCAACCCGAATGTGCCGGCCGAGGTGCGCCAGATGCTGCGCGCCAAGTTCGGCCTCGATGACCCGGTCTGGCAGCGCTATTTCCGCTGGCTGTTCGCGATGTTCCAGGGCGACTGGGGCTTTTCCTTCGTCAGCCGCGTCGATGTGGACCAGTTGATCCTGCAGCGCTTGCCGACCACCCTGGTCATCATCGGCAGCTCGCAGCTGCTGGCCCTGCTGATCGCGATACCGGTGGGCGTGTTCGCGGCGACCCGGCCCTACTCGGTGTTCGACCAGATCGCCAACACGCTGGCCTTTGTCGGCTTCTCGTTGCCGACCTTCTTCACCGGTCTGCTGCTGATTCTGCTGTTCTCGATCCAGCTCGACTGGCTGCCCTTTGTCTATCGAGCCGATATCGAGGCCAGCGGCTGGACCTGGTGGTGGGAGCACATCCGGCAGTCCATCATGCCGGTGGCTGTCCTGGGCCTGTTCCAGGGCGCCAGCTGGACCCGCTATGTCCGCTCAGCGGTGCTGGACGTGATCAAGCTCGACTATGTGACCACGGCCCGCTCCAAAGGCCTCTCCGAGAGCGGAGTCGTGATCAAGCATGTGCTGCGCAATGCGCTGATCCCGGTCGTGACCCTGGTAGCGCTGCAGATGCCGGCGGTGTTCGGTGGCGCCATCGTCACCGAACAGATCTTCCGCATCCCCGGCATCGGCTCGCTACTGATCAGCGCCATCCTGGCCAATGACACGCCGGTGATCATGGCGGTGACCTTTGTGTTCGCCTGCCTGGTGATCTTCTTCAACCTCTTGGCCGATCTGCTCTATGGCTGGCTCGACCCGCGCATCAGTTACCGCTAATGCCACCGTCTCGCCCTGGGGCGAGGCCTGGCGGCGCTTCAAGCGCCACCGCATGGCCATGCTCAGCCTGGCGATACTGCTACTGATGGTGACGGCCGTGCTGGTCGGGCCATGGCTGTGGCCCGTCGCGATCAACGACATCGACTTCACGGCCCGGCTCAAGAGCCCCTCGCTGGCTCACCCGCTGGGCACCGATGATCTGGGCCAGGACCTGCTGGCCCGCCTGCTCTATGGTGGCCGCATCTCGCTGGCCGTTGGCCTGGCGGCGATGCTGATGGCCGTGGTGGTCGGCGTGCTGATCGGCGCGATCGCCGGCATCTCGCGCGGCAGCGTCGACGCGGCGCTGATGTGGCTGACCGATCTGTTTCTCTCGCTGCCCCAGCTACCCTTGCTGCTGCTGATCATCTATCTGTTCCGCGATGGACTGAAGGAGACCTTCGGCCCCGAAGTCGGCGTCTTCATCCTGATCGTCGTCGTGATCGGCGGCTTTCGCTGGATGCCGGTGGCGCGGCTCGTGCGGGCGCAGTTCTTCTCGTTGCGCGAGAAGGAGTTCGTCGAGGCGGCAAGGGCCCTGGGCGCGAGCACACCGC
Organism: Paucibacter sp. PLA-PC-4; assembly: GCF_026241155.1. Taxonomy (GTDB): domain Bacteria; phylum Pseudomonadota; class Gammaproteobacteria; order Burkholderiales; family Burkholderiaceae_C; genus Roseateles_E. The sequence goes on from NZ_JAPFGP010000018.1 coordinate 83,675, forward strand.
GCCAGGTCACGCGCCACATCCTGCCCAATGCGCTGGGCCCTGTGATCGTGGCCGGCACCATCGATGTGGCGGCCGCCATCATTGCCGAATCGACCCTCTCCTTTCTGGGCCTGGGCTTCCCACCCGATATCCCGACCTGGGGTCGCATCCTCTTCGACGCCAAGGACTATCTGGACATCGCGCCGCACTGGGCCATCTTCCCCGGCCTGGCGATCTTCCTGGCGGTGCTGACGATCAACTTCATCGGCGATGGTCTGCGCGACGCGCTCGATCCGCGCAAGGTGATGTGATGAGTCTCGACACCCCGCTGCTCGACATCCGCGGCCTGAAGACCCATTTCGCCACCGATGCCGGCTGGCTGCACGCGGTCGACGGCGTCGATCTGACGGTACATCGCGGCGAGACGGTCTGCGTGGTCGGCGAGTCAGGCTGCGGCAAGTCGGTCACCGCGATGAGTGTGCTCAAGCTGCTGCCGATGCCGCCGGGCCGCATCGTCGCCGGGCAGATCCTCTGGCAGGGCCGCGACCTTGTGAGCCTGCCCGAGAGCGAGATGCGGCGCATCCGCGCCAAGCAGATCGCCATCGTGTTCCAGGAGCCGATGACCTCGCTAAACCCAGTCTACACAGTGGGCCAGCAGATCGCCGAGGTACTGCGCCTGCAGGAGGGGCTGAACCGGCGTGACGCGATGGACCGTGCGGTCGAGATGCTGCGCCTGGTCAACATCCCGACGCCGCAGCGCCGCGTGCGCGACTATCCGCACCAGTTCTCCGGCGGCATGCGCCAGCGCGTGATGATCGCGATGGCCTTGAGCTGCAATCCGCAGTTACTGATCGCCGACGAGCCCACCACCGCGCTGGACGTAACGATACAGGCCCAGATCCTGGAGCTGCTGGCCGAGCTGAAATCGCGGCTGGGCATGAGCATCCTCTTGATCACCCACGCGATGGGCGTGGTCGCCGAGGTCGCACAGCGCGTCGTCGTGATGTATGCCGGCAAGGTGATCGAGGAGGCCACGGTAGAGCAGCTGTTCGCCAACCCGCGCCACCCCTACACCCAAGGCCTGATCCGTTCGATCCCACGCATCGACCTGGACGCCACCCACAAAATCCGGCTGGAGGCGATTGCCGGCACGGTGCCCAAGCTGATCAATCCGCCCGAGGGCTGCCGCTTCGCGCCGCGCTGCAAATACGCCAGCGGCGCCTGCACCCAGGCCACGCCGGCGCTGCGCGAGATCGCTCCCGGCCACAAGGTCGCCTGCATCCTATGAGCACCACACCGCTGCTGAAGGTCGAGAATCTGGTCAAGCATTTCCCGATCAAGGGTGGGCTGCTGGGCCGCGAGCAGGCGCGGGTGCATGCGGTCGACGGCGTCAGCTTCGAGCTGATGGCCGGCGAGACCCTGGGTCTGGTCGGCGAGTCGGGCTGCGGCAAGTCGACCACCGGCCGCTGCATCCTGCGCCTGATCGAGCCGAGCTCGGGCCAGGTCTGGTTCGAGGGCCGCGAGGTCACTGCGCTGGGCAAGAGCGAGCTGCGCGCCTTGGCGCGCGATATGCAGATCATCTTCCAGGATCCCTATGCCTCGCTGAACCCGCGCATGACGGTGGGCGCCATCATCGGCGAGGCCCTGACCATCCACAAGCTGGCCAAGACCCGGGCAGACTACGAGGGCCGCATCGTCGAGCTGCTAGAGACCGTCGGCCTGTCCGCCGACCATCTGCGACGCTACCCGCACGAGTTCTCCGGCGGTCAGCGCCAGCGTATCGGCATCGCCCGCGCGCTGGCGGTCAGCCCCAAGCTGATCGTCTGCGACGAGGCAGTGTCGGCGCTGGATGTCTCCATCCAAGCCCAGGTCATCAATCTGCTCGAAGATCTGCAGGCCAAGTTCAATCTGACCTATCTCTTCATCGCCCATGACCTCTCGGTCGTCGAGCACGCCAGCACCCGCGTCGCGGTGATGTACTTGGGCCGCATTGTCGAGATCGCCAGTGCCCGCGAGCTCTACAGCCGGCCACTGCACCCCTATACAGAGGCCCTGCTGTCGGCGGTTCCGATCCCAGACCCCACCGTCAAGCGCAAACGCATCATGCTGCAAGGCGATGTACCCAGTCCGATCAACCCACCCTCGGGCTGCCACTTCCACACCCGCTGCCCGATCAAGCAGATGCCGCTGTGCGGCAGCGAGTCACCGCCTCTGAAAGAAACCACAGACGGCCATTGGGTGGCTTGTCATCTGCGAGGCTAGTCGCTCAGCCCCTGACCTCGCCCTGCCCCAGCACCACCCACTTCATCGAGGTCAACCCCTCCAACCCGACCGGTCCGCGGGCATGGAACTTGTCGGTCGAGATGCCGATTTCGGCACCCAAGCCGTACTCGAAGCCGTCGGCAAAGCGGGTGCTGGCATTGACCATCACACTGGCCGAATCGACCTCGCGCAGAAAGCGCATCGCGTTCGGGTGGTTGGTCGTCAGAATCGCGTCGGTGTGGTGCGAGCCGTAGCGGTTGATATGGGCAATCGCCTCGTCCAGGCTGTCGACCACCTTGATGCTGATGACCGGCGCCAGGTACTCCTCACTCCAATCGGCCTCGGTGGCGGCCGCCAGCTTGGCGCCAGCCAGGCCACCTTGCAGCGGGCCCAGCAGGGCCAGCGTGCGCGGGCAGCCGCGCATCTCGACGCCCTTGGCCGCGAAGATCGCGCCGATGCGGGGCAGGAACTCGCTCGCCTGCTCGGCATGCACCAGCAGCGATTCGGTCGCATTGCAAGGGCTGTACTTTTGCGTCTTGGCGTTGTCGACCACGCGCAGCGCCAGACCCAGCTCGACCTCGGCGTCGACATAGCTGTGGCAGTTGCCGTCCAGATGCTTGATCACCGGCACCTTGGCTTCGCGGCTGATGCGCTCGATCAGGCCCTTGCCGCCGCGCGGGATGATGACGTCGACAAACTCCGGCATCGTGATCAGCGCACCGACCGCGGCGCGGTCGGTGGTGCCGACCAGCTGCACGGCCTCGCGCGGCAGACCGGCTTCGGCCAGCGCGTCGCCGACGATCTGCGCCAGCGCCAGATTCGAATGCAGGGCCTCGGAACCGCCGCGCAAGATGCAGGCATTGCCGCTCTTGATGGCCAGCGACGCGGCCTCGATGGTCACATTGGGCCGGCTCTCGTAAATCATGCCGAACACGCCCAGCGGCACGCGCATCTGGCCGACGCTGATGCCGCTCGGGCGGCGCTTGACGCCGCCGATCTCGCCGATCGGATCGGGCATCGCGGCGATCTGCGCACAGCCCTCGGCCACCGTGGCAATGACCTTGTCGGTCAGCCGAAGCCGGTCGACCATAGGCGCATCCAGCCCGGCCTTGACCGCAGCCTCCAGATCGCGCTCATTGGCTTTGCGCAGCGCCGGGCCGGCCTCGCCGAGGCGGCGCGCCAGCGCCAGCAGCGCGGCGTTCTTGGCGGCGGTGGGTGCGGCGGCCATCGAGGTCGCGGCGGCACGGGCCTGGCGGCCCAGGGTCTGCATCAGGGTCTGGATGTCGTCACTCATGCCCTGATTCTCGCCGATGCACTCAGCGTCCCATGCGCAACAGCGCTTGCTCGGCCAGCCAACGCGTCAGTGCCCCCGAGGCAAAGCCCTCGCGCGCCAGCCGCGCCGACTGCCCCGACCACAGCGACATGAAGTCGCCCGAACCTTCATCCCCTCTTGGCTCGCTGGCCGCGCGCAGCGGCGTCAATGCGCCGCCGGCGGTAGGGAAGGCCGGGGCCAGGGCCGAGATCGGGCCGACTTCACGCATTAAGCGGTTGACGATGCCGCGTGCCGGCCGGCCGGTGAAGATATTGGTCAGCGCCGTTTGCTCGGCGCGCTCGCTGCGCAGCGCGGCGCGGTGTGGCGCCGTCAGATGGGCCTCGGGCGTGAACAGATAGGCGGTACCGATCTGCACGGCGGCCGCGCCCAGCACGAAAGCGGCATGGATGCCACGTGGGTCGGCGATGCCGCCGGTCGCGATCACCGGCAGCCGCACCGCGTCGACCACCTGAGGCAGCAGCGAGAAGGTGCCGACCTGGGTGTCGACCTCGTCGGCCATGAAATGGCCACGATGACCGCCGGCCTCGAAGCCCTGGGCGATGATGGCGTCCACACCCTGGGCTTCGAGCCAGCGCGCCTCGGCCACCGTGGTCGCCGAGGCGATGATCTTGGCGCCGCTGGCGCGCACCCGGGCCTGCAACTCGGGCGCGGGCAGACCGAAATGGAAGCTGACGACCTCGGGACGGAATGCCTCGATCAGCTCGCAGCTGGCCGCATCAAAGGGCTGGCGGTTCGACGTCGGCACCGGACCATCGGGATCCAGGCCCAGCTCCATGTAGTACGGGCGCAGCCGCTGTCGCCACGCGGACTCGCGCTCGGCGTCCGCCTCGGGCGGGCGGTGGCAGAAGAAGTTCAGATTGATAGGTTTGGCGGTCTGAGCCCGTATCAGCGCCAGCTGCTCGCGCTGCTGGGCCGGGCTCAGGAGCGCACAGGGCAGCGAGCCCAGGCCGCCGGCCTCAGAGACGGCCACCACCATCTCATGCAGCGTGGGTCCGGCCATCGGCGCCTGGATGATGGGCAACTCGATGCCGAACACATCGAGAATGCGGGTGTCGGGCCAGTTGTTCATCGCAGCAGATCTCCGGTGTCAGAGCTTGGCACGCATCAGCAACTGATGCATGGGCAGGGTCTCGAAGCCCAGCTCGCGCAAGGCCTGCCCCCCAATGTCCAAGCGCTGCAGTTGGGGCACGCGCAGCGTGGCCTGCGGGAACTCGGCGCGCAGCGCCTTCAGCAGGGCCCGGGCATCGTCCTGGGCGGGGTGCCAGTCGATCAGGCTGCCGGCCACCACCGTGGCCGCGTCGGGTTGTGAAAACATCAGCTGGGCCGAACCCTTTTGCCAGGCACTCAGTCCGCTGGCCGATTGCAGCGACGCGGCCGTCACCTGTAGTGGCAGATCGCGCAGCCGGGCCTGGGCCTCGTCGCGCAACCAGGTCAGCGCGGCTCCATGGTCGAGCGTTCGGAACTCGCAGGCCGCCGGCGCGACCCGGCCCGGCAGCGCCTGATAGCCATGCAGCTCATGCAGCGCCTCGAAACCACGGCCGCGATACAGGCGCAGCGCCCGCTCGTTCTGCGCAAACACCTCCAGCTCGGCTTCGGCCAGGCCGGCTGCGCGGGCGCGCGCCAGCATATCGTTGAGCAGGTGCGCCGCGGCACCGCTGCCGCGTGCGGCCGGCAGCGCGCCCATGGTCGCCAGCCGCCAGCGCGCGCTCTCGGGCCGGGGGGCGACGAAGGCAAAGGCCAGAATCTGGTGGTCCCGGTCAGACAGCAACACGCGGCTGAGCCCCAGATCGATGCCCTGGCGGCTCAGCAGGTCCGGCCATTGCGCCAGCGTGGTCCGGAAAGGTCCGATCAGATAGTCGGCAAAGGCCCCGACAAAGGCCTGGTGTAGCGGCGCGGGCGCCAGTTCGGCGGCCGAGACGACAAGGGTCGGGTCTTGAGTCATGTTGGCAGCAGGCTCAAGGAAACAGGGTCACGATGGCCAGCCACAGCGGCGCGGTCAGCACAAAGGCGACGGTGGACAGCACGGTAGCGGCGGTTCCCTCGGCCTCGCGGGTCTGGTAGCGCTGGGCGAAGATCAGCGCGTTCGAGCCGGTGGGCAGGGCCGCCATCATCACGATCACCGCCAGCGGCATGCCGGAGAGGCCGAAGCCCCAATGCGCGATCGGCAGCACCAGGGCCGGCAGCGCGAACAACTTCAGCAGCGCCAGCGATAGCGCACCGCGCCAGCGCGAGGGCCAGCCGTAATAGGCCAGCGACATACCGATCAGCGTCAGGCACAGCGGCACGACGGCCGTGCCCAGCAGCTGCAGCACCTCGTCCAGCACCGCCGGCAGCGTGAGACCGGAGGCATTGAACAGCAGGCCGGCCACCACCGGCAGCACGACCGGATGGATCACAGTGTTCTTGACCGTCAGCGCCAGCGTGCGGCCCAGGCTGGCACCGGGCCGGGCGCGCGCCAGGTCATGCTCGACCAGCAGGGTCAGCAGGGTCAGTATCAGCAGCGCATGCAGGCTAACCACGGTGATGTGGATGGCCAGGCCGGCCTCGCCGAAGACGCCGGCCGCCAGCGGCACGCCCACCTGCAAGGTGTTGCCGAAGCCCACCGTGATGGCCTGCACGCAAGGCAGGGCCGGCTCCTCGCGACCGGCGCCGCGCCAGCGCTGCACGCCATAGATCAGCAGGATCAGGAGCATCAGCGGACCGAAAAAGGCGCCCAGTGTCAGCCAGGGCAGGCTGTCGAAATCGACCCGGGCCGTGGTGCGGAACAGCAGGGCCGGCACGAAGAGGTAGAAGGCCGCCGCCGACAAGACCTTGGCCGGGTCGCCCCCGCTGCCGCCGGCCGAGGCGTCGCCCAGCCAGCGCATGCGGCCGACGAACCAGCCTATCGCCACCGTGATGAAGATCGCCAGCAGCTTGTAGAAAACCATCCAGGACATAGGCTGCGAGTATCGCGCCGCGAGCCAGGAGCCGTTGGCGGTGGAAGGTGCAGAGCGAACAGGGCTGCATCGCGGCACCGCGCACTACCCCCCCATCAGGGAGATCCAAGTCCTTGCTACATTTTTGAGGTCAGTACCACGCTCCCCGTCCTGTCCCCGCCATGAGACTTGTCGTCAAGATACTTGCCATCACCCTGATCGCCGGCCAATCGGGCACGGTCGGGCTGAAGCACCTGGTGGACGGAGCTTGCGCAACGCTCACTCTGTTCATTGCAGGCGAGGGCAGCTACAGCCTTGAAGTGACGCTTGACGATGGCACCGTACTCAAGGGTGGATCGGGTTATGTGGAATGTGGAATCTGGAAACCGAACGCATGAACTGATTACCAAAGAAGGCATCAAGCCAAGCAGAGACTGGCCTTTGTGAAGCGCAGAAAAGAGACGCGCCTGTTGCATGGATCTGCCACGTTCGCATACGCTTTTTCGCTGGCGTTGCAGCACCTGGCGCTCTTGAGGTTTCAGTGCAGCGCTGGCCGATGTCTGAGGCCGAATCGCTCGGCCAGGTCGCCAAGACACATATCCAGCGCACATAGCTCGACACCAGGCGTGATCAGAGCCGACGCCAGGAGAGTAACGTCCACCAGGCTGCAGCCCATGCCAAACAGGCGCCCTCGCACCAGCAACGCCAGCACCTCGCGCATGCTGGCCTGGCGGCTTGGCTGCAGCCGTGCAAAATCAGCCAAGGTCCGCGCTCTCGACGCCGGCGTGCCGCAAGCAAGCTAACCCAGCAATAGGGGATGGGTCATCACAAGATCCCACGCCAGCAAGTCCATCAAGGGCGCACTGCGCTGCCGGAGGTGATGGCCCTAGACGGAGGTATCCACGAGCACGCTGGTCATCGATGAGCGCTTTCGCGGCGCCGAGGGATGCCGTCCAATTCAGGCGCCGCCCCACCGAGCGCCGCGAGCCGCTTGCCGGCGTGCACCCGGATAAAGGTCTTCACCGCCTCACGCAACAGACCGGCCTTGTCCATGTCAGGCTCGGCCAACTCCAGGGCCTCCTCCTACAGGGCATCGTCAATCGTCACGGTCGCTCTCATACGAAGCTCGCATCATACAAAGTGATGCAGTTGTGATTCAGTCACCACATCTTCGCAAAACGGCCTCAGGACTGCAGCGCCATCTCCAGCTCAAAGCTGAAGCAGCTGCCCTGCCCCGGCGCGCTGCTGACGCTGATCTCGCTGTCCATCAGCCGCATCAGTTGCTGGCTGATCGACAGGCCCAGGCCTGTGCCGCCGTCGCGGCGGTCGATCTCGGAGACCTGCTCGAAGGGCTTGAAGAGCCGGGCCATCTGCGCCTCGTCCATGCCGATGCCGGTGTCGATCACCTCGACCAGCATGCGCGCCGAGCTGGGGCCTTGCTGCAGCAGCCGGGCGCGCACCGAGACCTCGCCAGCATCGGTGAACTTGATCGCGTTGGACAGCAGGTTCAGTACCACTTGGCGCAGGCGCTGTCCGTCCAGGCGCACCCGCGCCGGCAGCTCGGCGTCGATCTCGAGCCGGAACTGCAGCCGCTTCTCCTCGGCGCGCGGCCGCAGACTGTCGCAGGCCACTTCCAGCAGGCCGCGCAAATCGACCACGGTGGGCATCAGCCGCACCCGGCCGGCTTCGATGCTGGCCATGTCCAGCAGGTCCGAGATCAGGCTCAGCAGATGCTCACCGGAATCGCGGATCAGATTGATCTTGCCTTGTTGCGGCGTACTCAGGCTGGCGTCCATCTGCAGCAGCTGGGCGAAGCCCAGGATGGCGTTCAGCGGCGTGCGGAACTCATGGCTCATCGTCGCAAGGAAGCGGCTCTTGCTCTGGTTGGCGCCCTCGGCGCGCAGCCGTGCTTGGTTAAGCTCCAGCGTGCGTTCGGCCACCAGCTCCTCCAGATGGTCACGGTGCCGTGTCAGCTCCTGCTCAGCCAAGCGGCGCTGCGAAATGTCGCTAAGCATGCCCTCGATGCGAGGGCCCAGGCCATCGGTGTCGGCGACGATGTGCACGCTCAGCTCGACCCAGAGCTGGCGCCCCTCGCGCCCGCTGATCAGCAGCGGCACCTGCTGCAGCACGCGATGGCGCTGCAGCGCATGCGCTACCCGCTTGAACTCGGCCACCTCGACACCGGCCAGCCGACGCAGGCTGACAGTGCCGGCCAGCGCCTGCTCGGGCCGCGCATAGCCCAGCATCTGGGCAAGCGCCTTGTTGACGCTCAGCAGCCGGCCGCGGCCATCAGCCTGAAAGATGCCTTCGGTGGCGTTCTCGAATAGGCTGCGATAGCGCTCCTCGCTGCGCCGCAGGCCCTCGGACGAGGCTTTGAGCTGCACGCTCATGCGGTTGAACTGCTCCGTCAGCTGGCCCAACTCATCGGCGCGCTGCACCGGCAAAGTGGCGCCCAGATCGCCGCCGGCCACCCGCCGCGCCAGCCCGCCCAGAGCCATCACCGGACAGCTGACCAGGCGATGCACCAGCCAGTAGCTGGTCACGATGATGGCCGCCAGCACGGCGGCCAGCAGACTGCCGACCAACTGGCGGGTCTGACCCACGCTGACCAGTACCTGCTCGCGGTTGAACACCAGCCGCGCCCGGCCGACCGCATTGGAGGGGCTTTGTGGCGAAGCCTGATGCAGGATGTCGACCTGGCGCTCCAGCGGCTGGACCAGGGCCGTATCACGGCGGCGCAGCATCGGCTCGGCCTCGACCCCCACCGCCTTGATCTCGATCGCGTGCACTTCGGGATCGGCCATTACCGCATCAAGCAGATTGGCCACCGCCACCGTGTCCAGATTCCAGATCGGCCCGCCGAAACCGCGCGCCACCATCTGGCTCATGCGCTCCGCGCGCCGGTCCAACGCCGCCGTCAGCTCACGCTCCTCGCGTGCGGTCCAATACCAGGCGATCAGCACCACCAAAACCGTGGTGGCCAGCGCAATACCGGCGATCAAGCGCGTCTGAATACTGAATGTTCTTGGCAGCCAGGCCATGCCTCTCCCTTAATGCCTAAGCGGCCGCCAAGTGTCGCCTATGTTTTGCCCTCCGGGGGACTGGGCTTGCCATCGCGCAAGCGCCACAGGCCCAAGGGATTGTGCGGCTGCAGCGCCGGAGGGAGCAACTCAGGCGGCAGATCCTGATAGCAGACGGGGCGCAAAAAGCGCTCGATCGCGGCCGTGCCCACCGATGTGTGAGCCGCGCTGCTGCTGGCCGGCCAGGGACCGCCATGCACCATCGCGGGCGCCACCTCGACACCGGTAGGGAAGCCATTGGCAAGGATGCGTCCGGCCTTGCGCTCGAGCACCGGCAGCAAGGCCCGTGCGAGCTGCGTATCGGCCTGGTCCAGTTGCAGGGTTGCGGTGAGTTGCCCCTCCAGTGCCTCGGCCACCGCCAGCAACTCAGCCTCATCGCGGCAGCGCAGCAGCAGCGCGGCGGGGCCGAACACTTCTTCATGCAGCAGCGGATTAGCGATGAAGCGCGCGGCATCGGCGACGCAGAGCTGGGCTGCGCCCTGCACCAGGGTCTCGACACCGGTCTGCTCGCGCAGCCGTGCGGCGCCGGCCTCGAAGGCCGCTCGGATGCTGGGGGTCAGCATCGTGCCGGCTGGCTTGGCGGACAGCAGCGGGGCGGCGGCGGCGAGGAATCGCTGCAGACCCGGGCCGTCGAGCGCGAGCAGTAGGCCGGGATTGGTGCAGAACTGACCAACCCCCTGGGTCAGCGACTCGGCGAAGCCCTGGGCGATGGCCTCGGCTCGCGCCGCCAGCGCCGCCGGCAGCAGGAAGACCGGGTTGATCGCGCTCATCTCGGCATAAACCGCAATCGGCTGCGGCCGCGCCTGGGCCACAGCCATCAAGGCCTGCCCGCCGCGCCGCGAGCCAGTGAAGCCCACCGCCTGGATCACCGGGTGCGCGACCAGGGCCTTGCCCAGCGCGGTGCCGGCATCATGCAAAAGCGAGAACAGGCCCTCGGGCAGACCCAGCTCGCGCACGGCCTGCTGGATCACGCGACCGACCAGCTCCGAGGTCCCGGGATGGGCTGGATGGGCCTTGGCAATGACCGGGCAGCCTGCTGCCAGCGCGGCGGCCGTGTCGCCGCCTGCGACCGAGAAAGCCAGCGGGAAATTGCTGGCGCCGAACACCGCGACCGGGCCGACGCCGATCTTGTGCGAGCGCAGGTCGGCGCGAGGCAGTGGCGCTCGCTCGGGCAGGGCCGAGTCCAGGGTCGCGGCGCACCAGTGGCCGTCGCGCAGGGCCTGGGCGAACAGGCGCAGCTGGCCGACGGTGCGGCCGCGCTCGCCCTGCAGCCGCGCGATGGGCAGGGCCGATTCCAGGTGGGCCCGCTCGATCAGCGCGTCGCCCAGCGCCAGCAGCCCCTCGGCAACCGTCTCCAGCAGCCGTGCGCGCTGCTCCGGCAGGCTGCGGCGCCAGGGATCTGCGGCGCCGCGCGCCAGCGCACAAGCCCGCTCGACATCGGCCGCATCGCCGCCACCAAAGGTCTCCGGCAAGACCTGGCCCCGGATCGGGCTCCAGGCCTGGATCTCGCCGGCGGCGCCGCGCCTCACTGAGGCGCCTATCAGCTGTTCACCGCTGATCGCCAGGCTCACAGCGCGGCTCCGACCTTGCGCAGCTCGGCGATCTGCGGGGCCTTGGGTAGCCAGAGCTTGTCGAACTCGCCGATCAGGGCCTGGGTATCCAGGCCCGGTTCGGTCTTGATCGCGAAGGGCACGGCCTTGAACTTCTCGATCAGGCCCAGCTCGGTGGTCACGATGTCCTTGATCTGCGCGTCGAGCGACTGGCGCACCAGTCCGCGTATCAACTCCTTGTCCTTGGCATCCATGCCCTGCCAAATGCGGCCCGAAACCAGCGGCGCGAAGGGCATGAACAGCGCATTCATCTGCAGCATGCTCTTGGCCACCTTGTCGAAACGCTGATTCCACGAGAACTCGATATCGGCCTCCAGGCCGTCGACCTGGCCGTTGGCCATCGCGTCGAAGACTTGCGGGGTCGGGATCGGCGTCGGCGCAGCGCCGAGCGACTGGTAGAAGTCGCGGTAGACCGGCGTCGGGTTTATGCGCAGCTTCATGCCCTTGATGTCCTTGACGCCGGCGATCTCCTTGGTAGAAAACACCACGCGCATGCCGGTGATGCCCCAGCCCAGACCTATGGTGCCGGTCTCGCGCGGCAGCACTTCCAAGAGCTTCAGAGCGGCCTCGTGGCGCACCAGCTTGGCGACGTCGGTGGTCGAGCGGACAAGATAAGGCGCGTTGATCGAGGCGATGCTGGCGACCCGCGAGCCCAGCTCGGCGGCCTGGATCCAGCCCATGTCCAGCGCGCCCGTCTGCAGTTGCTGCATCATCGCCGACTCATTGCCCAGTTGACCCGAATGGAAGACGGTGACGGACAGGCGACCCTTGGTTTCCTTCTTGATGCTCTCGCCGAAAGCCAGTGCAGCCCGGTTCCAGGAATGGCCGGCCGGTGTGATCAGACCGAGGCGGAACTCTTTGGCCTGGGCGCGGGCCTGGCCGATGAAGGCGGGGGCAGCCAGTGCGGCACCGGCTTGAACGATTTGGCGACGGGTCAGCAGAGTCATGTCGAGGACCTTTCGGGGTTAGTTCAGGAGAGCGAGCGAGAGACTTGGGAACAGCGACAGCAGCACCAGCGCGACGCAGCAGATCACGAAGAACGGCAGGGTGACGATGAACATCTTTCCTGGCTTGGCACCGGTCACTGCGGCTGCGACAAAGAAGCTCAGCCCCACCGGCGGCGACATCAGACCGAGCACCAGATTGACGACGACGACCACGCCGAAATGGCGCGGGTCGATGCCATAGACCTCGGTGGCGATGGGCAAGAGGATGGGCACGGTCATGATCAGGCCGGGGATTCCGTCGATCACGGTGCCTATGATCAAAAGGATCACATTGACCAGCAGCAAAAAGGTCACCGGGTCCTTGGCCACCGTCTGTATCCAGGCTGCTGCCGCCTGCGGCACCTTGCCGTAGATCAGCAGCCAGGAGAACACGGCAGCTGCCGCAACAAGGAACAGCACGATGGCCGAGTAGACCGCCGCGCGCAAGAGGATCGCAGGCAGCATTGCAAAGCGGAACTCGCGCGTCACATAGCGACCAATCAGGGCGGCGGCGACCGCGCCGACAGCCGCTGCCTCGGTCGGATTGGCGAAGCCGCCGAGAATGGAGCCGACGATCACGATGGGGATCAGCAGCGTCGGCGAGGCCGCGATGGCGCTGCGGGCGCGCTCGCGCAGGGTCTTGCGCTCGCTGCGCGGGTATTTGTAGATCAGGCCCATGCAGGCGATCACGACGAAGAACAGCAAGGTCAGCACGATGCCCGGAAGGATGCCGGCGGTCAGCATATCGCCGACCGCGACCTGGGCCAGCACGCTGTAGACCACGAACATCACCGAGGGCGGGATGATGGGACCCAGCATGCCGCCATAGACGGTGATGCCGGCCGCGAACGTCTTGTCATAGCCCGCCTTCTCCATCTCCGGCACCATGATCTTGGCCATGATGGCGACCTGGGCCGTGGCCGAGCCGATGATGGACGAGACCATCATGTTGGCAAGAATGTTGACATAGGCCAGGCCGCCGCGCACCGAGCCTACAAAGGCCATCGCCAGCTCGACAAGGCGGCGCGTGATGCCGCCGCTGCTCATGATCTCGCCGATCAGGATGAACAGCGGAATCGCGATCAGGCCGTAACTGTCGACCCCGCCAAACATCTGGCTGGGGAAGGATTGCAGCAGCACTGTGTTGCCATTGCTGTAGATATAGACAATGCCAGCCAGGCACAGGCATACGCCAATCGGCACGCCGACCAGCATCACGAAGAGGAAGAAAGCGCCGGTCAACATCTCAATTCACCGCCTCTTCGGCGTTGTGGAGGTCGAAACCCGCCACGGTCGCACGCGGCTGCAGGCCCAGGTCCTCGACCAGATTGGCCGCGGCATGCAGGCTGAAGCTCATGCCGAAGATCGGCAGGATCGACTGCACGATCCAGGTCGGCCAGTTCAGGGTCTGGGTGCGCTCGGTGTAGAGGAAGTTGAAGCTCTCTGCCGCATATTCCTTGGCATCGAAACCGTAGCGGGCGATGCCCACCGGGTCCATCCACAGCCAGCACATCGCCAACATCGCCAGCCCGAAGCACAGCACACCGAAGGTCGCTAAGGCCTTGAGCCAGCGCGTGTTGCGCTCGCCGAGATGGTCGGTCAGCAGGCTGACCGCGAAGTCCAGCCGCAGCCTAGTCATGGCCGAGGCGCCCACAAAGCAGAGCCAGACCACCAGATATACCGCCGCCTCGTCGACCCAGTAGATCGGCACGCCGCTGTAGCGGGTCACGACATTCAGCAATATCAACAGGGTTAGCCCGCCCATCAGGCCCATCAGGGCAAGGCGCTCGAGCTTCAGGACAGCGGCGGAGGCCTGCTGCACCCGGCGGGCCCAGAGGTGTCGCGGTGCAGCAGCGTCGTTCATCGTACGGACCTGGCTCTGATCAGGCCACCGAGCGGTACTGGGCCGGGCGCGTCGCCAGCGCCTTCTCGACCACGGCGGTGACGAAGGCGCGCTCCTCGCCGATCAGCGGTAGGCGGGGCCGGCGCATATGCTCGCTGCCCACACCCACCAGTGCATCGATCAGCTTCAGGTTCTGCACGAGCTTGTTGGAGACGTCCAGATGCAGCATCGGCGTCATCCACTGATACAGCTTCAGCGCCTCGGCCCACTGCCCGGCCTTCATCAGATCGAACAGCGCGACGGTCTCTCTCGGGAAGGCGCAGCCGACACCGGCCAGCAGGCCGTCGCAGCCCAGCGCCAGACCCTCATAGGCGAGATCGTCGACGCCGAGGAAGAGTTGGTAGCGCTCGCCCAGCGCATTGCGCAGATCGGTGATGCGGCGGATATCGCCGGTGCTTTCCTTGATCGCGGCGACCCACTTGCAGTCCGCCAGCTCCTGCATATGCTCGGGCTTCAGGTCGACGCGGTAGGCCACCGGGTTGTTGTAGACCATCACCGGCTTCTGCGCGGCCTCAGCCATTGTGCGCACGTTCAGCATCGCCTCGCGGGCGTCGGCCACATAGATGACCGAGGGCATCACCATATAGCCGGCCACGCCGAGCTTGTTCGCGCCCTCGATATAGCGCAGCGCCTCGCGGGTGCTGGTCTCCGAGACATTGGCCAGCACCGGCACCCGGCCGCCGGCAGCGTCCAGCGCGATGCGCGCCACCTCCAGCTTTTCTTCCAGGCTCAACGTGCTGGCCTCACCCAGCGAGCCGCAGGTGACGACACCATGGATGCCGTTGCGAATCTGGAAGTCGATATGGCGGGCCGTGCCCTCGGCGTCGATGCGTTCATCGGCGAAGAACTTGGTCGTGACGGCCGGGAAGATGCCGGTCCAGCGGGGTTGATGGCTCATGGCTGCTGCTCCTGTGTTGCTGCGTGTTCACTTGCTGTTGTTATTAATATATTTACAGCATTCTTAAAAAACATCAGCGTAAACCATTAGCCAGCCGCAAAACTCAGCCTGGCTGCGCGCGCAGCGCCCCGAACTGCGCCGCAGGCTCGGGGGCGCTCCAGCGCCAGGGCAGCACCGCCGCGCGCCAGACGGCTCTGTGCACCCGAAGGCGCAAGACGCGCTGCGCACCTGGCCAGCAGGCTCGCGCCGCCTCGTCGTCCCACAGCAGTTCCGCCTCGGCCTGCAACTGCAGCAGACCGCCGCCTTCGTAGTCGACAAATAGCAGGCCGGCCTGCGGAAAGAGGCTCAGATTGCCAAGGGTGTTGAAGAACTGATTGCCCGGGTAGTCGGGCAGGCTCAACACCAGACTGCCCGTCTCATCGTGAGCCAGCCGCACGAAGCCCGGCTCGCCGCCACGGTGCGAGACATCGACCCCCTGCTCGGACCCGCCCTCGGGCCGGCTCGCGGAAGCGCTGGCGATGAACAAGGTGTCGCTTCGCGCGATCAGAGCGCGGGCGGCGGCGTCCAGCCCAGGGCCCAACCAGACCGGCAGCGGCACCGTAACGCCCGGCGGCTGCGGCTCGGGCCGGCGTGCCTGGATGTATTTGGGGCAGTTGCCGAAGCTCTGCTCGACCGCCACCGCCAGACCTTGCTGCTTGTCGAAGGCGCGCACGCGGCCGTTCATCCGGTTGCGCCGCCTCGTGTGCGGCTCCAGGCCCAGCACACCCACAGGCGCGCCCGGGGCCAGCGCGGCCAGCGCCGGGTCGTCGGCATCGGGTGCAATAGCCAGGCGCATGGCGCGAGCGTCCGGCGTACTGACAAAGCCCGGCTGCCCGGCCAGCATCGTGGCCCAGGGCAAGCCCTGCGAATCAAGGCTGCCCAGCAGCAGGGTCGGCAGCTTCTCGAACAGCTCGCGGTGCTGGTCGGGCATGTGGTCGCGCAGCACCACCGGGGCGATCTCGGCCAGGCGCTCGCGCAGGCCGACCCGGTCTTGCAATGCCTGCTCACCGGCGTGGAAGGCGCCGGCTGCGGATGAGGGGGCGGCCATCACAGACGATCCGGCAACGCAATGAAACCGGGCAAGGCCTCGACCCGGGCCAGCCAGGCGCGTATGCGCGGATAAGGATCCAGCGCCAGCCCGCCCATCCCCGCTTGCGAGCTGTAGCTGTAGAGCGAGATATCGGCCAAGCTGGGCTCTGCACCCTCCAGCAGCCAGTCACGGTGCTCCAGCTCGGCCTCCATGAAGTCGAACAGATGGCGGCCCTGCACCAGGCTGCGCTCCTCGACCGGCCGACCGACCAGGCCCGCGAAGCGCGCGCTGGCGACGCCGTCCAGCCAGCTGGCGGCCAGACTGAACCAGCGCTGTAGCCGCGCCGCGCCCACCGGGCCGGGCGGCAGCCAGTGGCCGTCGGGGGCAAAGCGCAAGACCAGGTAGAGCAGGATGGCGTTGCTGTCGCTGAGTACCAGATCGCCATCCACCAGCACCGGCACCTGGCCCAGCGGGTTCAGCGCCAAGAACTCGGGCCGGCGCTGCTCGCCGGCCAGCAGGTCGACGTGGACGACTTCGTAGGTCAGGCCCAGCAGGCTCAGCATCAGCTCGACCCGGTGGCAATGGCCCGAAACGGGCAGGCGGTACAGACGCAGGGTTGGGGTGATCGTGGTCATCAAAGACTCCGTTGTGAGGAGGCTTGACCTTATCTATTGCCAATACCGTTTTGAATACCGATAGTTGGGCTTTCAGAATTACGAAACTCGAAATAATGGACCATTTGCAAAGCCTGCGCGCCTTTGTCGCCGTGGCTGATGCGGCCGGTTTTGCCGCCGCCGCGCGCCGCCTGAACTGCTCGCCGCCGGCAGTGACGCGGGCCATCGCAGCACTCGAGGGACGGCTGGGCGTACTGCTGATGCAGCGCAGCACCCGCTCGGTGCGGCTGACCGAGACCGGCGAGCGCTTTCTTCAGGACTGCCGCCGCATCCTGGCCGAGCTGGACGAGGCCGAGCGCGCAGCGGCCGGCGTGCAGGGCGAGGCCCAGGGCCTGCTGGCCATCACCGCGCCGCAAATGTTCGGCCGCCTGCATGTGGCGCCGCTGATCGCTGATTTTTTGCGCGCGCAACCGCGGGTGCAGTTGCGCAGCCTGTTCGTCGATCGCCTGGTCCATTTGCTCGACGAAGGCATCGATGTCGCGGTACGCATTGCCCACTTGCCCGACTCGGGCCTGACCGCACTGCCGGTGGGCAGTCTGCGGCGCCTGGTGGTGGGTTCGCCCGAGTATCTGGCCCGCGAGGGTCGGCCGCAGACTCCTCAAGACCTTGCACAGCATCAGGCCATCGGTTTTTCCTTCGATGCGCTGACGCCCAAGCCCTGGCGCTTTCGCGACGGCCAGGTGGTCCATCCGCGCGTCTCCTGGGTCAGCAATAACAACGAGGTCAGTATCGCCGCCGCCGAGGCCGGCCAGGGCCTGACGCGCTGCCTGGCCTACCAGGCGGCCGGTGGCCTGCGCGCCGGGAGGCTGTCCATCGTGTTGGCCGAGCATGAGCTGCCGCCAGTACCGGTGCACATCGTCTACCCTGCCGGACGGCGCGCGCCGGCCAAGGTACGCGCCTTTGTGGACTTCGCGCGCGAGCGGCTGGCCGCCGAGCCAGTACTGCGCGGCGAGGGGCTGGATCCCGACTAGCTCTTCGCGGTGGTTTTCTTTGCGGCGGCCTTCTTGGCCACTGGCACCTTGGCGGCGCGCGGCTCGAACTCGAACATCACCTTGCCCTCCTTCTTGTCATAAGCAAGGAAGGCCTTGAACTTACGGCGGGTCTTGTTCGAGACGAAGTTCTCCAGCAACTCAGTCTTACCCTCAGCCAGCAGCTTGCGCATCTGGCCCGTCTCGATCGGCTGCTGCAGGATGATCTTGCCGCTCTTGAAATCGCAGGTCACGGCCGCGCCGACGGCATGCTCGCAGACGTAATTGCTACCATGCTCATAGACATGGCCTTGGCACTTCGGGCAGGGGCCCAGCGATTCCTGGCCGCCAAAATCGACCGGCTCGCCGTCGCCCTCGGCCTTTTTGGCGTCTTCGCCAAAGTCGAACTCCAGCTTCCAGTTGGCGACTTCGTCGTCGTAGACAAGAGCCAGCTCGGCCGTGAAGGGCCAGCCGGCCTTGGAGCGAAAGCCCTCCAGCGGGCCGATCTTCTTGTCAGCAAGAAACTTTTCGACCTCGTGCAGCTCGAAGCTGCGGCCGCCCGGGATCTTGCCGATCGAGAAGCCGCAGCCCTCAGAAGCGCCGTCCTTGCCGGTGCAGGTGAAGCGGCGGTAGTTCTCCTTGACGATGCCGGCGCACTTTGGACACGGAGTCTTCAAGGTCGCATAGTCGCCGGGGATGGTGTCGCGGTCGTAGGACTTTGCCTTTTGCACGACCTTTTCGGTCATCGCAGCGATCTCGGCCATGAAGGCATCACGCTCCAGCCGGCCCTTCTCCATCTCGGAGAGCTTGAACTCCCAGTCGCCGGTCAGCTCAGGGCGGGTCAGCTCCTGCACATCCAGGCCGCGTAGCAAGGTCATCAGCTGGAAGGCCTTGGCCGTGGGGATCAGCTCGCGGCCCTCGCGCAGCATGTACTTCTCGGTCAGAAGGCCTTCGATGGTTGCAGCCCGCGTCGCTGGCGTGCCCAGGCCCTTCTCGGCCATGGCCTCGCGCAGCTCATCGTCGTCGATCAGCTTGCCCGCGCCTTCCATCGCCGACAGCAAGGTGGCTTCGGTATAGCGAGCCGGCGGCTTGGTCTGCAGCGCCTTGACGTCGACGCTCTCGGTCGCGACCAACTCGCCAGGGGCCACGGCCACCAGGTTGGCGTCGTCCTCCTGGACTTCCTTGCCATAGACGGCCAGCCAGCCCGGCTTGACCAGCACCTTGCCATTGGTCTGGAAGTTGAACTCCTTGCCTTGCGCTTTGACCGTCGAGATCCGCGTCGTCACCTGGAACTCGGCCGGCGGGAAGAACACCGCCAGAAAGCGCTTGACCACCAGGTCATACAGCTTGGCCTCGATCTCGGTCAGGCTCTTCGGCGCCTGCAAGGTGGGAATGATGGCGAAGTGGTCCGAGACCTTGGCGTTGTCGAAGACCTTCTTGGTGGGCTTGATATAGCCGTTCTTGATCGCGGTCTTGGCGTGCGCCGCCAGCTCGCGCAGCGGACCCGGCATGTCCTCGCTGGCGATCATCTCGGCGGTCTGCTTGGCCACGGCCAGATAGTCCTCGGGCAGGAAGCGCGAGTCGGTCCGCGGGTAGGTCAGCACCTTGTGCTTCTCGTACAGCGCCTGAGCGAGGCTCAAGGTGGTCTTGGCAGAAAAGCCGAAACGCGAATTGGCCTCGCGCTGCAAGGTGGTCAGGTCGTAGAGCCCGCCGCAACTGCTGGTGGTGGGCTTGCTCTCTTCCGTCACGCTAGCCGGCTGGCCCTGCACGGCGGCCGCAATCGCGTCGGCATCGGCCTTGTTCCAGAGCCGGTCGGCGCGCGCTTCGGCGTCCTCGCCCTTCTTGAACTTGGGATCGAACCACTTGCCCTCGTACTGGCCGGCGACGGCGTCAAACGTGCCGCGCACCTCCCAGTAGTCGCGGTAGACGTGCTTGCGGATCTTCTCCTCGCGCTCCACGACGATGGACAGCGTCGGCGTCTGAACCCGGCCCACCGTGGTCAGGAAGAAACCGCCATCGCGCGAGTTGAAGGCAGTCATCGCCCGTGTGCCGTTGATGCCCACCAGCCAGTCGGCCTCGGAGCGGCAACGCGCGGCATCGGCCAGCGGCAGCATCTGGGCATCGCTGCGCAGCTTGTCGAAGCCGTCACGGATGGCCTGGGGCGTCATCGACTGCAGCCACAGCCGGGTCACGGGCTTGGTGATCGCGGCCTTGGCTGTGCCGGCGTACTGAATGATCAGGCGGAAGATCAACTCACCCTCGCGGCCCGCGTCACAGGCGTTGATCAGGCTGGTGACGTCCTTGCGGCGTATCAGCTTGACCAGGGCATTGAGGCGGCCCTTACTCTTGTCGATCGGATTCAGATCGAAATGCGGCGGAATCACCGGCAGGTTGTTGAAGCTCCATTTGCCGCGCTTGACGTCGAACTCTTCTGGCGCCTTGATCTCGACCAGATGGCCGACCGCCGAGCTGACAACGTAATGCTCGTTCTCGAAGTACTCGTCGTACTTCTCGAACTTGCCCGACTGGGGCGTCAGCGCACGAACGATGTCCTGCGCAACACTCGGCTTCTCGGCAATGATCAGTGACTTGCTCATGGTTCTTTCTTTTGGCGGACCGCCGCGAGTATCGCTGGCAGCCTGCCTACAATCCGGCCTCGCGCACACGCACACGCGCGCACGCCCATGATTTCAATGTAACCAACTCGAACGATGACGCAAGCCGCAGCCAAGAAGCCCGCGCCCAAGAATCAGACCAGGCCCAAGGTCAAAGCCGGCCGCCGCATCCAAGTGCGCCGCTCCGGTGTGCACGGCCGTGGCGTCTACGCGATCGACTACATCCAGGCGGGAGAGACCCTGATCGAGTACACCGGCGAGCGCATCAGCTGGGACGAGGCGATGGACCGCCATCCCCACGACCCCAGCCAGCCCAACCACACCTTTTACTTCCACATCGAGACCGGAGAGGTCATCGACGCGCTGCACGGCGGCAACAGCTCGCGCTGGATCAACCACAGCTGCGAGCCCAATTGCGAAGCCGACGAGACCGACAACGGTCGCGTCTTCATCAAGGCGCTACGCGATCTGCTGCCCGGCGAGGAGCTGTTCTACGACTACGGCCTCGTGATCGACGAGCGCTACACGCCCAAGCTCAAAAAAGAATTCGCCTGTTATTGCGGCAGCGCCGACTGTCGTGGCACCATGCTCGCGCCTAAACGTAACAGCCAGCGTCACAACCAACGCAGCAGCACCTGAACATAGAGCCCATGGCCGAACATCAACAGTGGGGGGTTGAAGCCCTCTGGCAAGACCTGGAACCGCTGCTGCCGGGCATGAGCATCGAGGTGCTGGCTCGAGCCGAGTCGACCAACTCGGCCCTGCTGGAGCGGGTGCGCAGCGATGCCCGCCAATCGTTCGAGCCCAGCCCCTATGGTCGTCGCGCCCACGATCTGCAGCCCTGCCTGCTGGTGGCCGAGCACCAGACCCACGGCCGCGGCCGCATGGGCCGTAGCTGGCACGCCGGGCCTGGCGCCTCGCTGACCTTCTCGCTGGCCCTCCCGATGTCGCTGAGCGACTGGTCGGGGCTGTCGCTGGCGGTGGGCTGCGCGATCGCTGACGCGTTGGAGCCACCCACCGAAGCCACGCCGCGCCTGCAGCTGAAGTGGCCCAACGACATCTGGCTCGATGGCCGCAAGCTCGGCGGCATCTTGATCGAGACCGTGCCGGCCGCTGGCCAGCGCATGGTAGTGGTAGGCGTGGGCCTGAATGTCGGCGGCCAGCCGCCGGCCGCCGACGCCCAGTATCAAACCGGCTTTGCCTCGCTCGCCGAGCTGCAGCCGCAGCTCGATGCGCCAGCGGTGCTGGCGCAGGTGGCTCGGCCGCTGATCCAGGCCCTGCTGGACTTCCAGACCGGCGGCTTCGCTCCCTGGCAATCCGCCTATGCGCGGCGCGATCTGCTGCTAGGCCGTCACGTCACTGCCGGCGCGATGGAAGGTCTGGCCCAGGGCGTCAACGCCCAGGGCGAGTTGCAGTTGCAGACGGCCTCGGGCCTGCAGACGGTGGCAGGCGGCGAGATCAGCGTGCGCCTGGCCGCCGCGACTGACGAGGCCTCCTGAGCTCATGCTGAGAGTCCTGGTTCTCGCCCTGCTGCTGCTGAATCTGCTGTTCTTCGGCTGGAGCCAGGGCTGGCTCGACACCGCGCTGGGTCTTCGCGCCGGCGGCGAGGGCGAGCCCGAGCGCCTGCAGCTGGCCCAGCATGCAGACCGAGTCACCGTGATGTCGCCGCAGGCCATCAGTGCGATGCAAACGCGCAGCTGCCTGGAACTGGCGCCGCTGCCCGGCGACGATGCCTTGAAGGCGGCCCAGGCCGCGCTCGAACGCTTCGGCCTGGGCAGCAGCGACTGGCGGGTGCAGAGCAGCGATGTGCCTGGCCGCTGGGTGGTGGCCACCTACAAGTTCGAGTCGGGCGAGCAGCAGGCCCGCAAGGAAGAGGTCTTCAAGCGCCTGCGCCTGGCCTACGAGCAGCTGCCTGCCCCACAAGGCGAGCAGCCCAGCCTGGTGCTGAGCCAGCATGCCAGCGCCGAAGCCGCCGAGGCCGCGCTGGCCTCCTATGAAAAACGCGCGCTGCGCGGGCTGCGGGTGCTGCAGCTGCAGGCGCCAGGCCAGCTGCACAGCCTGCAGCTGCCCAGCGCCGATGGCAGCGTACAGACCCGTCTGCTGAACGCCAAAGACCCCGCGCTGGCGCCGGGCTTCAAGACCTGCCCGCCGGTGCCCGCCGTCTCAGCCGCCAGCGCGGCCTGACGGGCGCCCCCGCCGCAGCGTCAAGCTGGCCACACCCAGCCCCAGCAACCAGGCCAGGCTGCTGGCGCCGCCACCACTTCCTCCCCCATCGGTACTGGGTGCAGGTGCAGGTGCAGGTGCAGGTGCAGGTGTTGGTGTTGGTGTTGGTGTTGGTGTCGGCGTCGGTGTAGGTGTAGGTGCAGGCGTAGGTGCCGGCGGGGGCACGGCAGCCGCAACGGCAGCGCCTGCGTCCAGCATGCCGGCACCGCAGGTGCTGGTCGTGCAATAGCACTCCAGCTGCTCCCTGCTACTCGGTGCCTGGCAGCTCGCGGTGCCAGCGGTAGCGCCGGAGGTCGGGAACGGGCGCGCGGTCGAAGTGAGCAGATTGCGCACCTGGCTGGTGGTCAGCCCGGGCTGCAGACTGAGCATCAACGCCACCGTCCCGCTGACAAGCGGAGTCGAGAAGCTGGTGCCGACGCCGTTGATGTAGCTGTTGTCGGCCGCCACCGGGCCTTGAGTACCGCTATTGCCGGTGCTGTAGAGCGGATACAGGCAGGGTCCGGTCGCATTGCCATTGGCATCAACGTTGACGCAGTTGCCACCTGGCGCACTGAGTGTGACCTGGGGTCCAAGGCTGGAGAAACCGACCTTGGAGCCGACATGGCGCAGGCCGGCCACGGTGACGACGCCGGCGCAGCTGCCCGGCGCGCCGACCGCCTGACCCGCCGAATTGCCGGCCGCCGCAACCACCACCACGTTGCGGGCCGTGGCCTCGGCAATCACTTGGGGGTAGAAGGTCCCACAGCTGGCACCGCCGCCCAGGCTCAGATTAAGCACCCGAGCCGGGTTCGGATTGCTCGGCACGCCCGGCACATCGACGCCCATGGCCCAGCGCATGCCAGCCATGATCTCAGAGTCAAAGCCACCGCACTTGCCCAGCACCCGCACCGGCAGCACCTTGGCGCCCCAGGCCACACCGGCCATGCCCAGGCCGTTGTTGCTGACGGCCGCGATCAGGCCGGCGACGCGCGTGCCGTGCCAGGAGCTGTTGCCCACGTCATCGCTGGTGCAGTCGTTGCCGAAGGCGCCGGCATTGACATCGGCCTGGGTCACCCAGTCACCGGGATCGGAGGCATCGCTGTCATGGCCATTGCCGTCATTCGCGAAAGCCAGGCCCTGAGCCGTGGGCGCCTGGTTGTTGTTATAGGCAACAAAGTCATAGCCGCCGATCAGATTGGCCGCCAGGTCAGGATGATCCTTGCGCACGCCGGTGTCGAGCACGGCAACGACGATGGCCCCGCTGCCGGTCGTGCGATCCCAGGCGGTCGGCGCATTGATGCCGGAGACGATCTCGCCGGCCGGCGGCTTGAGATACCACTGCCCGGCCGCCGGCCCGGACCCGGCCACGGTCGCATACGCTGGATCATTGGGCACCAGACTGTGGCGGCGCAGATGATCGATCTCGACCAGCTCCACCTCCGGGTCTGCCGCCAGTCGCCGCGCCAGTTCGGCCGAGCTCAGCCCCTGGGCGCGCACCACCTGGGTCCGGGCATCCAGGCTCAGGCCGGCGCGCAGTCCGCCCCGGGCCGCCAGCCCAGTGCGCAGCGCCAGCGCATGGGCGCGCTGCCCAGCCAGATCGGCCACCTCGGCAGCGGCCGCGCGGGCAGCCATCGGCTTGGCCAGCACCGACGGCGCAGCCGCCCTGAACCGCACGATGACGCGGGCCTGTGTCTCGCTGCTTGCGTTTGCAGTGGTTGTCGCGGCCGACAGGCCGATCGGCAAGCCGGCCAAGCCCAGACTCAGGGCCAGCAAAGAGGGACGGAACACGGGGCTGCGTAGGCGCTTCATGGTTTGACCCATCCTGGGCTCAGATACGCCCACCGGGCGCGATCAACGCAGTTTAGAGGGCAGACCTTTGCGTCCGTGTGTAAACAAACGCAAAACCACCCAGGTGTTCGGACGACCAATCAAAAAGGCCCTGCCAGTCGCCGGGCAAGGCCTTGATCCAAGGGGAGGGGGTGCTTATTTCGAAATCACGCGCACCATCTCGAGCACCTTGTTCGAGTAGCCCCACTCGTTGTCATACCAGGCCACCAGCTTGACGAAAGTGGAGTCCAGCGCGATGCCGGCGTCGGCGTCGAAGATCGAGGTGCGGGCGTCGCCGCGGAAGTCGGTGGCCACCACCTTGTCTTCGGTATAGCCCAGCACGCCCTTGAGCGCGCCTTGCGACTGTGCCTTGAACTCGGCGCAGATCTCCTTGTAGCTCGCCTCGCTGTTCAGCTCGACGGTCAGATCCACCACCGAAACGTCCGAGGTCGGCACGCGGAAGCTCATGCCGGTCAGCTTCTTGTTGAGCTCGGGGATCACGACGCCGACGGCCTTGGCCGCGCCGGTGCTCGACGGGATGATGTTCTCCAGGATGCCGCGGCCGCCGCGCCAGTCCTTGTTGCTCGGGCCGTCGACGGTCTTCTGGGTCGCGGTGGCGGCGTGCACCGTGGTCATCAGGCCGCGCTTGATGCCCCACTTGTCGTTGAGCACCTTGGCCAGCGGGGCCAGGCAGTTGGTCGTGCAGGAGGCGTTCGAGATGATGGCCTGGCCGGCGTAGGTCTTGTCATTGACGCCGAACACGAACATCGGCGTGTCGTCCTTGCTCGGGGCCGAGAACACCACTTTCTTGGCACCGGCGGTCAGATGCTTCTCGCCGCTGGCCTTATCCAGGAACAGACCGGTAGCCTCGACGACGATGTCGGCACCGACTTCGTTCCACTTCAGGTTGGACGGATCACGCTCCTGCGTCAGGCGGATCTTCTTGCCGTTGACGACCAGGGTGTTGCCGTCGACCGAGACCTCGCCTTCGAACTTGCCATGCACGCTGTCGTACTTCAGCATGTAAGCCAGGTAGTCGGGCTCCAGCAGGTCGTTGATGCCGACGACTTCAATGTCCTTGAAGTTGGCGATGGCGGCGCGGAACACCATGCGGCCGATGCGGCCGAAGCCGTTGATACCGATCTTGATCGTCATGAGGAGTTGCTCCTGGTCAGGTTGGCGAGGGTTGTGGTTGAAGGTTCAAACGGCCGCAGGGCACATCGATCTGCACGGTCTGCCCGAACAGATCATTGGCTTGCTCATCGTTGGCAAAGCTCAGCTGGCGCTCCTTGAGCCAACTCAAGAAGGGCAAGCGGTTGGGGTCGCGCGGACTGCCCACCCGGACTTCATTGGGAAGGTACGGGCCGTAAGAGGTGTAGTCCACCTTGAATGGGCAATTCATCGTCGTGAAGTCGAAGTCGGCCTGAAGTTGCCTTGCGCCCTGGGTCATACCCAGGAACTCGGCCAGGCTGAAGGCCTCGCGCTTGAGCACGTAGCGACGCGCACCCGGCGGTGAAAAGCTGAACTGCTGGCGCATGCCCTGGACGTTCTCGCTGCCGCTGCGGCAGGGCATGCGGAACTCAGCCACATACTCCCGCACCATGCGTTCGATGCTGGTCGATGCGGTCGAATGAATGACTTTGACCTCGGGTGCCTGCTTGCCGTCGCCGGCAAACGTGGCCGCGACCACCACATGCTCCACGCTGCGACTCAGCATCCTCGGCGACTCCAGTTCGCGCCTTGGCATCACGACACAAAACTCCGGGCCTGGGTCAGCCTTCATCGGCAGCGGCGCCCGGTCGGTATTTCTGAAGTGGAACTCCTGGACCGCGCTGACCGTGCCGTCCTCGGGGCGAAGACAGGGCAGGCGATAGTCGGCCAGATGCGAGAACACCACGTCCTGCATGTCCTCTCTGGCCGTGTTGGCCAGCACCTGCACACGCGGTTTGGCATCCGGCTTGTCGAAATGAAGCAGCACGCGAAGTAGGCCATGGCCGAGATCGAAACGATGCTGTTCTGGATAGCGCGGCACCTTGTCGGGACGCTGCAAACAACTCAAGGACCGCGCCGGCGACGCCGGCGTGATGTCAGTCTGTGCATGCGTCATCAGGACTGACCCGCCAAGCAGGCTCGCCACGATTGCCGCACGCCCGAATCCCATGGTTTTTTGCTGGTGATTCAAGTGCTCCTCCCTGTGTCAAAGCTCGCTGACTATTTGCGCGCCTTCAGTCGCGCCACACCCAGCGCCACCTTGACGGTATCCACCACGTTCTCGGGCGTGAAGCCGAAATGCTTGAACAGCACCGGCGCCGGGGCCGACTCGCCGTAGCTATCGATGCCGACGACGGCGGCGACGCCGTACTTCCACCAGCCATCGCTGACACCCATTTCCACCGCGACGCGCGGTAGGCCCTCGGGCAGCACGGCCTTTTTGTACTTGGCGTCCTGGCGGTCGAACACCGTGGTCGAGGGCATGGAGACCACGCGCACTGCGATGCCCTCGGCGGCCAGCGAGGCCTGGGCATGCAGGGCCAGTTGCACCTCTGAGCCGGTGGCGATGATGACGCCCTGGGCCTTCTTCTTCAGGCCGACTTGCGCCGGCTCGCTCAACACGTAGCC
This sequence comes from Paucibacter sp. PLA-PC-4, assembly GCF_026241155.1. Lineage (GTDB taxonomy): Bacteria > Pseudomonadota > Gammaproteobacteria > Burkholderiales > Burkholderiaceae_C > Roseateles_E. The sequence continues at coordinate 110,615 of NZ_JAPFGP010000018.1, forward strand.
GCCCTTGCTGATCTCGTCCAGATTGGCCTTGGGCGCATAGGGCAGGTTCTGACGGCTCAGCGCCAGCACACTGGGGCGGGTGGCATTGCCGATAGCCATGGTCCAGGCCACGGCGGTCTCGGTGGTATCGGCCGGGCGCCAGACATCCAGGCCCGGGATCAGGCGCAGCGAGGCCACATGCTCGATGCTCTGGTGGGTCGGGCCGTCTTCGCCCAGGCCAATCGAGTCGTGCGTGAACACATGGATGACGCGCTGCTTCATCAGCGCGGCCATGCGGATCGCGTTGCGGCTGTAGTCACTGAAGGTCAGGAAGGTGCCGCCGTAGGGGATGTAGCCGCCATGCAACGCGATGCCATTCATGATGGCGGCCATGCCGAACTCGCGCACGCCGTAATTGATGTGGCGGCCACCGTTACTCGAACCATCCGCTTCCAGGCGGAAGGCCGGCGTGCTCTTGGTGTTGGTCAGGTTGGAGCCGGTCAGGTCGGCGCTGCCGCCCAGCAGCTCCGGCACGGCGGCGGTGAAGGCCTCCAGCGCCAGCTGGCTGGCCTTTCGGCTGGCGACCGTCTCGCCCTTGGTGTGGGCGGCCACCACCGCGTCAACCGCGGTCTGTGCGAAGTTGGCCGGCAGCACGCCGGCCATGCGGCGCTGGAATTCGGCAGCCAGCTCGGGGTGGGCCGTCGCATAGGCGTCGAAACGCTCGTCCCAGGCCTGCTCCAGCACGGCGCCGTTGGCCTTGGCATCCCAGTCGGCATAAACCTCCGCCGGCACAACGAAGGGCTCGTGCGTCCACCCCAACGCCTCGCGGGTCAGCTTGATCTCGTCGCCGCCCAGCGGCTCGCCGTGGGCCTTGGCGGTGTTGGCACGGTTGGGCGAGCCCTTGCCAATATGGGTCTTCGCGATGATCAGCGAGGGCATGTCAGTGCTCATCTTGGCCAACGCGATCGCAGCGTCGACCGCATCGACATCATGGCCGTCGACCGGGCCGATGACGTTCCAGCCATAGGCCTCGAAACGCTGAGCGGTGTTGTCGATGAACCAGGGGGCGACCTGGCCGTCGATCGAGATGCCGTTGTCGTCGTAGATCGCGATCAGCTTGTTCAGCTTCCAAGCGCCGGCCAGCGCGCAGGCCTCATGGCTGATGCCCTCCATCAGGCAGCCGTCGCCCAGGAAGGCGTAGGTGTGGTGGTCCACCACCGCATAGCCATCGCGGTTGAATTCTTTGGCAAGCATCTTCTCAGCAAGCGCCAAGCCAACGGCATTCGTGATGCCCTGGCCCAGCGGGCCGGTGGTGGTCTCGATGCCGGGGGTGATGCCCACCTCGGGGTGGCCCGGGGTCTTGCTGTGCAGTTGGCGGAAGGCCTTCAGCTCGGCCATCGGCAGCTCGTAGCCCGTCAGGTGCAGCAGTGCATAGATCAGCATCGAACCATGACCGTTGCTCAGCACGAAGCGGTCCCGGTCGGCCCATTGCGGGTTCGCCGGGTTGTGGCGCAGATGGCGGCTCCACAGCGCGACAGCGATATCGGCCATGCCCATCGGGGCGCCGGGGTGGCCCGAATTGGCTTGCTGCACGGCGTCCATGGCCAGTGCGCGAATGGCGTTGGCCATCAAAGTGGGGTTGCTTGCAGCAGTTTGAGCCATGGTGGGTGCGGGCGGAGTTGCGAGTAAACCCGGGATTTTACTTGGCCGCCGACCCCACCCCGGCTTGACCCACAGCAAGGCCTCGCGACGCCCGAGCTGGCACGCTGAGCCATGCACTGCCGGAGACACCAATGACCGCACTGACGCTTCGCATCATCCGCGACGAACACCATGCTCTGGCAGCGATGCTGCGCACGATTCCGCTGCTGCTGGCCCAGCACCGGCAGCAGGCAAGCCTGCCCGATTTCAACGCGCTGCGCGCGATGCTGTTCTATGTCGATGAGTTTCCCGAGCGACTGCATCACCCAAAGGAAACCGAGCTGCTTTTTCCCAAGCTGCGGGCGCGGGCGCCGCAGTCGCGCGAGCTGCTGGACCGGCTCGATGTGGACCATGGCCGCGGCGAACGTGCGGTGCGCGAGCTGCAGCACCTGCTGCTGGCCTTCGAGCTGCTCGGCGAGCCGCGCCGCGCCGCCTTCGAGCAGGCCGCCCAGCGCTATGTCGACGCCTATCTGCAGCACATGGCGCTGGAGGAGCGCGAGGTGTTGCCGCTGGCCGAGCAGGTGCTCGGCCCCGAGGACTGGGCCGAGCTCGACGAGGCCTTTGGCTGCAACCGCGACCCGCTGACCGGTCACGTACCGCAGGCAGAGTACCAGGCCTTGTTCACCCGCATCCTGAACCTGGTGCCCGCGCCGCTGGGCTTGGGGCCTGCGGACTGAGGTTTGACGGCGCACCCTACACTTCCGCCCCATGCGAGCCATCATCCTCGCGGCCGGGCGCGGCGAGCGCATGCGGCCGCTGACCGACACCATCCCGAAGCCGCTGCTGAGCGTGCGCGGCAAGCCGCTGATCGTCTGGCACATCGAGGCCCTGGCCGCTGCCGGCGTGCGCAATATCGTGATCAACACGGCCTGGCTGGCCGAGCAATTCCCGGCCACACTGGGCGACGGCCGCGCCTGGGGCCTGCGCCTGCATTACTCGGTCGAGGACCAGGCGCTGGAGACCGCCGGCGGCATCGCCAAGGCCCTGCCGCTGCTGACGGCCGATGGCGACGACGCCTTCTGGGTGGTCTCGGCCGACGTCTTCCTGCCGGAGTTCAGCTTCGATGCCGAGCAGGCCCGTCGCTTTGCCGATGGCCCGAAGCTGGCCCATCTGTGGATGGTGGCCAACAGTCCGCATCACCCCGACGGCGACTTCGCGATCAGCGACTCGGGCCTGGCCGCCAACGCGGGCGGGCCGCGCCACACCTGGTCTTGCATCGGCCTGTACCGCGCCGAGATGTTCGCCGGTATCAGCCCGGGCTCGCGCGCGCGGCTGCGGCCCTATCTGGACGCCGGCATCGCCGCCGGCCGCATCAGCGCCGAGTTCTACTCTGGGCCCTGGACCGATGTGGGCACGGTAGCGCGGCTGGACACCTTGAACCGCAACGCCTGAGCCACGCCGGCCATGGACGTCCGCACGCTTTTTCTAGCCCAGACCTGCGCACTGCTGGCCAGCGCCGCAATGCTGTGGATCGCGCGCGGCGAGGCGGACCGGCGCAACGGCCTGCGCCTGTGGATGCTAGCCGTCGCCGGTCAAGGCCTGGCCTACGCGCTGCTGTCCAACGCCGGCCGCCTGCCCAGCCTATTGAGCGCCGGACTGGGCAATGCGCTGGGCGCCGTCAGCGTGGCACTGTTCCATGCGGCGATCCGCCAGTTTCTTGGCCAGGCCATGCACCGGACCGGGCTGGTGCTGATGGCCTTGATGGTGCTTGCGGTGATGGCGGTGGCGCTGACGGCAGCTGCCGACTATGCGCAATCGACCATCTTCAACGGCTTCGCCTACGGCCTGGTGCAGCTGCTCAATGCCTGGCTGCTCTGGCGCAGCCCGGCGCCTGCCCTCAGAGGGGTGCAGCGCGTGGTCGCGGGCTTTTATTTATTGATGGGCCTGCTGCTGCCGCTGCGCGCCGCCGCGCTGCTGCTCCAGCAGGGCCAGGGACGCGACTATCTGAACGTGCCCGCCGACTGGCAGGCGCCGCTATTCCTGTTCGGATTTTTGTTCATCATCGTGACCACGCTGGGATTTCTGCAGATGTGCAAAATGCAGGCCGAGGCCGAGGTGCGGCAGCAAGCCCATAGCGACGGACTGACCGGCCTGCCCAACCGGCGGGCCCTCGACGAAGTGGTGGCCGCCGCGATCGAGCGCGCGCAGTCCTTTGCGCTGCTGATGGTCGATCTGGATCATTTCAAGGCCATTAACGACAGCTTCGGCCACCATGCCGGCGACGCGGCGCTTGCCGACTTCGCCGCGGGCCTGCGCGACAGCCTGGCCGCTGGCGAGCAGGGCTTCCGCTGGGGTGGCGAAGAGTTCTGCGTGCTGCTGCCGGCCAGCGATGCCGGGGCGGCGCTGGCGCGGGCTAGGCAGCTGCATCAGCAGATGGCACGGCCGCCCCAGGGGGAGCTTCCGGCGTTGCGCTGCAGCCTGGGGCTGACCCTGTGGCAGCCGGGCGACTCGGCCGACACACTCTTCAGACGCGCCGACCGGGCGCTCTACCGGGCCAAGTCAGCCGGCCGCGACCGCGTCGAAGCCGGCTGAGGTCTGCAGTGCCAGCTCGCCGCTGGCCAGCCACTCGGCCGCTGGTCGCGGCCGCAAGACCTGATCCTCGCAAAGCCCCAGCACGCCCACCCAGCGGTCCCGGCCGGCACGCTTGGCCGCATACAGCGCTGCATCGGCCAAACCGACCGTGGCCGCCCAGCTGAGCGCAAGCGGCTGGCGCGGGCAGAGCGGGAAGCAGGCAAAGCCCAGCGAGGCGCTGCGCGCGAGCAGGCGGCCATCGTCAAGCACAAAAGGCCGGCCGGCGACGGCCTGACGGGCGCGCTCGGCCAGCTCGGCGGCGTGCGCGCGCGTGCTGGCCCGCGCCACGATCAGAAACTCCTCGCCGCCCCAGCGCACCAGATAGTCCGACTCGCGGAACACCGGCCGCAACCGCTCGCGCATCTGGCTCAGCACCGCATCGCCGGCCGCATGGCCGTACTGGTCGTTGACCTGCTTGAACTCGTCGATATCGAGCAGGAAGAAAATCAGCTCCTCCAGGGGTGCCGGCGGGACGCCCGCTGCCTCATGGCGGCGCAGCACCATGGCCACATCGGCATCGATGTGCTGGGTCAGGAAGCGGCGGTTGCGCAGGCCGGTCAGCGGATCGGTCATGCTGCTGTCCTGCAAGGCTTGGCTTAGCGCCTGCAGCTCCGCCGTGCGCTCGCCGACCCGCCGCTCCAGCGCCGCCTGGCGCCGGCGCAGCACCCGGGTGCGCAGTTGGACCACGGCCCAAAGCAAGGCCAGCCCCGCCAGCACGGCCAGCGCGCGAAACCACGCCTGCTGCCACCAGGCCGGCAGCACGGTAACCGGCAGGCTCAGCGTGTGCGGGCTCCAGATTCCGGCGCGATTGGTCGCGCGAGCCTGCAGCACATAGTCGCCGGGGGCCAGATTTCCGTAGCTGGCCACGCGCAGCGCCGCATCGGTGTGGACCCAGTCCGCGTCGAAGCCCTGCAGCCGGTAGGCATAGACACTTCGACCGGGGTCGCTGTAGTCCAGCGCGGCAAACTCGATGCTGAAGCCGCGCTCGCCCGGCAGCAGGCTCAGGCCCTGCTGTGGGTCCGCCAGGCTGCGCCGCTGTCCATCGACACGCAGCTCCGTCACCACCAGCGGCGGCGCATAGCGCCAGCCGTCGAAGGCGCCGGGCGTCACGACCAGCAGGCCCTTGCTGCCGCCGAACAGCAGCCGACCATCAGCCAGCTTCACATAAGCGCGGAACCAGCCGGTGCCGAAGTCGGCGCCGTCGGCGGCGCCCAGTTCGTCGATGCGGTCCAGGCTGCGGTCGTAGACATGGCGCTGGCTCCAGATGCGGCCACGCTCATCCTCCAGCAGATTGGCGCCAAAAGCCTGGCCGCCGCGCCCCAGCCGCGCACTGACGCGCTCGAAGCCGGCCTCCTGCCCGTCCCAGGATGCCAGCCGGTGCAAGCCGCTGGCGGTGTCGACCCACAGGCGCTGCTCACGATCCAGCAGCAGGCCGACCACCGAGGGGTGGCTCAGCTCGGCGCCCAGGCGAGCCGCCACAGGCCGCAACCCGGTCTCGCCCGGCACGCGCTGGAACAGCCCCTTCTCGGTGCCCACCCAGAGCCGGCCATCCTCGGCCTCGGCAAGGCCATTGATGTCGCCGCTGAGCGGGCCACCGCCCTGCAGGGCAAGCCGCTCGACCTTCCCGTCGAGGTGGCGGAACAGGCCGTCCTGCGTGCCTATCCAGAGCGCCCCGTGACGGCCGGCCAGCAGGCGCCGGACCCGGCCCTCGCCGGCCTGCAGGCGCGCGCGGATGCGGCGCTGCGCGTCGAGCTGGTACAGGCCGGCATCGCTGGCCACCCAGACCGCGCCGTCGCGGGTCTGGGCCAGCGCACCGATGCGGCCATTGCCCAGGCCGCCTGGCCCTGGCCGCAGGGCACCGATCAGGCGCAGCTGACTGTCCATGATGGCCACGCCGCGCTCGCCAGTGCCGACCCAGATCTCGCCGTTGGCCAGCTGCAGCAAGCTGCGTGCGCTCGGCTCGGCAAACACCCCGCCCTGCCCCAGGTCCGAACGCCGCACCCATATGCTGGTGTTGGCCGGGTTGTGGCGCTGTAGGCCGCCGCCATAGCTGCCGGCCCAAACCCAGCCGGCCCGGTCCACAAGCAGGGCGCGCACCTCGTTGCTGGCCAGGCCCGCCGTGTGCTCGGGCTGGTGGCGGATCAGACGCAGCAGCGCGCCGTCGAGGCCGCGCTGCTCAATGCCGCCGCCCCGGCCCACCCAGACTTGGCCGGGCAGGGCCTCGGCAAAGCTGTGCACGCTGCTGGCCACCGCGCTGCTGGGCGGCAGCAGCAGGGCCGTCCCATCGCCGGGCTCGACCAGGGCCAGACGCCCTTGCTGGGTGCCAGCCCAGATGCGGCCATCGCGTGCCTGGTATAGCGCTGAGACGATCTGGCCGGTCAGCGCCGGCGCCACCCGCTCGAAGCGCGCTGCGCCGGCCCGGCGCCGGCTCAGGCCCGTCCAGCCGCCCACCCAGAGGCTGCCGTCGCGGTCCACCAGCAAGGCCTGCACCCGGCCGTCCTCCAGACCCGCCTGGCCCTGGGCGATGTGCGAGAAGCGGCCGGTGGCGGGGTCGTAGCGGTCCAGGCCATGGCCGATGGTGCCTACCCAGATCGCACCGTCGCGGTCCTCGGCCAGGGCCCGCAAGGTGCCCGGCGACACGCTGCCGGCGTCGTCGCTGCGGTGCTGGAACAGGGTGCTGCGATGGCTGCGCGGGTCGTGCACTGCCAGGCCGTCCGACTCCGTACCTATCCACAGACGGCCATCACGCGCCAGCATGAGCGTGCGCACAAAGCCCAGCGCCGGCGCCGGCTGGCCCGGTGCCGCCAGGCTTTGCAGCAGGCGGAAGTTGTAGCCATCATGGCGAACCAGGCCGGCGCCCGTGCCTATCCACAAAAAGCCGGCTGGGTCCTGCACCAGGGCCGAGACCACGCTCTGTGGCACCGAGTTGGCATCACCGACGCTGTCAAAGCGCGGCTGCGCCAGCGCAGAGTGCGCCCGGGCAGGCGGGCCGGCCAACAGCAACCACAGGCTGAGAAGCAGGCAGAGGAACAGGCTGGAGGGCGCACGCATCAGGCTCCATGCTAATCAAAGCCATGCAGGCCGATCCGCAGGTCAGCGGCGCGCTTGCCGGCCATTCCTGTGCCGAGCGCGGCAGCGCTAGGCCCAGCTGCGCACGACAGGCAGCTCGGCCAGCCATGCAGCCGGATCGGCCGCCCCGGCACGCACCGCTTGGGCATCGAGCCCAGCGGGCGCCGCCAGTACGCCGGCCCAGCCGTCGCGGCCATGGGTCTTGGCTTGGTAGAGCGCTGCGTCGGCCAAGGCCAGGGTGGCGGCCCAGTCGAGCGCGCGCGGGAGGGCCGGCTGCAGCGGGAAGGCGGCAAAGCCGATCGAGCAGCTACCCGACAGCGGCCCGCCATCATCCAGCACGAAGGGCGTCTGAGCTACCACTTGCCGGGCCCGCTCAGCCAGCGCCGGCGCATTACTGCGGGCGCTCCCGCGCGCGACGATCAGAAACTCCTCACCGCCCCAGCGCACCAGGAAATCGGCCTCGCGAAACACCGCCTCCAGCCGCGCACGCATCTGGCGCAGCACCGCGTCGCCGGCGGCATGGCCGAGGCGGTCGTTGATGCCCTTGAAGTGATCGAGGTCGAGCAGGAAGAACAGGAGATCGCCGTCCTGTGGCGGCTCTTGGCCCTGGCGCTGGGCCTCCTCGTGCTGGCGCTGCACCAGGGCCACCTCGCCCTCGATGTGCTGTGCCAGGAAGCGGCGGTTGTGCAGGCCGGTCAGCGGATCGGTCAGGCTGGCCTGCTCTAGCGCCTCGCTCTTGCGGCGCAGTTCAGCGCTGACATGCTCCAGCGCCTCGGTACGCTCGCGTACCCGGGCCTCCAACTCGCGCTGGCGGCGCTGCAGAAAACGGGTGCGCAGCTGCACCACGGCGAGCATCGCCAGTGCCAGCAGGCCCGCGCCGAGCATCCGTCCCCACCAGCTCTGCCACCAAGCCGGGCGCTGCACCAGTGGAAGGCTCAGCTCATGCGGGCTCCAGACGCCGGCCCGATTGCTGCCCTGCACGCGCAGCCGGTACTCGCCCGGCGCAAGGCCGCTCAAGCTGATGAGCCGGTAGCCGGCCTCCAGCGGCAACCAGTCTTCAGCGCGCGCATCGGCACCCGGGCCTTCCAGCCGGTAGCGGTAGCGATTGCTCTGCGGGCTGCTGAAGTCCAGCGCGGCAAACTCGGCATTCAGTGCCTGGCCCGCCTCCAGCACCAGCCGCTGCTCGGGCCCACCGAGCGCGACGCGCTGGCCGTCGACGCGCAGCGCGCTGAAGGCCAGCCGCGGCGCATAGTTCCAGGGCTTGAAACGCGACGGCTCCACCACCAGCAGCCCGCTGCTTCCGCCGAAGAGCATGCGGCCATCGGACAGCGCCGCGTAGGAACGAAACCAGCCCGTGCCCAGATCGCTGCCGTCCTGCGGCTTGAGCGCGTAGTGCCGGCCTTGCTGTGGGTCGAACACGGCGCTGTGGGTCCACAGCCGGCCCTGGGCGTCGGCCAGCAGATTGGCACCGAAGGTGTGGCCGCCAAAGCCGTGGCGCGCAGCTACCGCATCGATGGAGGCGCCCGGGCTGCGCCAGTCCGGCAGCCGGTGCAGCCCGGCGTTGGTGTCGATCCAGAGCTGCTCGCTGGCGTCCAACAGCAGGCCCAGCACCGCCGCGCGCGGCAGCTCTGCCACCGCCTCTGCCAGCCATGTCGCGCCCGGCGCCTGGCGGTAAAGCCCGAATTCGCTGCCCACCCAGAGCGCGCCATCGGGCGTCAACAGCAGGCTGTTGATGTTGCCACCCAGTGCACGGCCCTCGGCCTGCTCGACGGGGCTTAGTACGCCGTTCGCGTCGCGCCGGAACAGCCCGTCCTCGGTCCCTATCCAGAGCTGGCCGGCCGGCCCGGTCAGCAGGCGGCGGATGCGGCCACGCCCCACAGTCTGGCTGCCCAGCAGGCGGCGCGAAGCACTGAACTGGTAGAGCCGCGCATCGCTACCGACCCAGATGCGGCCGTCCGCCGCCTCGGCAATGGCGCCCACCAGGCTGCCCGAGAGCCCACCGGGGCTGGGCGCGATGCGGGCCTGCGGGCGCAACTGCGCGTCCAGCACCGCCACACCTTGCTCGGCCAGGCCCAGCCATATCTCGCCGCTGCGCAGCTGGGTCACGCTGCGCACATCGGCCTCCAGCACGCTGCCATCGGCCAGCTCGAACTGGCGCAGCACGCTCAGGCCCATATCGGTGGCGTTGTGGCGCTGCAGGCCGCCGCCAAAGCTGCCCACCCAGAGCCAGCCGGCTTCGTCGCGCAACAACGCGGCGACGCTGCTGGAGCGTAGACCCCAGGGCTTGCGTATATCGCGCTTGAGCAGCTGCAGCAGCGCGCCGTCCTCGGCGCGGCGTCGCTCGATGCCGGTGTTTCGGCCCAGCCAGATCTCGCCCGGGGGCAGAGCGGCGAAGGCGTAGTAGGCACTGCGGCCACCATCGCCCCGGTCGACCCAGCGGCCCGCTCCCGAGCTGGGGTCGATGTGCAAGAGGTCGCCGCCGCGCGTGCCGACCCAGATCCTGCCGTCCTGCGTCTGGCCCAACAAGGTGATCACCTGGCCGGCCAGGCCGTCCTCAGCCGGGTCGGAGAACACCGGCTCGCAGCGCTCGGCCGTGCGCCGGCAACGCGCGAGCCCATTCCAGGTGCCGACCCAGAGGTCGCCGCCGGCATCCACCAACAGCGCATGGATGCGCTCGTCGGGCAGACCCTGGGCCCGGCCGTAGCGGGCGGCCGGCCGCCGAGCAGCGTCGGAATCGGCCCCTGACACAGTATCAGGGGCGGCATCAAAGCGCAGCAGCCCGCCGCCCTGGGTGCCGGCCCAGACTCGGCCGGCGCTGTCCTGGATCAAGGCCCGCACCGTGGCGCCCTCGCTGGGCAGCTCGCTCCAGCGCTCCCGCGCCGGATCGTAGCGGGCCAGGCCGGCGCCGTCGGTGCCGAGCCACAGACTGCCGTCACGAGCAGCCAGTAGGCTGCGCACAAAGCGGGTGCCGTGCTCGCCGCGTCCGGCGGAGGGCATTGCGATGGCACGCAACTCATAGCCGTCATAACGCAGCAGGCCGGCGCTGCTGCCGACCCATAGCAGACCGCCGCTGTCCTGCACCAACGCGCTGACCACTTCGGGCCCACGCCCCGACTCGCCGACGCCCTCGAAACGTGGCTCCGCCAGCAAGCGCTGATCGGCCCAGGCCGGCAAGGCGCAGAGCAAGGCGAGGAGGAGCGCGATCACTGAAACCATGTGACCGCCATGCTAGCCGAGTCGATCTAGCGGGCCAGCGGCTTGGCGATCGTGTCGATGCGGGCCAGCAACTCGGGCGTCAACTTCGGCGTAACCGCCAGCGCGCCGAGGTTGTCCTGCAGCTGGCTGAGTTTGCTGGCGCCCAAGATAACGGTGGAGACGCGCGGGTTCTTGTTGACCCAGGCCAGGGCCAGCTGGGCCATCGTGCAGCCCAGCTCGGCGGCAATGACTCCCAGCGCGGACACGGCCTGGTTCTTCACCGGGTCCTGCAGTTGCTCGCGCATCCAGGCCATGCTTTCCAGCGAGCCTCGGCTGCCCTCCGGGATGCCGTTCTTGTACTTGCCGGTAAGCAGGCCCGAGGCCAGCGGGCTCCAGGTCGTCAAGCCAAGGCCGAGGTCCTCGTACAGGCGGGCATACTCAGTCTCGACACGCTGGCGGTGGAACAAATGGTACTGAGGCTGCTCCATCACCGGCTTGTGCAGATGGTGGCGTTCAGCGATCTCGTAGGCGGCGCGGATCTCGTCGGCGCTCCACTCGCTGGTGCCCCAGTACAGCGCCTTGCCCTGCTTGATGATGTCGCTCATCGCCCAGACCGTCTCCTCAATCGGCGTGTGCGGGTCGGGGCGGTGGCAATAGATCAGGTCGACGAAGTCCAGCTGCATGCGCGCCAGCGAACCGTCGATGGCCTGCATAAGGTATTTGCGGTTCAGCGTGTCCTGGCGGTTCGGCAGTCGAGGCTCGCCGGCGGGCGCGCGCTCCATGCCCCAGAAGAATTTGGTCGAGACCAGATAGTTCAGCCGCGGCCATTTCAGCGCCTTCAGCGCCGCGCCCATCACGACCTCGCTCTCGCCCTTGGCATAGACCTCGGCGTTGTCGAAGAAGTTGATACCGGCATCGAAGGCGGCGGCCAGCATCTCGGTGGCGGCCTTGGTGTCGACCTGGTTGTGATAGGTGACCCAGGAGCCCAGGGACAACTCGGAGACTTGCAGGCCGCTGCGGCCCAGACGACGGTATTGCATGGTGTGCTGAATACAGAAAGTGAGCGGACGGGCGCCAGCGTAGCGCAGTGCGCGTCATCTTGCTGACGCGGTCGCGACTTGGTCCTGTCATCGCGACTGCGAAGAATGCATTGTTTTCCGTGAGCCCGACGCCATGACCGACAAGCTGTACAACCTGCTCCAGACCCGCAACACCGAAGCACGCAGCCCGAACCGGCGCGATTTCGTGCGCGGCGGCATGGCTCTGGCGGCCGGCGCCCTGGTGGGCCTGCCGGGCTGCGGCGGTGGGGATGGCGATGTGCCTGTGCGCTTCAGCCACGGCGTGGCCAGCGGCGACCCGTTGGCCGACCGCTTGATCCTGTGGACCCGTGCACGTGCCGAAGATACCAACGACCCGCGCGACATCGCGTTGCGCTGGGAGGTCGCCCGTGACGCCAGCTTCACCAGCCTGGCGGCCAGCGGCGATGCGCTGGCCAGCGCTGCCAGCGATTTCTGCGTCAAGGTCGATGCCAGCGGCCTGCAGCCGGGCCAGCGCTACTGGTTCCGCTTCCTGGCTGGCGCGCAGAGCTCGCCGGTGGGCCGCGCCAAGACCCTGCCGGGCGGCACGGTTGGCCAGGCAAAACTGGCGGTCTTCTCCTGCGCCAACTATCCGACCGGCTATTTCCATGCCTATGCCGACGCCGCCAAACGGGATGATCTGGATGCAGTGATCCATCTGGGCGACTACCTCTACGAATACGGCCCCGGCGGCTATGCCAGCGGCAATGCCGCCGCGCTGGGCCGCATGGTCGAGCCGGCCAAGGAGATCGTCGCCCTGGCTGACTACCGTGCCCGCTATGCCCAGTACCGCAGCGATCCCGATCTGCAGGCCCTGCATGCGGCGCACCCGATGATTGCCGTGTGGGACGACCACGAGATCACCAACGACGCCTGGATGGGCGGCGCGGAGAATCACCAGGCCGCCAGCGAGGGCGACTACGCGGCCCGCAAGGCCGCCGCACTGCAGGCCTGGCATGAGTGGATGCCGGTGCGCGTGCAGAACAACCGGGAGCGCATTTACCGCAGCTTCGAGTTCGGCAGTCTGCTCGCCCTGCACATGCTGGACACCCGAATCGCCGGGCGCGATGAACAGCTCGACTATGCCGACTATCTAGGTGCCGGCGGCAGTTTCAACGCCGCGGGCTTCGGCGCGGCGCTGGCCAACCCGCAGCGCCAACTGCTCGGTGCGGCGCAAAGCGGCTGGCTTCAGCAGCAGCTGACCGCCTCCACCGCCACCTGGCAGATGCTGGGCCAGCAGGTGCTGATGGGCCGCATGAACATCCCCGCGCCCATCCTGTTCGAGGCCAACAATCCGGGCACCGGCATCTCAGTCTCCGCCTATGCCGCGATCGTCGCGAAGGCGCAGATCAGTCCCGGCACACTGACGCCGCAGGAGCGCGCCGTGCTGGCCCAGCCCAGCATCCCCTACAACCTCGATGCCTGGGACGGTTACAGCGCGGCCCGCGAGACCCTGCTTTCCACCGCGCGCCAGCTCAACAAGAATCTGGTCGTGCTGGCCGGAGACACCCACAACGCCTGGGCCAGCGATCTCAGCGATCTGGCCGGCAACCCAGTCGGCGTCGAGTTCGCCACGCCCTCGGTCAGCTCACCAGGCTTCGAGGAATACCTGCCCAAGGAGAACCCGCAGCAGTTGGCCGGCGCGCTGACCCAGCTGATCGGCCCGCTTCACTACGCCGACACGTCACGACGCGGCTATATGGTGGTGACCGCAACGCCGCAGGCTTGCCGCTGCGACTGGATCTTTGTCAGCGACATCCTGAGCCGCGGCTACACCGCCAGCATCGGCAAGAGCCTGCAGGTGCTGCCGGGCCAGGGTCAGCGCCGGCTGCTGGAGGTCTGAGCACAGCGGCCCGCAGCCTGCGCTCGGATCGGACAGGCAGCGGCGCGCAGCTCTTGTCAGCATGCCCCGGCTTACCGACCCCCGCCTGTTGACACACGGACTGTTGTCCCTCGCTGTTGTGACGGTTGCAGGCTGGGCCGCAAAGGCGACCGCCCCGCCATCACTGCATGTGCTGATCGACACCGATACCAAGATCGGCGCAAGCCGAGATCGTCGATGAAGTGGGTGGTGCGCAGCAGCACGCAGCGCGATCTCGGTCTGGCGCTCGCCGAGCGGTTGGGGCGCGCGGTCAGCTTGCGCCTGCTGCCGCAGCGACGCATCGCTGACGCGCTGCTCGGCGGCGTGCAGGCCGATCTGTTGTGCAACTACCTGCCCGATGCGCAGCTGCTGATGAGCAGCATGCGGGTGGCGGCACCAGCAGGTCTCGAAGCTCTGAACGGCCGAACCATCGCCACCATCGGCGGGGCTTCCTCTACACGCAGTTCGAGCAGGTCCAGGGGGTGCGTTTGCGGAGAGAGGATGCACCCAATGCCGAGGCGATTGGGGGGCAAGCTGGCGACCGGCCGCATGGGCCACGCCATCATCGGCCGCGCCACCTTCGACTGTCTGATCCGCCACGATATCGAGGGCCTGACGATTAACCCCCCGCTAGGGGCATGCAGCGCCAAGGCCCACTGTGCTTTGTCTTGGCGAAGCCCCGCGCGACTGGCCGAGCTGAATGCCGCGATCACGGCGCTGCAGTCCCACAGCGGCCTGCAAGGCCTGCCGGCTCACTACCGCGCAGGCGCGCGCCGGATTGCCGGCCATGCGCAAGGCCATGCTCGGCCATTCGGGGTCGGTGCACGCAGCCGCTATAGACTGCGGCCATGACCGAGATTGTCGATTCCTCGTCCGCCCCCACGCTGCGCCTGGCCGTGATTGGTGCCGGTCCGGCCGGGCTGGGCCTGGCCCTGCTGGCGGCACGCACCCTGCCCCGCGCGCAGATCAGCCTGTTCGATGCCCGGCCGCTGGAGCGCGATGTCTCCGGCGACCCGCGCACGCTGGCGCTGAGCCTGGGCAGCGTGCAGCTGCTGCAGCGCCTGGGCGCCTGGAACGCGGCCGCCGCGCAAGCCATCCTGCAGGTCCATGTCAGCCAGGCCCCACCCACGCTGAATCACCCGATCTTCGGCGCGGCCGGCGAGCCGCTGGTGCGCATCAGCGCGGCTGAGCAGGGCGTGGACATGCTGGGCGCAGTGCTCAGCTACGGCCAGCTGGTTGCGCCGCTGCAAGCAGCCTGGCAGGCGGCTGCAGGGGCCGAGCCGGCCCGACTGCTGAGCCGCTTCGGTGCGCCGGTCGCGGGGCTAAAAGCGCTGAGCGATGGGGTCGAGGTCGATGCGGGCATTGCCGAGTTCTTTGATCTGGCCGTGGTGGCAGAGGGCGGCGTGTTTGCCGACCAGGCACGCAAGAGTCTGACCCACGACTACAAGCAAAACGCCTGGGTCGGCACCGTGACCCTGGCTGATGGCAGCCCGCCTGGCGTGGCCTACGAGCGCTTCACCCGCAACGGCCCGCTCGCCCTGCTGCCGCTGCCGCCGCTGGACGGCCGCAAGCGCGCGGCCCTGGTGTGGTGCATGCCGCAGGCCGAGGACGAGATCGCCAGCCTCAGCGATGCCCAGCGCCTGACTGTCATCAACAGCCTGCTGGCAGCGGATGCCGGCCCGCTGCAGGCCATCAGCCCTCTCAAGTGCTTTGCGTTGGGCCTGAACGCCGAGCGCAGCCTGGTCGATGGCCGCACTGTGCGCATCGGCAATGCCGCCCAAACCCTGCACCCGGTGGCCGGCCAAGGGCTGAACCTGGGCCTGCGCGATGCCTATACCCTGGTCGAGGCGCTGCGCCGCAGCAGCGATATCGATGCCGGCCTGCGCGCGGTCGAATGGCAACGCGCCCCCGACCGCTGGAGCACCATCGCCAGCACCGACTTCCTGGCTCGCAGCTTCGCCTGGCGCTGGCCCGGCCTGCCAGTGGTACGCGGCCTCGGCCTGGCCGCAATGCAGGCGCTGCCACCGTTGAAGCGTGCCCTGGCCCGGCAGATGATGTTCGGCAGCCGCTGAATCGTCCCGATGATTCAACGCCTTGCCTCCTGCAGCTGCGGTCAGCTCACGGCCAAGGTCGTCGGCGAGCCGGTTCGCGTCTCCATCTGCCATTGCTTGGCTTGCCAGCGCCGCACCGGCAGCGTGTTCGGCGAACAGGCAAGGTTTCGCCGTGAGAACGTGTCGCTGTCAGGCCGCTCCACACTGTATGTGCGGGTTGGCGATGAAGGCTCCCGCGTCACCTTCCACTTCTGCCCCCATTGCGGCGCCACGGTCTACTACGAGCCAGAGGGCCTTGAAGAATTCCTGGCCATCCCGGTCGGCGCCTTCGCCGACCAGAGCTTCCCCTCGCCCAGCGTCTCGGTCTACGAGGAGCGCATGCATGGCTGGGTCGTACCGCCGCCGGATGCGGAACATATTGGCTAAGGGCCGTTGGGCACAAGACCTCGATGCTGTGGCGGGAGCACCGCCTGAAGCCTTCGAGACCCAGGATCCCGCCCTGCTGCGGCGGTTGCTGCGCGCACGGGACCGCATGGACGCCGCCTCGCATGAACCCTGGCCGGTGAAGCGGCTTGCGGAAGTCAGCGGCGTCTGCGAAACACATTTCGCTCACACCTTCAGGCAGGCTTTTGGCATCCCACCGCATCGCTACTTGTTGACGCGGCGCATCGAGCAGGCAGCCACGCTGCTGCGCGACACCGAACTGCCCATCACACAGATCGCTTTTGCGACGGGCTGGGAGAGTCTGGGTAGCTTCGGGCGCATATTCCGAGACATTACCGGCAAAAGCCCAACCGAGCATCGCATCGGGGCCCGGGCCGAGACCGGCCAGCTCGACCGCGTGCCCGCCTGCGTCCTGAAATCCGCACAGCGGCCGGACCTCACCATCGCAGTTTCGGAGAAGCGCCGCCGCGCAGCCAAGGGTACAAATCGCGCATCAACAAAGGAGCGCTGATGAGCCAAGGTATCAATGTGGTGGGTGTATACGTCAACGATCAGGACGAGGCGCTCGACTTCTACGTCAACAAGCTCGGTTTGCGCGTCCATACGGATGTGCGCAATGGGGCGTATCGCTGGCTGACGGTCCAGCATCCGCAGCAGCCCTTGTTTCAGCTCGGCCTGTTCACACCCGGGCCACCGATGCACGACGAGGCAACGGCAAAGGCGCTGCGCGCGCTGGTCGCCAAGGGCGCGATGCCGCCCTTGGTCATGGCGGTGGCGGACTGCCGGGCCAGCTACAAGCAGTTGCATGCCCTGGGCGTGGAGTTCACCCAGGAGCCGATGGATCGCTATGGCAGCGTGGATGCCGGTTTCCGCGACCCCGCGGGCAACGCCTGGAAGATGATCCAGGCAGCGGGGAGTTCGACATGAACTGCAGCGGCTACTTGCGACGGACTCACCGCTGGGTCTCGATCGCCTTCACGCTGACCGTCATTGCCAACTTCGTCGCCCGAGCACAAGGGCGGGGAGAGCCACCGCTATGGCTGACCTACGCGCCGCTGCTGCCACTGGGCCTGCTGCTGTTGACGGGGCTGTACCTGTTCGCCGTGCCCTATCTCGGCCGTCGCCACGAACGGCATGGCGCCACAGAGCCAGGAACGCCGGTCGCTTGAACAGCACCGGGGCGCCAGGCGTGGTCAGATCTTGAAACTCCTGCATTCAAGACCAGACACCGAAGCTCCTCCTGGTCCAGAGTCCTTGCGACCTCGTTCAACCCCGGACCAGTCGGCCGCCACCTGATCGATCACGTGTATTCGGCTTTGGCGACCAAGGCGCGAGCAAAGCCTCCTTTGTCAAGGCACTCGAGCCGCTCGGCGTCGTTGTCGTTGTCGTTGTCGTTGTCGTTGTCGTTTCGCAAGGGCCGCGGGGCGTCGAGCTTTGCCGCGTGGACAGCAAATCCTCGCGGTGCATGCGCCGTGCCGTGGCGAAGGCGGCGCATCTTCACCTGGCGTTCACGGCCGAGAGCTGCGGACAGGTCGAAGCCTTCTACCGCGCAGCTCTTCAAGCAGGGGGGCGACGATCAAGGTGCGCCGGGTCTGCGCCCCCGTACCACGCGAACTGCTACGCCGCTTTCCTCATTGGTCCGGACATGCACAACATCGAAGCGGTCTGCCATGAAACCAAAGGCTAGGTGACGCAATGAATCCCTACTTCAAAGGCTTCTCCTCACTCGGTACCGGCGCCGCCTCGTCCGGCACCTTGGGCTCATCGCTGGCATGGTGCTCCATCGGCGTCTTCTTTCCGGGCTGCGGCGTCTGGTCCGAGCCGGGAGCGATCTCTTCGCCGTGGTGCTTCTTGGCCTGCTGAACCTTCTTGTCGTGGGCAATATTGCGCGGGTCGGTCATGGGAAGAGCTCCAAAGTGGGTGAAGCCCATCCTCGCTCCTTTGCCGCCTTGCGCAGGTAGGAGAAGGCGCCGTTGTAGCCAGGACAGCTTCGCCATTTGCCCAGGAGCCGCAATGCCGACCCCAGGGCCATCGACACGCCCGGGTCTCAGCCCCGCCGCCGCCGCGCCACCAGCCCGATACCCGCCAGCCCGGCCAGCATCAACGCCAGGCTGGCAGGCTCGGGCACGGTGAGGGCCAGGCTGTGGCCGGCCTGTACGTCCAGCGTCGGCGCCACCAAGTAGATCAGGCCGTGGTTGAGGTTTGCGGCGGCATCGCTGAACAAGCCGATGCTGGCGTTGCCGGCGCCCAGCACCTTGAAGGACAGCGTGGCCAGGCGCAGCGAGGCCTGGCCGGCGTCGGCCACACCGGGGAAGGCCGAGCCCGACAGGACCACGCCGGTCAGCGCCGAGTCGTCCATCCATCCTTCGGCCAGGCTCACGCCAGTCAGCGCCAGCAGGCTGGGATCGAAGCTCAGGCCCATGCCGAAGGCCAGCAGCTCGTCGCCTGCATGTTCGCCGTCAAAGGGCTGCAGCAGCGCGACTTCGAGACTGAAGCTCTGGCCAACCGTGGCCGCAGTGGCACCGGACAGCGACATGTTGGCGGCCTGAGCTACCGACAAAGAGAGGCCGGCAAGCAGCGCGGCGAGGACGGGTTTGATCTTCATGGGCTGGTTCCTTGAATAGGCGCTCACTGGCGGGTGAACAGGGCGTACCAAAGCTTGTAGTCGGCCTGGGTGATGCACTTGTCGGCGTCGAAATTGGCCAGGGGCTGGTAGCGCGCGTCGCCCTCGCAGCTGCCTGTCGCAGCGCGCTGCAGATCGCGGTCGCTAACATTGATGGCGCCATCGCCATTGATATCGCCCAGCTTGCGCACCGCGAAGGGCACGCGGGTGGCGGCCTCCTGATAGCCGTCGTTGAGCAAGAACGCGACGTAGTACTCGCCCGCGGCCAGGCCCGTGAAGGTGGTGCTGCCGGTCGCGCCCGAGGCATAGCGCCATTGCACGGCCGGGCTGGCGCTGCCCGGGGTCTGGGTGGCACGGTAGACGGCGACCCAGTCCTTGGCCTGGCCCGGCATGCCGGACCAGCTGACGTTCAGCGCCTCGCCGCTACGGATCAGGTTGCGGGACACACCCAGCACGCGCGGCGCGGGCTCAGGCTCGCTGCCGGCGCCGACAGTGAAAGCCACCCGGTTGGAGACCTCGGTGTAGGAGTCGTTGATATAGAGCGCCAGGAAGTAGTCGCCGTCCGGCAAAGGCTCGGTGGGTGACAGGCCGCCGCTGGCTCGGCCATCGACGTAGTAGTAGCTCACCAGCAGATCGATGCCCGGCGTAGCACCCTTGCGGAACACGCCGATATAGTCCTTGGCCGTACCCGGGCCGTCGGCAAAGCGGATGTCCAAACGCTCGCCGCTGCTCAGCGCGGTCTTGACCAGGCTGACGCTGGCAATCTCGCTTCCAACGGAAAAATGCACACGCTCGGAGATCTCGAAGTAAGCGTCGTTGATCATGAAGGCCGCATAGTAGTAGCCCTTATTCAGGGCTCCCAGCGTTACGGTGCCGGAGCTGTCGGGCGTGTAAGACCAGCTGGTGGAGCCGACGCCGCCGGGCTCCTGGCCGACGCGGTAGACGCCGATCCAGTCCTTGGCGCCCCCAGGAGCGCCGCTCCATGTGAAGCTGGGACGCTCGCCGGCATTGAAGTGGGTCTTGTTAATCGCCAGCTCTGGCGTGTTGCCGACATAGAAGGCGGCACGCGGAGCGATCTCGGCATAGCTGTCGTCGGTGAAGAAGGCAGCGTAGTACTCCACCCCGACGGCAAGTCCGTTGAAGGTCAACTGGCCGTTAACACCGGACACATAGCCCCACTTGATCGCCGGCGTGGCCGCACCCGGCGTCTGGCCCTTGCGGTACAAGCCCACCCAGTCCTTGGGTTTGCCGCGACCGTTCATGTATTCAATCACCACAGGCTCGCCGCCCGCCCAGACCTTCTTCGCCAGGCGCAGTGCCGGGTCACCGTCCGAGCTGCCCTGAACAGTGAAGCTGCGGGTCTGCGTCCACGGCGACCATTCGGCGTTGGCGTCGCGGTGGCGGGCGCGGATGTAGTAGCGGCCGTTGTTCAAGCCATTGGAGCCGACGGCATAGCGTTCGATATCAACGCCGGCGTGGATGTCCACCGGCTCGTAGTTCGGCGCACCGCTGTCGCCATAGAGGTTCTCGACATCCCGGATCAGGTCGACCACCTTGCTAGAGAAGGCGGCGTCGCGTGCGATCTGGAACTGCGTGCTGTTCAAAGCCATGCCCGAGGGCGACTGGTAGCCCGCCAGGCTGAATGTGTGCGGCAGGGTCAGCGCGGCGCCGTCGATCACGCCGTCCAGGACCGGCTGCACCGGCGCGGCGGCGTCCAGATGGCGCTCGAACTCGTCCACCAGACGGCTGTTGTAGGCAAAGCCCAGCTTGGGGTGGCCCTCGGCATAGGTCGAGACCTTCATCGTGCGCGCGCCGAGATCGAAGTCGATCAGCTGCCAGGTCCAGTTCGCAATGGTCTTCTGCACATCATCCATATCGCGCTCGCTCGACTGGCCCCAGAACTGGTCCCAGGCCGTGCCGCCGCTGATGATGTGATATATCGGCCAGTCGCGGGTCTGGCCACGGGCATAGAGGTGGTGATGGGCGCCGATGTTCAGCACATGCTTGCGTGTGCCGGCCAGGATGGGCATCGCGGTATCGCGGAACCAGCTTGAGATATCGCCCACATACTGCTCAGCCTGATAGGGCCGATGAACAACGCTGATTACCCAGTCGACATCAGGATCGGCGTTCGCCGCCGCGACCACCTTGCGCAGCCACTCGGTCTGGGCCGGGAAGCTCGATTCGGAGTTGGTGTAGACCAGCAGCACGCGGCCGACCTGATGGGCGTAGTAGGTCTCGTCGGCGGCAGCTGGGATTCCCTGGTAGCTGATCTTGTCGTACTCGGTATGCGCACGCCAGTTGGCCAGGCCCGGGTCGTAATAGGTCTCGTGGTTGCCCAGCGCCATCATGATGGCCAGATTGCCCGACACCACCGACGAAGGCTTCATGTGTACGAATTCGTAGTGGTCCAGCGTACCCACATCAACCTGGTCGCCGTTGTTCAGCATCAGCTGTACCGACTCTTCCAGCGGTAGACCGGTCAGCGACTCGATCTTGGCCTTGGCCGCTTTCAGCAGCGGTGTGTGGCGGTCGTCGTTTCGCAGTTGGTGATCACCGGTGAGCAGAATGCGGAAGTTGCCACTCTTGCGTGCGGGCGTGGGCTGGGTGCGAAAGCGGTACACCGCAGACACCTGGCTGCCGGTGCGCACCCGGTAGCTGTAGATCGTCTCAGGCTGCAGGCCGCCGAGCTGCACGCCATGCAGCCGGTAGTTGGCCGCCAGCACCTGGGGTGAGCCGGTGGCCCTGCGCATCAGCGGCCCACCGTCCGCGCCGTACTCGACCACCGACTCGCTGCCCTCCTCCGTCTTCCATGACACCCAGATCGAGCTGGCGGTGGGCGTTTGCAGATAGGGCCTGAGGTCGGCGGCCAAGGCCGCCGCCCCGAACATCAAGCCGCCCAACAGGACGGCGGCGCGCCGAACCAGGCGCCGGGCAGACAAGGCCAAGGAGATCATGAAGGGGCTCGCGGGCAATGAGACAAGCGCCGCATTCGAGCATCCTGGTGTGACACGGGCACGGTATGCGACTGGTCCGGATGGACCTATTCGTCTGTCTGAATGTCGACAGACCCTGGATCACTCAGACAAGCGCTCTGGCTGGAACTGCGCAGCTGCGCCTAGAGCCCATCCGCGCTTTCGACATACGCCCAGACGGCCTTGTATCCTTCGCCCGGGATCGGGTCGCGCACCGGCGTTCAGGTAGTGCGGATTGACCCGGTCACGCCCCGGGGTCCAGCTCGTCGGGAAGTGCCTGTGCATCCTGGTCCATCGTCTGCATCACCCTCTGGTTTCTCGGCTCGCCGCCGCCACAGTGTGACGGCCTATGGCCGCTGCGCCACTGCTTCGCACTGTCGCTACTTGACCGACATCAAGCCAGGTCCTGTCGGCTCACTCAGCCCTCGCCAAACACCCGCGCCTGATTGCCGCACAGGCCTTTGGCCTCATACATCGCGCTGTCGGCGTGGCGCAACAATGTGTCGGGGTCGGTGCCAGCGCCGGGATACACAGCGATGCCGACGGAGGCGCCGAGCTGCAGCTGCAAACCTTCGATATCGGCCGGCTGAGCCAGGCCATGCAGGATTCGCCGCGCAAGGCCCAGGCCGCGGTCGGCGGCATTGACGTCGTATTGCAGGATCGCGAACTCGTCGCCGCCAATGCGGGCGACGACATCGCCGTCGCGGGCGATCTGGCGCATGCGCTCGGCGGCTAGCGCCAGCATCTTGTCGCCCACCGCATGGCCATAGCGGTCATTGATCGGCTTGAAGCCGTCGAGATCGATGTAGTGGATCGCAAAGCCGGGTGCGCCGCATCCGGCATCGCGCACCGCAGCCGCCAGGCATTCGAGAAAGGTCTCGCGGTTGACCAGCGAGGTCAGGCCGTCGTGGCGGGCCGCATGGCGCACCCGCTCCTCGCTGCGGGTGCGCTCGGTCACGTCCGTGTAGGTGCGCAGCACGCCGCCGCCCTCGATCGGCACGCTGCGCACCTCGATCACCCGGCCATCGGGGCGCTGGCGGTCATAGCAATGCGCGCGGTCAAGGATGCCGCCAGAGCGCACAAAATCCTGGATGTCCTGCGGCGTGCGGCTGAATTCGTCGTTGGCCCACTGGTGAGCCAGCACCGCCTCGAAGCTGGGCTTGCTGGCCATTAGCTCCTCGGGCAGGCCCAGTAGCTCGATCGCGCGGCGGTTGCACACCTCGACCACGCGCTCGGCATTGACCATCATGATGCCCTGCTCCATGCGCGCCAGCGTAGCTTCAAGCAGCGCCGATTTCTCCTTCAGCCGCGCCTCGCTGGCGCGTGCTCTGGCCTCGGCCTGCTCCAGGGCCTGCTGCTGATGCTTCAGCGCAGTGATGTCGACATGGGCGGAGAAGCCCTTGCCGTCGGGGCCGCGCTGCTCGATCACGCGCGCCCAGCGGCCTTCGGGCAGCGGCAGCTCGAAGGGCGCACCGGTGAACCTCAGGCTGTCGGCCAGCGTTGACAAGCCCCGCCTGAACCACTCGCCATCGCCGCCCTCGCGGCCCTGCCATGCGCGGCGATAGACCACCTCGAAGCTGGTGCCGGCGGCGACGGCGCGATCGCGCAGGCCGTACATCAGCACAAATGGGTGGTTGACCCAGGCGATCTGCCCATCAGCATCCGTCACCATCACGCCGTCGGCCACGTGATCGAACAGCGCGACGCCATCGCTGAACAGCCCTTCCGGCACGGCGATAGGGCCGCCTTGCGGCACCGCATGCTCGCCTGCCCGCCACACGCGGATGCGACCCAAGCCTGGCAGCGGCAGCGAGGCCGCCGTCAGCCAGCGGCCGCCATGTTCGAAGGCGATCGGACGGTTTTGCAGCCGGTGACGGGCCACGCCTTTCTCGATGTAGCGCTCGATCAAGGGCATCTCGAAAGCGTTCAGCCGCCCTTCATAGAAACGCCGCAGGTTTGTGCTGTAGGGCTCGCCGATCTGTATGTGGGCTGCGTGCTCGGGAAACAGCGTCAGGAAGCTGCGGTTCCACAGCAGGGTCCGGTCGGCCTCGTCGAACAGGCAGGCGCCGATGTCCAAACCGTCCAGTGCCTGTGCGACAGCGCGCAGCAGTGCCAGCGGGTCGGCCAATGCGCTCACTGCCCCTGAATCGCCCCTGTTGATTCCGCTGCCCATGGTGCTGCCATCCGTCCGTCGCCATTGCCGAAGAGCACCGTGGCACAAGGCCAACGCTCGCTAACGGCTGCTACCGGTCAGTGTAGATCGCGCCATGGGGTCGCTGTGCGGCGGCGCGTGCAGGACTGCACGCGGCAGCGCGGCTCGCGTCTCTGCCGAGCTCAGCGCAGCGGTGCGCGCTCCAGGCCGGAAGCGGTTTGCGCATCGAGCCCGCGCGCGGGCGTCTCGGTAGTCTGCTGCGTGCTGCTACCCACCGGAACCAGCTCCTCGATCACCCAGCGGCCATAGTGCTGGGCCCGGGTGGCGCGATGGCTGCGGGCGATCTCGGCCACCCGCTGCACCTGGGCTTCATGCGCGGCCTCCACCACCATGAAGCTGTGGCCCAGCAGGGCGAGTTCGCGGTGGACCTTGACGATATTCATCTCCTGGCCGAAAGCGGCCAGCGGGCTAGGGTTGGCCAGATCGGCCTCGGCCTGGGCCTGCATTTGGGCGGGTGTCAGCGTGCGCACCTCGGGGCGGCCGGCCTCGGCCAGCGCCGCACGGATCGCCGCGAGATCGGCGCCGCGCGGCAGGGCCAGAACGACATGGCCGACCGGGTTGAAGCTGCCGAAACTGGTGGGGTGAGGTGTGGGAGCGTTCATCGCGTGCCTCCTGCGAGTAGATGTACTGACATGCTGGGCGCGCTGCCGCTGGATGTCGACCGGCCAAGGCAGCGTCTTGCTGTCGGCGGTGGACTACATGAGCGACCGCCGCTAGACGGGGCGCAGGAGTACATTGCACAGACGCCAGCCCGCCGTGACCCCGAACCCCGGGGCAGCCAGCCGGCCGGAGACCGCTCATCATGACGCTGTGCCCGATTGCCATTGCCGTGGGCTGCAAGAAATGCCCCGCCTTCTCGGTCTGCCCGCTGAAAAGCGTAATCGGCGACCAGCCGGCGAAAGGGAAACCGGAAGCCAGCGCGGGCAAGAGCGGGGCCAGCAGCGCAAAAAAGCGCAGCAAATAGTCAACCGAGGAAACTGGGAGTGGTCAGGTCTTGAGGGTCGGAGCTGGCGACAAGCCGGCGTCCGTACCAGCCTGGGTCCGGCTGTGCGCCGCATGTTCGGCCGCCTGACGCGCGACCCGCCCCAGCATCCTGTCCACGGAGGAGAGATCCAGCGCGGCCTGCGGCGCAGCTGCGGGCAGACACAGCGACGGCAAGCTCGATGAGCCTGGCACCGAGACCTCGGGCAACCGGATGCCAGTCAAGTCCAGCGTGGCAGCTTTGGGCGCTGGCGCCGGCGCGATGCGCGGCCTTACTCCCATCACCGACTCGGGGGCAGCGGTGTGTCGGCGCGCTTCGATCTCCGCAGCGCGTTCAGCCGCAGCGCGTTCAGCCGCAGCGCGTTCAGCCGCAGCGCGTTCAGCCGCAGCGCGTTCAGCCGCAGCGCGTTCAGCCGCAGCGCGTTCAGCCGCAGCGCGTTCAGCCGCAGC
>NZ_JAPFGP010000019.1 GCF_026241155.1 Paucibacter sp. PLA-PC-4
CTGGTCGCACGTCACGGCCGTCACGCTCAACCCGGAGCGCGAATCGGTCGTCACTGCGGCCTCGCGTTCCCGAAATACTCAGCCATTGGCTGCATGAATGAGGCGACAGGTAGCTTGACGCGCGCCGATGTGGTCGCAGTATTTGGAGACCATCACATGGGCGATCAGCCCGGGCCCGGCGATGCCACGCGCAATAGGACGACTCGGCGCTGCGGCCTGGAAGATCGACTGGCAGCTCACGCACGCCAGCTTGGGTCGCACGTGGCGGATCACCTTGAAGTGCGATGGCACGTACTCGAGTTGCTCGGAGACGTCCTGCCCGATCTGGCGCAGACGGCCGCCGCAGGCTGAGCAGCCGCAGCGCTGGCCTGCGGTGTCATGGTGTGCGGCAGTGGTGTCGGGCCGGTGGACTTGCGCTTCGCGCGGCAGGTGGGCCGGCAGACTGCGGTCGATCTCGGGCGCGTTCGCCGCATTGGTCTTGGCGGGTGCAACGGCTGCAAGCGGTGCTGGCGTCGCGCCGATGTCAATCAGGTTGATCTGGGCGTCGAGTTGCTCGCTGGAGGTGCCGAACTCGGAGCGCAGGCGGCGCAGCAGTTGCAGCTTGAGCTTGTCGACCATCAGCTTGAGCAGCGCTACCTCGGAGTCGCGAGCCTCAATGACCCGCAGCAGCGAGTCGATCGTGGGGGTCGGATGGGTGGGCGTCGACACAGGCATCGAGTCTGCGATAGGGGCTCTCCCTTGACCATTGGTACTGCCCCGCAGAGCTTGCCACCGACTCGCTATGCAGCCAGTTCCGGATGGTGCGTTCTCACCGGCATGCGCCAGTCGATGCCCTCCAGCAGCATGGACAACTGTGCGGGTGTCAGCGACACGCTGCCCGACGTGGCTTGCGGCCAGACGAAGCGCCCGCGCTCCAGCCGCTTGGCCAGCAGCATCAGGCCCTGGCCGTCAAACCACAGCACCTTGATGATGTCGCCGCGCCGGCCTCGGAAGACGAAGACGTGGCCCTTGAACGGGTTCTCCGCCAGTGCAGTCTGCACCAGCGCTGCCAGGCCATCGAATCCCTTGCGCAGGTCGGTGTGGCCGGCCACGATCCACACGCGGGTGCCTGAAGGAAGGCCAATCATTGGACGCTGGCCAACCCGCGCAGCACGATGCGGATGCTGGCCTCGTCCACCGGGCCACGCAGGCGAACACGGGCGCCGTTGATGTCGATCTCGATGGTGCCCGCCGGTGCGGTGCGTGGTGGCGGGCCCGAGGGCGTCGGCACGCATGCCGCAACTGGATCCTCTGCAGCCACCACAGTGACAGGCAGCAGAACCGGGGGGGCCGTTTTGGCAAGTGTTCGGTGGCTGAGCTTGCAGGTGCAGTCGCCGCCAGTTGAATAGCAAGTTGGCATTGACGCCGGCTTGCTGCGCAATGGCTGCCACCGATGCACCGGGCTCCAGGGTGCGTTGCACCAGCGATTGCTTGAACTCTTCGGCATGCCGGCGCCGAATGTCTTGGGGCTTGCTGACTCGCTTGTTCATGTGTGCATCTATCGGGTTACGCGCACACATCCAAGCGTGGGTGCCGTTACCTGATCGTGCTCATGGGCTGACTCCGGCGCAATGGGGCCTTGGGGCCACGCTTACGGTTCAATGATGAACTACGGCTTTGGGCACACTGCCGCCGGAGCGGCTGCCCCGCGAGCGGCTTAGTCCACAGGCTGTCTGCAGCCATTGAGTTTTGGCGGGCCATCAGCTGCAGCCGCCAGTACCGGTCATTGGCCCGATCGATGGCTGAATGACCGCTGCACCTCCCGGACCTGCACTTCAGCAGAAACTGAGCTTCGGACGGCCGAGACCCAGCGCGGCGCGCAGGTCAGCGACAGCTCTCGCGATCAACGAACTGGCGGTACCGACCCTAATGCGACGGCGGCTGCTCTGATCTCATCGCCCCGAAGCTGCCGGCCAAATTGAAGACAAGGCCCGCGGCTTGACGATCGAGCTTCGGCAATCCAGTAGTGCTGGCTTGGGGCCTTTTGTTCTTTTAAGCGACATCCTCATCGGGTAGAAAAGGATTTCGCAAGGGACATCTGCATGCCAGGTAAACATCGTGCTGAGGTGGATAGGGACTACATTGAATCAACGACATCGCGCCCATACCGCATTAAGAACTCAGTTGCGACGCTTGCGCTTGTGTAGGCTGCATAAGCTTGATACTTATCATCTTTGAGAAAGCTCCCAAAGTCGCAAACCGACTTGACGCTGAACGAAACCGGGCGGGGGCGGCAGGCCATTCTCGCTGCGCAGTACACCCCGTACGCCTCCATCTCGAGGCCGATTGTTTGCCGGTTTTGTTTGGACCGAATTTCCTGAAACACGCTTGCATCTGCGATAACCGCGGGGCCGGTTGCTGACGGACCGATATGAAGCGTGGGAAACAAGCTGCGAGGCTTCTCACCCCTCCATTGTTCGTGGAGCTTCTGAAAGAACGCGCGGTCTTGTTTCAGTTGTTCGAACTTCGCCACCACTTCTCTGTCTACCGCGATGTAGTCGGGCGCGTGCGTAATTTCTCGATGCCCGTTACCGTCGTCACTGATTTTAGCGCACGTGTAGTCCCACGCTGGCGTCGCGAGGATGGGGTCACCATAGTCTACGTTTGGCTCATATCCAGCGCAGATGCCAATCATAACTAGCATCCTCGGGCGAAAGCGTTCAATCAACTTGTACGAGAGAAGTGCGCTTTCAGTGGATCCCATCCTCAAACAACTTGCGGCGACCACACTCAATGGGCCTTTAGGAGTTTGAAGAGATCCGATCGTAGCGAAGCTAGTCGGATCGATAGGGACGCTTTCCTCAAGGCGCAATGCCGTGTCTCTTAGAGCTTCAAACTCCGGTGTCCGAAGAGCCGTAATGATGCATACATCGGTCTCGTAAGCTACTTGCTGAGTACGAGTTTCGTTGAGATACGCATGTGTGATAAGACGTTCTAATTGCTCTTCCCACGCGCCGCCACCTTTCGCCGTCCTAAGTAGCTGCCAAGGGTTTGAAGCAAAGATCTTTTCAACTCGAGGGGATACTTCAGCCGCCGCGGTAATCCCCACAAGATAGGCTGGCAGCTTGATATCGTCGTCCTCTTGAATGTATTCAAGAAGTACAGCGCCACCCTCATCAATTTGCTCACTCCATGCGGTCTCAGGTAGGAGCATATCGACGACAACGAGATCGAATCTGGTTTGCCTGAGCTGTGCAAGACCGTCCTGGACATTGGTGGAAGACCGAAAGTTCGCGTCCTTTACCGTGCTTGAGTTTAATACCCGTTGAATAAGATCCGAGTATCGATTTGGCTTGTCATCCACGACTAGTATATTAATCATTGCTCTTTATGAACCCCGTGATTGCTGTCATCCACGCTCCGGTGCTGTGATGGAAGTGCGTATATCCAGCATATAAGCCGGGAAACTCCTGGCGAAGTTGCATGTCCAGCTCTGCGAGCGAGGTCTCATCACCGTTAAGGTTTCTGAAACCACGCAGTTGAGTCACCAGCATCACCCGCGACGGAATTTCCATTTCCCACATGTATGTGAGAATTTGCCTCCCCCCCAGGTCCTGTTGGCGGCCACCAGAAACAGACGCGTCGAATGTCGGAAGCGACATGTCGAGGAGTATGCAATCGTAGACCCCGTCGTCTAAGTAGCGAATGGCTTCGTTAATTGATGCCGCATGGTCAATTTGAAGCATCTCTGAGCTTAGAAGATCTAGGATCTGGTTCTGCTTGGGCTTGTCGTCCTCAATCAATAAAAGTTTCATGCTTAGTCCCGTTCAAGTTTGAGCATGTATACCGGAACGGAGAATTTTGCCAAGAACTTGCGGTCGCTTTGAAGCCCGAAATCTACTGAGCGATCAGCGCTTCCTTCGTGGTTTAGCAGAAATGCCAATCGAACAAGTCCCGAGCCTTTCGTGCGTTTGGTCGCTTCCTCAAATTTACGTGCCTGTATTTCTGCTTTGGCTTTCGAGACCTTCTCTTCGATGATCGCGAGGTCGGTCAATGGAGATACATCGCTGATGACGGTTACAGAGATTGCATTTGGTTCGACCCATTCGATCGCGATGTCGACCTGCGAGGCGGTCGAGCGCCCAATTTGGGAGTCCACAAATCCCGAGTGTTTGCTGATATTCCCAAAAATTAGATAGGCGGCATCATTGATAATCTCAAGCGCTTCGCGATGGACAACGATATTCGCTCTAGGGTCGATGCTCCACGCCACATCGGGATCGAAGCCCGGGCGAATTGTTCTTACCGAACCAATTCCGATCTCCATCGCCGTGCGAAGGTCGTATGCGGACAACTGCTCAGGTTCACTAGGTACGTGAAACCAAGATGCTAGTTTTTCACCCGCTGCATTGATTGAGTCCTTTGCGGTATGGACGTGACTTCTAAACGCTGTTACCTGAGGGGCGGCCATTCCGGGTTGGATCGAAGCACTGAGTTCATCTAGTCGTCGACAGATCTCGCCGGAGAGCGTTGAGCGCATGTAGTCCTGAACCAAATCTAGGTTGCGGGACAAGGTTGGCCAGAACAAATCGTAGGCACAGTATCGGACTAGCTGCTCCAGCGAGTAGCCTTGAGATAGGCGGAACTTCGCGTTAATCACCCACCGGGACAAATGCTGGCGCCGTTCCTCTTCCGTGCCAAACATCCAAATCAGTCCGTGCTGCTTGGCATCTGTTCGGACATATAGGAGCTCGGTAACGGCCTTATCCAGCAGGTCATCGATTGATCGCGAAAACGAACGCAGTAGCGAGTCTGCTCGTGACTGTGCGGAGGGGTCTTGTATTTCATCAATCCAGAACGAATTACTAGTGTAGTCACCGGTGCTTGCGCTCTTCTTTGTCACCAATCGAGCCGATTCCAATGGGCTCCGAAAAACGCCTTCCAGCGACCCGTGACGCACACGCGATCCTAGAAAAGCATCCAGCCCATGTCGCGGGAGCGTCATGAATCCTGTACAGCATTCCTCGATAAAGTCTGCCAACAGAGAGTCCGCCGTAATATCGTAGTTTGCTAGGTAGTCGCTGATCTCTCGAATGTTGCCCCGACTTTTGAGAATAACTTGCAACCCTCGTTCGACTTCGTTAACACTTTCGGCCAGCTTGTCGCCAGCGTACGCAAGATATCGAAGGAAGGTTTCGTTAAGGTTGGTGAAGCACCAACGCTCAAGCCCAAGTACGTCGACATATACCCGCGAAGATTCGACCTGCTTGACACCTTCCTCGATTGACAGCCTGCGATTCAGTTCAATGATCTCCTCTTCATACAACGTGCTGTTATCCGTATCGAGGTGCGAAAGCATCACGCATATTCTTAGTCGCTCTCGGTCAAGATCTTGCGGACTACGGAAATCGACGCCCATTTCCATGACTTCTTGAGAGCAAACGTTCCGAAGAAAGAAAATTACGTGTGCGCTGTTCTGGTCTTCAGGCAGACCAGGCATCGCTGAAGGCAAAGTAACCCCGTGCGCCTTCAGGAATTGCTTCCATGAAACCTTGAGTGCCACATCCTTATCATTTGCTCGAGCAAAGTGACCGTAGAGGAAGAACGCAATTGGCAGGGAGGCCCGGCGCTGCATCGCCTTTAGGTCTTTAAACCCCCTGGTTTTGATAGCATTCATCAGTGGTAGGACGGTCGTCATCCATAATGCCTCGACTGCGATGTCTACAGACGCTTCAATAGAATTCTCAACGTCTCCGTCCTCGAAAAGTAGCCATGCATGAAGGACGCGTCCCCATAGCCGGAAAAGTTCACTTTTTGAATTTTCAAGACCATCTATTGCTAGCAATGCATCAGCATGTTTTCGCCGTCCACGAAGGCCAAGTGTGATCGCAAGCGTTGCATTCTCAGGGCTTAGGTATTGTGTGCGCGTTTCTTGCCCCTGCTCAAGTCGCAGATACTCAATTAAGGCAGGTGATTTTTCTCCTTGATTCTCGAGCAAGAGCAATTCTGGCCGTAGCATTGACACCGGGACGCCGCCCCGCACCAAAGTTTCGGTATCAAACTTATAGACGCTACCAAGTTGACGATTCTTCAACCATCTTCTAAGGAACATTGAATACGGGAGAGAGCGGAAATTGAGGCAAACCTTTTCTAGCTCTGCGGCGGCGTCATCGCTTTCTTCGGAGTGAGTTAGGAGTTTTGAGTGGAGTTCAATTAGGCTCGCGGGAATGCTCCCGCGCGGCAACGTGCTGGGTGCGCCGAGAGCCTGTATATAGGAGAGAATTATGAGTGCCAAGCCGTCGACTGGCGAGTCATCCAGATCGCGCTTAGCCAGTTCTGCGGCCTCAGGTAGTCGTCCTGCCAAGTAGTGTTCGAGATGCTGAGGGCTCGCGGTTGGAGCAGGTCTCGGGCTCAAGTCCAAGAGGATTCTCAGCATGGACATCTCCTTGCTGTTCAGCTCGAACAAGATTTCCACAGCCTCAAGGACAATGCCTCGCCTATCCGGTCGGTCGGCTAATGAAGAGATTATGGACAAAAATGTCTCATATAGATCGATAGGGGAACTGGCCGCTTCGAATGCGAGAATTTCCGCGAAAGCGGTTTCAGTTTGCGGCAACTCTCCAAGAAGTTTGTAGAAGATATATCGCTTGTGGCTTGGCTCTACGTCCCAATGCGTAGCCCGACTTCGAAGCCTAATTTCGTAGCCGGCTAGTGAAACGCTCGTCTCATTTCGCTCACTTACGTTGGCGGCGAAGAACGAAAGAAACGATTTCTTGTACTTGTTTCCTAGTGTTTGCACGAAGCCGCGCTGTTCATGGAAACCATGGGCTTGGCCGAGTAGCGCAATACGATTCTCGACGGACCATAGACTAGCGCCCGCAATCTTGTCGATCTTGTTGAGGGTAAGGATGGCTTCAACAAATCTGTTCGTAAGAAGTAGATTTAAATACTCCTCTTTCAGAATGCTATATTCCTGAATGGTTGTCCGGACCTGTGCTAGATTCAACGCGGCCCAGAGTAGTTCCCGTCCGAGCTTCGTGGTATCAAGTGGCGGCACAGCTCGGAGCGCACTCTTTCCTTGGCGGACGTTTACTGCGGGGTTTGCCGCGCCCAGCATTGGACTTATTCGCGCAAGCATCTGAAGTCTGGGGAACTGGTGCGCCGGGGCCCGAGACTTAACGGCACTCATAGCTGAGTGAATTGGGCTCCAAAGATCACGATGGCCAACGGCTCCGCGAATCTGCGCGAGAGGTGTTGTTGGCTTAGAAGCGCTCTTCGTTTTCGCCGGGGCGCTTTCTGGTTGGTTGCTCTTTTTACCGCCTGCCCGAGGTTGAGTGCGTCGAGTGGATTCAGTCATATGTTGTTCTGCTCGCTTTTGTTGCGATGCTTGTGCTCCTTGCTTTGAGTATCACCTACCGGGACCCAAAGGAGAGAGCTTGAACTAGTCGTGCGTGATGGCGCACCACGGCTTTTAGGTGGGCCTGTTGTGCCCAACGCGACGTGGCGCAATGCGCGTTTGCGATCGCGAACAGTTGAACTCAGGCCCGCTGTGGTCAAGCCAAGAGGTGGGAGGCAGTTAGAGGGAGCCTGGGCCAAGAGCGCCGGCGCTGATGCAACCCGTGACAAGCACCGAAGGCATTCGTTCGCGGATGCCAGCAAGCCCTAGTGGTCGGGGCGGTGCGTGGCGTCAGGGCTTGCTGCGTTGGCCAGCACTTGGCTGTTGGTACGGGTATTGACGCCGTGATAGGCAAGGACGGTTGGCGCTCGAATCCTGGTAGGGGGCATGTGCAGACACTACCGGTTGGCGTGGCGCAGTTCACGCGTGGCCGGCGGTCGCAGAGCCGACGTTCGCGGACGTCCGCGTATGGCCGGAAGCTCCTGCTTGTCGCGCAACCACATTGCCGCCATTGACGACGCCTGCCCCAGCCGGCTTGCAGGGCCAGGCGCTCCTTCAGTCTTCAGATCTCCGTCTGTTCGGCGATTTCGCGGGCGTCATCGATCTCGATCCCCAAGTACCGCACCGTCGACTCCAGGCTGGTTGCAGCCGGTCGCGAGTGACCGCATTCAGGAGGGCTGGCTTCGGCGAGTCACGCCCCGATCAGTCGGGCGGACCCTGGGGCCCAGCCGATACCCGTTTGCTTCGCGGTCCGACCCGATCGTGACTCTACACAACATTGACTACATGCTGTGCAGTTAGGGATAGAGGCTTGCCGATCCGAGTTCTATCGTACGTTGGCGCTTCGATAGCGCGTTCCGCCAAGGCCCCATCGGACCCCGGCGCAGGAACCGCAGCGTGATGCACAGTGGGCTTGGCCGGCGCCTGCACTCGTGGTCGCATTCCCCGCGTTCCGCCGCCGAGCCAGGAGACACCCATGCCATCCACGTTGAGCTACCCCGGCGTCTACATCGAGGAAGTGCCGAGCGGCGTGCGCGCGATCAGCGCGGTGGCCACGTCCATCACCGCCTTCGTTGGTCGCGCCGCCCGCGGGCCCATCAGCAAGGCCGTGCTGGTCAACGGCTTCGGCGACTTCGAGCGCCAGTTCGGAGGGCTCTGGCTGAAGAGCCAGCTAGGTTACGCGGTGCGCGACTTCTTCCTGAACGGCGGATCGCAGGCCATCATCGTGCGGCTGCATCACCCGAGCTACGGCAGCGAGGAGGACCAGGCTGTGGCTGAAGATGCCGCGGCGGCCACCGCAGCGGCAGCCGTTGGGGCCAATGCCGCCGCCGCCGCCACCGCAGCGCAGACCGAAGCGGCGACATATGAAGACGAGCCGGCCCTGTCGGCGGCCGCAGCGGTTGCCGCCGCCGCGGCCGCCGCCGCGGCCGTCAACGGCGCCACGGTGGAGCAGGTGACCGCCGCCGCGCGGGTTGCCGCTGCGCCCGCGTCGGCCGCGCTGGATGTCGGAGGCCTGCTGCTGGTGGCCGCGTCGCCCGGCCGCTGGGGCGGCAACCTGCGCGTGGTGGTGGACACCGATGACATCGCCGACGAAGTGGCTGCCGCCCTCGGCGTGGCCAAGTCGCTCATCTTCAATCTCACCGTGCGCGACGCCTCGCCCGGCGGTGCCAGCGAACGCTTCGCCAACCTCACCACCGTGGAGAGTGCCCGCCGCATCGACCGCGTGCTAGCGCAGGGCTCGACGCTGCTGCGCTGGCGCGGCACGCTGGACCCCGACGCGGCGCCCGCCGTGACTGCGGTGATGGATCCGGTGAGCGAGGCCGAGGACGACGTGGCCGACGCCAAGGCCGCCTGGACTGCGGCGCAGATCGCCGGCAGCGGCGTGGACGATGCCAAGGAGGCCTACGACGACGCGGTCGCGGCGCTCGTCACGGCGCGTGAAACCGCCTTGCAGGCCGCCTCCGACGGCGGCCATCTCACCGCCGCGGACTTTCTGCCCGCCGGCGGCGAGGCCGATAAGCGCGGGCTCTATGCCCTGGAACAGGCCGACCTCTTCAATCTGCTGTGCATCCCGCCCTACGCCACCAGCGACGCGGTGAACTTCGATGTCGACGACGTGGTGCTGAGCGCGGCCACCGCCTACTGCGAGAAGCGTCGCGCGGTGCACCTCATCGACCCGCCCAGCAGCTGGACCGCCAAGCAGGCAGTGAAGGACGCGGTGAGCGCCGGTTTCCCGCCAGTTCGCAGCCGCAACGCGGCCGTGTACTTCCCGCGCGTGCGCCAGCCCAACCTGCTGCGCGAGAACCGCCTGGAGACCTTTGCGCCATGCGGCGTGGTGGCCGGCGTCATCGCGCGCACCGACACGCAGCGCGGCGTGTGGAAGGCGCCCGCCGGGCTGGAGGCGACCATGAATGGCGTCCCCCAGCTGGAAGTCAACCTCACCGACCTGGAGAACGGCGAACTCAACCCGTTGGGCATCAACTGCCTGCGCGCCTTCCCGGTGGCCGGCCGCGTGGTGTGGGGCGCTCGCACGCTGCGCGGGGCCGACCAGCTTGCCGACGAATGGAAGTACCTGCCGGTGCGCCGCACCGCTCTGTTCATCGAGGAAAGCCTGTACCGCGGCACGCAGTGGGTGGTGTTCGAGCCCAATGACGAGCCGCTGTGGGCACAGATCCGGTTGAACGTGGGCGCCTTCATGCAGGGCCTGTTCCGCCAGGGGGCGTTTCAGGGGTCATCGCCGCGGGACGCCTACTTCGTGCGGTGTGACAAGGACACCACCACGCAGGCAGACATCGACCTGGGCATCGTGAACATCGCCGTCGGCTTTGCGCCGCTCAAGCCGGCTGAGTTCGTCGTGATCCGCTTGCAGCAGATCGCTGGCCAGACCCCCGCTTGAGGAGACCACCGTGCCCCAATTCACCGTCAACGCGACCCGCTTCGACCCGTACAAGAACTTCAAGTTCCGCGTCAAGTGGGATGGCAAATACGTGGCCGGCATCAGCAAGGTGGGCGCTCTCAAGCGCACAACCGAAGTCGTCAAGCACCGCGAGGGCGGTGACCCCAGCAGCAGCCGCAAGTCCCCGGGCCGCACCGAGTACGAGGCCATCTCTCTGGAGCGCGGCGTCACCCATGACAAGGACTTCGAGCAGTGGGCCAACAAGGTCTGGAACTACGGCTCCGGCCTGGGCGCGGAAGTGGCGCTGAAGGACTTCCGCAAAGACATCATCATCGAGGTCTACAACGAGACCGGCCAGTTGGTGCTGGCCTACAAGGTCTACCGCGCCTGGGTGTCCGAGTTCCAGGCCCAAGCCGACCTCGACGCCAACGCCAACGCGGTGCTGATCCAGAGCATCAAGCTCGAGAACGAGGGCTGGGAACGCGACTACGAAGTCGCCGAACCGTCCGAGCCCACCTTCACCGAGCCGGCCTGAGCACACCCGGTCGCAGGCCATGCACACCCCCGACGCCACCGCACTGCTGCAGGTGTGGGAGCGAGGCCTGCACGCCTCGCCCGCCGCCCGCGGACTGCTGCTGCTGGGCTGCGCCTGGCCGGGGCTGGCGGCCGGCACGCTGGCGTGCGCGCCCATCGGCCAGCGCGACGCTTGGTTGCTGAGCCTGCGGGAAGCGCTGTTCGGCAACCGCCTGCAGTGCCTGGGCAAGTGCCCGGCCTGCGGTGAGCGGGTGGAGCTGGCGTTCGACACCGACGATGTGCGCGCGCCGCATGCCAGCGCGGGCGATGAATGCGAGCCCTGGCCGGGCCTGCGACTGCGCGTGCCCGACAGCCAGGACCTGCTGGCGCTGGAGGGCTTGGCCTACGGCGCCGACGCCGAGCTGCATCTGCTGCAGCGTTGCCAGGTGGCCTCCGTGGACGACGTTGCGCTGGTGATGGAGAAGCCGCAACGGGTGGCGGCCTCGCAGGCGCTGGCGCAGGCCGACGCGCAGGCTGAAGTGCTGCTGGACCTGCAATGCCCGGCTTGTGGTGCAGCCTTCCAGCAGCGCTTCGACATCGTGCTGCACCTGTGGGTCGAACTGGACCATTGGGCGCAGCGCATGCTCGCCCGCGTGCATGTGCTGGCCAGCCGTTATGGCTGGAGCGAGGCCGACATCCTGCGCCTGAGCCCCATGCGGCGGCAGGCGTACCTTGAACTGATCGGAGCCCCGGTGTGACGCGCTTCCTGCATGCTCTGGCGTTGCGCGAGCGCTCGCTGCTGCCGGTTCTGCAGCCGCGGCTGCCGGGGCCGTTCGAGCGTCCGGAGTCGCCGGTGGAGCCGGGCTGGCGTGCGGTTGATCCGGGCATGGCGCCGGCAACCGACTTCCAGGCGCCGGTCGTCACAGTGGCGGGCGAGCCGTTGCCGTTGCCCATCGTCCAGCGCCGTCCGGCGCCCGCCACGCCGCCCGCGCCGGCCCAGGTTGCAACGCCGCTTGAGCCAGCCCATGCTGATGCCGCCTCTGCGAGCACCGGGCATCACACCGCGTTCGTTCCCGCCGCCGAGCCGGCGTCGAGTCCAGCCGGCCCTGCGGTGGTTGAACAGCAGCATCGCCCAGCCGCGCCCGAGGTCCAGTGCCACGCGGCTGCCGGCCAGCGCGTCGGGTTGATGCCGCCAGTCGACACGGTGGCGGTCGTGCCGCAGCCTGTGGCCGTACCGCTGGTGAACGACGTGCCGCCGGTGCACCGCCCGGCCCTCGCGCAGCCCGCCTTGCTGCCGCGTTGGACACCCCAGGCCGAGCCTGCCCCGCGCCGTGGACACGTTGGCGCGTCGCGTCGTGCCGATCCCGTCGACGAGCAGCGCAGCGACCCGCCCCCGGCACGCCTGGCAATACAGACTCTGGCGCCTCGGGCGGCCCAGGTGCCGCCAGCAGCTGACAGGCCCGCCGAAACGCGTCCCCCCGCGCCGCCCGCGCAGGGCAGCCTGGTCGACGCCGAACCGCGCCGCCTGCTCGTGCCGGCCCTGGTGCAACAGGTGCAGGCATCGCCGCCGCGGGCCGAAGGGCGGGACGCCGCTGCGCTGGCCGCCGGGCCCACGGTGCACGTCAGCATCGGCCGCGTGGAGGTCCGCGCCGCGGCGCCAGCAGCGGCGCCCTTGCCGGCCACGCGCGTCAAGGCGCCCGTGCGCCCCCCCGCACTGAGCCTGAACGACTACCTACTGCAACGCGGCGCCGCCCCCCGACGCAGTAGCGGCGGCACGGGGGGCGCACGGTGAGCAACCACCTGGCCATCGCCACCGTCACGGCGGCCTTGGGCCAGCTCGTGTTCCGGTCGGCCAGCGACGCCGTCTCGGGCACCGACCTGCGCTACGGCCGCCCGCAACCGCCCACGGCCGGCAGCAGCGCGCGGCGCGTGCATGTCTATCTCTACCAGGTGCTGCCGCACGCCGGGCTGCGCAATGCCGATCTGCCCACGCGCAGCGGCAGCGACGGCCGGCTGGTGGCGCGCCCCCAGGCGGCGCTGGAGCTGCGCTACCTGGTGAGCTTCTACGGCGACGACAGCGAGCTCGAGCCCGACCGCATGCTGGGCGCCGTGGCGCGCGACCTGCACGCCCGCCCGCTACTCACCGCGCAGCAGATTGCCGACGCCATCGCCAGTATGGGCACGCCGCTGCAGGACTCCGACCTGGCCGACAGCATCGAACGCGTGAAGTTCACCCCCGTGGGCCTGTCGCTGGACGAGCTGTCCAAGCTCTGGTCTGTGCTGGTGCAAACCCCGCATGCGCTGTCGCTGGTGTGCCATGCCAGCGTCGTGCTGATCGATGCGCTGGAGCGTGCCGCGCCGGTGCTGCCGGTGCTGCGGCGCGGCGAGCAGGACCGCGGCGTCGACACCCGGCTTGGCACACTCCCGCAGCTGGGCGATGCCTGGGTGGGCTGGCCCGACAGCGCCGCACGCCAGCCGCGACCGCCCAGCCTGCGTGCGCCTCAGCTCGGCGCGCGGCTCATCGTGCAGACCAGCCCGCTGGCCGCTGACAGCGTGGTGCTGCGCTTGACGCACCCGCAGCGGCCGTTGATCGAATGGACCGTGCCCTGGCCGGTCACCGACCCGCAGGCCCGGCCCAACGAGCTGGCGCTGGACCTGCCGGACGATGCCGCCGCGCAGACCGACTGGGCCGCAGGCCTTTACAGCGTGGTGTTGGCTGCCACGCGCGACGGCCGCACCAGCGAGTCGCCCGTGTGGCCGCTGCTGCTGGCGCCGCGCATCATGGCCATCACGCCCAACCCGGTTGCTCGCGTGGCCGGCGTGGCGACGCTGGGCGTGACCTGCCGCCCGCAGGTGCAGCCGCTGCAGGCGGTCAGCCTGCGCATCGACGAGCTGGAAGTGCCGGCCGAGCCGCGCGTCGCCGCGACCGACACGCTGAGCTTCGTCATCGACCCTGCGCCCGCGCTTACCGCGCAACTGGTGTGGCTGCGCGTGGACGGCGCGCTCAGCCAGCCCGTGGCACTGGACCCGGTCAGCGGCCAGTTCGTGTTCGACGACGCGCAACGGGTGACCATCACATGATCACGCTCGAAGACTGGCAGGCCCGAAACGACGCCTATCTGGGCGCCGCGCTGGCTGACCTGCGCCGCCGGCTGGAACGCGCCACGCAGGCGGCTCAGGCGCCTGCCCAGCGCCCGGCGGCGCCCGCGCCCGCGCCCAGCGAGCCGCCGCGAGCCCCGGCGCGCGGGCCGCTGGCCTTCCTGCGCCGCTCGCCCCACCCCACCGTGACCGGACCGGGCGAGCAGCCGCTGCTGGGCGGTGAGCCCACGCCACTGCCGCCCGAGGCGGCCTTCGACGGTGCCGACGGCGACCCACCGCCCGCGCTGGTCATGCTGGCACAGCGCTTTGGCCTGTCGGACTTCGAGCGCCAGGTGTTGCTGCTGTGCGTGGCCAACGAGCTGGACACCGGCATCGCCGGCCTGTGCGCCGCTGCGCAGCGCCAGCCCGAGCGCGACCACCCCAGCTTCGCGCTGGCCATGGCGCTGCTGGACGGCCCGGCCTGGGAGGCCTTGTCGCCCGAGCGGCCGCTGCGCTACTGGCGGCTGGTGGAGATCAGCCAGCCGGCCGGCCGCGCGCTGACCGCCAGCGCGCTGCGGGCCGACGAGCGCATCGTCAACTTCGTCAAGGGCCTGAACCACCTGGACGACCGCCTCGCCCCGCTGCTGGTGGGCATGCCGCGCCCGCCGGTGGAGCAGCTGCCAACGTCGCAGCAGGCCGCCGCGCTAGCCTTGCGGGAGGCGCTGGACGCCCCCCCGCAGGGTGCCGGCCTGCCCTGGCCGGCGGCGCGCGTGGCGGTGCTGCGCGGCGCCCACCGCGACAGCAAGCGCCAGGTCGCCGGCGCCTGCGCCGCGGCGCTGGACCTGCACCTCTACCGCCTGTCCGCTGACGCGCTGAACGCCGCGCCGCAGGAGCTGGACACGCTGGCCCGCCTCTGGCACCGCGAGAGCCTGCTGCTGCCGCTGATGCTGTATGTCGATGCACATGACCTCGACCGCTCCGGCGGCCCCGAGGGTGCGCCGGCCCGCCTGGCGCGGCTGCTCGTGCGCACCGGGGGGCGCATCATCGTGGACACCCGCGACGGCCTGGTGCTGCCCGAGCCCGCGGCGCTGACGCTGGACATCGCCAAGCCCTCGGCCGGCGAACAGCGCGAGGCCTGGCGCGAGGTGATCGAATCTCTGGGCGGCGTGCCGGCCGAAGCAGGGCCGGCCGACGAAGACGACGAGGAGGACGATCCCGTCGCCACGATGGCCGATGACCTGGCCGGCCAGCTGGCCGCCCAGTTCGACCTGAGCCAGCCGGAAATCGAGGCCATAGGCCACGCCACGGCACGCGGAACACCGCCGGCTGACGCGCGTGCGCTGAAGGCGGCGCTGTGGCGGGCCGGCATGCAGGGCACGCGCCCGCACCTGGAGCGCCTGGCCCAGCGGCTGGACGCCAAGGCCACCTGGGGGCAGATCGTGCTGCCCGAGGCCGAGATGGCGCAGCTGCGGCAGATTGCCGCGCAGGTGCGCTCACGCAGCCGGGTCTACGACGAATGGGGTTTTCGAGCGCGCATGAACCGCGGCCTGGGCGTGAGCGCGCTGTTCGCCGGCGACAGCGGCACCGGCAAGACCATGGCCAGCGAAGTGCTGTCGCGTGCGCTGCGGCTGGATCTCTACCGCATCGACCTCTCGGCGGTGGTCAGCAAGTACATAGGCGAGACCGAGAAGAACCTGCGCGAGGTATTCGACGCGGCCGAGGCCGGCGGCGCCATCCTGCTGTTCGACGAGGCCGATGCGCTGTTCGGCAAGCGCTCAGAGGTGAAGGACTCGCACGACCGCTACGCCAACATCGAGATCGACTACCTGCTGCAGCGCATGGAGTCCTACGGCGGGCTGGCCATCCTGGCCACCAACATGAAGAGCGCGCTGGACCCGGCGTTCGTGCGCCGCCTGCGCTTCATCGTCAACTTCCCCTATCCATCGCAGGCGCAGCGGCGCGGCATCTGGCAGCGCGCCTTCCCCGCCGAGACACCGCTGGATGCGCTCGACGTGGACCGGCTGGCGCGGCTGAGCCTGTCCGGAGGCAACATCCACAGCATTGCGCTGCACGCCGCCTTCCTGGCCGCGCGCGCCGGCACGGACGTGACCATGCCGCTGGTGCTGGAGGCCGCGCGCATGGAGCTGCGCAAGCTGGACCGGCCCGTCAACGAAGCCGACTTCCGGGCTGCCGAAGGCCCGGCCGTGCAGAGGGTGCGGGCATGAGGTTGGAACTGCACATCGAGCACCTGGTCGTGGACACCTCACTGGCCCGCGATGCCGAGGCGCTGCAGCAGGCCATCGTCCAGGCGCTGGGCCGGCAGTTGCAGGGCCAGCGCCTGGCACCGTGGCTGCAGCAGGGTGGCCGCGCCGCCACGCTGGCCGACGTGCCCGCCGTTGCCGCGGCGCGCGGCGAGGCGGCGCTAGGGCAAGGCATTGCCACTGCACTGCACGCGGGCCTGCGCAGTGGGCCAGGGAGAGCGCCATGACCGCGGTGCGCACGGCGTTGAAACCGGTGACCGCGGCACTGGACATGGCCATGCCCGGCTTTGCGCCGGCAGCCCCCCGGGCTCGCGGACCGGCGCGCTCGCCGTCCCCGGGGTGGGCGCAGGACCTGAGCGCCGTGCCCCTGGTGCAGCGCCAGTGCAGCGGCAGCGCGCCCAAGGCCCGGGGCTGCCACTGCGCCAGCTGCGACGACGAGCCGTCCGAGGGCGTGCAGGCCAAGCCGCTGGCCCCGGCCGTGGAAGATGCCCACGACCAGGCCGCTGATCGCGCCGCCGATGCGGTGATGGCGCGGCGCCGGCCCGGCTGGCTGGGCTCGGTGTCGGCTGGCCCTCTGCGGCGCGCGCGGGCGCAGCCGCCGGGCGGCCAGGCCTCGCCGACGGCCACGGCCGTCGAGCCCGTGCTGCGCGCATCCGGGCGGCCGCTGGAAGCGCCCGTGCGCCACCTGATGGAGTCGCGCTTCGGCCAGGATTTCAGCGCCGTGCGCGTGCATGCGGACGACCGCGGCGCCAGCGCCGCGGCCCGGCTCAACGCGAGGGCTTTTGCACTCGGGCCGCACCTGGCCTTCGGTCGAAATGAATACGCGCCGCACACGCCCGCCGGCCAGCACCTGCTGGCGCACGAGCTGGCGCACGTGGTGCAGCAGCGCGGCCTGCCACAGGTGCAGCGCATGCCGCTGCGCACCAGTTGCGATGCGCCGCGGTGGGACGGCCAAGCTCCGGGTTGCGGGGCGGGCGGACTGAAGGCGAGCTGGACGCTAGTGGACTTGGTCACCAAGGCGGCGGCGAACTACGCGCTCGATGAACTGGTCGTGAGGCGCGGTCTCGCCAGCGCCTTCCCCGGCAACTGGATCACGCAGGTGTGGACGCCGGCGAACCCGGAGAAGTCCGGCGCAGACCGTGGCCGCGCCGACGGCATGAAGGTGCGCACCGGCGGCACGCTGCGCGTCGAGGTCGTGGAGGTGAAGTCGCGCAGCACCGAGTTCGCGGGCGGTTGCGACCTCGCCGCACGCGAAGCGGCCGGCTATGTCAGCGTGCTCCGGCCGCTGGCGCCTCAACTGCTGCAGATCTCGCAGGGGCTGGCCGGCATCGGCGGCATGCGCGTCGACCCCAACCGCCGGCTCAACGCCACGCAGCAGTTCGTCATCGAGTCCGCCGGCATCAGCATGGCCACGGAGCGCATGCGGCAGGCCTGGCGCTTCTACCAGGGCCTGCAGGACAAGCTGAACACCACCTTCACGACGCCGTTCACCGCCTTCGAGGCCGCAGTGCATGCCGAAGGCGCGCGCGGCAAGGTCTATCCGGCCGGCCCGGAGGTGCTCGAGGAATGCAAGACCGGCCGCGGGCGCAGCTCACGCCCGGGCAGACGGCGCGTGCAGCTCGGCTTCCAGGTGAACCTGGAGGGCGGCGCGAGTTACGGCTGCAGCAAGACGCCGTGCCAGGGCGAGGAGGAGGAAGAGCAGCGCCAGCGGCAGGCTGTTCCCCTGGCGCTACCGCGGGCCCAGCCCGAGGCCCTGCCGGAGACCGAGGTCACCGGCGTGCGCCAGCCGCAGCCGGCCATACCCCCGCCGAGTGAGGAAGACGACCTGACCATTCCCGTGCTGGTGGGCACCGGTGCAGCGGCGGCGCTCACCGCGGCGGCCGTCGCGCGGGCGCAGCAGCGTGCCTTGCAGATTGCCGGTGAGCGCACGCTCGCGCTGGCCGCCGATAAGGCGGCCCAACGGGTCGCCATCAAGGCGGCCAAGCAGGCAGCAGCGAAGAATGTCATCAGCCTGGCCGAGCGTCGTGCCGCCAAGGCCGCAGGGACCAAGGTCGCGGGTCGCGTGGCCGGCGCCGCCGCGGCGCGGGCTGTGGCGGCGGCATCGGCGGCGGCGGCCGTCTTCCTGCTGGCCAGCGGCCGGGCCGAGGCGCGCGTGGGCCTAGGCCCCGACCCTTTGTCCGCGCTCTACGACGCGCTGACCCGCAACGGCACGCCACCCACCGACGAGATGCGGGCGCTGATCGAGAGCGACC
The DNA here is from genome assembly GCF_026241155.1 of Paucibacter sp. PLA-PC-4. GTDB lineage: Bacteria > Pseudomonadota > Gammaproteobacteria > Burkholderiales > Burkholderiaceae_C > Roseateles_E. Next base: position 18,376 of record NZ_JAPFGP010000019.1, read on the forward strand.
CCACGCTGCGCGCGCTGGCGCAAGAGGCCGGTCCCAGCGGCAACATGACGCCGCTGCAGCAGGCGCTGGCGCAGCGCACGATGGAGCTCATCCGCGACAACGCGTCGGAGTTTAGCGAGGAGGACCTCGAGATCCTGTCGCAGATGTCGTCGAGCGGCGCTGCCGGCGCGTCTCCACAGACCGGCGCGGACCTGTGCGCAGCCATCGACGCCGCGCGGGCCGACCAGAGCGGCACCGGCAAGGGTGCGGGAACCGGCTCGTCAACCAGCCCGGGCAAGGCCGCGGGCCAAGGATCCGGCAGTGTCCCTGGCGCCGGCCCTTCCACGTCGCCCACCACCGCGACACCCGCCGGCACCAACGGCGGTGGCACGTCGGACCCGCAGGCAAAGGCCGTGGGCGACGCCCGGCGCGCCTACCCCGCGCTGTCGGACGAAGCCCGCGGCCAGGTGGCCGCTGCGCCGCCGGCCGTGCGCCGGCTTTTCGACGCGATGACCGGCCGCGGCCCCGGCCCGGCGGTGGACGACGCGGTGGTGCGCCGCTTCTTCGAGATCGTGCCGTTGGACCTTGACGACGCCGGCGTCAGCGCGCTGATCGCCGGCCTGGGCCCGACGGGTGCCGGGCGCACGGCCGAGGAGATCCTCGCCAGGCTGGACGCCGCGGTGCGTGCCCGCGGCACGCGCCCATCGCCCGAGGTGCCGCCGCCGCCCAGCGAACGCCCGCCGCCGCAGACCGGCGAGGGCGGTACCGAGACCCCGGGCGCCGCGGCCACCGCCGGCCCCACGGCCGCAGGCGAGAAGGCCTCGCCCGAACGCAGCGCCAGCGAGGAGGACGCCGTGCGCCTGCGCAGCATCGAGCTGCTGGTGGCGGCCATCAAGGCCTATGACGGCTGGGCGTCGCTGGGCCCCAGCCAGTACGTGATGGTGGGCAACCTCTCCGGCGTGCCGGTGGGCGGCACGGTAGGGCTGCACGTGTACCAGCGCAGCCCGCTGCCCGACGGCTCGTCCGTGCGGGCGGCGTGCTGGGCGCAACTGCGAGTCACGCAGGCCGCGACGCGCACCGGCCAGCGCTGGCGCGGCACGGTGGTGAGTTCCACCTTCTTCGTGTCCGAGAACGGCGACACCGTCGACGGCCTGCCGGCCGGCCGCGTGCTTTCGGGAATCCTGCAGTGAGCCGCCAACGCCAGTCCCCAGACCGCCCCGCCGCCGACATGCTGCTGGTGGGCGCCCGCCCGTCAGCCGCGAGTGCCGGCCCACGCGTCGAGGGCCGGGCGACGAGCGGCCCCGGGCAGCCGCTGGATGCCGCCACGCGCGCCGCGATGGAGCCGCACTTCGGCCACGACTTCAGCGCCGTGCGGGTGCATGCCGACGCCGGCGCCGCCCGCCACACCGCGATGCGCGGCGCCGAGGCGGTCACGCTGGGCAACGACATCGGCTTCGCCGCGGGCCGCTATGCGCCGGGCACGCCCGAGGGCCGCGAGCTGATCGCGCACGAGCTGGCGCACGTGGTGCAGCAGTCTGGCGCGGGCGGCGCGGCGCAGGGTGGCGATACGTTGGAGGCGCAGGCCCAAGAGGCCGGCGCCCGCGCCATGCGCGGCGGCGACATGCCCGCGCTGGACACTGCGCCGCGTACCGAGCAGCGCCGGATCCCGCTGCGCGACGGCGGGCGCGGGCTGGGCTCGGGCATGTCGCATATCGACCAGCTGATCGCCCGGCTGAACGCGATGTCAACCGGGCTCGATTTCGCGGTCGTGGCCGGCGCACTCGACGCCACCTTGAGGCCCCGTGGCAGCTTGAGCGAGTTCGACCGCCAGATGAAGGCCTTCGTCGACGACGCGACACCCATCCCGATGCGCATGGTCACGCGGCACAACCGGCTGGGCAACAGGCTCACCGGCTTCCGCGAGACCATCGATGTGGACAACTGGCGGGATGGCTACGTGGACATCGACGACCTGTTGGCCAGTTCGGATCTGGGGCTGCAGATTGCACTGGTGCACTTCCTGCGCGAGCGCCAAGCCACGCGCCGCTACGACGCCCGCATCGGCACGCCGTCGATGGACCCCAACTTCGCGGGGCCGGCCGCCGAGTTCAACGGCGTCCATGGCGTCGGCCTGCAACGCGAACTGCTCGTGCTGCGCGACTTTTTCTCCGACCCGAGCATCGTGGTGGTAGACGCGGATTCGCGCCGCTTCCGCAACGACCGGGGGCACCGCATCAACATGCGCACGCGCATCGGCCGCGGGGTCGAGAGCGGGATCTTCGCGGTCAACTTCGAGGTGGTGATCCCCGGCCCGCCGCGCCGCGTGATGACGGCCGAGGCCTACCGCGACATGCGCCGCGCCGAGGCCACGGCGGCGCAGATCGAAGGCGAGCGCCTGCGCGGCGCGACCGAGCACCGCGAGGGCGGCCGCTCCGTGCCCGCGCCCTGACCGACCCACCCAGCGCACAAGGCACACCATGAGCGACAGCTTCCCGAGCAATGCGCCGCGCCACCTGAAGGGCGCGCTGATCGGCGTGGATCCGTTCAACCCGCTGGCCAGCGTGGTGGTGTTCCAGTACAACCCCGAGACCATGTCGCGCCGGCTGGAGCCGCGCGGCCCGGCCGCCGACGGCGAGCGTGGCGAGGCCTTCCGGCTGTCCGGCCCGCCCAAGGAGACCATCACGCTGTCGGTGGAGATCGACGCCACCGACCAGCTCGCCGAGGCCCACCCGCTCGCGGTCGCCAGCGGCATCGGCGCGACGCTGGCCGCGCTTGAAATGATGCTCTACCCCAAGAGCGCGCTGGTCATCGCCAACACCGTGCTGGCAGCGGTGGGCACGGTGGAGATCCTGCCCACCGAGGGGCCTATGGTCCTGTTCGTGTGGGGGCCCACGCGCGTGCTGCCGGTGCGGGTCACGTCGATGTCCATCACCGAAGAGGCCTACGACACGCTGCTCAACCCGACGCGCGCCAAGGTCGAGCTGTCGCTGGCCGTGCTGGGCTACAACGACCTGAAGCTCACTTCGCCCGGCAACGCGCTCTTCTTCGTGCACCAGGTGACGAAGGAAGTGCTGGCCACCACCAACCTCTTCAACAGCGTGCAGAACATCGGCACGGGTTTGAAGCTCTAGAAAGGCGCCCCATGAGCCTGCCCAAGTTCCCCGCCAACAGCCGCTATGCGTCGACCGAGACCACGCGCCTCGTCGGGCCCGACGGCGCCGAGCTGGTCTACCTGAAGCGCCGCTTTCTGCCGCAGCCCGAGCGCCTGGCGCTGTGGCGGGCGCACAGCGTGGTGCAGGGCGACCGGCTCGACAACCTGGCCGCGCGTTACCTGAGCGACCCGGAGCTGTGGTGGCGCATCGCCGACGCCAACCGCGCGATGCGGCCCGACGACCTGCTGCAGCCGGTGGGGCGGGTGCTGAAGCTGTCGCTGCCAGACGGCGTGCCCGGCGCCGGCGTGCCGGGGCTGGGCTCGAACTGAGTACGAGGCGGCCTTGTTCGACGGTGCCCACCTCACGCTGCTGATCGGCCCGCTGCCGGCGCCGCTTCCCGCGCCGCAGCCGCTGATGGAGGCGCTGCAGAGCGTCGAGGTGAACGCGTCGCGCGACCGCAGCGGCTTCCAGATCACGTTCGCGATGGGCAAGACCTCGCCGCTGCAGCTCGCGCTGCTGCCGGCCGGCTTCTTCGACCCCATGATCACCCGCGTGGTCATCGTCGCCACGGTGCGCGGCATCCCGCAGGTGCTGATGGACGGCGTGGTCACGCGCCAGGAGATGCAGCCCGGCACCCAGCCCGGCCAGGGCAGGCTGACGCTGACGGGCGAGGACCTCAGCGTGCTGATGGACATCGTCGAGCTGCGCATCCCCTACCCGGCGATGCCGGACAACGTGCGCATCATGACCATCCTGGCCAAGTACGCGATGTTCGGCGTGATCCCGCTGGTGATCCCGCCGCCGGTGATGAACGTCGACAGCCCCACCAGCCGCTTCGACACCCAGGACGGCACCGACCGCGCCTACATCCAGCAGCTCGCTGCGCAAAGCGGCTATGTGTTCTACATCGAGCCCGGCCCGCTGCCGCTGCAGAGCATCGCCTACTTCGGGCCTGACATCCGCATCCCCATCCCGCAGCCGGCGCTGAACATCGACATGGACGCCGACACCAACGTCGAGTCGCTCAGCTTCAGCCTCGACGGCCTGGCCAAGAAGACGACGGTGATGTTCCTGCTCGACCCGGTGACGCGCAAGATCCCCATCCCCATCCCGATCCCCGACATGAACCCGCTGCACCCGCCGCTGGGCTTGAGGCCCACGCCGCCGGCGCGCATCACCTTCGCCGAGGACACCACGCGGCTGTCGGCCACCGAGGCCGCCAAGCGTGCCTTCGGCATCATGATGCAGAGCGCCGACGCCATCAGCGGCAGTGGCTCGCTGAACGTGGCCAGCTACGGGCTGCCGCTGCGGGCGCGCCTGCTGGTGGGCGTGCGCGGCGCAGGCATTGCGTACGACGGCTTCTACTACGTCGACAGCGTCAGCCACAGCATCAAGCCGGGCGAGTACAAGCAGAACTTCCAGATCTCGCGCGACGGCCTCATCACCCAGACTCCCGTGGTGGTGCCCTGATGAAGCAGGCCGCCGCCCTCCTGCCCCTGCCGGCTCCGCCTGTGGCCACCTTCGGCCTGCTGCAGCGCTGCGCCGCGCCGGGCTGCGGCTGCGCCACGGCCGACCACGACGATGACGAGAAGCAGCGCCCCGGCCGAGGCTTGCTGCAACGTGCCGCGCGCGGCGGCGGTGCACCGGGGGAGGCACCGCCGTCGGTGCAGGCCACGCTGCGCCAGCCGGGCCTGCCGCTGGATGCGGCCACGCAGGCCTTCTTTGCCGAGCGGCTGGGGCAGGACTTCAGCGGCGTGCGGGTGCATGCCGATGCCGCCGCGGCGGCGTCCGCCAACGCCGTGCAAGCGCTGGCCTACACGGTGGGCCAGCATGTGGTATTCGGGCCCGGCCGCTATGCGCCGCACAGCGCGGCTGGCCGCCGCCTGCTGGCCCACGAGCTGACACACACCGTGCAGCAGCGTGGCGCCGCCAATGGTGCGGTGGCCGCGGCGCCGCTGCGCGTGGGGGCGACGGACAGCGCGCACGAGCAGCAGGCCGAGCGCGTTGCCTCGGGGCTCGACGGCCCGGCCGACCTGCGGCCGGCGTTGACGCCCGCTGGCGGCCTGCTCGTGCAACGCAACACGCCCGACGTGCCCGGGCCTGTGCCCCAGCCCACCACGCCTGCGGGCATCGCCGAGCGCCTGGAGGCCATCATCCGCAAGGGCGGTCCGGTGCCGCAGGAGACGCGGGTCATCGGCGCGGCCATTATCGAGACCGAGGGCCCCGGCTACGACGGCCCGAAGGAGATGCGAGCAATCAGCGGCGCGGCCACCGACAAGCTCAAGCTCAAGCCCGGCGACACCTACCACGCCACCTCGGCCCAGTCGCGCCAGCTGTCGGCCACGCGCAGCATCGCCGGCTCCCCGGGCGAGTTCCCGTTCTCGCACGTGAACGACGCCGAGATCAAGATGTTCGAGGACGTCCTGCGCCGCATGCCCAAGCAGATGAAGGGGCGGCTGCACTTCATGACCATGCGGGTGCGCGTGCAGGGCGGCGTGGTGGTGTTTGAGCCCTATGCCGCCTGCTCCGGCTGCGTGCGCGCCACGTTCCAGACGGCCGGATCGCTACCCAACATGGCGGTGCAGAGCTACACCCCGCCGCGGGCGCCGCGTGCCGTGATGGACCTCGGCCTGGGGGGCGGCAACACGCCGGTGCCCGAAGGCCCGGGCGGAGCCAAGGGCGCCGTGCTGGAGGGCGAGCTACCCAAGAACCCCCTCGGGGCCGCCAAGCCCGGTCTGCCGTCGCTGGCAGAGGAGATGCCCGGCAGGGGGCTGCGCGGCATCGGTGGCATGGGGCGCTTCGGGCGGTTGGGCGGCGTGGCGCTGGAGGGCGCGGCCAGCATCGCTGCGGGCATCGCGGTGCTCGCGGCGGCGCTGGTGTGGGAGCTGATCATCGCGCCCAAGATCAATGCGCTGCAGCGCAAGCTGGAAGCCGAGTTGCGTCGGCTGGAGGCCGAGCGGCAGCGGCGCATCGAGGAGAAGGTGAAGCAACGCATCGAGACCTCCATCAGCCGCCAGATCGCGCGTGCGGTGAAGCACTGCGAGATGAAGCGCCTGCGCGCGATGCAGGCCGCGGACCAGAAGGCCTATGTGAACGTCGACCTGATGGTGAGCTTCGAGGATACGTCCGACCGGCTGCAGATCTTCAACGAGACCCCGCCCGAGAGCTTCTTCGACATCGAGTTCAACGACGTGACGCTGCATTGGGCCACGCTCAGCGACACGCCGGTGGAGCCCAAGGCCGGCCCACTCAAGCGCTGCGATTCCTGCGGCACGATGGGCCGCAGCCGCACCTTCGTCTCCAACAACCCGCTGTGGGAGCAGAAGCTGAGCTTCTCGTTCGAGGCGCCGGACGCCGATGCGCTGTCCAAGGAGTTCGGCGACATCAAGGAGTCCGAGTGCAACATGAACTGCTTCATCGCCACGGCCTGCTATGGCTCGCCGCTGGCGCCGGAGGTGGATGCGCTTCGTCGCTTCCGCGACACGCACCTGGCCCCGCACCGCGCCGGCCGCGCCTTCATCCGCAGCTACTACCGCCTGTCGCCGCCGGTGGCCGCCTGGCTGGTGCTGCACCCGCGGGAGCGCGCCTGGATGCGTGACGCCCTGGTGGCCCCGCTGGTGCGCCTGGTGCAGGCGCGCGGCTGGGACGCCCCCCAACTTCCACAACGACAGGACGGCCCCCGATGACCTCCTCCGCCAGCCCCGGCCGCTTCCTGGGCAAGTACCGCGCGACGGTGCTGCTGAACACCGACCCCGAGCTGCGCGGCCGGCTGCAGCTGATGATCCCCGACGTGCTGGGGCCCATCCCCAGCACCTGGGCCGAGGCCTGCGTGCCGCTGGCCGGGCCCACCGGGCCGCCGATGGGCGTCTACATGGTGCCGCCCATCGGTGCCGGCGTGTGGGCCGAGTTCGAGCAGGGCGACGTCAACTACCCGATCTGGTCGGGTTGCCGCTGGGGCGCGCAGAGCGACATCCCGCCGCTGGCGCTGGCCGGCCTGCCGGCCTCGCCCAACATCGTCATGCAGACGCTGGCCCAGCATTCGCTGGTCATGAGCGACCTGCCGCCCTCGCCGGCCACCGGCGGGATCATGTTGAAGAGCACGACCGGCGCGATGGTGGTGGTCAACGACTCGGGCATCTACCTGAGCAACGGCAAGGGCGCCGTCATCGCGATGGTGGGGCCGTCCGTGACCATCAACAACGGCGCCCTCGTCGTCACCTGAAGGAGCGCTGCATGCCCGGCTTTCTCGTCCAGGTGGGTGCCCAGGTGACCTGTTCTCATGGCGGGCAGGCCACGCCTACCGTGCCCAACCCGCGGGTGCTGCTGGGCGGCGCCCCCAGCGTGCTGCAGACCACGCCCTTCGTCGTGGCCGGCTGCGCCTTCCCGCCGCCACCGGCGGCCAACGGACCCTGCGTCACCGGCACCTGGATGACCGGCACCACGCGCGTGCTCAGCAACGGCCAGCCGCTGCTGGTGCAGAGCAGCACCGGCATCTGCGCGCCCACCGGCACGCCCATGCTGGTGGTGCTGCCGCAGGCGCGCGTCTTTGCGATGTGAGCTGGAGGTGAATCCCATGCCCATGCAGATCGACTTCCCCTTCCGCTTCGACGCGCTCGGCCGCGCCGCCGGCACGACGGACGCGGAGCACGTGCGCGACATGATCGAGCAGCTGCTCTTCACCCGCCCGGGCGAGCGCGTGATGCGGCCCGACTTCGGCAGCGGGCTGATGCACGCCGTCTTCGCGCCCAACAGCCCCGAGATCGCCAGCGCGCTGGAGTTCACCACCCGGGCCGCGCTGCAGCGCTACCTGGGCGACCTGATCGAGGTGCAGGCGCTGTCCGTCGCCGCCGACGACGCGGTGCTGCAGGTCAACCTCGTCTACGTGCTGCGCGCCACCGGCGAGCGGCGCGGCGACAGCTTCCAACTGGGGCAAGCATCATGAGCCTCTTCCCGACGCCCAGCCTCGCCTGCCGCGACGACCACGCGCGGCGCGAGCAGACCCGCCGCGCCCCACTGACCGGCTTCGACGAGGTGGAGGTCGACGAGGCGCAGACCACGCTGCGCGTGAGCTTCCTCGGCCGCGCGCCGGACGAGCTGACGGCCGCTCACCTGCGGCTGGAAGGCGGCCGGCGCCTGCTCGCGCCGCGCATCGTCGAGGCGCAGCTGCACCGCGCCGAGGACGACGACCTGGACGACGTGCTGGTGGTGCGTGTCGAGCGGCCCGGCGACTTCTCCCCCCACACGCTGCGCCTGCTGGCGCTGGACGACGCCGGCCGCCCCACCGGCGGCGTGCCGCCCGGCGTGGACCCGCGCTACGCCGCCGTGTGCTTCAGCTTCAAGGCCTCCTGCCCGAGCGAACTGGACTGCGCGGCCGAGGCCAACTGCCTCGCTCCGGCGTTCGACGAACCCGCCATCGACCTGCTGGCCAAGGACTACGCCAGCTTCCGCCGCCTGATGCTGGACCGCCTGGCGCTGCTGCTGCCCGACTGGCAGGAGCGCCACGTGCCCGACTTGGGGCTCGCGCTGGTGGAGGTGCTGGCCTATGCGGCCGACCAGCTGAGCTACCAGCAGGACGCCGTGGCCACCGAGGCCTACCTGGACACGGCCCGGCTGCGTGTGTCGGTGCGCCGCCATGCGCGGCTGGTGGACTACCTGCTGCACGAGGGCTGCAACGCGCGCACCTGGCTCACCGCGGAGGTGGACGACGAGGCCGTGACGCTGGTCCCCGAGGACTTCTACACCATCACGCACCACCCCGAGCGCCCCGACGCGCTGCTGGCCGAGGCCGATCTGCCGGCGCTGGCGCCGCTGCCCTACCTGGTGTTCGAGCCGCTGCCGCTGGGCGCGAGCCCCGTGCGCTGGCGTCGCGTGCGCAACCGCATCCGGCTGCACACCTGGGGAGGCGCTGAGTGCTGCCTGGCGCGCGGCGCCAGGTCGGCCACGCTGCGGGACCCGGGCAAGGCGCCCGATGCCCTTGCACCCGAAGACCCGCGCGAGCGCGACCACTGCGCGCCGCCACCGACAGCAGCGGACCTGGAGGCCGCGGTGGCCACCGGCCGCTGGCACGAACTGCAGCTGGCCGTGGGCGAAGTGCTGGTGTTCGAGGAAGTCATCGGCCCGCGCACCGGCAACCCGGCCGACGCCGACCCCACGCATCGCCACGCCGTGCGGCTCACTGGCGCCACGCCTGGCTGGGACCGCCTGACGCACGAGCTGGTGTGGACCGTGACCTGGTGCATCGAGGACGCGCTGCCCTTCGCGCTGTGCCTGCAGACCACCAGCGACGCGCCGCACTGCAAACCGCTGCAGGACGTGAGCATCGCCTGGGGCAATGTGCTGCTGGTGGACCACGGCCTCAGCGTCGACGAAGACCTGCCGCCGGTGCCGCAGCTGGGCGACGCCGCCCGCTGCGAGGACCCCTGCTACGGCGCCGAAGTGACACGCCGCCCCGGCCGCCACCGCCCGCCGCTGTCGCGCCCCGAGCTGACGCATGGCGTGCCGCTGCCGGCCTGCCACCCGCAGGACGTGTGTGGCGGCTGCGGCCCGCACGCGGCCTCGCAGTTGCTGCTGCAGGACCCGCGCGCCGCGCTGCCGGCGATCACGCTCGACGCCGACGGCGCGCGTTGGCGCGCACGTACCGACCTGCTGGCCAGCGGTGGCGACGATGCCCACTTCGTCGTGGAGACCGACGATGAACGCGTGGCCTGGCTGCGCTTTGGCGACGGGCAGCACGGCCGCGCGCCCGAGGTCGGCCTGGTCTTGCGCGCCCGCTTCCGCACCGGCAACGGACCCGTCGGCAACCTGGGGGCGGACTCGCTGGTGCAGCTCGTGTTCCGCCGCGCGCTGCCCAACGGCGCCGGCATCCGCGTGCGCAACCCCTTGCCGGCCGTGGGCGGCACAGCGCCGGAGCCCACCGCCGAGGCCCGGCTGCGCGCGCCACGCGCCTTCCGCCGCCGGCTGGAGCGCGCCATCGCCCCGGCCGACTACGCCGCCATCGTGGAGCGCGACTTTGCGCAACGCGTGCAGCGGGCCGCTGCGGTGTTCCGCGCCAGCGGTGCGGCGGTGGAGGTGCAGGTGGCCGTCGACGCGCTGGGCCGGGACGAGCCCGACGCCGCGCTGCTGGCCTGCATCGAGGCCCACCTGCAGCGCTACCGCCGCATCGGGCACGACGTGCGCGTGGTGCCGGCGCGCGCCGTGCCGCTGGACGTGGCGCTGCACATCTGCGTGGCCGCCGGCTACCTGCGCGGCCAGGTGAAGGCCGCGCTGGCCCAGGCCCTGGGCCGGGGCACACAGGCCCGCCCCGGCTTCTCCCACCCCGACGCGCTGAAGCTCGGCGAGCCGGTGCACGCCAGCCGGCTCATCGCCGCAGCGCAGGCGGTGCCGGGCGTGGCCGGCGTCGTGCTGCTGCGGCTGCGGCGGCTGTACGAGGGCGACAACGGCGAGCTGGCGGCCGGCGTGCTGGCCATCGGCCCGCTCGAAGTGGCCCGGCTGGACAACGACCCGAGCGCGCCGGACCTGGGCGTGCTCACCCTGCAACTGGAGGGTGGACGATGAAGCCCGACACCGAGGTTCCCGACACCCCGACGGTGGTGCGCTGGCACTGCGGCTGCGCCGGCTCGCTGGGGCCGGCCTGCGCCTGCGGGGACGGCTGCGGCTGTTGCAGCGGCGTGCAGGCGCTCACCCCGCGCGACACGCGCAACCCGCCCGGCCTTCCCGCGCTGGCGCGCCGCATCGGCACGCATGGCGCCTTCCTGCAGACCATGATCGCCCGGCTGTCCAGCCATGCGCTACCGGCCGCCAAGGCCGGCGAGGAGCCGACCCGCCCGCTGGCGGCGCTGCGCACCCGCGACCCGGGCGACGCGTCCATCGCGCTGCTGGACGCCTGGGCCACGGCGGCCGACGTGCTGACCTTCTACCAGGAGCGCAGCGCCAACGAGGGCTATCTGCGCACGGCCACCGAGATGCGTTCGCTGCGCGAACTCGCGCGCCTGGTGGGCTACGCGCCGCGGCCCGGCGTGGCGGCGGGCGTCTACCTGGCCTACACCATCGATGCGAACACGCCGCAGGAGATCGTCATCCCGCGCGGCTCGCGCGCCACCAGCGTGCCGGGCCAGGGCGAGCTGCCGCAGCCCTTCGAGACTTCGCAGGACCTGCGCGCCCGCGCGGCGTGGAACCAGCTGGGCCTGCGCATGAGCGTGCCGCAGCGCTGGAACACCGCCAACCCGCCCTCGGTGCTGTGGCTGGCCGGGACGCAGACGCGGCTGAAGGCCGGCGACCCTCTGCTCATCGACCCCGGGCACCTGGAAGCCAACAAGCTGCCGCCCGAGCCCTACCGCGTCATCGAGGTGGTGGCCGATGCCGCAGCCGACCGAACGGCCGTCAACCTAGAGCGCTGGGACGCCGCGCGCAACCTGCAGCGCCTGCCGCCGAAGCTGAAGGAGCTGCACGACACGGCGCCGGACGGCAAGATCGCCGCCGAGATTGTGGACGGCCTGCGGCGGCTGAACGACGGCGCCGTGCTGCCCGACCGTCGCGCCGTGGAACTGCAGCGGCTGGCAGACCTGCTGGACCAGCGCCAGCTTGACGTGCAGGCCCTGCAGGCGCCGCGGCTCAAGCCCTGGCTGCAAGCGGTGGATGCCGCGGTGCGCGAGCACAAGGCTGGCGCGGTGGCGGCCAAGGGTGAGCTGGCCGACCGGATCGACCAACTGGCCCTGCCGCCCACCACGCCGCGTGCCGATGCGCTGCAGCTGCCGCGCGACCTGGCGTCCAGCTTCCGCAGCACGTCGGACGCCAGCCTGAAGCTGCTCGGCGCCGCCGCGCCCGGGCTGGCGGACAGCCTGGCGCCGGCCATCGCCGGCTACACCCGTGCAGCGCCCGAGCAGCCGCTGCGCGTGTGGGCGCTGCGCCGCACCGCGGGGCTGTTCGGCCGTGCGTTCCCGAAGCGCACGAGCTCGGTGTTCAGTCAGCAGGAGATCCCGGGAGGCATGGCCAACAGCAGCGTCACCGAAGAACTGGGCGAATGGCCTATCTTCAGCGGCGTCATCGAGGCCGGCAACGGCAACGTGCGGCTGGCGGGCCGCGAGCAGCCTGACACCCTCTACCTCGACACGGCGGTGGACGGCGTGGCGCCCGGCGGCTGGGTCTTCCTCGACGCCAGCGCGCGCACGCCCTACCGTGACGACGAGACGCTGATCGCGCCCGTTCGGCCACTGCTGGTCGCGCGGCTGCAGGAGGTCCTGCCCAAGGTGGCGCGCGCCGACTACGGCACCAGCGCCGACACGCTCGGGCTGCGGCTGGCCAGCGACGCGGGGCCGCAGCCGTGGTTCCGCGTCACGCTGAAGGATGACGGCGAGTTCGAGAAGCGCAACCGGCAAGCCGTGTGGGACCGCGACTTCGAGCTCATCCGCCGCAGCGTGGTCTACCTGCAGAGCGAGCTGTTGCCGCTGGCCGAGGCGCCACTGACCGAGCCGCTGTGTGGCGGCGATGGCAGCGACGCCATCGAGCTGAGCCGCTTTGCCGCCGGGCTGGAGCCGGGGCGGCTGGTCATCGTCAGCGGCGAGCGGGCCGACATCGACGACACCCGCGGCGTGTTCACCAGCGAGGTGGCCATGCTGACTGCGGTGGTGCACGACGTGCGCGCCGGCACGGCGCGCGGCGGCCCGTGGACCCAGGTGCAGGCGGCGGTCGACGCTCAGGGCGACGTGGACGGCGGCGACCTGCCGGCCCCTTTGCCCAAGCAGCCCGGCGACAGCCTGCACACCTTCGTCCGGCTGGACCGGCCGCTGTCCTACTGCTACCGGCGCGAGACGGTCATCATCCTCGGCAACGTGGTGGCCGCCACGCATGGCGAGACCCGCCGCGAGCCGCTGGGCGCCGGCGACGCGGCGCGGCCGCTGCAGCGTTTCGACCTGAAGCAGGCGCCGCTGACCTGGCTGGCCGCGCCCACCGCGGCCGGTGCAGCCAGCACGCTGGAGGTGTTCGTCAACGATGTTCGCTGGCACGAGGTGCCCGACTTCGTCGACCGCGGGCCTACCGAGCGTGTCTACACGACGCGGAGCGACGAGCAGGGCCGCACGACGGTGCAGTTCGGCAACGGGCAGGAGGGCGCGCGGCTGCCCACGGGGCTGGACAACGTGGCCGCCGTCTATCGCAGCGGCATCGGGCGGCCCGGCAACGTGCCCGGCGGCAGCATCACGCAGCTGGCCACGCGGCCGCTGGGCGTGAAGGAGGTGCGCAACCCGCTGCCGTCCACCGGCGGTGCCGACGCCGAGGACGAGAGCACGCTACGCGGCAACGTGCCGCTGGCGGTGAAGTCGCTGGACCGCCTGGTGTCCACCGTCGACCATGCCGACTTCGCGCGCGGCTTCGCCGGCATCGCCAAGGCCGACGCCATCGAGCTGAGCGACGGCCGCCGCAGCCTGGTGCATGTGACTGTGGCCGGGATGGACGACGCGCCGCTGGTGGCCGACACCGACCTGCTGGTCAACCTGCGTCGCGCCATGCGCGCGCTGGGCGACCCCTACCAGCCGGTTCAGATCGCGCCGCGCGAGCTGCGGCTGCTGATCGTCGACGCGCGGCTGCAGATCCATCCCGACCACGTCTGGGAAGTGGTGGCGCAGGCTGTCCGCGCGGCGCTGCTGGCCGCCTTCGGCTTCCGCCGCCGCGCGCTGGCGCAGGGCGTCTCGATGAGCGAGGTGGTGGCCGTGATGCAAGGCGTGACGGGCATGGTGATGGTGGACCTGGAGGCCTTTGGCGCCATCGACACGGTGGTGGCTGACGGCAGCTGGCGGCGCCTGCGCACGCCGCCCGAGCTGGCCAAGGCCGTGCAGGGGGTGGTGAAGCTGGGCGTGGCGCCGGCGGTACAGGCGGCCCGCGCGCGCCGTGACGCTGGCGGCGGCATCCTGCCCGCGCAACTGGTGCTGCTGTCCGCCGCGGTGTCGGACACGCTGGTGCTCAATCAGATCGCAGGGGACTGACATGACCGACCGGCTCTACGAACTGCTGCCCACGCTCTACCGCGTGCGCGACGCCGCGCAGGGCGAGCCGCTGCGTGCGCTGATGCAGGTGATCGGCGAACAGGCCCAGCTGTTGGAGGACGACCTGCGGCAGGCCTACGACAACTGGTTCATCGAGACCTGCGAGCCCTGGGTGGTGCCCTACATCGCCGACTTGCTGGGCCACACGCCGGTGCAGGACGCCGCCGTCGCCGACGGCGACACCTCGGCCGACCTGGCGCTGAGCGCCGTGCTCGCGCCGCGCCGCGAGGTGGCCAACACGCTGCGCTACCGCCGCCGCAAGGGGGCGCTGGCACTGCTGGAGCTGCTGGCGGCGGACGTGGCCGGCTGGCCGGCGCGGGCGGTGGAGTACGCGCCGCTGCTGCGGCAGACGGCGTCGCTGCGGCTGCTGCGCGCCGGCCGCGGCCGGCTCGTCGACCTGCGCTGCACCGAGGCGCTTGAGATGCTGGGCACGCCGCTGGACGCGCTGGCCCACGGGCCCGACCTGCGCCGCCTCGAATCGGCGCGTGGCCGCGGCCTGCATGGCGGCGCCAAGGTGGCGCTGCATGTGTGGCGGCTGCAGGCGCAGCCCATCACCCGCGCGCCCGCAGCCTGCCGAGAGGACGTGGGCCCGCACTGCTTCACCTTCAGTGCGCTGGGCAACGATGCGCCGCTGTTCAACCGACCGCTGCCGCCCGGCTGCGACGGGGCCGACCCGGGCGACACCGGCCTGCCGGTGGCCCTCACCCGCGCGAGGCTGGCCGCGCCGCGGGCGCCGGGCGAGCGCCTGGCCGCGGCTGACGAGCGCTGGTACGGCGTGGCCCGCGACGCCGACGGCCGCGAGCATGCGCAGAGCCTGGCCATCTGGGCGCCGGGCTGGCCACCAACCGCGCGTGACAAGGCCGCAGCCGCCGTCGGCGCGGACGACGACAAGCTGCTGCCCATCCCGGCGCACCGCATCCTCGTGGCCGACCTGTCCGGCTGGGCCTACCAGCCGCCGCGCGACCACGTGCTGGTCGACCCGGTGCGCGGCCGGCTGATGTTCCCCCCGCGGCAGATGCCGCGCCGGCAGGTGGTGGTGAGCTACCACCAGGGCGTGGTAGCCGAGCTGGGCGGCGGCGAGTACACGCGCGTGCTGCAGCAGCAAGACGGGGCAAAGGTCATCCGCGTCACGGGCACGGCGGCGCTGCGCGACGCGCTCAAGCGCTGGCAGCGCGAGGACGACGGCCAGGGCCTGCCCATCGCACCGGCCGACCAGCCGGCGCACGCCGTCATCGAGCTGGGCGACTCGGGCGTCTATGTGCTGCCGGTGGCCATCTGGCTGGCGCCCGGCCACACGCTGCAGATCCGCGCCGCCCAGCGCACGCGGCCGGTGCTGCGGCTGCTGGACTGGCAGGTCGACCGCTCCGACAACCTGCTCGTCAGCGGCGGGGAGGGCAGCCGCTTCACGCTGGACGGCGTGCTCGTCACCGGCCGCGGGCTGCAGATCGAGGGCGCCATCGCGTCGGTCACGCTGCGCCACGCGACGCTGGTGCCCGGCTGGTCGCTGGATGGCGACTGCTGCCCCTGCCGCCCGTCCGAGCCCAGCATCGAGGTCATCGACAGCGGCGCCTGCCTCGTCATCGCGCGCAGCATCGTCGGCTCCATCCAGGTCAACAACGACGAGCGCCGCACCGACCCGCTGCCGCTGCGCATCACCGACAGCATCGTCGACGCCACCTGCGACCACGGCGGCGACAGTGCTTGCGAGGCCATCGGCGCGGCCGGGTCTCGCAGCGCCTTCGTCACGCTGCACGTCGAGCGCAGCACCGTCATCGGCCGTACCATGGTGCATGCCATCGAGCGGGCGCAGGACACGATCTTCACCGGCTGCGTGAGCGTGGCGCGGCGGCAGTTGGGCTGCCTGCGCTTCAGCTACGTGCCGGCCGGCTCGCGCACGCCGCGCCGCTACCTGTGCCAGCCCGACGGCGTGCTGGCCGCCGCGCAGCGCGAGGGCGAGGAGAGCGGCGCGAATGCCGCGGCCATTGCCGAGCAGCAGCGCGCGGAACGGCTGCGGGTGCGCCCGCGCTTCGATTCAAACCGCTACGGGCAGCCGGCGTATGCGCGCCTGGCTGCCGGCAACGCGCCCGAGATCCTGCGCGGCGCCGGTGACGAATCGGAAATGGGCGCCTACCAGCACCTGCACCAACCCCAGCGTCTGGCCAGCCTGGCCACGCGGCTGGAGGAATTCACGCCCACGGCCAGCGACGCCAGCGTCGTCTTCGCCGACTGAGGCCATCTCTAGGAGAATACCATGCAAGGCGATTTTTCCCGCGACAGTTTTGACCCGCTGCGCCGCTACAGCCGCGTGCTTCAGCAACAGGGCCGGGTGGAGCTGGATGCAGACGGCAACGAGCGACAGGCCATCCAGCTGCACCTTCTGCGCCAGCTGGCGGCGGACCTGATCGGGCCGTCCGGCGGACCGGGCGACGGCTTTGCCATCGGTGATCGATTGAACGGCAAGCCCATGCTCTTCAACTTTGCTGTCTCACCCGGCCACTACTACGTCAACGGGTGGCTGTGCGAGAACGACGGCGTGGCGATCTACAACTCGGACGCCCCGGCGCCCGCCGAGCCGGCGCCCGCCCGGCAGCACCAGGTGGCCGTCAAGGTGCCGCCGCTGGAGGCGGGCAACACCTACCTGGTGGTGCTGGACGTCTGGGAGCGCCACGTCAGCGCGGCGGAGGCCGACGGTGCCGCATCCGCCCGCCTGCCAGGCGCGCTGCGCGAAGTGGCCCTGGGCGGCCCCGACACCGCCAGCCGTGCCCAGGTGGTCTGGCAGGTGCGTGTGAGCAACGGGGCCGTCGCCAACGGCAAGCCGCTGGCGTTGCCGGCCGAGCCCTACACCGCTGCGGCTTGGCGCAAATGGTTTGCGGACGTCTGGCCGGCCTGGCTGGCGCTGTGGTCGCCCGAACAACGCGGGCGCCTGATGGCCCGCGCGGCCGACCCCAGCGAGGCGGAAGCCGGCAGCCCCTGCGTGGTGGCGCCGCAGTCGCACTACCGCGGCGTGGAGAACCAGCTCTACCGGGTGCAGGTGCACCGCAGCGGGCGCGCGGGCGAGCTGCCGGCGCCGACCTTCGTCTGGTCACGCGAGAACGGCAGTGTGGTCTACGCCATCTCTCGCATCGCCGGCAAGCAGGTCAAGCTGGCCGATGGCTGGCGTGACACGCGCGTCGCGCTGTCGGTGGGCGACTGGGTGGAACTGCTGGACGAAGGCCTGTCGCTGAACGGCTCACCCGGGCGCCTGCACCGCGTGACCGAGGTCGACATCGACACCAGCACGGTGACGCTGGACGCCACCCCCGCCATCACGACCGACGACCCCGCCAGCCACCCCGTGCTGGTCCGCTGGGACCACGGCGGCCGGCGGCCGCTGGCGGCCAACACCGCCAAGCCGTCGGACGACGGCGGGCTGGAGATCGACGAAGGCCGTTGGCTGGGGCTGGAAGACGGCGTGCAGGTGTGGTTCGAGCCCCCCGAGGCCAAGGGCGACGTCACGCAATACCGGGCGGGCGACTACTGGCTGCTGCCGGCCCGCGTGGCGGTGGGCGATGTGCTGTGGCCACGTGATGCGCAGGGCGCGCCGCTGCCGCAGCCCCCGCGCGGCGTGGCCCACCAATATGCGCCGCTGGGCGTGGTGAAGGTTGCGGCCGATGGCGTCGTGACCGTGGCGGCGGGCGAAGCACCGCGACGGCAGTTCAGGCATCTGGTAGATCTTTGAGCCTTGAACGACAGCTTGCGGGCATCGAGCTCGAGGACGTGAATGGCAGCTCTCGCTGGCGGAGCCGCCCTTCATGCTGGCTTCAGGGGCCCAGAAGAGGATGTCTATTCAGGACGGATCCAGGCCGAATCGGCCGGCAATGTCGCTTCGACGAACTCTGTTTGGATCGACTTTCCGAGGGGTTCTGACTTCAGTATTCCCGACGGACTTCGCAGTTCAACGTCAATGTAGACACATCAAGAACTTACGAGCGTGGCTCTCGACGGACCTTATTTGTTGGAATCAGCTGATTGCTGATGAAGCGTGCAGCCAGCTCGAATGCGCCGCATGCAATGACCAGCATGCTGCCGAACAACACGAAGTCGGCAAGATCCCAGTTCACCTCGCCGCCGAACGGCATGGCCAATCTGGGCGCCGCGGGAACCAGCAAGGCGCCGCTGCACAGAGCAAAACGCCAGCGCGGTGCTCGACAGTGGCAATGGGTGATCTTCGTCTTCTCCTTGAAGTTGGCTCAGAGTGTCGACGAACTCGGCAAGGCACGTGAGCGGCCTAGGTGAAGCGACGGTGAAGTCGACTGCCAGCCCACAGCGACGGGCAAGGGCAGCCAAAGGCAACCAGAAGACGCTGCAGACCCCAGCGTCTGGCCGGACCAGCGCCTGCCAGGACGGATCGGCTGGCAGATTCTGCAGTCTGTCGCAGCGCGCTGGAGTCAGGGGTGGCGGACTTCGATACTGACCCCATCGACACAGCAATCCGCTGTGCCGCACGCAACAGGACCCAACATGAACTTCAATCTGATCCGCAGCGTCGCTGCCCTCGCCCTTGCCACCGCAACCCCATTGCTGGCCCATGCAGCACCGCAAAAGATCGAACAGTTGCCGCGAGTCGTGATCACCGGCAAGTCTCAGCCAGCCCTGCACAAGCTTGTTCAGCTGCCGCGCGTGGTCATCGAAGGCCGCAGCCTGAGAGCAATGGCATTGAACACGACGACCAAGCCGGTCACCCGCCGCGCCTGAGGCAGACATGGGTTTGAACAGCTGTTCCAAGCGAGCCAAGGCTCAGCCGCAGCGACCGCTGTGACTGCGCCTTGGCTTTGATGACCAGCGCCACGCCGTCAGACGGCGTGATCGAGCGAATTCAACTCGCTGCCGATTGAGCCGCTGGACTTGCTGCCTTGGCTTGACGGCGCTTCGGCGTAGCAGACTTCTTTACCGCGGCCTTCTTGACGGCAGACTTCTTGACGGCGGCCTTCTCTACGGCCGCTTTCCTCACAGCGACTTTCTTTGCAGCGACTCTTTTTGCAGCGACCTTCTTCGCTGGGCCCACCTTCTTCTTGGCAGCAGCCGCTGGAGACTTTTCCGCAGCGGCGGTGACTGGCTTGCGCGCCGGGCCAGCCTTTTTCGTCGAGGGCTCTTTCGTCGATGGCTTCTCGCTTGCCGCCTTCTTGGCAGCCGCCGCTTTGGCGGGTTTGCCGATCAAAAAGTCCTCAAGCGCCTTACCGGCATCCAGGGCTTGCCGGACCCAGTCCGGCCGCTTGCCCATGCCACCCCAGGTATTGCCAGCGCCATCGGCAAACTTCGGCGACTTCGCCTTGCCCTGGGTGTTGGCTCTCGTCTTCTTGCCTGCAGGCTTGCGGCCGGCGGGCGTCGCGCCGAAGAGATGCTCGGGCGTCAGGCCGTAATCAGCGATCTCCTTTCTGATCCGGTCAACGACTTCCGTTTGTATGGCCGCAGCCTCTTTCTGCAGGCGTTCGATCTGATCCAAAATTCGAGAGAAGGGTTTCGCCATCGTGTGCGCTCCTGCATCAGTGATGTTGACCAGCAACCCAACATTGCCAGTACCGCACGATAGCACCCGAAGGGCGTATTCATGAAGGTCGCCTGACGATGTGACCGGCAACGCGCTCAGGGCAGGAATAGCGTTTAGCTTCGCTTGAAAACGCGATACCTTGGCTGGCCGTCCGGCGTTCGCAGCGCCTGCGATTCTTCCAAGATTCGCGCCAGTGGGGTTGCAATGATCAGCCGATCCTCCGCACGTGCTCGGCACGCCTTCATCTGCTCGCTCAAGGTGGCCTTCGCACGACCAAAGTGTCGCGCCACCGACGCCGCTGAGCACAGCCGATGGCTGGCGGCCAGGCAGGCGACCAATGCCCGCCCCCTGACGGCCACCATGCTGTGGCCCTTGTGCAAGTCGATGCTGTGGCTGGGATGAATCTTCGCGATCACCCATTGCTCCAGGACCCTGAGGGCGTCATCGATTCGCAAGCTGCCGCCGGCCACAATCAAAGTGGCCGCGAAGGCATCCAGCGGTTTGGAGACGGCCTTGGCCGGCTCAGATCCGACATGGGTCACTGGCAACTCGAGCCCGCGCATGAGCTCCCAGACCCGCCACTCCTCTTCCGTAGGCGGCCGACGAATACAGCGCCGGATCGCATCGCGGGCCTCTAGCTTGGACTCCCCAAAAACTGAGCGCAGCGGTCGTGCGTCGAATCCTTCGCCAGGCTTGGAGCCCATGAGGATTCGAAGCGCCGCGTGGGGGTAGTGTGCGGCGACCTTGCACTGCATCCGCCTCACCGGCCGCCACGCCAACATGCGCAGCTCGCTGCGTAGCGCAGCCTCAGACTCGATGAGCTCCATATGGCAAGGCCCCGCGAGTACTGGTCCACGCAGGGTCTGCGCTTCACGCACCCAGCGCGACACGACGTGCGTGAAGGAGCGCATGATGTTGGCGACCGACTCGCCAGCGTCGATACGCGCAATGGCATGGATCTCCGATGGCAGCAGCAAAAAGTACAGCAGCTGCCTGCCAGGGGCTTGATGAGCGCGAAGCAGCCGCTCTCGGATTTTCACGATCAAACGCTTGTTCGCAAGAAAGTCCCGGCCAGGTGTGGCCTGCCAACTCAGACTCCAAGTCGTCGCATGGGCGCTAGGCACCCCCTCCAGTGATTTCTTGACTCCCATGCATATATGACGATTTGGCGAGCCAATCCCTCATCAGATTTGTACCTAGCCATCGCCAGATCGGCGTTCTGATCCAGAACATCCGCCTGTGACGCAGGCAACCGAACAAGTACAGCAGGCTTGCCGATTCCAGCCACCCCGGAATCGATCGACAGTCACCCTGCGTCAGCGCCGACAGGCGGCAGCCGAACGGCCCATGTCATGCCAGCCCAAGCCTCGACGCGGCCTGAAGCTTGAACTAACTTCAAGTCGCCTGATGGCAATTCGGCCAAAGGGCATCGGTCTTTACTTCTACTTGAAGGAGTTCTCCATGAACGAGCAATCCAATGCGGCACTGGAGCCGCAAGTCGTCGACCTCGGCGATGCGAAGACGCTGACCAAGGGCTTCCCAGATTTCCTCTACGCCGAGGAAGACCCGACAGTCCAAGGGCGCGTGGAGACCTGAAGTTGCTAGGCCCGCCTCGCGATCCGCGGGGTGTGCCTTGCACCGTAAATGCCGCTGCGGGACCTTCCGCAGCGGCAACTCATGGACCGCGCACTCGGACGACAGACGGATGTCACACGCCATTCACCGAGATCGACTCAGCCTCGCACCGCACGTGCGTGCCTGCGATTGCGAGAGCGGTGTCGTCTTGCTCGACCTGAAGCACGGCCGCTACCTGGGCGTCAGCAACGCCGTTTCGACATCACTGTTTGGCCACATCGAAGGGTGGCCGGCGCCAAGCGAGCCGGCCGAAGCGGCGGCGGCGCAAGACACACAACGTGCCGCCCTGCAAAGCCTCGTCGCCCAAGGGCTGCTGACCGAGGCTCAGGTAGCGCCAATGTCGACGAACGCCCTGGAGATGGCAGGCGCCTCGATCCACGAGGGGCCGCCAGCGGCGTCTGGCTTCCCCAGTATGCGACGTTCATTGCAGTTCGCCAGCAGTGTTGCCTTGGCTGGCTGGTGTTTGCGGTTTTGCTCCCTGCAGACCATCGCGCGCTCGATCACCGCGCACCGCGAACGGCTGTGCACGCCAGGGTCGGAATCGCTGGAGGCCATGAGGCCGGCCTTGCTCGCCTACGAAACGCTGCGACCCTTTGTCTTCACAGCTCGCGAGAAGTGCCTGCTGGATTCGCTGGCGCTCGTCATGTTTCTTGCCAAGGACGGATTGCTGCCGCGCTGGGTCATCGGGGTCAGGACCGGTCCATTCGGTGCGCACTCATGGGTGCAGTGCGGCACTACCGTTTTGAACGACCAGCACGAGTACGTGCGTCAGTTCCGCCCGATATTGGTTGTCTAACCCCGCAACGTCGCCACCATGTTCAGGTACATCGCGCTTGCCTGGAGCGAATCGCAGACCCACAGCGCAGCTGTCGCTCAAAAGCTCAGTCTTGCCTGGCAGCACAAGCCCGCCTGGCAGGCTGCGCTGGTCCGACCCGGCCTTCATGTGTTCGCCACAGGGGCGAGTCGGGGCATCAATGAAGTCTGGCCGCTGCAAGACGGTGCGGGCGTCGTGCTCGGCAAACTGTTTAGCCGCGCTGACTTCGATTCGACGCCAGCGCCAAGCGCCGACATCAGCAGCCTGAGTGCAGCCCGCATTCTCCAGAACCAGGGCCGCACCCTCGTGGACAAGTTCTGGGGGCGCTATATCGCATTTGTTCTGGATGCCTCCAACGCCCCCCTGGTCATGCGAGATCCGAGCGGATCGCTGCCCTGCTTCAAGCTTCGACATCAGGGCGTCTGGATCGTCTTCTCCTGGCTTGAGGACGTCTTGCAAATGCTTGGCCCCTCAGAACACCCGGTCGTCAACTGGGAGGTCCTGAGGGCGCAGATCGTGCGCGGGCCGCTGGGCGGTCGTGAGACAGCACTGGCCGAGATCTCGCAGGTCCTTCCCGGTGAGATTCTCGATCTCCATGCCGATCACCCCACCCTGCTGTGGAGCGCAGTGGATGTCGCCGCTCAGCCGGCGAACTACGACCTAGCGCAGGCGACCCAGCTACTGGGTCATGCGGTACGCTCGTGCACGCGCGCGTGGGCATCGTGCTACGACAGGGTGCTGCTTCGCTTGTCCGGCGGGGTCGACTCGTCAATCCTGCTGAGTTGCCTTGCGCCTGAGTGCACGCTCGCCGATGTGGTTTGCGTCAACTACCACTCGCCGGGCGCGGACAGCGATGAACGCGACTACGCATTGATGACGGCGGGGCGGGTCGGGCGCGACCTGCTGATGCGCGAGCGTGAGCTGGGTTTTCGGGTCGAGCGCGTCATGCAGATTGCCCGCATGCCCAACCCGGTTCCCTATGTGGGTTGCATGAACACGGCCACGGACGCCAAACTGGCATCGGCCTACCACGCGGGCGCCATGTTCACCGGCGCGGGCGGCGACGCGCTGTTCTACGAGCTGCCCCGCTCGTGGCCGGCTGCAGACTACCTGCACGACAAGGGATTGGATGCCGGGTTTGCAGGCGCCGTACTCGACGCCGCCCGGCTCGGAAAACTCTCCGTCTGGCGCACCCTCGCGCTCGCCCTGCGGGAGCGAGTCCGCCCGAAGCTGTCATCGCGGCTGCCGGCAAGACCACACCCCTTTCTGAGACACGATTGCACATCGGCAGCATGGGCTGAACGGCGCTTCATGCATCCGGCACTCTCCGGGGGAGCACGGCTGCCGATCGGCAAGTCCGTGCAGACCGTGGCGCTGATGCATCCGATCGGCTACTACGACCCGTTCGAACAGGCAGCGGCGCCCGAGCTGGTCCATCCGCTGTTCTCGCAACCGCTGGTGGAGCTGTGTCTTCAACTGCCGACCTATGTGCTGGCGCATGGCGGGCGAGGTCGCGCCCTCGCGCGAAACGCCTTTGCAGCAGATCTGCCCCCGCAGGTCGCCAACCGCCGCTCCAAAGGGGGCATGGAGGAACACATCACGGCGGTGCTGCACGCCAACATGGATTTCGTGCGAGGACTGCTGCTCGAAGGTGAGCTTAGTCGCCGCGGCATGCTTGATCGACCCAAGGTGGAGCAACTGCTGTCCGGCAGACCGACAACGCTGCCTTGCACGCCCAGCCAGATCCACGGCCTGGTCGCCGTCGAAGCCTGGCTCTCCCGCTGGACTCGCTAGCTGTGGCACCGCCGCCGGCCCAGATCGAGACCCCGTCGCTCGGCGAGTTCCGCGCGGCCGTCAGGCTGCTGTTCGAAGGCCTGGATCAAAGCATGGTCCGGCGCATCGCGGCCGCCAATGCGCTGGCTCTGGCGGGCGGCGCGCTTGCCGGACTGGCGCCCGTCGCACTCAAGCAGATGATCGATGCGGCCAGCAGCGCCGGCAGCGCGCTTGAACCCTACCCGTCCATCGCGGGCTTCGGTATCGCCTACCTGGGCTGTCTGGGCATCAGCCGCCTCATCACCGAGACTCGACCCCTGCTGATTGGCACGGTGGAGCAAGGTCTTTATGCGAGGCTGCGCCTGCGCTACTTCAAGCACCTGCTTGATTTGCCATTGAGCTTTCATCTGGCCCGGCGCGCCGGCGCGCTCAATCACAGCCTGCTGCAGGCGGTGTCCGGCTATCAGATCATCCTGTTCAGCCTCGTCAATGGTCTGGTTCCGGTGCTGGTCGAAGGTGTGACCGTCGGACTCGTGCTGATCTCCCTGGGTCTGCCAGCATTGACGGCAAGCTTCGCAATGACAGCGCTGGCGCTCTCGGTCGCGATCAGCCCGCGCATGGGCAGGCTGCGCGCCGATGCGCGTGCCGTTTCCCGGGCGACCATCGACGCGCACTCGCATCTGGCCGACAGCCTGACCAACTATGAGCCCATCAAGTGCTTCGGTGCGGAGCCTCGAACCCTCGATCGCTTCGCCCAGCTCTCCCGCAGCATCGAATCATGCTGGCGGCAGCTGCAGCGCACCCGCCTGGCAATCGGCCTCACGGTGACGCTGATCTTCACGCTGAGCGTGGCCGCGTCCCTGGCGATCTCCATCCACGCGGTATCGCAAGGGGCGCTCACCGTTGGCGGCTTTGTCCTGGCAAACCTCTACATGCTGCAGATCATTCGACCGATGGAGATGCTGAGCAGCGCGGTACGCGACGTGTCTCAAGGTCTCGCCTTCGTCCGCCCGCTGATCGAGATACTTCAAGCGCCGGTCGATGAAGCCAAACAGAGGCTGCCCGCAAACATCCACACCGGCGCAGGCCCGGTCGAGAGTGACGCGACCGACACCGACACCGACACCGACACCAAGTACCAGGCCGCAGCCGTGAGCTTCCGAGGCGTTCAGCTGGCGTTCGACGCGGGGCCACCCGTGTTGGACGGCTTGAATCTGGAGGTGCCGGCGGGCAGAGCCATGGCCATCGTCGGCGCCAGCGGCTGCGGCAAATCTTCCCTGGTGCGACTACTGCTGCGCCTTCTAGAACCCGACGCCGGCAGCATCGCCATCAACGGCATTCTGATCGACACCCTTGCGGTCACCAGGCTCCGATCAATGATTGCCGTGGTACCGCAGGACCTCGTACTCTTCAACGACACCATCTCGGCAAACATCGGCCTCGGCCGGGACAGCGCGTCGCCCTCCGACATTGAAGAGGCCGCGCGGCTGGCCGGCCTGCACAGCTTCATTGCCGCCCTCCCCGGCGGCTACGACACGGCCATCGGCGAGCGAGGGCTCAAACTATCGGGAGGTGAACGCCAGCGAATTGCCATCGCACGTGCGATTTTGAAGAATCCACTCGTGTACGTCTTCGACGAGGCCACCTCGATGCTCGACGGCCCGACAGAACGGGCCATCTTGCAGAACATCAAGCAGATCTCAAGCGGACGCACCACGCTCACGATTGCCCATCGGCTCTCAGCGATCCAGCATGCGGACGAGATCGCCGTCCTGGCGGACGGAAAGATCGTCGAGCGAGGCAGCCACACACACCTGCTCGGGCATGGCGGCGTCTATGCCGCCATGTGGCGGGAGCATCAAGCAGCCCAAAGCATCACACCCTGAGCCGGTGCCCATCGTGCGGCCTGCTGCGGTGCTATTGCGGCCCCCTCCAAGACGAGCTGGCATGCCGCAACAAAGTGCCTTCCTGATTCCGAATGCGCCCCTGCACGGCAGCTCGCTCGTCACCGATGGACTTCATCACTTCGTCGCGTGCCAACTCATGGCGGACGAAGACGACGTCGAGGTCCACCGACAGGCGCGGCATGTCCTGAGCGAAGAGCTTGAGCGCAGTGCCGCCCTTCACAACGAATGCCGGGGCCTCGAAGACTGCGGACGCGACCTCCGGCAAGAGCTGGACCCTGCACATGGAAGCTTCGTTCATCCGGGTCGCTTCAGATTGAGGCGCTCGCCGGTCTTTGTGGCCGATACCCATCTGCCACTTGAGCCCATTCTTTCACTGTGCCTGCAGGCCATGTGTGCCTAGGCAAGCTTCAGCTCCTCGGCCATGAGATGCACTAGGCGACCCACCTTGATTCGCAGCAGATGGGCCAGCAGTTCTTCAGCAACAGGCAGGCACAGGGACCGCGCCCCCTCGACCAGGTGCCTGGCCTCCGCAAGCTCCTGTCCTTTGCCAACATCACTCAGCAGCTCAAGCAATGCCCGTTCCGGTGGGGACACCAGGACATCGGCGCGTCCAGGGGGCAAAGGTGCAAGCCCGGTGACTGCAGGCAGGCTTGCATCGAAGAGGTGTGTGGCCTGCTCTTGAGCCGGGAATACCGCTGTGAACCAGGCGGCCAGGTCCCGGGCATGTCTCCCAAGAGGTTCAGCCACTCCTTGAAAGCGATGTCGTGCCTCACCCCTCGCCATACCCGTGCCGTCTTGCCCGCCACATTTGCCCGCCACATGCAGTCCCGGGACCCACTCGGCCAAGCGAACCAGGCTGGCCTCGCGATTGCGTTCGTCGCCGGGAAGCAGGCAAGTGACCTGACCCAACCGTCTCAGCCCCTCCTTCTGGGGAGCCTCGCTACTTGCTTGGCACCGAGGCCCCGTCCCTGCAACCAAGTCGTTGCCAAGGAGGGGCCTCGCGACAGGGCCCTAGTCTGGAACCGCGACTCGAGCGCACTTCGGCACAGCATCGGTCGCCTGCTTCAACGTCACCATCTGGTCCCAGCGCGCGTACTGTTCCTTCAAGCTCTCGGCCGTCTCTGCGGGGATGAGCAGTTCGGAGCGCCGCTCCCCCTTCAACCAGAAGCGGTACCAGTCGACGTTGCCCTGCAGCGAGATCATCCGTTCGCTGGGCCGCGCCAAGGCGTGGGCGCCTTCCGGGAACTTGATCAGCTCAACGGGTCGGTACTGACGCCGCAGCAGCGCGTAGATGTCCCAGTTGTTCTTCACTTCGGCGCCGTAGGACTCGATCCGCAGCGCGGCCCGGATGCAGTCGGTGTGCAAGGAGGGATCGTTGCGGAACCAGCGCTCCTTGGATTCGCCAAACGGCCCGCCCTGATTTGCGCGTTCCTTGATCGCCTGGATCCCATCGGACATTGCATAGGTGATCGTCATCGAGTACAGCGTATTGGAGTCGCCGTCCATCATCGTCGCCGCGCGGATCGGAACATCGGTGAAGGTCACCAGATTGAGCACCCGCACGCCGGTGGCGCTCCAACCCAGAATGCCGACCCGCTCCCGGTCCACGAGGCCCTCGGCGACCAGCGCTTCGATGGCCGCGCGCACGCCATCCCCGAAGGCCTTGATGGACTCGTGCTCATCCTTGGGCAAGCCGCTGGAGGCCCGCCACGGGAGCGCCAGCACCAGCAGGCCCTCTCGCAGGAACGCGCGGCCGGCAAAACCGCTGGTGAAGCCGTCGTAGATGTTCGATCCGTCACGATAGAACCGGGTCGGCGAGAATCCATAGCTCTGGATCACCAGCGGATACTTGCGGCGGGGCTTGAAATCGGCTGGCACCATCAGGCCACCGTCCCAGCGCCTGCCCTTCGCGTCGGTCCAGCTGTAAGCCTTCATCGTGCCCCACTGCGCTGAGAACTGTGGGTTCAGGGCCGTCAGACGCACCTCCTGGCCGGCCGGTCCCTTCGCGACGATGTCAGGGGGCAGGTTCAAGGCTTGCCGCACAAGCGGGCGCCAGGACTTGGGCGCGTCGACGCGCTGGCCCACATCCGACTCACCGCCGATGACTTCCTGCCAGCCGAGCTGGGCGTCACGCCTGAACACACGTCGGTTCTCGCCGTCAATCGCAATGAACTCACCCTTGGCGCCCGCCACGGCGTGCGCGGTCTCCAGGCGCTGCTTGAGCACGGCGATGGGCTTCCAATCGCCGGTCTCCGGCCAGTACTCGATGATGTGCGAAGCCGCCGCTTGATCGCTACCGCCCCCCTCCCGAAGGGGCAGATAGGTCCCTGCGATGACCACCGACCGGCCGCCGTCCATCCACAGCCGGTCGGTGCGCTGCTGATTGCCCCCACGCGAGTCGTCCGGCGCGTCGATCACCGCGCGTTCGTGTCCGTCCGTGAGCCGGTAGACCATCATCTGCCGCGAGACATAGCCCGTCGGGCGGGAGTAATAGCCCAGGGGATCCTGTACCAAGGACGGGCTGGCCTCTTTGAAGGCGTCGGCCACCAGCGGGTACTGCCGGGCCCAAGCAAGCTGGCGATCCGGCCGGTACGTCGGCAGCAGCAACCAACGGCCATCGGGCGAAATGCTGGCCCTCGGTGTCCCATAGCTGCTTTCCAAGAACGCGGCGCCGAGTGCTCGCGCCGGTGTGCGGGAGCCTGCTTCCGCCAGGTAGAACTGGTAGCGCCTGATTTGCGAGTCGAAATCATCCGGCTGCCCATGAACGCTCCAGAATGACTTCGCGCCGGCGACGACGCTGCGGGCGCCCGGCGCAATGGCCGGATTGGGCACGTGCGTCAGGTAGACCACGCGGCGCAGATCATCCGGCACATCGAAGGCCACGACGCCCAGCGGCGCATAGGTCAGCTGGGTCACCCGTCGGGTCTGCACATCGACCCGGTAGACCTGATACGGCTCGTCATTCATGCGCGCGCGGAACACGATGGTCCGATTACCCACCCAGCGGGCATCGCGCAAGGAAGGGGTTGCGTCGGCACGGTCGTGTGCAGCCTCCACCGTCAGCAGGCGAATCGGCGACGGTGCTGCAGGCATCGCCTCCAAGGACGCAAGCCGCGCAGGGCTCACGTCCATCAGCAGGATCTCGAAGCGGTTTCTGTCGCTCGCCACATCCGCCTTGCGCGTGACGATGAACAGCTGCTCGCCATCCGGTGAGATCTGCGTCTGCAGAGTATCGTCGTCGAGCTTGACCGGCTGGATGATCCGGGTGAACTCAATCACCTCCTTGACCGACGGGCCGACGCCTGCCATCGCGGGAGCGCCGAGTCCTGCAGCGAACACCAGCACAAGTGCAGACCAGAGCACCACCAGAGAAGCGAGCCCGATCCGGGGCGCAAGAGATATGTCTAAGGAAAATTGAGGCAGCATGGCGCAATCTCGGCGCGTGGCCGGAGTAAAGAAGTTGAGGGAGGGAGAAAAAGCCGGCGATCGGAGCGATCGCCAAGGTCAGCGCGTGCGCGCTACCAGCTCAGCGACAGGCGCAGCGTGATGTAGCGCCCGCGCCAGTCAGCCTGGGTGACGTCGTAGTAAGGCAAGGTGCTCACGTACTCGGGCTGCCGGTCGGCGACATTGGCGATCGCCAGGGACACGCGCGCGTCATTGACGCTGGGCAGGCCGAGACCGAAGCGTTTGAGGTCGAGCGAGGCTGCCAGATCGTGCACCCAGTAGTTGCCCAGTGCATGCCCGCTCGGCGCAACGTCCTTGTAAGACCCCAGATAGCGGCTGGTCATGCCCAGACTCCAGGCGCCTTGCTCGACACCGGCCTGGAGCCGGCCTTTCCACTTGGGCGCCCAATAGTCGACCGCACGCAGACTCAGGCGCTCCGCCACCGCCGACCCGGGCGCCAGTGCGACGTCGTACTTGGTGCTGCGGGTGGCGCTGGCCGATGCTGTCCACTTCGCGCCCGCCGTCTTCCAGGCATGCGATATCTCCATATCAAGCCCGGCGGTGTCCACCTTGCCGTAGTTCACCTCGGCGTAGAGCACGCGCGTGATCGGACCTGGCTCGCCCCCGACCGCCGGCCCACGAATGACAAAGCCGGGGAATAGTGCCTCGTTGTCCACCGCCGTCTGCGGCCACAGCAGCGCGATCAGGCCATTGATCTTCACCTGCCAGGCGGTCAGACCCAGCCGGGTGCCCGCGGCGGACTCGGGCTCCCACACCAGGCCAAGCGACGTGGCCTTGCCCTTCTCTGGAGTCAGGTCTGCATTCGTCGTGCGCAAGACCTCGCCGCCAAGGACCGGCGCATTGCCTCGCCGAGGGTCTCTGAGTGAATACGCCTCGGAGGTCAGCGACACGTCGTTGACATGGGTCTGCAACAGCGTCGGCGGCTTGAAGGATGTGGCCGTGGAAGCGCGCAGCAGGCTGGTGCGCGTGGGACGGAACTCCAGACCTGCTTGATAGGTGTTGGCACTTCCGAAGTCGCTGTAGCTGTCGCGTCGCGCAGCGACCGTGAGTGCGGCCAGATCCCTGGCAGGGCCGGCGTCGGCGCTCGTTCGCCACAGCGGCACCCGCGCCTCGCCATAGACCGCGCTGTTCGTACGGCGACCTCCCACGCTAGTGCCGCCCCGGATGGCGGACAGAAAGCGGTCGCGCGCCGTTTCTGCGCCGACGATGACATCGACGCTACCGGCGGGCAAGGTCAGCGCCGAGCCCCGGACCAACACACTGGCCTGGTCCTTGCGACCGTGCCCGTCCCGGTTCGAGTCCGTCCAGATGGCGCGCAGCACCTCCTCGCTGGCCGCGCGGCCGGTGGTAAAGGGATTGAGTGCGGTTGCGGGATTTGACGACGCGAGCGCCGCTGTGCGCGCCGCCACATTCGCGGTGGTGTTTGACAGGGTGTTGACACCGTCATCCCGCGTCGTCGAGACATTCGCCTCAAGCTCCCATCCCGACACCACCTCGCCGCGCACGCCGAGCAGCAGACGTTTGAAGTCGGTCTCGCGATGCAAGGTCTCCGCGCCGTTGTCCAGCCCGAGCCGTCCGCTGACGCGTACTGCGACACCGAAGGGGTTGTAGGCGTTGGTGGCCGGCACCAGCACGTTGCTGAGCAAGATGCCGGTCTGCTCGGCATGAAGTTCTTCCCGTGCCAGGGTCAGTTCGCCAAACACCGACCAAATTGGCCCGAGACGGCGCTCAAAACCAGCATGCAGGCCATAGGTCTCGTAGCCATGCACCAAGGCGCTGCCATTGCCATTGGCCATCGAATTGCACAGATTCGCCTGACCTGCAGTGGTTGCGAAGTTCGCAACGGTCAGCGGCTGCCCGCCTGGAGCCGAGGGGATGCCGGCGAAGCTGGCGTTCAACCCAGGCAAGTTCGCAGCCGTGGCGCTGCTCACGGTGCCCGGCGTGCAATTCCGCGAACGGGCATCAACGCCCCCAAAGCGTCGGTAGTCCGCGTCCAAAAAGTAGCCGCGTTCGGACATCAGCAGCGGCGTGGCCTTGCGATAAGAACCCAGCACCAAGAAGGAGCCCGCCTCATCAGAGCCGCCCGTCCCCAGCGACATGCTGCCATCACCCACCCCTGTGGCAGAACCCAGTCGGGCATCCAACACAAAGCCATCGATCTTCTTCTTCAGAATGATGTTGACCACGCCGGCCAGCGCATCACCGCCATAGACGGCAGAGGATCCGACCGGCACGATCTCAACGCGCTCCACGGCCGCCATCGGGATCAGGCTGAGATTGAAGAAATTGGCCTGCGACGCGCCCGCCGCCTGCACTCTGCGGCCGTTCACCAGTACCAGCGTCGATCCGAGCGGCAAGCCGCGCAACTGCACCGAGCCCTGCCCATTCGTCTGACTCGAACCGCCCTCCCCCGGGTTCATCGAGACCTCGTTGAGACCGCTCAGAAAGCGGTCGAGCGTCGGTTGACCACTGCGCTCGATGTCGGCCCGGGTATAGACATTCACCGGGGTCGGACCATCCGCCTGGATGCGCTTGAGCCGGGATCCGGTGACCTCCACCCGGGTGAGGGATACGGGCACTTGCGCCTCTTCGCCGACCACCGCACCGCCCCCGGGGGTGGACGCCTGAGCGAGCACGGCAACAGGCGCTGCACCCGAATCCACGCCGCGTACCGGCCTGACGGAAGGTGGCCGGGGCGCAGAGGCAGGCTGGCCCCTGCCTGCCCGTATCACGATCGGACCGTCCGGCATGACGGTCAGCACGAGGTCGGAACCCTCCAAGGCCTGCGACACGGCCTCCTCCGCGGTCAGCTGTCCCGATACCGCGCGAGCACTTCGCGCGCCGACCTTGT
The DNA here is from genome assembly GCF_026241155.1 of Paucibacter sp. PLA-PC-4. Taxonomy (GTDB): domain Bacteria; phylum Pseudomonadota; class Gammaproteobacteria; order Burkholderiales; family Burkholderiaceae_C; genus Roseateles_E. Next base: position 50,515 of record NZ_JAPFGP010000019.1, read on the forward strand.
CGGGATCAAAGATCACCGAGACACCGGTTTGCCGGGCAATGGCGCGCAAGGACTCTGCCAAAGGCTGCGACGGTTGGTCGATGCGATGACGCGCTGCCTTGACGGCATCGGCGGCACAGGCCAGGCCGCAACTCAGGACCAAGGCGATGACCGTGCTATCCCGAAAGTGACTGCGACGCGCTACCGCGCCAAGGAGAATCTTGCGAAACATTCTTGCCTCTGTCTTGTTGTAGGGGATAACAAGATGACGAGGGCACCGAACAGTTTCCGTCAGGGCTAGTCCTACTGCGAGATTGCCAGCTCCAGACGTCCCGCACGCTCGCGAAGCTCCAGTCCATGCAGCGCAGCCACAGCGCGGGCGAAGCCAGGGCTGTCACTGGTCTGGTACAGACCGCTCACGCGAAGCGTGGACGCATCGCCGATCAACACCATCGGTGTGCGCGTGTAGCGGTTCATCTCGCTCACCGCCTGCGGCAACGAGATATTGTCGAACACGACTTCGCCGCGTTTCCATGCAAGCAACTGTTCGAGCTGAGGTCGCTGCAGATGCTCAATCGCTGGCACCGTCTGGGCGCTGGGCTGGCTCCGACGCGTCGCCAGCACCAGGCGCTCACCGGGCTTCATCAGCCGCGCCTTCGAAGCGTCCCGCTGGCCGGCGTCACCGGAGACCGGGCGCACGCCAATCTGCCCTTCTATCAGGGTCACGGTCAGCGGCTCATCGCGGCGATCCGTGCTGCGGCCAGGCAGTCGAACCGCAAAGATGGTGCCAATGGCCAGTACCTCGCTGTCAGCCGCTCGCACCACGAAAGGTCGATAAGCATCCTTGGCGACTTCAAAGACAACTTCGCCGCCCTCGACGCGCACGGATCTGCGCTCAGCATTGAGCTCCACACGGACCTGGGTGTCGGTATTGAGCGACAGGCGCGAGCCGTCCTCCAGCAAAACCAGCTGTTGTTCGCCGACCTTGGTGGCATAGACCTCCACAGCCCACCAGCGATGGGCCGCGAACGCCGCGACAGCAATCACAAGGGCGAGCAGGCCCAGCAGCGGCCAGCGCATGCGCGCCCACCAGCGCTCGCCCGCGAGGGCCGCATTCAACGACCGGGCTGCTGCGCCGGCGTAGACGTCGGCAGCACTGACGCCCGCCACCTCTTGCCAGACATCGGTGCACTTCTCGAAGGCGTGGCGGTGAGCCGCAGAACGCGACAGCCACTCGCGCAGCGCCCGCTCCATCTCTGGCGACCGGCCGGGACCATGAAGGCGAGCGATCCAGGTCGCCGCCTCGGCGGCGATCTTGCGCGTCACGACCGGGGTTGGGCCGCTGTCCCGGCCCGGCAGCCCGTCCCGGCCGTTCATGCCGTCGCCAGCCATGTCACCACCCCTCCATCCCCTGCATCACCGCGATCGTCGCTTTGGCGACATGCTTTTCGACTGCACTGACGCTCATGCCGAAGCGCCGTGCGATCTCCTGATAGCGCAAGCCTTCCATGCGGTGCGCCAAGTAGATCCTGCGGGTCAGCTCGCTGACATCGACCAGACTCTCGGCAAGTCGCGCCAGGCGCTCTTTGGCCAGCACGGTGGCCTCCGTCGTGGGCGCGGAATCGGCCTGCAGCAGATCATCGAGCGTCATGTCCTCCAGCAGCACCGGCTCGCCACGAGTTCGCTGCATGCGGTAGGCATCGATTCCCAGGTTCAGGGCGGTGCGCATCAGAAATGCATCGGGCTTGGCCACCGTGTGATCAAGCTCGTAGCAGATGAGCTTGAGGTAGGCCTCCTGAGCCAGATCATCGGCATCATCGCTGGTGAAACCCCGATGCATCAGAGCGGACTTCACTCGTGAGAACACGGCTCGCAAATCCTTGACCGTTGCCATGGCGCCCCCCATCCCAGCGCCAAGGCCTCCGGCGCTGATCTGCGCAATCTTAGGACGGTAATCCCTTGCGAGAAACCCCCGGGGACGCCGGCAAAAGGAAGCCCCCCCCTGAAAGCCGAACGAATACGACCACCTTCGCCGCCCGTCGCGCCCCGTCAATCCGGGCGCCCCGGGCGACCTGGCGCAGTTCCGGATCCAGGCCCCGGCCTCGACGTCAGGCGACGTTTCCCTGGGGACAGCCTCGCCATCGCTGCAGACGAATGCCGCGCCGAGCGCAGCAACAAGGTCACCGACAAAGTGCCGAACGATGAATTTCAACGCCACATCGACTCTTGAATTCACGCGCGGACATCTCCACCATTGCGTGCGCGCAAAACGCAGCCATCGCACTGCGTCAGAGATTTCATGAATTCCAGGGAGCACATCATGACGCAAAGACGCGCCAACAGCACTGCGTCAACTGCTGGAGAAGGTACAGCAGCCACACGGCCGGGACTGCGAGATCACGCAGCCCCCCACAAGCTGCAGCTGGTCGCCGTGGGCCTGGGGGTCGCGGCAAGCCGCACGCGCCGCCTCCGTGGCAACGCCCATGCCCAGTGCTGGGCCTTGCTCGTCACGCGCGAACAGTTCGACGCGTTCTTAGCCAGCGATCCGCTTCGCTTCGAGGATCCCGTGCGCTTCGCCCAGCTCAGCAAGGAGTTCGCCCATGCCTTCGACAACCACGAGTCGCATGACGCTGCGGGAGCGAGCGAGTACGCCGGACTACCCAGCCCAGGCCCTGCAAGCGATCTTACAGATCCCCACAGCGACGGACCCCTCCGAACTCCTGGTCAGACTTGTTAAAGCCACATCGGCCATCGGCGCGAGCGCGAGCGTCTACACCGCCACCATTCCCGAGGGCAACCATGAGCCCTCCTCCTACCTGTGCCTCTTCGCCTGCGACTGGCACTACGCCGATGCACAAGAGGGACTCGGGCAGATTCTCTCGCACCCCTGGTTCCGATTCGCCCGCACACACACGTCACCCGGCACCCAGCGCCAAGTCAGAGTGCTGGCGTGGGAAGACGAGAAGGCGATCAACCTGGCCCACCAGTACGGCTTTCGCTCCTGCTTCATCGTGCCGACGTCGGCCGGGCCCAACCCCGAGCGCATCGAGATGCTTTGTATCGGCAGCGAGGAAGCGGACGACTTCGAAGGCCCCGACGCCCGGATCGTTCGCACGCTCGCCCGCTCACTGGCGGCCGAACTGCACGACTGGCTGACCTGCTACCTCCAGCAGCGCCTGCTCGAAGCCGCAAAGCTCAAGGACGAGGACGTGGACCTGCTCGCCATGCAATGGCAAGGCCTCAACACCAAGCAGATCGCGCAGCAGACCGGCATGAGCGTCGGCTGTGTCAACTCGCGTTTTCAGCGCATCAACACCCGGCTGCACTGCGCAGACAGAAGGGAATCCGCAGCCCGGGCCGCCGCTTACGGGCTGTTGGAGTTGACTTAGCCGCAGCAGCTCAACCCGGCGCCCAAGAGACCAATAGAGCGACCCCGACGGGCATCTCCTGTGTCGCCGAGCTTCGGGCATCGAGCGATGCCGCGCAAGCAAGCGCCACTTGCGCAGATCTGGATCGCAAGGGTTGAGCCACCTGGTGGTGCAGCCGACAGAAACTGGCGTTCGCACCTCATTTATCCGTGTCTGTCGCAAACCAGGGATCAACGCCGACCCTCTTTGCTAACCTCGCGCCCTCCATTGAATCACTGTAGGAACGCACGCTATGCGTATGTCCTGGATGGCCGGCCCTGTTGCCGCGTGCTTGCTTGCCTGCGGCGGAGGCGGTGATGGCGGCGCTGTGCCGCCGCCGACAAAGGTCGACTTCGATCTCGTGTTCGACAACGAGGCAAGCGATGGCAGCCGCAGCTTGAAGAGGGCCGCTCTTGACGGGTCGGCGGTCGCATCCGTGCCCAATGCCATCAACGCAGTGCGGCCGCATGCGCGAGCCGATGGTCGCGCGCTGGTCTACACCTCGTTCAGCACCGATCCGCTGCAGGTGCCGACTCTGATGTTGCTCGCAGACTTCTCGCGCGCAGCCACTGTACTGTCCAGCAGGGCCGACGTGTATGAGCGCGAGGCGGTTTTCTCGCCCGATGGACGTCGTGTCGCCTTTGTCTCCCAGCGGGACGAACCCCAGGGCTCCGACGTTTTTGTCGCCACGCTCAATGGCGAGCGGATGGAGGACGTGCGCAATCTGACGCCGAGCGCTTCGGGTGCTGTCAGCCTTGACGTGACGCCGGCATGGTCGCCCGATGGCAGCCAGATCGCCTTCGCGTCAAACCGCGATGGCAGTGACTTCAAGCTCTGGGTCATGCATGCCGACGGCAGCCAGGTGCGCCAACTGACCACTGCTGGGGCCTACGCCGACGTGTTCCCCACGTGGTCGCCCGACGGCAAACTGATCGCCTTCCAACGGCGCAGCGGTGACCGCTACCGCATCGGTTTCCTGCCCGCCACGGGTGGCTCGCCTGCGTTCTTTGAATTCGACGACAACGCCTATGCACCTGCTTGGTCGCCAGACGGCCAGCGCATTGCCTTCGTGGGCCGTGTGGGCGGCGAGTACGACATCCACTGGCGGGACGCAAGCGGCTCTGGCCCGATCACCCGCATCGCCAATCCCGGGGCGGACCGCAACCCAAGCTGGATCAAGCGCGCCGCGTCCTGAGCGGCAAAGTGCCGCCGCCTTCCCCTTGTCTCTGGACAAAGCACATCACCCGCTTGGCCGCAACGCGGCAACACGATGCGTGCGAGGAGGCAAAGCCGATGCAGATGGCGCTGAAACACGACGTGAAGGCAAGCCCCATGGCACACCGCGGCGACGCACCCCGCGCCCGCATCGTCGCCCTGACCGTGGTCGCTGATCGCGATATCGAAGACGCCGAAATCGGGTGGCTCGAGCCTTGTCGTGCCTTGTCGTGAATGAGCGGCTGGGCCCTGCGCGGCAGGCGTCACACGCAATGCTGGGCGCGCCTGCGAGGACTTGCCTTTGAGCAAGCAGCTGCAATAGACCGGCAGCGGCATGGGCTGTGCGCAAGCAGGTCAGGCCGCCCTCGCCAGCGGCTCAAGCAGCCTGACCGGGGCTAAAAGAAACCGACTCAGGAGAGCCGGTCATTGGCGGGGAGCCGCTGCCTCAGTAGCGACCACCACCGTAGCCGCCCGTGCCGTAGCCGATATCCGAACGCTTGGCTGCGGTGTACCCACCTGCGCCGTAGCCGTTCGAATCCGTGTTTGCTTCGCGGGGGCGGGCCAGACTCACGACGATCGAGCGTCCATCCACGGACATGCCGTGCAGGGCTGCGATAGCCGCCTGGGCAGCTTCGGCAGAAGCCATTTCCACAAACCCAAAGCCCTTGGACGTGCCGGTTTCGCGGTCCATCATGACTTTGGCAGAGGAGACGCTACCGAACTCGGCAAAGTTGCTCTTCAGGCTGGAATCGGTCACAGAGTAGGGCAGGTTACCCACGTAGATTTTGCTGCTCATGGACGAGCCTTTCTTAGTACTGGCGCACCGTCAGGATGCGAATCTCGAATCTGCGAATGGGGAATACGCAGGGAGTCGGACGTTTGGACAGGATCTGGCGGGACCAAATCGTCAGCAGACAGGGGGGTGCGGCATGCTTGCCTGCAGCCAGCCCTGAGTGACAGCGAACAACCGAGCCGCGTCGTGCGAGGCGAAGGTTGTTTCGAAGCGGAACACACGGCGGTGAGCACCGTTGTCCTGAGCACGGCGAACCGAAAAAGAGGCGCGAAAGCGGCCACAGTCGGTCGGGTGTGTCGCGGGCGAGACGACGTACTTGCCCATGGGAATGGCGTTGTTTGAAATGTTCTTCAATCAAAATTGCAGGCTTGAATCGCCTGACGGGAGCATTCTTGAACTCGGTGCCGCGGCTGCCGCACCAGACAAAAATGCACGGGTCACAATCAGCTTCCGGTCGGCGTTGATCGCCAATCGAAGAAGGCAGGTTGCACGTGCCCTATTATACCGTTTCAAGCCTATTGAACGGAATTTATATTCCCCCAGGTATTGAAGCAGCCATTGCAGTGGGGTTTCCCGACGGCGCTCGCAAGAGTTCCGCTGCGCAAGCCCGGCGAGAGGACGCCGCCGCCCGGCGCGCGCGAGCCCATGTCGCCGAGCAGCGTTTTGCTGACGCAGGGCTGCTTGGCCGTGCTGCTGGCCCGAAAGGCGGCGATCTTCGTCCGTCAGTTCGGGACCGTCGCACCTGGGTGCTGCGAATCTGCAGCGTCTGCTGTGCTTGGGGACCTGTCGCCGGGTTCACTGCGGTGTTTCGCCCGAGGCGATGCAGGCGCTAGGACTGCAGTTGCCAGCTGCTGCGATCGATGGTGACCGGCGTCAATGCTGCGGGCTTCCCGAAGCGAAACCACTGGCCGCGCAGTGCCGTGGCGTCGATGTCCAGCAAGCCAAAGTTCTGGCACTCGGTCCCGATCCAGATGGCGCGGCGGATGGCCGCACCCGACGCCGTGAAGTCGTAAACCATGCGCCCGTTGTCCGTCGGGATGCGGTGAAAGTCGTTGGCGTGAATATCACCTGACAGGCAGGCAATGCAGTGCTCTTTTGCAAGCTCGCGCAGCCATGCCAGGTCCTCGAAGCTGCCCCATTGATCACCCTTGTGGGCCTCGATCACGGAGCCGCTGGCCACCAGGTGCAGGGTGTGAGCGGGTGCAGCCTCCATCGCCAGCCCAATATCGGTGCGCTGCTTGGCGCCCAGCAAGGTACGGTTCACGCGCCAGCTTCGGCCGTCTGTCAGATGCAGGTGAACAGCAGCACCGCCGGGCACGTCCAAGACCACTCGCCGGTATCCGGGGGCGGGCTCATCGGCATCCCACAGCCGGGCGTCGCTGTCATCGGCCGGAAACTGCTGCCTGCCCTCCAGATGCGCACAGTAGGCATTGAAGAGCGCCCGTGATGCGCGGATGTGTCCTGCATAGACCTTCTTCTGAATGGCCTTCTCCTCGTAGCACTCATTCCACAGAAAGTCATGGTCGTCCCAGATCGCATACGTCGGTACCGCGGCAATCAGGGCGGCGAAATCAGCCTGCGCCAGTTGTTGGCGGTATTTCGCCGCCACCAATCGCAAGAACTCGAAGTCCGCCATGGCCTTTGGATGGGTGGGGTGCGTGAGTTCATCGATGTAGATCGAGTCGCCCGTCAACACCAGCGCATCCGGCTTGTGCGCCAATATCTGACGCCAAATCGGCTGCTGCGCGAAGACGGTGGCGCTGAAACACGAGGTAAACGCTATTTTCATGGTGGCCGGTATCCAGTTGACGCTGCGCAGCAGCTAAAACGCATCGCCTTCCAGCCGGGGGCGATCGCCAAGGCCAAGCATGGCAGCCCAGCGCAAGGCCAGCGGATGTTCTGCGCAAACCCGGCTGGGAAGCATCATCAACATGAACCAGACTGGTCCTTCCAACGATGGCTCGCAACCGTACCCAAGGCGCAGCTTGCGGGGGAGCAGCCCACGCAGCCGTATGGCCTGCCTGTTCGGGCAATGACGCGAGCCGCCCGCACAAGCAGACTGCGGCTATCGGAAATCCAGGCTCCCGCCATCAGGACGACGAGGCTTGCATGAGCGGCGGCGTCTGCGCTGACGTGCGTTTGCTTGTTCTGGCCGGCGGCAGCATATGCACACCAGGCCCTCGCCCTGGTCGTCAAGACGGCACCTGACTCCCCGTCCCCGCTCCCCATCAGAAGCTACGGATGGAGCCGCCCGACCGGCACGGTGAGCTTGGCCAGCACATCGTCGGTCTGGCGTCAGTCAAGCAGCATCAGTGGGTCGCACAACGCGCAGGCATGCACCTGCTCAACGACCTTGACCCCAGCGCCCAGCGCCCAGCCCTGGCAGTTTGGCGGTGATGCATTGCCCGGACCGGGTACGGACGGGCAAGCGCCACTTGCCTTCACGCCCTGCGTCAGCGTGGTCTCGCCGTCAGGGGCGCAGTCCCTGGTGTGCGGCTGCCCTCTCCCACTTTGGCCAGAAGCACGAAGGCCGCCCAGTCACGGGCTGGTGCGCCATCCGCCATCGCCTGCCGCTGGGCCTGCCGCAGCGCGGTGGCTGCGGCATTGCCATCTTGGCTCGCACGGGCGGCATACGCGGCGTAGAAGCGTTGCATGAAGCGCGCCGTTGCGCGGTCGTCGACTCGCCACAGGCTGGCCAAGACCTGCGCAGCGCCGTTGTCCAGCAAAGCCGCAGCCAAGCCATCGACCTCGCGACCGTCAGCGCCGCTCACATCGGCAACGGCTGTCTCGCAGGCCGACAAGGTCACCAGTTGCGGCGTCCCCCACCTCATGCCGCGCATGCGCTCCAGCGGCAGCCGCGTGCCATCGCCGAGCAGCAGCCATGACTTGGCGATGCTGCCGGGGCGCAGCACAAAATGGGTGCCGATATGCAGCAGATTGCCCGAGCCGGACATGGCGCCCGCACGGGTCAATGCGTCCTCAGTAAACAGCGAATTGAGCCGGCCTTGACCGGGCACCGGGCCATTTCCGCGGGCGTCTTTGCCGCAGCGGCTGATGTTGCCCGCATCAAGCCCGAGCACCGGACCATCCACAATGTCACAAAGCTCATCCGCCACGGCCGGCAGTGCAGGCAAGCCTTGCAAGGCCTGGGTCACCCCGAAGGCGGCGATCTGCGATGTGCCGCTGTGGCGAGGTACGGCCGATGTCTGGGCCTGCCCTCCGGCCACGACCCAGCGGTAACGTGTCGCCAAATGCTGCTTGCCGTCGTGCATCACGCCCAGCGGCAAGTAGCGCAGCGGCCCGTCCAACCAAACGACGATCTGCTCAGCCTGGTTGCGATGGGCCGACTGGGCGATCAAGTGTCCGAGCCGACCGTACAGGGCTTCGCTCAATAGCCTGACAGGGCCCGTGTCGGCAAGCGCATCCCTCAGCGCAGCAACCTGTTGCGCCAGTTCTGAGGCCGGCAGATCGAGCTGATGCAGCTGCGTGCCGGTAGCGCCGACGAGTAGCAGGCTCAGACGTTGCTCGCCGGCCAGTGTGTAGACGTAGAGTTGTCCGGCTGGCGGCCGTTGCACGGTGCTGCCGCGACCGAGCTTGCGCGCCGGGGCTTGCAAGCCGATCAGCAGTTCGTTCAATCCGGCCAAGCGGGAGCCCTGCTGCAAAGCGTCGTCGCGACGCAGCTGTGCCAAGCGTGCGGCCTCCTCGGCGGTGATGCGCTGGGCCGCTGCCCGATCACTCAAAGCGCGCAACTCGGCCGCACGAGCCTTGTTGTCACTTTGTAGGGTTGCTTCGAAACGCTGCCATGCGGCCTGTTCCGCCGGATTGAGGCTCACGCCGTCGCCCGTGAAGGCTTCGCTGAACCCGCGCTCGTTGAAATCAGCTTGCTCGTGTGCCTTGAGCAAGCGCATCACCTCCAAGGCTTCCGGCAGGCGCTGCGCTTGCAGCAGCCAGTCGGCCACGCGGCGGTACAGCGGCGCCTTGTCGGCCAGGTAGCGCGCGTCGGCAACTGTGCCCATGGGTAGCAGCCGCTGGCGCTGCTGCTGCAGTTGGCCCAGTGCCAGCTTGCCCAGGAAGATCGCTTGCTCGCGTTGACCGGCATCGGCCTTGATGTCAGCCCACAAGGCCAGCGCCTGCCATTGCAGGCGCGGTTGACCCGAGGCCAGTGCCGCCGATACGGATCGGCGCGCTGCAGCGTCTGCGCCAATGCCATCGCCTGCGACGCGGGCGCGGCGCGCCAGCGACATCTGCATCAGCGCGTCAATGTCCGGTTGGCCTGCAGCTGCGGCGGCCGCATCTTCGGCTGGGCAGGCGGCGGCCGCCAACTCGCAGGCCTGGGCTTGGATGAGGCGGCGGCTGGGGTGTTCGGGCGGCAGCGCGCCGGCGAGTGCTTGGTCGGCGGCCAGCCAGGCGAGGGCTGCAGTCGCGCCATCGCCCCGGCGCTGGGCCAGCGTGGCTTGCAGCACCTGCGTGCGCGCTTGCTCCTCGGGGCTGCGCGGCCTTGCATCGGCCATCACGAGCTGCAAGTTGGCGGCGGCCTCGCCCAGTTCGCCCAGCTCGATCATGGCCAGTGCATAGCCCAGGCGCAGCGCATAAGCGGTATCGGCCTCCGGAGCTCCCACCGTCGTGGCCAGCAGCGCCAGCGCGCGCCGGTAGCTGGCAATGCCCTGGCCCAGGTCACCGAGCGCCATTTGAGCCTCAGCCAGTCGACGCAGCGGCCGGGCGCCCCGCGCGGTCTTGGACTCGGGTCGGCCGGCCACGCTGGCAACCGCATCCTGAGCCAGTTGCAGGGCTTCGGCCGGACGGCCCCGCGCGAGAAGCAGACCCGACAGCGTTTCTCGAACCGAAGCCTGGTGACCCATCATGTCGACGGCGCCAGAGGCTTGCGCCTGCCTGGCCTGTTGCAAGGCGGCTTGTAGCGCAAGCTCGGCCGCGTCGAAGCGCGCCAGGCTCATCAGCAGCAGGCCCCGGTTCTGCAGCGCTATGGCGATGTTCACGGGGTCGTTGGTCAAACGCTCCTGACGCAGCGAGATCTCTCGCTCTGTGTAACCAAGGGCTTGCTCCAGGCGCGACTGGCGGCGAGCCAGATTGGCCAGCGAGTTCAGCGCACCTGCCGCATGAGCAGCCAGGGTGTCGGGATCGGACAGTGATTCGTCGAGCAGCCCCAGCAGCAGGGTGTTTGCCTCGTCGAACCGACGTGCGCTGGACAGCAGAGCCCCATGGTTCAGGCGCAGGCGCAGGCGGTCGCCCGTACTGAGGCCCGACGCCGGGCTGCTGGCGGAATCAATTGCACGCTGGGACCACTGCAGCGCCGTTTCCAGTTGGCTGCGCTGCAACCAAATCACCACCAGCATGCCCGCAATCATGCCGCTCTTGCCACTGTGTACAGGGCCTGCGGCGACGTAGCGTCCATACGCGGCGGTCAGTAGCGGCTCCGCGTCTGCCGACCGGCCCGACCAGACCAATGCCGACGCAATCTTGGCTTGCCAGTCGGCGCGCAGCAACACGTCATCCGGGTGGTCGCGCATCACCTGCCGCCAGCCCAGACAGGCCTCCCCGATCCCAGTGCCGGACTGCGCCGTCTGTGCGTCGATGATGCGCTGATTCAGCACGTCGAGATCGACCCATGTGCCCTGCTGGATAGGCGGCACGGCCGCGCAGGCCTTCTCAAGAATCGCTGCTTCGTCAGCCAGTGCGGCACTGGCGGCCACTGCCGTCAGCACGCCGGTAAGCAGCAACACGTTTTTTCTTGTCTTCTTCCATATCGAGGTGCTCATTGGCGGGCTGGAGGCGGCGTGGTGATTTCTATCTGCAGGCTGGGGCCTTCAGGCGGTTCGAGACCAAGGCGCGTCAACGTCGCAGCCTGGGTCGCAGGCAGCGGCACGGGCAGCGCCAGGTCGATACCGATGCGCCCCAGGCGTTCGAAGGGCTGGGCGTCGAAGCCGGCCCCCCGCAACTCATGCAGCAGTTGCTGGCGGCGTAGCGTTGCGTCCCGCGCTTCGATGCGCTGCACCGTCGCTCCGCGCCAAATGCCGTCGGCCGGTCCAGCCTCGTCGATGCCTTGCCGGGCGGGCAGCAAAATCAGCACGGCGCCAAACGCAACAACGCTGGCGGCCAAGGCGTAGCGCCATTGATTGGCTGCCTTGCGGGAAGCCGGCGGTTCCTGCGCGGCGGCAGCCAGCACACCGGCTTCACGCGCACGGGCCAGCAAGCGGCCCACTCGATCGTCGGCCGCCGCCGGCGCCCCCGGTGGCGCGGTGACCCGGTAGCTCAGCAGCGCCGCGCGCAGCCACGCTGCTTCCTTGCGCGTGCGAGCGTCGGCCTCGGGTACAGAGCGACCTGCCAACAGATCCAGCCACTGCTGATCGTCGTTCGCATCGTTCGTGCTCATGGCACGCCCCCTGGGCTGACCAAACCATACCAGTCCGCGAAATAGGGTCGAGCCTTTTTACGGCACTGTGAGATGAACTCTCGCGTTGCGCCGGGGCTGCGTTCCAGCAAGGCTTCGATGGCAGCATTGTCCAGTCCATCCTCGACCACCCATCGCAACACGGTCCCATGCTCGGGATAGTCGGCCGCGAACCGTTCGAAGCAGCGGCGGAACACGAGCTCGACCTGGCGTTCGGACAAAGCGCTCTCTGGAGTGCTCCCCTGCACCGCCGACAGATCCTGCACCGCCTCTTGCACCTGCACAGTGAGTTGCCCCGCGTCATCGTGCAGCGGTTCCTCATGGGGCGCCTGCGACTTGCCGCGGCGCAGCGCATCCAGCAAGGTGTGGCGAACGATCTGGTGGATCCATGCAAGCGGCTCACCAGGTCCGCGAAAGGTCGCGCAGCGCTGCCAGACCTTCACCATCGCCTCCTGCACCACATCCTCCGCCGCCTGCCAGCTGCGCAGCGCGGCAGCGGCCTCGCGGTAAAAGCGCGCGCCATGCTCGCGATCGACTACGCGCAGCCAGGTCTCAATTTGCTGACCGCCTTCGCGGCAGGCTTGGGTGAAGGCGTGGGCGGATAGTGGCATGGGGCAGACGAAGCCAGGTTCGGACAATCCTACGGGCAATACAGGCTGACTGGCGAGGCTCGGCACAGAAAATGGCGTCGATGCCCTTTGGCGGGATTAAACCCGGCCGGCCAGTGAAGCCAGCCGGCCGGGTCGCCTCTCTCTTCAGATCTTGATTCAGCAGATACGGTCCAAGCCGCGACGAGCCCGCAACTTGCGGACACCGACCAGAGCCAGCCCCAATGCCCACAAGGCGTAGGTGGCAGGCTCCGGCACCGCGGTCACCCGCAGCGTGATGCTGTCTGCGTTGTATTCGACCGCGAACTGGTCGGCGGCCAGGCCGTGCCAACTGATGCTGTCAAAGGTGGAGTTGGACAAGCGTTGGTTGAACGTGGCGATGGTGTAGACGTCGCCGAGTTGCAGCGTAGTGCCCGCGCTGGCCCATACAGACAGCTCACCGTTCCACGAGGCATCATCGGTGACGACCAGCATGTCTGACGCGCCGGCACTGGCGAGGTCGATTCGCAGCACCGCGCTGTCCCTGAACACCAGGTCGCCGTCGATGGTCAGTGTGCCAAGGACATTGCCCAGGCCCGGATCCAAGGTGCCGCGGTTGACAAGCGCATAGTTGTTGCGGCCGGCATCGACGGTTCCCACACCTGTGATCAGGCCCGCGTTCTCAAAATCGGACTGCAGCACCGCCGCTTCGGAGATCTCCACAGTGCCTGTATTGCTGAAGCTGTCGTAGGTGCCGAAGGTACCCGACTTGATGCTCAGCAGCCCGTGGTTTTCGAAGCCGTAGGCCCGCGTGGTGCCCAGGCCGGTGCGGACATAGCTGCCATTGTTGACGAAGGTGCCCACGTAACCGCGCAGGGTCTTGTAGGCATTGGCAGCGCTTGATGCCGTACCGAGATCCGTAAACTGGGCGTTGTTGATCACAGCGCCGTTGAAGACAGAGCCCGCGATGCCCCCTTCGCCGGGCGTCCAGGTGCTGTTGCCCTGCAGTGTCAGCGTGTGGTTGAGACTGACACCTTGGCTGCTCGCACCGTCGAAGACGGTGTTTCCGGTGACGGTGGTCTGTCCAGTTTGGTAGGAACCTGCAATACCGCCCAGGTCACCTTTTCGGAAGTCGAGGCTGGCAACAGTCAGGTGCCCCGTGCCGGTGAGTTGCCCTCCGGACATCACCAGTCGATTCAAGGTATTGGTGCTGGCATTGTCCAGCGTGCCATCGAAGATCTGCACATTGCCGTTCAGCACAGCGCTGCTGGCGACGTCTACCTTGGCGCGTTCAACGGTCATCCAACCTTGGTTGTCGACCTGCCCGCTGAGGGTCGAGTTGCCGAATCGGTACGCCAACTCGGCGCCTGCAGCCACATTGATCAGCCCGGCCGAGGCGCCGCGCTCTCGGAACTCGAACGTACCGCCTTGGATGTGCAGGGTGCCAGCATTGTCAAAGCCGTAGGCCCGCGTGGTGCCCAGGCCGGTGCGGACATAGCTGGTGTTGTTGATGAAACTGCCAGCAGAACCGCCCAGGGTCTTGTAGGCATTGGCCGCGCTGGAGGCCGTCCCGAGATCCATGAACGTGGCATTGTTGATGATGCTGCCGATGAACACGGAGCCAGCAATCCCCCCCTCGCCAGCCGTCCAGGTGCTGTTGCCCTGCAGTGTCAGTGTGTGGTTGAGGCTGACACCTTGGCTGCTCGCACCGTCGAAGACGGTGTTTCCGGTGACGGTGGTCTGTCCAGTTTGGTAGGAACCTGCAATACCGCCCAGGTCACCCTTTCGGAAGTCGAGGCTGGCAACGGTCAGGTGCCCCGTGCCGGTGAGTTGCCCTCCGGACATCACCAGTCTGTTCAAGGTATTGGTGCTGGCATTGTCCAGCGTGCCATCGAAGATCTGCACATTGCCGTTCAGCACCGCGCTGCTGGCGACGTCTACCTTGGCGCGTTCGACGATCATCCAACCCTGGTTGTCGACCTGCCCGCTGAGGGTCGAGTTGCCAAATCGGTAGGCCAACTCGGCGCCTGCAGCCACATTGATCAGCCCGGCCGAGGAGCCGCGCTCTCGGAACTCGAACGTACCGCCTTGGATGTGCATGGTGCCAGCATTGTCAAAGCCGTAGGCCCGCGTAGTGCCCAGGCCGTTGCGGACATAGCTGGCGTTATTGATGAAGGTGCCAGCAGCACCGCCCAGGGTCTTGTAGGCATTGGCCGCGCTGGAGGCCGTACCCAGATCCATGAACGTGGCATTGCTGATGATGGCGCCGCTGAAAACAGCGCCGACGATCCCCCCCTCGCCAGCCGTCCATGTGCTATTGCCCTGCAGTGTCAGCGTGTGGTTGAGGTTGACAGCTTGGCTGCGCGCACCGTCGAAGACAGTGCTGCCGGTCACGGTGGTTTGTCCGGCTGGGTAGATGCTGCTGGAGCCACCCATATTGCCACTGAAAAAATCCAGACTTTCGGCAGTCAGCATCCCGCCGTACAGCTGGCCACCGTTGAGCACCAGGCGTCCCACACTGCGCACGGAAGACAAGGCCGTGCTTCCGCCCGTCAGCGCCGCCGTGTCGCCGGGACCTGGCACGCCCAGCAAGGTCCACTGATTTGCATCCTCCCAGTTTCCGTTGGCCCCCTTCCACAGATAGTCCAGCGCCGTGGCTGGCGTCTGCAAGGCCATCAGTGCCAATGCAATGCTGCCCAGGCGAAGTGCAGCGCGGGCGTCGCGCCGCTTACGTTCCGAGCCAGTTTGAGAGCGGTTGGTGCTTTTCATGATTGGGTCCATTTCAGGAGATGACAGCGAAATCACAGGCACTCGCCGGCGGCGGGCTCAGGTATCGGGGGACTGTGCTCGGCGGGAGCACCCGTGTCGTTGCCCGTTTGGGCAAGACCTGGCACCTGAACGCTGCAGGCCCCTTCAAGCGAGGGGTGCGGAGGCATCGCTACGCTGCGCAAGATCAGCGATACAAGCTGCGACTGCCGACGCGTCCCGCTCTTTGCCAGCAAGCGTTTGATGTGCGACTGGATGGTGTTGGCTTGCACACCCATGGCCATGGCCAGTGCTGCGCTGTCCAGCCCCTTCGCCAGTCCGGCGGCGACCTGCGCCTCGGTGGGCGTGAGCCCAAAGAGGCTTTGCAGCAGCGTGGGGTCGGGCAATTCGAGCTCAGGGTCACGCAGACTGACAAGAATCCACGAACCGAAGTTCGCAGGAAGCCGCTCGGCACGCAGGGTGAGGGCGAGCTGTCCGGGCCTTGGCAGTTGCAAGGCCGAGCGTTGTCCCCGAGCGGCCAGATCAAGACTTTGCTTCAGACCCGGTCCATCGCCGGGCGCGTGCAAGCGGCGTTGACGAATCGCCAGCACCTGGACGTTCCTACCCAGCAGACTGAGCGCGGCAGGGCTTACTTGAACCACCGTGAGCTGTGTGTCAAGAAGAATGCCCGGCCTCTCGGGTATGTTCGCTTCGATCATGATGCTCCTCCCCCTGCAACGCGGGGCGAACGCCACTCCGATGGAGTGAGTTGCCTGCGTTTGTCACAGTGAAGACGAAGGCGGCGCCGATTTGTCAGGCCGGCGAGGCCGCCAAGGCCGCTGTGGCCAGTAAAAGCTCCAACAGGCCGGCCCCACGGCAGTGCAGCTGAGGGAAACGGTGAGGCCGGCAAGAGGGGGTCACCCGGGAGGGTGATTCGAGGTTGTGGGGTGGCAGGGCGGAATGGATCCTGTAGCGCTTCGCGACAGGCAAGGCTGGCGCGTCAAGAGCAGACGAAGCCGCGCGAAGAACGTCAGGCCTCACGCACCCGCCCTCGATAAAACCATCAAGGTCCCATGCGAGCGAACGCAGTGCCAACTCTCAGGCGTGTTGCCCAGGTAGCCGCACCTCCACTGGGTACGGTGACGGCGGCAGCGGCCGGCATGCCCCCCATTCGAAGGGGTAGAACGCAGCCGCAGTCCAAACTTGCCCATATGGGCAACGACGTCAAGTGCAGCCGCCGATAGGCTTTCACGACATGTTGCCAGCTCCCCTGCAATGGCAACCCTCCAACGAAGCCGAGCCATTGCCCATGACCAGACTCTCCCGTGTTAGCCGCCGCCTTCTGCGCCACAGTGCGCTCACCACCGCCTCGGTGCTGGCCCTGCTGGGCAGCCAAGCAACCATCGCCAGTTCCGTCACGGTGGGTGTGAACAGCTGGCTGGGCAGTGCCAACACGGACTGGTTCCACGCCTCCAATTGGTGGGCAGGCGACTTGTTCAACCTGCCAGACCCTATCTTTCCGGTCTACTTCGGTCCAGTGCAGTGGATCGTCAATGGCGTGCCGACCGACACCTACGACAAGCCCTCCTCGGAGGCGGTACTGCGCGGCGCCTTCAGCACCAGCAGCCTGGACATGCGGGCCTGGGACGGCATCTCGCAGCTGCGCTTGGACAGCGGTGCACAGCTGGCAGCCGGTAGCGCCTCGATCGGCCAGTTGCATACGGTCTACCAGCCCAGCGGACCGATTCAGAAAGCCACACTGGTGCTGGCCGGCGGCCAGATCTCAGGCAGCTTGAGCTTCTACTCGCAATCAAGAGTCGTGGTGTCAGCGCTCTATGACAGCCCATCGGGGAACTGGTCGGGCACCTTGGGTGAACTTCAGATCGACAGCGGCGCTGCGCTGACGCTGCCTTCCGGCAGCCTCACCATCGCCCAGATCAGCAATGCGGGTGAATTGAAGATCGCCAGTGCAGGCAAGCTCACCCTGGCCGGTGCCGTCCAGAATTCGGGCAGCTTCACCTTGGGTGGCAGCGGTAACGTCGGCACCGCCGCGCTCTACCTGGCCGGCAACACAATCTTGACCGGCAACGGCAGTACCGTTCTCACCGATGCCAACTACAGCTACCTCGGCGGGACCGGCGTGCTGACGGTTGGTCAGGGGCACACACTGCGCGGCAGTGGCTATGCCGCCGTCGGCATTGTCAACCAAGGCAGCGTCGTCGCCGACGGCGTGCTCACCGTCAACGCCGGCAGCGGCAACACCTTCGACAACAGCGGCGGGCAAGTCCAGGTGGCCGGTGCGGGCATGCTGGCACTGTCGGGCGGGACCTTCAGTGGGGGCACGCTGCATGGCTTGGATGCAGGCAGTCGCCTGGGCGGCAATGGTCGGTTCCAGAACGTTGCGCTGTCCGGCTCGCTGACATTGACAGGCGGCACCACGCTGGACTCGGTGTCGAACACCGGCGCGCTCGCCTTGGCGGGCGGACATCACGTCAATACCCGGGGCACACTGACCAACACGGGCACGCTGACCATCGGCGGCAGTGGCAACGTAGGTACCGCCGCACTCTATCTGGCCGCCGACACCACCTTGGCCGGCAACGGCAGTACCGTTCTGACCGATGCCAACTACAGCTACCTTGGTGGGACCGGCGTGCTGACAGTCGGCCAGGGCCACACCTTGCGCGGCAAAGGCTATGCCGCAATTGGCATCACCAACAATGGCAAGGTCATTGCCGACGGCACGCTCACTGTCAATGCCGGCACGGGTGCAATCTTTGACAACAGCAACGGTCTGGTCCAGGTCGCCGATGCAGGCCTGCTGTCGCTGGCAGGCGGAACCTTCACTGGCGGCACACTGCAGGGCCTGGGCGCCGGCAGCCGCATGGGTGGCAGCGGCACGTTCCAGAACATCGCGCTGCAAGGCACATGGCAGGTGACGCCGAGCGTCCCGCTCAGTGTCGCAGGCACCGTGACCAACTCCGGCACGCTGACGATCGGCGGCAGCGGGAACACAGGGACGGCGCGGCTGAATCTGGCCGGCAACACCACGCTGGCCGGCTCTGGGAGCACGGTCTTGAGCGATGCGAACTACAGCACAATCAGCGGCAACGGCGTCCTGACAGTCGCCCAGGGCCACACCCTGCGCGGCAGCGGCTACGTCACGGCCAGCATCGCCAACCAGAGCAGTGTCATCGCTGAGGGCCAACTCACCGTCAATGCCGGAACCGGTAACGCCTTCGACAACAGCGCCGGCCAGGTGCAAGTGGCCAGCAATGGCCTGCTGTCGCTGGCAGGAGGGACCTTCACTGGTGGCACCTTGCACGGCATGGGCACCGGCAGCCGCCTGGCCGGCAACGGCAGTTTCAAGGACGTCGCCGTGTCCGGCACGCTGCTATTGACTGGGGGCACCACGCTGGACTCGGTGTCAAGCACTGGCGAGCTGACGCTGGCCGGCGGTCACAGTGTCAATACTCGAGGCACACTGATCAACACGGGCACGCTGACGATCGGCGGCAGCGGGAACACAGGCACGGCGAGGCTGAATCTGGCCGGCAACACCACACTGGCCGGCGCTGGCAGCACGGTCTTGAGCGATGCGAACTACAGCACGATCAGCGGCAGCGGCGTACTGACAGTCGCCCAAGGACACACCCTGCGCGGTAGCGGCTATGTCACAGCCAGCATTACCAACCAAGGCAGTGTCATCGCCGACGGCCAACTCACCGTCAATGCCGGCACCGGCAACGCCTTCGACAACAGCGCCGGCCTGGTGCACGTGGGCAGCAATGGCCTGCTGTCATTGGCAGGGGGGACCTTCATCGGCGGCATGCTGCAGGGCACGACAATAGGCAGCCGGTTGGCTGGCAACGGCACATTCAAGGACGTCGCCCTGTCCGGCACGCTGCTATTGACTGGGGGCACCACGCTGGACGCTGTGTCAAGCACTGGCCAGGTGACGCTGGCCGGCGGTCACAGTGTCAACACCCGAGGCACACTGATCAGTACGGGTACGCTGACGATCAACGGTAGCGGGAACACGGGAACGGCGAGGCTGAATCTGGCCGGCGACACCACACTGGCCGGCGCTGGCAGCACCGTCTTGAGCGATGCGAACTACAGCACCGTCAGCGGCAGCGGCAGCCTGACAGTCGCACAAGGCCACACCCTGCGCGGTAGCGGTTATGTCACAGCCAGCATTGCCAACCAGGGCAGCGTCATCGCCGACGGACAACTCACCGTCAATGCCGGCACCGGCAACGCCTTCGACAACAGCGCCGGCCTGGTGCGAGTGGGTAGCAATGGCCTGCTGTCGCTGGCAGGGGGGACCTTCACTGGTGGCACCTTGCACGGCATGGGCACCGCCAGCCGCTTGGGCGGCAGCGGCACGTTCCAGAACATCGCGCTGCAAGGCACATGGCAAGTGACACCGAACCTCCCACTCAGTGTCGCAGGCACCGTGACCAACTCCGGCACGCTGACCATCAGCGGCAGCGGCAACACGGGAACGGCGAGGCTGAGTCTCACCGGCAACACCACGCTGGCCGGCAGCGGAAGCACCGTCTTGACCGATGCGAACTACAGCACCATCAGCGGAACCGGTGCGTTGACAGTAGCCAAAGAGCACACCCTGCGCGGACCAGGCTATGTGACGACCCAGCTCACCAACCAGGGCAACGTGCTGGTCGACAGCGGTGATGTGCTGCATGTCGCCGGCGTCGCCCTGCGCAACCAGGGCCAGTTCCATGTCAACGCCAACGGCACACTGAACGCGGGCGGCATCGTTTCGGGCTATGTGCAGGACGGCGCCAGCGCCACCACCATCGTCGACGGATTGCTCAAGGCCAGCACCTTGCGGCTCGAGGCCGGGACACTCAAGGGCAGTGGAACGGTACAGGCCGACGTCATCAACCTTGGCGGCACCATCGCCGCCGGCAACTCGCCCGGCGTTCTGACCATCGATGGCGATCTGACGCTGGGCACAGACAGCCTGCTGGTGGTCGAGGTAGCCGGCTTGCTGCAAGGCGCGCAGTACGACTGGCTGCGGGTCAACGGTGACGTGACACTGGGCGGTGCACTGCAACTCGACTTTGGCGGCTACAAGCCGGTGATCGGAGAGACATACAGCTTTCTCACATCTGGCAACGGCCTCATCGACGGCAGCTTTGCAAGAGTCTTTGCCAACGGGTACGAGCTGACCATGAACTACGGCACCGACGGGGTCATCGCCAAGGTCGCTGCCGTCTCAGCCGTACCCGAGCCGGCGACCTACGGGCTGATGATGCTCGGCTTGGGCCTGCTGGGCGGGTATGCACGGCGGCAGCAAAAGTGCGGACGCGACAACCCAGCGCGTCTTGCCGCCTCACGACCCTGCACGATGGCCTGAGCCTGGTCCCTTCCAGCGCAGGGTTCGGCTGGCCGCAAGCCGGCGGACCTCGCGCAGCCAGGGCATTGGCATTGCCCTGCCACAGCTCGAGTTCCGTGTCATCGCGAAGCTGCCGAACTTTGAGGCCATGCAGCATGGCCACTGTGCGCGCAAAGCTCGCGCCCTCTCCCGTCTTGAACGCCCGGCTGATTTGCAGACTGCCCAGCCCGGCGCCATCGAGCACACGGGTCGGCGCCAAGCTGTAGCGGTTCATCTCGACCAATTTCTGCGCAACACAGGCGTCGTCGAGGATCGCCTCCCCACGTCCACAGCCCAGCACCTGGTCGAGCCGTAGTCGGTTCATCTGCGCCTTGAGCGCAGCATCCGTCTGACCACACAGCCGACCTGCCAGCCGCCGATGCTGCCCCGGCGTCTTCGCGACGGCCGGCACGAAGTCGGTAGCAGGCGAGCCTTGGGCCGCACCGCGCAGCACCACCCTGCCCTCCTCGGCAGCCTTCGATGGCCGCGTGCGGCGCTCTATGAAGACCGTGCCCACGACCACCCAGCTGCTGCGAAACCATGCCGGGAGAAGGCTTTCCCAGCTTCGCGATGGCAAACGCAGGCAATGCCGCAGCCCGGGCTTGGCCTCAAATCACCGCCGCCGCACTCGAACGCCGCCGCCGCGTCCAGGCAAGGGCTGCGATACCCGCCAGCAACATGGCCCAACTGGTGGGCTCCGGCACGGGAGCGGTGACGACATTGATACGCACTTGGGCGCGATCCGGTTCGAGCATCGCGATCTGCTCATCGAGCAAGAACTCATAGGTACGCGTTGCCAACTGGCCACCGCCGAGGTTCTGCAGATGCAGACCCATCCAGTCACCGCCTGATGCCACGCCGAGGCGCAGCAGCGACGTGATATCAAAAGCTTGGCTATCGGGACTGCCGTTGAACACCTCGTGCTCGACCGACCCGAGCGAGGTAGCGGGCGCGTCCCAGGCCATTCCCAGATTGCCGACACCGTTGTCGAACCCTGTGAACCGAACCAAGGCCGTATTCGGCGCGTCCTGGCCGTCAAGGATCTTGAAGCTGAGTGTGGCCGAGACAATCTGCTGGCCCTGCAGTGGCGCCAGGTTCACTTGCATCAGCGTGCGGCCGTCATTGGCGTTGTTGAGATCGAGCGCATGCGACCAAGTGATGCCGTGATGGCTCCAGCGGTCGTTGTACATGCCGACAAAGCCGTTTCCCGTGAAAGTGGCAGAGCCGTCCTCGGCAATGAAGTCGTCGAACTTGCCGATGTCGGGCAAGTCGAACTGATAACCTGCAGCATGTGAGTCCGGTGCGGTGGCCGCGGCAATGGCCAGGGCGCAGGTGCAGATAGCGAGCAGTCTTTTCATGATTTCCTCTGGAGCAAAAATGGAGAATGACGGGAAAGGCAGGAGAGAGTCGCCCCCCTCTTGGGCCGCTGACATCAAGCAGCAACAGCAGCGCAAGAAGAAGCACCGCGGCCCTGTCGTCGAAGCCACCGATGCCGTTGGGCTCTGAGGGAGTAGCGGTATGCACTGTCTGCGCGGCCCGTCTGCTGAGCGTCCGGTGGGCCGGGTGTTCGCCTTGGCTGCCGGGCAGGTCGCGAGACTTCAGGCGCGAGCCTCCTGGCATCGCGTGACAGGGACTGCGCGCGGTCAGGGGCAGTTCGTGAGCCAGGCACTGCCGATCGAGTTCTGACGCGAAGAGGGCGCAGTCACGCAAGGCGGCGGCGCTTGCCGCCCTGAGGTCTGGCAGCGGCAGCGCCCGCCTTCAGTCAGCGCTTGGTCGAGCAGGTCGCGCTGAGCACCTGTGGACGGCAAAACAACGCAGCGGCGGCAAGCAAAGCGCGGATGAATCCGTCAAGCGCTGTGTGGGCCCTTCCCAGGTCCGTTGTGCAAGTGCTTGCCGCAATGCCATGGCAGAACCTATGAAGTCCGGCTCGCCACGAATTGCTCCATCTGATCGAGCACGGCCGCCGTGTCGCCGCACCACATGAGGTGGTCGTTGCCGTTCAGCATGACCAACTCCGCACCGGGAATGCTGGCGGCCAGATGACGCGCGGCGCCGGCGCGAACGACCCGGTCGCCTTCGCGCTGCACGATCAAGGTGGGCGTTCGCAGGTGCGGCAGACGATCACGAACGTCCATCTGCGCGAAAGCCTGAAGCACAAGCGGCACGCTGTTGCGCGACATCGACTGGCGCAGCATGCGCGCCCACCAGTCCTGCGCGACAGGGTCGCTGGCCATCGACGGTGCGAACTGCTGCCAACTGGTGGCCTGGCCCCATGAAGTTCGAAGCTCATCGAGCCAAAGTTCGAGTTGCTGGTAGGTCAGCGCCCAGGGGTAGTCCTCAGCCCATGTGCCGCGTGAGCCGGCACCGTACAGCAGCAGGCCCTGCACATGATCGGGGTAGCGGTGGGCATGTTCGATAGCGATCGTGCCGCCGACGGAGTTCCCCATCAGCCACACCCGTTCTGCGCCGATTGCCCGGCGCACGGCCTCAACATCGTCGGCACCCGTGCGTGCGGACAACTGAACGCCGACCCGCTCGGACAGGCCGGTGCCGCGTCGGTCCATCAGCACCACACGCCAGCGGCGTGCGAGCCGTTGCAAGATCGCGCGGATGCTGGGCTCTTCCCACGCCACTTCGACATGCGACCACAGGCCGAACAGGATGATGACCGTGGTCTGTGCGCTGCCGAGCTCCAGGTACGCCACTGCGCCGTCGTCGGCGTCCGCAAAGCGGATCGGCGGCAGGCGGTTCGGGCGCGGGGCTTCCTGGTCAGTGCTGGCCTTCAGCCGCGCCTGCGCAGCCGCGTAAGCGGCCTCTATCCTGGCGGAGGGCCGCACGCCCAACTCGGTGCGCATCAACTCCGCACACGAAAAATACGCCGACTCGACCCCTGATGCGTCACCAAGCATGGCGCGCGCCTCTAACAGCAGCGCGTGTCCGGTGTCTCCCAGCGGCTCCAGGCTGATGAGCCGCACCGCGGCTTCCGCAGCCAGCCCCGGCTGCCCGGAGGCGACCAAAGGCCCTGCGGCATTGCCCAGCGCGCGTATCACCAGACTCTCGTGCTCCAAGCGGCGCGCGTCGAGCCAGGCGTTGAAGAGATCGCTGTTGAGCTCAAAGCCGTCGGCGATCTGGTGGGCTGTCGGCGCCAGCAATGTTTCAAGCGACTGGCGCGACTCACTGGCGTCCGGTGAAGCGAGCAACTGCCGAGCTGCACGACGAACCTGCACCACGTCCGAGTCGATGTCCACGGCTGCGTGGTCGAGCCACAGGGTGTCGGCGTCACCGAGCACAAGAGTCAGCCCGAGGATGGCGTTGATCTCATGGATCAGACGACGCAGTCTGGCGCGGCCGACATCGCCTGGCGCGCTGGCCCACAGCATCTCCGCGAGCTGCCCGCGCGCCAGCTGCCGAGGCGCCTCTGACAGCAGCAACAGCAGCGCCAGGCCATGCTTGAGGCGCAGCTGCACCGGCCTGCCATCGAGCGCGAGGGCTGGATAAGCCTGGCAATGGAATACCAGGGTCTGACGGGATGCGGAATCGGCTGGGGACGCGATGCTCATGGGGCGTGCTTGGATTGCAGTGGCGCTCGGAGGGTCTGGCATGCCGGTGGACTGCCAGTTTGCCAGCACACCCCGGCTCTGGTCACCAGGGGCGAACACGCGCAACACGCATCCTAGGGAGTGGGCATCCGCCACCCGTCCGTTGCCTTGCCAGGCGGCTGGCGGACGCCGAACAGACGCTTATTGCCGACAGTTGCGACATCGCCGGAACTCGTCCGCAGTTTCAGTGCCACAGCGGCGTCCCGCCCATTCAGACAATTTATAGGAGCTTCCATGTCCTGGCTAGAGATCTTCGCGCTGGCACTGCTGCCGGCCTTCTTGCTGCTCGACTTCTTCAACCCACCGCCCAAGGGCGTGCGCACGCGCTGGTGGCGAAGCCGTGCCTTCGCGGTGACGGCGGTCAACTTCGTCCTTGCGCTCTTTGTCGGCCAGGCCTGGGGCAGCTGGATGGGTGGTGCTCACCTGTTCAACGGCGCCGCGCTCGGCACCTTCGGCGGTGCGGTGCTCGGGGTCGTGGTCTACGAGTTCTTCCACTATTGGTACCACCGCTCGGCGCATCGCATCGGATGGCTGTGGCGCTTGGGCCACCAAATGCACCACAGCGCCGAGAGCCTGGACGCCTGGGGTGCCTACTATCTTCATCCGATCGACACCGCGCTGTTCACCACCTTGTCGAGTCTGGTGCTTTTCCCACTGCTGGGCTTGAGCCCCGAAGCGGGTGGATGGGCCGCTGCCACGCTCACCTTTCTTGGCATCTTCCAGCATGCCCACGTGCGCACGCCGCGCTGGCTGGGCTACCTGATTCAATGTCCCGAGAGCCACGCCGTGCATCACGCTCGCAGCGTGCACGCCTTCAACTATGCGGACCTGCCCTTGTGGGACATGGTATTCGGCACGTACTGCAACCCGCGCAGCGGCCGCGATGAGCGGCGACTCCAGGGCTTCTACGACGGCGCATCCTCGCGTATCGTCTCCATGCTGTTCTTTCGGGACGTCAGCGCTGCGGCGCACAAGCAAGGTGGGGGCCAATGATGCGCATCAATGACATTCAGGGCTACGCGCTCAGCGGTGCCAATGGCGCGGCTGTTGACGCCTACGAACAAGCGAGCCACGAGTTTCGCTGCTTCACCGGCGACCCGCTGGCCGGGGCTCAACAGGCGATCGCTCTGAGTCCGGACATGCCCATGGCGCATGCGCTGGTGGCTTGGCTGAACCTGCTGGGCACCGATCCTGCCGGCATCGAGCCGGCTCGCCATGCACTGGCACAGGCCAGCCGGCTGCCCGCCACCGAACGCGAGGCCTTGCACCTCAAGGCAATAGGCCAGCTCATCGACGGCCATTGGCACGCCTGCGGCCGTACGCTGGAAGACCTGTCGATCGGCTGGCCGCTGGACACCCTGGCCCTGCAGGCAGGCCACCAGGTCGACTTCTTCACCGGCCACTCTCGCATGCTGCGCGACCGGATCGCGCGGGCCTTGCCGCACTGGCAAAGCGGCCGTCCCGGCCGCCACGCGGTGCTGGGCATGTTCGCCTTCGGTCTGGAGGAGATGGGTGACTATGCCCAGGCTGAACGCCTGGGCCGTGAAGCCGTCGAGCTGGAGCGGCGCGACGGATGGGCCTGGCATGCCGTGTCGCATGTGCTGGAGATGCAGGGCCGACGCCAGGAGGGTATTGCCTGGCTGCAGTCCGACGACAGCGCCTGGTCGGACCGCAGCTTCCTTGTCGTGCACAACACTTGGCACCTGGCCTTGTTCCACCTTGAGCTGGGTGACACCGCCCAGGTGATGGCGCTGATGGACCGGTGCATCGTCGCTGCGTCGTCGGCCGTCGTGGTCGAGATGATCGATGCATCGTCGCTGCTATGGCGGCTGCATCTGCGCGGTATCGATGTGGGGACGCGCTGGCAGGCGCTGGCCGAGCGCTGGGCACCGCTGGCCGAAGCGGGCAACTACGCCTTCAACGACATGCACGCCATGATGGCTTTTGTCGGTGCGCATCGCCACGACGACGCCCAGCGCCTGCTGGCCTCACAGCTGCGCGCGGTGCACGGCGCGGGCGACAACGCCGGTTTTCTGCGCGACGTGGGCTGCGAGGCCACGCAGGCCATCGCTGATTTCGGGGCTGGCCGCTACGGCCTTTGCGCTGATCGGCTTCGCAGCGTGCGCAGTCATGCTCATCGATTCGGCGGCAGCCATGCCCAGCGCGACCTGATCGACCAGACCTTGATCGTCGCAGCCGAGCGCGACGGACAGGTCTCGCTGGCGCAGGCGCTGCGCAACGAGCGGACGCGGGCTCTGCCGATCAAGCAGGGATGAACCTGCCATGAACTGCCTGTTTTTCAAATCTCCGCGACCGTCCCTACTGCCTGCCGCTGCATCAGGCCTGGGCACGAATCTGGTGCTACCAATGCCGGCGCCGTTCTCGGCTCGGGCATTCGCCCGCGTGCGCTGCAGCCGCAGCATCGACACGCTGAACGTGCCTTCGAAGCTGGCCGTGCTCTGGGCGGCACTCGCGCACGCCCCCAAGCACGGCGGCAATCTGCTCGCCTGCGGCCTCGATGCCGCGATCGCCATCCACGACCTCGCTGCCGACGGCCGATCGACGCTTGACGGCGGCGCCGGGCAGGTCTTCATGCATCAGTGAGCTGGCCATGCACGACACCCGCACTCTCAGCCATCGCCTGATCACGCCGCTGATCACCGCGATCCTGTCATTCGCCGCCGCGGGCTGCGGCGGCGGCGCCGGTGATGCGCCGCAACCGGTGCCCCCGCCGCCGGCTACGCCTCAGTTCATTCCCGAAGGTCTGCAAGGTCGCATTGTCAGCCGCCTGCGCCCAAGCGATGCGGGCGTGCTGGCCGCCACCGACGCCGGTGTGTTCCAGCGCAGCGGCGGTGCATGGGAGCCGCGCGGCCTGGCTGACCAGACCATACTCGATGTCATCGCCATCAGCGGTCAGCGCTGGATCGCCAGCGCCCGTCCGACGGCCGATGGCCCGGCGGCGACGCCGCAGTTGCTCAAGACTGTTGATGGCGGTGCCAGCTGGGAGCCCATTCCCAGCAACTTCGGTGGGCCCCTCGGGCCTGAGCCGGCGCATGCGCTGGCATTCGACGGGCCGCGCCAGCGTCTGGTGGCCACGGGCTCGGACGTGCTGGCCGAGTCCCGCGATGAGGGTCGGACTTGGACCGTGCTGCACGGGGACTGGCACGGATTCTCCCAGCCCAAGGCAGCGCTGGTCGTTCACGCCGGCAGTGGCGACATCTGGTACGGCGGGCAGGACGCTATCGAAGGCTTGATCCTGTTTGGGCGTGCCGAGGCCACGCGACAGGTGGTAACGCATGCAGGCCTCTTGCCCAGCCCCAGCGTCGTTAAAGGCCTGCAGTTCGCCACCGCTGTGGACGCCGCTCACCTCCTGATCGCCGGAGAAGGAGGCGTTGTGCAGACCCGGGACGGCGGTGCGACCTGGGAAAAGCTGCTGCACGATGGCTACAACTTCTACTTCGACGTCGCGTTTGACGCCTACAAACCCGGGCGCCTCGTCTCGGCGCGTTGGATGAAGAACTACGACACGCCACAAGCGGCACACCTCGTGGTCTCCGACGACGCCGGCAAGACCTGGCGCAGCTTCCAGACCACGGACCCCGCGCTGTTTGGTGGCGCCTGGGCCATTCACGCATTGCAGGAGTCGGGCCGCACGTCCTACCTGCTGGGTCTGTACAAAGGTGGCGTGATGCGCGTCGAGCTGCCGTGAAACCTTGTCGAGCCTCTGAAGATTCCACCGTGCGAGCCGCCGTCCTCATTGCACCCGCGCTGGGCGTGCCACCCGGGTACGACCAACCCCTGCAGGCAGCCCTGCGCGAGCTGGGTGCAGATTGCCACTTCGTTGCATTGCCCGCGCTCGCACCGGGCTGCAAGCGCTTGTTCAAACCACGTTCGCCCGGTCTTGAGTCCTTCATGCAGGCCATGGCCGTGGCCGCGCAAGGCCTGCGCTAGCGCGGAGCGGAGCGGATCGGATCATCCTCATCGGGCACAGCGTGGGCGGACAGATGGGCATAGCGGCCGCCGCAAGAGCGCCCGAACTCTTCGACGGCTTGGCACTGGCGGCCTGTGGCACCCCCGACTGGCGCGCGTGGCCCGCCGCCAGGCAGCGCAGCATTCGCCGCGGCTTGATGATGATCGACTGGGTATCGCGACTGCTGCCGTGGTACCCGGGGCGCCCGCTCGGCTTTGGCGGCAAGCAGCCGCGCCGCCTGATGCGTGACTGGGTCGGCATGGCGCTGACAGGCAGCTACCGCCATCTCGCCATCGGCCAGAGATGCGAGCAATCCATGCGTCATCTGCAGCTGCCGGTGCTGGCCATCAACATCGAGGGCGATGAACTGGCGCCGAGGTCTGCGACGGACTTCCTGCTCGCCCGAGCTGCCGCAGGTCAGCACCCGGCGCGCGAATGTCGACGCCGCAGCACTGGCAGGCGCCAGGACAGGCGTCCCGGGAGGCATCACGGGAGGCAAACGCCACACGGCCTGAGTCGAGCAGCCCCTGTGCGTTGTTCCCACGATTGGCCGATGGGTCGATGGGTCGAGACCCTGAAGTGAAGCGGCGCTGGCCGCCCGGCCGACGGACGCCAAGCGGACGGTTGCACGGCACATTGGGACTGGGTCCTCAATAGCGCCTGGACATGCCTCTACTTCAAACCTCCGTCTCACTGCTTGCCCATTGGAGCCCGCGCCTCATGTTCAAGGTCATCAAAAGCCAGCTCAGCCGCTCGGTGCCATTCACCAAGCTTCTCGGCATCGAGATCACCGACATCTCGGCAAGTGACGCCTCGGTCAGCATGAACGTGGGCCCGACGCTCAGCAACCATGTCGGCACTGCCCACGCCGGCGCCTTGTTCACGATCTGCGAGTCAGCCTCGGGCGCAGCCCTGACCGGCGCGCTGCTGCCGGTCATCATGCAACTACGTTTTGTCGTGCGCGACGCCCGAATTGACTATCTCAAGCCTGCCAAGGGCCAGGTGTGGGCCAAGGCAGTCCTTGTTGAGGAGCCAGCAAGCGTTCTGGATTGGCTCCAGCGAACCGGCCGCGCCGAAGTTGCAGTGGACGTCAGTGCTCGCGCCGACGACGACACCGTGGTGGCCAAGGCAAGCTTCAACTGGAATCTGAAGTTGACGACGCCCCCCTGACTGCTGCGGCTGGGAGGCGTCGTAGAGAGCGCAAGCGCTCGTGAAGACCCTGCCCGGTGCCCGCAGGTGGAGATGCAGCGCCGGCCTTCTGGCCGTTCGCATCAGCAAGGAGAACTTCCCCTTCGGCTCAACACGCGTCCACTTCCTGACCGATTTGGCCCTCAGCACTGACGGCAAAGCTCCGGGTTCCAGGCATAGGCGCTCTCAATCTCACACTGCGAAATCCGATGAATTTTGGTCAAAAGTCATCGCCCGAGTGGGTGGTTATGGCGCCTAGAGTTTTCTCACAGGACGCAGCATCGCGGCCTGCAGCGAAACCCCAAGGTCTTCACCACTGCCAGCGCCGCCATGACTACCTGCCCGACATCCGCGCCCTGCCCAGACACCAGGCCTGTCGCTGCCGCGCCCACCTGCCGCAGGGTCGGCGTTGTCACCACGCTCACGACCGCGGCCGCGCTGCTCAGCACCAGCCTTCCCGCCGCAGCCGTCGACGGATGCAAGGTCTTGCTCTGCCTGGCCGCGCCGAGCTGGCGGGCCATTCCCCCGTGTGTGCCGACGATCACACAGCTGCTGCGCGACCTGGCCCGGGGCAAGGCCTTCCCCTCCTGTGCGATGGCGGGCGGCGGCAACGCTGCCGGCCACGCCTGGGCGAGCGCGCCCAGCTTCTGCCCGCCCCAATACACACGCCTCGTTGAGACCCAGGGCGGTCCCCGCTATTTCTGCGACTACTCCGGTGCCGTGTCCGTCACGGTCAATGGCACGGCCTTCACCCGAACCTGGTGGAGCATGGACGGCAGCACCGTGACCGAGTTCAGCCCCGCCGCCAAGGCTCAGCTGGGCCGCTGGGACCCTCGCTTCGACGACGACTACGCCGCCTGGCTCGCCACCCAGCAGCAGGAGACACCGGCGGCTGAGCCCAGCCACTGAGGTTACACACCATGGACGCCTCCACCTTCCTCTCCTTGACCCTGGCCTGTGCGCCGCAGCTGCATGCCGACACCGCACGCGCACTGGTCAGCACCGAGAGCGCCTTCAATCCCTGGGCCATCGGCGTGGTCGGCGCTCGACTGACCCGCCAACCGCGAAACCGCGCTGAGGCGCTGGCCACCGCGCGCGCCCTGCAAGCCAGCGGCTGGAACTACAGCGTCGGGCTCGGCCAGATCAACCGGGGCAATTTCGCGCGCCTGGGCCTGACGCTGGACACCGCCTTCGACCCCTGTACCAACCTGAGCGCCATGCAGACAGTGCTGACCGAATGCATGGCCAGAGTCCCGCATCTGCATAGATTGCCGCGAACTGAGCAGCTCGCATTGCGACAGGCACTGTCTTGCTACTACAGCGGCAACTTCGTCACCGGATTCAAGCACGGCTATGTGCGCCGTGTCGCTCGAGCCATGCCTGGCGCCCCGCCGTAGCCACCTGCGGCTGATTCCACACTCGTCGATACGCGTTCCCACACCCGCAGGGAGGTGATCTCATGCGCCCGATTCTTCGTACACACACGGGCCCAAGCGCCCGCGCTTCACTCGTTGCCTACGTCCTGCTGTGCTGCGAACTCGCGGCGGCGCAGGGCTTCGAGAAGGTCAACACCACGGTGATGAACGTCAATGCCATCTTGGTGGTGGTGTCCGTCGCGGTGGTCACTATCGCCATCATCTGGGCTGGATTCAAGATGATCTTTCAGGCGGCACGCCTGTCGGATGTCGCGAACATTCTGATCGGCGGCACGCTGATCGGCGGCGCCGGCGCCTTTGCCGCCTTCATTGTCAGCTGACGGCGAAGACACCGATGCAAAGCGAAGCCATCTTCAAGGGCGCGACGCGACCGGCCATGACCTTCGGTGTTCCGCTCACCCCACTGGTGGTGTTGGTCGGCAGCGGCATGCTTGTGATCGTCTGGGGCGGCATCCTCATCAGCTGGTGGATCGCTCTGGGCGTCCTGTTGGCCGTCGGTCCCGCGTGGCTTTGGATGAGGATCGTCACTGCGCAGGACGATCAGCGCTTCAAGCAGGTCTGCGTCGCTCTGAAGCTGCGGCTGCACGACCGCAACCACCGGTTCTGGGGCGCGCGCAGCTATGCCCCCCACCTCTACCGAGGAGCTCGGGATGCCTGGCATGTCTGACAGTTCCGGCGCAGCACCAGGCTGGCCGTGGCGCCGCAAGGCACAGCCGCGGCACTGGTACCAAGCGCATACCGAAAACCCCGTCGCCGCCTTTGTGCCCTTCTCGTCGCTGCTCGGCGCACACGACGTGATCACACGCGGCGGCAACTACCTGCGGGTTTGGCGCTTGGATGGCATTGCCTTCGAGTGCGCGGACGAGCACCAGATTGCAGAGCGCCATGAGGCGATGTGCAATCTGCTGCGCAACCTGGCCGGCGGTCACTGGGCCGTGTGGACCCATCGGCTGCACCGACGCGTCCTCGATCAACTGCTTGACCCCCAGTCGCCCGGCTTCGCCCGCGATCTCTCGCGCGCCTACCAGGCCAGTCTCGGCCACAGCCAGTTGAGCGGGCGGCCGATGATGAGCACCGAGCTCTACCTGACCCTGGTCTACCGACCCGACTCGTCGCGCCTGCACCGCGCGCTGCACTCAGCGCCGCGATCCAGGGCCGCCGTTGCCGAGGCACAGGCGCAGGCCATGCGCATGATGCAGGAGCAGTCCGCGCTGGTGGCGCGCGTACTGAGGGGCTTCGGCCCCCGGCTGCTGGGCATACGGCATCAGGGCGGCCGCCCCTACTCCGAGCTCGCCGAATTCCTCGGCTATCTGGTCAACGGACGCTCAGATCCAATGCCATTCGTTGCGGGCCCGCTCTATCGAACCCTGCCCACTGCCCGGCTGTTCTTCGGCGGCGACAAGCTCGAGCTGCGGCACGGTGATACCCGCCGCTACGCGGCCCTGGTCGACATCAAGGAGTACGCCGATTCGGTCGAACCCGGCATCCTGAACGCGCTGCTTTACGAGGACAGCGAATTCATAGAGACGCAGAGCTTCTCTATCCTTCCCCGCCGCGACGCCATGCGGGCGCTGGAGCTGCAGCGGGATCAGCTGATCGCCAGCGAGGATGTCGTTGCAAGCCAGATTGCCGAGATGGACACCGCGCTCAATGAGCTCGGCGATGGCCAGTTCTGCATGGGCGAGTACCACTACAGTCTCGTCGTTTTCGGGGAGGATCTGGCAGATGCGGGCAGGCGCGCCGCGCAGGCGATAGGCGCCGTCGCAGAGGCGTCGAGCTTGCAGATGTCGGCGGTAGACCTGGTGGCGGATGCCGCCTGGTTCGCCCAGATGCCGGGAAACTGGCAATGGCGGCCCCGGGATGCCAAGCTGTCCTCACGCGCCTTTGCGGCGCTGGCCAGCGCTCACAACTTTGCCAGCGGCAAGCGCGACGGCAACCCCTGGGGTGAGGCGCTGGCGCTGCTGCGCACGCCCTCTGGCCAGCCCTTTTATCTGAATCTGCACAGCAGCCCGGAGGGTGAGGATTCCGCCGACAAGAAGCTGCCGGGCAATACGCTGATCATCGGCTCCACCGGTGTCGGCAAAACCACGCTGGAGATGTTCCTCCTGACGCTCACGCGCAAATGGGATCCCCCACCCCGCCTGGTGCTCTTCGATCTGGACCGAGGCTGCGAAATCGCCATCCGCGCGCTGGGGGGCCGCTACTTCACGCTGGAGGCCGGCAAGCCGACCGGGTGCAACCCGCTGCAACGCGAACCGACGCCCGCGCGCATCCAGTTCTGGGAACAGCTGGTGCGCACCTGCATCACCAGCGCCGCCCTGCCCCTGCTGCCCGCCGACGAGCGCGCCATTGCTGCGGCGGTACGGGCCGTGGCGATGATGCCGGCACCTTTGCGCCGCTTGTCGACCATCCGGCAGAACCTGCCCAAGTCTGGCGAGAACAGCCTCTTCGAGCGGCTGGGCCGCTGGTGCGAAGGGGGAGCACTGGGCTGGGTGTTCGACCAAGCCGACGACCGGCTGCTTGAGCTGCAGGCAGCGGCGATCATCGGCTTTGACACCACCGAGTTTTTGGACCTGCCCGAGGTGCGCACACCCGTGATGATGTATCTGCTGCAGGTGATGGAAGAACTCGTCAACGGCGAGCGGCTCATCTATGTGATCTCGGAATTCTGGAAGGCGCTTGATCACGAGATCTTCAGCGACTTCGCCAAGCAAAAGCAAAAGACCATCCGCAAGCAAAACGGCCTTGGCATCTTCGACACGCAAAGTCCGTCCGACGTGCTGCGCCACCCCATCGGGCGCACGATGATCGAGCAGAGCGTGACCAAGATTTTTCTGGCCAATCCCGAGGCCTTGCGAGAGGAGTATGTCGAGGGCTTCGGCCTCAGCCAGGCCGAGTTCGACATCGTTCGAGGCCTCAGCGCGCAAGGCGGGCGGCGCTTTCTTGTGAAGCAGGGCCATGCCAGCGCCATCTGCGAGCTGGATCTGGCCGGCATGGATGACTTCATCGCCGTGCTCTCGGGCACCACCGACAACGTGGTGCTGCTCGATGCGCTGCGTGAGCGCCACGGCGACGATCCGTTTGAATGGCTCCCGGTTTTTCGGCGGGATGTTCAGAGTCGAAGGCTTCGCAATTCCGGGAGAACGGCATGAACACAGTTCAGCATCTCGCAGCGCTGAGCGCGCTGGAACTTGTCCTTGCACTGGCGGCAACAAGCGCCTGCGCGCAGTTCGTCAAGGGGAACGAGGCGGTCAGTCTCGCCCCCGACGGCAGCGCCAGAGTCGAGACGCCGCCCTTGCCGAAGGCGACGCTGGGCAAGCCTTGCCCGGCTGCCTCACCGGCATGCAGTACTGGGGGCTGGCTGATGGTCGAAACGCACGAGGGCTTGCGTGAGTGCTCCGAGATCTATGCGCGACCGGGTACATGCCGCCCATCTTCGTTCGGTACGGAGAAGCGACCCAGGCTATGGATCGTCAAATCCAAGGGCAAATGGCTGCAGTGCGAGCGGCCGACCCTTCACAGCAAGTGCGTCACCACCAAAACGTTGCCCAACGTCGTCGTTCAGTGAGTAAGCATCATGTTCGCCTGGGTCGGTTCGCAATTCGACAGTGTGCTGAACACCTACGTCATCAGCGTCGTGGCAGCGCTGATGACGGGGATTACGCCGGTGGCACTGTCCGCGATGACGATCTGGGTTGCGCTTTTCGGATGGGCCGTGCTGCGCAACGAGGTGTCGGACACGGTTCCAGCTTTCACCTGGAGGGCCTTCAAGATCGGCCTGGTGCTGGCATTCTCCCTGCAGTCCGGCGTCTACATCAGCCATGTGGTCGACACAGCCAATGCACTCGCAACCGGTGTGGCCACGACCTTCCTGCCGGCGGCAGCGAATCCCAACGCGATCGCCACCCCTTACGCCATTCTTGACGCGTTCAATGAGCGAGCCAGTCAGCTCGTGGTCGATCTTCTGAAGGATGCCGGCATCACACGTCTGGACCTGGTGTTCGCGGCCATCGTCACGGCCTTCGGCAACGTCGTCTTCCTCTGCTTGACGCTGTTCGTTGTGACACTTGCGAAGGTGTTCCTCACCTTCACTTTGGCGGTGGGTCCCCTGTTCATCCTCTGCCTCGCCTGGCGGCCGACAGCCCGCTTCTTCGACAGCTGGCTGTCCATGGTGCTGAACGCCGTCGTGCTCGCCTGGTTCGCGTTCTTCGCGCTGGGTCTTAGTGCATCCTTGGGCGAGAGACTCGTACAAGTCATTCAGGATCAGGGCGGCTTCCTCGGCCCCACCTTCAATGTCGTTGCGGAGTCGCTGAAGTACTGCATCGTGATGGTACTGATGGCCATCCTGTGCTTTCAGGCGCCGAGCCTCGCGTCTGCACTCACCGGCGGCGCAGCCGTGCAGCAAGGCGTCCAGATGATCCAGAACGTCATGATGGTCTCGGGTTTGCGCTCGCGGTCCTTCACGAGAGGGCCAGCCGGCAACAGTTCACCAGGCGGGGTTGTCCGCGCCGCAGGCGGCGCTGCATCCACCACAGGCCGAACGGCCGGCACGGCACGAACCGCCGCCTACCGGTTCGCCGCGATGCGCGGCCGGGTGTGATCACCCTCCAGTTCAGGAGTATTGCCATGTCTACACGTCTGAAGCTTGTCGCCGCCATCTGCGTGATCGCCAGCGCATTCGGCCCGCACCGAGCGCAGGCTCAGGGCATCCCGGTCATCGATGCCGCCAACCTGGTCCAGACCATCCAGCAGGTGATGAACGACATCACCTCGATCAACAACCAGGTGCAGCAGATCGTCCAGTTGCGGGATCAGCTCCGCAGCATCACCGGCATCCGAAATCTCGGCGAGGTCTTCAGCAACCCGCTGCTGCGCAACTATGTGCCGGCCGAGGCCTACACCCTGATCAATGCGGTCGACACCTCCGGCTACCCGGGGCTCAACACCACGGCCAAGGCGCTGCGTGACTTGCAAATGGTCTACAACTGCCTCGACCGCAACGGGGACGATCAAACCCGCTGCCAGGCCGCGCTGGCCCAGCCCTACCAACAAAAGGGTCTGCTGCAGGACGCCATGAAGTCAGCAGCGGGCCGGCTCAACCAGATCCAGTCCTTGATGCGCCAGATCAATGCGACGGTCGACCAAAAGGCCGTGCTGGAGATCCAGGCTCGCATCGGCGCAGAAAACGCCTTGTTGGCCCACGAGATGTCCCAGGTGCAGATGCTGCAGGGCATGTCGGACAGTGAAGAGCGCATCGCGCGCTCGCGCGAGCGAGAGCGTCAGTACCAGATGCTCAGCCGTACGGGCAAGGTCGCCGACTACTTGCCCTGAACACTGACCCGGGCCACGCGAGCGCGTGGCCCTGAGAGGATCCGCCATGAGTGCATTCTTGATGCGAGGTCGAGCCGCCGCATTGCCTGACCCCATTGATCACGGTGACGATGAAGAAGCGATCTCGATCGCCGCCAACAGCGCCTGGGAGATCGACCGCGCGCTGATGCTCGAATCCTCTGAGCGGCGCGCCTGGTGGGTCGCGTGCGCTGGGATGCTGCTGGGTCTGACGGGGATCGCCGCGGTATTTGTCCAGGGTCCGCTGCGCAAGGTGGTCGAGATTCCCATCGTGGTGGACCGACTGACCGGAGAGACCACCATCCAGCAGCGGCTCAGCGTCGAGACCGTGCCTGCGCTGGAGGCGCTCGACAAACACAATCTGGCCCGCTTCGTTCGCGCGCGGGAGGGCTACAGCTGGATGTTCCTGCAACGCGACTTCGACCAGGTCGCCCGCATGGCCGTGCCGCCAGTGTTTGCGGACTACAGCCGGCAGTTCGACGGTGAGGGCGCCCTGCACAAGAAGGTCGGCGCGTCCGAGGACTGGCGCATCAACATCGTCAGCGTCCGACTCTCCGCCGCCGGGCGCAGCGGCAACAAGGGCGAGGCCACGGTCACCTACGACAAGCTGGTGCGCGCGACCGACCGCAAGCTGCCGGAGATCAGTACGCGCCATGTCGCGAGCATCGTCTTCCAGTACCAGCCTCACGTTCTCGCCAAGGAACGCGACCGGCTCGAGAACCCCTTCGGTTTCGTCGTCGTGGCCTACCGGTCCGATCCTGAGATCGCTACCTCGGGAGCCCGGCCATGAAGGCGAGCGATCGCCTGGCAATGGTCTGCGGCTTGCTGCTCGGCAGCGCCGCTGCAGCCCAGGGAGCCACGACCCTAGGCGGCGATGCCCGCCTGCGCGAGATTGTCTACGACCCCAACTCGGTCGTCACAGTACCGGTCAGGCGTGGTGTCGTGACCCTGCTGGTGCTCGATACAGACGAGGCCATCGCCGAGGTGGGAGCGGGTCTGGGCGGTGACTGCGCCAAAGCGGAGGCGGCCTGGTGCATCGCGGCACAGCCAGGCGGACGGACGGTCTTCATCAAACCCAAAAGCACGGCGGCTGCCGCAAACACACTCGCGGTGGTCAGCAACCGGCGTGTTCACAACTTCCGGCTCTTGGTGCTCGGTGACGAGGACCCGAGGCCATCGGTCTACCGGCTCGTCGTCAAGGCCCCGCCTCTGGCCGTGCGCGCGACGCTCCCGCAGGCCCAGCGATCCACGCCAGCGCTGAAGGTCCCGCTGGCGCCGCCGCCTGTGCGACCCTCGGCTGAGCAGTTGGTGGCTGAACGACTCCGGGCGAAGCCGGTTGTGCTCAACACCCGATACGCCCTGGCCGAAGGCGAGAGCTCCGAGGACATCGTGCCGACCCTGGTCTTCGATGACGGCCGCTTCACCTACTTGAGGTTTCCGGGGAATCGCGAGCTGCCAGCGGTGTTCCATGTGTTGGGCGACGGCAGCGAGGCGCTTGTCAATGCACGCATGGAAGACGACTTGCTGGTGATCGACCGAGTCAGCCGCCGGCTCATGCTGCGCGCCGGTGCGGCGGTCGTGGGGCTTTGGAACGAGGCTTTCGATCTCGACGGCGCTCCTCCCGAAGGGGCCACAACGGTGCCGGGACTGCGCCGTGTGCTCAGGCATGCAGCCCGAGCTGGCCAAGCAGACCCCCGATCCGAACACACCGCAGGTGCCCCATGACCGAAGCATCATCACACATTGATGCCCAGGCGGCGGCACAGCCAGCCGGCTCGGCAGGCGCAACTTTCACGCCCTTGCCTGGAGAAGCAGGACTTCCGAACGTCGCGGCCCAGCCGCGCCAGCCGGTGTCCAAAAAAGGGATGCTGGCTGTGGTGCTGCTCGTCGGCAGCTCGGTGATCGTGTCGGCCCTTGCCATTCAGCGCTGCACAGCCAGCGCCATGAAGGCCGACGAGGGGGACGGCAAGAGGGTCCGCAACAAACCGGCTGCGGCGACCGCCGAGCCGCGCAGGCTCGACTTGGCGGGCGCACCGGCGGCTGAAGCAATGACGCCAGGCTCAGGGGCACCCGCGCCGAGAGTGCCGGCGGTGGTGCCGGCGCTGGTGCCGACCGAAGAAGAACTGGTCGAGCCGATCGGCGTGCGCCGCAGCGGGTCGGCCGCAGGCAACGCCCAGGGCGTCAGGCCGCAGTTGCCCGAGGACGCGCCCGTGCTGCTCGTCAGCACCCGACCCAAGCAAGGAGCGGTCATGGGCGCCGCGCCGGCGGCGATCGAGGCGCGCGGGCACAGCGATGCGACAGAACCCGACACGGACTCCCCTGCCGATGCCCTGTCGGACACATCTCGCAATCTCAAGCGCTACCAGCAGCAGCTCCAAGGACTGCTGGACAACCTGACCCGAACAACTGAGCTGGCCCAGGGCGCAGGCGCAGGCGGCTTGCCGGCCGTGCCATCGGCCGGCGCACCCGCATCCACCGGATTGTTCGGCGGCCAGCTCCTGGGCTCCGCAACGCCAAAGGCAATGGCGAGGCAACTCGGCCACACAAGCCTGATTTTGCCCAAAGGCAGCGCATTCACCTGCGCCTTGAAGAGCCGGGTGGTCACGGCGAGCTCCGGCATGGTCGGCTGCATGGTTCAGCGCCATGTGTACAGCGACGACGGGCGGGTGCTGCTGATCGAGCGGGGCTCACACCTGGACGGCGAGTACCGCGTGACCACGGTGCGACCCGGCATGGTGCGCATCCCCGTGCTGTGGACCCGGGTACGCACGCCGCTGGGCGTAACCGTGGACATCGACTCACCAGCCACCGGACAGCTGGGCGAATCGGGGATCGACGGCCATGTCGACAAGCGCTGGGGCGAACGCATAGGCGCAGCCATGCTGCTCTCGCTGATCGACGACTCGGTGAAGCTCATCATTCAAGAGCAGTCGCAGGACCGACAGGGCGACACCATCGTGCTGCCCGCCACCACGGCCAACAGCAGCAAACTGGCCGAGAAGGTGCTGGACAGCACGATCAACATTGCGCCGCTGATCTATCAGAACCAGGGCGCCATCGTCGGCATCTATGTCGCACGGGATGTCGACTTCTCCGGCGTGTATGCGCTTGAGCCCACCGAGCCGTCCCGGCCCTGACGCCATGGCCGAACTTCTGTCTCATGGGCTGCCCAAGGAAGCCGACATCGAAGCGACGTGGCAGGGCGACGCGACCTCGGTCGTGGAGTTTCTGCGGCCGCTGCGCGAGCAGCTGCAGGCGCCGGGCGTCGTGGAAATCTGCCTGAACCGACCCGGCGAACTGCTTGTGGAGAGCGCAAACGGGTGGCGGTCGGTGAGCGCGCCGGACATGACGATCGAGCGCTGCCTGTCGCTGGCAGGCGCGGTGGCGACCTTTTGCGACCAGCAGATCAACCAGGAGCGGCCGCTGTTGTCGGCCACACTGCCGTCCGGCGAGCGCGTGCAGTTCGTCATCCCGCCGGCCGTGCCGCGCGGCACGGTCTCCATCACCTTGCGCAAGCCGGCATCACTGATCAAGGACCTGCGCACCTTCGAGCAGGATGGGCTGTTCTCGCGCACGGTCTGCGCGGCGACGGCCAACACGGAGATCCGCCCATTCGAGGCCGAGCTGAGCCAGCTCAAAGCGGCGCATCGCTACGCCGACTTCCTCAGGCTCGCCGTACAAGAGCGCCAGACCATCGTCATCAGCGGGCGGACCGGCTCGGGCAAGACGACCTTCATGAAGGGCTTGATCGAAGCAGTGCCCAAGCAGGAACGCCTGATCACGATCCAGGACGCGGCCGAACTCACGCTGCCCAACCACCCGAACGTTGTCCACCTCTTCTACAGCAAGGACGGCCAAGGTACGGCCCGCGTGAGCGCCAAGTCCTTGCTGCAGGCCTGCCTGCGTATGAAGCCAGACCGGATCTTCCTGGCGGAGCTTCGTGGTGAGGAGTGCTTCCAGTTCATCCGACTTGCCGCTTCGGGGCACCCCGGCAGCATCACCAGCGTCCACGCCGGCAGTTGCGCACTGGCCATCGAACAGATGGCCCTGATGATCCGCGAGTCTGGCGCCGGCGCCGGCATGACCATGGACGAGGTCAAGCGGCTGCTTCGCCTGGTCATCGACATCATCGTGCAGTTCGACCGGGACGAGCGGGGTCGCTTCATCTCCGAGATTCACTACGAGCCTTTGGCATGCCGGCTCAGGCGCCAGGGTGATCCACCGGGCGACCTGCCATGAGCGCGGCAGGAGCTCTGCCCTCTTCAGCCTGGTCCCCCGGCAGGAGGCTCGCTGCCGGGCTCTTCGCGCTGGCCGCCTATGCCGTGCTGGCCTGCGCAGCGACCTACCTCTCAGGCGCTCTATTTCTGCTGCTGAACAAGGCG
Source organism: Paucibacter sp. PLA-PC-4 (assembly GCF_026241155.1). Lineage (GTDB taxonomy): Bacteria > Pseudomonadota > Gammaproteobacteria > Burkholderiales > Burkholderiaceae_C > Roseateles_E. The sequence goes on from NZ_JAPFGP010000019.1 coordinate 90,975, forward strand.
AACCCTGCGCAGGCCAGGCTCTCCAGCATCGTCCAGTACTGGCGGCTCTACGCCGACGATCCGCCACTGAGAAAAAAACTCCTGGCAGCCATCGGCGTGTCCGCAGGTGGCATGCTGGTGCTGGTGCCGCTGGCATTGGTCGCGGCAAGCCATCAGCGCCGCCCCCTTCACGGCAGCGCCCGATTTGCCACGCCGACCGAGGTGCGCCTAGCGGGTCTGAACCGCACGGACGGGCCGGGCATCCTGGTGGGGCGGCACCGCGGCAGGTTTCTCAGCCTGCAGGGCCAGCTGTCGGTGATGCTGTGCGCACCGACACGCAGCGGCAAGGGTGTGGGCGTGGTCATCCCGAATCTGCTGAACTGGCCCGACTCGGTCGTCGTGCTCGACATCAAGGGCGAGAACTACAAGATCACAGCCGGCTATCGCCGCGCCTGCGGCCAGCCGGTGTATGCGTTCTCACCCTTTGACGACGACGCGCGCAGCCACCGCTGGAATCCCATGACGGCGGTGAGAACGAGCGAGCTGCACCGGGTGGGAGATTTGTTGAACATCGGGCATATCTTCTATCCGAACGACGGCAGGGGCACCTCGTCCGAGTCCTTCTTCAACGATCAGGCCCGAAATCTGTTTCTCGGTTTGGGCCTGCTGCTGCTGGAAACCCCGGATCTCCCCCGCAGCATCGGTGAGATGCTGCGGCAATCCTCAGGCAATGGCCGATCGCTGCGAGAACATCTAGCCGACTTGATGGCGCAACGCCGCAAGCTGGACAAGCCGCTGTCCGACGAATGCGCCGACGCGCTGCAGCGCCTGCTCTCCAACTCCGACAACACCATGTCGAGCATCGTCGCCACCTTCGTGGCGCCGCTGACGATCTTTGCAGATGCCGTTGTCGACGCCGCCACCAGTGCCAATGACTTCCACCTGCAGCACCTGCGTCAAAGCCGCATGTCCGTCTACGTGCGTATCCCGCCGCATCGCCTGGCCAGCGCAAGGCCTTTGATGACGCTGTTTTTCTCGCAACTGGTCAGCCTCAATACCCAGCACCTGCCGGAGCACGACCCGACCCTGCGCTACCAGTGCCTGCTGATCAACGACGAGTTCACGGCCATGGGGCGCGTGAGCGCGATCACAGACTCAGCGGCCTTTCTTGCCGGCTACAACCTGCGCCTGCTGACGGTCATACAAGCCATGTCCCAGCTCGATGCGGTGTACGGCGAGAAGGAGGCACGGACCTTCGCCACCAACCACGGCTTGCAGATCATGTTCGCTCCTCGCGAGCAGCGCGACGCCAACGAGTACAGCGAGATGCTGGGCTGCTTCACCGAACAGGCCACGTCCCGGGGCCGCAGCCGGTCCTTCAGCGGCCAGGGCAGCACGACAGTCAGCCGCAATGACAGCGACCAGCGGCGCGCCCTGCTCTTGCCTCAGGAGTTCAAGGAGCTGGGAAGCGAGCGCATGGTGCTGGTGATGGAAGGCTGCAAGCCCATCCTCGGCGAGAAGATCCGCTACTACCGCGACCAGGCGTTTGGCCAGCGTCTGCGGCCGCCGCCCGAGGTTCCCAGAATGGACATGGAACTGCACACCGCCCGCGTCCGGCAGAGCCGGCGCAATGCCCCCCATGAGCTGCCGGCCGGACAAGGCCCCGGCATCCATGCCAAGGCTCAGGACCTGCCGCAGTTGCCAGACAACTTTGATCGACCGCCCGAGCAGCTTGCGACCACGCTGATCGATTTCTTCGCCCAGCCTGGCCCTGACGGCTCGCGCGCAGGAGGCGCCGTCGAGCCGATGGCCGACGGCGACGGCGTGCTCATCACTGGTCCCGAGCCCAGTGCAGACCGCGGTCAGGAACTCAACCACTCCTGAAGGGAGACGACCATGAGAACAGCGATCCTGCTCACCCATCTCGTAGCTTGGCTTGTGCTGCTGGCATCCTGCAGCGCACCGCCCAAGCCACCATCGGTGGACGAGTCGCGCAAGCGCCCCGCGAACACCGCAATGGCCGTAGACCTGCAGGTCTGCAAGCACGATCTTCAGAACACCCACCTGCGGGCGGTCGACTTCGGTCGGGTTGCTCAGGCCCAGGCCATCACCCAGGCGAATATCGCCGCGCTCCAGAAGGCGTTGGTCGAGCTGGATGCACAGACGCAGGCGAGGCTGTCGACGAGGGCGCAGCCCAACAGCATTGTCAACGTGCGCTTTGACTACGGCAGCACCCGGGTCGACATCCCGCCAGATATTGCAAGAAAGCTCATCGAGGAAGCGAAGGCCGCGCCGCTGGTCGTGCTGCGCGGTCGCACCGATGGCCAAAGCGAAACACCGGCCGAGAGCCAGATTGCGCGGGCCCGCTCCGCAGCGGTCAGCGACTACCTCGTGGCGGCCGGCGTGAAACCCTCACAAATCAGGATGACCTATCAACCTACCGGCGATCACGCCGCAGACAACCGAACCGCGATTGGCCGCGCACTGAACCGTCGCGTCGAAATCGAGATCTACCAGGCCATGCCCGTGGCGCTGGCGACAAGCGCGCCGACCACGAACTCCGCGCACTGAGCACGCACACACACGGCGTCCGGATCCGATGACCACGCGATACGACACACCCGAGCTGGCCGACCAATCGGCCAGCTCACCGACCCGCCCCACGGCAATCAATGGCGCGGCGCCGGACAATGCAAGGTCCGAGGCGGCGGCCAAGGCGACGTCCGAGGCGATCGCCGACATAGACCCACAAGCCAAGCGATCCGCCATGCTCGCGCGAATCGAGCTTTCTCTGACAGAGCGGGACATCTTCAAGCGTGCGCCGATGATGGTCGCAGCCATGAAGATCGGCGGCGCGCAGCACAGCTTCACTGAGGACGACGTCAAGCAGGACCGATCACGGCTCGCATTTACCGAGTCGACCTTGCGCTGGGCGACCGACACCAACAGCGCGTCGGTGGGGCGTTCGATGGTGGAACTGGTGGAAGTGGTGGAAGTGGTGGAAGTGGCTCAGGCCCGAAACTGGCGTGGCCTGCGGGTCACGGGCGGCGAGGAGTTTCGGCGCCTGATCTGGCTGCAGGCAAGCCGGCGCGGCATGAAAGCTGTCGGCTACGAGCCCAAGCCCGCTGATCTGGAAATGCCCAGGCGCGAGCGCGAGACCTGGCAGACCAGGCGCATCGAAGCGGCGCGCGAAGTCGGCAGCAGCGACGCCAGCGCCCCCTCCGAGAAACCGTCGGCTCGAGGTGGCGGCCACAGGAGTGTCCTTGTCGCCATCGAGGCGATACTGATTGCGAAGAAGGTGCCACAGGCCAGGCGACAGGCCAGGCGACGGGCCAAGCGACGGGCCAAGCGACAGGCAGTGCTGGCTGCCGCGACACAGCCGTTGGCCCTCAGCACCACCGCGGCGAAGATCAAGGTCTACGACAGGAGCGCGGGACGGCACAGGCCGATCCCCCCGCTGGCAACCGATCTCAAGCGCACGCAGGACACAGCGGCTGCGACGCGCATCCGTTGAACACGGCCATGAGTGCTTTTGCCTGCGCTGAGCGCGAACCCACCCTGGAGATCGAAGGGGCGCGGTATGCGCCTTCCTCTGCAGGCTTCGAGCAGGCCATCGCCCGGGCCTACAGCAGGCGGCGACGGCCGCGATGCGTTTGTACTGCCGCAGGGGTCGAGATGTATGTGGCTCGGCTGGGTGATGGCTACATCGTCAAACGCATGCCCGATACAGGAAGCCAACATGCGCCGGACTGCGTCTCTTTCGAGGCACCGGCCGAGATCTCTGGCCGCAGACACCTGCTCGGCAGCGCGGTCAAGGAGGATCCCAACACGGGCATGACGAGCTTGAAGCTGGACTTCTCGCTGTCCAAGCGCCAGGCGCGCATCACCCCTGCGTCGCCCCGACCACCCTCCGGCACTGCTTCGACTGCCGGCTCGAAGCTCTCCCTGCGCGGTCTGCTTCATCTCCTCTGGGACCGGTCAGCGCTGACACGCTGGCACCCTGGTTTCGAGGGCCGGCGGTCCTGGGGAACGGTACACCGCCAGTTGCTGCAGGCGGCCGAGCAGATGTTCATCCGCGGCCAGACGCTGGCAACCAGGCTCTATGTCCCTGAGCCCTTCTTTGTCGAGCGAAGAGACGAGATCATTGCGCGCCGCAGGGATACATGGGCCTGCGCCGTCGGGTCTGGCGCCGGGCGTCAGCGGCTGCTTTTGCTGATCGGCGAGGTCAAGGAGATGGTGCCGGCCAGACACGGCCACAAGGCCGTCATCAAGCACGTTCCCGATGTCGCCTTCGCCATGGACGACTCGCTCTACCGGCAGTTGCCACAGCGCTTCGGACCGGAGCTCGAGCTGTGGAGCGCCTCCGACAGCATCCGCATGCTCATGATTGCGACGCTGGTGATCAGTGACGCGGGCCTGCCTCATATTGTTGAGCTCAGCCTGATCACGGTCACAGCGCAATGGCTGCCGGTCGAGACGGCGGCTGAGCAGTATCTCGTTGAGGGCTTGGTGAGAAGCCAGCGCGCGTTCTTGAAGCTGCTGCGATATGACCTTCATTCGCAACCAGAGCTCGCGAGCCTTGCGTTGACGGACCGAGGGGCACCGGCACCGCTGATGTTTGCAAGGGACTGCGAGGGGACAACGTAAGGTGACCCGCCCCGTGCTTGCTTTGATCTGTGCGACGAAGCATTGATGCCCCAGGTCCGCTCAGTGAACCTGAGCTACCAGCTTGCGGCCGGCTGCGCTGAGCCACGGCCGACTTCCTGGACCTCGTCCAGGGCGGCCGCAATGACGAGGTCCGCAGCCGAGGTCAGTGGCTCGATGTCCTCGAATCAAGCTCAACTTCGCCCGCCCTCTGCGGCGCTACTCGGGCCTCGTCGCCTTGATACTGCGTGCCTGGCTGGATCCAATGCTCGAGACCAGAATTTCCCGCAGCTCCTGCCTGTTTCGAAGCGTCGCGAGCCCAATACCGACCGCCAGTTCCTCACCCTCGACCAGAGGCCGATAGCAGACACCAGCTCGCCGCAGTCCTGCAAACGATTTTGGCAGCAAGGCAATGCCACGCCCGCCCGCCACATCGGCAAGCAACACGTGATGGTCTGCAGGCTCCTTGATCTTTCTCGGCGCAAATCCGTGACGACTGAAAACCCGCTGACAGTGGTCGTAGAAGGCCGGCTGGCGCGCACGCTCGAACCAGAAGATCAGCTCTGCGGCAAGATCAGCGAGTCGCACCATGCGACGCCGAGCCAGGCGGTGCGACGATGGCATCGCCACCATCATCGGCAATCGATCAAGCTCCACCACGTCAAGATCTGAGGCCTCAGTGGGCAGGGCAATGAAAGCTGCCGCCAATCGACCAGCGCGCAGTTGGCGCACGAGTCTGGGAGAGGTGTCGACGACCACCGAGACAGCAGCTTCGGGATGCCTCGCCTGGATCCGTTCCGCGAGTCCGCCAAACCAAACCGGTTCTGCGGCGCTCGTCAGGCCCAACCTCAAACTCAGCGGTAAGCCCTCATTGGCCAAACTGGCCTCGGCCTCTTTGAGCAATCTCGCGACGTTGCGCGCATAGGGCAGGAGTTTGCGGGCTGCGTCAGTGAGGCTGACGCCCTGAGTACTTCGGTCGAACAGGCGTACACCCAGCCGCTCCTCGAGTTCACGAATTGCGCGGCTCAATGGGGGTTGCGACATATGCAGAGTCTGGGCGGCCTGCCGAAAGCTCAATGTGTCGGCTACAGCCAAAAAGAGTGCGAGCGAGCGGGAATCCAAGCGCGATGACATACCGAAAAGGTATCACGAACTTGGTCATTTCAGCGGCCGGCAGCGATCCCTACAGTGGCCAAGATCGCAAACCAGGAGTCACTCATGGCCCTCAAACACATCATCGCCGCGGGCAGCCTCGCCGCCATCTTCTCGAGTCCGACCTGTGCCGCAGAGCCGGCCAAGCTACGCGGCGATGGCGCTGTCTTGGGGACATTCTCTTCACCAACAGGACTTGCGTACGACTTTGACGGCGGCTTGTACGTCACTCAGTGGTCGGCCAACAGGGTGAACCACATCGATGCAAGCGGGGTCACGCGCCTTGTGACTGACAAGGTTCGCTCGCCTTCTGGCATTGTGGTGGGGCCCGACGGAGCCGTCTACGTGGCGTCGTACTCGCAAGGCGTGGTGCACCGCCTTCGCTCAGACGGCGTGCCGCAAGTGTTCGTGAGCGGCCTGCGCACGCCGGCGGGTCTGTCCATCGGCAGGGACGGCAGTTTGCTGATCGCCGACCGCGGCCTCAACCAGATTTTGCGAGCCAACGCATCAGGTGCTACGCAGGTGCTGGCGCAGGGGCTGCCAACTCCGGTCGGGGTCGTCGAGTTCGCCGATGGCAGTCTGGTTGTCTCCAACTTCGCCGGCAGTGTGGTGGAAGTTCGGCCCGGCGGCGCACAGCGAGAACTGACGAAGCGGCTCGGAGCACCTGCGGTTGGCATCGTGGCCGATGGTGCCGACGCGGTGCTGGTGCCGGACTACTCAGGCACGTCGGTCTGGCGGATCACCCGCAGCGGTGGCATCACCGTGCTCATTGAAGGCCTCCAAAGTCCCGTCGCCATGGCTCGCTCGAAAGGCGGCTCGGAGCTCGCTGTTGGAAACTGGGGCGATGGAAGTGTGCGTCGATATCGCTATGGAGCCGCGCGATGAGTGCCAGCCGCCACGAGCGCGGCGCCGCCATGCTGGCTGCCGTGGACGGCCCTGCGGGCCTGGCAGTGGTGGAGGGATTGGCGAAGTCCTTTCCCGATTTCGCGCGCTACTTGCTTGAGTTTCCGTTCGGTGACATCTATGCGCGCAAGGGGCTGGGCCTGCGCGAACGCGAGATCGCGACTGTGGCGGCACTGTGCGCTCTCGGTCATGCGCTGCCTCAACTTCGGGTGCACGTGCACGCCGCACTGCATGTCGGTTGCTCGCCGAGCGAGATCGTCGAAGTCGTGATGCAGATGGCCGTTTACGCGGGCTTTCCGGCTGCACTCAATGGCTTGGCGGTTGTGCGAGAAGTCTTCGCAGAGTCGGGTATTTCGCTGCCCCTGGCTGCACAGTAGCGGGCGCTGGACGAATCTCGGCGTGGAGCAGGAATGCTTCGCGTCGAGACTTGCCGCAGATGAAGATGAACCTCAGGAAGGTGAAGGTTTCTGGCTTGCCCAACCCGCGCCGCCTTCCAACCCTGATGAGCGGTCACTCGCCGTGTGACCACACTTTGGCAAGATCAAATGGGTTCAACGGACTGCTCTCGGACTGCGCCTCGGTCATGACCTGTATCGCGAGCGTACAGCGCGGATATCCTCAGCGTGTGCGGCGGCTGATCCTGGTCGGAACTGGACCGCGCGGCAGTGTGTCCAGCTCTGACGCCCCATTAGCGCCTGCAGCAACGCACGGAGTCCCCTCACTCGGCGACATCCTGCTGCTCTGCATCTCACCCTCGGCACAGAGTCAAGCCGCTCGCAAAGCGCTCTGAGATCGCCGGCATGAACGTCTGCACGATGTCGACCCACCCTGCTCGCCTGAGCCAATTGCTGCGCAACTAGCTGTTCGATCGTCGACTGTGGACAGGAAGAAGGCGAGTCCTTCGCCACCTTGCTGACGAAAGTAAAACAGCCGACCTTGGTGGTCAATGGCAACAACGACAGCATAGTTCCGACAATCAAACCCTACCACCTCGCCCAAGCGATCCCAAACGCCGCACTGATTCCCTCGTTAGCCAGTGGCCACAAAGCGGTCGGCGCGGGCAGCGTCTATTACCGCCGCCGGATCGATTGACACCATCGACGCTGGGCTTGCGTCTCGCAACCATGTGTTGGATGTCGCGAACCACTCGGCGAGCTCACCTTCATCGACGACATCGTGCAGTTCACGAATTGATTGCTCGACGCCCAAACGAACAACGAGCGAGCCGGTTTCGAACTGGAACAGCGGCAACCAGCGCTCACCCCGCGCCTCAAAGCTGACCACTTGGCGGTCGACAATCCATCGCGCCAAAACCGAAATCGGTTGTTGGTATCTCTCGCGCAGCAGAGCAAGGAGTTCGTCTGTGCTGACCAGGCCACCCGTGTCATGGAATAAGTTCTGTAGCCGCCACAACCACGAAACCGGGTCGTACGACAGCGAGGGCTTCACAACCGCCGGACACGTGATCGACCCGACAGCACAAGAGCAGCCCACAAGCTTGGGCGATCGATAGGCTCGAAGAGATCGTGGGGAAAGTGTGAGTGCGGACATGAGATCTGCGGCGACGTTGGTTTGACTTTGCCGATAAGCACGGTCTGCTACCTCATCGGCGAGAGCCCCCGAACAACCAATTCAGGCGGAGCAACCATCGGCTGGCCTTAGTTGTGGCGACGACGCTCGGAAGTGGCGTTGGTTGCCGCAAGCGGGCTGACGTGAGCCTGGCGCTCGCCACGACGGGAAGAGCCACGGGTTTTCGGGTTGAACAAGGCATGGTGTGCTCCTGGCTTTGCGTGTCGGCGCTGCTCACGAAGAATGGCTGCCCGAGAATGCAGGGTCCGCCAACTCAAAAGTGCAGCGAGCGACGGCGACATGACAGGATGGCGCGATGCTCCCGCTGGCGCATCTGCCGGAAGTAGCAGACGAGTATCCTGCGCGGTGTCACGAGGAGGGTTGACCGTTGGGAGGAGAGAGCGTGCCTGATAGCTTCGCTGGGACGTCGATCCCTGCATGTGAATGGCGGCCGGATCGGTTGCGCAGACCTCTTCATCAATAGCGACATGTGCGGCAAGCGCTCGGCGCAGGTCCGCATCTAGGCTTGACCTACTCCATGGCGCACATCGTCCTTGCGCGGCGCCTCTGGGCGGGCATCGTCTTGATCTTCACTGGCGGCCGGCGGCTGGGAGACGTCCGAGCAAGCCGAAATCAGGTCGGCAAGGGTTGGCGGCGTTCGTTTCGAGCGAGCGACCGACCGACTTCAGCGCCGTTCTGACCTCGCTCCCCAATGCTGTGGTTCGACGACGGACTCATAGGCATAGCCGAGCAACGCAGCACCTGATGAACACCACCTCGGGCCGTCCAGGCGGCAAAGTAGTCCTCGTAGACCGGTTGGGCGTCTCGCGCCGAGCCATGGACAAGAACCGATCGCACACGTACAATAACACGTACAATACAGGAGTGTCCCGATGGACGCCATCACCTACTCGGCCGCACGCGCCAATCTCGCCAGCACCATGGATCGTGTTTGCAATGATCATGAAGCGCTCATCATCGCGCGCAACGGCGAACAGGCTGTAGTGATGCTTTCACTTGGGGACTTTCAGGCCATGGAAGAAACGGCATACCTGCTGCGCAATCCGGCCAACGCCAAGCGCCTGATGTCCGCGGTAGCCCAGTTGGGCGCTGGCAAAGGCGTTGAGCAAGAACTGACCAAGTGAAGCTGGTTTTTGCTGAAGAAGCCTGGGAGGACTACCTCTACTGGCACAAGCAAGATCGAAAAATGGTCGAGCGCATCTACAAGCTGATTCAGGAAATACAGCGAGACCCGTTCGGCGGCATTGGCAAGCCCGAGCCCCTCAAACATGCGCTCGCCGGATTCTGGTCTCGCCGGATCACGGATGAGCATCGCATTGTCTACAAGGTCGAAGGCGACGCCCTTCTGATCGCACAACTTCGATATCACTACTGAGACGCCCAACGTTGGAGTCGAGCCGCAGACCGAGGCTTGCCGAGAGCTGTCGGCTCGAACGACTGGTTCGGCCTCTTGCGCTCGCGACCTACTTTTGTGCAATAGCCAACAACGCCTTCGGATTGGAGCTGGCGATAGCCAACAGTGTGCGTGCGGCACCGCTTGGCTGTTTGCGACCTTGTTCCCAGCCCTGCAGGGTACGAACGGAGACGCCCATCAGCGCAGCAAACTGTGACTGTGAAAGTCCTGTTCTATTGCGCGCCTCAATGACAGGCGATGAAACAACGCGAACTTGTCCCGCTTTCATCTCGCGCACCGACTGCAGCAATTCAGCAGCAAGATCGCGCTTGGCTTCGTCGGCGGCCAGTTCCGCATCGCTCAGGGTTTTACTCTTCGAGGGCACGGCGAATCTCCTCTAACTTTGGGCCGGTGAGGTTGTCCGTCTTGGCTTTTGCATACAGCGTCAGCAAAACCACTTCACCTGCAACAGTACGAGTGAACTAAATCACCCGTACGCCACCCGACTTGCCCGAACCTGCTCGACCCCAGCGCACCTTGCGAATGCCGCCGGATTCGGGCACGACATCTCCGGCAGTGGGGTGCTCAGCGATGTAGGCGGCGAATACGCCACGCTCTTCCTCGCTCCAGTAGAGCGGCCATTGGCGTCGGAAGAGAAGGGTTTCGACGACCGTGAGCATTGCCGAACTACACGCCAGAGGAGCATAGTAGTCCAGCTCCCCTCAAGATGCCGAACGTTGAAGTTAACCGGCGGGCAATGGCAGGACGCCGAACGACCAGAATGAAATGCGGCCCGAAGGCGGCATGCCGTTGCGGGTCCGGTTGAACGACTGGTTGGGCATCACTTCAACCATGCAACTCGCGCAATACCTCCGGGTGCGCCACGGCAACACGCAGCAACGTCTTTGCAGCACCATTCGGCTCGCGCCGACCTTGCTCCCAATCCTGCAACGTGCGTGCAGACACACCCAAGAGGTTTGCGAAATCCTGCTGCGACAGTCCGACTTGCGCCCGAGCTTCGGCCGCAGCCGGCAGTTGAACCTTCGTCACACGAGCGGCGTCACCGCGCTTCATCTGGCGAACCGACTCAAGCAAGTCCTGCTGGAACTTCTTCATTTCAGAGGGCATCTTCGACTCCTTGTTTCAGTTCCGCTAGGAACGAGGTTGGCAAGTTGTCGAACTTGCCTTTCGTGTAAGCGATGAGCAACCAAATCGTCTCGTCACTGACGTTGAAATAGATGACTCTCGCGCCGCCGCTTTTGCCCCGACCTGAGGCTGCCCATCGAACTTTTCGGCACCCACCACTTCCCTTGATGAGATCACCAGCCTCTGGGTTGACCGCGATCCACGCGATGAACTCCTCGCGCTCGGCTTGAGTCCAGATATCAGCGGCATACCGCTGAAAGATTGGGGTTTCGGCTACCGTTCTCACCCTCCAATACTACGGCATTGCCGTATTTTACGCAAGCACGACGACACACCTTGCCTGTGATGCCCAACGAGGCTGTCCAAAAACCCGAAATCCACAGGCACCGCCGCCGCTCGGTGCGCGTAAAGGACTGCGAAGTCTGATGGCTGGGTTCATGGGTGAAGTGAGATGTGTGAGCCAGTTTCTCGGCGTCTGAGCGCGATTGTGCCGCTTGCCACCCGGCTTACTGGACCCCGGTTGACCCGAAGCCCACTCTCGAGAGCTTCTCGATGTTGTGCACCATGCAGTACAGACTCCACTGCGTCCTGACCTTGGCTTGCCCGCGGTAGTTCAGGCGGTTCAGGCGCTTGTTGTGACGCAGGTTGGCGAATACGGGTTCTACGGTGCCGATGCGCTGGCTGTACAGCTGCCGGCCCCGGGGCGAATCGATAGCCTGGCGCATGCGTTCGCTGGGGTCAGTGAGATCAGGGGCTTTGGGAAGAAAGCGGCTGAGCTGCCTGCCTCGTGATACTTCGCGTTGGTCGTCCTGCCCCCTGCTCTTGATGCATCTTTGACGCAGCGCGCAGCTGCCGCAGTCAGTCGCTTTGGCGATGTAGGTCTGGTAGGGCTGACCACTGGCCGTGGTGTGGATTCGGCCTCGGCTGGTCAAGACCTGGCCCGCCGGGCAGGTGGCCGTGTTGTCGTCGTTGAAGCGGAAGTCCTTGGGCCGGAAGTGCTTGTCCTCTGGGGTCTCGCCGGTGGGCTGCTTACAGGACAAAGGGTCAGGCTTTGCCTTGTGCTTGTCTTGGTCGGCGAAGCGCTCGTCACGCTTGCGCATCTGGTTGTCGGCGATCAACCCCGGGGTGCTGCTGTCATGCAACCGCTGCACATTGGCATCGCTGTGATAGCCCGCATCGGCGGTGACCAGGGTGTTCTCGTCACTCCAGGGCTTCGCCTGCTCGATCATGGGGGCCAGCATGCTCTGCTCCGAGCCTGATCCGACCACGTCGGCGGCGATGATGATCTGGTTGGCGCTGTCCACCGCCGCTTGCGCGGCGTAGCCTTGGATGACGCCTTTGTTGGTCGCCATCTTCGCGCTGTCCGGGTCGGTGATGTTGGACTTCAGCTCCTGGTCCTTGCTGTTCAGGCGCTTGGGGTTCTTGGCGACGAACTCCCGCGTGCGCGCCGCCTCCTGGCGCAAGGCCTCAACGCGGGCTTGCCGCTTGGCCTCCAGGGGTTCCTGGGCTCCTGCCTTGTCCTGCGCCTGGTGCAGCGCCAGGATCTTGTCGGCGGCCTTGTCCAGGCGCTCGGCCCGGTGGCTCAGTTCTTCGTGCGTGCCGCTGCGCTCTTTGCTGGCGTTGCTGGGGAGCTTGACGCCGTCGATGGCGAACATATCGCGCCCGATCAGACCCTGGGCGTCGCAGCTCATCAAGACCTGGCTGAACAGCGGCTGGATCTGCTCGCTCAATGAGGCGACGAACTTGGCGATGTGGGCATGGCTGGGCTGGCTGTCGCCGCTGATGGTCATGAACTGGACGTTGCGTGCGCAGGCGGCGGCGATGCTGCGGCTGGAGATCAGGCCCTGGCTGTAGGCCAGCAGGACGATCTTGAGCATCACGCGAGGGTCGAAGGCGCTGGCGCCTGTGATGTCATTCTTGAAGCGCGCATCCAGGGCTTGCAAGTCCAGCTCGCGGTCGACCAGATAGTCCAGCGCGAAGGCAAAACTGCCCGGCACGATCTGTTCAGACAGCACCACGGGCAGCAGCAACATCGACTCACGAACCCGGGGCTTGTAGCGCGCCATACAGTGCTCCTGGAAGGTCTACATATTTGAAGCGCTTGAGGGCGCGCGGGCTACTGGGGGTGCTGCGGAGTCGGGAGTTTTTTTACAGCCTCAACGTTGGAATTCAGCGGCAGCCGAAGGCAGTCCGCTGCAAGGACGGGTTGGGCGTCATTGGTTCAGCCACAGAGTTGCTTGACACCAGGAATCAACCTGGCTGAAAGACGGGTCTTGACAGAGTTCTTGGAAAGAAACTTTAGATCAGCTTGCATCTCGAAGAGCTCATCGGTTGCCGGAGTAAAAGTTACCGTTCCTGAAATTGCGAAATCGCAGGGATAGCCTCCTACGGGACACAAACTAGCTAGCGCACCACCCCACCCATCTGCTTTGGCAATGTTCCACTGGCGTGAGCGCCTGACGACAGCAAGCGTTTCGTTGACACGAATGTGAAGTTCTTGATTGCCAACCAGCGGTAGCGAATACACGGCTGGTGAATAGATCAAAGTCGGGTCTTTGACAGCGACCGTGGGTAGTTCGTCGCTCACCTTGAAGAGAAAGTCCACGGCTGGACCATCGTTGTTCGCACACCCTTTGCGGGCCACACCCGTCGATTCGACGCGCACAGTCACTGACGGCGGAAGGTCTGGTGCGTGTACTGTTTCGTCGATGTGGTTCCTGATAGTTCTTGGGCTGTTCTCCGCTTTCGAGCAGCCAAGAACAAGGATGCCTATCCCTACTGCAGCGAGCAATTGGAGCAATCGCATCGATGACGCCCAACGTTCGAGGTAAGGGGCAAATTGCGGCTCGACACAATTTGTCCACCGGACTGAGGGGTTAAGCGTCATTGTGGTCCCAAGCGAGGCAGCCACAAGCCTGCGAAAAGAATGATGGCAAGACCGCCGACAAGACCAAGTGCGAGAAAAAAAGAGAGCCGGACCCTACGGCTGAGCGAGGCTGCTTCGGTTGCAAGAGTTGGATCCATGAATTCCCCGAACTCCCCTCGCAAGAGTTTCGACCACTGCTCCCGTTCGAACGCAGTATTGCCACCGTCATCGATGCTCCGATGATTCTTGAGTTCTTCGCTTCGATTGGTAGCTTTCGCTACACGTTCGCAGTACGACCGGAACTGAAAAATGACAGGAATCGAATACGCGGCGTACGCAGCGATCAGAACGACAAAGATCAAGATCGCTGTGGGAATCATGAGTGCTGACGCTCAACGTGAAAGTGAGCGGACGCCGAAGGCGGTCCGCTCGAATGGCAGGTGTGCGCCCAGCATGGGCGCGAACTTATGGGGTGAAAGTCCCCTGTGGAGGTACCGACTTGGACTCATCGTGAGCAAGGATAACCACGAGCCGAAGGCAAGGGCAAGCCCGCGAGGGATTGTCTGAATGCGTATTCCACTGATCGCGGACACCCATTCCAGGCTGATCGCGGACAGTGTTCCGGGCGATCGCGGACACCCTGAGTGGGGTGCCTGAGTGACGGCCCGGATGGTAAGCCAACTGTCCGGCATCA
>NZ_JAPFGP010000001.1 GCF_026241155.1 Paucibacter sp. PLA-PC-4
CCGGTGCCAGTGTTTGTTGCGGTCCGACACAAAGCTTCGGCTGTTCAGCCCACCATCACGCAATACGCTCCAATGGACACCTCGTGCGCGCCCAAACAAAAGCGCTCCGAGAAACTCGGAGCGCTTTGCTCTTGGCGCCCTTCGCAGCCGTTTTGACACGGACTGTGCGGGCCGGCTTTTTCACGGGCGTCGCACTGGCATTCTTGTGAAATCGTGAATGCTCAGTTGCGACGCAGCCGGTTTTTCTTCAGCGGCCCGAGGTTCACAGTTCAGGTCATGGGCACGGCGATACCGACAACAAGGGTCGCTGGCTCCAGAGCCTCAAACCCAATCAATCCGCAAGCTGAAAAGGAACCCATCATGAACAAGCTGACCGCTGTCATCGCTCTCGCCCTTCTGTCGACAACTGGTGCCGCGATGGCCCGCGGCGGGGCCTTCAACGAACTGGGTCGCGATAGCGATGTGAGTGTGAGCGCCGCTGCGCCGCAGACCCGCGCCGCTGTGCTGGCCGAGCTGCACGAAGCCCGCCGTAGTGGCGCGCTGGACCGCCTCAACAGCGAGTCGTATGCCCCGCAGATTTCGACCGTATCGACGAAGAGCCGCGCCGAAGTGCTGGCAGAGCTGCAGCAAGCCCGTGCCAGCGGTGAGCTGGCCCTGCTGAACAGCAACCACGCCGACTATGCCCACCTCAGCGGTCTGAAGGCCCGTCCTGCGGCGCAGACGCTCGCCGGCCAGCCGCGCAGCGCGCAATAAGTCCAGGCGGACGCATAGGCCGGATCGTCACAGACCCGGCTGATTGAGTCAGCATCACGACAAAGGCGACCTTGTGTCGCCTTTTCTATTGCTTGAATCGGATCCGACAGTGGGAGAATGAGCCGCCTCAGCGGGCCGTGGAGGGCTGGCCGAGCTCAGGAGAACCCCGTCATGCCTTTTGAAGTCCCGGAATTGCTCGGCCCCTATCTGCTGCCGCTGCTGATCGCGGTGCCGCTGGCCATTGTGGTGCTGGTCATCAGCCGCCGCCGTGGCGACGATCTGGACAACACCCGGGCGGCTCCGAGCGCGATGCTGCCGCCGACTCAGCCGATGAGCTTGGCCGAGCAGGGCCAGCCGGCCTCGCTGTTGCTGGTCGACGATTCGGCGGTGGCGCGCGCCAAGCTGGGAAAACTGTTCGAGAGCGCCGGCTACCGCGTCACCTTGGCCAAGGACGGCGTCGACGCGCTGGAGCAACTGGCCCAGCAGCATTTCAATGTGATGGTCACCGACCTGGAGATGCCCAACAAGGACGGCTTCGAGCTCATCGCCGATGTGCAGGGCAGTCTGGAGACCGAGGATCTGCCCATCATCGCGATCACCGGCCATGACGAACTTCACACCCGGGTGCACGATGTGCAGGGCATTTATGGTCTGTTCAAGAAGCCCTGGAACGACCGCGAGTTGCTCAAGCGGGTCGAGGCCCTGGTCTCGATGCGCAAGCCGCGCAAGGCCTGAGCCGCCGGCCCTGGCCGTGAGCTAGCGCAATAAGGCCCAGGCCAGCAGCGCGGCGTTCAGTGCTGCCAGTCCCGCGCAGCCATACAGCAGCAGCCGGCTGCGCAGACGCAGCATCTCCACCGCCTCGACCAGGCGCGCATTCTGCTCGGCCAGCGACTGCAGCAGGGCCGCGCTCTCGGCTTGCTGCCGGCTCAAGCCTCCCAGCTCGATCTCCATCTTCTGCAGGCGCAGCAAGGCCTCGGGCAGCGACTGCGGGGGTGCGCTAGGCAGCTCGGCAATCTCGGCGGCCTCGTCCTGGCTGCGCTTGAACAGCTTGCGGGCGCCCTTTACAAGGGCAGGCGTGGCCTCGATCACATCGGCCCAGGGAATCACTTTCAATGCCAGCAGCCAGGGAATGGCCATCGATACAGCTCCTTGTTGTGTGCGAAGCTATTGTGAACTCCTGCCGCTTGGGCCGGTCCGGTCCACCCGCCTCCGTCATTTTGCTAGGCTCCGGGCATTGTCTTGCTTAGTGAGTCCATGCCCATGCGCTGCCGCCCTTTGTTGCTAGTTCCCGCCCTGCTCGCCGCCGCCCCGGCGTTGTGGGCTCAAGTGCTGCCCACACCGGCCTTGCTGCAGGCCAGTCTGGGCGCACCGCCACAACCGGTCACGGTGATCGAGCCGCATCTGAGCATCGGTGGCAAGCGGGTGCGTCTGAGCTATCTGGGCTATCCGATCGCCCAGGTGCTGAACGCTCATCTGGGGCCGGATTGGCAAAACAAGCCCGGCAAGGAGATCGAGTTCCGCGCGCTGGATGGCTATGTTTCGCGCATTCCGGTCGAGCGCTTCGCCAAGCATCGAGCCTATCTGGTGCTGGCTCGCCAGGACGGCAGCGAGTTCGTCGTTGACAACCCGGGCCAGAATGAGAAGCGCGTGCCGCTGGGGCCTTACTACCTGGTGTGGGACAACATCGCCGCGCCCGAGCTGCTGGCCGATGGCGGTTCTGGGTGGCCTTACCAGGTGGCTCAGATCGCACTGCGCAACAGCAGCGCGGCCTTGCTGCCGGCCCGACTGGCGCCAGGCTTCGAGGCCCAGGCGGCGCTGGCGCAGAAGTTTTGCCTGAACTGCCACCAGGTCAACGGCTTCGGCGGCGACAAGATGCCGATCAATCTGGCCGTACGCGCCAAGCAGATCGACGGTCCGACCTGGCAGCGCTGGCTGTTGAACCCCAGCGCCGTCAAACCCGGCACCGCGATGCCGCCACTGCCCGACACCTTGCCCGAGCGCGAGGCGGCGGCGCGCCAGCTTCACGACTATCTGCGAGCCCTGCCGGTCAGCGATTAGGCATCGTCACTCCTATGCATTCACAAGCGGCTTTGCCCGCACGCAGCAGGAGCCCGCGATGAACAACGGCGTCACGAAGCACATCGGCAGCGACACCGCTGGGCCATCGTCGCGGCCAGCGCCACGACCGGCCATCTGCAGGTCGAGCAGGACCGCATCTTCACTCCGCTGGTCTACCCGACCAAGATCGTCCGCGCGTGCAGCTCGGCGAGTCGCTGCGCCTGATCCCGCCTGATCACGCGCACGAGCAGGCTGGGCTAGCCAACAGCCGTATCGAGGACGCCGTCACCAAAGCCGGTGATCTGCACACCAGCGAGGCCACGCGCACGCTGGGCCGCACCCTGGTGGCGTGCTGTCCGGTCTGTGGACTGGTCAATGTCCGCGCAGACGGCGAGACCGTTGTTTGTGCAACGCTCAACGAGAAGTGCCACAGCTGGAGCGTGCGCAAGATCAGGTCGAGGCTTTAGCTAGTCGGTCAGATCCCGCACATGCTCGTCATCGGCCCAGCCGAGGATCTCGAAGGCGCCGCCGTCCTTGAGCTGCACGCGGTTGATGCCGGTGTTCGGAATCGCGCATTCGCGCGCGCCGTGCAGGCTCAGGCCCTTGGCGGTGCGCCAGACCATGTCGAGCACGCCGCCATGGGTGACGACTGCTAGGCGCTGGCCGCTGTGCTGGGTGGCCAGCTGCTGCAGCGCGGCGATGACGCGGCGGTGGAACAGCGTGCGGCTCTCGGCGCCACCGGGCAGCGCGTAGTCGGGCTCGTGCTTGGCCCAGAGCGCGAACTCGGCCGGGTGCTGGACGCGGATGTCCTCGAAGGTCAGGCCTTCGAGGATGCCGAAGGCCTGCTCGCGCAAGGTCGGCGTGTAGCTGGGCACCAGCTTGGTTTGATCGGCCAGCGGCGTGGCGGTCTGACGGGTGCGCATCAAGTCGCTGACCACCAGCGCGTCGATGCGCTCGGCCGCCAGTCGCGCGCCCAGGCGTTCAGCCTGGGCCAGGCCGCGCCCGTTCAGCGGCACGTCAAGATGGCCCTGGAAGCACTGGCGGCGATTCCAGTCGGTTTCGCCATGGCGGATGAGTATCAGTTCGGTCATGGCTTCAAACCCAGGGCTGGGGTAGCTGCTCGGTGGCGATGGCCTGCTGCACCGCCGGGCGTTCCAGCATGCGCTGCAGATAGACGCCCAGCAGCGGCAGGCTGCGCGCCGGCCGTGCGAACCCGCGGGTCCAGCGGCACAGCATGAAGGCCAGCGCGTCTGCTGCGCTGTAGTGCTCGCCCAGCAGCCAGGGGCCGTCATGGCTGGCCAGCTGTGCCTCCAACTGGTCCAGCAGCGGCGCGATGCGTGCCTCGGCCTGGGCCTTGACCTGGGCCGCGCCCTCCGCATTGTCCTCCGCCACCCAGCGGTCGGGGTAGTAGTAGGCCAGGAGCAGGGGTTGGAAGGTATTGGTCAACCAGATCAGCCATTTGTAGAACTGGGCCCTCTCGGCCGAGGCCAGTGGCGGCACCAGGTCGGCCTGTGGGTGGGTGTCGGCAAGGTGCAAAAGGATGGCGGCCGTCTCGTAGAGCACCAACTCGCCATCAACCAGCACCGGGATCAGCCCGTTGGGGTTGAGCTTTAAATAGTCGGCCGACTTGTGGGCGCCGGCAGCGCGGTCGACGAGCCTCAGCTCGAAAGGCACAGCCAGTTCGTTGAGCAGGATGTGGGGCGCGAAGCTGGCATTGCTCGGGTGATAGTGCAGCTGGATCATGGGGTGGGGCCGGGGTGAGCGATGAGCGGCATGGTAGCGCCAGGCCGTGACGCTGGCCGGCCGGCGGGTGCGTCAGCGCACAGATGCGCCGGCCGGCTTCGTGCAAGCTGGCCTACCGGCGGAAATCCGTCACTGCAAGAGAGATCAGTCATGTCCAAGGGCCAACGCGGAAACAAGGAAGCGAAGAAACCAAAGAAGGACCCGCCCATCAGCAAGCCCGCCGACCCGAGCGTACTGGCGCCGTCGGTGGCAGATCGGGGGCGCAAGAAGGGGGCGTAAGACATCCCCGCTATGGCCGATGCTGGCCACTCCTCGGTCAAATGGAAAGCATGCTTGACACCGTAGGACAACACAAATACATTGCCTCCATGGAAAGTAAGCTTTACATGGAGTAATGATGAGCGGAGCAAAGCAAGGTCGCTATCTTCTCGAGCTCGGGGCGGCAATGGGCGCTTATGCGCTGGTGCTAGCGGGCTCCATCGCTTGGTTGCAGGGCGTCAATCCGCCGCAAGGGCTGGGGCGCGATGCGCTAGCCCTGAGCCCGATGCTGCCGGGGCTGGCGGTCGTCTGGGTGATCCTGCGGCAGCTGCGCCGCATGGATGAGTTGCAGCGCCGCGTGCAGCTAGAAGCCTTGGGGCTGGCCTTCGCCGGCACTGCCTTGTTGACCCTGGGCTATGGCTTTCTGGAAGGCGTCGGCTACCCGCGCATGAGCTCGTTCGTTGTCTGGCCGGTGATGGCCTCGCTGTGGGTCGTCGGCCTCGTGCTGGCCGCCCGGCGCTATCGATGAGAAACCGGGTCCGCGAGCTACGCACCGAGCGCGGATGGTCGCAGGCCGAGCTGGCCGAGCGGCTGCAGGTGTCGCGCCAGACGGTCAACGCAATCGAGAACGAGCGCTACGACCCCAGCCTGCCGCTGGCCTTCGTCATTGCCCGGGTTTTCGGCTTGGCGATCGAGCTGATCTTTGCGGTGGAGTGATGAGCCGGCTCGGCTGCAACGGGTCCTAAACCACGCAGCCGGCCTCGCTGCCCGAACCCTGCTGCGAACTCGTCAGACTCACGCCGTAGCGCTCGGCGGTCATGTGGGCCAGGATAGACAGCGCGATCTCGGGCGGGGTGCGGGCGCCGATGTTCAGGCCGACCGGGCCGTGCAGCCGCGCGAGCTGGGTCTCGGACATGCCGAAGTGTTCGGCCAGCCGGGCCTTGCGCTTGGCCTGGTTGACCCGCGAGCCGATCGCGCCGACATAGAAGGCAGGGCTGCCAAGCGCTTCCATCAGGGCCAGGTCGTCGAGCTTGGGGTCGTGGGTTAGCGCAACAATAGCGCTGTGGCCGTCGGGGGCAAAGCGCTGAACGACGTCGTCGGGCATTTCCCGGGTCAGGTTGGCGCCGGGGATGTCGGGCTGGTACTCGTCGCGCGGGTCGCATACCAGCACCTGGTAGTCCAGCGCCAGCGCCATGCCGGCCAGGTACTGGGTCAGCTGACCGGCGCCAATGATCAGCAAGCGCCATTGCGGCCCGTGATGGGTGACTAGCATCGTCTCGCTCAAGCACACCACATCGGCATTGGCCAGCGGGGCCAGCAGGCGCACCGCCCCGCTGGCCAGGTCCAGCTCGCGCTGAACCCGCTCGCCGGCCGCCAGACTGGCCAGCAAGGCCGGGATCTGCGAGGCCGCGGTCAGCGGCTCCAGCACCAGTTCCAAGGTACCGCCGCATGGCAGGCCGAAGCGGGTAGCCTCTTCAGCGCCAACGCCGTAGCGGATCAGGTCGGGTGTGCTCAGGGTAAGCGCACCTTCGCGCACCTTGGCGACGAGATCATCCTCGATGCAGCCGCCCGAGACCGAGCCGGCGATCAGGCCGTCGTCGCGCACCGCCACCACCGATCCCACCGGCCGGGGCGCCGAGCCCCAGGTGCGGGTGATCGTGCCCAGCACGACGCGCCGGCCCTCGCTCATCCAGGTGGATACCTGGCGCAGCACATTCAGATCAACATTGTCCATAAGCGTTCTTTGAGACTCTAGCCCGGTGCTCGGGGTACACAGGCGTCGAACATACCCGATAGCGGCTGGCCTTGCCTGAGCCGCGATGAATCCGGGTTGACCCGCGGGTCTGGTGCAACTGGGCACCAAGCTGGCACAGCTGTGCCAAGCCGGGGCAGCAAGCCCTGGGTGAAGCGCCCCATGTATGGGCATACATGCGGGTAAACGGTAGATAGCGCCCGGGACGGGCTGCCGCGAGGATGTCTGCTGATGGATCGCTGACGACAACAAGGAGACAAGCCAATGAGCCACAAGATCACGCTCAAGGTCAACGGCAAGCCGGTCACGCGCGAAGTCGCGGCGGACCGTTTGCTGGTGCAATTCCTGCGCGAGGACCTCGCGCTGACCGGCACCCATGTCGGGTGCGACACCAGCCAGTGCGGAGCCTGCACCGTGCACCTGGACGGGCGTGCGGTGAAGAGTTGTTCGATGCTGGCGTTGCAGGCGGTTGGCGCCGAGATCACCACCATCGAGGGCCTGACACCGGCCCATTCAGCCAATGGCAGCGAGATGCACCCGATGCAGGCCGCGTTCAAGGAGTGCCACGGCCTGCAATGCGGCTTCTGCACGCCAGGCATGGTCATGAGCGCGGTCGATCTGGTGCTGCACCACCGCTGCAGCTCCGAGACCGAGATCCGAGAGGGGCTGGAGGGCAATATCTGCCGCTGTACCGGCTATCAGAACATCGTGCGGGCCGTCCAGATGGGCGCTCAGAACATGAAGGCCTAAGGAGCACACGATCATGAACGCACCCAAAGAAGGTTTCATCGGCCAGAGCGTCAAGCGCCGCGAGGACGCGCGCTTCCTGACCGGGCGGGGTCAGTACACAGATGACATTGTTCTGCCGCGCCAGACTTACGCCTACTTCCTGCGCTCGCCCTATGCCCATGCGCGCATCAAGAGCGTGGACACGGCAAGCGCGGTGGCGGCCGAGGGCGTGCTGGGCATCTACACCGGTGAGCACTTCCGCGCGATTGGCGGTCTGCCCTGCGGCTGGCTGATCAACAGCCTGGACGGCAGTCCAATGAAGGAGCCCAAGCACCCGATCCTGGCTGACGGCAAGGTCCGCTACGTCGGCGATCCGGTTGCCCTGGTCGTGGCCGAGAGCTATGCCGAGGCCAAGGCCGCCGCCCAGCTCATCGAGATCGACTACGAGGAGCTGGTGCCGGCGGTCGACACCGCTGCCGCCAAGGGTCACGCGGGCCAGGTGCATGAGGAAGCGCCTGACAACGTCTGTTACACCTGGGGCTGCGGCGACAAAGCCGGCACCGATGCGGCCTTTGTCGGCGCCGCCCATGTGACGCGGCTGGAGTTTCGCAACAACCGGCTGATTCCCAATGCCATCGAGCCGCGCGCGGCCAATGCCGCCTACAACGCGAGCGACGACAGCTACACGCTCTACACGACCAGCCAGAACCCCCATGTGGCGCGACTGCTGATGTGCGCTTTCGTGCTGGGCATCCCCGAGCACAAGCTGCGCGTGGTCGCGCCCGATGTCGGTGGTGGCTTCGGCTCCAAGATCTTTCTCTACAACGAGGAAACCGCGCTGACCTGGGCCAGCAAGCAGGTCGGCCGGCCGATCAAGTGGACGGCTGACCGCTCCGAGGCATTCTTGAGTGACGCGCACGGCCGCGACCATGCGACCGTGGCCGAACTGGCGCTGGACGCCAGCGGCAAGTTCCTGGCGATGCGGGTTCATACGACCGCGAATCTGGGCGCCTATTTGTCGACCTTCGCGTCCAGCGTGCCGACCATCCTCTATGCGACGCTGCTGGCCGGCCAGTACACCACGCCCAAGATATATGCCGAGGTCACCGGTGTGTTCAGCAACACCGCGCCGGTCGATGCCTACCGCGGCGCCGGCCGGCCCGAGGCCACCTATGTGGTTGAGCGTTTGGTCGAGACGGCGGCCAAGGAACTGGGCCTGAACCCGGCCGAGATCCGCCGCCGCAACTTCATCCAGAGCTTCCCCTACGCCACGCCGGTGGGCCTGACTTACGACACCGGCGACTACGACACGACGCTCGACGAAGTCATCGAGCTGGCCGATGTGGCCGGCTTCGCGGCGCGCAAGGCGGTGTCCGAGGCCAAGGGGCTCA
The DNA here is from genome assembly GCF_026241155.1 of Paucibacter sp. PLA-PC-4. Classification (GTDB taxonomy): domain Bacteria; phylum Pseudomonadota; class Gammaproteobacteria; order Burkholderiales; family Burkholderiaceae_C; genus Roseateles_E. Next base: position 8,686 of record NZ_JAPFGP010000001.1, read on the forward strand.
AGCGCGGCATCGGCTACTCGACCTATATCGAGGCCTGCGGCCTGGCGCCCTCGAACATCGCCGGCGCTTTAGGCGCACGGGCCGGCCTGTTCGAGGCCGGCGAGGTGCGGGTTCATCCGACCGGCAAGGTCACGATCTTCACCGGCAGCCACTCGCATGGCCAGGGGCATGAGACGACGTTCGCGCAGGTCGTCGCCGACCGGCTGGGCATCCCAATTGACGATGTCAGCATCGAGCATGGCGACACCGCCAAGGTGCTGTTCGGCATGGGCACCTACGGCAGCCGTTCGCTATCGGTCGGCGGCACGGCCATCATCAAGGCGGTCGACAAGGTCATCGCCAAGGGCAAGAAGATCGCTGCCCATTTGCTGGAGGCGGCCGATACCGACATCGAGTTCGAGAACGGTGTCTTCAAGGTGGCCGGCACCGACAAGAGCGTACCCTTTGCGTCCGTCTCGCTGACCGCCTATGTGCCGCACAACTATCCGCTGGACAAGCTGGAGCCCGGCTTGAACGAAAACGCCTTCTACGACCCGACCAATTTCACCTATCCGGCCGGCAGCTATGTCTGCGAGGTCGAGGTCGATCCGGCCACCGGCGTGGTCCGGGTGGACCGCTTCAGCGCGGTCGATGACTTCGGCAATATCGTCAACCCGATGATTGTCGAGGGCCAGGTGCAGGGCGGCATCGCGCAAGGCATTGGCCAGGCGCTGCTGGAGCATGGCATCTACGACAACGAGAGTGGTCAGCTCTTGACCGGCAGCTACATGGACTATGCGATGCCGCGCGCCGACGATCTGCCCAGCTTCAATATCCGCACGTCCAAGGGCACGCCCTGCACGCACAACCCGTTGGGCGTCAAGGGCTGCGGCGAGGCCGGGGCCATAGGCTCGCCGCCAGCAGTGATCAATGCGATCTGTGATGCCATCGGCGTCAAGGATCTGCCGATGCCCGCGACGCCGCATACCGTATGGCAAGCCATCCAGGCCAACCGTTGAACCGGGAGAGCACAGCATGACATTCGCCTACCAACAAGCCACCAGCGTCGCCGACGCGGCCCAGGCCGTGCGGGGCAATAGCGAAGCCAAGATTCTGGCAGGCGGGCAGTCCCTGCTCGCTGCGATCAAGCAGGGCCTGGCCGCGCCCGAGGCCTTGATCGACCTGTCCGGACTGGCCGATCTCAAGGGCATCAAGATCGATGCAGGCAAGGTCACGATTGGCGCGATGACCACGCACGCGGCGGTGGCTGCGTCCATGGATCTGGCCGCCGCGATACCGGCGCTGGCCGATCTGGCCGGCCGCATCGGCGACCGCCAGGTGCGCAACCGCGGCACGATCGGCGGCAGCCTGGCCAATAACGACCCGGCCGCCTGCTACCCGGCGGCGGTGCTGGCCCTGGGTGCCACCATCCACACCGACCGGCGCTCGATTGCGGCCGATGATTTCTTCAAGGGCTTGTACGAGACCGCCTTGGCCGAGGGAGAGATCATCAGCTCGGTGAGCTTCCCCATCCCGGAGAAGGCCGGCTGGCAGAAGTTCAAGCAACCGGCCTCGCGCTTCTCCATCGTCGGCGTGTTCGTCGCGAAGACGGCCGGCGGCGCGCGGGTGGCCGTGACTGGTGCCGGGTCTTGCGTGTTCCGCACCACGGCCATTGAGGCCGCGCTCAACAGCAGTTGGACCGCCGCTGCGGCCCAGGCTGTCGGCATCAGTGACGAGGGCCTGAACAACGATTTGCATGGCTCGGCGGCCTACCGGGCCGCGCTGATCCCGGTGCTGGCCGGCCGCGCGGTGGCGGCGGCTTGATGGCGGCCTTGCCGGCCAGCATCGACGAGACGGCGGCACAACTGCTGGCCCAGGGCTATGTCGCCCAGCGCGAACTGGCCACCGCCGCCTTCCTGGCCCTGCGCCTGCAGCGACCGCTCTTCCTGGAGGGCGAGCCGGGCACCGGCAAGACCGAGATCGCCAAAGCTCTGGCCGCGATGCTGGGCCGACCGTTGATACGGCTGCAGTGCTATGAGGGCCTGGATCTGGCCAGCGCGGCTTATGAGTGGAACTATGCGCGGCAGATGCTTGAGATCAAGAGCGGCGGTCTGGCGGGCGACGAGCTGTTCGCACGCCGCTTCCTCATCGCGCGGCCGCTGCTGCAGGCCTTGGAACAGCCGGGGGTGCTGCTGATCGACGAGCTGGACCGTGCCGACGAGCCTTTCGAGGCCTTTTTGCTGGAGTTGCTGAGCGATTTCCAGCTCAGTATTCCCGAGCTGGGTGTGATCAAGGCCGCAGAGCCGCCTATCGTCGTGCTGACCAGTAACCGCACCCGCGAGATCCATGATGCGGTCAAGCGGCGTTGCCTCTACCACTGGGTAGATTTCCCTGATGCGCAGCGCGAGCTACAGATCCTGCGGCTCAAGGTGCCCGGTGCTGGCGACGCGCTATCGCGCCAGATCGTCGCCTTCATCCAAGGCTTGCGAACCCTGGACCTGTACAAGTTGCCCGGCGTGGCCGAGACCATCGAGTGGTCGCGCGCGCTGTTGGAACTCAATGCCCTTGTGCTGGACCCTGAGACGGTCAGCAACACGTTGGGCGTGCTCCTAAAGTACCAGGACGACATCGCCAAAGTGCAGGGCTCGGAGGCGGCGCGGCTGCTGGAGCAGGTGAGGGTGGCCACGCATGGCTCAGTTGGCTGACCTGCCCGCACATCTGGCGACCAATGTGATGCACTTCGCCCGCGTGTTGCGCCAGTCCGGTATGGCCGTGGGCACGGACCGGGTGCAGCTGTGTTTGGAGGCGCTGCAGGTGGCTGGACTCGAATCGCGGGCCGATTTCAAGGCCACGCTGGCCGCCTGCCTGATCGACCGCGCGGCGCACCGGCCATTGTTCGAGCAGGCTTTTTACCTGTTTTGGCGAGACCCAGATCTGCTGGGCCGGGTGATGGCGATGATGCTGCCGCGTGCCCAGGCAAAACCCGGCAGCCCGCCGCCACCGGAGAACCGGCGCCTGGCCGATGCACTGTTCCCTCAGGGGCAGCCACAAGGTCAGAAGCCGCGTGAACCGGAGGAGCAGATCGAAATCGATGCCCGGCTCAGCTGGAGCGATCAGGAACTGCTGCGCCAGCGCGATTTCGAGACGATGACGACAGAGGAATGGGCCGCCGCCAAGCGCCTTTTGGCGCGGCTGCGCCCCTTGTTCGAGACCCGGCCAACACGCCGCTTTCGTCCGGCCGCTCAGGGCCGCTTCGACTGGCGAGCAACCCTGCGCGCGCAGACCCGCCAGGAGTTGGCGCCACCGCGCTGGCGCCGGACCAGGGTCAAGGTCGCGCCGCTCGTGATCCTGGCCGACATCTCTGGCTCGATGAGCCGCTACTCACGCATGCTTTTGCACCTGGCCCATGGCCTGGCCAATCCCGCCGAGCGGCGCCATGCCCCCAAGGTCACCAGCTTTGTTTTCGGCACGCGGCTGACGGCCATTACGCGGCTTCTGAAGCAGCGCGACCCCGATATCGCGGTGGGCGCCGTCGCGCGCGCGGTGGCCGACTGGTCGGGCGGCACCCGCATTAGCGCCTGCCTGCATCAGTTCAACCATGATTGGGCGCGTCGCGTGCTGAGCAGCGACACCACGGTGCTCTTGATCACCGACGGGCTGGAGCAGGGCGACAGTGCCGACGCACTGGCCTTCGAGGCGCGTCGCCTGCGCCTGTCCTGCCGCCACCTGATCTGGTTGAATCCGTTGCTGCGCTTTGAGGGATTTGAGCCCAGGGCGGCCGGCATCAAGGCCTTACTTCCCGAGGTGAGCGCCCATCTTCCCGCCCACAACCTGGCTAGTCTTGAAGACCTGGTGAACACCTTATGCAACTGACCGGACAAGAAACTCTGCCCGTCGCCCAGGCCCAGGCCTGGGCCGCGCTCAACGACACCGAGATGCTGAAGACATCCATCACCGGCTGCGAGTCGCTGACACCGGTAGGAGAAAACGAATACGAGGTCTTGCTTGCGGTCGCAATCGGCCCAGTCAAGGCGAAGTTCAAAGGCAAGCTCAAGCTCTCCGAGCTGCAGCCGCCGACCAGCTACCAGCTCGCCTTCGAGGGCTCGGGCGGCGCTGCCGGCCACGGTAAGGGCACGGCCCAGGTGCGGCTGGAGACGCTGGGTCCGGCCCAGACCCTGCTGCACTACACGGTGCTGGCCAGCGTCGGCGGCAAGATCGCGCAGATCGGTTCGCGCCTGGTCGATATGGCCGCGCAGAAGATGGCTGGCGACTTCTTCGCGGCTTTCAATGCAGCACTGGCCGAGCGCTATGGCGTGACGCCGGCGGAGCCGCCGGCTCCGCCCAAGGGCGTCTTCCAGCGCTTCCTTGACTGGTATCTGGGCTGGCTGGGTCGGGTCTTCAGCAGCGGTCGCTGAGCTTCAGCGCCGCGCTGGCCCGCTTCCACCATTGCGAAAACGAATCGCAATGCCGGGCCACCGGGGCGAACAACTGCGGCCTCGGCCGGCAGCGGGCCACGCCGTGCAGGGCCGGCGAGAGATGCGGGTCGGCCACCATCTGGACCGAGCGCGCCTGCGCCAGCGCGCCGGCCAGCGTGGCCGCATCGCCCCACCAGCGCAACGCGGCCAGCTCGCTCATGCGCTGGCCGACAAAGGTCCAGCGCGCCGCACTCCAGGGCCAGCACGCGTGCAGATGGCCGGCCTCGAAGATCGCCACGCTGACGCTGTCGGCGGGCAAGTCGGGCGGCGGATCGGCCAGGGCCCAGGCGTGGACCAGCCAGACATCGCGCCCCGCGACCGCCGTCGAATCGGGCACGCCCCAGGCAGCAGGCGGCCGTTCGTGCAGGGCTGGCTCGTCGACACCCAGGGCCTGCCGCGATTGGGCGCCAACCGGCTCGGCGCTGCGGGCGATGGCATCGAGGGCCTCGTAGGAGGTGTCGATCACCGTGCCTGGGCTGTGCCAATCCGGCAGCGCGTGGCGCGCGACATTGCCGGCATTGAACAGATAGGGCTTGTGGCTGCCGGTGCCGGCCACCCATTGCCAGCTCAGATGGTTGCTTGCCAGGTCTCCGTCCAGCAGATGGCCATACATCCAATCGGCACCGATGCGCCAGTGGATTTTGCGCAGATGGACGATATAGCTGGCCAGCCACAGGCGCAGATGGTTGTGCAGGTAGCCCTCGGCGTAGAGCAGGCGCACCGCCCGGTCGATCACCGGAACGCCTGTGCGCGCCTCGCGGATGTCGGCCGGCAGTTCGCGGGCATAGGCGCGGTCGGGCAGCGGGCCGGCATGCAGGGAGCGGAAAATCGCGTCGCCGCGGCGTTGCCAGACATGGTGGAAATACTCGCGCCAGCCGAACTCGTAGACCAGCTTGTGCTGCGGGTGCAGCGGACCGTGCTGCTCAGACAATGCGGTCATCACCGCAGGCAGGTCCAACAGGCCATGGCTCAGGTAGGGCGAGAGCCGCGTGACCGCGCCGTCCAGCGCATTGCGGCTGCGTGCGTACTCATGGGGGTCGATCGCGGCGAGCCGCGCCCGGGCGGCCGCCAGCGTGGGCGGGAAGTCGGGCTTGCCCATGTCCCGGTTCATGCCGTAGCGGCTCGCAAAGCCTCGGCGTGGACGCGGATGGCCTGCCGCTGAGCGTTGTCCAGCCTTGCTAGATTTCTGAGCTGCATCTGCATGCGCGGCTGGCGCGCCAGCGCCTCCTCATGGCGCAGCAAGAAATCCCAGTACAGGCTTGTGTAGGGGCAGGCGCGCTCGCCCACGCGCTCGGCCGGGTCGTAGCGGCAGCCTTGGCAATAGGGCCCCATGCGTTGCAGGTATTTTCCGCTGGCGATATAGGGTTTGCTGGCCATCAGACCGCCGTCGGCGAACTGGCTCATGCCCAGGGTGTTGGGCAGCTCCACCCACTCGACGGCATCGACGTAAACGCTCAGGTACCAGGCATGCAGTTGCTTGGGGTCCACGCCCAGCAGCAGCGCGTACAGACCGGTCACCATCAGGCGCTGGATGTGGTGGGCATAGCCGTGCGCGAGGGTCTGCTTCAGTGCGTCGCGCAGGCAGGCCATCTCGGTGTCTCCACTCCAGTACCAGGCTGGCAGGGGCTGGTGGGCGTTCAGCGCATTGCGCTCCAGATAGCCGGGCATCTGGGTCCAGTAGATGCCGCGCACATACTCGCGCCAGCCGAGGATCTGGCGGATGAAGCCCTCGACGCTGGCCAGCGGCGCCCGGCCGGCCTGCCAGGCGGCCTCGGCCGCAGTGACTACCTCGCGCGGGTTAAGCAGCTTCAGGTTCAGCGCGGCTGCCAGCTGCGAGTGGTAGAGCCAGGGTTCGTCTGGCCACAGGGCATCCTGGTAGCGGCCGAACAGTGGCAGGCGCTCGGTGATGAAGTCCTGCAGCGCCTGCAGCGCGTCGGCGCGCGTGACTGGCCAGGCGAAATGCGCCAGCGACCCCGGGTGATCGGCAAAGCGGGTGTTGACCAGCGCGATCACCTCGTGGGTGATCGCGTCTGGCGCGAACTCGGCGCGCGGCGGTCGCAAGCCGGGGCCATTCGAGCCAAAGGATTCGCGGTTCTCGGCATCGAAGTTCCACTGCCCGCCGACCGGCTGGCCATCGGCCTGCATCAGGACGCCGTGTCGGCTGCGCAGGTCGCGGTAGTAGTATTCCAGTCGCAGCTGCTTGCGGCCCTTGGCATGGGCCGCGAACTCGCGCACCGTCGCGTAGAAGTGCCGGTCCTCACGCAGCTCCAGCGGCAGCCCGGCCTGCTTGGCCACCGCCTTCAGCGACTGCAGAACCCGCCAGTCCCCCGGCGCGGTCAGCAATAGGCGCTGAGGGCGCAACTCGGCAATGCTAGCGCCGAGCTCATCCGCGAGCGAGCCGAGATTGCCCACATCGTCAAGCCGCCGGTAGTGCAGCGGGCGGCCGGCCGCTCGCAGCGCCTCAGCGAAGTGTCGCATCGCGGCCAGGAACAGCGCGATGCGCGGTTTGCCCGACCAGACATGCGTGGACTCCTCGGCCACTTCGGCCATCCAGACCGCGTCCTGCGCCGCATCGAAGTCATCGAAGGCGGCGGCCTGAAAATCGAGCTGGTCTCCCAGCACCAGCACCAGATGGCGCAGACCCTCATGCATGGCGGCGCGTCTTTGCGCTGCGGCAAGCGTCGGAACAGTAACGCACCTCGCTCCAGACCCTGGCCCAGCGCTTGCGCCAGCTCATGGCCCGGCCGCAGGCCAGGCAAGGCTTGCTGGGCAGATATTGCTTGTTGCCCTTGAATGCAGGGCTGGCCGCGTCTGGTTTGTCCATCGGTCGCTCAAGCCTTCTTGGCCCAGGCACTGCACCAGCCTTTGCCGGCCACCTGCTTGCCGGCGAACAGCGGGCAGCCGCCTGCAGCGTCAGTCGCCTTGCCCTGGTAGAGCGCGCAGTTGGCGCAGTTTTGGCCGGTGGCGTACTTCGGGTACTTCTTCGTGTCGGTCTTGCCGGCATCTGCGACATAGCCGAGTGCGGCCGCCTGGGCGTCCTTCTCGTCTACCAGCTTGGCCTGGGCGCGCGCCTGCAGATGCACCCCGGCGCCTAACATCAGGCCGCCACCGGTCAGGCCGATCAGGAAAACGCGGCGCTGCGGGACGGATTGGGTTTTGGACATGGTCTTGTCTCCTCGTTCACGATGGACACAGGCCTGGGGGGTAGAAGATGTGGACCGAGGGCCGGCGGGCTCGGTGCATCTGTGAGTTCAACGCGGGCAGGGGTTCAGGGTTGACGTCTCCACAGCCGGCGGGCGAACAAAAAGCCGCGGTACAGGCCTTCCAGCAGCGCGGGCAGCGGGCCTCGATCCAGCAGCCGGGCCAGCCAGGCCCAGCGCGGCAGTGCCCGCCACAATGTCAGAAAGCCGCGGGCCCCGCTGACTAGGCGGCCTTGGGCATCGCGCACATGCAGACGGGCCAGGGCCGCCTCGCGGCTGAGCCCCAGGCCCAGCGCGGCCGGCGGGCAATGCGCGACATCGACCCAGCACAGCTGCTCCGCACCCCGCTCGCGCTGGTACAGCGCGATTTCGCGGCTGCAGACCGGGCATGCACCGTCGAAATAGACGGTCAGTGTTGAGGGTGTGGCGGTGGTCATGGGAGGAGCATAGGCAGTTCGCCGACCCCGGGTCGTGCTGTGCGCAATGGGCGCCGCCGCGTATCTGATAATCCGATTCAATACCGAGTCACCGGGGGAGCTCATGTCCGAGTCCAATGCACAAGCCGCCGCGCAACGCCACTACCGCAGCGCGGCCGTGGCCCGCATGCTGCGAATGCCGGTGGCAACTCTGCGCATCTGGGAGCGGCGCTACCGGGTCAGTGGTGCGGCCACCAGCGCGGCCGGCCACCGGCTGTACAGTGCCGCCGATGTGCGGCGCCTGGCCCTTCTGAGACAGCTGGCCACGCTGGGCCATGCCATCGGTGCGATCGCCGCACTGGACATGGATGGGCTGCAGGCCGTGGCCCGCACCCATGCCAGCACCTTGGCCGAGCCGCTGCGTCTGCCTGCTCTTCCGCTGGACCTGCCGAGCGACACGGCGCCGCCACGGCGCTTCGACGATGCGGTGCTCGGCGATGTGGCGGGGTTGTCCTCGACGATTGCATGCGAATGCCCGCAGCATCTGGCCGAGATCCTGATCCGGCTGACGCAGTTCGAGGCCTACAGCGCTGACTGCCGCCAGCGCAGTCCTGCCGATGCGGAGCTGCACGCCTATCTGCAGCAGGTCGCTGGCCAGGCTCGCGCCAGCTTCGAGAATGCGTTGGAGCGGGTGGCCATCCACGAAGGCCTGTTGCTAGGCCCCACCTTACAATTCGGCACTCTTGCGCCGCCCCTGGCTGCGCTCTGAGACTGACTCCTCCAAGATCAATGCAGCGCCTGTCCGATACCGGGGCGGGCGTTTTTTCATGAGCGTCCCCATTTCCGCCGTTTCCTCCCGTCTGCTGCACCTCGATGTCTTGAAGGCAGTGGCCGCGCAACTGATCGTGCTGCATCACCTGGCCGCCTACGGCCCGGTCGCCGAGACCGTGCAGGCATTGTGGCCGGCCCTGATCGCCTGGCTGTATGAATACGGTCGCATGGCGGTGCAGGTATTTCTGGTGGTTGGCGGCTTTCTTACGGCGCGCGGCCTGGCACCGTCCGGCAGGCGCTTGGAAGGTGCGCCGCTGAGCCTGCTGTGGCGCCGCTATTTGCGCCTGGCGCTGCCGTTCACCGCGGCCGTGCTGCTGACTTTGGCCTGCTCGGCCCTGGTCGCGCCTCTGCTGCCAGAGCTGGTGCCGGCAGCGGTCAGCGCGCCGCAGTTGCTCGCCCATGCGCTCTTGCTGCACGATGTGCTGGGCCACGAGGCGCTGACGGTGGGGGCCTGGTATGTGGCCATCGATCTGCAACTGTTCGCGCTGCTGCTGGCCCTGCTGTGGCTGGCGCGCGGCAGTGCGGCGGCGCGCTGGCTTGGTCCGGCCCTGGTCTTGCTGCTGAGTGCGGCCTCGCTGTGGGTCTTCAATCTGGACGCCGGCCAGGACATCTGGGCACCGTATTTCTTTGGTGCCTACGGTATGGGCGCGCTGGTGCACTGGTTGGGCTTGAGCCGCTATCGCAGGTTGGGCCTTGTCCTGATGACAGCGCTTGCCGGCGGGGCCCTGGTCTACGAGTTCCGCGAGCGCCTGGCGCTGGCGCTGGCCACCGCGTTGCTTCTGGCCTGGCTGCAGCAGCGCCACCAGCACGGCCTGCGGCTGCTGCGCGGGCGCGCGGCAGCGGCGGTCGCTCATCTGGGCACGCATTCCTATGCGCTGTTCCTGGTGCACTTCCCGATCTGTCTGCTGGTCAATGCACTGTTCGAGCACAAAGACCCTGAGCACCCCTGGGCCGGCGTCGCCGCGATGGCAGCCGCCTGGGCTCTGAGCAATCTGGCCGCGCTGCCGTTCTATCGCTGGATCGAGGTGCCAGCCGGGCGGCTTCGTTTGGGCTGGGCGCGCACCCAGCAGGCCTGAGCCACGCTGCGCTCAGCGCTCCAGCGGGCGGGTCTGCGGCGTGCGCTGGAAGGCGCTCTTGTCAAAGCCTAGCGAGGCCGCCTTGTCGAGCAGGCGCTGCAGTTGGGCCTCGTCCATCTGCGGCTCTCGCGACAGCACCCAGGCGTATTTGCGGTTGGGTGTGCCGACCAGTACCTGGCGATAGTTCTCGTCCAGATCCAGCACCCAGTAGTCGCCGTAAAACGGCCAAAAGAAGGTGACGCGCAGTCTTGCATTGCCGCTGCCGTCCACCACCTTGGCATGGCCCTTGACGTCCTCGATGTCGCCGCTGGCAGCGCGGCAGCGGTTGATCACCTCGACGCGGTCTCCGTCGGGTCGGTAGCGGGCCTGGGTGTCCGCAACGCATTGGCGCTGGAAGCGATTGGGCAGCAGTGCGATCTCGTACCAGGCGCCGGCATAGCGCGCAAGGTCGACGCTGGCCACTGTGGGCAGCGGGGCGTCGGCGGCGTTGGCGGCGTTACAGGTCAGCAGCGCGGCGGCGATCAGCAGGGGTTTGAGCATGCGCTCAGTCTAGGGCCTGCGCCCTCTCCAAGTCAGCCAGGGTCTTACCGGGCTCGTCGCGGAAGCGCTCGTCCAACAGGGTCAGGTCTTGAATCCGGTCGACCCGGAAGCTGCGGAAATCGCTGCGCTTTTCGCACCAGGCCGCGACGGTCCAGACCGGGCCCCAGAAAAAGCAGGCGAGCGGACGCACCACCCGCTCGGTACTGGCGCCGCCAAGGTCCAGATACTGCAGGCGCAGCTTATGACGGCTCTCGGTGGCTTCGCGCAGTCGCATCAGGCGCTGGCTCAGGCCTTCGTCCATGCCGCTGTGCGGTGCGTAGACCGCCAGGCTCTCGGCCGCCGCGCGCGCGGCCGGCGACAGCACGGCCAGTATCTTGGATAGCGCGCTCTCGGCCGGCGCGATCAGGCCGGCGTCCAGCGCCGGCCGCGCCAGCCGCACCACGGCCACCAGGGCCTGGGCCTCGTCCTTGGTGAACATCAGCGGTGGCAGGTCGAAGCCGGCCCGCATCCGGTAGCCGACACCGGCCTCGCCCTCGATCGGCACGCCCTGCTGCTGCAGCGCGGCCACGTCGCGGTAGACGGTGCGCACCGACACCTCCAGGCGCTGGGCCAGGAACTCGGCGGTGGAGAGACGGCGCCCACGAATGAGCTGGACGATCTGGAACAGGCGGTCGGCACGGCGCATCCCTCCATTGTGGCGGCTTCCGATGCTCGCTTCACACTGCTGACGCCGTGCTGTCAGTAACATCAGGCCATGTCGATTCAACAGCTGACCCCCGATTGGCAAGCCTGGCTGCGCGAGAACGTCGCGCGCGGCTGCAGCCGCCACACCATGCTGCCGCTGCTGGTGCAGGGCGGTTTTGCCCCGGCTGTGGCCGAGCGGGCGCTGGACGAGGTCATCGGTGGCGCCCCGGCGCTGCCTGCGGCGCTGGGCCAGTCTTTGCGAGCGCGGCCCGTGCCCGAGCTGCAGGCCAACCGCATCGATTGCGCCGGCCAGCGCGTGCGCGTCGCGGCGGTTCTGGATGCGCCGCAGATCGCGCTGTTTGAGAACCTGCTCACCGAGGCCGAGTGCGCGGCGATGATTGCCCTGGCCGAGACCCGGTTGGCACGCTCCACGGTGGTCGACGAGCAGCTCGGCGAGGCTCGGGCGCACGAGCACCGCACGAGCGCCGGTGCCTGGTTCCAGCGCGGCGAGACGCCGCTGGTGGCCACTATCGAAGCGCGTTTGGCCGCGTTGTTGCGTTGGCCGGTCGACCATGGCGAGGGCCTGCAGGTGCTGCGCTACGGGCCGGGCGGCGAGTACCGCGCCCACCACGATTTCTTCAACCCGGCCCATGCCGGCAGCCAGCGCCATCTGCAGCAGGGCGGCCAGCGGGTCGGCACCTGCATCCTCTACCTGGGCGAGGTCGAGGCCGGCGGCGGCACTCGCTTTCCGCAGCTGGGCTTCGAGGTGCGGCCCTCGCGCGGCGCGGCGCTGTACTTTGCCGATGTCGATGCGCGCGGTGTCGAGGACCCTGTCACCTTGCACGCCGGGGTGCCGGTGTTAGCCGGCGTCAAATACATCGCCACCAAATGGCTGCGCGAGCGGCCCTATGTGTGATGGCCGTGCTCGCGCTGCGCCGCTGCGAGACCAGTGACCGCCCGCCGCTGGCCCGCATGCTGGAGCTCTACCAGTACGAGCTGTCCGATATCTGGGACCAGGACCTCGATGCCAACGGTGAGTTCGGCTACGACTTGGAGAGTTTTTGGCGCTCGCCCACTTGCCATGCCTTCATCGCGACGGTGTCCGGCCGCTACGCCGGCTTCGCGACGGTGGACAGGCGCGTCAAGGTCGGTCCCGAGGGCTGGTGGATGGACCAGTTCTTCGTGCTGAAGAAGTACCGCCGTGCCGGGGTCGGCGCGGCGCTGGCCGCCCATGTGTTCCAGACGCTGCCGGGTGACTGGGAGGTCGGCCAGATGCCGGCCAATTGGCCCGCCCGGGCCTTCTGGCGGCGCGTGATCACGGTCCGCAGCCACGGCCACTTCAGCGAACACCGCCTGGAGCAGGGGCGCTGGACGGGCATCGTCCAGCGTTTTCACTGCGTCTGACGATCAGGCGCGCCCGATGCGCGCCACATAGCAGCCATGGCCGGCGTAGTGAGCATGGATGAAGGCCGTGCTGGGCTGGCCCAGCAGGTGGTCGATCAGGCTCTCGGCCATGCGGCCCTCGACGACGCCGGCATCGACGATCAGCCCCTGCGCGTCGAAGGCGCGCAGTGACAGCAGGCTGTATCGCAGCATTTCGGGTAGCTTGTCCACCGCTTCGAAGGCGGCTTCCGCGCCCTCGCGCACAAAAATCGCGTGGCTGGCGCGGTAGGGGCTGTCGACGTCGAGGTGCATGTGGTTCAGCAGCAGGCAGCTTTCGCCGGGCCGGGCCGGGCGCAGCTCGATGCGGTCGGGCAGGGTCTGGCCGGCCTGGGCGCGGCGGCGCACGATATGGCGCTCGGCGAGCTCTGCGTCGCTCAGATCGAACAGCGGGCGGAAGGGCTCAGGCGACAGGCCGGTGATGCGGAAATGGGTTGTCATGGGGTGGCGGTCCAAGGGTTGAGAAGATCTGCAGCCTAGGCTCGCCATGCCGCTCTGGCTCGCCGGAAGCGGACCTGGAATTCGGCGCGCTGGCACGCCGCTTGCATGTGGAACTCTATTCAAACCCCTGTTTTGACCACCGGCCGCCGCCGGCATCGTGCCCATGTTGTCCTCCCCGTGTTCACCCGAGCCGTACACCGTGAACAGTTCTGCCCTTGCCCTCGAACCCAGCCTGGCGCGTGAGCGCCCCGATCAGCCCGAGGTGCTGGCCTTGATCCATGCGCTGGACGCTTTCCAAAGCGCGCTGTACCCAGCTTCCAGCAACCATCTGCTCAATGTCGAGGCCTTGCTGCGGCCCGAGGTGCGCTTTCTAGTGGTGCGCGATGCACAGACACGGGTGCAGGGCTGCGGGGCGATCGTGTTGCGCGAGGACTGTGCCGAGCTCAAGCGCATGATGGTTCGCCCCGAGGCGCGCGGCCAGGGCCTGGGCGGCGCGCTGATCGCGGCGCTGGAGGTGGAGGCCGTGTGCGCCGGCCGGCCCTTGCTGCGGCTGGAGACCGGCGTGCGCCAGCGACCCGCCATCAGGCTTTACGAACGCTTGGGCTATCGGCGCTGCGGCCCTTTCGGCGGCTACCGCGCCGACCCCTTCAGCGTCTATATGGAGAAGCTGCTCGGCGCCTGATCCACAATGCCCCGAAATACTGCGGGAGCATGAATGCAAAGGCCTCGGGTTCTGATCATCGGCTGTGGCTTTGGCGGCCTGGAGGCCGCGCGCACGCTGGCCCATGCGCCGGTCGACATCACGCTGATCGATCGCAGCAACCACCATCTGTTCCAGCCGCTGCTCTATCAGGTGGCCACAGCCGGCCTGTCGGCGCCCTCAATCGCTGCGCCGATCCGCCATATGCTGCGGCGCCAGCGCAATGTCACCGTGCTGATGGCCGAGGTGTCAGGTGTTGACAAGGCCGCGCAGCGGGTGGCGCTGGCCGATGGCCAGCGCCTGCCCTACGACTATCTGATCGTCGCCAGCGGCGCTACCCACAGCTATTTCGGCCGCGATGAGTGGGCCGCATACGCACCAGGGCTGAAGACCTTGGCCGATGCCTTCAAGCTGCGCGCCAAAGTACTGCTGGCCTTCGAGCAGGCCGAGACCTTGGAGGACGAGGCGGCGCGTCGACCCTGGTTGAACTTCGTCGTGATTGGCGCCGGCCCGACCGGGGTCGAAATGGCCGGTACCCTGGCCGAGATCGCCCGCCACACGCTAAAAAATGAGTTCCGTCGCATCGATCCGGCCAGCGCCCAGGTGCTGCTGGTCGAGGGCTCGGATCGGGTGCTGCAGGCCTTCAGACCCGAACTCTCGGCCAAGGCCAAGGCCCAGCTGGAGGGCCTGGGTGTGCAGGTGCAGACTGGCGCCCGCGTGGTCGGCATCGACGTGGCGGGCATCGAGGTCGAGCAGGGAGGCGAGCGGCGGCGCATCGCGGCGCGCACCGTGGTCTGGGCCGCCGGCGTGGCGGCCTCACCGCTGGGCAAGACCCTTGACGTGCCGCTGGACCGCGCCGGCCGCGTCATCGTCGACAGCGCGCTGAACATTCCCGGCCACCGCGAGATCTTCGTGGTCGGCGACCTGGCCGCCGCGCAAAGCCATGAGAGGGACGGCCGCATGAAGCCGGTTCCCGGCGTTAGCCCGGGCGCCAAGCAGATGGGCCGCCATGCCGCCCGCCAGATTATGGCGGCCATCGCCGGCAGACAAGACCTGGCCCCCTTCCGCTATCAGGACTACGGCGCGCTGGCCACCATAGGCCGCAAGGCAGCGGTGGCCGATGTCGGGCGCTTCCAGTTCAGCGGCTACTTCGCTTGGCTGTTCTGGCTGTTTGTCCACATCTACTTCCTGATCGGCTTTCGCAACCGCCTGGTCGTTCTGATGGACTGGGCCTGGGCCTACTGGAGCTTCCAGCGCTATGCGCGCGTGGTGGCCGAGCCGGCACCGACGGCAGACCCCGGCCACTAGCCGCACATTGGTCGGCCGAACGGGTCCGTTCGGCCTATTGAGATTTTGTTGAGCTTCATAAAGAGCTCCTAGATTGCGTCCCGTTCGACAACCAGAACGGGACCGCCGTCCCACAGGAGCCTTCCCACTATGAAGTCCCAGCAAGATCGCCGCAGTTTTCTGCGCAGCCTCGCCGCCGGCGCCGGTGCTTCGGCCGCCCTGGCCAGTTTCCCGCCCGCCATCCAGCGTGCGCTGGCCATCCCCGCCAACCACCGCAGCGGTACGCTCAACGATGTTGAACACATCGTGATCCTGACCCAGGAGAACCGCAGCTTCGACCACTACTTCGGCACGCTGGCCGGCGTCCGAGGATTCAGTGACCCCTTCCCTGTGCCGGTGCTGGATCGCCCGGGCACCTTCACGCGCAAGAGCGTGTTCGTTCAGCCCATCGGCACAGGTGCGCCGGTGCCGGGCCGCCCGGAGTGGGGCGGTGGCCGCACTGCGATCGCGCCCTTCCATCTGAACACCGAGCAGGACTTCTCCGTGATGCGCGTGGCCGGCACGCCGCACAGCTGGCCTGATTCACAGGCCGCCTGGGACCTGGGCCGCATGAACAACTGGCCTAAGGCCAAGCAGAACCACTCGATGGGCCACTACGCCCGCGCGGACCTGCCGTTCCAGTTCGCGCTGGCCGAGGCCTTCACGCTGTGCGACCACTACCACTGCGCCACCCAGACCGGCACCAACACCAATCGCCTGTTCCTGTGGACCGGCCATAACGACCCGCTGGCCGTGGCCGGCGGCCCGTCAACTGACAACAGCCGCGACAGCTTTAACACCAATCCTGCGACCGACTACACCTGGATCACCTATGTCGAGCGCCTGCAGGACGCGGGCATCAGCTGGCAGGTCTACCAGAACATGGCGGACAATTTCACCGACAACCCACTGGCGGGTTTCCGGCCCTTCCGCGACGCCTGGTACCAGCGCCCCGGCTACTCGCAGGTGCTGCGCGAGCGCGGCGTCAGCACGCGCGACCTCGACAAGCTCAAGGCCGACGTGCTGGCCGACAAGCTGCCCCAGGTCAGCTGGATCGTTGCCACCGCCGAAGGCTCCGAGCACCCCGGCCCCTCCAGCCCGGCCTCTGGCGCGGATTACACGGCCCGCGTGCTGGACGCGCTGACGGCCAATCCGGAGGTCTGGAGCAAGACCGTATTCCTGGTCAACTTCGATGAGAACGACGGCTTCTTTGACCATATGCCGCCGCCGGCCGCGCCGTCCTACGAGCTCTATGACGCCGACCCGAGCCGCGCCCGCCTGGCCGGCGCCTCGACGGTCGATACCGTAGGCGAGTACCACCATCACCTGAACGGCTCGAACGCGCTCTATCACCACCGTCCCTACGGCCTGGGCCCACGCGTGCCGATGTATGTGATCTCGCCCTGGAGCAAGGGCGGCTGGGTCAATTCTCAGGTGGCTGATCACAGCTCGGTGCTCCGCTTCATCGAGGCACGCTTCGGCGTGCAAGAGCCGCTTATCAGCCCCTGGCGCCGCGCGGTCAGCGGCGATCTGCAGAGCTGCTTTGACTTCCGCAATCCGGAGGACCAGCCCTTCATCCACCTGCTGCCCGAGACCGCCGCGTTGCGCGAGCGCGCCCGCGCGCTAACCAAGACCAAAACCCCGGCGACCCCGTCTAGCCTGACGGCGCCACTGCAGGAAGAGGGCGTGCGTCCGGCCCGCGCACTGCCTTACGAGCTGCAGGTGCAGGCCCGCCAGGACGGCGCCAGCCTGCTGCTCCGATTTGAGAACGAGGGTGAGGCCGGCGCGGTCTTCCATGTCTACGACCGCCTGGCGCTGGGCGCGCTGCCGCGCCGCTACACGGTGGAGGCCGGCAAGCAGTTGGAGGGGCGCTGGACGCCGGCCACCGGAAGTTACGACCTCTGGGTGCTAGGCCCCAACGGCTTCCATCGCCACTTCACTGGCTCGCTGACTCCGGTGACCAACAAGCCCCGGCCCGAGATCGAGGCCCGCAGCGACCGTGTCTACGGTGAGTTGCTGCTGCGCCTGCACAACCATGGCACGGTGGCGGCCAGCTTCGAGCTGCGCGCGCTGAAGTACAGCGACGAGCCTGTGCAGCTGCACAAGGTGGCCGCTGGCGCCTCGCTGGAGCTGCGCCTGCCGCTGGCCGAGAGCCGCCACTGGTACGACCTCTCGGTCAAGGTGCGCGAACTGGCCGGCTTCAGCCGCCGCCTCGCCGGCCATATCGAGACCGGTGAGGCCTCGATCAGCGACCCGGCCCTGGGTGGCCCGGCTGTGCTTGACCAATACCGCCCCTGAATCCCTGAACCCCTAACACTTCACGAGTCCATCATGAAAATCAAAAACCTTATCGCGAGCACCCTGCTGGGCCTCGTCGCCGGTCTCAGCCAGGCTGCCGTCTACGACCAGAACCTGATCGTCAATGGCGGTGCCGAACAGGGCACCAGTGGCTGGAATGGCTTCGATGAGTACGACTTCGTCCAGTCGGTCAGCTACGGCAATAACTGGGTCAAGCCCAGCGAGCCGGGTCCGGCCGACCGTGGCGCCCAGATGTTCACCGGTCTGGGCGCGCGCGCGGTGGCCTGGCAGTCGCTGGACTTGGATCAGCTCTCCGGCGCCGGGGACAGCTTCAAACTCAGCGGCTGGCTGGGCGGCTGGCAGGAGCAGGGCGACAACGCCAAGCTCTTCGTGTCGTTTCTGGACCTGTCCGGCCAGATGCTCGGCAGCACCGAGATCGGCCCGCTGAGCCCGGCCGATCGCGGCAACCAGACCGGCCTGTTCTATCGCGAGGCCAGCGGCCTGCTTCCGACCCAGACCGCCACCCTGCAGTTCTGGCTGACGATGGAGCGTCTGGGCGGCGGCGACAACGACGGCTACGCCGACAATCTGTCCTTTGTGCTGAGCGCAGCGCCGGTGCCCGAGCCCTCGACCTACGGCCTGATGGCCCTGGGACTGGTGGCGGTGGGTGTGGTGGTGCGCCGCCGCAAGGCCTGAGGGGTCATCAGCCCATCGGCGAGCACAGTTCCACCAGCGAGCCGTCTGGGCAGCGCACATAAGCGACGGTCTGGCCCCAGGGCTTGACGGTCGGCGCGGCCAGGCCGGTGGCGCCGGCGGCCACAGCGCGCTCATAGGCCGCTGCCACATCGCCTGTGGTGAAGCCGATCTCCATGCCTAGAGGGCGGGGGCTGGCGTCGGCGGCGACATAGTCGCCGCCGACGCTCTCCCGTGCGGTCGCATGGTCGACAAACGCCAGCGCGGTGGCGCCGGTCTCGAGTTCGCCATAGGCGCCGGACTCGTGAAGGAAGCGGCGCTGCAGGCCGAATGCGCGCTCGTAGAAGTCCAGCGAGGCGGCGACGTCGGCGACGTAGACGAGGGTGTAGGCGAAGTTCATCGGGCTTGGCTCCTAAGCATAGATGGGTGGTGACATCTTGCGCGGCCTCTGCTGACAGCCGCTGTCAGCATTGCCCTTATGCTGCGCGCCATGACTTTGCACCATGGTGTCCCTCGACGCAGCCTGCTGATCGCGGCGGCGGGGACAGGTCTTGCCAGTCTGGCGGCCGGCCTGCAGCTGCCGCCGCTGGCCTTCACGAGCCGTCAGCTGGTCAATGGGCTGACCGTGATGGCGCTGCCGGTAGCCAGCACCAGTGTCAGCGTGCAGCTCTGGTACCGGGTCGGCAGCAAGCACGATCCAGCGGGGCGCTCCGGCCTAGCCCATCTGTTCGAGCACCTGATGTTCAAGAGCACGCGGCATATGGCGAACGAGCAGTTCGATCGCATGACCGAGGATGTCGGCGGCAACAACAACGCCTTCACCGCTGAGGACATGACGGTCTACCACTGCACGGTGCCGTCCAACCACCTGGAGCCGGTGCTCTGGGCCGAGGCCGAGCGCATGGCCAATCTGAACCTGGACCAGGCCAATTTCGACAGCGAGCGGGAGGTCGTCAAGGAGGAGTTCCGCCAGCGCGTGCTGGCCGATCCCTATGGCCTGCTGTTCAACGCGATATCGAGCTACGGCTATCAGCAGCATCCCTACAAGCGGCCGGTGATCGGCAATATCGCCGAGCTCGACGCCGCTACGCTGCGTGATGTGCGTGAGTTTCACAGCGCCTTCTACCGGCCGGACAACGCGCTGCTGATCGTCGCCGGCGAGTTTGATGCAAGCCAGCTGGATCGCTGGGTCGACCACTACTTCGGCAGCATCCGCGCGCCGGCGAGCCCGGTGCCCAAGATCGCCAGCGCCGAGCCGCGGCGCGCGCGCGAGGAGTTTCATCATCTGCCGGCCCGAGCGCCGCTGCCGGCAGCGCTGGTCATCTGGCAGGGGCCCAAGGCGGCCAGCGAGCTGGCCCCGGCGCTCCAGGTGGCCCAGGCCCTGCTGGCCCAGGGTGATTCGGCCCGGCTGACCGAGGCCTTGGTATACCGGCAGCGGGTCGCACAAAGCGTGGGATTCGACGCGCTGCTGAATGCCGATGCCGGTCTGCTGGCCGCCTACGCGGTCTCGACCGGCGCCTTGAGCGGCGAACTTCTGCTCAAACAACTGGTGGCCGAGGTCGAGCGCCTCGCCCATGAGCCGGTGCTGCCCGAGGAGTTGGCCAAGGCCAAGGCTCAGCTGCTCAACAAGCTGCTGGTGGAGCGCGAGACGCCAGAGGGCCGCGCGCTGGCCCTGGGCCATGCCTTGCTGCTGCGGGGCGACGCAAGCCTGGCCGAGCGGGAGCTGGCGCAGCTGCAGGCGGTCGGCGTGGCCGATGTGCAGCGAGCACTGCGCCGCCATGTCTTGCAGGCTGCCAAGGTCTCAGTGCTGTACGGAGACAAGCGATGAGGCGCCGCCGCCTGCTGGCCGGGCTGCTGGCGGCGCCGCTACCGCCGGGCCTGCTGTGGGCACAGCGATTCGACCAGATGCCCGCACCTGGCCCGGCGCGGCCCTTGCCCCAGCCCCGGCTGCAGGAGTTGCGCCTGAGCAATGGCCTGCGCATGGTGCTGGCACAGCGGCGCGGCGTACCGCTGGTAACGGTCGAGCTGCTGCTGGGCCAGGCTGGCAGCCTGCTAGACCCGCAGGGTAAGGCGGGGCTGTCGCAGTTGGGTCTGCTGATGCTCAGCAAGGGCGCGCGACGCGAGGGCCAGGCGGTCGATGCGGCCGATATTGCCTTCGTCGCCGAGAGCCTGGGTGCTAGCCTCGAGATCGGTGACGGCAGCACCTCGGGGAGCCTGGGACTGACCCTGGCGACGCCGCAGCTGGACGACGGCCTGGCTCTGCTTGCCGATCTCTTGCAGCGGGCCACGCTGCCGCCGGCCGAGATCGAACGCGCCCGCGCCGAGCTGATCGCCAGCTTCCGGCTCAGCCTGTCCGATCCGGCCCTGCTGGCCCAACTGCTGGGCCAGCGCCTGTTCTGGGGCGACAGCCCCGCCGGCCAGATCGCGACGCCGGCCAGCCTGGCACGGCTGCGCCGGGAGGATCTGTTGGCCTTTCAGCGCCAGCAACTGCGGCCGGATTCCACAACACTGATACTGGCCGGCGACCTCGATCTGGGCCAGGCGCGTGCGCTGGCCGAGTCGCACTTTGGCGATTGGCGCAGCCTGCGCCCGGCCGGCCCGGCATTGCAGCCGCTGCGCGCGCAGCCGCTGCCGGTGCGGACCGTGCTACTGGATCTGAGCGGGGCCGGCCAGAGCGCAGTGCAACTGCTGGCGCCTTATCCCGGCAGCGAGGATGCGGCCGCCCAGCGCACCGGCATGCTGGCCAATGCGGTGCTGGGTCAGGGCTACTCGGCGCGGCTGAGTCAGGAGGTGCGCATCAAGCGCGGCCTCAGCTACGGCGCGGTCAGCCAGGTCGAGACCCTGCCCGGCGCCGGCACGCTGAGCGCCTATACCCAGACTCAGCACGGCCGGGCCGGCGAAGTGGCACGGCTGATGGCCGCCGAGCTGGTGCGGCTGGGCCGAGAGCCGGTCGGCGAGACCGAGCTGGCGGCGCGGCGCGCCAGCCTGATCGGCGCCTATGCGCGCCAGCTTGAGACCACCGCGGGTCTGGCCGGCCTGGTCTCCGAGCATCTTCAGCAGGGCCGGGACCTGGCCACGCTGGCCCAGCTCCCGCAGCAACTGGCGGCGGTGCGTGCCGAGCCGCTGCGCGAGTTCGCGGCGCGCTACTGGCGCGCCGACAGCCTGCGCACCGTGGTCGTCAGCGATCTGAAGGAGGCTGGCGCCGACCTGCGCCAGCTCGATCCGGGCGCTTGGGTGATTCCTTTCGAGCAGCTCGATCTGGGAAATCCGTCACTGCGGCGGCCGGCCGGGCGCTGAGGCCCCTTAATGACAGCGGCTAGAATAGGCCTCGTCATTGGGGAGTAGCCGCTGTAGCGATCATCCCGCTGCAGGCCCGCGTCAACACACTTGGTTCGTGAGAACCATGGCGCGGGCAGTGCCCACACCTGGCAAGACCTTTGACCATGCACCCTCGGTAACGGCCGGAGGCGGCATGGTCAATGCTGCACTTGCAGGCCGTGGAGTGTTCTCGCAATGGAAGCCTTTCTCGTCTCGACCGGCATCGTGGCCCTCGCAGAAATCGGGGACAAGACCCAACTCTTGGCCTTCTTGCTGGCCGCGCGCTTTCGCAAGCCTTTGCCAATCTGTCTGGGCATCCTGATCGCCACCGCCGTCAACCATGCCGGTGCCGGCGCGCTGGGCGCCTGGATTACCACACAGCTGAGCCCGCAGACGCTGCGCTGGGGTCTGGGACTGGGCTTTCTGGCGATGGCCGTCTGGACCCTGATCCCCGACAAGATCGACGAAGAAGAGGAGGGCGGCAAGGGCCTGAAACTGGGCGTGTTGGGCACCACGATCGTGGCCTTCTTCCTCGCCGAGATGGGCGACAAGACCCAGATCGCCACCGTCGCGCTGGCCGCGCAGTTCCAAGCTTTCGTGGCCGTAGTTGCCGGCACGACGCTGGGCATGATGATCGCCAACGTGCCCGCAGTGCTACTGGGCGACCGCATCGCGGGTCGCATCCCGGTGCGTCTGGTGCATGGCATCGCGGCGCTGATCTTTGCGGTGATCGGGGTGGCGACCTTGGCTGGCGCGGGTGCCAGTTTCGGCCTCTGATGCACGTCTAACGCAGCATCGGACAGACGGCAAGTGCTATTGGTTTGGCGGCTGGCACGCGCGATGCTGGCCCGCAACGTCGAGGGTTTCCCGCAGCCATGGTGCGCGCTGTGGAGCAAAAAATCCGCAACGCGAACTTCATATCGACTTGAGGTTGGGCTTACCAGTCCGGCCCGCAGCCTACTGAACCAGCACCCCCTGTTCATTCCCGTAGAGAGAGGATCCCCATGCTGAAACCCTCAAGGCTTTGCAAAGCCCTGGCGCTTGCCTTTGGCGGCGCTGCACTCGTCTATGTGCCGCAGGCTCATGCCCAGCAGCAATCGTTGGAGCGCGTCACGGTCACCGGTTCGTCGATCAAGCGACTGGAGTCGGAGACCGCGCTGCCGGTGACGGTGATCTCGCGCGAGCAAATCGAGAAGAGCGGGGCCAGCAATGTCGAGGACATCCTGCGTCGTGTTGCCGCTAGTTCGGCCATGCTGTCGGACGCGACCCAGGGCGTGGGCTACGCTACCAGCAATGCGAATATGCGCGGCCTGGGTGCCAACTCGACGCTGATCCTGCTGAACGGTCGCCGCCTGGCAGGCCATCCTTTCGGCTCCATCGGCGGCTCGGCGGCGGTGGACCTGAACAGCATTCCCTTTGCGGCGATCGAGCGCATTGAGGTGCTGCGCGACGGCGCCTCGGCCATCTACGGCACCGACGCAGTCGGCGGCGTGATCAACTTCATCACCCGCAAGGATTACAGCAAAGGCGAGCTGACCTTGCGCTACGGCGCGCCGGAAAAGAGCATCGGTGGTAGCGAGAAGACCGCGTCGCTGGCTTTTGGCATGGGCGACCTAGTCAAGGACGGCTACAACCTTCTGCTGACTGCCAACTTCAAGGACCAGGCGCGCGTCAAGGCAATCGATCAGGGCCTGTATCTGCGGCATGCTACCGAGGTGCCCGGCTCCTTCCCTCCCACATCGTTCCGCGGCTTCCCGGGCGCGATCTTCATCAATGACGGTGACCAGCTGGTCACCCCGGGTCAGTACACCGGCGCCGGTGCCGCGTTCTCGGCCTGCGACCCGGCCAACACCGTGGTTTCGAACACCGGCCCGACGCCCAGTGGCAATACTGCCCGCTACTGCCGTGCCATCTACGCGGCGATGCTGGACAACCTGCCGGATAGCGAGAAGACCGATGTCTACGGGCGCGGTACTTTCGCGCTGGGCGGCGGTCACCAGCTGTTTGTCGAGGGCTCGATCTCCCGCAACGCTACCGTTGGCCGCGTCGCGCCGACGCCGCTGGATTCCGGCGCGGCCAAGGTCAATCCCGACGGCACCTATCCGCCCTTCGCAATGCCCGTCACCAGCCGCTATTTCCCGGCGGCGCTGCTGACCGGCCTGGGCTACACCGCGGCCGACTGGGATCCCGATGGCAACGGCTTCGCGGAGATCGTCACCCGCTCGCTGGACATGGGTAACCGCATCAGCGACAACACCAACTCGCAGTATCGCTTTGTCGTCGGTGCCAACGGCCAGTTCGGCAGCTGGGATTACGACATGGGCGTGAACCTGTCGCAGGCGCGCGGCAAGCTGGTTTATGACGGCTACTTGCTACAGGCGCCGTATCTGGCGGCCTTAGCCAGCGGCAATATCAACCCCTTTGGCCCCAACGACGCAGCAGGTCTGGCGCTGCTGGACGCGGCCTCGCTGCGTGGTGAGGTGCGCCGCTCCAAGGGCACGACATTCGCCTATGACGCCAAGATTAGCCGCGAGCTCGGCCAGATGGGCGGCGGCGCCATGGCGGTGGCGCTGGGTGTGGACTTGCGCAAGGAGAAGGCCGAGGACCGACCGACCAATGCCAGCTACTCGGCCGGTCTGCATGTCGGCGGCGAGGGCTCGGTGCCGACCACGGTGGCCAGCCGCAATATCTATGCGGTCTTTGGCGAGCTTGCGCTGCCCTTCAGCAAGGAGTTGGAGGCGACGCTGGCGGCTCGCTATGACCGCTACAGCGATTTCGGCAGCAGCTTCAACCCGATGGCACGCCTGCGCTACCAGCCCAGCAAGCAACTGCTGTTGCGCGCCAGTGCCGGCACCGGCTTCCGCGCGCCGACGCTGTGGGACGTCAACAGCCCGGTGGCCAACACCAACACGGCCGACGCGCAGCAGGACTGGGACTGCCCGGTGGGCCAGGAGAACAACCCACGCTGCCTGACCCAGTTCAATGTGCAGCTGTCCAGCGACCCTAATCTCAAGCCCGAGAAGAGCCGGCAGTTCAGCTTCGGCGCGGTCTTCGAGCCCTCGCGCGATTTCACCATCGCGCTGGACTACTGGAATATCGAGAAGCGCGACACCATCGGTGTGATCACCGGCGACACCTTGATGGGCGACGAGGCGCTGTATCGCAAGTACATCAATCGCGTGAAGCGCTCGCCGGACGGCCTGCTGTCCTATATCGAGACGCCGGTCGAGAACCTGGGCAAGCTGGAGACCTCGGGCATTGATCTCGATATGCGTGGCGGCTTCAGCTACGACGGCGGCACCCGGGTTGGCCTCAGCTACAGCGGCACTTATGTGCTGAAGTACAAGACGCAGAGCGGCAAGGATGAGCCCATGATCGACTATGTCGGCCAAGCCACCGGCGGTATCGCACCGGTGCCGTCCTGGCAGCACACGCTCGGCCTGGACTGGAGCCGTGGTGATGTGAATGTGGCGCTAGAGCATGTGTTCACCAATGGATGGACCGAGTCGGCTGCCCAGGTGAATGCCAATCTGGGTGTCAACGCGCCCTACAAGGTCAAGGACACCTCGCGCTGGAACCTGGCAGTGACCTACAAGGGCTTCAAGAACCTGACCCTGCGCGTCGGTGCGCGCAATCTGCTGGATGACGCGGCGCCGTTCACCGCGTCGTCCAGCTATGGCTCGCATGCGGCCGGCTTTGCCGGATCCTTCGCCGACCCGCGCGGACGCTTCTGGTACGGAACGGCCACGTACCAGTTCAAGTAAGTAAGGAACGCTCCCACGCACCCCGCCATGGCTCGCCCTGGCGGGTTTTTGCTTCTCAGGATTGCCCGCTGCGGTGCGCGCGGGCTATAAGCGCGACAGGCCTAAGGACCTGTGGAGACAAGCGCCATGCATGAAGCCCCCTTCTTCCCCATCATCTATGTCCGCGGCTATGCGATGACCGAGGGCGAGCGCGACGAGACGGCGACCGATCCCTTCTGTGGCTTCAATCTCGGCTCCACCGTCTACCGCGCCAGCACCGACAAGCGCGACCCGCCGAAGAAGTTTGTCTTCGAGTCGCCGCTGCTGAGGTTGGCGGCTGAGTTCGGCTATGGCGATGTTTACGAGAACGGCCTGGGCATCACCGATGCCGACTGGCAGCCCCGCGCCGGCAACACCGGTCTGCCGGCGCGCTCGGTCATCATCTACCGCTATTACGACAGCGGCTCCAGCCTGTTCGGCGACGGCAAGCCGCGCGATATCGAGGACTACTCGCGCGGCCTGTCCGAGCTGATTCTGCGGGTGCGCGAGCTGGTGGTGGCGCAGGAAGGCATCGCCGCCAAGGACTTCCGCTGCTATCTGGTCGCGCATTCGATGGGCGGTCTGGTGGTGCGCGGGTTCATCCAGAACCCGGCACTGGGCAGCGACGAGGCGCGCCACGCGGTCGACAAGATCTTCACCTATGCGACCCCGCACAACGGTATCCAGCTGGGCGGCATGAAGGTGCCCGGCTGGCTTTCCTTTAACGACATCAACAACTTCAACCACGAGCGCATGGCCGGCTACCTGAATATGCAGGCGATCTACAAGAAGCACCAGCGCGTCGACTTTCTGCCCCAGGAGGCGTTTCCGATCGAGCGAATCTTCTGCATGGTGGGCACCAATCGCAATGATTATGAGGCGGGCATGGGCATCTCGCGCGCCTTTGCCGGCAACGGCAGCGACGGCCTAGTCAAGGTCGAGAATGCCTCGGTCTGGGGGGTCGACAAGCAGCTCAACGTCACCAAGACCTGCGCCACCGCCTATTGCTACCGTGCCCACTCGGGCTACTACGGCATCGTCAACAGCGAGGAGGCCTACCAGAACCTGTCGCGTTTTCTGTTTGGCGATGTGCGGGTCGATATCTGGATGCAGGTGGATCAGGTGCGGCTGCCGCAGAAGATTGAGGCCGAAACCGATGTGCAAGCGCTCTACCAGTTCGAGTTGATGGCGCGGCCACGCGGCAAGCGCTGGTTTCTGAGCCGCCGCAGCACCGAGGAGGACTCGCCCGCCTGCCGCACCCACCAGCAGCTGAGCCAGCAACAGACCAGCGGTGGAAATATGGTCTATCTGTCCAGCGTCTTTCTGGCCAACCGCGCCAAGGTCAGCAGCCATGACCGCACGCTGGCCTATGCGATGGACGTCGGCGTGCGCGTGCCCGATTACCAGGTCAATCAGCGTTTCTGGCCCGACCAGCATTTCGAGGGCAGCCACCTGTTCCGCGATAGCCTGCTGATCTCGCTGGAGCCACCGATCAGCGCGGGCGGCGACTGGCGCATCCTGCACAGCTGGGAGAGCCAGCGCATCGGTGTTGCGACCCAGGCCCTGACCTATGAGGCGGTCAAGGGTGGCGGCATCCGCATCGAGGTGGAGCTGCCGGCCGGCAGCAACAAGCCCGGCATCTCGGGCAAGGTGCTGCTGATCGTGTCAGCGTGGAATACCTGAGGCTAGGGCAGCGCCT
This sequence comes from Paucibacter sp. PLA-PC-4, assembly GCF_026241155.1. GTDB lineage: Bacteria > Pseudomonadota > Gammaproteobacteria > Burkholderiales > Burkholderiaceae_C > Roseateles_E. The sequence continues at coordinate 35,584 of NZ_JAPFGP010000001.1, forward strand.
TAGCTTGCGCAGGCCTGCCGCACAGCCCGTTCCCAGTTCGCCATCAGCTCGGCCGCACGATCACGCGGCATCGTGGGCAGGAATCGGCGCTCAGCCTGCCAGTTGCCGCTCAGCGCATCGAGGTTGCTGTAAATGCCCGAGGACAGGCCGGCCAGATAGGCCGCGCCAAGCGCCGTGGTCTCGATGACCTTAGGTCGCACGACTGGGATGCCTAGCAAATCGGCCTGGAACTGCATCAGCAGATTGTTGACGCAGGCGCCGCCGTCGACGCGCAGCTCCGAGACCGGTGCGCCGCCGGCGGCCACCGCGTCGCGGCTCATCGCCAGCAGCAGGGCTGCGCTTTGGAAGGCGATGCTCTCCAGCGCCGCGCGGGCGATATGTGCGACGGTGGAGCCGCGTGTCAGGCCGACGATGGCGCCGCGCGCCTCGGCGTTCCAGTAGGGTGCGCCCAGGCCGGTGAAGGCCGGCACGAACATCACGCCGCCGGCGTCGGGCACGCTCTCGGCCAGTCCTTGCACCTCGCCGCTGCCCTTGATTGCTTGCAGGCCATCGCGCAGCCATTGCACGACCGCGCCGCCGATGAAGACGCTGCCTTCTAGCGCGAACTCCGGGGTCGTGCTCGCCTGTGCGGCGCTGGTAGTGATCAGGCCGTTGCCCGAGGTCTGGAACTGCGCGCCGGTGTGCATCAGCATGAAGCAGCCAGTGCCATAGGTGTTCTTGGCCATGCCTGCCTTGAAGCAGGCCTGGCCGAACAGCGCGCTCTGCTGGTCGCCAGCGATGCCGCCTATCATGATCTCGGCGCCCAGGTGGGCGACGCTGACGCGGCCGAACTCGAAGGCCGAGGGATGCACCTCGGGCAGTACCGCGGGCGGGATGTCGAGCAGGGCCAGGAGCTCATCGTCCCACTCGTTCTTGTGCACATTGAACAGCATGGTGCGGGCCGCATTGCTGACATCGGTCGCGTGGACGCGGCCGTCGGTCAGTTGCCAGACCAGCCAGCTGTCTATAGTGCCGAAGGCCAGCTCACCTCGCTCGGCCTGGGCACGTGCGCCGGCCACGTTGTCGAGGATCCATTTCAACTTGGTGCCGGAGAAATAGGCATCAATCACCAGGCCAGTCTTGCGCTGTACCGTTGGGGTTAGGCCTTGCTCGCGCAGTGCGGCGCAGGTCGGCTCTGCACGGCGGTCCTGCCAGACGATGGCGTGATAGACCGGCTGCCCGGTCTTGCGGTTCCACACCACGGTGGTCTCGCGCTGGTTGGTGATGCCCAGGGCCTTGATGTCGGCGGCTTTCAGACCCGCCTTGGCCAGCACCTCGCGGGCGGTGGCCAGCTGACTTTGCCAGATCTCCAGCGCGTCGTGCTCGACCCAACCGGGCTGCGGGTAGATCTGGCGAAACTCGCGCTGCGCCATCGCGACGATATGTCCCTCGGCGTCAAAGATGATCGAGCGGGAGCTGGAGGTGCCCTGGTCCAGGGCGAGCAAATAGGTCATGGCTTGGTTTTCCCGTCGTTCAGTCGGCCAGCACCAGTTCAACGCCGGCATCGACCAGCAGCGTGGGGAAGGGCTCGGGCGGCGACTCGTCGGTGAAGAGTAAATCGATCTGCGGCAGCCGTGCGACCTCTGCCATCGCCGGGCGGTTGAACTTGCTGTGATCCGCGGCCAGCCAGACCTCACGCGAATGCTCGATGATGGTTCGTGCCACCATCACCTCGCGGTAGTCGAAATCGCGCAGCGAGCCGTCGCTTTCGATGCCCGAGATGCCGATCAGGCCGATGTCGACTTTGAACTGGCGGATGAAGTCCACCGCCGCCTCGCCGACCACGCCGCGGTCGCGCTGGCGTACCGTACCGCCCACCATCACCAGCTCGCAGTCGGGGTTGTCGCTGAGGATGGTGGCGACATTCAGATTGTTCGTGATCACCCGCAGTCCCTTGTGGTGCAGCAGCTCGCGCGCCACCGCCTCGGTGGTGGTGCCCAGGTTCAGGATCAGCGAGCAGCCGGCCGGGATGCGCGCCGCTATGGCGCGCGCGATGCGTGCCTTGCCGTCGGCCTGCAGGGCCTGGCGCTGGCGGTAGGCGATGTTCTCGGTAGTCGAGGCCGGCACGCGCACGCCGCCGTGAAAGCGCGCAACCAGGCCGGCCTCGGCCATGCGTTGCACATCGCGGCGCACCGTCTGCAGCGTCACGCCGAACTTCTCGGCAAGGGCTTCGACGCTGACCGAACCGCGTGCGCGCACCTCCTGCAGCAAATCGTTCTGGCGGGGATTCGGAATCATGAGGTGGCTAGCGCGTTGATGCACTTTTTTGGGGTGTGGGCGAGCCTAAAGCGAACTAAAACGAACCGTCACAGGGGTTTTCCCTCAGATGAAACGCACCAAAACGAGCTAAAAAGAAAAAAGAAGAACAAAATAGCGAACTCATTGATCCCGCTTTTGTTCGCCAGGAGACTCGCTTTGACCGCCAATCCATCGACTGCCCCGAGTGCACTGCCGCAGGCCGCGCCGGACCGCTACGACGTGCTCGTCGTCGGCGGCGGCATCAATGGTGCCGGCATTGCCCGCGACCTGGCCGGACGTGGCTGGCGGGTGCTGCTGGCCGAGCGCGACGATCTCGCTGCTCACACCTCGTCCTCGTCGACCAAGCTGATCCACGGCGGCCTGCGCTACCTGGAGTACTACGAGTTCTCGCTGGTGCGCAAGGCGCTGCAGGAGCGCGAGGTGCTGCTGAAGAGCGCGCCTCACATCATGTGGCCGCTGCGCTTTGTGATGCCGCATGACGCGGCGATGCGCCCGGCCTGGATGATACGCATCGGCTTGTTCCTCTACGACCATCTGGCGCGCCGTGAAGTGCTGCCGGGCTCCACTGGCGTGAACCTGCGGACCTCGCCGGTCGGCAAGCCGCTGAAGCCGAGCTACACCCGTGGCTTTATCTACTCCGACGGCTGGGTCGACGACGCCCGCCTGGTACTGCTGAATGCGCTCGATGCGGGCGAAAAGGGTGCCGAGCTGCTGACGCGCAGCATGGTCACGGCCGTGCAACGCGATGCGGAAGGTTGGACCGCGACGATTGCCGCGCCGTCCGGCGAGCGCACCGTGCGCGCCCGTGCCCTGGTCAATGCCGCCGGTCCCTGGGCCGAGAGCTTCCTACGCGGCATTGCGCGCCCAGCGCGCGGTGAGGCACTGGCGACCAAGAGCCTGCGCCTGGTCAAGGGCAGCCACATCATTGTCAAGCGCTGCTTCGAACACGACCACGCCTACATCTTCCAGAACCCCGACAAGCGCATCATCTTCGCCATTCCCTACGAGGGCGATTACACGCTGATTGGCACTACCGATGTCGAGCTGCCGCAGGAGGCGCTGGCAGGTCTGAGCAAGGCGAGGATCGACGAGAACGAGATTGCCTATCTGTGCGAACAGGCCAGCCGTTACTTCGCCAAGCCCGTCGCCCGCGAGGATGTGGTCTGGAGCTATGCCGGCGTGCGCCCGCTGCTCGACGACGCCTCGGGCGATCCCTCGGCAGTCACGCGCGACTACCTGCTGGAGACCAACACCCAGGGTGCGCCGCTGCTGAGCGTCTGGGGCGGCAAGATCACCACCTTCCGCAAGCTGGCCGAGGATGCGGCCGATATGGTCGGCGGCATGCTCGGTGATAAGCGCAAGCCCTGGACCGAGCACGCCCATCTGCCTGGCGGCGATCTGTCGTCCTGGATCGGCGCAGCGCAGCGTCCCGACACCGACTTCGAGCGCCTGGTGGCGGCGGTGCAAAAGCGCCATGCCTATCTGCCGCCGGCGCTGGCGCGCCGCCTGAGCCGGGCCTACGGCGCGCGGGTTTCGCGCGTGCTGGGCGGCGCGGCCAGCCTGGCCGAGCTGGGGCAGGAGGTGGCGCCGGGGCTGTTTGACATCGAGCTGCGTTATCTGCAGCGCGAGGAGTGGGCCCGCAGCGCTGACGACGTGCTGTGGCGCCGTTCTAAGCTGGGCCTGCATTACACCGAAGCCCAGCGCGCCGCCGTGGCCGCCTGGTTCGAGACCAATACCGTTGGGAAAGACTGAACGATGCAACTCGATATGCAGGGCATCAGCCACCGGGTCGGTGCGGCGACGCACCTCTACCCGCTGGACCTGAAGCTGCAAACCGGCGCGGTCACCGTGCTGCTGGGCGCGACCCAGGCGGGCAAGACCACCTTGATGCGATTGATGGCGGGCCTGGACCGACCCACCGTCGGCCGGGTGATGGCCGACGGCGTCGACGTGACCGGCGTGGCGGTGCGCGAGCGCAATGTCTCGATGGTCTATCAGCAGTTCATCAACTACCCGTCGATGACGGTGCGCGACAACATTGCCTCGCCTCTGAAGCTGCGTGGTGGGATGGACCGCGCTGCGATTGCCAAGCAAGTCGACCAACTTGCCGAGCGCCTGCACATCGAGATGCATCTGGACAAGCTGCCGGCCCAGCTCAGCGGCGGCCAACAGCAGCGCGTGGCGCTGGCCCGCGCTTTGGCTAAGAACGCACCGCTGATGCTGCTCGACGAACCCTTGGTCAATCTGGACTATAAGTTGCGCGAGGAACTACGCGAGGAGCTGAGCCAGCTCTTTGCCGTCGGCGGCTCCACCGTGGTCTACGCCACGACCGAACCGGCCGAGGCCTTGCTGCTGGGCGGATACACAGCCGTGATGGATGCCGGCGAACTGCTGCAGTACGGGCCCACGGCCGATGTCTTCCACCGCCCGGCCTCGCTGCGCGTGGCCCGTGCCTTCAGCGATCCGCCGATGAATCTGCTGCCGGCCACCGGCCAGGGCGGCCGCATTGACTTGATGCCCGGCCTGCCACTGGAGCTGGCGGCCAGCGGGCCAGTGACGGTGGGCGTGCGCGCCAGCGCATTGCGCGTGCAGACCCGGCCGGGCGATATCGCGATCAAGGGCAGCGTCGAGCTGGCCGAGATCTCGGGTTCCGACACCTTTGTCCATGTGCACAGCGAGCTCGGGTCCTTGGTGGCCCAGTTGACCGGTGTGCATTACTTCGACCTGGGCGCGCCGATCACGCTGTACCTGCAGGCCTCGCAGGCCTATGTCTTCGGTGTAGATGGTGCGCTGATGCTGGCACCCGACAGAAAGGCTGGCCACTGATGGCACGCATCGACCTCGACCTGGCCCACGCCTACAGACCCAATCCTCAGCAGGATAGCGACTACGCGCTGCTGCCGCTGAAGATGAGTTTCGATGATGGCGGTGCCTATGCCTTGCTGGGGCCCTCGGGTTGCGGCAAGACGACCATGCTCAACATTATTTCCGGCTTGGTGCAGCCCTCGCACGGCACCGTGACCTTCGACGGCCGTGATGTCACCCGGCTGACACCACAGGCGCGCAATATCGCCCAGGTGTTCCAGTTTCCGGTGATCTACGACACGATGACGGTGGCGGAGAACCTGGCTTTCCCTTTGAAGAATCGCGGTGTTGCGCCCGCCAAAATCAAGGCGAGGGTCGGCAAGATCGCCGAAATGCTGGAGATGAGTGGCCAGCTGAACCAGCGCGCCGCCGGCCTGACGGCCGACGCCAAGCAGAAGATCTCGCTGGGCCGCGGCCTGGTGCGCGAGGACGTGTCGGCCGTGCTGTTCGACGAACCGCTGACCGTGATCGACCCGCATCTGAAATGGCAGCTGCGTCGCAAGCTCAAGCAGATCCACCACGAGCTGAAATTGACCCTGATCTATGTGACCCACGACCAGGTGGAGGCGCTGACCTTTGCCGACCAGATCGTCGTGATGACGCGTGGCCGCGCGGTCCAGGTCGGCAGCGCCGATGCGCTGTTCGAGAAGCCCCAGCACATGTTTGTCGGCAATTTCATCGGCTCGCCGGGCATGAACTTCCTGCCGGGCTGCTTCAAGGCCGGCGTGCTGCAGATCGCCGGGCAAGAACTGGCCCTGGAGTTCGGCGTGCTTTACCAGCAGCTGGAGCGCTCCGGCGCGTTCACGCTGGGCGTGCGGCCCGAGTATGTGGAGCTGGTCGGCGAAGGCGCGGCCGGCGCGTTGCGCGCGACGGTGGCCAAGGTGCAGGATATCGGCACTTACTGGCTGATCAGCGCCCGCATTGGCAATGGTGCGGGAGAGGTCGACGTCAAGCTTCGCCTGAACGCGCAGGACCGCCCGCCCGCCGCCGGTGACGCGGTCTGGCTACAGGTGCTGGGAACGCACACGTGCTTCTACGGCCGCGATGAGCAGCTGATTAACGCAAGCAACAACAAGACCGAGGCTCACGCATGAAGCCCATCAATCAAAAAGCCTGGTTCCTGGTCCTGCCGGTGTTCCTGTGCGTGGCCTTTTCGGCCATCCTGCCGCTGATGACCGTCGTCAACTACTCGGTACAGGACATCATCTCGCCCGAGCGACGTGTCTTTGTCGGCACAGAATGGTTCGCCGCGATGATGCGTGACGAGGAGCTGCATGCCGCGCTGTGGCGTCAGCTTGGCTTCTCGCTGGCGGTGCTGGCGGTCGAGATCCCGCTGGGCATTGCTTTGGCTTTGTCGATGCCGGCCCAGGGCTGGAAGTCCTCTGCCGTGCTGGTGATGGTGGCGTTGTCGCTGCTGATCCCGTGGAACGTTGTCGGCACGATCTGGCAGATCTATGGCCGGGCCGATATCGGCCTGATGGGCGCCGCGCTGCAATGGCTGGGCGTCGACTACAACTACACCGGCAATGCCACCGACGCCTGGCTGACCGTGCTGGTGATGGATGTCTGGCACTGGACGCCGCTGGTGGCGCTGCTGGCCTTCGCCGGCCTTCGCTCCATCCCCGATGCCTACTACCAAGCCGCGCGCATCGACGGCGCGAGCAAGTTCGCGGTGTTTCGCTACATCCAGCTGCCCAAGATGCGCGGCGTGCTGATGATTGCGGTGCTGCTGCGCTTCATGGACAGTTTCATGATCTACACCGAGCCCTTTGTGCTGACCGGCGGCGGGCCCGGCAACGCGACCACCTTCCTGAGCCAGTACCTGACGACCAAGGCGGTTGGCCAGTTCGACCTCGGCCCGGCCGCCGCCTTCTCGCTGATCTATTTCCTGATCATCCTGCTGCTGTGCTTCATTCTCTACAACTGGATGCAAGCCCTCGGCCAAGCTGAAAAAACGGAGGCCGCCCATGGATGAGCGCCGCTTTAAGAAGAGATCCCTCTTCCTGATCGCCTACTTGCTGTTCGCGCTGCTGCCCATCTACTGGATGGTCAATATGAGCTTCAAGACGAATGAGGAAATCCTCTCGAGCTTCAGCTTCTTCCCGGACAACTTCACCTGGGCCAACTACGTCACGATCTTCACCGATCCCTCCTGGTACTCGGGCTATATCAACAGCCTGATCTATGTGGGCATCAACACGGTGATCTCGATCACAGTGGCGCTGCCGGCCGCCTATGCCTTCAGCCGCTACAGCTTTCTGGGCGACAAGCATGTGTTCTTCTGGCTGCTTACCAACCGGATGACGCCGCCCGCGGTGTTTCTATTGCCCTTCTTCCAGCTCTACACGACGATGGGCATGATGGACACGCACATCGCGGTGGCGCTGGCGCATCTGCTGTTCAATGTGCCGCTGGCGGTGTGGATTCTGGAGGGCTTTATGAGCGGTATCCCTCGAGAAATAGACGAGACGGCCTATATCGACGGCTACAGCTTCCCGCGCTTCTTCGTGACCATCTTTCTGCCGCTGATCAAGGCCGGCGTCGGCGTCGCCGCCTTCTTCTGCTTCATGTTCTCTTGGGTGGAGCTGTTGCTGGCCCGTACCTTGACCAGTGTTAATGCCAAGCCCATCGTCGCGACCATGACCCGCACCGTCAGCGCCTCCGGCATGGACTGGGCCACCTTGGCCGCAGCCGGCGTGTTGACCATCGTGCCGGGCGCCATCGTGATCTGGTTTGTCCGCCACTACATCGCGAAGGGTTTCGCGATGGGCCGAGTTTGAGGAGCCGCTGATGTTTGAATGGATGTACTGGACCACGCCGGTCGCCGTGTTCTTTGTCTGCATCGTGCTGATGCTGGCCGGCATGACGGTGTGGGAGCTCAAGTCACCCACCGTGATGCGCAAGGGCTTTCTGCCGCTGAAGACCACACGCGGTGACCGGCTCTTCATCGGACTGCTAACGGCCGCCTATATCAACCTGGCCTTTGTCGGCCTGGCCGGCCGCATGGCCGAGTGGTGGGCGCTGGAGAGCGAGCCCAGCATCTGGATCAGCTTCGTGATCTCGATGGCGGTGCTGGCCCTGATCATGCGAAAAGGCTAGACAAGTTTGATGGATTCGGCCCCCTCCTCCCCCGGGGCCGCATCACGCTGTTCGGGGGATTCATCAGAGGAGACAAGAGTAATGATGATGCAGCACAAGAAGTTTTCAGCGCTGGCCGTCGCCGCCGCGCTGGCCGTTGGGGCGTCCGGCGCCTGGGCCGGCGAGCCCGAGGCCAAGAAGTGGATCGACGCCGAGTTCCAGCCCAGCACACTGAGCAAGGACCAGCAGATGGCCGAGATGAAGTGGTTCATCGAAGCGGCCAAGAAGCTGCAGGCCAAGGGCGTCAAGGAGATCTCGGTGGTGTCCGAGACCATCACGACCCACGAGTACGAGGCCAAGACCCTGGCCAAGGCCTTCAGCGAGATCACCGGCATCACGGTCAAACATGACCTGATCCAGGAAGGCGATGTGGTCGAGAAGCTGCAGACTTCGATGCAGTCCGGCAAGAGCATCTACGACGGCTGGATCTCCGACTCCGACCTGATCGGTACGCACTATCGCTACGGCAAGATCATGAACCTCACCGACTACATGGCCGGTGCGGGCAAGGAATACACCAACCCCGGTCTGGACTTGAAGGACTTCATCGGCACCAGCTTCACGACCGCGCCCGACGGCAAGCTCTACCAACTGCCCGACCAGCAGTTCGCCAACCTGTACTGGTTCCGTGCCGACTTGTTCGCCCGCAAGGACCTGCAAGACAAGTTCAAGGCCAAATATGGCTACGACCTCGGCGTGCCGCTGAACTGGAGCGCGTACGAGGACATCGCCGCCTTCTTCAGCGAAGACGTCAAGAACATCGATGGCAAGCCCATCTACGGCCATATGGACTACGGCAAGAAGGACCCTTCGCTGGGTTGGCGCTTCACTGATGCCTGGCTGTCGATGGCCGGCACCGCCGACAAGGGCATCCCGAACGGCATGCCGGTTGATGAATGGGGCATCCGTGTGGCGGCCGACAAGTGCACGCCGGTGGGCGCCTCGGTCAGCCGCGGCGGCGCCACCAACTCGCCCGCCGCCGTCTACGCGCTGACCAAGTACGTGGACTGGATGAAGAAGTACGCGCCCAAGGAAGCCACCGGCATGACCTTCGGCGAAGCCGGCCCGGTGCCCGCCCAGGGCCAGATCGCGCAGCAGATCTTCTGGTACACCGCTTTCACCGCCGACATGACCAAGCCGGGCCTGCCGGTGGTCAATGCCGACGGCACGCCGAAGTGGCGCATGGCGCCCGGCCCGAACGGACCGTACTGGAAGGAAGGCATGCAGAACGGCTACCAGGACGTGGGCAGCTGGACCTTCTTCGCCAATCACGACGCCAACAAGACGGCTGCCGCCTGGCTCTATGCCCAGTTCGTTACTGCCAAGACCACCAGTCTGAAGAAGACCATCGTCGGCCTGACCCCGATTCGCGAATCGGACATCCGCTCTAAGGCGATGACCGATATGGCGCCCAAGCTTGGTGGCCTGGTCGAGTTCTACCGCAGCCCCGCTCGCGTGGCCTGGACGCCCACCGGCACCAACGTCCCCGATTACCCGAAGCTGGCCCAGCTCTGGTGGAAGAACGTGGCCCAGGCCGTCACCGGCGAGAAGACCCCGCAGGGTGCGATGGACACGCTGGCTGAGGAGATGGACCAGGTGATGGCCCGTCTGGAGCGCGCCGGCATGGCCAAGTGCGCGCCCAAGCTCAACAAGAAGGAAACCAACGCCAAGTGGCTGAGCGACAAGGGCGCCCCGTGGGCCAAGCTGGCCAACGAGAAGCCCAAGGGCGAGACCATCGCCTATGACAAGCTGCTGAACGCTTGGAAGGAAGGGCGCGTGCGTTAAGCACTCGTTGCACGGCCAACCGAAGAGAAAAAGGCGTCGCCCTCAGGCGACGCCTTTTTTCTGGGTGTGCCCGGCATGAACGCACCTACTTGGAGGTGAAAGTCCTCTACCAGCCCGGCAAGGGGAATGGTTAGCCAATGGCAAGGGCTCCGTGGGCGACTGTGGGTTTGAAGGAATCCGGATGGTCGACGGTTGGATGAAGAGCGAGGGCCACTGCCGCAATCTGATGAATCCGGCCTTCAGCGAGCTCGGGCTGGCCTGTGTGCAGCAGAGCCATAGCAATTCCGGCAGCACGGTGAACTGGGCCTGGACCCAGGTGCTGGCAACACCGCGCAAGGGCCGGCCGACCATTCATACAACCCAACCCTCTGCTCGCCGCCGCCGGTTCTCGGTGGTCGGCCGGGCCGGCCACACTGGGCGCCATGTTCTTCTTCGAGCGCTGTCCATGAATGCAGATGTCAAGCCGGACACCAACTGGCTCAAGGCCAACCGGGGCTTCCTCGTCCTCCTGCTGTGCTTCGGTCTGCTGCGCACGGCCATCGCAGACTGGAACCCGGTGCCCAGCGCCTCGATGCGGCCCAGCATCCTGGAGGGCGATGTGGTGCTGGTGAACCGGCTTGCCTATGACGCCAAGCTGCCGCTCAGCGAGATCAGCCTGGCCCGGCTCGGCGAGCCGCAGCGAGGCGACATCGTCACCTTTGCCGCGCCGACGACCGGCGTGCTGCTGATCAAGCGCCTGGTGGCGCTGCCGGGCGACACGGTCGAGCTGCGCGACGGCCGCCTGCTGATCAACGGCGAGGCGGCGCATTACAGCGCTGCGGAGGCGGCGCTCGAAACCCTGGGGCCCTACCGGGTAATGGCGGCGACTCGCAGCACCGAGACGGTGGCGGGCAGCAGCCGTCGCGTCCAGCATCTGTCGGGCCTGGACGCTGCCGGGCAGTTCGGGCCGCTGCGGGTGCCGGCGGAGCACTACTTCATGCTGGGCGACAACCGCGACAACAGCGTGGACTCGCGCTTCATCGGCGCTGTGCCGCGCCGCCTGCTGGTGGGCCGGGCTCATCACATCTTGCTGTCGGCCGACATCACCGACCGCTGGCAGCCGCGCTGGGAGCGCGTGGCGGCGGCGCTGCGCTGATGGCGGTCCGCCGCAGGGCGGCATCGTCTGTCCGGGCGATGACGGCGTCAGACCGTCAGCACCGCCAGCATGTCCTGACCCTCCGCATCCAGCCCCTGCTCGACGAAGCCGTGACGGGCATAGAGCCGGCATGAGCCTTCGTTGCCCGGGTGGTAACAGATCTCGATCTCGCGCAGCCCTGGCCGCTTGCGGATCTCGTCGATCGCCAGTTGCAGCGCCCGGCTACCCAGCCCCTGGCCCTGCAGCGGGGCGCTAACCATGAAGCGCCAGATCGAGATGCGCTCGGCCGTCTCGGGCACCCACATCATGAAGCCGGCGACCTGCTCGCCGAGGTAGATGGCGCGCACGACGTAGCCGGGGTTGTAGGCCGCCTCGACCAGGGACCAGCAGTTGTCGGCCAGCATGCGCTGCTGCTCGGGCGGCAGCGGCAGGTCGCAGACGGCCTCGTAATTGTCTTTCGTCACCGGCCGCAGACTGATCTCGGCCGGGTCCGGGCGTCTTGCCGGGTTTGTCATTGCTGGTGTTCCTCCGGCCGTAATTGTCGGGGCGCCGTGGCGCTCCATGCCTCAGTCATTCTTTTTTGGCAAGCTCCCATGAGCAAAGGCAACAGTGCGGCTTGCCGACGCACCGCCTTGGGTCATACTGGGCTTGCAATAAGAGAACTGCCTAGGGATGTCTATGACGAGCAATACACGAACATCCACAGGCCTTTCCAGTGTGCTCAAGCAATTGGGGAAGATGACGGCGATCCGCGACACCTACCTGGTGGAGCAAAGCCTGCTGCGCACCTTGGGGCCTTTGTTGGGGGTCAGCGAGACCTCGCTGTACCGGGTCGACGAGCATGGCGAGATCCTGCGGACGCTGCATCACTCGCGCCGCATTGAGGCGCAGCAAGACGGCGTGCAGCGCGTCGCCGAGCAGGTCGAAGAGCTCACCAACGAGCAGTGCCTGCCAGAGGAGGTGCAGGCCCTTTTTGAGAATGTCCGTATGCTGGATAAGTCTTGCAGCCGTGTTGACAGTGAGAACGGCTTCATCGTCTGCTACCCCATCCACGGTGGCGGCGAGATCTGCGGCTATTTCCTGCTGCGGCGCGAGCGCGAGATCACGCCGATGGAAGACGCCATCGTGCTGGGGGTGCTGGAGGTGTTCAATAACTTCTATGCCCTGCTCGATACCAGCCAGCGCGACCGCCTGACCGGCCTGCTGAACCGCTACTCGCTGGAGCTCAATCTCGACCGCCTTTGGAGCCTGCTCCATGCGCGCATGCACGAGCCGGCGCCGGCGGAGCCCGGCCCGGCCCGGCGCGATCCGGTGCCGCAGCGGTACTGGCTTGGCGTAATGGATGTGGACTACTTCAAGAAGATCAACGACGGCTACGGCCACGTGATTGGTGACGAGGTGTTGATCGTCGTGGCCCGGTTGCTGAAGGCGGCTTTTCGGCGCTCCGATCTGATCTACCGCTACGGCGGCGAGGAGTTCATCGCCATCATCGCGGCTAATGATCTGGAGTCGGCGACACTGGCTTTCGAGCGCGCTCGCAAGAAGATCGAGAGCTTCAAGTTCCCCCGCGTCGGCCAGGTCACGATCAGCGGCGGCTTCAGCGGCGCTGATCCGGTGGTGCTGCCGCAGGAAGTCATTAACCGCGCAGACAGCGCGCTCTACGAAGCCAAGCGGGGCGGTCGCAACCGCATATGCCACTACGAGAGCTTGATCCAGCAGGGCTCACTGAAAGAGGTCAGTCCGGGCAGCGTCGATCTGTTCTGAGCGGGCTGCGGCTCAGCGTCGCGATTTGGCAGCGGCCTTCGCCGCCTGGCCGGCCTCGGCTGCCTCGAAGGCCAGCTCCAGGTACTCGCGCACATTCTTCTTGAACAGATCGCCGATCTTCTCCAGCTTGATGTGACGCCGGTGCTTGCCCTCGCCCTCCAGCACCTGGTGCCGGTCGGCCAATGCGGTCCCCTGGCTGAACTCCAGCGCCAGATGGCGCTCGTAGGAGAACAGCGCGCAGACAGGCGCGCCAGCCGAGAACATCAAGCCGCCGTAGCGCACCTCCTCGCGCAGCCGCGGGCCGGCGGTGTGGATCAGCTTGCGCACCCGCTCCACCAGCTCGTATCGCTGTGGGTCGACACGGCGCAGCTCGTTCAGGAAATCATCAACGGGTTCGGGATTCATCGCGGGGCGGGGCAGGCGCTTGCAAACACAAGCGTCGATTGCACCACAGCTCAGGGCACCGGATGCAGCGGCCGCCCCGTGCGCTCGAAGCTCTGCAGATTGGCCATCGTGGTGTCGGCGATCGCGCTCAGCGCGTCGGCGGTGAAGAAGCCCTGGTGGCCGGTGATCAGCACATTCGGGAAGGTCAGCAGCCGCGCGAACACATCGTCCTGCAAGGCCTCGGCCGAGAGGTCGCGGAAGAACAGTGAACCCTCTTCCTCGTAGACATCCAGGCCCAGCCCGCCCAGCTGCCCGGTCTTCAGCGCCGCGATCGCCGCGCCAGCATCGACCACCGCCCCTCGGCTTGTGTTCAGCAGCACAGCGCCGCGCTTCATGCCGGCCATCGCGGCCGCGTCGATCAGGTGCTTGGTCTGTGGCGTCAGTGGGCAGTGCAGGCTCACCACATCGCTGGCCGCCAGCAGCTCGGCCAGCGAGGCCACATAACGCATGCCCATGGCCTCGCAAGCCGGATTCGGCTGCGGATCCAGGCCCAACAGCCGGCAGCCAAAGCCCGGCCCCAGGATGCGTGCAAAGCACTCGCCGATCTTGCCGGTGCCCACCACGCCCACGGTGCGCCCGTGCAGATCGAAGCCCAGCAGCCCGTCGAGTGCGAAATTGCCTTCGCGCACCCGGGCGTGCGCGCGGTGGATCTTTCGGTTCAGCGTCAGCAGTAAGGCTACCGTGTGCTCGGCTACCGCATGCGGTGAGTACTCCGGCACCCGCCCCACCTGCAGCCCGAGCCTTGCCGCCGCCGCCAGGTCCACCTGGTTGAAGCCGGCGCAGCGCAGCACGACCAGTCGCACACCCAGCTGATGCAGCCGCTCCAGCACCGGCGCGTCCAGCCTGTCATTGACGAAGGCGCACACTGCCTGCGCCCCGGCGGCGGTCGCCGCGGTGTTCAGGTCCAGGCCGGCATCGAGATAGGTGAAGTGGTAGTGCGTACCCCCCGGATCGGCGGCCAGCCGCGCACGTTCGAGGAACTCCCGGTCGTAGGGGCGGGTGCTGAAGATGGTGAGGTTCATGCGGCACCGTAGCACGAGGCTCAGCGGGAAGTCGGTGCGCTGAGCGAGTGATCGTCGTGCACGAAGTGTCGAATGGCGGCGTCGCCGCTGGGCTCGCTGAGCTGGCCGGCGAGGACGGCGGGGCGCAGATCCAGGCCGGCCAGTTCATTGCGGTGAAACCAGCGGAAGCTCAGGGTCACTGCCGTGGCGGTGTCGCCGTTGAGGCCGCCGCTGTGTTCCCAGCGCTCGAACGAGGGCATCCCCAGCAATGCCGACCCGTCCGGCAGGGCGACCGCGAAATGCAGTTCCAGCCCATGCTGTTGCCGCCCGCGATAGCTGAACAGGTTCTCGACCACCGACTCCAGCCGCTCCACCCGAACCTCGCTGCCGAGTTCTTCATGCATCTCGCGGCGCACCGCCGCCTCCGCTGTCTCGCCGATCTCGACCCGGCCGCCAGGTAAGGCCCAGAACGGATCGTCGCCGACGCGATGAAGCAGCACGCGCTCGCCATCACGGATGATGGCAGCTGCGCGCAGGTGAAAGCGCCAGGGGCCGGCGTCGAAGGAAATCATGGTGGCGCTCATCGTCAGTGCGGCAGGCTGTAGAGCATTTTGCTATCAGTGCGGACAAAGATGCCGTTTTATTCCGACTCATCGAGCAGTCGCTCTGTGCTTGTTTCATCGAGTCGAGGGTCGAGAAGCGCTCTGACCTCGCCAACCAACGTCTTGGTCTTGGCCGGTCTGTGCCTGCCTTGGCGCACCAAGTAAGCCAAGGCGACCGACACCTTCTCGTCGTCAGGTTCAGCAATGCCTGTCTTGCCAGCAAGCGCAGGGATGTCCTGAATGGACAGGATGCGCGGGACTCTTAAACCCTTGTCGTTCATCTGATGCGAGATCAGCGGATCCTTGCCGCGGTTGCTGGTAACCACATGAAAGAACACACCCGGCTCCGCCTCTGCCAGTTCGCCGATGTAGTGAGTAACGTGAAAGTCCAGCGAGTTGTTGCCGGTGCCACCAATCCCGAGTTAGCGGACATCATCGCCTTTGCACTGGACGGCCGTCACCAGATCAAATTCACCTTGGGCTGGTTGTCGCCGACGAACACGATGACCTTGAAGCAGGGCGACGTCAACAGTTCCACCATCGACGGCTGCACGTTCTCGTAGTCAATGAGGATGTAGTTGGTCTTGATGATGTTCACTTCCTGTCGGCCGCCAGTCCAGTCGAGTCGGTGCTGAGGCTGCTGGTATTGCGGCACTTGTGAATCAGTCCAGCGGCGGCAAATCACCGCCGATGGACTTACAACCGATACTTGTCGCGCAGAATGCATTAAAAGCACGACCGTCACCACGCGGAGTGAAGGAGGCCACCGCCCATGCACCCCATCAAGACGCTTCGGTACTGTCTCCCCGCCATGGCATTCGCGGCCTGCACCGCTCAGGCCCAAGCGCTCGATAAGTCCCGCATCGTCTACCGCTGCGAGCACCAAGGCAAGGTCATGTATGCCGACGAGCCTTGCGTTGGCGCCAAGGAGGTCGATGTCACGCCGACCCAGGGCCTGGACAAGTCCAGCGGCGTGAGCCGCAAGGGCGCCGAGGTGCGGCGCGATGAGCATCGGCGTCAGCTGGTACAGGCGATCAAACCGCTGGATGGGCGCATGGACGAGAAGCGCTTTGATCAGCTGGTCCATCGCCAGCCGCTGAGCCCCGAGGCCCAGCGCGCCTGCCGCCAGCTTGATCGGCAGTTGCCGCAGCTCAAGTCCGCCGAGGCGAGCGCCACCACCGAATCCGGCAAGGCCCTGGCCGAAGTGAACCTGTTCCGCGCCCGCAAGGCCTTCAAGGATCTGCGCTGCTAGCTTGGCCCGCGCTCCGCCAGCGCCACCGCCTTGTGCGACAGCCCGTCGATCTCATGCGTGATGCCCGACAGCACATTGGCGACGACCGCGAACTCGCGGCCGTGCTGGCCGGCACGGGCGGCCATGACCTGGGCGTTGAAGCTGACGATCTTGGCTTCGCGGGCGACGGTCTGGATCGAAGCGACGATGCCGGAAAGCTCCTTCATCATCGCGTCGGACCTAGCCTTGCCGATCTGGTCGAAAGTGGTGGTGGCGGTATTTAGCGCTTCCAGCGCGGCGTCGGTGCCGTCCACCAATTGCGCCAGGGCGTCCTGCACGCGCGGGCTGGCGCGCTCGGCCAGGTTCAGTGTGGTGCCGACCTGGCGGGCGAAGACGTCGATCACCGGGGCTACGCCCTGCGGGCCCTGATAGGTCAGACCCACTCGCTCGGCGTCGGCCGCCGCCATCTGCTGCGGTGCCTGCAGCACCAGCTTTTGCTGGCTCTCAGTGAACAGGGTCAACGAGGCGCGCGCTGCCTTCAGTTGCGGTGTGCTGCCGCCGGCGGCAAGCACGGTCTGCAGGACCATGCGCTGCGACAACATGCGCTGGCGCGCTGCCGGGTTGATCAGGGACATCTCATTGCTGCGGCTATGGGAGGAGGGTGGATGGGGCATGCCAGGATCAAACAAGCCCCGGGCCATAGCAGCCCGCACTCTGTGACGAAAGCCGCGCTCGGCGTCGGTTGCATAGCCCATGTCATCATTCCGCCCATGCTGAAAACCCTCAAAGACCTGTTCGACAGTCTGCTACCGCCGACAGCCAACGCAGATCCGGCCGCCACGGAGCATGCGCTACAGCTGGCCACTGCAGTGATGCTGGTCGAGGTGATGCGCGCCGATCCGAGCTTTCATGCCGGCGAGCGCGAGGCGGTGCTGGCGGCGCTGCGTGACAAGTTCGCGCTCGATGCCGACGAGGCGGCCCGACTGGCCGAGCTGGCTGAGGCCACAGCCAAGGACGCCACTGATCTGTTCGGTTTTACCTCGCGCATCAACGAGCGTTTCGAGATGCCGCAGAAGCTGCGCATGGTTGAGCATATGTGGCGCGTGGCCTATGCCGACGGCCATCTGAGCGCGCACGAGCGCCATGTGCTGTGGCGCATCGCCGATCTGCTGCATGTGCCGCAAGGCGCCTATGTCAACGCGCGGCTGCGGGTGCAGGCCGAGTCCGAGTCGCCATGATCGTCAATCAATCACGCAGCCGGGAGCTGAGCGGAGCATGAACAGCGCAACAAGATCCGCGGACCTGCTCAAGGTCGGCCTGGTGCAGATGGCCCCGGTCTGGCTGGACCGAGCCAGGACCCTGGACAAGGTGGCCGCCTGGCTGGCCGAGGCCGCTGCGCAGCAATGCCAGCTGGTGGCATTCGGCGAGGCTCTGGTGCCGGGTTATCCCTTCTGGGTCGAGCTGACCGACGGCGCGCGCTTCAACAGCGCCGCGCAGAAGACCATGTACAGCCACTACCTGGACCAGGGTGTCGTGATCGAGCGTGGCGACCTCGACAGCGTCGCCGGTCTGTGCCGCCAGCACCGCATGGCCTGCTATTTGGGCGTGATGGAGCGCGCACCCGATCGCGGCGGCCACAGCCTGTACTGCACGCTGGTCTACATCGATCGGGGCGGCGAGATCCGCTCGGTGCATCGCAAACTGCAGCCGACCTATGAGGAGCGCCTGGTTTGGGCGGCCGGCGATGGCCATGGCCTGGTGGTGCACGATCTCGGTGCCTTCAAAGTGGGCGGCCTGAACTGCTACGAGAACTGGCTGCCGCTGGCACGCTCTGCGCTCTACGGCCAGGGCGAGGACCTGCATGTCTCGGTCTGGCCCGGCGGCCTGCACAACACCCGGGACCTGACTCGCTTTATCGCCCAGGAAAGCCGCTCCTTTGTGATCGCGGTATCAGGGCTGATGCGGCCTCAGGATATTCCCGAGGGTAGCCAGTTCCGTGCCGAGATGCTGGCGGCCGACAAGCCCTTCTTCGCCAACGGCGGCTCGGCGCTGGCCGCGCCCGATGGCAGCTGGGTGATCGAGCCCCAGATCGGCAGCGAGGGCCTGTTCTGCGCCGAGATCGACCACGCCCGGGTGCGCGAAGAGCGGCAGAACCTCGACCTGGCCGGCCATTACAGCCGGCCCGATGTGACCCAGCTGAACGTTAACCGGGCCCGCCAGCACACCGTGCGCTTCGAGGACTGAATCAGAGCCGCTGAAATAGCAGCCGCTCGGCCAGCTCGCGCTGCGCGACCGGCAGCGCCGCTGCCTGGTCCAGCGTGCGCAGCACCGCGTCGCAGGACGCGGTTCGAGTGCCGCCATTCTCGGCCCAGACACTGCTAAGCATGCCCGGCGCATGGCCGCCCAGCGTGCGGCGCACCACCTCCAGTTCCAGCGCGCTGGGGGCTTTGGGCAGCCAGCGCGGCGCCGGCGCTTCGGCGGCCGCGCCCAGCCAGCGGGTCTCCTGGGCCTGCAGCTCGGCGGGCATCGCGCGGCGCAACTCCAGCTGACCGCCCAGCAGGGCCTGGCAAACGCCCGGGCCGGCCGTGCGGGCGGTGCGCAGCTGGGCTTTCAACACGGTCAGATAGCGGCGCCGCAGCTCGGGTGGCACCTCCAGCAGCAGCCCCGGCAGCCGCTCGGCCAGCACCCGCAGTGCGGCATTCTGCGGCTCGTCGGCATTGCCCGGCTGGGTCAGATGGGCCGCACGCATGCGGCCGGCCGCAGTCGTCAGCAGCTCGGGATAGCGCTCGCCCAGCAGATGCCAGGCCGGGTTGGCGCCCAGCGCGTCCAGATAGTCCTGCTCGGCGCTGGCGCCCGGGTCCGAGGGCAACACCACGTCCAGGGTCTGCGGCGGCGCCGCGATCAGCGCGTGCAGGATCAGCTCCTCGCTGGCCGGATACCACATGCTGTCCGCCGGCGTGCGCAGGGTGCGCTGGATCAGCGGCTCGGGCAGACCCATCTCGCGGTAGGTGGCTGCCAGCTCCTGGTTGGCGACCTCGTCGAACACCGGGTTGTAGCTGCCGCTGGAGGCGCGGTGAAAACCCAGGCGTGCGCCGGGCATCAACTGGCGTTGCTGGCCGGCCAGAAAGACCAGTGTGCAGGCGCTTTCGCAGCCGCCCACCGCGCGCGTCGCGGCGCCCGTCTTGCGCACCTGCTCGACCATGCGCTCGGCCTCGTAGACGCGCCCGCCCGGCGAGGCCAGCTCGAACAGCCGCACCGGCTGGGCGCTGCCGGCCAGCAGCTTTTGCAGCCGGGTCGCGTCGCCCATGCCGATGGGCCCGTCCAGCCGCAAGGTGCGGCCATCGGCCGAGAGCTTGAACGTGGCCTGGCCGATCGGGTCGCTGCCGCGCGCCATCTGCCAGTACTCGCCGGCCTGAGGCAGGTAGCCGAACAGGGTGGAGGCGATCAGCTGCAGGCTGGCCAGCACCACGCTCAGGCGCGCCAGAAAGGCCCACAGCGAGGAGCCGTCGATGCGCCGGTAGGCGCCGGCGGCGCGCCAGACGCCGACCACGGCCCAGGTATTGAACAGCAGCAGCAGGGGCCAGCCGATCAGCATGGCGATGCTGCCGGCCTGCAAGGCCTCGCCCTTCAGACTGATCCAGGTCATCAGTCCGGTCAGCGCAAAGCCGATCGGCAGCGACAGCAGCAGGTTGTTGATCCAGAAGCTGCGTGCCAGGCTGTGCTCGCCCTGCCAGTGGGCCGCGACATAGCCGCTGCCCGAATCGGCTTCGCTGCGCGGGCGGCGCAGCACCACCCGGGTGCCGGCCAGGCGGTCGTGCCAGCAGCGGCGTTCGCCGTCCAGTGCTGCCCAGGCAAAACCCAGGCCTAGCGGCAGGGCCGACAGCAGATAGCCGAGCCAACGCAGCGCGCAGCGGCCAGGTGTAGGCCGCGCGCCGCTGCGAGCATCGATCACCAGCAGTCCGGTCAGCAGCTTGCCCGGCGTGGTGCTCTGCCAGGCCCAGAAGCCAATGAAATACAAGGCCGGCAGCGCCCAGTTGATCAGCAGACTGGCCGGGCGCACATCGTCGAGCCTGCCGACAAAGCCCTCGCGGTAGGCCAGCCACAGCAGCGGCGCACTCAGGCCCATCAGCACGAGCGCGTCGACCAGCAGGGCCAGCGCGCGCCGGCCGAAGGTGGCCGGCTGCGGTGGCGGCGCGCTCGGGCGCGGCTTGCGGCTGGGCGGCGGCTTGAAACCCGCAGGAAGCTCTTGGGCGGGTCTTTGCACCATCGTCAACGGCGAGGCGAACGGATTCTCGTGATCGGTGGTCGTGGCCACGCTGTGCTCCTAGGGTGTGGCCACGACTCTAGCGCGCCGCTTTGCCGCGACGGGGTCGCTGATGGCGTGATTTGTCACGCATTCCCGACGAACAAGGGGGGAGTGGCGGTGCGCGTACAGTTCGGCTTGGCGTTATTGCCGTTTGAGCATGCTTTCTCGATGTCCGATGCTTCGCCCCGTCCTTCCAGCACCCAGACCCTGACCGAGTTGCTGGTCACGATACTGGCGCCCTCCCTGGTGCTGATGCAGCTCAGCAGCCCCGAGCGACTAGGCTCGGCCCGCGCGTTGGTGCTGGCGCTGGCTTTCCCTCTGGTGTGGGCGGCCTGGACCGCGCTGCGTGAGCGGCGCTTCAGCTGGATGGCGGCGCTGGGCGTGTTCAGCACCCTGCTGACCGGCGGCATTGGCCTGCTGGCGCTGGACACGCGCTGGCTGGCCATCAAGGAGGCGGCGGTGCCCGGCGTGATCGGCCTGGCCATCTTGCTGTCGGTGCTGAGCAAGCGCCCACTGGTGCGGCTGCTGGTGTTCAACCCGAGCATGATGGATGTTCCCCGCATCGAGGCCGCGCTGGCCGAGCGCGGCCAGAGCGCCGCCTTCGAGCGCCGGCTGCGCTTGGGCACGCTGATGCTGGCCGGAAGCTTCGCCTTTTCCAGCGTGATGAACTATGTGCTGGCGCGCTGGCTGGTCACCAGCCCGGCCGGCACCGAGGCCTTCAACGCCGAGCTGGGCCGAATGAATCTGCTGAGTTGGCCGATGATCGCGATTCCCTCGATGCTGCTGACCATGGGCGTTCTGTTCTATCTGGCCAAGGGCATCCACCGGATGACCGGACTGAAGCTGGAAGACTGCCTGCGCCATCAGTGAGCACAGACGCTTCATCCGTGCAGTACCGCACTATGGCCGGCCCCGACTGCGGGAAGTTCCCAGGCTGATTTGTACGGCGCCTCGCTTACCGTCGCCCACCTGTCTAGATGGAGCCGCCAGGCTCGCGATAACGCGAAACGGTGGTCGGGGGATGCGAATGAGCCACAAGAGCAAGCAAAGACTATGGGGCTACCGAGCGGGCCTTCGCGGCCTCGCTATGGCCGTGCTGGGCTGTGCACTGTGTGCGGCCGTGCAGGCCGCGCCGCCCACCATCGGTGCGATCGTGCCCAAGAGTTGGCCCAGCGCAGCCCAGGGCGAGGAGATCCACAACGGCATGTTGCTGGCGCTCAAAACCTCGTCTATCCAGCCGGTGCCGACCCTGCTGGTGCAGGACAGCGGCTGCGACTACCGGCGCGCCGAGGCGGCGGCCAAGCAGCTGGTCGAGGCCAAGGTCGATGTGGTGCTGGGGGGCTGGTGCGTGCTGGGCGGTGTGCCGGCCTTGTTGAAGGCGGCCGGGGTGCCGCTGGTGTCCAGCAATGCCGAGCGCTATCTGCTCGATGCCCATGTGCTGCAGCTAGGGCGGGTGGGTCCGCGCGTTGGCGAGAGCGTGGCCGCGACGCTGCGCCGCGAGACCGGGCTGAGGGTCTCTGCCAGCAGCAGCTGCTGGATGGACTTCGAGGCCGCCGGCTCGGAGAAGTTTGATGCCGTGCTGTGCCCGACCCTGGTCATCGATCAGGCGCGCTGGGCCCAGGTCGAGGGCCTCTACACCGCCGCCTTTCTCAAGCCCTTCACGGTAGCCGCCGCACGCGGTTATGCGGCGATGGAAGTGGGCCTGAGCTATCTGCGCAAGCTGCGCAGCGGTGCCAAGCCGGCGGTGGCACTGGCCGAAGCCCAGACCATACAGACCCTGCTGGGCCCGGTGCCAGCACCCGATGCGCCCACCCCGGCCACCGCGATGCAGTTGCTGCTGATGGCAAAGTTGCCGCGCCTGGCGCCCAAAGAAAGCGCCCAGCTCAATGCCATGTTGAAGGCCAAGTCCTGCGCCTGCAAGCCGGGCTGCAGCGAGAGTGAGGCCAAATGGCGCGAGCTGCCCTTTGTGCTGGCTTCGTGCACGGGGGGCAAGCCGGTCGCCGCCGGAAACACTTGAGTCGGCCGGGCTGCGCCATACTATGGACGGCGGCTTGGCCGAGTCGAACACGATAGGAGTGGGGCATGAGCCTGTGCAGAAGACAGACGCTGCTGCTGCTGGGCAGCTCCGTGCTCTGCCTGCCGGCCGCAGCCCAGGCCACGCTGGTGATTGTGGCGGGCGAGTTGCCGCCTTATGTGAGCGAGCGGCGCGAGCAGAGCTTTCTGAGCGATCTGTTCGAAGAGATCGGTAAGCAGATGGGCATGCGTTTCGAGTTCCGCTTCATGCCCTGGAAACGCTGTGAAATAGCCGTCGAGGATTTGCAGGCCTGGGGCGCGGTGCCCTATGTGCAGACGCCCGAACGCGAACGAAAACACCTGTTCTCCGAGCCGTTGTATGCCAAGCGGACCATGTTCTTTTATTACAGCCCGAGCGGGCCGCGTCCGGAGATTGGCTTTGCCCTGCTGAGCGATCTGAAGCCCTACCGCATTGGCGGCGTGCGCGGCTACTACTACGAGCAGATGTTCGCAGAGGCAGGCCTGCGGGTCGACTTTGCAGTCGGCGAGGAGCAGAGCTTTGTCAAGCTGCGTGCCGGCCGGGTGGATCTCGTGCCGGCGGTCGAGGCGGTCGGCCGTGACATGATCAAGACCCTGTTCCCGCCCGAGGAGCAGGCCCATTTCCAGATGTTGGAGCGGCCCCTGCATCTGGGCTTCAACTTCCTGATGAGCTCGCGCCAATACCCTGGCAATGCAGGCGCCACCGGTCTGCTGGCCCGCTTCAATAGGGCGCTGGCCGAGCTGCGGCGCAACGGCGTCTACAACGCCGTGGCCGCGCGGCATGGACTGAGCTGAGCTCACGACGCCGGGTTGCTGGCATCAATCCAGATCGGGAAAACGGTCGCTCGGGAATACCGTGCTCTGGCTCAGCCGTAGCACCTGGCCGTTCTTGAAATGCACATTGAAGCGCAGCAGATAGCCGCCCTGCTCGGGCTGCACATTCCAGTCCCAGACATCCTCGCCGCTGAAGCGGAAGAACACCCGCGTGCGCTCGCGGCCCAGCAGTCGGCTGACCTGTTCCTCGCTCATGCCGGGCGTGATGCTGAAGCGGCTGGCCTGAAGCAGGGTGTCGCGCACGCCGACCAGCTTGCCGGCCGCGTCGAGCTTGACCATGAAGCAGGTGTTGCCGAAGGGCTGGCTCGAATACTCCAGCGTGCGGCCGCCGTCGGCGTCCTGCCAGACCTGTACCGGCCGGCCATAGAAGGCCTGCACCTGGTCGGCCGTGCTGACGCTGGGCTGCAGGCGGGCATCGCGCTCCGGCGTGGCGCAGCCGGCCAGCGCGGCCAGCAGCGCGCTCAGCAAGAGGGTACGCGGTGAACGACGGGTCATGATGGCCCGATTATTCCGCGGCACCCGTCACAATCGGTCGATGCTTTACGAACTCATCAAACTGTTGCACCTGATTGCCGCCATGCTGTGGATGGGTGGCATGGCCTTCATGCTGTTCGCGCTGCGGCCGGCCGCCATCGCGACGCTGGAGCCGCAGCCGCGCGCGCGGCTGATGGAGCAGGTTTGGCGGCGCTTTTTCGCTCTCGTGCTCGGGGCCGTCGTGCTGCTGTTCGGCACCGGCAGCCATCTCTACACCGCCGCCTACAAGGCCGCCGGCGGCAGCGTGCCGCTGGGCTGGCAGGTGATGTTGGTGCTGGGCCTGGCGATGTTCGCGATCTTCGGCCACATCTATGTCGCCGGTTTCCGCAAATTCCGCCGCGCGCTGGCTGGCGCGCAATGGCCGCAGGCCGCAGCGGCGGCCGGGCAGATCCAGAAGCTGGTGTGGCTGAACTTCGTGCTGGGCTGGCTGGCGATCGCGGCTGTGCGCCTGTTGGCTTGAGAAGGGCGCACCCAGGCCGTTCGGCCTGGAGGCTGGTCACGGGCCTGCCACATCGGTGGCGCAGCATGGTGCCAGCCACCGCCACCAGGAGCCGACCATGCCGCAGCCGTTTTCCCCCCGACGACGCCAACTCCTGCAGGGCTCCGGAGCCTTGGCCGCCGGCGGCATGGCCAGCATCCTGGGCGGGCTGCAGGTCCGCAACGCCATGGCCGCCACCGGCGGCAAGCAGCTGCTGACGGCGGCGTCCCCCTATGGCGCGCTGGCGCCGGTCAATGACCTGAGCACCGGCCTGCCTCTGCTGCAACTGCCGGCCGGCTTTTCCTACCGCTCCTACGGTTGGAGCGGCGATGCGATGGACGATGGCAGACCGACCCCGAATGCGCATGACGGCATGGCCGTAGTCGGTGCGCGGCGCATCGGACGCAGCAGCGAGCTGATGCTGGTGCGAAACCATGAGCGCGGCCTGGTGGCCACGTTGGCCGAGACGATCGCTGCGCCGCACGTCTACGCCGACAAGCCTGTCAACGGCATCATCACCGCCTTCTATGCCGGCCTGCCGATACGCATAGGCGCCAGCGGCGTGGTCACCAACCCGGCCGCACCAGCGCCGACGCCCTTCACCGGCTATGCGGCCGGCGGCACCTCGACCCTGCTGATGCGCGACAACCAGTGGGTGGGCGTGCGCGGCTCGCTGGGCGGCACGCTGGGCAACTGCGCCGGCGGCCCGACACCCTGGGGCAGCTGGCTCAGTTGCGAAGAAACGATCTATGACTTCTCCGGCATCGGCGGCAAGAAGCACGGCTATGTGTTCGAGGTCCACGGCGATCCGGCCCTCACCAGCGCCGAGCCCATCGTCGGCATGGGCCGCTTCGTGCATGAGGCGGTCGCCATCGATCCTGCCAGCGGACATGTCTATCTGACCGAAGACAACCGCAATATCAGCGCGCTGTACCGCTATTTGCCCCGGGACAGCAGCGGCCAGCCCGGCAGCCTGCATCGCGGAGGTCGGCTGCAGGCCGCACGCATCCGCGCGCTGCTGCGCAAGGCGGTGCCGGCCACGCTGGCCCAGGCCAATGACGTCGGCCTGCTGGACCCGCAGATTGGCGACGAGTACGAGCTGGAGTGGGTGGACATCGCGGACCCCGATGCCGACCCGGTGGTGGTGGTGGGCCAGCCCGGCGGCGTCAGCCTGGGCTTTGCTGCCGGCCCGACCCACCAGGCGCTGAGCCAGGGCTGTGCCCGCATGAGTCGCGGCGAGGGTATCTGGCATGCGGCCGGCAAGCTCTACATTGTCGACACCGCGGCCGGCACTGATCGCAACGACCGACCCGGCCAGGGTGAGGGCGCGGTCTGGGAGCTGAGCCTGGCGACGATGCGGCTGCGCGCGATCTTCGTCAGCGGCGATGCCAGTGTCGGCAACAACCCGGACAACGTTACTGTCAGCCCGCGCGGCGGCGTCCTGCTGTGCGAAGACGGCGGTGCCTCGGCCGACGCTTATGGCAGCGGCTCGCGCCTCTTGGGCTTAAGCCCGGCCGGCGCGGCCTATATTTTCTGCAAGAACCATCTGCTGCTGGAGGCCGGCCCGCTGCAGGCGGCCGGCAAGCAGGTGGCCGCCGGCAGTTACCTCGACTCGGAGTTCTGCGGCGCCTGCTTCGACCCGAGCGGCCGGCTGCTCTTTGTCAATCTGCAGCGCCCCGGCCTGACCGTCGCGATCGCCGGCCCCTGGATGCGCGGCAATCTCTAGGCCGCCCGCAGCGTCAGCGTGAACACCGAGCCTGTGCCGGGCTGGCTGCTGACACTGACCGTACCGCCCATCTGCTCCATCAGCAGCTTGACGATGCTCAGCCCCAGGCCGGTGCCGCTCAGATGGGCGGTGGCCGGCAGGCGCTTGAAGGGCTGGAACAGCTGGGCCTGCTCGGCCTCGTCCAGACCCCGGCCCTGATCCTCGATCGCGATCTGCACCCCGCCGCCCTGCAACTCGGTCCGCACCCGCACGAGGCCGCCGTGGCGGTTGTATTTGCAGGCATTGCTGAGCAGATTGGCCAACACTTGGCCGAGCCGCTGCTCGTCGGCCAGCACGCTCAGCGAGGCCGGCGGCGGCTCCAGCGCCAGCTGGATGCCATTGGCTTGCACCTCGCTGGCGACCAGTGCGGCGGCGCTGGCCAGCACCGGCGCCAGCGGCGTGGGCTGGAGCTCGACGCTGAAATGGCCTGAGTCGATGCTGCTGATGTCCAGCACATCGTCGACCAGGCGCAGCAGATGGCGACCGGCGCCGCCTATCAGCTGGACACGGCGTTGCTGGTTCGGGCTCAGCGCGTCTGCCTGGTCCAGTAGCATCAGCTCCGAGAAGCCCAGCACCGCGTTCAGCGGCGTGCGCAGCTCATGGCTCAGCCGCGACAAAAACTCCATTCGCGCGGCCGCGCTGCGCTCGGCAGCAGCGATCTCCAGCTCCAGCTGCGCCTGGTGCAAGCGTGCGCTTACATCCTTGATAACGCCGACCATGCGGGGCTCGTTGCGGCCGGCGCCCCCCAGCATCAGGCCGCTGACCTCGACGTGGCGCAGCATCCCGGCCCTGCCGTGGACCCGGATGCGGAAGTGGTGCCGGAAAGCCCGCGTGGCCGAAGCCAGGGTCTGGTCGAGCTGCAGCTCCAGCGCCGGGATATCTTCGGGGTCGACCTGAGCATGCAGCTGGCTGCGCGCCAAGTTCAGA
The DNA here is from genome assembly GCF_026241155.1 of Paucibacter sp. PLA-PC-4. Classification (GTDB taxonomy): domain Bacteria; phylum Pseudomonadota; class Gammaproteobacteria; order Burkholderiales; family Burkholderiaceae_C; genus Roseateles_E. The sequence goes on from NZ_JAPFGP010000001.1 coordinate 62,743, forward strand.
CCCTGCGGCCCGCAGGCCAGGCCGTAGACGGCACAGGCGCGCGCGTCCAGCAGCACCCGGTCACTATGCTGCTGCCATTCGAACAGGCCCAGGCCATCGCTTTGGGCGGCCAGCGACCAGCGCTGATTGGCCTCCTCCAGCGCCGCTTCATAGCGGGCCTGGCGGCGCAGCCCGCTGCGCGCCAGCGCGTAGGCCGTCAGGGTCAGCAGCAGTGCGGTCAGACCGATGGCCAGGGCCAGCGCCAGGTAGGTGCTGCGCGAGGCCTCGCCGAGGGCCTGGCTGAACTGGCGCTCCAGCCCTAGCAGCTCGTTGTCCAGCTCCTCGATCGCGAACATCAGCACGGCGATTCGCGCCAGGCGCTCCTCACCCGTCGGGCCGGGCTGGGCATGCAGCTGCTGCAGCTGCTCGCCCATGGTCTGCAGCCGAAAGATATGGGTGTCGCCGCGCTCCCAGGCCTGCACCGAGGGCCGCATCAGATCGCTGTGGCCGGCCCAGCGGTACAGCCGGATCATGCCGGGAATGTCTTCTGCGGCATTGCCGCCGCGCTCGAAGGCCGCCGTCGCCAGGCGTAGATCGGGCACGGGCTTGTCCAACTCCAACCGGGCGGCGCGGTCACCCAGCGGTACTTGCAGGGCCTGCTGGAAACGCTGCAGCTGCGCCGGCGCGCCGCTGGCGGCATAGGCGCGCAGATGGTTGACAGCCTGGGCGCGTGCCTTCGACCATTGACTTTCGCCGCCCACATAGGCGCGCGTGGCCGACAGCACATAAAAGCCCAGCAGGCACAGCGCCAGCATCAGCGCGTTGCCGATCAGCAGCGGTGTCAGCACCAGGGCATAGGACAGGCGGCGCTTGCGCGCAACGGGCGCGGCCGGCTCGATCAGGGTCATGGCGCTCCCGTGTGTTGCCACGCTCGTCTTGTGGGGCCGCGCTCCAATGCGACCCGTATCGAGTTGTAGGCGACAGTATGCCGGCCCTGCTAAAGCTGCATGCAGCGAAATATGCGGCACCAGGGGTCAAGCCGGTGTCAGCCAGCGCGGCGACACTGGGGGTCCCGCTGTGTCCAGCAAGGCCTGCCATGCCCGTTCAAGACCTGTACCGCCAGAAATTGCGCAGCGCCGCCGAGGCGCTCGATCAGCTTCGCAACGGCGATTGCATCATTGTGCCCACCGGCGTCGGCGAGCCGCCGGCGCTGCTGACGGCGCTGTCCGAGCAGCGCCGGCGCTTTCGCGATATCAAGGTGGCGCAGATCCTGCCGGTGCGCAAGTTCGGTTATTTCGATCCCGAAACGGCCGAGCATGTGCGTCATCTGGCTTTTTTCTACGGCGCAGCCTCGCGCGCGGGCGGCCAGGCCGGCTGGATCGACTTCATCCCCAGCTATTTCTCCGAGATGCCGGCGCTGATTGCGCGCGGCTTGATTCCGGCCGATGTGGTGTTCGCGATGGCCTCGCCGATGGATGCCCACGGCTACTTCGCACTGAGCCTGGGGGCCGACTACACGATGGCCGCGCTGGCCAAGGCGCGCGGGGTGGTGCTCGAAGTCAACCCCCACGTGCCCTTTGCCTTCGGCGCTTGCCATGTGCATATCTCCCAGGTCAGCGCCCTGGTCGAGAGCAGCGAGCCGGTGCTGGAGGTGGGCCTGCCCAAGATCGGGCCGGTGCAGCAGGCCATCGGCAAATATGTGGCCGAGATGATCGATGACGGCTCGACCCTACAGATTGGCTATGGCGGGATCCCCGATGCGGTGGTGATGCAGCTGACCGACAAGCAAGAGCTGGGCGTGCACACCGAGATGATTGGCGACGGCATCATGAGCCTGGTCGAGGCCGGCGTCGTTACCAACAGCCGCAAGAACTATCTGCCTGGCAAGATGGTGGCCACCTTCGCGCTGGGTTCGCAAAAGCTCTACCGCTTCATGGACCGCAACCCGGGCCTGGAGATGCATCCGGTGGACTTCACCAACGATCCCTATCTGGCCGGCCGCAACGACAAGCTGGTGGCCATCAACGCGACCCTGCAGATTGACTTGCTGGGCCAGTGCGGCTCGGAGAGCCTGGCCCATCTGCCTTACTCGGGCACCGGCGGCCAGGTCGACTTCGTGCGCGCCGCGAACCGCTCGCAGGGCGGCAAGGCCTTCATCGTGCTGCCGTCCACCGCCAAAGATGACAGCATCAGCCGTATCGTGCCGACCCTGAGCCCCGGCACCCATGTCACGACCGGCAAGAACGACATCAACTATGTGGTCAGCGAGTACGGCGTGGCCCAGCTGCGCGGCAAGAGCGGGAAACAGCGCGCGCTGGAGATGATCGCCATCGCCCACCCCAACTTCCGCGCCGAGCTGCGCGAGGGAGCGAGGCGGCTGAATCTGCTCTGAGTCGCGGCGGCTCCGCAACCTGGATTGGTTTGTCATGAAATACAATGAGAACAATTCTTATTTGTGTTTCGTGGCCACGATGCCTGGCCGGAAAGGATGGCGCGGTGACGACAGCCGAGGTTTCCTCGCCGCAAAGTGTGCATACGCTCTACAGCGACCACCACCGCTGGTTGCAGGTTTGGCTGCGCCGCAAGCTGGGCAATGCCTTTGACGCGGCCGACCTGGCGCAGGATGTGTTTGTCCGCGTGCTGGCCCGGCAGCCGCCGCTGCACATCCAGGAGCCCCGCAGCTACTTGTCGACGGTGGCACGGGGGCTGGTGGTCGACCATTGGCGGCGCCGCGAGCTGGAGCAGGCCTGGCTGGAGACGCTGGCGCAGATGCCTGAATCGCAAGCGCCATGCCCTGAGAGTCGGCTGGCATTTTTGCAGTCGCTGATTGAGATCGACCGCATGCTCGACGCACTGAAGCCGGCGGTGCGTAGCGCCTTTTTGTGGGCCCAGCTCGATGGCCTGAGTTGTCCGCAGATCGCCGAACGTCTGGGTGTATCCCTGGCAACGGCGGAGCGCTACGTCGCCAAGGCGCTGCGCCGCTGCTACGAGGTCCGGTTCGAGTCATGAGCGGGGCGCAGGCGCTACGGCCGGTTGAGCGCCTGCCCGACGAAGTGATCGATGCCGCCATCGGCTGGGCGGTCAAGCTGGACTATGGAGGCCCGCCAGAGCCGCAACTGCGCCAGGCTTTCGAGGCCTGGCTGGTCGCCGACCCGCTTCATCTGATGGCTTGGCAGCGGGTCGGCTCGCTGAAGGGCGAATTCGCAAAGCTGCCCGCGCAGCTGGCAAGTCAAACCCTGCGAGCCGCTTCCATGTCGCGCCCGACCCACCGCCGGCGCGAGGCGCTGAAGCTGTTGTCGCTGGCCGGCCTGGGTCTTTCGACGGCCTGGGTCTTGCACGAACACCGGCCATGGCAGCGCCTGCTTGCCGATGCCGGCACGGCGGTCGGCCAGCGACGCGTGCTGCGCCTGAGCGATGGCAGCATGCTGGCGCTCAACACCGACAGCGCCGTCAGCGCCGATCTGCGCGGCACGCGCCGGCTGTTGAGGCTGCACCGGGGCGAGGTGATGATCACCACCGGCGCGGACGAAGATGCACCGGCCCGGCGCGAGTTCTGGCTGCAAACGCCGTTTGGCCGCATGCAGGCTTTGGGCACGCGCTTCGTGGTTCGCCTGTACGAAGATCGTGCCAGGGTCAGCGTTCAGGAGGGGGCGGTAGCGCTGTACCCGACGGGCGGCGGCTCGACGGCGGTCGTTCAGGCCGGTGAAAGCCGCTGGCTTGGCGCGCGCGCAACCGAGGCAGTCCTGGCTAACGGCTTTGAGGACGACGCATGGGCCGAGGGCGTGATCGCCGGCAAGAACATCCGGCTGGATGATTTGTTGGCCGAGCTGTCGCGCTACCGCCGCGGGCGAATCGACTGCGATGCGCGCGTGGCCGGGCTGCGCCTCTCCGGCGTCTTCCACATTGACGACAGCGACCGAACTTTGGATTTCCTTGCGCAGACACAGCCGATACGGCTGCGCTACCTCAGCCGCTACTGGGTCATGGTGGGGCCGCAGTAGGTAGGCAAGAAAATTTGCTGTCTTGCTGAGGGGATTGGGCTGCTGGATCGGCCTAAGGGGTAGGTGATCGCATCAACCAAGCTCCGAAAGCGCCGCATGACAGTCAAGACCAAAACGAAGAACTACCGCCCGCATCGCCATTCCCCGATGGGCCTGATGCTGGCCGCCGCCGTGATGACCACGCTGGCCCAGGCTCAGACGCTGGCGACCCCGCCCGCTGCGCAGCAGCGCTTGTTCAACGTTCCCGCCGGACCACTGGAGCAGGCGCTGGATCGATTCGCCCGCGCGGCTGCGGTCAACCTGTCCTATGACGCGGCCATGGTTGGCGGACTGCGGACGCGGGGCCTGGCAGGCAGCTACAGCCTGACGAGCGCGTTGTCGGCCTTGCTGCAGGGCAGCGGGCTGGAGGCCGTGGCCCTACCTGGTGGTGGCTACATGCTGCGGCGGCCTTCCGGAGACGCCGAGCCAGCGGCGTCGGCAGCGCTACTCGCGTCGGCGCTGCCCGTGGTCAAGGTGCGTGCCGTGGCTGCCGATGGACGTGAGTTGCCCGATGTCGGCTATCAGGCCCGGGGTGGCACCGGTGCCAGCAAGATCGAACTGTCGCTGAAGGACATTGCGCAGTCGGTCACGGTGGTCAACCAGGCCTTGCTGCGCGACCTGGCGCCGGCCCGTATCAACGAGGTCGCCGACTATGTGGCCGGCGTTGATGCCTTCGCCTCGGCTGCCACGCCCTACACCAATGCCTTCTTCTTTCGCGGCTTCGGCTCGACGTCCTCGACCACCTTCAACGGTTTTCGCGACGCCGGCTTTCTGTCGGCGCAGGCGCCGGTCAATCTGGAGCGCATCGAGTTCGTCAAGGGGCCGGCGTCGGTGCTGTATGGCGGATCGGCCGGCCTGTCGGGGCTGGTGAATTTCGTCAGCAAGACGCCCTCCTCAGAGCCCATGCGCGAGCTGGTGGTTGGTGCCGGCAGCTTCGGCCGCGCCTATGCGCAACTCGACGCCACCGGGCCTGTGAGCGCCGACAAGCGTTTGCGCTACCGACTCACGGCGGCCTATGACAAGGGCGGCAATCACCGCGATCACTACGATCAGCGCTCGACCTTCGTCAGCCCCGTCCTCAGCTGGGATCTGAGCGAGCGCACCAGCCTGGATCTCGAGCTGCTGGCGCAAAACACCCGCTTCGACGGACGCGAGAATACGCTGCCGCGGCATCCTGTGTCCTTCCAGCTGCCGGTCCGGACCAACCTGGGATCTGGCGGCAGCGGTGCGGACAGCCGGCGGCTGGCCCGCGTCGATCTGAGGCACCGGCTCAACGAGACCTGGACCTTGCGCCAGGGCTTTTACGCCAGCAATGTCGACAAGACCGATGACCTCAGCTTCCAGTTCCTCAGCGTCAATGCCGACGGCTTTAGTGGCACGCGTCGGGTGCGCAGCGTGCCCGAACTGGAGCGCAACCGCGCCTCGCAGACCGAGCTGAGCGGCGCCTTCACGACAGGGCGCTTCGCTCACCAGCTCTTGCTGGGCCTGGAGCTGAGCAAGCAACGCTTCGCCTATGAGTTCCTGGTGGCACCGGCCACCAGTGTCGATCTCTTCAAGCCGCAGCCCGGACAGCAGACCGGCCCGTTGAGCTTCAATGGTGCGCCCAACGAGTCGGGTTCCGAGACGCGGGCAATCTATCTGCAAGACCTCATTGAGCTGGCCGGCGGCTTCAAGCTGATGCTGGGTGGGCGCTATGACGATGTCGAGCTGTTCTCGCGCCCGACCGGCGGTGTGGCGGCCGCCGGCAGTCAGCGTGACGAGACGGCATTCTCGCCGCGCGTCGGCTTGATTTATCAGCCGACGCCGGCTACTTCGGTCTACGGCAGCTATGCCCGCTCCTTTTCGCCGCAGTTGGGCCTGTCTCGCACCGGTGAGTCCTTCAAGCCGCAGCAGGGGGTGCAGCTGGAACTGGGCGTCAAGCACGACCTCCGCCCTGAGCTGACGATCTCGGCCGCACTGTTCAATTACCGGCGCGATAACGTACTGACCTCGGACCCGGATGCCGCGCCCGGCTCGGGCTTCAATATCGCGGTCGGCCAGCAGCAGTCGCGTGGCTTCGAGCTGGAGCTGGTTGGCCAGCTCACACCGGACTACAGCGTCATGGCCAGCTACGGCTATCTCGATGCCAAGGTCCGCAAGGACAACCGATTGCCGGTGGGCGATCGCCTGGCCGGCGTGCCGCGACACTCTTTGGGCTTGTTCAACAAGCTGCGCCTGAGCAGTCTGAACGCGACCGGCTGGAGCGCGGTCGCGGGCCTGGTGTACGCAAGCGAGCGCGAGTCCGGCCTGCCCAATTCGACGGCTGCCTTCAGCAGCGCACAGCTGCGTATCCCGGCGTTCACGCGACTTGATCTGGGCCTGATCTACGAGGCCGGCGACTACAGCTTCCGTATCAATGGCTCGAACCTGAGTAACGAGAAGCTCTACGACACCCAGGGTTCGGTGCTGCTGGCCCGCGCACCCCGGGCCTGGACGGTCTCGCTGGGCCTGCGCTACTGAGCTCGGGCTCGATGATGCGTCCGCGCGCCTGGTTCCGTCTGCACAGCTGGCTGGGCGTGCTCAGCGGTCTGCTCCTGTTCGTGCTGTGCTGGTCGGGCACCGTGGCGACGCTGGCGCATGAGATCGATTGGCTGCTGACGCCCCAGTTGCGGGTCCAGCCGCAAGGCCACTTCTTGCCGCTGGAGGCTTTGCACCGGCCGGTGCAGGCCGCTTACCCGCAGGCGCGCATCGACAGGCTGCAGGCGCCGCTGGGCGCACGCTTTGCGGCCCAGGTGGTGATCGACCTGCCCGCGCAGCGCAATGTGCGGGTCTTCGTCGACCCCTACACAGCCGAGATCCGCGGCAGCGCAAGCTATTTCAGCGTGCAGCGCTTCTTTCGCAGCTTTCATATCACGTTGTTCAACGGGCAATGGGGCTTGTACCTGGTGTGGGTGATGTCCGTGCCGATGGCGGTCTCTCTGATCGCGCCACTGTGCTTTTACAAGCGCTGGTGGCAGCGCTTCCTGGTCTTGAAGACCGACCGGGGCCGGCGGGTGTTCTGGAGCGATGCACACAAGCTGGTGGGTCTGTGGTGCTGGGCCTTCGGCCTGGTGATCGCGGTGACGGGTCTGTGGTTTCTTTTCGAGGCCTTGCGAGGCGATGTGGGCGATGGCATCAGCGCCTGGGCCGGTCCGGGAGGGGCAGCGATGGTCGAGCTCCCGCGTCTGCCGACACAAGCCTCGCTGGACATCGAGGCCTTGGCAGCCAAGGCTCGCCAGGGCAGACCGGAGTTGGACATCAAGACTTTAGGCCTTGACCGGGCTGGCTATTTCTATGTCGACGGCCAGGCCGGGCAGCTGTTGCTTCGCGACCGCGCCAACAAGCTCTACCTGGACCCGAGCAACGGCCGCGTGGCCTACGACCAGCAGGCGGCCAAGCTGTCCGCCTACTGGCGTTGGTCGGACACCGCCGATCCCTTGCACTTCGGAGATTTCGCGGGCCTGGGCAGCAAGCTCTTGTGGTTTGTGTTCGGCTTGGGCCTGTCCGGTTTGTGTCTGAGCGGCGCCTATCTGCACGCTCAGCGGCTGCGCGCCGATGCCGCCGCGCCCGATCGGGTGGGCTGGGCGGGCACCGGTGCGGCCACGCTGGCCACCGTGCTGGTGCTGGCGGCCTCGGTCAGCGGCGGGCTCACGGAGATTCAGCGCTTCGGCCCAAAGCCGGGTGGAGTGGCTCAGCGGCCCGATATTGCCTGGCCGGTGGCGGCATTCCTGGTCGCTTGGGTGTTGATCACTCTTGCGGCCCTGGGCTGGTGGGTCTGGATGCTGAGGCGGCCCAGCCGGACGTTGCGTGCGGCACCCGGTCTTACAGAAATTCGGCCCTGATATCCACTGTCGAGCGCTTGCCCACCTGGGCGAAGTTCTCCTCCAGCCAGGCCTGGGCCTGGACGCGGCCGGCGTCGCGCAGCTCGCACAGATAGGACCAGGCGGTGTCCAGCTTGCTGACCACGCCCTGGGCCGCCATCAGTTCGTCGCAGCGGATCGAGTGGATGCGCATCAGCCGGGCGTCCTCGGGTGCGAGCTTGCCGCGGTCGATCAGGCTGGTGACGAAGGCGATCGCGCGCATCTCGCGCATCAGCGAGGAGTTGAAGCTGATCTCGTTGACGCGGTTGACGATCTCGGTGGCGCTGCGCGGCACACCGCGGCGCAGCACCGGGTTGACGTGGACGATCAGTACATCGGCGCTGTCGCTGTCGTAGATCAGCGGAAAGATCGCCGGGTTGCCCATATAGCCGCCGTCCCAGAAATACTCGCCATCGATCTCGACCGCCTGGAACAGCGTCGGCAGGCAGGCGCTGGCCAGCACCGCGTCGGGGGTGATCTGCTCGCCGCTGAAGACGCGGATCTTGCCGGTCTCGACATTGGTGGCACTCAGAAATAGCTTCAGCGGCGGCGTACGCCGCAGCGCCTCGAAGTCGATCTGGGCCTGCACGATGTCGCGCAGCGGGTTCAGGTTCAGCGGGTTGAGCTGGTAGGGCGAGAACAGCTGGGTCAGCGCAGCCGTCCATTGATGTAGCGGCGAAAACTCGGGCGGCACGGCCTGCTGCAAGCCATGCATGAAGGCGTCCAGCCACGGCGCCTGCCAGCTTGTCGGTGCCCGCCCGGCTGCCGCGACGGCGTGCCACAAATCCTGCAGCGCCTGGCGTGCCCCGTCGGCGCCAGCGCAGCGCAGGCCATCGGCCAGCGCCACCGCATTGAGGCTGCCGGCGCTGGTGGCGCTGAGCGCTTCCAGGCGCAGCCGGCCGTCGGCCAGCAGATGGTCGAGCACGCCCCAGGTGAAGGCACCATGCGAGCCGCCGCCCTGCAGGGCGAGGTTGATGGCTTTCTTGGGGCTCGGGCGCGACATGTCAGAACGCAGTATCCCCCCAGGCTTGAGGTCTCGCCACATTGCGGCCCCGGCGCTACATTGTTTTTGCAGACAACCCGAGAGAGGCGAGCCCGCATGCAATCGAATCAATGGTTGATGACAGGCGCCGCGTTTGCGGCGTGGTCGGTGCTGATCCTCGGCGCGGCCTGGTGGTGGACGACGCGCAAGCTGCGGTCCGCAGCGGCCCGGCTCGACAAGGTCGACAAGGCCCGGCAGTTCGCCGCCCAGCAGGCCGCCCAGGCGCGCAAGCAGATCGAGGGCCTGCAGCAGGAGCTGGCCGCCCTACGTCTGGCGGCGCAGGGTCACAGGCCGCATGGGGCTCACATGGCCATGGCACCGCCCGCACCGCAGGTGCCCGACGATTGGCTGCCACGTGCGGCGCGCGGCCCCGAGCCGCCGGCGGATGGCTTTGCCGACACCCAGGTGCTGCGGCCTTACCGGGGCTGAGGCCGCGGCGCGACCGGGTGTCTCCCCGCCTCAGCTGGCCGGCTCGCTGCCTGGCAACGGCTGGGCATAGCGCTCCAGCAGAAGCTGGACCCGGCCGCTGCGCACCAACTCCTGCCAAGCTCCCTGCCAGCGCTCGACCTCGGCCTGCGGCGTGCTGCGCGACAGCGCCACGAATCCCAGGGCCGTGTGCACGGTCACCGGCGTGGCCTGCAGATCACCGTCCGCCATGCCGGCCTCGCGCAGCCCGTTCTCCGGCGCGACGGCCAGTCGCACGCGTCCCAGCGCCAGCATGCGCAGACAGCCGGTGTAGGCGTTGTGGCGGGTCAGCTGTTTGAAGCCCTGCACATCCAGCAGCCGCTCATGGGCGCTGCCGTGCACCACGCAGACCGACAGCTCGCGCCCCTGGGCCAGGGTCCGGATGCCGCTGGGTCGGCGGCTGTTCTCATGGAATACAAAGCGCTCCTGCGAGATCGGTCCTATCCAGTGCACCTGCTCTTCGCGCTCGGGCTTGCGGTTGAGATTGAAGAAGGCCACACGGTCCTCGGTCTGCACCAGCAGCATGCCGCGCGCCAGCGGCACCTCCTCGATACGGGTCGGCAGCCCCAGTTGGGTCAGCAGCGCACGCATCAGCTCGACGTAATAGCCGCGTTTGCCTGCGCCCGGTTTGCCGCGCAGCTCGCCCTGCAGGCGCTCGGCCTGCTCGCCCAGGCTGTGGGTGTAGACCCGCCAGCCTGGCTCGGCGCTGGTCGGCGCAGGCAGCAGCATCAGCAGCGAGGCCCACAGCAGCGTGGGGCTCAGCATTGGCGCGATTGGCATGGTTTTGTCTCCCTGCACGCGGGCCCGCGATCGGCGTGGCGCCGGCGGCGTTGGCTGGCCGCCTGCCGATGCTGGGCTGTTGCGCGCTGCTTGTCCAGTCCGGCGGCATCCGCGCAGCCCTGCGGCTGCGCCTGTTTTTACCTTGGCCATGCGGTCCGTCAAGAAGAGCCTGGGCTGTTGAGAGTGCTTCTCATTGAAAAAGTCCTCCCCCCGATGGATCAGCCGGCGGCCCCTGACCACCGGGCCGGCTCCCGGGCGAGCGGCCGCATCCCCGCTGAGGCATCATCGCGGCCATGCAGTTTGAACATGCCAGCGATCAAGCCCGGTACCGCCGCCCCACGCACCGCGCCGGGGTCGAGCTGTACCACGCCTCCATCCTGAGTCACCGCTTCGAGCCGCACACCCACGAGGCCTTCGGCCTGGGCGCGATCACCAGCGGCGTGGGGCGTTTTCGCTGGCGCGGCTCCGAGCATCTGGCGCCGCGCGCGACGCTGATGCTGATGAACCCCGAGGACATCCATACCGGCCAGGCCGAGACCGCCGACGCCTGGGGCTACCGCATGGTCTACCTGGACCGCGAGCTGCTGGCCGAGCTCAGCGGCGAGCCGGACTGGTGCTTCGATGCGGCCGTGGCGCACGATGCGCTCGGCGCCGCCGAGGTGGCCGGCCTGATCGCCGGACTCTGGCAGGCCGGCGCTGATGAAGGGGGCAGCGGTCTGGCCTTCGACAGCCGGCTGCTGCAACTGGTGGAGGCCTTGCGTCGCCATGCCTGCGTCGGCCGGCGGGCGCGCCCCGAGGCCGCGCTGCGTTTTGCGCCGGTGCTGGACTTCATGCGCGCCTCGCTGGACCAGGCCCTGAGCCTGGAGCAGCTCGCCAGCGTCGCCGGCCTGAGCCCGTTTCACTTTCTGCGCAGCTTCAAGGCCCAGCACCATGCGACACCGCAGCAGGTGCTGATGGCGCTGCGCCTGTTGGAGGCCAAGCACCTGCTGGGCCTGGGCCTGCCTGGCGCCGAGGTGGCCGCCGCCGTTGGCCTGGTCGACCAGGCCCATCTGACCCGCGCCTTCGCCGGCCGCTACGGGCTGACACCGGGGCGTTACCAGCAGCAGCTGGGCGTCGGCCACCGGCCGGCGCCGCGCTGAGTCGTCAATCCAGGCCCATATTGGCTTTTCGCGCCACGGCGCCCATGCGCTCGTACTCGGCCAGGCCCAGCGCTGTCAGTTCCTGGGCGCTGGAGCTGCGCGGCGTGAAGCCGGCCTGCAGCAGCTTCTCCTTCACATCGGGCAGGGCCAGCGCCTCCACAAAGGCCTGGTTCAGCAGCTTGAGTACCGGCGCCGGCAGCTGGGCCGGCGCATAGACACCGAACCAGGGCTCGACCGCATAGCCGGCCAGCCCGGCTTCGGCCAGGGTCGGCACCTGGGGCAGGGCCGGCGAGCGGGTCTTGCCGGCCACCGCCAGCGCGCGCAGTTTGCCGGCCTGGATATGGGGCAGCGAGGCCGGCAAGTTGTCGAACATCAGGCCCACATGACCGGCCAGCAGATCGGTGATGCCGGGCGCGCTGCCGCGGTAGGGCACATGGGTCAGCTCGGTGCCGGTCATCTGCTCGAACAGCACGGCCGACAGATGCATCGAGGTGCCGGAGCCGGCGGTGGCATAGCTCATGCCCTTGTTCTTTTTGGCCGCGTCGATCAGTTCGGCGACGCTCTTGATCGGCGAGCCCGCATTGACCTCGACGACGATGGTCGAGTAGCCCAGCATGCTGATCGCGCTGAAGTCCTTGCGCGGATCGAAGGGTACGCTTTTGTAGATATGCGGGTTCAGCGCATTGGTCGAGATGGCGCCGAAGCCTATCGTGTAGCCGTCGGGCGCGGCCTTGGCCACCGCGTCCATGCCCAAGTTGCCACCGGCGCCGGGCTTGTTCTCGATCACCACCGGCTGGCCCAGCTTGTCTGCGACCTTTTGACCGACCGTGCGCGCCACCAGATCAGTGGTGCCGCCGGCCGCATAGGGCACGATGAAACGGATTGCCTTGGCAGGGTAATCGGCGGCCTGCGCCGGGCCGAGCAGGCCGGCCAGCGCGGCGCCGGCCAGCAGGGCGACGAGGGGGCGGCGGCGTGGTTGGGGGATGGGCATGGCGTCGGTCTCCGGGCTGTTATCGAGTGCGACCAGCTTAGCCCGCAGCCCGCGCGCTGCGGCGCGCCGATGTCCGCAGGCCGCACCGCGATGGGTCGTGCCGGAATGAAAGAGCCTGGGCTTGGCTCGATCCGGGACCGGGCTCAGGCCTTGCTGTTGCTGCGGCGGCGGCGCGCCACAAAGCCCAGCACGCCCAGGCCGGCGGCCAGCATTGCGTAGCTGCTGGGCTCGGGCACGGCGCTGACGGCGCTGAAGCGCAGCAGGTCCTGGGTGCTGGCATTGCTGAGGCGCTCGATGCTGTAGAGGCTGGGGCCGCTGTAGCCGGTGGCGGCGTTCAGATAGCTGTTGGCCTGATTGCGCAGCGCGCGGTAGTTGCTGCTGTCGCTGTCGAGCTTGAAGCTCTGGCGGCTGCTGTTGTCGGTGACGCTGAAGCTGCTGGCGCGGGTTTCGTGGGTCAGCTCCCAGATCGCCAGCTGGAAGGCGCTGCGCTCTAGGCTGCTGTCCACCGCGGCATAGCTGGACGAGAACAGGCCTTGCAGCAGGCTGGCCTGGCTGCCCTGGAACTGGCCGATGCTGTAGCTGCGGAACTGGGTCGAGGTGTACTGGCCCAGCTCGACGCAGAAGGCCTCGAAGCTCGCACCGCCACGGGTCTCAAAGGCCAGCGCGCCGGCGCGGGTCGAGGTGTCGCCGCCATTCCATTGCAGGTCCAGCGCCTGCGACAGGCCGCCGAGCTGCTCGGTGTAGCGGATGTCCACGGTCTGGGCGGCATGGGCGGCGGCCGAGCCGAGCAGGGCGATGGTGGCGAGGACGAGTTTGTGTTGTTGCATGATGGTGTTTCCCTGGGGCGCGCTGGACGCCTGGCTTGCTTGCCAAGCCTTGTTGTGGTGGTCGCACGGGCGGGCCGTGCATCGAAGCAGCCGCACTGTAGGCAGGCTGCGCCGCCGGCGCGCCCCCATGTGCCGGGGGTGGCGCCGCAGTCTTTGTGACGCAGATCACGGCCGGGGCCGGGTATTCCCTGTGTTGCGGGGGGAGGGGAGACCGATCCGCCCCGCTCAAGTGCGGCCGCCGGCGGCCGATAAGCAAGGTCTATCCTGCCCTTGGGGGACGCTGCGATGCTGGAGTCCACGACCGCCGCCGAGCGCCTGGCCGCGCTGGCCGCCGAGCGCTATGCGCTGGCGCCCGAGGCACTGAGCGATGCACAGGCGCTGGCCGGCATCGATGCCCGCGCCGCCGAGGCTGATGACAAGGAGTGGCTGCTGGCCCGTATCGCCGCGCTGCAGGCCCGCCTGGGCGAGCAAGGTGAGGGCGCTGACAACGACGACGTCAGCTGGATGGGCCCGCAGGAGCGCCACAGCCCGCCCGAGGCGCTGCGCCGCATCAAGACCCTGTGCGCGATCTTTCCCGACCTCTATGGCGCGATGCTGGCCGTGCAACTGACCCATGCGGCCGTCTCGCGCGAGCTGCTGGCCCTGGCCATCAAGCAATTCCGCCGCGACGCCGAATCACTCAGCCCCGAGGACCTGCAAGGCTTGCTGACCGCCGCGCTGAACGGCGGCCGCCAGGGCTTCGACGCCGTGCTGCGCACCCGCAAGGGGGGCGAGCGCAAGTCGGTTTCGATACCGTGGGGCAGGGATGGTGAGTGAGTGGGTGGACCCGGTCAGCGCAGCAAGGGTCAGGTCTTGCGTGAGCCACGCCGGGCTGCGCCGGCCACGGCAAGCCCGCCGACCAGCATCAGCAGCACGCTGGCCGGTTCGGGCACGGCCGTGACCACGCTGCCGTTCAGCACAAAGGGCAGACTGACGCCGTCGCCGTTGTCCAGGATCTGCACAAAGGAGCCGCCGGCGCCGGACTGCATCGCGTTGCCCACGGCCCCGTCCGCCGTGGGCGGAATCCAGGGGCCGGAGCTCAGCGAGCCGGTCATGCTCCAGCTCAGCCAGTAGGAGCCGGCGGACAGCTGCACATCATCGATGTCGGCCACTACCCGGTAGATCGGGCGCACGGTGTTGTTCAGTGCGTTGTGCTGGACCCGGTAGCCGACCTGGCCGCCGTTGGCGAGCCCGGCGGTGCCGGAAGCCACGCGGGTGCCGGTGTTGAGGTCGCCGGCCATCAGGCTCCAGCTGACCGTCTGTAGCGTGAAGGCGGTGGCGTTGTTCTGGAAGCTGAAGAAGTCGATGCTGTCGAGCAGCCAGCCTTCCCCAGTGACCGTGAAGTCCTCCGCCACCGCATTGCCCGACTTGGCCTGGGCGCCAAAGCCGAACCAGGCATCCGAGGCCTGCCGGATCGACCGTCCCTCGGCGTTGACGACGGGGCCATTGCTGTACAGCACATCGGCCTGGCTCAGGCCGGCTGCCGCAGCCAGGCCCAGGGTCATGATCAGGGATTTCACGCGCATGCTCGTTGGTATGAGGAGGGGAAAGAAGCGTGCGCGAGTATGCCTGCTAGCTGGTTGTGCCGATTTGTTGGGGCCCCCTTTGGTCAGGGGGCTCATCGCTCACACTGGTATGTTGCGAATCCCGGGATCAACGCTAAACCGTTTGCCCGTCTCGGTTTCGATCAGATTGATCGTGAACGAGAAGTCGCCGCTGCTGGTCAGGCGGTCGCGCACCGCCACCTGCGTATCGCTGAGCAGCCAAATGTCCGGGAAATTGGCGCCGGGATCGTCGAACACGATGGGTGCCTCGGGGTCGAAAGCGTAGCCCGGGTTGACGATCTGGAACTGCACCAGCGAGTTGGGCTCGTTCACCGTCACCAGTTCGGGCGAGCAGATGGCGGTTGGCGGGTCGGTCAGGTTGCTGCCGGTGACGTCGAAGGTTAGGACTGGTTTTTCGGGCGTGGTCATGGTTTATCTTTCCCTGTGAAGTGGCGCGCCGTGGTGGCTGCGGGGTTGAGCAATCTCTGCAGCTCAACATAGTCCGGATGCCGGTATGTTGTGGCTGTCACCTTTTCGGCCAGGGCGCGCGCTTCTTCAGGGGCGCCGAGCAAAAATCTTGTCTGAGCGTGCAAAGTCATCGACTGGGCGTCCGAGGTTGAGCCCATGGGTTGTAGATATTCTTCTGCCGTTTGCCAGTACTGAGATGCCTGGGCTCCACCGTCCGCAGTCTTGGCCAGGAGGCGTCCGAGCAACAAGGCCACCCGGGCGACCGCGAGCCGCTGGTCGGCATTTAGTGTCTTGCCTTTGCTCTCAATATCTTGCATCTCACGTATGTAGCGGCGCATCGGCTGAATGGCTTGGGGGCCATGCAGCACTGCTTGCATGGCCAGCAACTGGCCGCGCAGCAGACATTGCCAATCGAGTTTTGCTGGATTTGCAAGGATCAATCGCGAAATGTCTCGCTGAAGCGTGGCGGCAAGTGCCTGGGCCTGCTCGCGACCATCCAGACTGCTCTGCACTTCTGATAGCCCAAGCTGTATTGCGTTCAGCATGTGCAACCAACCGAGGTTGTCCGTGTCGATCGACACAAGCGCTTGTTGCGTCATTGCTGCCTTCTCGGCCCAGACCAGGGCTTGCGGTGACTGCCCAAGAAAGAAGTGCATGCGGCTGATCTGATGCTGGCTGGTGGCCAGCAGGGCCTGCACCTCCCGGTTGTCGACGGCGTCGGGCATCTTGTGGAGCGCGCTGACTCTTTGCGTCTCGGTTGCCAGCGCAGCGGCGTAGTCGCCGAGCATAAAGTGCGCGCGAGCGATCCAGCCAAGGGTGTTGGCCTGTTCAAGGTAGAGCTCAGGTCGTTTCTCGACCATCGGCTGCCAGCTGCCATTGGCGCTGAGCAGATCATCGAGTGCCGCGCGGACGCGCCCCTGGTCCATTGCCAATACGCCCAGGTTCTGCTGCGCGAAAGCTCGCTCGGTGCGCCAGTCCAGATTGCTCGGATCAAGCACGGTCAGTCGCTCTGCCAGCTGCAAATACAGCTGGAACTGCTGTAGCGCCTGCTCCATCTGGCCACGGCGGCGCGCGATGAAGCCGACCCAGTAGGCGCTTTGCGCGTGCTCGAACACCACCGCACCCTTGTCCGGGTGGCGGGCCAGCAGTTCGCCGGTGCTAGCGGCGGCCTGGCGGAAGAGCTGGTCGGCTTCGTCGAGCTTGCCGCGTTTCTCGGCGATCTCGCCCATCAGGTGCAGGGCGCGGGCGCGCCGCCCCAGCGAGCTGGCGTCCATGCCCGAGAGCTGCTGCTGCGAGTAGTAGCCCAGCGCCTTGTCGCCCACCGCATCCATCACGTCCAGCCGCCCCACCGGCTCGAGTTTCTTGCGCAGATCGCCCAGCATGAACTCGATCAGGCCTTCGGCCTGGTCGCGCTGGTGCTGGGCCTCGCGGCCTTCGTGGATGGCCACTCCCAGGCCCAGGCCCAGGGCCAGCACGACGCCGCTGCCGGCCGCCACGCCCAGGCGGTGGCGGCGCAGAAACATCGCGCTGCGGTACCAGGCGCTGTCGGGCCGGGCGCTGACCGGCTCATGGGCCAGCCAGCGGCGCAGATCGGCGGCCAGCAGCTCGGCGTTGGCGTAGCGTTCGGCGGGCTTTTTCTTCAGCGCCTTGGCGACGATGGTGTCCAGATCGCCGCGCAGCAGGCGGGCACGCTCGGCAATCACCGGGTTGGCCTGGCGCCGCGCCGCCTCGGACAAGCGCTTGGGCTCGGTCTCGACAATGGAGCGCATGCGCTCCAGCGGCGTGGTCGAGGGCTCGGTTTTGGCCGTGGGGTGGATGCCGCAGAGCAGCAGATAGAGCAGCACGCCCAGCGCGTAGACATCGGTGGCGGTGCTGACCTCGCCGCCTTGCACCTGCTCGGGCGCGGCGTACTGCGGTGTGAACGCGCGGCCGGCTTGGCGGGTCAGCTCGGTGGCGGCGCCGCCCGCGCCGTCCTCGGCCTCGCCGTCCAGCAGCTTGGCGATGCCGAAGTCCAGCAACTTGACCTCGCCGGCGCGGTTGACCAGGATGTTGCTGGGCTTGAGATCGCGGTGCAGGATCAGCCGGTTGTGCGCATGGGCCACGGCGGCGAGCACGTCCAGAAAAATGGCGATGCGCGCGCGGGTGTCGAGCTGCCGCTCCTCGCAGAAGGCGTCGATGGGTTGGCCGTCGACATACTCCAGCACCAGATAGGGCTGGCCGCTGCGCGGTCCGTCCTCGGCGCTGATGCCGGCATCGAGGAGCCGTGCGATATGCGGATGCGAGAGCTTGGCCAGTATCTGGCCCTCGCGCGCAAAGCGGCCGGCACTGCCGGCGCCGAACAAGCCGCTGGCCAGCAGCTTGATGGCGACCTGGCCCTCGAAGCGTCCATCGGTGCGCCGGGCCAGCCAGACGCTGCCCATGCCGCCCTGGCCGATCTCGTTTGCAAGTGTGTAGGCGCCGAGCGTCTGGCCGGGCAGGGCCAGCACAGGCTGGTCCAACATCGGTGGCAGGGCGGGACGGGCCATGAAGTCCTCGCTGGCGAGCGCCGCGTCGCGCGCTAGCAGGGCCTTGAGGTCCTCGGCCAGCCCCGGGTCCAGACCCTGCAGTGCCGCCAGCCGGCCGGCGCGCGCAGGTTCGTCCAAGTCCAGCAACTCGTCCAGCACCGGGCTGAGCTGCAGCCAGCGCGCCTTGTCTATCGGGCGGCCGGCGCTCATGAGCCGAGGGCCAGCGACAAGAACATCCGCGCCTTCTGCCAGTCGCGCTGCACGGTGCGCTCGGTCACGCCCAGGGCCTGGGCGATCTCCGCTTCGAGCAGGCCGCCGAAGTAGCGCATCTCGACCACCTGGGCCAGGCGCGCATCGACGGCGGCCAGCTCTGCCAGCGCCTCGTGCACGCGCAGAATCTCCTCATCGCGCTGCGGCGGCAGCTCGGCGACGGCGGTGTTGAAGGTCACCTGCTGCAGCTCGCCGCCGTGGCGCTGGGCCTGGCGGCTGCGGATCTGGTCGATCAGCACGCTGCGCATGGTGCGCGCCGCATAGGCCATGAAGTGCTGGCGGTCGGCAAAGTCGAGCTGGCCGGCCTGCTGCAGGCGCAGCCAGGACTCGTGTACCAGGCCCGTGGCGTCCAGCGCGGTGGGCTGACCGGCGCCTGCCAGACGCAGGCGCTGGCCGGCCAGGCGACGCAGGTCGGCATAGAGCAGGGCGACCACCTGGTCGGCGGCCAGGCGGTCGCCCTGGCCGGCGGCGCGCAACAAAGTGGTGATTTCGCTCATGCAGGGCCGGACTCTAGCAGCCGTCCATGGCTTAGGGATGGCGCTTTTTTCGGTTGCCTGTCGGGTTCGCGCTGCAGATCGCGTTTTACAGAAATGAGGGCATGGCAGGCTGGGCTCCGGTCAGGGAGGTCGGGTTACGGCCGGTCATGTCCCTCTCACTGTGTTTCTCCATCTTTTACCGACCAGACTCCCATGAAGGACGACACCCTGCCCAACAAGAGCCCCGCATGCAGTGCCGCTGAGCGGCCGACGCAGCGCACTCAGCTGCAGCTGTTGGAGGACTTGCCGCAGTTCGCTGCGCTGCTGGACCGGCAACTGGGGCATTGCCGCCGTCACGGCGCGCGCGCCACTGTGCTGCTGATCACAGTGGATCCGCAGGCCGGCGCTTGCGAGGCGCCGTCATCGGCCACGCTGAAAGCCCTGCTGCAGGCCATAGGCGCGCGGTTGTTAGGTCGGGTGCGCGGCAGCGATGTCGTGGCCCAGGTGGGCGAGCGGCGCTTCGGCCTGGTGCTGATGGATGCCGGCCGGGCTGAGTCCGATGTAGTGCGGGCGCGCCTGCACAAGGCCTTGTGCGGGCCATATGGCGTGGAGGAGCAGCGGCTTTATGTGGCGCTGCGCATGGGCGCTGCGGTCTACCGCGAGGCCGGCATGACCGGCACGGAGCTCGCCCAGGCGGCCGAGGGCTCGCAGCGCAGCGCCGATATGCTGGGCGGCGTGCCGGCCCCCCGGTCACCGCTGACGGTCGTCAAGACCTGAACCGGCGCAGGCACTCAAGCGCCGATTCCGGCATCGGCCATCAGCAGCAGGCCGGCCAGCAGTAGACACAGCAGGGCCAGCAGCGCCGCGACCCACAGGCCGGCCAGCAGATGAGCCTGGGTGCGGGGCTGGAGCCATGATGGGTTGTACATGGGGATCTCCCTGTGCAGACCGACTGCTATTGAGCACCTGGGTGGCCGGCCGGGTCAAGTCCGGCGCAGCAAGCCGGTACAAGACCGGCTGCCTGGCCCTGCGTCATAGTGACGCCATGTTTGCTGGAACCCTGTTTGCTCTCGCGGCTGGCCTGATGTGGGGCCTGGTTTTTGTCGCGCCACTGATGCTGCCGGACTATCCGGCGGCGCTGCTGACCGTGGGCCGCTACCTGGCCTTCGGCCTGATCGCGCTGCCGCTGGCGGCGATCGACTGGCGCGATCTGCGCGCGCTGACACGCACCGACTGGCTGGAAGCGGCCAAGCTCAGCGCGATCGGCAACTTTCTCTACTATTTGTGCCTTTCGGCGGCGATCCAGCGCGCCGGTGGGCCGCTGCCCACCGTCATCATCGGCACCCTGCCGGTGGTGATTGCGATCTGCTCGAATCTGCGCGATTACCGGCGCGACGGCCATCTGCCCTGGGCCCGGCTGGCGCCCTCGCTGCTCTTGATTGCCAGCGGCATTGCGCTGGTCAACCAGGTAGAGCTGGCTCAGCTGGGCGCGCAGGGCACAGCCACGCAAGTGCGGCGCTATGCCGAAGGCGGGTTATTGGCGGTAGCGGCGGTGGCCTGCTGGACCTGGTATCCAATCCGCAATGCGGACTGGCTGCGCGCTCACAAGGACCGCAGTCCGCGTGCCTGGGCAACGGCGCAGGGGTTGGTGACGCTGCCGATGGCGCTGGTCGGGCTGGCGCTGCTGCCGCTGCTGCAGGCCACCGGCCTGTTGGCCGCTGAGTTCGCGCTGCCGCTGGGGCCGCGGCCCTGGGCTTTCATAGGCCTGATGCTGGCAGTGGGCCTGTGCGCCTCTTGGCTGGGCACGCTGTGCTGGAACGAGGCCAGCCAGCGGCTGCCGACCTCGCTGGTGGGGCAACTGATCGTGTTCGAGACGCTGGCGGCGCTGGCCTATGCTTTCATGCTGCGCGGTGAGCCGCCGCAAGCCCTTACCCTGGCAGGAATTGCGCTGCTGGTGGCTGGCGTGATCTGGGCGCTGCGGGTCAGGCCGGTCGTGACTTCTTCCTGAATCTGCCTCCCCCTCAAGAGGGAAGTGCGGCGCCCGGGCCACAGCGGGCCCGGTGGCTGCGGGTATAACCCCGAGCCACAACAGCCGGTGCGCGACAGCGCGCCCGGACAGGGAGAGGGAATGAGCGTAACAAGACAGATGATAGCGGCCGGCTGGGCGCTGGCGGCGGCCCTGGGCCTGCAGGCCTGCGGCGGCGGGGGCGGATCGGCGGGCGAGCCTTTGTTGGGCGGCGGTGGCAGCAGCAATAACGGCGGCGGCGTGGTGGTGACACCGACGCTGCCCACCGGTCCGCTGCCCGCCAGCGAGACCCTGGCCCAGCAGTGTGCGGCCGGCAATGAGCTGGCGCCGGCGGGCCGGCGCAATAGCAGCCTGGAGGTCGAGAAGCGCTGGATACGTTCCTATCTGGACGAGGACTATCTGTGGCGCGAGCAGGTGCCGGCGCGCGACCCCGGCGGGCCGCGCTACAGCGGCAACGAGGTGCAGCGGGCGCTGGCCGCTTATTTTTACGACCTGCTGACACCGCAGCTAACCAGCAGCGGCGCCGAGCGCGACCGCTTCAGCTTCATGGTGGCCGAGAGCGAATGGCAGCGCGTGATGCAGGCCGGCGTGTCGCTGGGCTATGGCCTGGAGTGGACTCAGGCGGCCAGCACGCCGCCGCGCGGCCTGCGCATCGCCTATATCGAGCCCGATGGCCCGGCCGCCCGGGCTGGCCTGCGGCGTGGCGACCGGCTGCTATCGGTGGACGGCATCAGCAGCGACACCAATGACGAAGCGCAGTGGCGCCAGCTGCAGGCCGTGCTGTACCCAAGCGAGCGCGGGGGCAGCCACCAGTTCCGCTTCGAGCCACGCGGTGGCGGCACCGAGCGCCAGTTGACGCTAGGCGGCACAGAGATCAGCCGCACGCCGGTGCCCATGGCCCAGGTTCTGACGGCGGCCGACGGCGCGCGGGTCGGCTACCTGGTCTTCCATGACCACAATCTTCCGGCCGAGGCCCAGCTGAGCACGGCGCTGCGTCGCTTCGGCGAGCAGGGCGTCAGCGAGCTGGTGCTGGACCTGCGCTACAACGGCGGTGGCTATCTCTTCATCGCCTCGCAGCTGGCCTATATGATCGCCGGCCCCGGGCCTACCAGCGGCCGGGTGTTCGAGCGCCTGCGTCACAACAGCCGGCGTCAGGCCGAGAACGAGGACATGGGTTTCCGCGCCCAGTCCTGCCAGCCGCAGAACGGCCAGTGCAGCCAGCAGCAGACCCTGCCCAGCCTGAATCTGCGGCGCGTCTATGTGCTCAGCCAGTCCGGCACCTGCTCGGCCAGCGAGTCGCTGATCAACGGCCTGCGCGGCATCGACGTCGAGGTGGTGCTGATCGGCGGGCGCAGCTGCGGCAAGCCCTACGGCTTTGTCGGCCAGGAAAACTGCGGCAACCGATACATGGCCATCGAGTTCGAGGGCGTCAATGCCAAGGGCTTTGGTGACTATGCGGACGGCTTTATCCCCGGCGGCAATGGCGTCGGTGCGAGCGTCAAGGGCTGCGAGGTGGCCGATGATCTGGGCCGCGAGCTGGGCGACCCACAGGAGGGCCAACTGGCCGCAGCGCTGCAGCACCGGCTTAGCGGCCAGTGCCCGGCACCGCTGGCCAAGATTCAATCCCATCGGGGGGGCGAAGGTGGCCTGGCGGCGCAACTGCAAAGGCCCTGGCTGCGCAACAACCGGCTCCTGGGCCAGTAGTTCCGAGCCTCAGGCAGCCAGCGGCGCCGCGTCCAGCAGCTGCTGAGCCAGCGCGCCGATACGTCGCAGCGCGCGCGGATGCTGGGGGCCCCAGTGGCCGCCAACGCCTAGCCGGATGCAGTGCCGAAAGCGCGGGCTGGCGCTGAACATCAGGCCCGGCGCGATGCAGATGTTCTCGGCCAGGCAGGCCTCGTACAGGGCCACCGAGTCCAGCTGCGCGGGCAGCTCGACCCACAGGATATAGCCGCCGGCCGGGTCGGTGACCCGCGTGCCCTTGGGGAAACTGGCCGAGATCAGGCCGCGCGCGGCGTCGACCCGCGTTGCCACAGTAGCGCGAAGCTGACGCAGCGCGGCGCCGTGGCCGGACTGGTTCAAAAGATCGGCCAGGGCCAGTTCCAGCACGGCGGTCTGCGCGCCCGATTCGACGGCCTTGGTTCGCCGCAAGGCCTGACCCCAGCGACCGGCCTCGACCCAGCCCAGGCGCAGGCCCGGGGCCAAGGTCTTCGAGAACGAGCCGCAAACCATCACATGGCCGCTGCTGTCGAAGGACTTGACGGCTCGGCGCCGGTCATCCTGCTCGGCCAGATCGTTGTAGAGCACATCCTCGATCAGGGCCACATCGTGTTGCGCCACCAGCTGGGCCAGACGGCGACGTTCCGGCACCGGCATGCTGGCGC
The DNA here is from genome assembly GCF_026241155.1 of Paucibacter sp. PLA-PC-4. Taxonomy (GTDB): domain Bacteria; phylum Pseudomonadota; class Gammaproteobacteria; order Burkholderiales; family Burkholderiaceae_C; genus Roseateles_E. The sequence goes on from NZ_JAPFGP010000001.1 coordinate 85,592, forward strand.
CCAGCGGGTTTGACAAGGTGGGCACGACCAGCACCGCCTTGACCGGCTGGGTTTGTAGCGCCAGCTGCAGCGCGTCTAGCGAGATACCGTGGCGCGGATGGGTGGGAATCTCGAGTGCGCGCAGATGCAGGCTTTGCAGTATCTCCAGGAAACCGAAATAGCAGGGCGACTCCAGCGCCACCACATCGCCGGGCCTGGTGACGCTCTTCAGGCACAGACTAATGGCCTCCATGCAGCTGTTGGTCATCACCACATCGTCGGCATGCAGCTCGCATCCCAGGCCCAGCGCATAGCGGGCCACGGCGCGGCGTGCCTCTTCCATGCCTGAGCCGAGCGGATAGACGCACAGCAGGTCGCGATGGCGCAGTGCGGCGCGCGTCAGCGCTCGCCGCACGCGCTCCTGGTCGAAGAGCTCCGGCCCCGGGCAAGCGGCGCCGAAGGACACCACGTCGGGCGACAGCGAGAAGCGCACCACCTGCTCGCCCAGCTGATCGAGCTGTACGGTGCGTGAGCGGCTGTCGGGTTTGGATGGTTCGGGCTCGGGCAGACGTGGCGGCCGGCTGGAAACGAAGTAGCCGGAGCGCGGCCGTGCCTCGATCAGCCTCGCGTCTTCAAGCCAACGGTAGGCCTGGACCGCGGTCGACTGCGAGACCGCCTGGCTGGCCGCCAGCTCGCGCACCGAGGGCAGTCGCTCACCGCGCTTGAGGGTGCCGGCTCGGATCGAGCGCGCCAGGCGTTCGGCGATTTGTAAGTAGAGCGGGTCCATCGCCTGATTCTGTATGGTTGCCGGCTGGCCGGGCCAGTACAGATCAGGGTCAAGCCGGCCAACACAGTGTTGCTCGCTGCGCTGCCTGTGCGCTCGTATTGGGCCTCGGCTGTCGCTGGCGGGGCCAGGCCGGTCTTCCTAAGCTGGACCCATGGACACCATCAGCACCCCACATCGCATGAACTACCTGCAGGCGCCGCGCTGCCTGCAGCTGGGCGAACAGCAGCAGATGCTGCTGACAGTGCAGGCCGGCCGGCTCTGGTTGACCCGGGAGGGCGAGGCCGAGGACCGGGTGCTGGTCGCGGGCGAAGCGCTGCGACTGTTCGGCCCGGCCCGTCTGCACCTGGGTGCATTCGACGCCACAGGAGTGGATTTTGTTCAGAGCTTGGGGATGCGGATGCGGCTGATCATCAGCGAACCCGATAGCGCAAACAGCAGTACCAGCGGATGGAAGAAGAAGCCGGCGATCTCCAGCTTGCCGAACCAAAGCTGATCGCCCAGCGCCCCCTGGGCAGCCGCCACCCACATCACGATCACCAGGGTTAGCGAGGTCGGGATCGGTGTGCCCTCAAAGTACTTGACCTTGTCCGAGCCCGCGCTGAGTTCCTCGGCTGTCACGTTGTAGCGCGCCAGCCGTGAGACGCCGCAGGCAACGAAGAAGACCAGGACGATGCGGTCGTAAAGGCCCTGCATGCCGCAGCCGTAGGCGATGGCGGCGGGCGCGACACCGAAGGAGATGATATCGGCCAGTGAGTCGAGTTCGCGGCCCAGGCTCGAGCTCTGCTGTCGCCAGCGCGCGATGCGGCCGTCCAGCACATCGAACACCAGGGCCGCCGGGATCAGTGCACAAGCGTAGTAGATATGCAGCACCTCCCGGGTCTGCAGATATGTCATCACTGCGAATAGCGCGCCCATGCCGCAGAAGGCATTGGCCAAGGTGAACCAGTCGGCGAGATGAAACTCGCGGATCATCGAAAATGGCTTGGGGCGATTCATGCCGCAAGCATAAGCTCAGTGCGGCTGCTCGGCCTCAACAGCCGGTTCTCGGTTCGGCCACAAGGCCTTGTGCCCCAGATGGTAAGCCAGCAGATGGGGAGGCATGCGCAGCCAATGAGAGCGCAGATACAGCGCCCGGCGCGCCAACTGGGCGCCGGCCGAATCGCAGCTGGCGTGAAGCGGCAGCAGTGCCCGGCCATAGCAGACATCCATCAGCGTCAGCAGGGCTTTCGCAGGCGCCCAGGCGCGGCTGGCGTCCAGCACCTCGGCTGGCACCGGGGTGTCGAGCAGGCGGTGGGCGTAGCGCAGGGCATAGAACAAGGGCCGCTGCAGACCCAGGGTGGCGGCTCGTGCCACCAAGGCCTCCCAGAAGCCGGTTCGCTGACCGAAGTCCAGCATCAGGCCGCGCAGGTCGAACAGATCGCGGGCGCCGTGCTCGAACTCGCCCTCATGGAAGAGGTGGGTGGCGCTGTGCAGCAGCATGTCGGCCGGCGCCAAGGTGAACAGGCCGGGGTAGGCCGGTAGCGCCTGCAACCGGTCAAACAGCGCTGCCGTGTTCACCTTCAGGCGGGCGGTCTCGGGCAGGATGGCGTGGTGTAGATCCAGGCTGCTGCCGCGCCGCTGGTGGTATAGCGGTGGGATCTCATGCATCCAGCGCCGGTAGTAGCGCTGGTCGTAATCCGAGATCTCCTGGGCACGCCAGCCGGCCTGCAGGCAGGCCGTCTCGGCCTGGTCGAGAAAGGCCTTGGGCACCAGGATGTCCACATCCGAGAACAGTCGGCCTTGCGCCGTCGGCAGGTCGCCAAGCAGATAGGCTGCGCCCTTGAGCAGCACGACTGGCGCTTGCAACTCGGCCATGGCCTTGCCGATGCACACCGCCTCCCAATGAATGGAGAGCTTCTGGCGTGCGGCAATTTGCTGAGCCGCACGCAGGTGCGGCATGACCGCAGCGGGCACGGCGTTCAGCATGTCGGCCGACTCAAGTTCGTAGGCCAGCTTGGCCAGCAGATTGGCGCGGCGACTCTGCCGGATCAACAGGTCCCACTGCAGCGCGCTCAGGCCGCGCGCCTGATGCGGCGCCAGCAGGATGTCAAAGACGAGGGGGCGGATACGCATCGGTTCAGGCGCCGGCTAGCGTATCAAAAGTCCGGACGGCATCTTCGAGTGCGCTATAGCTGAACTGATAGCAGTCACAGCCATCGATGATGCTCTCGACGGCCCGGAAGGCGCGTTGGCCATGGATATCGTAGTTGTAGGACTGTTCGGCCACCAGCAAAAAGGTCTGTGCCTTGCTGTGCGGCTCCAGCGTGGCCGGCGCATCGGGAACATAGCGTGGCAGGACCAACCAGCGCAGGCGTGCTGGCTCGGTACGGCGGCGCACACTCTCGTCGGGCGGGCGCATCAAGGCCACCGTGCCCTTGCTGGTGTCGGTGACCGGCGCGGTGAACACGGCCTCCGGCGCAAAGCGTTGTATCACTTCGATCGAGCGGTTCTTCAGATTGACCGGGCGGGCCATGCCGTGGACCAGGCCGCTGTCCATATCGTAGAGCGCGAGCTCATCGCTGAGCAGGCGCCAGCCCCGATTCACCAGACCGGCACACAAGGTGCTCTTGCCCGAGCCGGGTGGCGCCGGCAGCAAGACCGCCAAGCCGTTCTTTTCCACGACGGCGGCATGCAAGATGAGGAACTGATGGCCATGCGAAGCCACGCACCAGTTCAAGCCCCATTCGAACATCACCGGGGCGTGATGTGCGGGCAGCGGCACAAAGGCCGCACGACCATCAACCGAGAATCGGGCCTGCGGCCTGTACCAGCGGCGCATACCGGACTCTCGCCGGACCTGCACATGAAAGTCGCTGAAGCCGTCGTCGGGCAGGCAGGCAAACTCTCCGTAGAGAAGGCGCAATGCAGAGGCCGCCTCGGGCACGTCGGATTGCAGCCTTGCGCTGAAGGGATGGATGTCGAGCCGCAATTGCCCCCGCGCCAGCCGATCGCGTAAATCCTCCAGTGGCAGGGTTGCAATCTTCACGAGAGCTGCTCTTGCAGCAGTCCCAGGGCCTGCAGATGGCGCAACGCGGAGTGGACACGTGAGTGGGCCTCACCGTCCTGCAAGGCCTGCGTGTCTTCAAACAGCAGGCGGCTCAATGCTTCGATCTCTAGAGTCTGGCTGTCCGCCAGCTCGAGCAGTTCGAAGGCCAGCGCGTCGAGGAAATGGGTATCGCCGGAGACTTGGTTGAAGACCACGCCGCCGATGTCACCGTCCCAGTAACGGCGAATCTGGGCAATGCCCGACGGCAACCATGTGCTGGACAAGCTGAGCGGCGCTGGCGGTCAGACGACCAGCCAGTTGCTTTCTAGGTACTGCTTCATCTTGTCCCAACTCCAGGCCGGCGAAGTGTTCGGCAGCCCTGTAGGTACATAGCGGTTCGGGCCCTGTTTGGCCATCCATGTAACCTGGTCAACACCTTTGATGTCGCGGAAGCACGCATCCAGGCGGTTCTTGTACATGCCCGGGGTCAGCAGCATATTGAGCTTGGCCACGGTCATATAGGTCGCAAACTCGCTGGCGCCTCCTACGCCTCGCACCGCATCCCAGACCTTGAGGCTGTCGCTGACGCCAAAGAGGCCGCCAGAGCCGAACAGTTTTCCGATCGTGCAGTTGGCCTGGCAAACTTGTTCCGCTGTTTTGGAGGAGGTTTTTGAATACTTGAAGTGCTCAGCCAGCACCTGAAATGGCCTCTTATCAGAGACTGTGTAGTAGGCCGAGTTGTTGCGCCAATTGCTCTTGGACCAAGTTTCGGAACCGGTTACGACTGCGGAGTCCATGCGAGCCTTGACGCTGGCGGCCGTTGGTGCGAGCTGTTGCGAACCCCAGGCCGAGGTCGTGTTGCAGTGCCAAGCCATCACTGGCCGGCTGGCCAGGGTCAAGGTGACGGGCACGGTCGATGCACCCAGCTTGATGAAGCGACGTCGCCGAACCGCACTCAGTGCCTTGGCTGCTGCTTGAGCTTGCTCTTGTGCTTGGATGTCGTCGTTCATTTCGTTTGGCCTCTTATGCACGCCGAAGGCGTTATGCCTGCCATGGGCGTGCGATCCACGGCTGCTTTTTACTGACAAGCAGTGTTCCACACAAAGCTCGGACAGGAAAGCGCACAGTCCCCCCTGAACGAGTGGCGGGAAACCGTCACACGTCATTCATTAAGTTTGCGCTTACTATCAAAATAAGCGAGCATCTTCAAGCCTAGTAGGTCGTCCGAACAGATATCCCTGGGCCAGGGTGCAGCCCAGCTCCCGCAAGCGCATGGCCTCGGCCTCGGTTTCCACCCCCTCGGCCACGGCCGTCACACCCAGGCCCTCGGCCATGCGCAGCACGGCGGTGACGATGGCCATGTCCTGGGCCGACTTGGACAGATTGCGGATAAAGCTCTGGTCAATCTTCAGGCAGTCGAAGGGCAGGCGTTGCAAATAGGCCAGCGAGGAGTATCCGGTGCCGAAGTCGTCGATCGCAATCTTCACGCCCAGCGCGCGGATCTGGCGCAGTCGCTCCTCGGTGACGCTGTCCTGGCCGATCAGCAGCGACTCGGTGATCTCCAGGGTCAGGTGACCGGCAGGCAGACCGTTGTCGCGCAAGGCCTGCTCCAGTGTGGTCGCGAAATCGGACTGGATCAACTGGCGCACCGAGACATTGACATGCAGCTCGAAGTCGCTTGCCAGGCTCGGCAAAAGGCCGGCGATGTCCCGCATTGCTCGACGCAGCACCCAGTCGCCCAACGCCAGTATCAGGTCCGATTCCTCGGCAACCGGGATGAAAACCCCCGGTGAGACCAGGCCCCGCTCAGGGCTCTGCCAGCGCAGCAAGGCCTCGACGCCATGGACGGCGCCGCTGGCCAGCTCGACCACCGGCTGGTAGTAGACCCGCAGTTCCTGTTTCTCCAACGCATGGCGCAGCTCGGTGGCCAGACGGGCCTTCTGCACCGACTGCTCCATCATCGCCAGCTCATAGACCACGCAATGGCCACGGCCGCGGCGTTTGGCCTCGCCCAAGGCGATGCTGGCATTGCGCAGCCAGTCGCCCAGGGCCTCGCCCTGTAGCGGACCGCCGACCGCACCGACTGAGGCGCTCATCAAGACCTCGTCCTCGCCTGAGGTGAAGGGTAGGGCGAAAAGGGCCAGTACCTGGGCGCCGAGCGCGGCCGCCTGCTGCTCCATATCGCTGGGCTGTACGCCCAGATGCAGCACCGCAAACTCGTCGCCGCCGATGCGCGCCAGCAGCAGCGGCCCGGGCAGCTGCGCGCGCAGGCGGTGCGCCATCACTTGCAGCAGCCGGTCGCCGGTGGCGTGGCCGACGCTGTCATTGATGGCGCGAAAGGAGTCCAGCGCGATCAGGGTCAGCACCGCCGGCCGGGGCTGCGGCCAGTCGACCTGTTCCAGCAGGCCGCGACGTGTCAGCAACTGGGTCAGGTCGTCATAGATCAGCTGCTCGCGCATGCGCGCAAATGAGCTCTGCAGGCGCTCCGCCATTTCGTTGAAGGCCCGCACCAGCAGCGCGGTCTCGCGTAAGGCGCTGCCCTGCTCGATGGCGCTGCGCCCGCCCTCATGGCTGAGCCAGCGGCCGCGTGCCAGCAGATTGGCGGCAGCCGCGGTTTCCAGGATGGGCCGGGTGATGCGTCCGATGCCCCACAAGCCCAGCAGGATGGCCAGCACGGCGATGCCGGCCATCATCAGCATGCTGCGACTTTGCGCCGTACGGATCTCGCCCAGCAAGGCCGCCTCTGGCACCAAGGCTACCACCCGCCAGTCCAGACCACGGGTGTCGGAGTAGGGTGTGACGCGGCAGAAATACAGCTCGCCCTCGTGCCGGATCGTGAAGCCGGCGCCGCTCTCGGTCGGCGCTGCGTCGATATGGGCGGCCACCGCGCGTATGAGCGGGTTGGCGCTCTCTCGCATCAGCAATCGGGTGCCGCTGCCGGACTCGGCGAGCACCGAACCCGGTTCAGAGTGGGCCACCAGGCGACCATCTAGCTCAGTGATGAAGACGATGCCGCTGCCGCGCAGCGGCTCGTCGCGCAGAAAACGGTTGAGCCCGTCGAGCTTGACATCGGCCGCCGCCACGCCCAGCCACTCGCCGTTGCGCAAGACCGGCGAGATCGCCGAGATTGCAACCTCGGCGCGCTCGTCCTTGTTGATGTAGATCGACGACCAGCCGGGCCTGCCGCTCATCGCCACCGGCCGGTACCAGGGCCGGCTGCGCGGGTCATAGCCGGGGAACTCGGCCACCACTGCGCCAGGACGGTCGCCCTGGTAGATTCGCAGGCTGTCCTCGGTAGCACCGTCCTTCAGCATCAAGGTGAAGTCGCCGCCGGTTTCGCGCCGCAGCCCGGCGTAGTCACCGGCCTGACTGCCGAAGCTGAGCACGCTGAGCTGCTGCTGATCGGCGAACAGTTCGCCGTAGACGCCGCGCAGATAGCGCTGGATAGCGTCCATATCGCCAGGCTTATAGAGCCCGTGCCGCGCGATTGCGTCGGCCACCACCAACTGGGTGCGAAAGGGCTCGTCCAGGAACAGCGCCAGGCGGTTGCGCGAGCTGGCCGTTAGCGAGTCCAGCAGGCGGCCGCTTTCCTGATGGATCAGTTGTTCGATCTGGCGCTGCTGGGTCAGCGCCTGCAAGGCCACCGTGCCGGCAAACAGCAGCACAAAGGGCACGGCGATCGCGGTGCGCAATGTGGGGCGGTGGGACAGCAAACGCATCGGCGGGATTATCCGGGCCTGTGCCCGGCGCTGCGCAGGGAACTGGGGGTGGTTTTCCCGCCTGCTCAGAGCTGTGGTGCCTTGAAGCTATCGCAGGCGCCAAGCTCGCCGGCCTCCAGCCCGCGCTTGAACCAGCGCACGCGCTGGGCACTGCTGCCATGGGTGAAGCTCTCCGGCACTACGGTGCCCTGGGACTGGCGCTGCAGGGTGTCGTCGCCGATCTTGGAGGCGGCATTCAACCCCTCCTCGATATCGCCGGCCTCCAGCCAGGCCGCACCGCGCTGAGAATGGTGGGCCCAGACACCGGCCAGGCAGTCGGCCTGCAACTCCAGACGCACGCTCAACGCGTTGTACTCGCGCTGCGAGACCCGGCCGCGTGCTTGATCCAGCTTGGCCGAGATCCCCAGAATGTTCTGCAGATGATGGCCGACCTCATGGGCGATCACATAGGCCTGGGCAAAATCGCCGGGCGCACCCAAACGCTCGCGCAAGGTGGTATTGAAGGTCAGGTCGATATAGACCTTGTTGTCGCCGGGGCAGTAGAACGGGCCCATCGCCGCCTCGCCGACGCCGCAAGCGGTCTCGCTGCGACCGCTGAACAGAACCAGCTTGGGCGGCACATAGCGCTGCTGGCGCTGGGCGAAATACTGGCCCCACACATCCTCGGTATCGGCCAGCACCACGGCGACGAAGCGGCCAGCGGGGTCTTGCGGCTTGGCAGCAGGTGCGGCGCTGCGGCTCTGCGCCGGCTGCTGCGGCAGACCCGCGCCTCCACCGTCCAGCAGGCCCAGCAGCGTCATCGGGTTGATGCCGAAGGCCCAGGAGGCCAGCAGCGCGATCACGATGCCGCCCAGGCCCAGCCCGCGCCCGCCTCCCAGGCGGCGTGGACTTGGACTGGCGCCGCGCTGGTCTTCCACGTTGTCGCTTTCGCGCCGACCGTCCCATTTCATAGTGCGCCCTCAGGTTTGCTGCCGCGGCTGCCGATGTTACGGTCTGGGCACTGGAAAAAAGGAAATGAATGAGCGCAGGCCAAGCGCCCGACTCGTTGGCTGAGGTCTTGCTGAGTTTGCAGCAGGACAGCCAGCTGCTGCTCGCGCTTTTCGATGAGCGCGATGTGCTGCGGCATGCCAACACGGCGTTTCGCCATGCGTACAAGGCTGAGCCGGACGGTGGCCTGGTCTGGGCCGAGATCATGCGGGCCAACCATGCGCTGAGCCAGGGCGCCATCATCGAAGCCGACGATATCGAGGCCTGGCTCGCCTCGGCGGCGACGCGACGTGGCAAGCTGCCCTGGCGCGCCTTTGAGGTCGATCTCTGGGACGGGCGCTGGATCTGGGCCACCGAAACCGTCCATGCCAATGGCTGGCTGCTGTTCGTGGCCAGCGACATCACCGGGCTCAAGCAGGAGAGCAGAGCCCTGCGCCAAGCGCATGTGAAAGCCTTGCGTGCCTCGCAGACCGACGCGCTGACTGGGCTGAGCAACCGTCGCCACAGTCTGCAGCAACTGCAGCAGTTGTTGACGCAAAGCGAATCCTGGCCGCTGTGCGCGGTGATGCTGGACCTCGACAATTTCAAGCTCATCAATGATGAGCTGGGCCACGCCGCCGGCGATCTGGTCATACGCGACTTTGCCCGCCAGCTGCAGGCCAGCATCCGCCGCGAAGACGGCTGCGGACGGCTGGGCGGCGAGGAGTTCGTGCTGATGCTGCCGAACGCTGGACGGTGGCAGGCGGCCTCCATCGTCGAGCGCCTGCTGGCTCGGGTGCGGCAGGCGCGGCCGCTGCCAGCAGAGCGAGGCTACACCTGCTCGGCCGGCCTGGCCGAGGCGCAATGGGGCGAGACTGCCGACGCCCTATTGGAGCGTGCCGATGCGGCGCTGTACCGGGCCAAGGCGGCCGGGCGCGACCGCTTGGACATGGCGGACTGACTAGAGCTGCTCTCGCAGCCAGACTTCGGCAGCGTCCAGGCGCTCGAAGGCGGCGAAGCGGCGCCCGTGGCGGGCATAGATCTTGGCAAAGATCGGCAGCATCAGCTCGCGGCCCTCAACCTCGGCGGCGACGACATAGGCCACCGCCGTGGGGGCGGTCTTGGCCTGGCTCATCGCCTGCAGGAACTCCTCGAAGCAGGCCAGCGCGTCGGGCGAGGCCATCAGGCTTTGATGCATCACCAGGATGTCGCCGAAGCGGCCGCCGATCGGCACGCTGTTGAACAGATCGCGCATCGCCAGCCCCATCGCCAGCACGCCCTCTCGGTTGAAGGGTCCGCTGGCCTCCAGCCTGACGATCGAACCCTCGGCCCAAATGTCAACCTGACCGTGCGGTCGGAAGATGCCGGTGGCGAAGGCGGCGCTGGTGCGTTTGGACTGCTCGATGTTCACGGCCGGCATGGTAGCCGGACCGGCTAGATGGCGTACCAGAGCGCGGCAAAAAAGTGACAGGCGGACCCGCCCATCACGAACAAATGCCACACAAAGTGCGCATAACGCACGCGATGATCGAGCAGAAAGACCAAGGCGCCGACGGTGTAGCACATCGCTCCGGCCACCAGCCAGCCTATGCCGGCGGCCGGCATGCGCGGCAGCAGCGGCACCAGCGCGGCCAGCACCAGCCACCCCATCGCGACATACAGGCCGGTCGACCACAGCGGATGGCGCAGCCGGTCCATCAGCTTTGCCGTCACACCCAGCGCAGCGCAGGCCCAGACGGTGCCGAACAGCGACCAGCCCCACGGCCCCCTGAGTGCCCCGAGCGCGAAAGGCGTGTAGCTGCCGGCAATGAAGAGGTAGATGGCCGCGTGGTCGAGCCGGTTCGCCCAGGTCTTAGCCCGGCCCTCGGGCAGCGCATGGTAGAGCGCCGACACCATGTAGAGCAGGATCATCGTGGCCGAAAACACACTGGCCGCGATGACGCTGCGCGTCGAGCCCCGCAGGGCGGCGAAATATGTCAGTATCGGCAGCGCAGCCACGGCAAGCATAAAGCCCAGACCATGACTGATGCAGTTGGCGAGCTCCTCGCCGAAGGTCTGGGCCCGCACTTTGATCGGCTGTTCGTTCATCTGACTGTAGATGCTCGCCGCGAACCGATGGCACCTTGATGACAAGCCCAAGCCCTTTTCGTCGCGATGGCAACCAGCGCCGGCGCTCGCTGCTGGGCCTGGGTCTGGCCGGCTTGCTCGGCAGCGCCCGGGCGCAAAGCGAGGAACGCCTCACCGTGCTGCTGGAGGAGTTCGCCCCCTATTCCTTTACCGACGCCCGGGGGCAGGCGGCCGGCTATGCGGTGGAGCTGGCGCGCGAGCTGCTGGCGCGAGCGCGGATCGCAGGCGATTTCGAGTTCAGTTCCTGGCCCCGCGTCTCCCGCCGAGCTCAGCTGCAGGCCAATGTGCTGCTGCCGGCCATCGTGCGTCTGCCCGAGCGTGAGGCGCAGTTCCACTGGGTGGCTCAGATCGGACTGCGCCAGGGCTGGCTGTTCAGGCTGCGCTCACGGTCCGATGTTCAGCCGCGCGATCTCGACGCGGCGAAGGCCTATCTGACCGCCGTGATCAAGGACGATGTGTCCGAGCACGAGTTGGTGACGCTGGGCTTCTCGGTCGGCCAGCACCTCGATCGCAGCGCCGACTACGACATCATGCTGCGCAAATTCTTTGCCGGGCGCAGCCAACTGCTCGCGCTGAACCGGGTGCTGGCGCCGGAGCTGCTGCGACGCCACGGCCATGACCCCCAGCTGATCGAGCCGCTGCTGAAGTTCTCGGAGTCGCGACCCTCGATGGCGCTGAGCCTGCCCAGCAGCGCGTCGCTGGCCCAACGCCTGCGGTTGGCCTGGGACGGCATGCGCCGCGACGGCACGGTCGCGGCGCTCGCGGCGCGCTACGGCATGCCGCTGCCGGACTGAGGCCGGCGAATCACTCGGCCTCGCCGAGAAAGCCGCCGCTCTGGTGTGCCCACAGCCGCGCGTAGAGGCCGCCCTGCGCCAGCAGCTCGGCGTGGCTGCCCTGCTCGACGATCTCGCCGCCGTCCATCACGATCAGCCGGTCCATCGCGGCGATGGTCGAAAGTCGGTGCGCGATCGCGACCACGGTCTTGCCCTGCATCAGCCGGTACAAGCTGGTCTGGATCGCTGCCTCGACCTCGGAATCGAGCGCGCTGGTGGCTTCGTCGAGCAAGAGGATGGGTGCGTCCTTCAGCATGACGCGGGCGATTGCGACGCGCTGGCGCTGGCCTCCGCTGAGCTTGACGCCGCGCTCGCCGACATGGGCGTCATAGCCCTTGCGGCCCTTCGGGTCGCTGAGGCTCAGGATGAACTCATGGGCTTCGGCGCGCTCGGCGGCGGCAATCATCTGCGCATCGCTGGCCTCGGGCCTGCCGTACAACAGGTTGTCGCGCACCGAGCGGTGCAAGAGGCTGGTGTCCTGGGTCACCATGCCGACCTGGGCACGCAGGCTGTCCTGCGTGACGCCAGCGATGTCCTGGCCGTCGATGAGGATGCGGCCCTGCTCGATGTCATAGAGCCTCAGCAAGGTGTTGACCAGGGTTGACTTGCCGGCACCCGAGCGGCCCACCAGGCCGATCTTCTCGCCTGGCTTGATTGTCAGGTCCAGGTTCTTCAGCACCGGCTTCGTGCCGCCGTAGGCGAAGCCGACCTGCTCGAAGCGGATCTCGCCACGGCTGACCTGCAGCGGCTTCGCATCGGCCCGGTCGCGCACGCTGACGCCCTTGGACAGGGTGCTGATGCCGTCCTGCACCGTGCCGATGTTCTCGAACAGCTCGGCCATTTCCCACATGATCCAGTGCGAGATACCGTTCAGGCGCAGCGCCATCGCGGTAGCTGCCGCCACCGCGCCGACCCCGACCTGGCCCTGCATCCATAGCCACAAGGTGACGCCGGCGGTGCTGGCGATCAGCAGCATGCTCAGCACATGGTTGATCACCTCGAAGCCGCTGATCAGCCGCATTTGCCGGTAGGCGGTGGCAAGGAACTCCTGCATTGCGCCGCGCGCGAACTGAGCCTCGTGCTGCGAGTGTGAGAACAGCTTGACGGTGCCGATATTCGTGTAGGCATCGGTGATGCGGCCGCTCATCAGGCTGCGCGCATCGGCCTGCTCGCTGGCGGCCTTGCCCAGGCGCGGCACGTAGTACCACAGTGCGATCAGGTACAGCATCAGCCAGCCCAGGAAGGGCAGCAGCAGCACGGCGTCGAAGCCGCCGACCACGGCCATCATCGTGACGAAGTAGATCGTGATGAAGACCAGGATGTCGGTGACGATCAGCCAGCAGTCGCGCACCGCCAGGGCTGTCTGCATCAGCTTGGCCGAGACCCGGCCTGCGAACTCGTCTTGGTAGAAGGACAGGCTCTGGCCCAGCAGATGGCGATGGAAGTTCCAGCGCAGCCGCATCGGGAAATTGCTCGACAGGCCCTGGTACTTGCTGATGGCCTGCAGCGCGATCAGCAGCGGGCTGCCCAGGAGGATGGCGGCCAGCAGTAACAGGTTGGCTTTCTCCTGCTCCCATAGTTTCTCGGGCGGCACGGCGGCCAGCCAGTCAACCACCGAGCCCAGCATCGCGAACAGCAGGGCCTCGAAGGCGCCGAAGGCGGCGGTCAGCGCCGTCATCCCAATGATCAGCGGCCGCATGCCCTGGGTGGCGGCCCAGACGAAGGGGAAGAAGCCGGCGGGCGGCTGCGGCGGTGGCGTCTGCGGATAGGGATCGACGCGTTTTTCAAACCAACTGAACAAGGGAGTACCTGCAGGGAGAGGAGTCAGCCGGCAAGCGTAGCGTAGCCCGGCTGCCAGGCGATGTCAGCAAGCGGCGAATGGCAGAAGAGGCCGCATCGGCGGCCTCCTTCTGGGATCGGTGGGAGTCTGCCCGAGTCAGTTTGGAAGGGGCAGCGGCCTGCCTTGAGAGTGCGCAGGTGCCGGCACCTGCAGGATGGCGGCCAGCGTCGGCGCGATATCGGCCACCTCGACGCGCTGCTTCACCTCGCCCCGGCCGACCCAGGCTGGGCCCCAGGCGAGGATGGGCACATGGGTGTCGTACTCATAAGGCGTGCCGTGAGAGCTGCCGCCGCCGCGCGAGCTGTAGAGCCAGCCTGGCTTGACGACGATCTGCACCGGCGCGGCGATGTCCGGGTGCCAGGACCTGCGCATCGCGGCCAAATAAGGGGTCTGGGTGTCGCTGCCCTGCATCTGATCCAGCGTGAAGACATCGGCAATGCCGTCCACCTGCAGCAGCAGCTTCTTGGCTGTGGCATAAACATCGGCCGACTTCAGGCCGCGTGCCTTGATCGCTTTCTCGTCGAACAGCAGGCCGGCGGCCGAGTAGCCGCGCGCTAGCTTGGGCTCGCCGAATTGCTTGGCCAGCTCGGAGTTGAGCCAGCCAAGGGTAAGCGCCGGGTTTATGCGCTCGGCATCGCGCCCCTGGCTCTTGGCCCACTCTGGCGTGTCGGCAAAGCCGTGGTCGGCGGTCAGCATCGCGACATAGTTGCCGGCGCCTACCTTGGCGTCCAGATACTGGAAGAAATCCTGCAGATAACGGTCCAGATGCAGCAGATGGTCGTGCGAGAGGCGCGACTCGGGGCCGAAGGCATGGTTGATGTAGTCGTGGCTGGACAGACTGACCGAGAGGATGTCGGTCTTGTCGTCGGCGCCCAGCTGTTCGCCCTCGATCGCGGCGCGAGCGAAGGCCAGCGTGATCTCGTCTCCGAAGGGTGAGGGGATGATGTTGGCGTAAAACAGCGGGCCGGGTTTCTCGTGCTTGTCGCCGATGACGGCCGGCAGATGATTGCCGTTGCCGCCGGTGCTCTGCCAGGGTTGGCCATCGGGCACCGAGCGGACATAGGCCGACTCGGGCAGCAAGGGCGTCCAGCTCTTCTTGAAGAAGTTATCGGCCGGCTTGGCGGCGTTGAAGCCGTTGACCCAGACCGGATGGGCGGCCATGTAGTAGGTGCTGGAGGCGAACTGGCCACTCTCGCTCATGTACATATAGGCTTGGCCCTTGTGGCCGGCCGGCAGGATGGCGCCACGGTCCTTGCCCGAGATGCCGATCACCTTGGAATCGGGCTGCAGACCGCGCAGGACATCGCCGATCGTCTCCACCTTGTAGTTCTTAGGGCTGGTGCCGGCCAGCGGCGCGGTCTTGTGGCCGATGTACTGGTGGGCGCTGTCGCCGGTGCAATAAATTGATTCGCCGGTCTCGCGGTCGCGCCATTCATTGCCGATGATGCCGCTCTTTTGCGGATAGGCGCCGGACAGCATCACCGCATGGCCGGCCGCAGTCACGGTGTGGCCATGGCCGTAATGGGCGTTGGCGAACCAGGCGCCGCGATCCAAGAAGCGCTTGAAGCCATCCGGCTGCAGCTGGTCACGGTAGCTCAGCACCTGGCGCTGCGGCAGGCCGTCGACGACCAGGAAGACGATCAGCTTGGGCTTGCTGGCGGTGGGCGCCACACCCGGTGGGCCGCTAGCGCAGCCGGCCAGCAGAGCGGCAGCGCTCAGCAGCAAGGCGCGGCGGGTGTAGTTGGCTGTGCTCATGTGCGGGCTCTTCGGGTCTGTCTGGACGAGGGGCGAGCTTAAGCTGTGCGGCTCGCCGGGCTTGCCCGAGCGCCTCAGTGATTACCCGGACTGTGCGAGCTCCGGCCAGCGGATGCGCAAAGCGCATAAGAAGGCCGGGTCCGCATCGCTGCGAACCCGGCCCATTTTCTAGATGGCGACGCTGTGTCGCCGCAGCTGGGGTCTTGATGGCTTGTGTCGGCTGGCTTGCTGGGCCGGTTATCGGCCTTGCTGGCTGGCTCAACCCCTGGCCGCTCGGTCTTCCCCTCCTAGGGATGGGCGCTATTCTGAGGACAGCTTGTTACGGTTCTCTCCACATTTGCCCTTGTTTGGGCGTCATCCGCACAACTGGAGAGGGTGTGGTCTGCTCCCGTCGGCTCAGCCCAATGCCTCGTCCAGTACCTCGACCCAGTGCCGCACTGGCGTTGCGCATCCGCCCTGCAGATGCTGTATGCAGCCGATATTGGCCGAGACGATGGTGTCGGCCTGCAGCGGCGCCAGTGCCTTGAGCTTGCGATCGCGCAGTTGCTTGGACAGCTCTGGCTGCAAGACCGAATAAGTACCGGCCGAGCCGCAGCACAGATGGCTGTCGCTGGGCGCCAGATGAATCGAAAAACCCAGCTCCCGCAGCGCACTCTCCAGGCCACCGCGCAGCTGCTGGCCGTGTTGCAGCGTGCAGGGCGGGTGGTAGGCGAGCTTGGGCTGGGACTTGCTCTTTAGCCGCGCCTTCAGCGGCGCCACCAGCTCGGGTAGCAGCTCGCTGAGGTCCTTGGTCAGCCCGCTGATGCGCTGCGCCTTGTCGCGGTAGTCGGGGTCATGGGCCAGCGCATGACCATATTCCTTGACAGTGACGCCGCAGCCGGAGGCATTCATCACCAGGGCCTCGACCTTGCCGGCCCCGGTCAGCCCCTCAACCAGCGGCCACCAGGCGTCAATATTGCGGCGCATATCTGCCAGGCCGCCGGCCTGATCACTCAGATGGCTGCGGATTGCGCCGCAGCAGCCGGCACCGTCGGCCACCAGGGTCTGGATGCCGGCGGCGTCCAGCACCCGGGCGGTCGCGCTATTGATATTGGGCATCATCGCCGGCTGCACGCAGCCCAGCAGCATCAGCACCTTGCGCTTGTGGCTGCGTGTCGGCCAGTCGTGGGCCCGTGCCGGGCTCTTGGTTGGCAGCTTGTCCTTCAGGGCGGTCGGCACCAGCGGCCGAAGGGCCTGGCCGAGCCTCATTGCCGGCTTGAACAGCGGCGAGGTCAGGCCCTCCTTGAGTAGCCAGCGAACGGCGCGCTGTTGGCGCGGCCGCTCAACCTTGGCTTCGACGATGTTTCGGCCGATCTCCAGCAGATGGCCGTACTGCACGCCGGAGGGGCAGGTGCTCTCGCAATTGCGGCAGGTCAGGCAGCGGTCCAGATGCAACTGTGTGCTGGCGGTGGGCGTCGCGCCTTCGAGCACCTGCTTGATCAGATAGATGCGGCCGCGCGGGCCATCGAGCTCGTCGCCCAGCAACTGGTAGGTCGGGCAGGTCGCGGTGCAGAAGCCGCAGTGCACACAGCGCCGCAGGATCTCCTCGGCCTCGCGACCTTCGGGCGTGGACTGGAACTCGGGTGCGAGATTGGTCTGCATAAAAGCTCGGGAAAGGTGTCAGATCAGGCGTGCCGCCAGAGGCATCAGCAAGGCCGCCAGCAGCACTTGCAGGCTCAGCGCCAGGCCGGCATAGGCGCCAGCGTCAGGATGGACCTGCAGCGCACGGGCAGCGCCGATGCCGTGCGAGGCGGTGCCCAGCGCAAAGCCGCGCGCCTGCGGCAGCGTAATGCCCATCAGGTCGAAGAGGTACTTGCCCAGCAGCGCGCCGGTCAGTCCGGTTAGCACCGCCAGCACGGCGGCCAGCGCCGGGATGCCGCCCAATTGCTCTGCAATGCCCATCGCCACCGGCGCGGTCACCGATTTGGGCGCCAGCGAGCGCAGCAGCTCGGGCGGCAGGCCCAAGGCCCAGCCGATCAGCACCGCACTGCCGGCCGCTGCGGTGCCGCCTGCCAGCGCCGCGATCACTACCACGCCCAGGCGCTGGCGCAGCTCGGCGCGCCGCTGCCACAAGGGCCAGCCCAGCGCGACGACCGCCGGGCCGAGCAGGAAATGGATGAATTGCGCGCCAGAGAAATAGCGCGGATAGGGCGTGCCGCTGAGTATCAGCAGGCCGGCCAGCGTCACGACGGTCCATAGCACCGGGTTGGCCCAGGGTGCATGGCCGCTGCGCTGGTAAAGCGCCAGCGCCAGCAGATAAGCGCTCAGTGTCAGGGTCAGCCCGAACAGGGGCGTGGCCGACAGATAGACCCACAGCTCGACGAAACTGTTGCTCATTGCTGAACCTCGCGGCCGCGGCTCAGCAACAGTTGCAGTACCCAGGCGCTGACTGCCAGACCGATCAGGGTCGAGCCCAGCACGGCCAGCGCCAAGCGCGGGCCGTGGGCGGCGATCAGGTCCAGATGGGTGATCACGCCGACGCCCACCGGCACGAACAGCAGCGACAGATGAGCCAGCAGGCCTTCGGCCGCCGCTTGCACCGGCGCATGCGTGATCGTCACGCGCAGCAGCAGCATCAGAATCAGCATTCCCAGCACCGGGCCAGGCAGGCCCAGGGCCAGCACGCGCGTCAGCAACTCGCCAGCCGATTGACACAGCAGCAAAATCGTCAGGCCGCGCAAGGCATCCATGGTGGCGGCCTTAGAGGTCCGGGTAAAGCCGGCCGGGGTTGAATAGGCCTTGCGGGTCGAAGGACTTCTTCAGCTCGCGATGGATACGTAGCAGCGGCGTCGACAGCGGCGAAAACACGCCAGGGCTCTTGTCCAGAGCGCGGAACAGCGTCGCGTGGCCGCCGGCCGCCGCCGCGGCCTCTCGCACCTGGGCCGGCGGCTGAGCGCTGGTGACCCAGCGCTGCGCACCGCCCCACTCGACCAGTTGCTCTCCGGACAGATGCAGCACCGGCGCGGTCTGTGGCAGCGACAGCCGCCACAACCGCGCGCCGCCCTGCACTGCGCGTTCTGCTCCCTGGAAGAACTCGTCGCTCTGGTCGCGCAGGCCTTCCCAGAAGGGCAGGGCCAGGTCTTGCGGGATGGTCTCGCCGCCCAGGCTCCGGACGGCCGCCGTCACCGCCGCCTGCGCGCCGGCCAGGCGCAGGATCAGGGCGCCGTCCCACCAGGCGCTTGCCTGGATGGGCAGGGGTTGGCCGCCCCAGCGGTTGAGCTCGCGTAGGGCCTGGGCCTGGTCCATTTCGAAGCGCAGCGTGGTGCTGGCCACAGGACGCGGCAGCACTTTGATCGAGACTTCGGCGATCAGGCCCAGCACGCCTAGCGAGCCGGCCATCAGGCGCGAGACGTCGTAGCCGGCGACATTCTTCATGACCGTGCCGCCGAAGCTCATGGCCTCGGCGCGTCCGTTGAGCAGGGTCAGGCCGAGGATGTGGTCGCGCACCGAACCGCTGCTCGCGCGCGCCGGGCCTGACAGGCCGGCAGCCACCATGCCGCCCAGCGTGCCCCGGCCTCGTTCGCTGCCCTGAAATCGTGGCGGCTCGAAGGCCAGATGCTGGCCCTGCTCGGCCAGCAGGGCCTCAAGCTCTGTGATTGCGGTGCCGGCCTTGGCCGTGACGACCAGCTCGCTGGGCTCATAGCTGCTGATGCCCGAAAAGCCGCTCATATCGAGCGCCTCGCCACCGGGCGGCTGGCCGTAGAAGGCCTTGCTGCGATGGCCGTGGATCTCCAGTGTGGCGCCGCGAGCGGCGGCGTCCTTGATGCGTTCTTGCAGCTGCTCAATCGTCATCGATCAAAACCTCGGCAGTTCGGGGAAGGCCAGCAGGCCCTTCTTGACATGCATGCGACCGTACTCGGCGCAGCGCTGCAGCGTGGGAATCACTTTGCCGGGGTTCAGCAGCGAATGCGGATCGAATGCACGCTTGAGCGACAGCATCTGCTCGCGCTCCTCGGTCGAGAACTGCACGCACATCGAGCCGAGCTTCTCGATGCCCACGCCATGTTCGCCGGTCACCGTGCCGCCCAACGCGACGCTGTACTCCAGGATTTCCGCGCCGAACAGCTCGCAGCGGTGCAGTTGGTCGGGGTCGTTGGCATCGAACAGGATCAGCGGGTGCAGATTGCCGTCGCCTGCGTGAAATACATTGGCGCAGCGGAGCTGGTACTTCTTCTCCATTTCCGCGATCGCCAGCAGGATGTCGGCCAGCTTCTTGCGCGGGATGGTCGAGTCCATGCACATATAGTCGGGGCTGATGCGGCCCGAGGCCGGGAAGGCGTTCTTGCGGCCGCTCCAGAACTTCAGGCGCTGGGTCTCGCTGGCGCTGACCTCGCAGCGCGTCGCGCCACTGGACCACAGCACCGCCTCCATGCGGCCGATCTCTTCCTCCACCTCCTCTGGCGTGCCGTCGCTCTCGCACAGCAAGATCGCCTCAGCGCCCAGGTCGTAGCCGGCGTGGACGAAATCCTCCACCGCGGCTGTCATCGGCTTGTCCATCATCTCCAAGCCGGCCGGGATGATGCCGGCCGCGATGATGTTGGCTACCGCGTCGCCGGCCTTGCGGATGTCATCGAAGCTGGCCATGATGCAGCGCGCCAGTTGAGGCTTGGGCACCAATTTGACAGTCACCTCGGTGATCACGGCCAGCATGCCCTCGCTGCCGACGATCAGGCTTAGCAGGTCCAGGCCGGCGGCGTCCAGCGCCTCGGAGCCGAACTCGACCGCTTCGCCCTCCACCGTGAAGCCGCGCACGCGCAAGACGTTGTGCAGGGTCAGGCCGTACTTCAGACAGTGCACGCCGCCCGAGTTTTCGGCCACATTGCCGCCGATGGTGCAGGCAATCTGGCTGCTCGGGTCGGGCGCGTAGTACAGGCCCAGGGGCGCGGCGGCCTCGGAGATGGCCAGGTTGCGAACGCCGCATTGCACCCGCGCGGTCCGTGCGCTGGGGCTGAGGTCGAGGATGCGGTTGAATTTGGCCAGCGCCAGGGTCAGGCCCATCGCATGGGGCAGGGCGCCACCGGACAGGCCGGTGCCGGCGCCGCGCGCCACCACCGGCACACCCAGGCGGTGACAGGTCTTGAGCACCGCCGCCACCTGCGCCTCGGTCTCCGGCAGAGCCACCGCCAGCGGGCGCTCGCGGTAGGCGGTCAGGCCGTCGCATTCATAGGGGACGGTGTCCTCGCCCTGCCACAACAGGGCATGAGGCGGCAGCACCTCGTTCAAGGCTGCCACCAGCTCGGTCTGACTCTGGGCGCGTGAGGTGGCAGATGGGGCGGAGCGGGCGGCGGCGTTCAACTGAGGTCTCCTTGGCGGCCGTCAACTGTAGCTTGCGGTGCGGGCCGCAGCTTGCGTGGAAGTTCGTACTGCTTTGACCGCAGCGCAGGCTTCAGAGGGGCAGCTGGAACCACAGCTCCTTGCGCTGCAGCGGTGTGGCCGCGGGCAGCGCCGGATTGGCCAGCTGCAGCTGGCGGCGCTGGGCCAGTCGGTGCCGCGCGGCCAGCGCGCCGAACTGCTGCTGAAATGCGCGCTCGAAGCTGCCGTCGGCCTGGGCTGCCTCCAGCCCCTGACTCAGATCGGCATGCAGCTGCGGCCGGCGCGGGCTGACGAAGAAATACAGCGCGGTGGGGTAGCGCAGTAGCAGATGCGGCTCGATCGCCAGGCCGCGGTCCGCATAGGCCTGGACTTCGCCATCGATCTCGATGATGGAGCGGGGCAGGTAGTCGACCACACCCTCGGCGAGCTGCGAGAACAGGCTCTGGAAATGACTGTGAGCGCGCACCCGCAGACCGTTGGCGCGCAAAATGGCGGTGTCGGGCCAGTCGTGCAGTTGGCCCGCGACATGGGGCGCCAGGTCTGCCAGGTCCTGCAGTGCGGCGAAGCGCTCGCGATCGCCGGCGCGTACCAGGGCCAGACGCCAGCCGATCAGGCCCCGTTCCAACGGGATGCGGATCGGCAACAAGCGGCGCTCGCGCTCGGCAGTGGTCATGGTCCAGAACAGATCGATGCCGGGCTCGGGCCGGGCCAGTTCAATGAGCGAGCGGCTCTGCACCATGGGCCGCTCGCTCGCCTGCAGCCGGTAGCGGCGCTCGCAGCGCTCAAGCGCCAGCCGCAGCAGGGCCAGCACATAGCCGACCTGCGGTCCTTGCAGGCTCTCGTGCTGCGGATAGAGGATGCGCAGGTCTTCCGCGGCGACCGCCCCGCTCAGCAGGCCCATGCCGGCCAGCAGAGCCTGCCGCCGTTTCATGATCGCATGAACACCGTCAGCACGCCGGTGTAGCCGTAAAGGTTGGCATGAGCGATCTCGCCGCCGGCGAAGAAGCCGACCAGGGGCACGTCGCCCAGGCCGTGCTGCACCCATTGGGCCTCGGCCGAGGGCGCGCCGAAGTGCGGGCCGCCGCGGCCGGCACAGCTGATATAGAGCGCGCCGGCGATAGCCGGGCCGCCATCGGCCGGTGGCTGCTCCTCGCCCTCGGCGCGCAGCTCGGTACAGATGCGCAGAAGATCGCGCCGCGCCGCCTCGGGATTGCGCTCGCAAAAGCTCAGACGCTGCCCGACCTGCAGCTGGTCGCCGATGGCTACGCCGCGCCGCCCCGGGTCTATGCCCACCAGATGGCGCACCAGCACCTCGGCGCCGTAGCCTCGCCCGGCGGACTTTTGCGTCTTGCCGACCGGGCTGATGCCGGCCAGGGTCTTACGAAAGCGCGGCAATGCCTCGCGCAGCTCGCCGGGCTGACTTAGCACAGGCAGGGCCAGGTCTTGCAGCAGGCAGTCCAGCGCCGGCTGACCGTCCAGTTCCAGCAACAGATTGCCGTCGCATGCACTGATGCGGCGCTCCACGCCCAGCGGCTGGCAACCTTGACTGACCCGGGAGAGCACACGCAGGCCGGACCCGAAAGCCACGCCGGAGAGCCCACCGCGCCAGACGCCATCGGCCAGCTGAACGCCGCCATGCCGCCCGAGCGCCAGGCCGCCAAAGGCATAGGCACTGTCGGTCTGTGCGGCCAGCTCGGCGATCAGCTCCTGCAGATCCAGCGTCGCCGGGTCGGCATGCACCTGCAGCAGCTCGGCCGGCCAGCCGGAAAGCGGCCGGGTGCCGGAGAAGACGCGGAACTGATCGGCGGGCAGCTCGGCCAGCATCAGGGCCAGCGCCGGTTCATCGAAGTACTCCACCCCGCTGGCGCAGATGCCCGGCCCCGCTGCGCCGACCCAGGCCACGCCAGGCCAGCGCTGCCGCAGCTCGGCCAGCAAGGCCTCGGCCTGCGGCGCGAAGCCGTCGCAGAAATACAGCCATCCCAGGGTCGGCTGCAGACCGCTGGCCTGGCGCTGGGCTTCGATCTGCGCCGCCGCCAGCGCCAGGGCCAAATGGGCGTCGGGGTGGGTGGCGTGTGCGTGGGCAAAGGGTTTCATCGGGCTCAAGGTTTGCGCGGGCGGGCGGCCGGCTTGGCGGCGGATTTCTTCTTCGCCGCTGGGCGGGCGGCGGCCTTCTTGGCCAGCGCCCCCGGCATCGCGGCGGTCTTGCGCAGGGTCTCGCCGGCGGCCTCGAAGCTCTGCTTGACCAGGGTGCCGGCCAGGTTCTTGGCGGCGTCAGTGGCGCTGTCCTTCATCGCGGTGGTCGCCAGTTGGGTGAACTGCTGGCTCAGCGCCGACCACCATTGCATCGGGTCCACGGCTGCCGCCGCTGCGGCGGGCTTCTCCTCGGCTTGCTGTTCGGGCTCCGGCTCGGCCTGGGCCTTCGGGGCGGCTACCTTCAAGCTGTCGCGCAGTTCGGTCAGTGGCACATTCATCGACTTCAGGGTCGACAAGGTCATGCGCTGCACCTCCAGGGCCTGGATGGTCGCGCCCAGCATGCGGGCGTTCTGCTCTAACCAGAACTGCACAGTGCGCAGTTCCTCAATGCGTTTTTCCAGCTCCTCGGGGTTCAAGGTCGGCGCCACCCACTGGCCCATGCCGGGCAGCGCGGCGCCGGCGTTCTTGACCAGGCCCTGCAGAAAATCGAAACCGGGGACAAACTTGGTGAAGCTGTTGTCGGCCATGGAGTCTCCTGTCGGTGTTGTCCGGCCCATGGTACGCCGCCGCGCGCCCGCTGTGCCTGCTGGTTTATCAGGGCGCCTCGATGCTCAGCACGCCGTCCTGCTGGACAAAGCGCAGCCGCGACAGCATGTCCATGCCCAGCAGCGGCGCGCCCAGATCGGGCAACACGGTGACTGGCAGGCGCTGGGCCGAGACGCCGCCTTGCAGCTCGATGTCGGCACGAGCCCGGTAGCCCTGCACGACGCCGCCGGCAGTGTGCGAGCGCACCTGGCTCTCGGCTGTCAGGCCGGCACGTTCGGCCAGCGCCTGGGGCAGGGCCGTCGAGGTGGCTCCGGTGTCGACCAGAAAGTCCACCGTCACGCCGTTGACCTGGCCGCGCCAGTGGAAGTGGCCGTCCGGCGCGCGCTTGAGCAGGATGCGGCCCTGATGCAGCTCGATACTGCTTTGCTGGCGGCTGTGTTCGAGGCCCTTGACGCCCAGGAAGACCGCCAGCGTCACCAGCAGCCAGATGGTGACCAGCTTGAGGCTGTGCGGTAGGTCCTTGTTGCTATTGCTCATGCCGCTACGATGCCACGATTTTCGGACTCGACGAGGCAAGCGATGCGCAGCATCTTCCATCTGGCTTTTCATGTGCGTGATCTGGACCAGGCGCGCGCCTTTTACGGAGGCGTGCTGGGTTGCCGCGAAGGCCGCAGCACCGCGACCTGGGTGGACTTCGATTTTTTCGGCCACCAGATATCGCTACATCTGGGCGAGCCCTTCGCGACCACGCGCACCGGCCATGTCGGCGAGCATCTGGTGCCAATGCCACATCTGGGGCTGATCCTGACCCTGCCCGACTGGCAGGCGCTGGCCGAGCGGCTGCAGGCGGCCGGCTGCGAGTTCGTGCTCAAGCCCCAGGTCCGCTTTGCTGGCCAGCCGGGCGAGCAATGGACGATGTTCTTCCTCGACCCCTCGGGCAATCCAATCGAGATCAAGGGCTTTGCCTCGCTTGAGGCGGTGTACGCGCACTGAGGTCCCCCAAGGCTGTTAAGGTCGGTGACCATGCGAGATGTGGAACCGGACTTTTGGCGCAATCTGAGGCTGGAGCTGGCAGGCGGCCGGCAGTGGCTGGATCGGGCCGTAGTGCTGGCCTATGCGGTGGCCACGGGTCTGGTGGTCGTAGGGTTCACGCTGCTGGCCGAGGCGGCCAGTCATGGCTTCGAGTCCTTGCGCAGTAGCCACGCCTGGGCCGCACCGGCGATGCTGGTCTGGACACCGGCGCTGACCGTGGCCGTGCTGTGGTGGACGCGCCGTTTCGTGCCGGGGGCGCTGGGCTCAGGCATTCCGCAGGTGGTGCGTGCGCTCGACGACGAACTCGCGCCCGAGCAGCGCAGCCGGCTGGTCTCGCTGCGCCTGTCCCTGCAGAAGATCGGTCTGGTGTCGGGCGGTCTGCTCGCCGGGCTGTCGATCGGCCGTGAGGGACCGACCGTGCAAGTGGGTGCCGGCGTGATGGCCCATGCAAAGCGCTGGCTGTCGCCGCAGGCAGGCATCGACAGCCATGACCTGATGGTGGCCGGCGCGGCTGCCGGCATCGCTGCGGCCTTCAACACGCCCCTGGGCGGGGTGATTTTCGCGCTCGAGCAGCTCTCGCGGCGGCGCAGCAGTTCGCACAGCGCCCTGATGATTACCGCCATCGTGCTGGCCGGTCTGGTGGCGGTGTCGGTGTTCGGCAACCTGACCTACTTCGGCCGCCTGCGCGTGCAGCAGCTGGACTGGTCGCTGCTGTGGCCGGGCCTGCTCGTGGCGTTGGTCTCGGGTCTGGCCGGCGGGCTGTTTTCGCGCCTGATCATCGCGTCGATGCGCGGCCTGCCGGACCGCTTCAGTGCCTGGCGGCGCCTGTTCCCGCTGCGCTTTGCGGCCGGATGCGCCTTCGTGGTGGCCCTGATCGGCTTGGTGGCCGACGGCACGACGGCCGGTGCCGGCTACGCGCCGACCCGCGCCTTGCTGGAGGGCCAGCAGCCCGGCGGCGAGCCGGGGCTCTATACCTTGCTGAAGTTCTGCGCCACCTGGCTGTCGGCCTGGACTGGCGTGCCGGCCGGAGTGTTCGCGCCCTCGCTGACGATAGGCGCCTCACTGGGCAATGATGTGGCTTGGCTGACCGGGGTGCGCGGCGACGCGGCCATCCCGCTGATCGCGTTGGGTATGGTGGGCTTTTTGGCCGCCACCACCCAGGGCCCGATCACCGCCTTCATCATTGTCATGGAGATGGTCTCGGGCCAGGCCATGGTGCTGAGCCTGATGGCCTGCGCACTACTGGCCAGCGGCGTGGCGCGGCTGGTCACGCGGCCCATGTATCTAGAGCT
Organism: Paucibacter sp. PLA-PC-4; assembly: GCF_026241155.1. Lineage (GTDB taxonomy): Bacteria > Pseudomonadota > Gammaproteobacteria > Burkholderiales > Burkholderiaceae_C > Roseateles_E. The sequence goes on from NZ_JAPFGP010000001.1 coordinate 111,038, forward strand.
GGCGGTGCTGCTCTTTCCGCCCACTCCGCCGCCGCCTGCGCCGGAGCCGGCCCGCGCATGACGACGCCGGACTGGCTGATTATTGTGGCCTACCTGGCGAGCACCCTGGGCCTGAGCGCCTGGCTGGCGCGCTCGCAGCAGACGGCTGCCGATTACTACGTCGGCGACCGGAGCATGCCCTGGTGGGCGCTGGCGATCTCGACCCTGGCCACACAGTCCTCGGCCAACTCCTTTCTGGGAATTCCGGCCTTCGTAGCCCTGGTGCCCGGCGGCGGGCTGACCTGGCTGCAGTACGAGCTGGCGCTGCCGCTGGCAATGGTCGTCGTGATGCTGGTGCTGGTGCCGGTGTTTCGCGGCTTGGCGCTGATCAGCGTCTATGAATATCTGGAGCGGCGCTTTGACCGGCCGACCCGGCTCGCGCTGAGCGCCGTCTTCCTGCTCTCGCGCGGCTTGGCCACAGGGGTAGCCCTGTATGCGGCGGCCGTGGTCGTGCAGGTCTGTACTGGACTGCCGTTGCCCTGGTGCGTGATGTTGATGGGCGGGCTGACGGTGGTCTACGACACCATGGGCGGCATGCGTGCCGTGGTCTGGACCGATGTCTTGCAGATGGCCGTGCTGCTGGTGGGCATCGTGGTCTGCGGCTGGGTGGCCTGGGGTCAGTTGGACGGCGCCGCGGCCCTGCTGGCCGCTCACGAGCCGGCGCGGCTGGCCGCGATCGAGGCGGCCCATGGCCTGGGCGATGGCGCGAAGGCGCCGTTCTGGGGCTTTGTTGTCGGTGGCCTGGTGCTCTACATCAGCTACTACGGCGTTGACCAGAGCCAGGTGCAGCGCCAACTGGCGGCCCGCGATGTGGCCGGCGCGCAGCGCGTGCTGCTGTTCAACGGCCTGGCTCGCTTCCCGCTGACCCTGCTCTATGCCGGCCTGGGCCTGGCGGTCGGAGCAGTCTACTGGCAGAACGAGGCCTTGCGCTCGGCGGTGCCGCCAGGGCGACTGGACTATCTGATCCCGCGCTATATCGAGCTGTTCCTGCCGGCCGGTCTGCGCGGCCTGTTGGTCGCAGCGATCCTGGCGGCCGCGATGTCCAGCCTCGATTCGGCGCTGAACAGCTTGTCGGCCGCGACCCTGCGCGACTTTGTCGAGCCCCACGTGGCGCCACGCCGCCAGTTGCTGGCCGGCCGGCTCGTGACCGTAGGCTGGGGCGTGCTGATCGTGGCTTTCGGGCTGACGGTAGGCGATCTGGCCAGCAGCGTGGTCGAGGGCATCAACCGGGTCGGTGCGTTGTTTTACGGCCCGCTGTTGGCGGCCTTTGCCTGCGGCATCCTGGATCGACGCACACGTGGCCCGGCCGTGCTGATGGGGGTGGCGGCGGGCTTGTTGCTGAACCTGGCGCTGGCGCAGTGGCTAGGCGCCCAGCTGTTCTGGATGTGGTGGAACCTCAGCGGCCTTCTGGCCGCCGTGGTGGTGACCTGGCTGGCCAGCCGCTGTATGGCGCCGCCGCGCCCCGAGCAGCTGGTGGGCACGACCCTGAGCACGGCCCAGTTGGCGCAGGGCCTGCGTGGTCAGCGCAAGCTCTATCTGTGGTTGCTGTGCTACGGTGCGCTCGCGCTGGGCGTGGCATGCTGGTTGGGCGTGCGCGCGGCCTGAGCGACCAAGTCAGCGAGGCGGCCCGACACAAGGAGTTGTTCATATGTCTCTGCGCCAGTTCATGGCCTCCCGACCTCTGGCCCGCGGCCTCGGTGCGATGCGAAATTCGGTCGTCTATGGCTGGGGCGAGATCGCCCGCACGCTGGGCCTGCATGAAGACCTCTACGCCAACCCGCGCCACAAACCGCTGGCACGGCCGGTCACCGCGGTGTTAATCGGGGCCGGCCATCGCGGCTCGATCTATGCCGACTTTGCGGCCAAGTATCCCCAGGAGATGCGCCTGGTCGGCGTGGCCGACCCGAACTCGCAACGCATGCACAAGCTGCGGCGCTTGCATGAGTTGCCGCTGCAGCACTGTTTCTCCAGCTGGGAACAGGTCTTCGCCCAGCCCAAGATGGCCGACGCCGTGATCATCGCGACGCCCGACCAGCTGCACACCGAGCCCTGCCTGGCGGCGCTGGAGATGGGTTATGACGTACTGCTGGAAAAGCCGATCGCGCCCACCGAGGCCGAGTGCCGGCTGATACTGGCCAAGGCGCAGGAGGTTGGCCGTATCGTCGGCGTCTGCCATGTGCTGCGCTACACGCCTTACTTCCGCGAGCTCAAGGAGCTGCTGGACGCCAAGATGATCGGCGAGCTGATCAGCGTCCAGCATCTGGAGCCTATCGAACATGTGCACATGAGCCACAGCTACGTGCGCGGCAACTGGCGCAGCAGCAAGACTGCGACGCCCATCATCCTGGCCAAGTCCTGCCACGACACCGACATTCTGCAGTGGCTGATCGGCGACTCGGCCGATAACGTCCATTGCTTCGGTAACCTCAAATGGTTCAAGGAATCCAACGCCCCCGCCGGCAGCACCGAGCGCTGCACCGGCGGCTGCGCGGTCGAGCATGAGTGTCCGTACTCGGCGCTGCAGATCTACTACCGCGACCGCAAGAGGCTCTATGTCTTCGATCTGCCCGAGGATAAGTCCAAATGGGACGGCGTCATCATGCAAGGCCTGCTGACCAGCGACTACGGGCGCTGCGTGTACCGCATGGACAATGACCAGCCCGATCACCTGACCGTCAACATCCTTTTCAAACAGGGCGTCACGGCCGCATTTTCGATGGAGGCCTTTGTCTCTTACGAGGGCCGGCGCACCCGCATCATGGGCTCGCTGGGCGACATCAGCGGCGATATGGAGAGCTTCACGCTGACCACCTTCAAGACCGGCAAGCGCACCAGTTGGAGCATGAAGACCGACGCCCATGGCGGCGGCGACCACCCGATGGTGCGCGACTGGGTCCAGGCCGTCGGCCAACAAGACGCGACCCTGTTGAGTTCATCAATCGAAGCCTCGGTCGAGAGCCATCTGATGGCCTTCGCTGCCGAGCGCAGCCGTTTGAACAAGACGATTGAGGACGTGAGGGTTTGAGGCAAGCGTGGCCGCCTCAAGCCTTGGCCTGGTGCTGCGACCACAGCGCTCGATGTGGCGCGAAGGCCTCGCAGGGATCTGCCGTCGCTGTTCTGCCTCGCCGCGGCGGGCGCCTCATGTCCTTAAACCTGCTCCGGCCGCCCGTCTGGGCTTGCCCGTGCGCCGGCAAAGTAATCGGCGCCCGCTGGCAGAACTACACCGCTTTGAGCGGAGCGAGTCCAGATATGGCCCTTGAGCTGGACGGCGCTCGGTTCGTCATAGCAGCCGCGTGAGAGGGCGCGCAGATCTGGCCAGCGTTCAAAGGTCAGCCCGACGGTCGTGCCTCACGAAGGACAGCAATGAACGAAGACCCGCTTCTCGCTGCCCTCCGACAGATGCGCGTACTGCCGAAGCTCGCCTTCATTGCACTGGACGGCGTTGAAAGCAAAGATGGACTCGGCATGAAAAGATGAGCGGGTCACTCGCTGGCAAAAGGTGCAATGAAAAGCCAGCGTGCGCAGCGGCGCCTGATTCGCGGCGAACCTGACTTTGCCGCAAAGGCAGTCACCTTCAAGGATGGGTTGCGTGGGCAGTACTGATGATGGGCGGGGATCGGTCAAAGCGGTGTGCGGAGGAACTACTTGAGTTTGCAGCACTCCCGGTTCAAGACCTGACGTCGACGCTCCGAGCCAGTTGCCCTGAACCCGCAGATACGGCAGCCGCTTCGTAAGCGGCAAGCCCGTGGCGGAGAATGAGGCTCCCATGCACCCCAGCGCCAGTGCGCACGGAGGAAGAATTTTGACCCTCAATCACGAAACTTCGAACAGCTGCAAGCCCGAGGACATCGCGCACGGCTTTATCGCAGCGCGAGCTGCCGGCATCGCGCTTGATCGCTATCCGGGAACACCGCCCGCGGATCTCGAGACGGCCTACCAGGTGCAAGCGGCTGCGATTGCGCGGTGGCCCGACACGATCAAGGGTTGGAAAGTCGCACGCGTGGCGCCCGCGTTTGCGGCGCAGTTTCCCGAGGAGCGGTTGATCGGCCCCGCTTTTGCCCGCAATATTCATCGCCTCGACTCTGGCGAAGTCGCTCAATGCCCCGTGTTCGAGGGCGGCTTTGCCGCCGTCGAGGCGGAGGTCGTGATCGTCGTCGCGGCGGACTCGCCGCCGGGGAAGGTCGATTGGACGGCAGATTCAGTGGGTGCGTTCGTGAAGTCCATGCATATCGGTGTCGAGGTCGCGAGCAGTCCGCTCGCGACTTTGAATGATCTCGGCCCTGGTGCCGTCATCTCGGACTTCGGCAACAACTGGGGTGTCGTCGTCGGTCCGGAGATCGTGAACTGGCGCGAGCTCGAAGCTATCGACGTCGAGACCTTCATTGATGCTCAGCCTGTCGGCCGAGGCAAGGTTGCCATCGAAGCCGGGCCCTTGGGCGCGCTGGCATTTACCTTGAACAAGCGTGCGAAACAGGGCGAGAACCTTCGGGCCGGAGATGTCATTTCGACGGGCATGATCACGGGTGTGCACGACATTCGCATCGGGCAGCAGTCGCGCCACGTCTTTGCCGGCTTCGGCGAGGTGCAAGTGCGGACCGCGCGCGCGGGCGCAGTCGGAGCGCCCTGCGGTGTATCTTCCGCAGCCCCACCCAAGCAGGGACAGCCGTTGTGAGCACACCACCCTCGACCCCGCCCTATCCGATCGGCACGCCGGGCGCGCCCTGGGGCGCAGCCGAGAAGGCCTCTTGGCTGGCCCGCCAGCGGGTGCAGCGCAGCTACGCCACCGAGGTGGTCGAACCGCTGAAAGCCGGCTTGCCGGCGACGGCCGAGCTGTTTCAGTATGGCGCGCTGAACTATGCGCGCCTTGGGCTGGGCAGCTACCCGGTCTTCGCGGTGCGCAGCCGCGACTGGCATGCCGATCGCCCCGTGGTCCTGGTCACCGGCGGGGTCCATGGCTACGAGACCAGCGGCGTGCAGGGCTGCCTGCAGTGGCTGAAGAACGATTTCGGCCGCCATGCCGAGGCCGTCAATCTGCTGGTCTTGCCCTGCATCAGCGCCTGGGGCTACGAGACCATCAATCGCTGGAACCCTGACGCGCTGGATCCGAATAGGCAGTTCAAGCCGGACAGCCCTGCCGCCGAGTCGGCGCTGGCGATGGCCTGCGTCGCGGCCACCAGCCGCCGTGTCGATCTGCACATCGACCTGCACGAGACCACCGACACCGACAACAGCGAGTTCGGCCCGGCCAAGGCCGCGCGCGACGGCAAGGACTTCGACTGGCATGCCATCCCTGATGGCTTCTACCTGGTCGGTGACGTCGAGCGGCCGGTGCCCGAGTTCCAGCGTGCGCTGATCGACGCCGTGCGCCGCGTCACGCACATCGCCGAGGCGGATGATCACGGTTGCATCATCGGTGAGCCGCTGCAGCAACCTGGCGTGATCAACTATGCCAAGCGATCGCTCGGCCTGTGTGGCGGCATGAGCGGCGCGCGTTTCGTCAGCACCACCGAGGTCTACCCGGACAGCCCGCTGGCCAGCGCGGCCCAGTGCAATGAGGCGCAGGCGGTGACGGTCACGGCGGCGATCAACTATCTGCGGCGCGCTTGAGCGGGGAAGTGCTCGCTGGACGCCTCGCAAGCCCATAGGCTGCATCGATGGACTCGCTGATCGCAGCTTCTGCGCGGGCGCTTGCCTGCGGCGACCCGCTCGGCGCGCTCAAGCGCGTGGCTCTTCGCGAGGATCCGCCGGCGCTGGCGCTGCGCGGCATCGCGATGGCTCAGCTCGGTGAGCACCTGCGGGCGCGCGAGCTGCTGGGCCGTGCCGCTCGCGGCTTCGGCAGCCATGAGGAGCTGGCGCGGGCGCGCTGCCTGGTGGCGCAGGCCGAGCTTGCGCTGGCGATGCGCGAGCTCGGTAGCTCGCCGCGTCTGCTGGAGCAGGCCGTACTGACGCTCGAAGCCCATGGGGACCGCGCCAACGCGCTGCATGCGCGCCTGGTCGCGGTGCGCCGGCTGCTGCTGCTGGGGCGACTCGATGCAGCGGACCAGGCCCTCGCGCCACTCGATGCGCGCGGCCTGCCGCCGGCGCTTGCGGCGGTGGCCGCGCTCAGCGAAGCGGAGTCGGCGCTGCGCCGGCTGCGCACCGGCGCAGCTCAGGCCGCACTCGATCGCGCACAGGCGGCGGCCGAGCAGGCCCGGGTGCCGGCGCTACTGGCCGAGGTGACCGAGGCCCGGGCGGCGCTGCACAGGCCCGCGGCCCGGTGTTTGTCGGCGGGTGCCGCGCCGCAGATGCTGCGCCTGGCTGAGGTCGAGGCGCTGCTGAACTCGTCGGTGCTGGTGGTCGATGCCTGTCGCCGCGGTCTGCAGCTGGCCTCGGCCGAAGGCGCCGTGTGGCGGCCGCTGGCGCGCCGGCCGGTACTGTTTGCTCTGGCGCGGGCGCTGGCAGCGGCTTGGCCGGGCGATGTCGGTCGTGAGGCCTTGATCGAGACGGTGTTCCGCAGCCGCTTTCCCGACGACACGCACCGGGCCCGGCTGCGGGTCGAGATCGGCCGGCTGCGCGCGCTGCTCGCGTCGCTGGCCGGTATTGAAACCACAGCGCGCGGCTATGCCCTCAGGACCAGAGATGGCCGCGATCTCGTGCTGCTGGAGCCGCCGATCGCTGGTGATCAGGCCGCGCTGCTGGCCTTGCTGGCCGATGGCGCTGCGTGGTCGACCTCGGCGCTGGCTCTGGCCGTGGACGCCAGCCAGCGCACGGTCCAGCGGGCGCTGGCCGAGCTTCAGGCGCAGGGCCAGGTGCGCAGCATCGGGCGGGCGCGGGCGCAGCGCTGGCTGGCCCCCTCGCTGGCGGGATTCACGACGATCTTGTTACTCCCCGCCGCGCTGCCGATTGCATAGAGTGGCTGCCAGGCGCCGAATCCGAGCGCGCCCTCTGGAGAGCCCATGACCCACAAGACCCAAGAAGCCCGCGTGCAATCCGCCGAGATCGTGCGCGAGTACGGCCCCTTTGCCGGCGCCTCGATGGTGGCCGGCGTCACCCACGACGGCCAGCACGTCTGGGCCGCCACCGGCGCGGCGCTGCTGGCCTTCGACCCCGCCAGCGGCGAGTCCGTGCGCCGCCTGGATTGCCCCTGCGATGCCGGCACCGCCTTCGACGGCACCCACCTCTATCAGATCGCCGAGTCGCGCATCGACAAGATCGACCCCGCCAGCGGCCGGGTGCTGGCCTCGATCCCGGCGCCGGGTCAGGGCAGCGACTCGGGCCTGGCCTGGGCCGAGGGCAGCCTCTGGGTGGGGCAGTACCGCGACCGCAGGATCCATCAGATCAATCCCGAGACCGGTGCGCTGCTGCGCACCATCGAGTCTGACCGCTTCGTCACCGGTGTTAGCTGGGTCGACGGTGAGCTATGGCACGGTGTCTGGGAGGGCGAGGAAAGCGAGATTCGCCGCATCGACCAAGCCAGCGGCACGGTACTGGAACGGCTACAGATGCCGCCAGGCACCGGTGTCAGCGGGCTTGAGTCCGACGGGGCCGAGCTCTTCTACGCCGGCGGCGGCGAGAGCGGCAAGGTGCGCGCGGTGCGCCGCCCGAAGCCCGCCCGGTCCTGAATCTCTTCTTTGTAGCAAGGAGCATCCCATGAGCACTGTGATGGCCGATACCGGCACTCATCCCGTCGTATCTCGTGAGCGCTGGCTGGCCGAGCGCATCAAGCTGCTGGCCCGTGAGAAGGAGCTGACCCGTCTGCAGGACCAGTTGGCCCGCGAACGCCGCGCGCTGCCATGGGTCAGGGTGGACAAGGACTACCGCTTCTACACACCCGACCGGGGCCGGCGCACGCTCGCCGAGCTGTTCCAGGGCCGCCGCCAGTTGCTCGTGCAGCACTTCATGTTCGCCCCCGGCTGGGAGCAGGGCTGCAAGAGCTGCTCCTTCATGGCCGACCATCACGACGGCATGAGTTCGCACTTGGCACAGCGCGATGTCAGCCTGCTGGTCGTCTCGCGCGCGTCGCTGGCCGAGATCGAGCGCTTTCGCCTGCGCATGGGTTGGCGGTTCATGTGGGTGTCGTCACAGGACAGCGATTTCAACCAGGACTTCGGTGTCAGCTTCACGCAGCAGCAGACGGCCGCCGGCGCGGTCCACTACAACTACACACTGCAACCCTTTGCGCACGAGGAGGCGCCCGGCATCAGCCTGTTCTACATGGACGATGTCGGCGATGTCTTCCACACCTACTCGCGCTACGGCCGCGGCGTCGAGGTGATGATGGGCACCTACCAGCTGCTCGACCTGACCCCGCTGGGGCGCGGCGAAGACGGGCTCAGTTACGGCATGGAATGGCTGCGCCACCACGACCGCTACGAGCCAGACCCGCTGGCGCTGCAGCCCCGGCCGGTGGCCGGGGCCTGCTGCGGCGCGGCGCGGGCCTGAGCGCCTGGGCGAATGAGTGGAGGAGCGATGAGCGAACTTTCGCCTTGGCTGGCGGTCGCGGGCGTCGGCGCGCTGCATGGCTTGAGTCCCAGCTCCGGCTGGCCGCTCGCCGCCGCATGGGGTCTTGCACATTCGCGCGAGCACTCGCGGGCGCTGAGGGCCTGGGGTGCGCTGGCGCTCAGGCACCTGCTGTCGATCGCGCTGGTGGCGGCCATGGTGGTGACGGACCTGGCCATCGACCGCCGGCTGCTGCTGGGGCTTGCGGCTGGGCTGCTGATCGTCGTGATGATGCTGCACCTGTGCAGACCTGATGGCGCCCGCCTGCTGCCGGCCGGCTCGCTCGGCCTGGGGCTCGGGTCCTTCATGATGGCTACCGTCCATGGCGCCGGGCTGATGCTGGTGCCCGCGCTGCTCCCGCTGTGTATCGCGGACGCATCGGGCCGGGGAGTCAGCGCAGCGGGCCCCTTGGCCCTAGCGCTCGCGGCCTTGCTCGTTCACACTGCTGCAATGCTGCTCGCCGCCGCTGCGATCAGCCTTGGCGTTTGCCGTGCCCTTCAGGCCCTGGCGGGTCGGCGCGGCTAGCTAGCGAAATCCGATCCCGCGCCGTTGCCTGACCTCCGGCTTGACCCGGTGCTCGCCTTCGAGCTGGGACAGGAACTCGTCTGGCGTGAAGGCCTCGCCGAGGATCTCAACCTGCTGGCGCACCGCGGCGAAGTCACCCGGGGTGAGCTGGTCCAGCACGGCCAGCCTCTCGCGCTGCTCGGCGTCCAGCTCGGCCACGCCGGCCAAACCCGCTTCATGCGCGAACATGGTCTCGCGCTGCTCGGCGCGCAGCGCCTTGAAGCGGATCTTGAAGGCGAAACGGCGCAGCGCCGCCTCGTCGAGCTCCTCGAACAAGTTGGTGGTGCATATGAAGATGCCGGCAAAGCGCTCCATGCCGGCCAGCATCTCGTTGACCTCGCTGACCTCGTAATTGCGCTCGGCCATGCGCCGGCTGCGCAGAAAGCTGTCGGCCTCGTCGAGTAGCAGCACCGCGTCTTCCTGCGTCGCTGCCTCGAACATGCGAGCCATGTTCTGCTCGGTCTCGCCGACGAATTTGCTGGCCAGATCGCTGGCCAGGCGCACCATCAGCGACCGGCCCAAGGCCTGGGCTATGTGCTCGGCCAGTGCGGTCTTGCCGGTGCCGGGCGGACCGTAAAAGCACAGATTGCCGCGGCCGCGCCGCTGCAATGCCTCAAGGATGCGCGAGATCTCGAAGCGAGACTCAACATTCAACAGGTCCAGCGCATAGCGGGTGACCACCTCACGCGGACCGCGCTCATGCGACTGATGGCCCAGTGCCTTGTCGGCGTTCTGAAGCTGGCGCGCGATCAGTCCCTCGGCCTCGTCTGCCGCGCCGGCCAGCTGCGCGAAGCGCACCGCGGTGCGGATCTGGGCCGGGGTCAGGCCGCGCCGCTCGGCCAGCCGGGCTGCGAACTCGGCGCTGACCGCGACATCGGACAGCGCACGCTGCACCAGGCCCAGGCGGGCGCCGGGCGGCGGCGACTTCAATTCGAGGTGGTACTGGAAGCGGCGCCTGAATGCCGGGTCGATCTGCTCGATACGGTTGGTGACCCAGATTACCGGCACCGGATTGGTCTCGAGGATCTGGTTGACCCAGGCCTTGCCCGATACCGAGCCCGAGGCCGGCGCATCGAGTGCGGCATCGAGCCGGGCCATCAGCTGCACGGTGTCGGTGGACAGTGGCGGGAACACGTCCTCGACTTCGTCGAACAATAGCGCCACGTTTTGGCTGGCCTTCAGGAACTGCTGGCTGATCTGCAAGGAGCGGTAGCGGTCGCGGCCGGACAGCGAGTTGCCGTCGCGGTCGGCGTACTCGACCTCGTACAGATCAAGACCGGCGGCCTGGGCCGCGACCTTGGCCAGCTCGGTTTTGCCGGTGCCCGGCGGGCCATAGAGCAACACATTCACGCCGGCCTGCTGGCGCGCAACCGCCTGGCGCAGCAACGTACCCAGTACGCCCAGGTCCTCGGCGACGAACTGGAAGTCGCTCGGCGTCAGCTCGCTCTTGGTGGCCGGGCGGGTAAACACCGCCATCAGATCGCCCGGAGCCGGATATTCGCGCATCAGCACCGGCGGCAGCTGGTCGCTGACTTTCATCAGATCGGCCAGATCGGTGATGTTGTGCTCCGAGATCAGGTTCTCGACCATGCCGATGCGTTCCAGCCGCGAGCCCGCGCGCAAGGCCTCTGCGACCTCCTGTGCATTGACATCGGCCACCGCCGCGATCGCCGCGAACGCTTCTTGCGCGGTGTTGACCTTGAACTCGACCAGGGCGCCGCGCAGCTCGCGCTGGTAGCGGGCCAAGGTGCCGTAGAGCAAGATGGCACGCTCGGCGGGATTGAGCTGCAGCAAATTGCCTAAAGCGGCAATATTCTTCTCGACCAGGGTCGACTCCTGCTTTAACTGCCGATCCAGCAGCTCGCAGGTGGTGGCCAGCAGGGCCAGCATGTCCTTGGGCGCGTCTTTGATGTATTCGTCGAGGTAGAAAAACAGCGTGGCTTCGGCGAAGGGGCCGTTCCAGACGCCGTGGTGCTCAAGAAACATCTCGTCGCTGAGCGCCTCGTGGCCGGTCCATAGCTCATTGCCCTGGCAGCGCCGGGCCAGATAGGCCCGCAGCCGTGTCAGCACTCGCACCGGCCAGACCAGGTGGCGGCCGGTGAAGGACAGCAGGCCGTTGAAATCGCGCCGCAGATTGAAGCGGCCCGCATGCTTGACGGTCAGTGTCAGCACGAAATGCGAACACATGCGATCCAGCACCGGGGCTTTGGCCAGTCCGGGGGAGGGCAACACGCGCGTGTCCGACAGACGCTTGACCATGGGGTACTCCTCACCAACCCACGCCAGTCGGCGTGTTGAGCCCCATCTTGGCGCACAGCCGCGCCGAGAACAAGGCCTGGCGGGCGATTGCCGGGCGCTTGGCAGGAATTAGTTAGTGCATCACGACCGGCTGGTTGCCAAGACTGGCATAGGTCTCAATGAAGTCATCGAGGTCCTCTTCGGACGGGTCCTGCCCCATCAGGGTCTCGACCCCTTGCTGGAACTGTTCGGCCAGCGCGCCCTCGATGAAGATCTCCTTGCGGGCGAACTTGTCGACAATCTCAAAGCCGCCGCGGCTGAGCTGGAACTCGGGCTCGATCTCATCGTTGGCGCGCAGACCGGCCGCGACCGGTACGTCGAACTGCACGACGATGAAGCTGGGGGAGTTGTAAAGCATGTGCATGAAGTACTCCTGTGCCCGTTAGCTGTGGTCAGACTAAGCCCTTTCAAGCGACTTTCATGCCGACCACGAACAAATAGTCTCAGAAAGTCCCGCGTCTCGGGGGATGGGGTCTTCGCACTTTGTGGTGGAAGCGTCACAAGATCACGGATGGGCGACCCGCTCAAACCCCCTGTCTGACACCTCCGGCTCGGCCTCAGAGCACCACGAAGAGCAGCCACACCAGCACCGGCACCAGCACCGTGACGGCGCCGCCATAGAGCAGCAGCGTGCGGAAGAAGCGCTCCCGGTCCACGCCTTTGGCATTCGCCAGCACCAGTGCCCCATTGGTCGAGAAGGGGCTGACATCAACGATGGTCGATGAGACCGCCATCGCCGCGATGAAGCCGATCGCCATGCCGCTGTTGTCGCCCTGCAAAAAGGGCACGCCCAGCGGGATCAGCGAGCCTAGCACCGCGGTCGACGATGCGAACGCCGAAATCACCGCGCCGACAAAGCACAGCAGCAGGGCCGCCACAAGCGGTGATGTCAGCTGGGCCACGCTGTTGCCGACGTAGGAGATCGTGCCCATCTTGTCCATCACGCCGATATAGGTGCTAACGCCGACGATCAGCATGATCTCGGGCCAGGATACTTGGCCGAGCGCGCTCTTGTGCAGCCGCGGCTGCAGAAGACTCAGCGCCAAGCCGATGCTGATCGACACAAAGCCGATGTCGAGCTTGTAGACCAGGGTCAGCACGGCCAGCGATAACAATCCTAGCGCGGTGATGATTTGATGGACATTGGTGCTTTGGAAGGTCTGGGTGTTGACCTGGCCGAGCACCGAGGAGCGGCTGTTCGCGACCCGGCGCCCCTCGCCGAAGGATTCGGCCTCGGCGCCGCCGAAGACCTGGGGGCCGCCCTGAGCACGCGCCACCTGGGGGATCGGCGGCGCATCAGCTTCATGCCGCCCAGCATCACGAACAGGCCCAGCGCGACGACGAAGTTGACGCCGAAGCTGGCCAGCATCGTCGTCAGCTCGCTCAGCGGCAGGCCGGAGCGGGCGACGATCTTGTTGGTGATGCCGCCGTAGATGCTGATCGGCGAGAAGCCGCCCGCCTGCGCGCCATGGATCACCATCAAGCCCATCATCAGCGGGTTGATGCCGTGCTTGGCTGCGAAGCCCAGCGCAATCGGAGCGATGATGGCCACTGCCGCAGGGCTGACGGCGTCCACCGAGGTGAGCACTGCCGCGATGAAGAACATGATCCACGGAATCCCTTCGATCCTGCCGCGCACCGCGCGCACCGCTATCTTGACCAGCCAATCAATGGTGCCGTTGTTCTGCGCGATCGCGAACAGATAGGTGATGCCGGCCAGCGTCAGGAAGAGGTCGGCGGGGAATCCGGCGATCATGGCCTTGGCGTTCATGCCCGCCACGAAAGTGCCGACGAGAAATGCGCCGACAAAGGCCAGCACCCCCATATTGATTGGCCGCACGGTGGCGATGACGAACATGGCCGCGAGCGGAAGAATCGACATCCAGTGGATGTTCATGGCTTGTCTTCTGTGGCAGCAGCTTGGCCGCTTTGGTATCGCCCGGTATCGGGGGTGCCCGGCCGCTTCAATCAAGCCGGGTGACGGACCGTTACGGCTTCAGGAGATGTTGGGAGCAAACCCGCAGACGCGCGCGCGTCGTGTTCAGGCGCTGCAGCACTGCGCGACCCAACGGCTCAGTCCCTGCCTGGACCTGAACTCGTCGGCGGATCGGGCCGGGATGTCCGGATGCCGTTGGTTCCACAGCGCGGCCAAGGCCTGGCCGCCGCCGATTTCCAGCACGCAGCGCGGTGCGCGCATCGCCAACTGGTCCATGCATTCGTCCCAATGCACCGTGCTGGCGATCTGTCGGGCCAGCGCGTCGCGTGCCGCATCGGTGCGCCAGATCCGCTGCGCCGTGTTGCTGAACAGAGGCCAGTGCGGCGCCTCAAACCGCACGAGGCGCAGTCGCCCGGCGAAGCCGTCTGCGGCCGGCTGCATCGCCGCGGTGTGCGAGGCCACATCGACCGCCAGACGGGTGCAGCGGGCGCCGTGGCGGCCGGCCAGCGGCTCGAAATCATCGAGTGCGCGCTGCGGTCCACCCAGCACCACGCGGTCCTCGCCATTCGAGATCGCGATGGTCAGCGGTGTATCACGTAGCAGCGACAAAAGGGCTTCGCGGCCTAGGCCGCTCACGCCCATCAGTCCGCCGGGTGTCGCTCGGCTAGCGTCATTCATCAGCTCGGCCCGCTGGGCCGACAGCGCTAGGGCATCTTCGGGCGCCAGCACGCCGGCGGCGCCGAAGGCCGCCAGCTCGCCGACGCTGTAGCCGGCAACGCCTAGCGGCTCGGGCAGCTCGTCGGCCAGCTGCCTCCAGGCGGCCAGCGCCGTCGCGGTGATCAGCAGCTGTGCGTTGCGGTTGCGGCACGCCCAGGCTGGGTCGGCCATCGCTGCGCGCCAGTCAGTGATGCCCAGGCGCTCGCACAGCGCCTGGGTCAGTGCGTCAGGCACTAGCCAAGGCAGCATGCCGGCATGCTGGTGCCCCTGGCCGCTGAAGATCAGGGCCAAGCTCATTCAGGCCGCGCCCAGGCGCATCATCCAGCAGCTGCTTGCCAGCATATCCGCCGCGCCGCCGGGCGAAAGCCGCCGCGCGACGAAGGCCTTGCCGATCCGTAGAGCGCGTGCCAGCCCGTCAGGCACCGCGGCGCCGCCCTGAGCGATAAAGCCGCGCGCCGCGCGCTGCGCGAACGCGAGCCCCTCGGCGCCGCCACGGTGTGCCAGATTACTGTCGTCCAGGACCGCGATGATGTGAAACAGGGTATCGAGCTGTGCCAGCGATGGCCTCAGGCCGCGTGCCAGCGCCGCGTGCAGGGTCGGTAGCGCCACCTCGAAGACCACCGGGAAACCCGCCGCCGCCTCCTCCGAGGCACTGCGCAGACCGAGCCGGCGCGCCGCGATGCCGCCGGGCAGGGCCGAAGGCCGCGCTGCGCGCGCACGCAGTGCGGCACCCCACTGTTCGATCAGCGTGGCGCGAACCCTCGCGGCCGTGATAGGCACGCCGGCACGCGAGGCGGCTCCGGCCGCCGCGCACAGCAAGCCGAGCTGGAAGACCGCACCGCGATGGGTGTTGATGCCTCCGGTCGCCGCCAGCATCTGCGCTTCGGCTTTGATTCCGCAGCGCTCCAGCGCAGTAAAAGGCGCGAGTTCGCTACCCAGATGTGCGATCTCGACGAAGTAGCCGCGCAGCGCCAGCAGGCTGCGCATAAAGGTCCGGGCGTCCATATCGCTGTGGCTGCCCGTGTTGCTCAGCGTGACCAGGCCCGGCTTGGGCGACAGCACGAGTTCATCCCGAAGCGCCAGCGTTGCGGACCGGCCGATCTGCGCGGGCGAGAGCAGCGGCTGTTCGTCGAAGGAGGGGTACGCCAACGGGCTCATAACGCAGCCTCCGACATCTGCAGCCCCAGCAGCTTGTCGAGCGTTCGCAGCAGCCGGCTGCCGTCCATGGTCTTCACGAGGACGGCGCTGCAGCGCCCGGACCGCCAGGCCGCCCACTCGCGCCAGGAGACCGCGCTGTCGCCGTTGAACAGCAGCTCGCCGTCCAGGCGCAGGCCCTCGGCCTCGAAGTCGTGCAATAGCGTAGCGATCTGGTCGGCCTGCTGCGGCTCGGCCGCCGACAGCCACAGGTCGAGGTCGGAGCTGCCGTGCAGGTGACCGGCGCCGCTCAGAAACTGCCAGCCGTAGCTGCCGTAGACACGCGGGGTCGCCCCCGCCGTGCGCAGCGCGGCGCACAGGCGCTCCCAGGCGGCGCGTGCGCGGGTCGGCAGCAGGGGCGCGATCTGCGGGCCGGTCGGGAACTCGTCGAAGCACAGCACCTCGGCGCGCGGCACCTGCAGGCAGATCCGGCGCCGCTCCCAGCGCAGCGGTGCCGACAGGCCCATTGCGATCACCGTCGCGTCGGAGCCGCTGCCGCAGCGCTGCTGCGTGATCACCAGCGGCAGGCCGGCGTCGGCCCAATGGGCGAGGCAGGCCTGTTCCAATTCGTCGCGGGCCTGGCCGCGCACGGCGTCCCATCCGCCCGGCGTCAGGCGTGCAAGCTGGTGTCGATGCAAGCGCATCGGCGTCTCCCGCTCAGGCCGCGTCCAGCACGCGCTGGATCACCGAGGCCGCCATCTGCCGTCCGCCGAGCGCGGCGCCGACTGTGGCCCGATTGTCCTCGGTGGGCGCGTCTCGCAACGCCTGGCGCAGCGCCTCGGCGAGATCGCCCGTCCAGAGCCGGCGCACGCCGCCCATCGCGACATAGTTTTCGACGCCCGGCGCGAACACCGGGTTGGCGACCGACAACCGCTCCAGCAGCGCCTGCGGCAGCTTCGTGACGCGCGCCATCGCCGGGATGCGCATCACGCGGATCTCGGCCTGGGGCAGCGCATCGCATGCATCTGCGATGAGGCCCGAGGTGATGAAGCCGCCTGATAGTGCCTGATCGTAGACCAAGCCCAGGACGCGGTGGCCGTGGCGGCGCGCGAAGTCGATGGTTGTACCCAGATGAGCCATCGCCCGGTTGATGCCCAGCAGCTCATCGCGTCTGCGCAGCTGCTGGCCCTGTGTGTCGATCAGCAGCAGGATGCTGCGGCCGGGGTGGCGGGTAACGGTGTCGAGGATCACGCGCGCCTGCGCCAGGGCCAGGCGTATGCCGATCGGGGCGTGGGCCGTTGTGCCGGTGATGGTGATCGCTGTACCGTCGAAGTTCACCGTGCCGTGCAGGAAGTCGCCCTCCCGTTCGATGCCGTGATCGGTGCCGAACAGCTGGCCGGCCAAGAGTTGCCAATCCATTGTGATTCCTTAGAGGGGAAGGGTGCGCAGGTCGCGCACGGCGGCCACCTCGAGATCGGGCACGCGGGCGGCCGCGCCGACACCCAGGCGCGTCCAAAGTATGGTGGCTTCGTCCCCGTCACAGGCCGTGTCTTCGAGCAGGGCCAGCCGGGCGGTCAGGAGCGCATGTTCGGCCTCCAGGCTGGCCAGGCTCACTGGACTCGGGGCATCGAGGGCGACGATGGAAGCGGCGCGGAACTCGGCGACATCGTCATCGACCAGCGCGTCGCAATCGCCGCTCAGCCAGCGGTGCTTGCCGCCAGTGGTGCGCCAGACCAGCGCGCGGTCGCGGGCATCGAACTCCTCGACCCCGTGCGAAGCCTCGATCACCTCGGGCCCCGACATTGCGAGCCGGCCCATATCGCTCATCACAACGCGGTCGGCGCAGCGTGCGACGATGCCCATGCCGCCGAAGCAGCCGTTGGCGCCGCCGATCAACATGATGACGGGGATGCCAGCCGCCCGGACATCAAGCACCGCGCGCATGACCTCCGACACCGCGATCAGGCCGGCATTAGCCTCATGTAGGCGCACGCCGCCGGACTCGGCCAGCAACAGCACCGCGTCCGGTCGGTCCCGCAGTGCGCGCTGCAGCAGGCCAACCAGCTTGGCGCCATGCACCTCGCCGACGCCGCCGCCTAAGAAGGCGCCTTCCTGGGCTGCGACGAAGACCGGCCGCCCGGCCAACTGTGCCCGGCCGATGGCCACGCCATCGTCGAAAGCCGAGGGTACCCCCAGCTGCGCCAGGTGCGGGCTGCTGAGCCGCTCGGTCGGCGGCAGCCATTCATGGAAGCTGCCCGCGTCGACCAGCTTGGCCAGGCGCTCGCGCGCCGAGCACTCGGCATAGGAGAGCGTCTGACTCATGGCAACAGTTCCTGCACGGCCTGGTCGAGCCGCAGGCCGACCACGGCGGGCGTCGCGCCCATATCGTTGATCGAGACCCGCAGGCCGGCGAGCTGATGGCGGCGTTGGAAGTCGTCCAGCACCGCCGCCCAGATCGTGCCGAAGCCGCGCGCCGAGGTCTGCACCTGGATCACGCAATCCGGCCCTGCGACCGGTTCCAGCATCACCTCGAGATTGCCGGAGCCGACCACGCCGACCAGCACCGAGGCGAAGGCCGGCACGCTGCGGCTGCCGGTGAACCGGAAGTCCAGGGTTTCCAGACCGGGTGGGATGGGGCTCATCGCTGTCTCTCCTGAATTGCTTTGCCGTGGTGCCCGGTCACCAGTTGCGGAAACGCTTGGGCGGGCTGTAGAGTCCGCCCGAGGCTTTGACGATCTCGCGCATGCTGCGGGCGGCCAGCAGATTGCGGGTGGCCTGACGCGTGTCAATGCCGAGGTCTTGCGGGCGGCGGATCACGCCGCGATCGCGCAGGTTCTCGACGGCGCGCTGGTCGCGCCCCAGGCCGACCGCGGTGTAGCCGGCGACGCCGCGTATCGCCTGTTCGCGCTCCTCGTCATTGCGGCACAGCAGCAGGTTGGCGATGCCCTCTTCGGTCAGGACATGGCTCACATCCACGCCGTAGATCATGATGGGCGGCAGCGCCATGCCGGCCTGCTCCTGCAATTCCCAGGCGTCGAGCCGCTCGACGAAGGCGGGTTGCATATGCTCGCGGAAGGTCTCGACCATCTGCACCACCAGCTTCTGACCGCGCGGCGTGGCGGCTGCGCCGCTCAGGTGGCCGCGCGCCTCGCGCCCGGCCTTCAGCCAGGCCGGGCTCGCGTGGCGCCGGCCGCGGGCATCGGCGCCCATATTGGGCGCACCTCCGAAGCCGGCGATCCTGCCCAGCGTGGCGGTCGAGCTATTGCCCTGCAGATCGATCTGCAACGTGGAGCCGATGAAGAGGTCGCAGGCGTAGTGGCCGGCGGCCTGGCAGAAGGCGCGGTTGCTGCGCAGGCTGCCGTCGGCGCCGGTGAAGAAGACATCGGAGCGGGCGCGGATGTAGTTCTCCATGCCCAGCTCGGAGCCGAAGGAGTGGATCGACTCGACCCAGCCGGCCTCGATGGCAGGGATCAGCGCCGGGTGCGGGTTGAGCGCCCAGTGCTTGCAGATCTTGCCCTTGAGCCCCAGCGATTCGCCATAGGTCGGCAGCAGCAGCTCGATGGCCGCGGTGTCGAAGCCGATGCCGTGATTGAGCCGCTGCACGCCGTACTCGGCATAGATGCCCTTGATCGCCATCATGGCCATAAGGACCTGGATCTCGCTGATCTGGGCCGGGTCGCGGGTGAACAGCGGCTCGATGAAATTGGGTGTCGGGGCCAGCACGACGAAATCCACCCAGTCGGCAGGCACGTCGACCCGCGGCAGCGGCCGGCCAGCAGGCATGATCTCATTGACCTGGGCGATCACGATGCCACCAGAGAAGGCCGTAGCCTCGACGATGGCCGGGGTGTCCTCGGTATTGGGACCGGTGTAGAGATTGCCCTGGGCATCGGCGGCGTGCGCCGCGATCAGCGAGACCTTGGGGGTCAGGTCGATGAAGTAGCGCGCGAACAGCTCCAGATAGGTGTGGATCGCACCGATGTTGATGCGCCCGGCGCTGACCAGCTTGGCCAGGCGTGCGCCCTGCGGTCCGGAGAAGCTGAAATCCAGGGTGCTGGCGATGCCGTTCTCGAAGATGTCCAGATGCTCGGGCAGGGCCAGCACCGACTGCACCATGTGCAGATCGTGTACCCGCTGCGGGTCCAGTTGGACCAGGGCCTTGGCCAAGAAGTCGGCCTGCTTCTGGTTGTTGCCCTCCAGGCAGACGCGGTCGCCCGGTTCGAGCACCGCCTCCAGCAGCCTGCCGATGGCCGCGCTCGCCACCCGCTTGCCCGTCAGCTCGGTTCCCAGGTCTGCGCCAGCGCGCGCGAGGCGGGCGCTGCGGTTGCGTGCTTTCGTGTCTCGGTTGATGCGGTCCATGGAGCTGGACGGTACGGGCTGCGCTGCCGGCGGTCAATCAACCCGGGCGGCGAAATCTTACGGCCAGCGGAACGGTCGGCAGGCCTAGGCGAGTTCAGCTCGCCGGGATGCGCAGCGTGCGGCTGGCGGCCAGCAGGGCCAGCAGAGTCGGATCGCGTTCGCGGCTGCGCAGAAAGCACAGCGCGATGGACTGGCGCATCGCATAGCGCGCGTCCAGCGGAATTAGCCGAACATTGGGTGGCAGCACGCTGCGGACACGGCCGGGCAGCAGCGTGCAGCCGATGCCGCCACCGACGAGGTTCATCAGCGAGAAGATGTCATTGGTCTTCATCACCACATGCGGCTCGAAGCCGGCCAGCCGGAAGGCGTCCATGAAGCGGCTGTAGGTCACGAATCCCTCCTGCAGGCTGACGAAGCGCTCGTCCGCGCAGTCCTCCAGTGCGACGCTGGCGAGGCCGGCGTAGGCTGAGCCCTCCGGGGCCGCGAAGTAGATGTTGTCGTCGAACAGGGCCTGGCTTTCGAGGTCCGCGCAGCCCTCGGGCTGACCGATCACGGCTGCGTCGATGCTGCCGTCGCGCAGCTTTTGCAGCAGGTCGTTGTTGGAACCCAGGATGAGCTCCGCCTGCACATCGGGCTTGCGCAGCTTGAGCGCCATGATGAGGGCCGGCACGGTGCCGCTGGTCAGCGAGTACAGCGAGCCGATGCGAATGCGCTCCGAGCCATAGCCGGCCAGCGCCCGGGTGGCGCGGACGCCCTCGTCCATGCGCTGCAAGATGTCGCGCGCCACCTCGGCCAGGGCGTGGGCGGCTTCGGTCGGCTGCAGATTGCGGCCTTCGAGCCTGAACAGCGCGCAGCGGGTGCCGGACTCCAGCGAGTGCAGCGCACGATGGACGCTGACCGCGCTGATGCCCAGCCGATCGGCGGCCCGTGCGAGGCTGCCGCTTTCAAGAAAGCTGATCAGGATCTCGAGCTTGCGAAACGTGATGTCTTCATGGATGCGAGGCAGCATGGGGCGATGATCGCATGGGCCGTGGCGGCGCCGCTTCGGCAGTCCTGCGCCTCTGAATACACTCTCAGCCGTCAAGTCCGGCCGTACGCGCCGGCATGGCGCAGCTGCACCAGCAGTTGCTGGCTGGCGGAGTCGAGCCAGACATCGAGCGCAGCCTCGTAGTGCCCCAGCGCCTTGCGTTGCAGATGTAGTGCGTTCTCTCACCCTGCCGGCTGGCAGTGCCAGGTCCTCGCAGCGCTGCACGACAAGGCGTCAGGTGGCGAGATCGGCGCGCAGGCCGGCAGCCGGCAGCCGGCAGGCTCAGCATGGTGCAGGGTCGGCGTGGCGCGGGGCGCGCGGGAGGCATCGCGGCCAGGTGAATCATCCAGGTCAGCCGGTCCTGCACACCTGCCGGCAGCAGCGTGGGGCTCGTTGAGTGGCTGATCAGTGCCTGCGCGCGGCGAAAATTGGTGGCCTGGCTGTCGCGGCCGCCGCGCTGCTGGGCGAAGCGCTCGGGGCCAGGCCTTACGGGTCAGAGCCGCCCTCGCTGCGCCAGCCGCGCAGCTCGCACCCTGCCAGCTCGCGCTCCAGCCGGGCCCGCAAGTGCGTGCCATCGGGCTGCCAGCTCAGATCGGCGACCGCTCTGGCCTTGCTCTGGCGCAGCTCACGGCGCCAGAGCAAGGCGGCAGCCGGCGTTGCGGCAATGAGCGGGGCGCTCGGTATCGCGGCCGGCGCTGCGCGCCGGCACGACGATCTCTTGCTGCCGCGTCAGCATCGCACTAGCGCTAGCGCTTGGCTGGCCGGCCTGGTGGGGCTGCGCAGGCCCGTCGTCGAGTCCGTTCAGCAGCGCCCCAGTGCAGGGCCAGCGCGCCGGCGGCGACCCACGGCAGTGGTGAGGACAGGGCGAGACATCGGACAATGCTGCTTCTTGCCCAGCAGCCGACCTATCCAATGAAACTTGCCAGCTACAACGACGGTTCCCGCGACGGCCAGCTGATCGTGGTCTCGCGTGACCTCAGCTCCGCCCACTATGCCAACGGCATCGCCACGCGGCTGCAGCAGGTGCTCGACGACTGGAACTTCCTGTCGCCCCAGCTCGATGAGCTCTACACCCAGATCAACCACGGCAAGCTGCGCCATGCCTTTGCATTCGATCCCAAGCTCTGCATGGCGCCGTTGCCGCGCGCCTACCAGTGCATCGAGGCCCTAAGCCATGACGAGGAGGCGGCCGAGCCGCTGATGCAGCAGGTCGGCAGCGACGACTTCATCGGCGCTTGCGAGACACTGCGCTTTGGCGCCGAGGCGATGAGCCTGGGCTGCGAGCCGCGGCTGGCGGCGGTCTGTGGCGATGTGGCCCAGGGCGCCGGCCCCGAGCAGGCGCTGGAGGGGGTGCGCCTGCTGGCTCTGGCCGGCTGCTGGCTGCTGCGCAAGCTGGAGCCGGCCGAGCGCGCGCGCGGGGCAGGCCTGCTGCAGAGCCGGCCCGCCACCGCCTTTGCGCCGGTGGCGATGACGCCCGACGAGCTCGGCGAGGCCTGGCAGGGCGGGCGGGCCAGGCTGGCGCTGCAAGCCATGGTGAACGGACGCAAGAGTGGCGGCGATGGCAGCGATACGGGGGCGCGCTGGCATCTGGGACAACTGATCGCCCATGCAGCCCGGACGCGCCGGCTGCGTGCCGGCAGCATTGTCGGCAGCGAGTCGTTGCAGCCGCAGGCCATGCCGGCGCTGAAGTCCGGCGACTCGCTGCGCCTCGAACTCAAGAGCCCTGACGGGCTGAGCCCCTTCGGCGCAATCGATCAGGATGTGGAGGCCTTGGCATGACGATGACCCCACGCAAGAAGATCATCATTGACACCGACCCGGGTCAAGACGATGCGGTCGCGATCCTGCTGGCGCTGGCCAGTCCGGAGCTGGAGGTGCTGGGTGTGACGACGGTGGCCGGCAATGTGCCGTTGGCGCTAACCAGCCGCAATGCGCTGATGGTCTGCGAGCTGGCCGGCCGACGCGACATCCCGGTCTACGCCGGTGCCGATCGGCCGCTGCTCAAAACCCTCGTGACGGCCGAGTTTGTCCATGGCAAGACCGGGCTTGATGGGCCTACGCTGCCGGAGCCGACGATGGCGCTGGCCAAGGGCCATGCGGTGGACTTCCTCATCGATACCTTGATGCGCGAGGACAGCGGCAGCGTAATCCTGTGTCCTCTCGGGCCGCTGACCAATATCGCGCTGGCGCTGGCGCGCGAGCCGCGAGTGGCGGCTCGCATCGAACGCATCGTGTTGATGGGTGGCGGCGGCTTCGAGGGCGGCAACATCACGCCAGCTGCCGAGTTCAATATCTATGTGGACCCGCATGCGGCCGATTTGGTGTTCCGCTCTGGCGTGGCGATCACGATGGCGCCGCTGGATGTCACGCACCAGGCGCTGACCACGCGAGCGCGCGTCGCCGCGATCCGTGCGCTGGGTACATCGCTGGGCGAGGCGGTCGCGCAATGGCTGGAGTTCTTCGAGCGTTTTGACGAGCAGAAGTATGGCCAGGAGGGCGGGCCGCTGCACGACCCCTGCGTGATTGCCTGGCTGCTGCGTCCCGAGCTGTTCACTGGCCGCGACTGCCATGTGGCGATCGAGACGGCCAGCCCGTTGACCCAGGGCATGACGGTGATCGACTGGTGGGGCGTGACGGGCCAAGCGGCCAACGCTCATGTGCTGGGCGGGCTGGATGCCGATGGTTTCTATGCGCTGATCACCGAGCGGCTGGCCCGGTTCGGCTGATGGCAAGATAGGCCATCGATTCAAGGGAGCCTCGCGTCATGCTGCATCGTCGTCACTTTGTCTGTTCCGCTGGCCTGCTGCTGCCGGCGTTTGGCGCGCGAGCCGCGCTCAACGAGACCGATGCCGCGTCCGGTATCCGCACGGCGCTGGAACGCGGCGCGGTGGCGGCGGTGGGGCTGCTCGGCAAGCCCGATGGCTTCTTGGGCAACCCACTGGTGCGCATCGAGCTGCCAGGTTATCTGAAGGATGGAGCCAAGCTGCTGAAAGCTACCGGCCAGGGCAAGCGCGTCGACGAGCTGCTGACCGCGATGAACCGCGCCGCCGAGGCGGCGATGCCGGAGGCCAAGAGCCTGCTGGTGGGGGCGGTGAAGAATATGAGCGTAGAGGACGGCCTGAAGATTTTGCGCGGCGGCGACGATGCCGCCACCCAGTTCTTTGCCGACAAGACCCGCGAGCCGCTGGGCCAGAAGTTTCTGCCCATCGTGGGCCGTGCGACCCAGAAAGTGAAGCTGGCCGACAAGTACAACGCGGTGGCCGGCAAGGCGGCCGGCATGGGCCTGATCCGCAGCGAGGACGCCAATATCCAGCAGTACGTGACGGGCAAAGCGCTGGATGGCCTGTATCTGATGATTGGCGAGGAGGAAAAGAAGATCCGCAGGGATCCGGTCGGCACCGGCAGCGCGATCTTGAAGAAGGTCTTCGGAGCGCTGTGATGAGCTCAGCCTGGCAAGATCGCAGCCACGACCTCGACAGTCTGGATAAGCTGCGAGGCCTTTATCCACCGCCTGAGGCGCCGGCCACGCTGGACAAAGAGTGCGACCACATCCATCCGATGTACCGGCCCTTCATCGAGGCCGCGCCCTTCGCGGTGCTGGCCACGCGCAGCCCTCGCGGGCTGGACTGCTCGCCGCGCGGCGATGCGCCAGGCTTCATCACGGTGGCCGACGAGAAGACCCTGCTGCTGCCCGACCGGCGCGGCAACAACCGCATTGACAGCCTGCGCAATGTGCTGCATGACCCCGAGGTCGCTTTGCTCTTTCTGATCCCCGGCATCGGCGAGGCCTTGCGCGTCAACGGCACAGCCCGCATCAGCGCGTCGCCGGTGCTGCTGAAGCGCTTCGAATTCGAGGGCAAGCTGCCCCGCTCGGTGCTGGTCATCGAGGTGAAGCTGGTGTTCTTTCAATGCGCCCGCGCGATCAAGCGCTCGGGGCTGTGGGAGCCGACCGCGCAGATCGCCCGCAGGGCGCTGCCCTCGACCGGCAGCATCCTGCAGGCCCTGAGTGCACGGGTCGATGGCGCTTCCTATGACGCTGCGCTGGAGGAGCGGCAGCGGCTGACGATGTACTGAGTGAATCAGGCTGGCTGCCCTCGGTATACTGATGTTTTATACAGTTTCCCGAAACAAAGCCATGCCGATGCTTCACCATCTCTCCTTCGGAGTCAGAGATCTTCGGCGGGCAGCCGACTTCTATGATGCGGTCCTCCAACCTTTGGGCTATGTGCGTGTGTGGACGGACTTCGAGGGCGATGAGGACACGCAAGCGGTGGGCTACGGGGAGCCGGGCGGCGGCGACAAGCTGGCGCTGAAGCAGTGTCCGAACGGGGCTATCGCTCCTGGCCCGGGATTTCATCTCGCCTTTTCGGCGCCGAGCCGGGAGGCGGTCAACCACTTCCACGAGGCCGCAATGCGCAGCGGAGGGAAAGATAATGGCGCTCCCGGTCTTCGGCCCGACTACGGGCCTGACTACTACGCCGCCTACGTTGTCGATCCGGAAGGTTGGCGTATCGAGGCCGTCATCAACATGGTGGCTTAGCCATCCGTCACCGGGACCGGGTACTTGCGAGCGCCATGAGTCCCCACCCACGCAGAGGCGTCCTCTATGTCCCAGTTCGTAGCCCTGTTGCGCGGCATCAATGTTGGCAAGGCTAAGCGAATTCCGATGGCCGATTTAAGAGACCTGTTGGCCGAGTTGGGATACACCGGCATAGCCACGCTGCTGAACAGCGGCAACGTCGTGTTTCGCGCCGCCAAGGGCACGCCCGCCCAGCATGCGCAAGACATCGCCGCGGCCATACTGAGAGCGCTGAAGATGGAAGTGCCTGTCGTCGTCAAGTCGGCTAAAGAACTGGCTGCCATCGTCGGCGAGAACCCCTTGGCCGAGAACGCGGCCAATCATTCGCGACTCCTGGTGGTCTTTGCCCAGAGCACGGCCACGCTCTGTGAGCTTGCTGCGGTCGAGGCCTTGGTCGTGCCGCCCGAGCGGTTCGTGGTCGGCAAGAGCGCTGCGTATCTGCACTGCGCAAGAGGCCTCCTGGAAAGCCCAGCAGGGGAAGCCTTGCACGGCAAAGCCGGCAAGTCGATCACAACAAGAAACTGGGCTACCGTGCTGAAGCTGCAGGCCCTGGTGGTGAAGGATCAAGAGGTTCCTCTGTGACGCTGAGATTCCAGGCCTGGTTGGCGTCGCGATCCGCGCGACCTGCCCAAAGCCACCAGCTATGGCACAGTCCCGGCCCATGAACCCCAGTCCTCGCGCCCCCACCATCGTCGATGTCGCCGCGCAGGCCGGCGTGTCCATCAAGACCGTCTCGCGAGTCTTGAATCATGAGGCCGGCGTGCACGAGGAGACGCGTGAGCAGGTGCTGAAAGTAGTGGCCGAGCTGAAGTACCGGCCCAAGCTGTCGGCCCGCAGCCTGGCCGGGGCCCGCTCCTTCCTGATCGGGCTGCTGTACTACGACCCCAGCGCGGCCTTTGTCGGCGGCGTGCAGCAGGGGGCGACCTTGCGCTGCCGCGAGGCGGGCTATCACCTGGTGGTGGAGTCGCTGGATAACGATGCGCCGGACATCGAGAGCCAAGTCGAGCGCATGCTGTCGGCGCTGCGGCCGGACGGCATGATCCTGGCGCCACCGATCTGCGACAACCCCAAGGTGCTGAAGGCATTGCGCGACAGCAATACGCCCTGTGTGCAGATGTCGCCAGGGCTGCCTGACCAGCGCAGCGCCGTCGTGCGCATGGACGATGTGCAGGCTGCCGAGGAGGTGACGAATTTGCTCTTAAGTCTTGGCCATCGCCATATCGGATTCATCCGCGGTGCGACCGACCAGGCCGCCTCCGCGCTGCGCTACCAGGGCTTTGCGCAGGCGATGCAAGCGCATGGGCTCGCAGTCGAAGCGGAGTTGGTCTACCAGGGCGACTTCACCTATCCCTCAGGCGTCGAGGGCGCGCACGCCCTGCTGAGCCGGCGCCAGCGGCCCACGGCGGTGTTTGCCAGCAATGACGATATGGCGCTGGGGGTGCTCGCGGCGGCGCAGCGCCTGGGCCTGGCGGTGCCGGCCGATCTGTCGATCGCCGGCTTCGATGATTCGCCAGCGGCCAGCCTGGTCTGGCCACCGCTGACCACGGTACGCCAGCCGGTCGCAGCGATGGCCCGGGCGGCGGTGGACTTGCTGATCGCCCCCGATGGGGAGTCCGGTCCCCGGGTGGTCGCGCATGAGTTGGTGGTGCGCGATTCGACTTCGGCCCTGCCGCATGCCCCGGCCGGCCGCCGTCGTGCGGCCATCCAAAAAGCCTGAAGCAAAACTACGGGAAGACCCTTTGTTGACCGGAAATGACAACGTTGTCAGAATCCAGCCAAGCAATAAAGACAACGTTGTCAATTGCGTAGGAAGACAACAGGCGCGGCAACAGACCGCGCCGGATTCCACCGCGTCGCCGGGCCCACCCGACGGCGTTCCGACCACACTGATGGATGGAGACAAAGATGATCGCAAACAAGACCGCATGCCTGCGGCTGGCCCTGGTGCCCGCCGCGATAATTGCCGGATTCGGCGCTTCGGGCCAGTCCATGGCCCAGTCCAGTGCCGAGGCGCCGACTGCGCTGGAGCGCGTCACGGTGTCGGCCACCAAGCGCCTGACCTTTGTGCAGGAAACGCCGCTGGCCGTGACCGCGCTGACGCAAAAGGAGCTGGAGCGCGCCGGCGTCAAGGATCTGTCGACGATGCAGGCCCTGGTGCCGAACCTGAGCATCGAACAGCACGGTGACTCGGGCGGCGTCCATGTGTTCCTGCGCGGAATCGGCTCGACCAACCATACCGAGCTGGGTGACCCGGCCGTGGCATTCCATGTGGACGGCGTCTACTCGCCGCGGCCTCAGGGCGCGACGGTGCTGATGTATGACCTGGAGAGCGTCGAGGTGGCACGTGGTCCGCAGGGCACCTTGTTCGGCCGCAATGCGACGGCCGGCTCGGTCAATCTGAACACCGCCAAGCCCAAGCTTGGACAGTTCGGCGGCTCGGGAAGCATGCTGCTGGGCGACCGCAATCGCACCACTCTGCAGGGCGCGCTCAATGTGCCGCTGGGCGAGACGCTGGCCCTGCGAGTCGCCGCGATCCAGGAAAAGCAGGACGGATGGGTGGACTTTCAGGCTCGCTCCAATGTGCAGCCCGGCGCGCGTAAGTACGGTGCTTCTGACCAGGCCGGTGTGCGCAGCACCTTGCTGTGGGAGCCCAGCCCCGCGCTGACCGCCACCGTCGCGGCCGAGTACTACCGCGATCAGGGTACCGGCCAGGTCTCGCTGATGCAGCAGCCGCGCCCCGGCCAGAAGTTGCGCTCGGCCCTGATCGACACGCCCGGACATCTGGACCAAGACATCATCACCTACCGTGGCCGTGTCGACTGGCGGCCCAGCGACGCGATCGAAGTCAGCTACATCGGCAGCTGGAGCCGACTCAAGCGCCAGAACGCCAGCGACAACGATGCCGGCACCCAGCCCGGCTTCAAGCAGGAGCACCGCACTGAGTGGTCGCAGTTCGACAACTACACCCATGAAGTCAATGTGAAGAGCACCGACAGCGGCCCTTTCCAGTGGATCGCCGGCGCCTTCATGATCAAGGAAGACAACAAGATCCGCTTCGACATCGACATCTCGAAGACGGCGGTCGCGGCTGGGAGCGGCCCCATCGTGATCAACCCGGTGTTGCCGACCGATGTGGCCTGGGCCATGTCCTTCATCCAGCCCAAGCGCACCTTGGATTCCAAGGCGGTATTCGGCCAGGGAACCTTCGCCTTCACGAAGGACCTGAAGTTGACCGCCGGCGCCCGCTACACCGACGAGAAGAAACAGGACGTCGGCGGCCGCAACTGGGTCTGCCCCGACTTCGGCGCCACCATCGCTAACGGCGGCCGACTGATCGGCCCCGGCGGACCTGTCGATGTGGCCAGCTGTGGCAGCGTCCATGCGCCCGGCACCTGGCCCGGCGGCGGCGCCAACGACGGCAAGACCAGCGACGACGCCTCCACCTATCTGCTGCGCGGTGAGTTCAAGGCCAGCCCCGATCTGCTGACCTATGCGACCCTGTCCACCGGCTTCAAGTCCGGCGGCCTGTCGGACGGCGGCCGGCGCCATCTGCCGGAGAAGCTGACCAATGTGGAGCTGGGCGCCAAGGCCGAGTTCTTCCAGCGCAGCCTGGCGCTGAACCTCGCAGCCTTTTGGATGAAGTACAAGGATATGCAGGTATCGGCGATCGAGTACCAGCCCAATGGCCAGCAGCAGCTCGTCACCAGCAATGCCGCGAAGGCGACGATCAAGGGCGTCGAGGCCGAGCTGAGCTGGCGCCTGACGCGCGACGCTCGGCTGATGGGCAATGCCTCGGTGCTGAACGCACAGTACGACGATTTTCTGACCTGCGATTCGGCCCTCTTGGACTGCAATAACACCGCCAATTTCGTCAATCTGAAGGGCTCGAAGCTGCCGCATGCACCCAAGTTCAGCACCACATTGGCCTTTGAACATGACTTCGCGCTGGGCAGTGGCCGGCTGACGCCGCGCATTGGCGTGCACTACCAGGCCCGCAGCTATCTGAGCAACTTCAACACAGCACCCACCGCTGCGGTAAAGCCCGGTTCTTTCGCCGAAGCGCGTACGCAGAAGGCTTACAGCAAAGTGGACCTGAGCCTGCGCTATGAGGACGGCAAGGGCCGATGGGAACTGGAGGCCTTTGTCAACAATGCCACCGACAAGATGGTCAAGACCGATGCCTCCTGGATCGGCGACACCAGCACCTGGGTCAGCTTCTACAACCCGCCGCGCACCTACGGCGTCAAGGCGGCATACCGCTTCTGAGGCGGCTGATCGAGGGCAGCGTGATGGCGGCAAGTCTGCATTCCCGTGAATCGGCAAAGCCCTTAGGCTGAGCCACCGCACCAGTACCTCACGGAGACTCCAGGTGAAACTCAAGACCGTCATTGCGCTGGCCCTGCTGATGCTCAACTTTGGCTGGGCTGGCGCCCAGGGCCAGGCGCAGCTGCCCAAGCCGCAACTCCGCGTCGCTACGTTCCCCGATCTCGACCGCGCTGCCAAGGCTGCGGCCGCTCTGTGGGCCCAGCGCCACCCCGGCATCGAGCTGAAGATCGTCTCGATGCAGTACGCCGACCACCATATGGCCATGACCACGGCCCTGGCCACCGGCTCCGGCTTGCCCGATGTGATGGCCATCGATTTGCGCTTCATCGGCAAGTTCGCCGCCTCGGGCGGCTTCATCGATCTGAATCAGGCGCCGTACAACGCCGGCATGATGGCTGGCGACTACGTCCGCTATGCGCTGATTCAGGGGCAGAGCCGCAAGGGCGCGCAGTTGGCGATGCCCGCCGATATTGGTCCCGGCACCTTGCTGTACCGCAAGGACATCCTCGACAAGGCCGGCGTCAGCGAGGCCGAGATCACCCGAGACTGGGCCTCGTATCTGGCGGCCGGCAAGAAGATCAAGGCGGCCACCGGTGCCTTGCTGATGGCCGACGCCGCCGACCTGCGCGATATCGCGCTGCGTCAGGGCCTGAAGGACGGGGAGGGCATCTACTTCGATGCCTCGGGCCGGGTTCTGGTTGAAAGCGAGCGCTTTCGTCGAGCCTTCGAGCTGGGTCTCGCGGCGCGCCAGGCCGGGCTCGACGCCCATGCATCTGCCTGGAGCAATGACTGGGCGGCCGGCTTCAAGCAGGGCCGCATCGCGACCCAGATGATGGGTGCCTGGCTGGTCGGCCACCTGAAGAACTGGCTGGCTCCGGATACGGCCGGGCTGTGGCGCTCCGCTCCTTTGCCCGGCGGCGTACAGGCGGCCTATGGCGGCTCCTTCTATGCGATCCCGAAGAAGGCGAAATACAAGGATGCGGCCTGGGATTTCATCCGTCTGATGACGGCCGATAAGGCGGTGCAGATCAACTCGCTGCGTGTGCTCGATAGCTACCCGGCCCTGCTGGCCGCCCACCAGGACCCCTTGATGGACGAGCCGATTGCTTTTCTCGGGGGCCAGGTGGCGCGCCAGATGTGGCGCGAGACGGCGGCCCGCGTGCCGGCCACGCCGGTCAGCCCCTTCGACGTGCTGGCCACCACGATCATCCGCGACGAGTTCGAGAAAGTCGTCACGCGCGGCAAAGACATCGCCACCGCGCTGAAGGATGCGCGCGAGTTGATTGAGCGCCGCACGCGCCGCCGCCCAGGGAGGGATGCATGATGGCCCGGCCCCTGCTCACGCGCCGCTTTGCGCCCTATCTCTTTATCGCACCCTTCTTCCTGCTGTTCGCGGTGTTCGGTCTGTTCCCACTGCTGTTCTCCATCTATCTGTCGCTGCACCAGTGGAACCCGGCCGAGGGCCTGCACACCATGCACTGGGTCGGCTTGGAGAACTACTGGTATGCCGTCACCGACCCGTGGTTCCACGACTCGCTCTACAACACCGTCTGGTTCGCGCTGGTCTCCGGCCTGCCGCAGCACCTGGTGGCGCTGCCACTGGCCTTCTTCATCCACCAGCGTGTCAAGCGCGGACGCAATCTGCTGGTCGGCGCCTACTTCGTGCCCTACATCACCTCCAGCGTTGCGATCGCGCTGATCTTCACGACCCTGCTATCAAAGGACTACGGTCTGGTCAACGCCTTGATGGCCGAGCTGACCCGCATCCCGCTGCTGGGCAGCCCGCTGGAGGCGGTGCTGCAAAGTCATGGCGGCGCGATCGACTGGCTGGGCGACGCCGACACCACCAAGCCGGCTGTGGCCTTTGTCGTGTTCTGGCGCTATCTGGGCTGGAACCTGGTTCTCTATCTGTCGGCGCTGCAGGTCATCGACAAGGACCTGTATGAAGCCGCCACACTGGACGGCGCCCGGCCTTGGCAGCAATTCCGCTACATCACCTTGCCGCTCTTGCGTCCGATGATGTTCTTCGCGGTAAGCCTGACCATCATCGGCAGCCTGCAGCTCTTCGAGGAGCCGTTCATTCTGGTCGACAGTGAGCGCGGCGCCAGCCAGTCGGTGATGACCAGTGCCATCTTCATGTACCGGCTGGCTTTCTCGGACGGCGACTTCGGCACCGCCTCGGCCGTGTCCTGGCTGCTGTTCTTCCTGATAGCCGCGCTGACTTGGCTCAATGCCAAGCTGTTCGGCAGCGACGCGCGAGGTGAGCATGCAGCACGCTGATCCCACCGTGCTCGTTGGGCCCATGCGCAATAGCTCTTCGCGATGGAAAGACCGGCCTTGGCTGGCCTGGCTGTTGGTCGGTCTCGGCGCCTTGCTGCTGGTAGCGCCGCTGTACTTCACCTTTGTGTTCGCGAGCCATGGCCGTAGCGAGATCTTCAACTCGCCGCCGCCGCTGTGGTTCGGCCTGTCCTCGCTGTCGAATTTGGAGCTTCTGGAGCAGCGCCTGCCCTTTTGGCGCAATCTGGGCATGAGTCTTTATGTGGCCAGCCTGACGACGGCGCTGAATCTCTTGCTGTGCTCGCTGGCCGGCTACGGCTTCTCGGTTTACGAGTTCCGATTCAAGAGGACGCTGTTTGCGATCGTGCTGGGTTCGATGATGCTGCCCAGCTTCCTCAACATGATTCCCAGCTTCATGGTGATGGACTTCCTAGGCTGGATCGACACGCCGCGTGCGCTGTATGTGCCGGCGGCGGCCAGCGCCCTGGGCATCTTCCTGATGCGCCAGTACATCGGCTCGGCGATCCCGAAGGACCTGCTGGACGCTGCACGCATGGACGGCTGCGGCGAGTTGCGCATCTTCTGGAGCGTCGTGCTGCCCTTGCTGAAGCCGGCGATGGGCACGCTGGGCCTGATCACCTTCATTGCGTCCTGGAACAACTTCGTTGCGCCCCTGGTCGTGATGCGCTCGGCCGAAAACTACACCTTGCCGCTGGCCTTGCGCTCCATGCAGGCGCCCAACAACACCGAGTGGGGCGCTTTGATGATGGGCAGTGCCATCGCGATGCTTCCACTCTTGATCGCTTACTTCTTCAGCGCCCGGCGACTGGTGGCCGGCCTGACCTCGGGCGCCGTGCGCGGCTGAGCCCTGCTGTTTTCCTTTTTCTCCCGCATTACTTGAAACCGCCCATGAACGCCATCGATCCCAATCCTTCAGCCCTCAGCGATCTATGCCGCGCCTTCCGCACAGACTTCCAGTGGGGCTCGGCCACCAGTGCCGCGCAGATCGAAGGCGCAGCTGCCGAGGAGGGCAAGGGCCCGTCGATCTGGGACCGCTTTTGCACCGAGCCGGGCCGTATCAACGACGGCTCCAACATCGACCTTGCCTGCGACCACTACCACCGATACAAGGACGATGTCGCGCTGATGAAGTGGATGGGTTTGCAGGCCTACCGCTTCTCGATCGCCTGGCCGCGCGTGCAGCCACTGGGCCGCGGCGCGTGGAATGAGGCGGGCTTCGCCTTCTATGACCGGCTGATCGATGAGTTGCTGGCTGCTGGCATCAAACCCCATGCGACGCTGTACCACTGGGACTTGCCGGCCGCGTTGCACGACGAGTTCGGCGGGTGGCCCTCGCGCCAGATCGTGCCTCTGTTCGCCGACTATGCTGCCGAGGTCGCGCGCCGCTTCGGCGACCGGCTGGAGAGCATATCCACCTTGAACGAGCCCTGGTGCGTGGCGACCTTGGGCTACGAGACCGCCCAGTTCGCCCCCGGCCAGACCAGCCGCGCCACCGCCGCCCAGGTTTCGCACCACCTGCTGCTGGCCCATGGCGAGGCGATCAAGGCCATGCGCGTGTTGACGAAGTGCAAGCTCGGCATTGTGCTGAACCACACGCCCGCCTTCCCGGCCGACAATCTGCGTGAGGACGACCGCCGCGCCGCCCGCATCGACGACGGCCTGAATGTGCGCTGGTATATGGACCCTGTGTTCCGCGGCCAGTACCCGGCCGACATCATCGAGTACCTGGGCGAGGATGCCCCCAGGATCGAGGAGGGCGACCTGGCTGCGATCCAGCAGCCGCTGGACTTTCTGGGCGTCAACTTCTACACCCGCAGCTTCATCTCCACGCAAAGCCCGGCACTGCCGGCACCCGGCAAACATGGCTTCACCGATATGGGTTGGGAGATCTACCCGAAGGCGCTGACCCAGCACCTCGTGCGCATCACCCGCGAATACTCGCCGCCGCCTATCTTCATCACCGAGAACGGCATGGCCAATGCCGACACGGTGGTCGACGGCAAGGTGCCCGATGTCGAGCGGATCGCCTATCTGCGCAGCCATCTGCAGGCTTTGGCCAGCGCGGTGGAGCTGGGCGTCGATGTGCGCGGCTACTTCTATTGGAGCTTGCTCGACAACTTCGAGTGGAACTCTGGCTACACCAAGCGCTTCGGCCTCTTCCATGTGGACTATGCAACGCAAGAGCGCATGGCCAAGGACAGCGCGCACTGGTACCGCGGCTTCATCGCGACCGCCAAGGCGGGTGGCTGAGATGGCCGGCCTCAGCTTCAAGGGTGTCGCCAAACGCTACGGCGACAAGGCCCCAGTCGTGCGCGCGCTGGACCTGGAGGTTCAGGACGGCGAGTTCATGGTGCTCGTCGGCCCCTCGGGCTGTGGCAAAAGCACCTCGCTGCGCATGCTTGCCGGGCTGGAGGATGTCAGCGCGGGCCAGATCTTTATCGGCGCCCGCGAGGTCACGACCGTGCCACCGGCCGAGCGCGGCGTGGCCATGGTGTTTCAGAGCTATGCGCTGTACCCGCATATGAGCGTGGCGGAGAACATGGGCTTCGCCTTGAAGATGGCCGGCCGGCCCAAGGCCGAAGTCAGCGCCTGCGTGCTGAAGGCCGCGCGCAGCCTGCAACTGGAGGCGCTGCTGGAGCGCAAGCCGCGTGAGCTCTCGGGCGGCCAGCGCCAGCGCGTGGCCATCGGCCGTGCCATCGTGCGCCAGCCTCAGGTCTTTCTGTTCGACGAGCCGCTGTCCAATCTGGACGCCGCGCTGCGCCACGAGACCCGGCTGGAGCTGGCCCGTCTGCACGAGGAACTGGGCGCTACCATCGTCTATGTGACCCACGATCAGGTCGAGGCGATGACACTGGGCGACCGCATCGCGGTCTTCAACGAGGGTCGCATCGAGCAGGTCGGCGCGCCGATGGAGGTTTACGAGCGGCCGGTGAGTCGTTTCGTCGCCGCTTTCCTCGGCTCGCCGCGCATCAATTTTCTACCTGCCGGCCTGATCAAAACGGCCCTGCCGGCCGCCACCGAGACGGTCGGACTGCGGCCCGAGCACCTCAACCTAGTCGCGGCCGGTGCCGGCCTGGATGGCGAGCTGGCGCTAATCGAGCATCTGGGTGACACCAGCATCGCCTATGTGCGCATCGCCGGTGTCGAGCAGGCGCTGGCCGTCAAGCTGGCGGCGGGGCAGGACTGGCAGCGCCACCAGCGTGTCGGCCTGCAGTGGCGCCCCGAGCATCTGCTGGCCTTCGATGCCCAAGGGCTGCGCCTGGAGCCGCGCGCGTGAGCGGGGCGTCGTTTCCGCGCCTGGTGGCCGATGTCGGTGGTACCAACGTGCGCTTTGCCAGTCAGTACCTTCCGCAGGGTCCGCTGCTGGGCATGGCCAGCTATGCATGCGCCGATCACGTCAGCTTGTGGGACGCGATGCAGCACCATCTGCGCAGCCAGGGCCTGGAGCGGCCGCGCTGCTGTGCAATCGGCATAGCCACCGCGATCACCGGCGACCAGGTGCAGATGACCAACCACCACTGGTCATTCTCGATTGAGGCGCTGCGCCAGGCGCTGGGGGCCGAGCGTCTGCTGGTCATCAATGACTTCACTGCGCTGGCGCTGGCGCTGCCGGCGCTGGCGCCCGGGTCGCGACGCCAAGTCGGCGGCGGCGCGGCGGTGGATGGCGCACCGATCGGGCTGGTCGGCCCCGGCACCGGCCTTGGCGTCTCTGGCCTGCTGCCCGGCGTCGGCGGCGCCGGCCTGGCTCCGATTGGCGGCGAGGGCGGCCATGTCACCCTGTCCTCCTTCGAGCCCGAGGAGGACGCGGTGCTACGCGTGCTGCAGCGCCGCTTCGGCCACGCCTCGGCTGAACGTGCGCTGTCCGGGCCTGGGCTGGAGAATCTGTACCAGGCCTTGGCCGGCGTGCGGGGTCAGGTCGTGCCCGAGCGGGACGCCAAATCCATCACCGCCGGCGAGGACCAACTGGCCCGCGATACGGTGGAGCTTTTCTGCAGTCTGTTGGGCAATGTGGCCGGCAATGTGGCGCTGACGCTAGGCGCCCGCGGCGGCCTCTATATCGGGGGTGGCATCGTGCCGCGCCTGGGCGCGCGCTTTGACCGTTCGCGATTTCGCGAGCGC
This sequence comes from Paucibacter sp. PLA-PC-4, assembly GCF_026241155.1. GTDB lineage: Bacteria > Pseudomonadota > Gammaproteobacteria > Burkholderiales > Burkholderiaceae_C > Roseateles_E. The sequence continues at coordinate 146,912 of NZ_JAPFGP010000001.1, forward strand.
TTCGAGGCCAAGGGCCGCTTTCGCGACTACCTGGCCGCGATCCCTGCTTACGTTGTCAGTGCCAGCGACGAGGCCGCCCTGCTCGGCGCTTGCCGGGCGCTGGATGCATAGAGCGCCAGACTCAAGCCGCCCCCGGCCGCGAACGCTGCGCCTGATGCGAGTCGAACACTTTCGCCGAGCACGAAAACGGCCGGACCGGCCTGGTTCCGCTGCTGCTCAATCACGATGCACCCTGAGGGATCAAGTACCACGCTACGGCCGCACAGACCGCTGCGTTCGGGGTAACAGAGTGACCCGGGGCACTTGCTTTGGACGAATCAGCAACCGAGGCTTCGCGCGAGGCGCACGGCATACTGCACATGCTCCGGTGGTACTTGGTCTCTTTTGCCTTCGGCCGGGGCATCAGCCCGGGCCAGAGGATCAAAGCGGACCGAGCTCGGCGCGCCCACGGCGGCTCAGAGTCCGACCAAGCGCAGGCGGCGCATACGTGCTGTGCCTAGGGCCGAACGACCTCCGGCCACGTGGCCTCGGAGATGCGGTGATGAAAGCCGGTCCATGCCAGTTCGGGGAACACGCAAAGCTGGGCTCCGTGCTCCGTGCTCCGTGCTCCGTGGCCTGTGCCAGCACCGATAGCAACTCGGCTGTGTTCTCCTCTGCGGTCCAGTAGATCCTGGCTTGCGCGACGGCAAGGCGCAGCGCCATCTCAGCGTCCCGCCGGCGGCGTCAGCTGAACAAACGGTGTGCCCGCCCCTGTGTACTGCGGTAGCTTGCCGTCCCACTTCCTGATGGCCTCGCTCTCGTTTTCCAGCTGTTTCAGGCGCAGGAGGTCGGGCGTGATTTCCAGGCGCTTGGCCTTCAGTGACTCGGCCTCGCCGCGCGCCTTGGCCAGGGCCTGTTCGGCCTCTACCCGAATGCGCTCCAGATCGCGCTCCGCCGTCAGCTTCTTCTGCTCGGCCTCGACCTTGGCCTCAATTGCTTTGTCGAAGACGGCCGAGAAGTCGTAGTTGACCGCCGCCAGCGAGTCGACGATGACGCCATGGCGCTTCAGTCGCGCCTCCAGCGCGTCGCGGATCTTGCCGCTGACCTCGGTGCGCTTGGTTACCAGTTCCTCGGCCGTGTACTGGGCCGCAATGGCCTTGGTGGCCTCCTGCGCGGCTGGCTCGATGACACGCGCCGCCACCGCATACTCATTGCCTATGGCCTGGTAGGTTTGCGCCACCAGGGCCGGGTCTAGCCTCCAGTTCAACGCCGCCGAGACCGAGACCTGCTGCAGATCGCGCGATGCGGCCACGCCCTTACCTTCGCTCTTTTGCAAGCGCACATCGATCATATGAACCCGGTTGACCAGGGGCACGACGAAGTGGATGCCTTCCCCCAGCGGTTCGGGGTCGACCTTGCCGAACGTCGTGATCACGCCGCGCGTGCCCGATTGCACAATGCGTATCGGGTTGATCAACGTGAAGACAAGATAGACACCCACCAGGATGGCGGCGATCTTGGCGACCCAGGAGACGAGGCTTCGGTTCATGGCAGTCCTTGGACGGCCATGGCGGCCGCGCCGCGCAGGCTAACAGCAGGGTCAAGTCTTGCCTATGCCACCAAAGGGTGTGCGGGTCGGCCTACATCTGCTCCCAGGGCAGACCGTCATGGCGCCAGCCATTGAGCCGGCCGCGTTGGAAGTTCTCGTCCGGATCGCCCTCGAAGCCATGGACGATGTTGACGACCTCGGCAAAGCCGGCTGCCTCCAGCGCCTGGCCCGCTGCGACCGTGCGGGTGCCGGAGCGGCATAAAAGCACCAGGGGCTTGCCCAGATCGCCACCGGCCTCGCGTTTTACCTGGGTCACGAAGCGGTCCACATCGGGCTGCATCTCCGGGTATTCGTACCAGGCCACATGGACGATGCCGGGCGGATGGCCGACATAGAGGTATTCCAGCTCCATGCGCACATCGAGGAACAGGGCCTCGGGGTGTTGTTGCAGATAGGCCTGGGCCTCGACGGGGAGCAGATGTTTCATGGGGATATTGACGCGCTCTCTAAAATGGTCGGATGAACGCTTCCACCCGACCCTACACGCGCGGCGCGCAGCTGCCCGAGATTTTGCAACAACGCATCGTCATCCTCGACGGCGCGATGGGCACGATGATCCAGCGCTACAAGCTGTCCGAGGCCGATTATCGGGGCGAGCGCTTTGCCGACCATGGCAAGGACCTGAAGGGCAATAACGACCTGCTGGTGCTGACTAAACCCGAGGTCATCAGCGAGATCCACGAGCAGTACCTGGCCGCCGGTGCCGACATCATCGAGACCAATACCTTCGGCACCACCTCGGTGGCCCAGGAGGATTACGAGCTGGGCGAGCATGCCTTCGAGATGAATGTGGCCGCCGCCCGACTGGCCCGCGCTGCCTGCGCCAAGTACAGTACGCCAGACAAGCCGCGCTTTGCCGCCGGTGCACTGGGCCCGACGCCGCGCACCGCCAGTATCAGCCCCGATGTCAATGACCCCGGCGCCCGCAATGTCGACTTCGATACGCTGAAGGCCGCCTATTATGAGCAGGCCAAGGGCCTGCTGGATGGCGGGGTGGACCTGTTCTTGGTCGAGACCATCTTCGATACGCTGAACGCCAAGGCGGCGATCTTCGCGCTCGACGAGCTGATGGAAGACACGGGCGTGCGCCTGCCGGTCATCATCTCCGGCACAGTCACCGATGCCTCGGGCCGCATTCTCTCGGGCCAGACCGTGACCGCCTTCTGGCATTCGGTGCGCCACGCCAAGCCGCTGGCCATAGGGCTGAACTGCGCGCTCGGCGCGACGCTGATGCGGCCCTATATCGAGGAGCTGGCCAAGGCTGCCGGCGACACCGCGATCAGCTGCTACCCGAACGCCGGTCTGCCCAACCCGATGAGCGACACCGGATTCGACGAGACGCCCGAGGTCACCGGCCGCCTGGTCGGCGAGTTTGCCGCCGCCGGCTTTCTGAACATCGCCGGTGGCTGCTGCGGCACGACTCCGGCTCATATCGCGGCGATCGCGCAAAAGGTCTCGGCTTACAAGCCTCGCGCCTGTGGCCAACGCTTCTTCAGCGAGCTGGTGGCCGAGCAGGCGTGAGGTATCAGTAGAGCTTCAGCAGCCGCTCCATATTGACCAATAGCTTGAGCTCATGCGGCGCCAGACTGGCGGCAATGGCCTGGCTGGACAGACGGGTATCGCGTGGCACCGGCTCGCTCAACGGAGCGCCGCTCTTGCCCAGCAGCGCAGCGACCAAGGGCTCGTTGGCACTGTGGCCGCGCTTGGCGACGACACCGACCTCACCATTGGTCAGGCGCACAAGCGAGCCGGGGGGGTAGAGACCAACGGCCTTGATCAGCGCGGCGCCGGCCTCGTCGGGCTGCTGCAGCTCGTCCAGATAGACCGCACGCGCCGCCTGGGCGCCAGATAGGGCCTTGCGCGAGCGCCGCGGACTCAGCCGTGCGCCGTAGAGATCGACGCGGCGCAGCACCCGCGCCATCTGCTCCGGCACCGAGCGAGCGGCCAAGGGCCCGGGACCGGCCTCGTGATGCAGGCGCACGATTTGCAGCCATAGCGAGTCGCCGACGCCCAACGTGCGAAGCAGCTCGGCGCTGCGATCGCCATGGCCGACCAGCACGGCCCGGTGGGCCTCGCTGGGGCGTTCGTCCTGGCCGGCGAGCCGGTCTTGCAGCGAGCTGATGCTGATATTCATCGACAGCGCGGCTTGTCCCAGAACCAGGCGCAGATCCTCGGCCCAGCCTAGCTGGCGCGCGCAGAGCTCGCACAGCAGCAGGCTGAGCAACGCGTGGCGGGCGCTGTAGTGCTGGAAATCCTGGCTGGACTCGAAGATCAGCAGCATCAGCGCTGCATCGGTCTGCTGCTGCACCCGCGCCAGCATCTCCTGCTGCAGCGCATGGAAACGTGGCAGGAAGTCTTCGGTCCTGGGCTCGCGCAGCAGCGCATGGCCCCGCAATTGAAGATCGGCCCAGGCGGCCTGGTCGCTGACCTGTGGCACGGCCGCGCCGCCCCGCTCGGGCCGGTAGCTGGTCTGGGCCCGGGCGATGGCGCCCAGCGTGGCGCCCTGGTGCATCATAGTGTCGACCTTGTGGGCCAGCGCGCGCTGGTAGTCCTTGGTCTCATGGGCCTGCACCCAGGCACCGCGCTGTATCAGCGCCTGGACTAGGGGACTGTCGCCCAGCACCTGGCCGCGCGCAATCAGCAGCTTGCCCTCAGCGTCGCGCAAGGAAAAATCCAAGACCTGGCCGATGCGCAGGCTGTGAGGGGGCAGGGGTATCAGATCCACGGTGATTCGCTAGAGCTCTGAAGGAATTGTCGGCGCGCCGGCACCCGGCTTGAGCCTTGCGGCTGGGACGCAGCGTAAAATGCGCCACGGTCCGAGGAGCGTTGCGACGGGTGTAGTGTCAATCGACAGCCCGCCAGGCTTGGATCTGCAAGGGCGCCAGCCTTTTCAACGACGCTCACCGATCCATGAATTCTTCGTGGCCGCGGTGAGCCTGCGGTCCGATCTTTCTCCGAGGCTGCCATGAACACCGCTACCCCCCAGACCACGCCGCCGCCGATGAAGCTCTCGGGATTGGAGCCGGTGCAGATAGGCGCCGGCACGCTCTTCGTCAATATCGGCGAACGCACCAATGTCACCGGCTCCAAGGCCTTTGCCCGCATGATCCTGGCCGGGCAGTTCGAGCAGGCGCTGGTGGTCGCGCGCCAGCAGGTCGAGAACGGCGCCCAGGTCATCGATATCAATATGGACGAGGCCATGCTGGACAGCAAGGCGGCGATGGTGCGCTTCCTGAACCTGATCGCTTCCGAGCCTGAGATCGCCCGCGTACCCATCATGATCGACAGCTCCAAGTGGGAGGTGATCGAGGCCGGCCTGAAATGCATCCAGGGCAAGGGCATCGTCAACTCGATCTCTATGAAGGAGGGTGAGGCCGAATTCCGCCGCCAAGCGAACTTGGTGCGCCGCTATGGCGCGGCCGCAGTCGTGATGGCCTTCGACGAGAAGGGCCAGGCCGACACCTTCGAGCGCAAGATCGAGATCTGCGAGCGGGCCTACAAGATTCTGGTCGACGAGGTCGGCTTCCCGGCCGAGGACATCATCTTCGACCCGAACATCTTCGCGATCGCCACGGGCATCGAGGAGCACGATAACTACGCGGTCGACTTCATCAACGCGACCCGCTGGATCAAGCAAAACCTGCCCGGCGCCAAGGTCAGCGGCGGGGTTTCGAATGTCAGCTTCAGCTTTCGTGGCAATGATCCGGTGCGCGAGGCCATCCACACCGTGTTTCTGTACCACGCGATCCAGGCCGGCATGGACATGGGCATCGTCAATGCCGGTATGGTGGGTGTCTACGACGATCTGGAAGCCACGCTTCGAGAAAGAGTTGAGGACGTGGTGCTGAACCGCCGACCCGACGCTGGCGAGCGCCTGATCGAGGTAGCCGAGAGTGCCAAGGGCCTGGCCAAGGACGACACGGCCCGGCTGGCTTGGCGCGCCGGCGATGTCAATGCGCGGCTCTCGCATGCGCTGGTGCATGGCATCACCGACTTCATCGTCGAGGATACCGAGGAGGCATGGGTCGCGATTCAGGCCAACGGTGGCCGGCCGCTGCATGTGATCGAAGGCCCTTTGATGGCCGGCATGAACATCGTCGGCGACCTGTTTGGCCAGGGCAAGATGTTCCTGCCCCAGGTGGTCAAGAGCGCGCGGGTGATGAAGTCCGCCGTGGCCCATCTGATTCCCTATATCGAGGAAGAAAAGCGCCAGCTGGAGGCGGCCGGCGGCGATGTGAAGCCAAAGGGCAAGATTGTCATAGCGACTGTCAAAGGCGATGTGCACGACATCGGCAAGAACATCGTCACTGTGGTTTTGCAGTGCAACAACTACGAGGTCGTCAATATGGGTGTGATGGTGCCCTGCCAGGACATCCTGGCTCGCGCCAAGGTCGAGGGAGCCGACATCATCGGGCTCTCGGGTCTGATCACGCCCAGCCTGGAGGAGATGCAGCATGTGGCTGCCGAGATGCAGCGTGACGATTACTTCCGCATCAAGAAGATTCCGCTGCTGATCGGCGGCGCCACCTGCAGCCGCGTCCACACCGCCGTCAAAATCTCGCCGCACTATGAAGGCCCGGTGGTCTATGTGCCGGATGCCTCGCGCTCGGTGGGTGTCTGTACCGAGCTGCTCAGCGACGACCGCGCGGCTGCCTATATCGACGAGCTGAAGGCCGACTATGAAAAGGTGCGTCAACAGCATGCCAACAAGAAGAAGACCCCGCTGGTGACGCTGGCCCAGGCGCGCGCCAACAAGGTCCAGCTGGACTGGGCCGGCTACCGGCCGCCGGTGCCGAAGTTCATCGGCCGCCGTGTCTTCCGCAACTATGACCTGGCCGAGCTGGCCCACCACATCGACTGGGCGCCGTTCTTCCAGACCTGGGACCTGGCCGGCCCCTTCCCGGCCATCCTGAAGGACGAGATCGTCGGCCACGAGGCCCAACGTGTATTCAGCGACGGCAAGCGCATGCTGCAGCGACTGATCGACGGCCGTTGGCTGACGGCCAATGGCGTGTTCGGCCTCTACCCCGCAGCCCAGGTCAACGACGACGATATCGAGATCTACTGTGATGAAAGCCGCAGCGAGGTCTTGATGACCTGGCGCGGCTTGCGCATGCAGTCGGAGCGTCCGGTGGTCGACGGGGTGCTCCGCCCGAATCGCTGCCTGGCCGATTACATCGCGGCCAAGGGCTCGGTGCCGGACTACATCGGGCTGTTCGCGGTGACGGCCGGCCTTGGCGTGGACAAGAAGGAAGCGCAGTTCCTGGCCGACCACGACGACTACTCGGCCATCATGCTGAAGGCCCTGGCCGACCGCCTGGCCGAAGCCTTTGCCGAGCGCCTGCACCAGCGCGTGCGCCAGGAGTTCTGGGCCTATGCGGCCGACGAGGCCTTGAGCAATGAGCAGATGATTGCCGAGCAGTACCGCGGCATCCGCCCGGCGCCAGGCTACCCGGCCTGCCCGGATCATCTGTCCAAGCGCGATCTGTTCAAGGTGCTGACCCCTGAGGACATCCAGATGGGCCTGACCGACAGCATGGCGATGACGCCGGCCGCCAGTGTCAGCGGCTTCTACTTCTCGCACCCCGAGGCCAGCTACTTCAATGTCGGCACCATCGGCGACGATCAGATGAAGGACTGGGCCGCGCGCATGGCGCTGGACGAGCTCGATGCGAAACGCGCGCTGGCGCCGCTGTTGGGCTGACATGCGCTTACATCTGCCGGTCGGCGCTGGCCCGGCGGTCTGCGTTAAGGTGTCATCCCTGTTTCCGGAGTTGACCCTATGAGCATGCCCTTGAATTCCAGCCAGACCATTGCCATCGTGGCGGTAGCGGCCGCTCTGGTGGCCGGCGCCTACGCGCTGGGCCGATCCTCGCAAGACCCGGCCGCCGTGCCAGCGCCGATGGCCGCCGTGGTCGAGGACAGCAGGCCCGCGCCGGCCAAGCTGGCCCAGGCCGAGGTGCCGAAGCCGGCTCCCAAGCCTGCCGCCGAGCCCAAGCCTGCGGCCGAACCCCGGCTTTGCAATGACTGCTCACGCGTCGTCTCGGTGCGCAGCGAGGAGCGCGAGGGTGAGGGTAGCGGCCTTGGTGCGATCGGTGGCGCAGTGATCGGCGGCATCCTGGGCAACCAGGTTGGTGGCGGCAGCGGCAAGAAGATCGCCACCGTCGGCGGTGCTGTGGCCGGAGGCTATGCCGGCAATGAGATCGAGAAGCGCCAGAAGAGCAAGCGCGTCTGGATCATCCGCCTCGAGCACAAGGACGGAAGCAGCCGCACCTTGGAGCGCGCCAGTGATCCGGGCCTGAAGGCCGGCGACATCGTCGAGCTGCGCGACGGCGAACTACGCCGTCACTGAGCCCCCGCCTGTCGGTAGCGTGCCGGCGGCAACCCGACCCTGCGGGTGAACTCGCGAGTGAAGTGGGCCTGGTCCGCAAAGCCGCACAGGAAGCCGATCTCGGCGATGCCATGCGAGCTGCTGCCCAGGCACCATGCCGCCAGCCGTGAGCGGGTCTCAGCAATCACGGCGCTGAAGCTAAGGCCATGTGCGGCCAGCTGGCGCTGCAGGCTGCGGCTCGACAGGCCCAGGCCGTCGGCGACCTCGGCCAGCCGCAGCGCATCGGCCGGGTCGGCAAGCTGGCGAGACGCCAGTGCCAGCGCCACCGGTGGCCAGTGCAGCGGCGCTAGCAGATCGGCCGGAGCGCAAGGTTTGCCCGGCAAAGGGCTGAGCGCATGCCACTGGAACTGCCAGACCCGCATCGCATCATCAGCGGCCAGCCGGCGCAGCGTGTCTTCGTCGGCCTGTGGATGCACGGCATGGCCGGCAATCTGCACCTGCACTCCTTGCGCTCCCAAGGCCTCGAAGCCGCCGATCAGTACGCCCAGCACTGCCAGACTCTCGGCCGGCTGGGGGGCGGGGCCGCTGTGCCTGAGCCTGATCCGCCCATCGGTCGGGGCGTCCTCGATCCGCACGCTGTGCTCAGCGTGGATATAGCGCTCCAGCCGCTGCCAGCGGCGCATGAAGTCGAGCGGCTCGAGCGCGGCCACCAGCACTTGGTGCAGTGGCTCGCCCTCGATATGCCGGACCTCGCGCGCCAGCGCCAGCAGCGTGGACAGGCCGCCTTGCTCGACGATGGCAGCGACCACACGCCGCTTGTCCTGATGCGCCACCCGTGCGGCCTCGGGTAGCGGCAGCGGCGTGCTCAGGCCCCGCGCGGCCATGCCGCGTAGCAGCAGCCGCAGCATCGTCGCGCTGGCGAAGTCGGCGTTCATCGCGCCAGTGTGCCTGTAGCCGACCGCAGGTCGGCGGCGCGTACCGGCAGTCGCGTGAAGCGCCGGCCGGTGGCCGCCCGCAGCGCGTTGGCGATCGCCCCGGCGCCGGCCACCATTGCGGTCTCGCCGGCGCCGCCGCTGGTCTCGCCGGTATCGATTAGCTCGATATGCAGGGCCGGTAGGTCGTGGATGCGCGGGATCGGCGCTTCAGCGAAGCCGCTGGCCGCGATGCCCGCCTTGTTGTCTATCGGCAGCGCCTCGATCAGCACCATGCCCAGACACCAGATCAGATTCCCTTCGATTTGCGCGCGCACGCCTTCGGGCTGGACGAGGCGGCCGCAGTCGTGGGCGCAGTGCATCGCGGTGACCCTGACGGCGCCGCTGGCCCGCTCGACCGCGACCTCGGCAATCACCGCCGCATAAGCGCTGCCCTTGTAGATGCCACAGGCTAGGCCGCGGCCGCGCAGGGTGTTTTCATCGCTGACCGGCTGCTGCGGCCAGCCGGCGCTCTGCGCGACGCGCGCCAGCACGCGGCGCAGGCGGGCGTTCTCCAGCTGCGCCAGCCGGAAGACTAGCGGATCGATACCGGCCACATGGGCGCACTCGTCGATGGCGCTCTCGATCACCCAGCAGTTCGGCCCGGCACCCAGGCCACGCCATGGGCCGGTGAGTACCGGCAGCCGGCGCGCGTCGAACTCGATGCGCTGGCGTGGCAACGCATAAGGCGGCAGCGCGCAGCGCGAGACGCCGCCGTCGCCGGTGAAGTCAGCCAGGCTCTGCATCCAGCGCGGCATCGCAGCCGGCGTGAACAGGATATGACTGCTGACCAGACGGTGCCACCAGTCGAGCACCCGGCCGTTGTGCAGCCGCGCTCGCAGCTGGTGACGTGAGGGCGGGCGGTGAAAGCCCTGCTGCAGCTCTTGGGCGCGCGTCCACTGCACTTTGACCGGCGCGCTCACAGCGCGCGAGAGCAGGGCCGCCTCTGGTTCCACCAGCACCAGCGCACGGGCGCCGAAAGCTCCGCCGGCGCGGCAGGCCTGCACCAGGACCTTGGACTCATCCAGACCCAGCTGCCTTATCAGGGTGTCGCGCACATAGAACAGGTCCTGCGTGCCGGTCCACAGCCGCAGGCTCCGATCGGCTGCCCGATAGTGTGCGACGGCGCAGCGCGGCTCGATGCCGTTGTGCGCCGCCAGCGCAGTCTCGAAGACCAGGTCCACATCCCAGGCTGCGGCCTCGGCCATCTCGTCCTCGCGCAGCCGGTGGCGCAGCCGGCCCTGCTCGGGCAGCCGCAGCAGGTGCTCGATGTCGGCGGCGTTGCCATCCTCAACCTGCCAGTGCAGGGCCAGCGCTGCCTCAATGCGGTCCAGCGCGGCCGGTGTACGGGCCACCATGCCCAGGCCTTGGCTGTTTGCACGCTTCAGCCCCGGGTGCTCGACCAGGGCCACAAACCCGGGCAGCGCGCGGGCCGCTGCGGCATTGAAACCCGCTGGCCGCGATGCCAGCTCGGGTGATACGGGCGCACGCAGCACGCGGCCGTAGAGCAGGCCCGGCAGCTGAACATCGGCCGCAAACAGCGGCGCGCCAGTCACGATCTCGCGGCCGAAGCCCAGAGGGTCGGACCGTTGGCGTGGCGCTCCGTTCAGGCTACGCAGGACGCTGGCTGGCCACTCGCGCGGCGTGCGGCCGGCCAGGGCCTCGCGCAGCGCGGCGCAGGCTTGAGCCAGCGGCAGCGCGAAGCCCTTGATCGAGTCGCTGCCGACGGTGGCGCGCACCGGTGCCATGCTTCGGCTGTCTGGCAGCGCCAGGCTGATCGCGCCGATGGACACGCTCAGCTCGTCGGCCGCGATGCGTCGAAGTGCGGTGCCGATATGCTGGCCGATTTCGGCGCGCGGCAGGCGTAGCTCGAAGCGGCCCGCGCCCAGATGACTGATCCAGCCCATCGCGTCGGTCTGTGTGGGCTCGGGGCGACGCGGGATCACGGGCAGCGTCGAGCAGCCGGCCAGGATGGGCACGCTCAGTAGCGCGCCCAGCAGCTCGCGGCGCCTCATCATGAGCGGCTGGCACGCTGGATCGCGCGGCACATGCGGGGCTGGCTGCCGCAGCGGCAGAGATGTCCGGCCAGCGCGGTCTTGATCTCGGTCTCGGTGGGCTGCGGTGTCTGTCGCAGCAAGGCCGCAGCGGCGAGCAGGTGGCCGCTCTGGCAGTAGCCACATTGCGGCACTGCCTCGTCCAGCCAGGCCTGTTGCAGCGGGTGCAGCCGCTCCCCGTCGGCCAGTCCCTCGACCGTCGTCACCGCGCGGCCTTGCACCGCTGCCACTGGAAGCAAGCAGCTGCGCAGCGGATCTCCGTCCAGCAGCACGGTGCAGGCGCCACACTGGCCCAGGCCGCAGCCGAATTTGGCGCCCACCAGACCCCAGGCCTCGCGCAGTACCCACAGCAGCTTTTCGTCCTGCCATCCCTCGGGAACGACCCGGGTCCGGCCATTGATCTTCACTTCCATAGTCGCCACTCCCTGGTTGAGCTGAGCGGCGATCTTGGGCCGGCGGCCGGCCCGGGTCTTGAATAATTGCGCCAGCGGCCGCCGGCTCAGGCGAAAACCAGCACCTCGCTGACGGGCAGGCGCGGTTTTTGCGGCCAGTTGTCCGCCCGGGCGCGGCCCACGGTGACTAGCATGACGGGCAGGGTGCGTGCGTCGAGCCCGAATTCCCGGGCTACGGCCTGTGCATCGAAGCCGCCCATCGCGCCGCTGGCTAGGCCCATGCCCTGGGCCGCCAGCATCAGCGTCATGGCGGCAAGCGAGGCCGAGCGTATTGCCTCGTCGCGTTGCAGTCGCGGGTCGTGCGCGTGGGCCGCGGTTGCTGCCGCCAGCCAGCTCTGGAACACCGCGTCGCCGACGATGCCCACCGCCGGGCGCAGCGCGCGCGGCAGGCCCTCGTGCGCTGCCAGTAGGCCGCTGATGATGAATGTGACGGCCGCATCGCCCACCTGGGGCTGGCCGTAGGCAGCGGCTTGCAGGCGCGCTTTCGCGGCGGGCGTGCGCACCGCAATGAAGTGCCAGTTCTGGAAGTTGTAGGCCGAAGGAGCCAGCGTGGCCAAGCGCACCAGTTCGACGATGCTGGCATCGTCAAGGGCCTGGCCGGGTTCGTAGCGGGTGACCGATTGGCGCGCCGCTATCAGTGCATGGACGGGGTGTTGCATCGACGTTCTCGTGTGAAGTGTTGAAAGGGTGTCAGCGCTTGGCGTTCATCGCCAGCTGCATTGCCAGCACGCTGCCGAGCACGACCAACAGGCCCAGCAGGGACAGGCCGCCCATGGCCTGGCCCAAAAGCAGCCAGCCCAGCAGCACGGCAGTCAGCGGGCTCAGCAGACCCAGTGAAGACACCGCCACCGGCGACAGCCGGGCGATGCCGCGGAACCACAGCGCGTAGGCGAGCAGGGCTCCGACGAGCGACAGATAGGCGTAGCCGAGTACTTGGCTCATACCCAGTGCAGGCAACGGCGCATCGACGCTCCAGGCCAGCGGCAGCAGCATCAGCCCGGCGATCAGCAGCTGCCAGCCGGTCAGGGCCAGCACCGGCATGTCGGTCTGCCAGCGCCGGGCCAGATAGGTACCGGCGGCCATGCTGACCGCGCCGGCCAGCGCCGCCGCGACGCCGACCGGGTCCCAGACGGCGCCCGGCGAAAGCAGCAGCGCGGCCATGCCCAGCACGCCGGTCACGCCGGCGCCTATCGCCAGCGAGGGCGGCCGGCGCCGGTCCACCGCCCAGCTCATGCCGATGACCAGCAGGGGCTGGACGGCGCCGACCACGGCAGCCAGGCCACCGGGCAGGCGGTAAGCGGCGATGAAGAGCATGGCCTGGAAAAACCCCAGGTTCAGCGCCGCCAGCACCAGCAGGCGGCCCCATTCGTTGCGTGCCGGCAGGCGCCGGGCGTAGAGCACCAGCAGCAGCCCGGCCGGCAGCGAGCGAATCAGCGCCGCCGTGAAGGGCCGGTCGGGCGGCAGCAGCTCGGTCGTGACGATGTAGGTGCTGCCCCAGATGACGGGTGCCAGCGCCGTCAGCCAGGCGTCGACCGCTTGGGATTGTTGCGACGCACTGCCCATTTATTACCTCTAATTCAAGATAAATAACTGTAGCATTAATCTTGATATCGAGACAAAACCTCGGGCTAAGCACGGCCTACACTTGGCGCCGTGAACACCAAATTCCTTGAAACCCTGGTGGTACTTGCGCGAGTCGGCAGCTTCCGCGAGACCGCCCAGGTGATGAGCACCACGCAGGCAGCGATCTCGCAGCGCATCGCCGCGCTGGAGGATGAGCTGGGCGCTGAGCTGGTGGACCGTAGCGCGCGTCGCCTCGGACTAACCCAGGTCGGCGAGCAGGTACTTCGCCAGGCCGAGCGCATGCTGGCGCTGGAACGCGAGTTGAAGCTTTCGACCCGGCCCGACGCGCCGGCTGCCGGCCGGGTGCGCATCGGCGCGATCGAGTCGGTGGTGCACACCTGGCTGTCGCCGCTGATACGCCAGCTGGCCGAGCGCTACCCGCAGATCAACCCGGACATCACGGTCGACACCGCGCGCCATTTGCAGGACCAGTTCCGCCTGCGCAAGCTGGACCTGATGATCCAGAACGACCCCTTTGCCGAGGCCATCGGTACGCTGGATTACCGGGTCACGCCGCTGTGCGAGTTCCCGTTGCGCTGGGTCGCCAAGCCCGAGCTGCTGCCGGCCGGCGGGCGGCTGACGGTGGAAGATCTGGCGCGCGTGCCCCTGCTAACGTTCTCGAAGACATCGAGCCCGCAAGCCCATGTGCGCGCGCTCTTCGTTGACCGCGACACCGAGCCCCGCGTCTGCAGCTTCCCCTCGGTCGAGTCCATCATCCAATTGGCCAGCGATGGCTACGGCATCGCGGCTATACCGCCGGTGTTCGTGCGCCAGCAACTGGCGCAAGGCCTGCTCTGGCAGTGCGAGGGGCCGCCGCTGCCCTCGATGCAGATCACATCCATCACCGAGAGCCGCATGAGCACGGCGGTGCGCGAGACCGTAGGCCTGGTGCGCGAGGTGGTGGCCGACTTCTGCGAGCGGGTCGGGGCCGACTGGGTGCGGCCCCAACTGGGCGATCAGGACTGAGTGGTCAGCACCAGCAGCGGTTGCTCTTCCTCGACCATCTCGCCCTCGGACACCAGGATCCGCGCGACGGTGCCGGTGGCAGGTGCGGCCAGCGGCAGCTCCATCTTCATCGACTCGATCACGAGCAGGGTTTCGCCCTCGGCAACTTGCTGACCGGGCGTGACTTCGATCTTCCAGACGCTGCCGCTGGCTTCGGAAGTGATGCTGACTTCAGACATGGTGGCGGGGCTCAATGGGCGGGGGCTCGCAGCGCGACGCCGTCGGCCGCAAGTGCGCCGCGGATATGGCGCGCGAAATCCAGCGCACCGGCTTGGTCGCCATGCAGGCACAGCGTGTCGGCGCGCACCGCCACGACTTTGCCGCTCAGCGCGTTGACGCTGCCGGCCAGCATCTGGCGGACCTGAGCCAGCGACTGGTCGGGGTCTTCGATCATTGCGCCGGGCAGCCCGCGCGGCGACAGCGAGCCGTCGTCTTGGTAGCTGCGGTCGGCGAACACCTCGTTGGCTGCGCGCAGGCCCAGCGCCTCGGCCGCCTTGATCATCTCGCTGCCGGCCAGGCCGAAAAAGACCAGGCCGGGATCGAAGTCGCGCACCGCCTGGGCGATGGCGTCCGAGAGCTGGCGGTCCCTGACCGCCATGTTGTAGAGCGCGCCATGCGGTTTCACATGGTTCAGTCGGCCACCGGCGGCGATGGCAAAGCCGGACAGTGCGCCGATCTGGTAGAGCACCATCGCATAGGCCTCGGCCGGCGTGATCTTCATCTCGCGGCGGCCGAAGCCCTGCAGGTCCGGCAGGCCAGGATGGGCACCGACCGCCACGCCCTTGGCAATGGCCGCACCGACAATGCGGCGCATTGTGCCCGGGTCGCCGGCATGGAAGCCGCAGGCGATATTGGCCGATGACACATAGTCGAGGATGGCGATGTCATTGCCCATGGTGTAGGCGCCGAAGCCTTCGCCCATGTCACAGTTGAGATCCAGGGTCTTGCTCGTCATCATGCGGCTCCCAGTGCATCAGAAAACTGCTGCTCACGTTGCAGATACAGGGTCTGCGCGGTCTCCAGCGAGACCGGCACGAAGCGCAGCGCCTGCTGCGGCGCCAGCTGCGCGAGCAGCGGCAGGTCTACGCTGATCACATGGCCTATCTTTGGATAGCCACCGGTGCTCTGGCGCTCGGCCATCAAGACGATGGGCTGGCCGTCGGGCGGCACCTGGATGCTGCCGAAGTTGACCGCCTCGGAGATCAGCTCCCCGGGCTGGCTGCGCGCCAGTGCTGGGCCTTCGAGCCGGTAGCCCATGCGGTCGGACTGCGGGCTGATGCGGTAGCTGTTCTCGGCGAACAGCGCCTGCGCCTCGGCCGTGAAGCCGGCCCAGTGCTCGCCGAGTACGACGCGCAGCGGCGTGATCTCGGCGCTGGGCAGGGTGCTCACGACCGGGAGGTCCGGCAGCGCGCCGGCCGGTTGGAAGTCCGCCGCCTGGAGCCAGTCGCCTTTGCGCAGCGCTCGGCCCAGATGGCCGCCAAAGCCGCCGCGCACAAAGGTGCTGCGGCTGCCCATCAGCGTCGCGACTGAGAAGCCGCCGCGCACTGCCAGATAGCTGCGCAAACCGTTGATGCGCCGCCCGAAGGCCAGTACGGCGCCGGCTGGCACGTCCAGCCGCCGGTTCAGCGCCATCGGCTCTCCGTCCAGCGTGGCCGACAGATCTGCGCCGCAGATCGCGATCTGGGTGGCAGCCACGAAGCGCAGGCAAGGCCCCATCAACACGATCTCCAGCGTGGCTTGGTCCATGTGATTGCCCACCAGCAGATTGGCCAGTCGGTGCGAATACTCGTCCATCGCACCGCAGACCGGCACGCCTAGGTGCTGATAGCCGTAGCGGCCCAGGTCCTGCAGTTGCGACTGTGCGCCCGGTTTGATGACCTCGATATCGATGCTCATCTCCGCGCCTCCAGCATCGCTTCGTAGGTGATGGCGTCGATGCGCACGAAGCGGATCGCGTCGCCCGGCCCGAGCAGGCAGGGCGGTTCGGCACCAGCCTCGAACAGGCGCACCGGCGTGCGACCCAGGATGTTCCAGCCGCCGGGGGTTTCCAGCGGGTAGATGCAGGTCTGCTCGCGCGCGATGGCTACAGAGCCGGGCGGGATATGGGTGCGCGGCGTTGTGCGGCGCGGCATCGCGAGCTGCGGGTTCAGGCCTCCAATGAAGGGGAAGCCTGGCGCAAAGCCCAGCATGTAGACGCGATGGGCCGACTCCAGATGCAGCGCGATCACGCGTTCGGGACTCAGCCCGCAGCGCTGGGCCACATCCTCCAGATCGGGTCCGTAGTCGCCGCCATAGCAGACCGGGATCTCGATTACGCGGGGTGCGGCCTGCTTGGCATCGAGCGGCTGGGCCAGGCGTTCGAGCAACAGGGTCTTCAGCGTCGCAAAGGGCGTGGGGCCGAAGCACTCGGGGCGGTAGTGCAGAGCCACGGTGCTGAAGGCGGGCACGATATCGCGCAGGCCGGCTATCGGCAGGGCGCGCAGGCGCTGCACGAAGGCGTGCACCCGGGCGCTCGTCTCGGGGTCCACGGTCGTGCCGAGCCCCACCAGCAGGCAGCGGTCACCGACGGCGTCAATGCGCCAGTTTTCAGTCGTCATACAGCAATCACTCCCGCAAGCAGGCCCTGGCGCTCGCGCTCGACCCAGCCGGTGTCGACCTCTCCCGCGATGAAGTCGGCATGTCCGGCCACTGCGGCCAGGAGTTCGACATTGTTCTTGACGCCCCCGATGCGGCTAGATGCCAGCGCTTCGCGCAGTCGGGCCAGCGCGGCTTCTCGGTCCTTGCCCCAAACGATCAGCTTGGCGATCATCGGGTCGTAGAAGGGCGTGATCTGGTCGCCCTCGCGCACGCCAGTATCCACGCGCACATGAGCCATCTCCAGCGGCAGGCGGAACACCGTCAGAGGCCCGGGAGAGGGGAAGAAATTCTTGGCCGGGTTTTCGGCATAGAGCCGGCACTCGATGGCCGCGCCGCACTGCGCGATTTGCGCCTGTGTCAGCGGCAAGAACGTGCCGGCCGCGAGCCGGATTTGGGCCTGGACCAGGTCCCAGCCGGTGACCATCTCAGTGACCGGATGCTCGACTTGGATGCGGGTGTTCATTTCCAGAAAGAAGAACTCCAAGGTGTCGGCGTCGACGATGAATTCCACCGTACCCGGTCCTCGGTAGCGCTGGTGCGCAGCCAGTGCGACGGCCGCCGCAGCCATGCGCTCGACCATAGGAGCAGGCAGGCCTGGCGCCGGGCTTTCCTCGATGATCTTCTGGAAGCGACGCTGAACCGAGCACTCGCGCTCGAACAGATGCACGGCCGTGCCGTCACCATGGCCGAAGACCTGGATCTCGATATGGCGGGCGCGTGCCACCAGGCGCTCCAGATAGATGGTGCCGTCCTTGAAGGCCTTGGCCGCCAGGGCCTGGGTGGCGGCCACCGCAGCCAGCAGTTGCTCGGGCGTGTCGACTCGGCGCATGCCGATGCCGCCGCCACCGCCGGTGGCTTTCACCAGCAGCGGGTAGCCGACGCCTTGCGCGGCCTGTTCGATGCCGTCGAGTGCGTCGATTTCGAAGCGCCTGCTGCCCGGCAGTGTCGGCACGCCAGCGGCCTGAGCGATGGCGCGGGCGCGCTGTTTGTCGCCCATGGCCTCGATGCTCTCGGGCGCCGGTCCAATCCAGCAGACACCGGCAGCCTCGGCAGCGCGGGCGAATCCGGTGTTCTCGGACAGGAAGCCGTAGCCGGGGTGCACGCCGTCGGCGCCGTGGCGCAGCGCGGCCTCAAGGATGCGCTCACCGTTCAGATAGCTCTGCGCGGCCGGTGCCGGGCCAATGGGTTCGGCGAAGTCAGCCAGCTCCACATGCAAGGACTTGGCATCCGCTTCGGAATACACCGCGACGGTTTCGATGCCCAAGGACTTGCAGGCGCGAATGATGCGGCAGGCGATCTCGCCGCGGTTGGCAATCAGGATGCGTCTCATGGTGGACTCAGCCCATCGCCCGTGGCAGCACCATCACGATGTCCGGGAACACCGTGATCAGCACCGTCGCCAGCACCAGCAGTAGGAAGAAGGGGAAAGCCATGCGCGCCAGGGTGAACAGGCCCTTGCCGGTGATACCCTGGATTACAAAGAGGTTGAAGCCCACCGGCGGCGTGATTTGCGCCATCTCGACCACCAGGATCAGGTAAATGCCGAACCACAGCGGGTCGATGCCGGCGGCCTGCACGGCGGGCAAGAGCACGGCCGTGGTCAGCACGACGATGGAGATGCCATCCAGAAAGCAGCCCAGCAGGATGAAGAACACCGTCAGCACAGCCAGCAGACCATAGGCCGAGAGGTTCAGCGAGGCGATCCATTGCGCCACGTTGGCCGGCAGGCCTGTGAAGCTCATCGCGCTGGTCAGGTAGGCCGCGCCCAGCAGGATGAATGTGATCATGCAGGACGTGCGCGCCGCGCCCGTCAGACTCGCGACGAAGGAGGTGCGACCCAAAGAGCCTCCCAGGCCGGCAATGATCAGCGATCCGATCACGCCGATGGTGGCGGCCTCGGTGGCGGTGGCGATACCGGCATAGATGGAGCCGATCACGCCGACGATCAAGAGCACCACCGGCGCCAGCAGGCGCAGGCGCTTGAAGCGCTCGGCCCAGCCGACCTGTTCGGCGTCACGCGGAACCTTGGCCGGATTGCGCAGTGCCCAGATCGCGATATAGCCTGAGAACAACAGCATCATCATCAGGCCTGGCAGGATGCCTGCGGTGAACAGCTTGACGATGGAGACCTGGGCCGCGACGCCGTAGACGATCATCACGATGGACGGTGGGATCAAGAGGCCCAGCGTGCCGGCGCCGGCCAGCGAGCCGATGCTGATGCTCTCGTCATAGCCACGCGCCTTCAGCTCGGGCAGCGAGATCTTGCCGATGGTGGCAGCCGTGGCGGCCGAGCTGCCGCTGACCGCAGCGAAGATGCCGCAGCCAAGCACGTTCACATGCACCAACCGGCCCGGCAGGCCATTGACCCAGGGACCCAGGCCCGAGAACATATCCTCGGCCAGACGGGTGCGGTAGAGGATCTCGCCCATCCAGATGAAAAGCGGCAGCGCGGTCAGGGACCAACTGGCGGTGGATCCCCAGGCTGTGGTGGCGAAGATCACGCCGGCCGGCGCGTCGGTGAACAGCAGCAGGCCCACTAGGCCGCAGCCGATAAGGGCCAACGCCACCCAGACGCCCAGGCCCAGCAAGAGGAAGAGCAGTGCCATCAGGACGCCCGCTTGTGCAAGATCGCTCATCGGAGATGTCCCTTTCTTATTCGGTGCGGGCGGTCTCGCCGTCCGGCCCATCGCTCAGCGGACGGCCGCGCAGGCCACGCCACAAGCGGTCGATCAGCATCAGCGCCAGCAGCAGCATGCCGACGGCCATGGCCAGCTGCGGTATCCACAGTGGTACGCGCAACATGCCCTGCGCGACCTCCTCGTACTGCCAGGAGCCATGCACGAACTGCAGCGTGTGCCATGCGGCCCAGACCGCCAGCGCCCCGCCCAGCGCCGAGGCCAGCAGCTCGTAGCCGCGCTCCCAGCGCTTGGGCAGGAAGTGCAGCACCAGGGTTACGCGGATGTGGTCACCATGGCGCATCGCATAGGGCAGGGCCAGGAAGGCCGAGGCCGCCATGGCCCAGGCAGCGAAATCATCGGCGGCTGGGATTTGATGCCCCAGCAGTCGCGCGACGATCTGCGCCGCGATCACCAGGCCGATACTGGCCAATGCGACGGCCGAGGCCGCCCCGGAGGCCTTGGAGAGACGGTCAAGGACGGCCATGGCGTTCGCTTACTTCTTGTTGAAGGCGTCGAGGACTTTGGCGCCGTCGGGACCGGCCTTCTTGGTCCACTCCTCGGCCATCGTCGCGCCGACTTTGTTGAGTTCGGCGGCGATCGCTGCCGGCACCGGCTGCACCGTGATGCCCTTGGCGGCCAGTGTCTGGGTCAGCTTGGCGGTCAGCTCGCGGGCCTGGGCCCAGCCGCGCGCTTCGGCCTTGGCACCGGCGGCCATCACGGCCTGGCGCTGCGCCTCGGGCAAGGCCATCAGCGAGCGCTTGTTGGCGATGACGATGGCCTGCGGTATGAAGGCCTGAGCGTCGTAGTAGTGTTTGACATAGTCCCAGGCCTGGGTGTCGACGCCGGTGGCCGGCGAGGTGATCATCATGTCGATCACGCCGGTCGAGAAGGCCTGCGGCACCTCAGCGGTCTGAATCGTCGTGGGCACCGCACCCATCAACGTGACCATGCGGCTGGTCGAGGCGCTGTAGGCGCGAAAGCGGGCACCCTTGAAGTCGCCGATCGCGGCGACCGGTTTCTTGGTGTAGATGCCTTGCGGCGGCCAGGGCGAGCCATAGACCAGCACAAGGCCTTGCTTATCCAGGCGGGCGGCGATCTGCTCGCGGGCGGCCTTCCAGAGCTTTTCGGAGGCGTCGAAGGAGCTGGCCAGGAAGGGCACGCTGTCAATCTCGAACATCGCGTCCTCGTTGCCCAGCGCCGACATCAGCACCTCGCCGATCGGCACGATGCCTTGCTGCACGCCGCGCTTCACCTCGGGGCGCTTGAGCAGCACGCTATTGCTCTGAACCTTGAACTCCAGTTGGCCGGCGGTTGCTGCCTTCACGTCCTCGGCGAACTGGCGCACATTGACGGTCAGGTAGTTGGCGTCGGGTTGTTCGGCCGACATATTCCAGGTCGCGGCCTGGGCGGTGGTGGAGAGCAGGACGGCGGCGGTGGCGCTGAGCAACAGGCGTTTCATCTCGGGCTTCCTTTTGGAATGAAGGGGGTGGGTGACGCGAATGTCCACCAATCCGGCATCGAGGTCGACCGAGAAATCTTTATGGGCCGTGGCTAGATTTGCTGATTCCTGGTACTAACCCTTGCTCTGCAGACAGCCGCACAGCTGGCCGCGCGGCAGCGATTTTGTGTCGCCGCGCGGGCTCAGTGCGGCTATCTGGTCCAGCAGATAGGCGCCGGACACCGCCATGCCGGTGGCCAGGGGCGCCTTTGCCGAATTCGCCTCGGTCAGCATCAGATCGCCGGTCAGGCCCGACTGGCGCAGCGCAAGCGCACCGGCCGCAGCTCGCCGGCCAACGACAGTTCGCTGGCGCATGCCATGCCTCGCAGCCGCTCGGGCCGATCTGCTCGCGGGCCGCCAGGAGGACCTGTGCGATCGGCAACTGATTGGCCAGCTGTGCTCCTTAGCGCATAACCGAGCGGCGGCCAGCCCGTCCAGCGCGCGGCTGTGTACGTCTGCCAGGGAGATTGATCCCACCCCAGGACCGGTGCTTACCGATCCTATTTTTGATATTGCACGTTTGCTGACCCCGGGCGCGCTGCCTTCGCTGCACCAATGGAGTGCCTGCACCAAGTGCGGGCATCAAGCGTGGTCATCCTCTTTTGGTGCATTCCCGCGCGATCCGGGCCTCTTTCCCGGTTTCGCCTGAGGCGCCGAGCCTGGCACGGAAGCTGCAATCCTCAGTTCGAACTTGCCTTCTCCCCATCCAAACAGCTAGGAGTTCCGCATGAAGTTGATTCTTGCCACGCTTACCGCCGCCATGACCCTCGGTGCGCTGCCGGCCCAGGCCCAGGACGCATCAGTCGCCTTCAATGCGAGCCTGACCAGCGACTACCGCTATCGCGGCATCTCGCAGACCCGGCTAAAGCCGGCCCTGCAAGGCGGGCTGGACTATGCGCACCCGAGCGGCTTCTACGTGGGCGCCTGGGGCTCGACGATCAAGTGGGTCAAGGACGTTGGCGGCGACGCTAAGGTCGAGGTCGACCTCTACGGCGGCTACAAGACCGAGATCAGCAAGGGCGTCAATCTCGACATCGGCGTGTTGACCTATATCTACCCGAGCAACAAGCTGGCGACCAGCGCCAACACCACCGAAATCTATGGCGCGCTGAGCTATGGTCCGTTCACGGCCAAGTACTCGCACGCGGTTACCGATACCTTTGGCAACCCCGACAGCAAGAACAGCTGGTATGCCGATCTGTCAGCCAGCTTCGAAGTGATGGACGGCTGGATGCTGGCGCCCCATGTCGGCTATCAGCGCATCGATGGCCCCTTGCGCGGCCAGGCCTCCTACACCGACTACTCGCTGGCGCTGTCCAAGGACTTCAGTGGTCTGGTGCCCAGCATCGCGCTGGTCGGCACCGACGCTGACAAGGGCTTCTACACCGTCAAGGACAAGTTCCTGGGCAAGAACGGGCTAGTGGTCAGTGTTAAGTACAACTTCTGAAACCGTGTGAGGAGAACGCAATGAAACTGATCACCGCCATCATCAAGCCCTTCAAGCTTGACGAAGTACGCGAGGCGCTGAGCGCTATCGGCGTGCAAGGGCTGACCGTCACCGAGGTCAAGGGCTTCGGCCGCCAGAAGGGTCACACCGAGCTGTATCGCGGCGCCGAGTACGTCGTCGACTTCCTGCCCAAAGTCAAGGTCGAAGCGGCGGTCGATGATGCGGTGGTCGAGCAGGTCATCGAGGCCATCGAGGCCGCGGCCCGCACCGGCAAGATCGGCGACGGCAAGATCTTCGTCTCGCCGCTAGACCAGGTGGTGCGCATCCGCACCGGCGAGACCGGGGCCGATGCGCTCTGAGCTCCACCGATCACAAGACTAGACAGACAAATCCCCGGAGATTCTTCATGAAGAAACTACTTGCCAGCCTGGCACTGGCTGCGGCGGTGTTCGCCCCTGCAGCCTGGGCCCAAGACGCGGCGTCCGCGCCCGCCCTCGCCGAGGCCGCCTCGGCGGTCGTCGCTGCTGCTTCCGAAGCCATGGCCGCCGTGGCTGCCCCGGCCGCAGACGCCGCTTCCGCGCCGGCCGAAGCCGCCGCACCATCCCCCGTGCCCAACAAGGGCGACACTGCCTGGATGATGGTCTGCACCTTACTGGTCATCATGATGACGGTGCCGGGTCTTGCGTTGTTCTACGGCGGTCTGGTGCGCAGCAAGAACATGCTGTCGGTGCTGATGCAGGTGATGGTCACGTTCTCGATGATTGTCGTGCTGTGGGTCATCTATGGCTACAGCCTGGCCTTCACCGAGGGCAATGCCTTCATCGGCGGCTTTGATCGCCTCTTCATGAAGGGCATCTGGGATAACGCGGCCGGCACCTTCGCCAACGCGGCCACCTTTAGCAAGGGTGTCTACATCCCGGAGATCGTGTTCGCCGCCTTCCAGGCCACCTTTGCCGGTATCACCGCCTGCCTGATCGTCGGCGCCTTCGCCGAGCGCATCAAGTTCGGGGCCGTACTGCTGTTCATGGCGATCTGGTTTACCTTCAGCTACTTGCCGATGGCGCACATGGTCTGGTTCTGGATGGGCCCGGACGCCTATGCCTCGGCCGAGGTGGCCGCCGAGATGACCGGCAAGGCCGGCCTGATCTGGCAATGGGGCGCGCTGGACTTTGCCGGCGGTACCGTGGTGCACATCAACGCGGCCGTCGCCGGTCTGGTCGGCGCCTATATGGTCGGCAAGCGCGTTGGCTACGGCAAGGAATCCTTCACCCCGCACAGTCTGACACTGACCATGGTCGGCGCCTCGCTGCTGTGGGTGGGTTGGTTCGGCTTCAACGCCGGTTCCGCACTGGAAGCCAATGGCTTTGCCGCGCTGGGCTTCATCAACACGCTGGCCGCCACCGCTGCCGCCGTGCTGGCCTGGTGTATCGGTGAGGCGCTGCTCAAGGGCAAGGCCTCGATGCTGGGCGCGGCCTCCGGCGCAGTAGCCGGCCTGGTGGCCATCACTCCGGCGGCCGGCAATGTCGGCATCGGCGGCGGCATGGTGATCGGCTTCGTCGCCGGCTTCGCCTGCCTGTGGGGCGTGTCGGGTCTGAAGAAGATGTTGGGTGCGGATGACTCGCTCGACGTGTTCGGTGTTCACGGTGTCGGCGGCATCGTCGGCGCGCTGCTGACCGGCGTGTTCAACTCGCCCAACCTCGGCGGCCCCAGCGCCGTCGGCGACTGGGTCACGGTGGCCATGGTGGCACCGGACGCCTACTCGATCGCCAGCCAGGTCTGGATCCAGTTCAAGGGCGTGCTGCTGACCATCGTCTGGTCGGGTGTGGTCTCGGTGATCGCCTTCAAGATCGTCGACCTGGTGATCGGTCTGCGCGTGCCGGAAGAGGCTGAGCGCGAAGGCCTGGACATCACCTCGCACGGCGAGACGGCGTACCACAAGTAAGTCACGGGACGGGCTTCCCGTCTGTGCAAGAAGCCGCCTTCGGGCGGCTTCTTGCTTTGCGCAGTCAGCGCCTAGACCAGGAAGATCGCGGCCAGCACGCCAAGCAGCAGCACCACCACCAGCGTCAAGGCAATCATGAGCAGCGCTTCGAGCTTGTAGCGGTTCATGGCTTACCTGACAAGCGGGCGGCGCCTTCAATGAAGTCAACCAATTCGGGATGACTGAGGCGCACCTCGTCCAACAGCGCCTGCGCGGACGCTGCGCTTTCGTCATGGCTTGGTGCTGATGCGGACAAGGTCTGCGGCAGCGGGGTCTTGTCCTGGGGGGAGTACATCAGCACCCAGCCGCGTCGCCGGTAGGCGTCGAAGAGCAGGCTGACCAGCGCCTTGGCCTTGTTCAATGCCAGCATCGGATCCCGTGCTCAGATCGGTGCGGAACCTTTGTTGAACTGGGGCAGCAGGTCCAGATGGCAAGCCCATACTTACGCCCCCTTCTCCTGTGCGTCCAGCAGTTTGGGCGGTTTGATGAAGAGACGGAAAGATTGCCCGACCCCGTCGGGATCGACGAACCATTAGGTGTGCGCGATGGCTTCTGACGGCGGGGCAGGTGGCAGCGGCCGGGGGCCCCAACTGCTGGTTGAGTGGTAGGGCTGGCCCCAGCGGTGCTTCAGATTTTTGGCCCTGGATGCATAGACGAGGTGGCTGTCGGCGGCCGACATCGCGATCTCCAGCGCATGCATGCTGTCGATGCCCGCGAAGGTGATGGGCTCGCGCATCAAACCGTCGATCTGCATCGCACACTCTGCATCGCCGGATGCCAAGGCGGGCTTGAGCCAAATCCTGACCGCGAGGGGTTTGGGGTCTTGCGCCGCGTCTGACATCACGACCGTGCGCAACATGACCGAGTGCTTTTCAAAGAACAAGAGGTCAGTACTCATCGCTTGTTCTCTGCATACTCACGATAGCAAGCGTTGACCTCTCCGTCGTAGGTTCGATCAGCCTACGTGATGCAATTGTTGCAAGCGACGCTATCCCAGTAGCCATCAGTGTGGATGTATCGCCAGCAACGCTTTATTTGTTGCTCCAAGATCACCTTCGCGCCTTTAAGGCATCCCTCAAGAATGTACTCGTGTGTGGGGCAATGCAAAGCCATTGCCTGCATTGCGCGACCCAAGGCAGCATTTGTGCTGCCCGTCGGACAGGGCTCAGGTTCAGGGCGTTCCACAGGCTCATCCTGTCGATACGACTCGTCCCTGGGATCGCCCTCATCCTCCCGGGGTCTTCTTCGTCGCCTGGATCATCTCCCGCCCCGGGACCCTCGATGACCACGCAATCGTCACTCTGGCATTCGAGGTCGCCGCCAGCCAGCATGACCATGCCGCTCCTAGCATCCAGATCGATCTGTGAACGATTGGCCGAGCGCGTCGGTGGGCGTGTGTACTCGATGCGCTGATCGAGCAAGTCCTTGGAGCGACGGAACTCGTGAACGAATTGGCGAGTCAGGGCCTTCATCGCGGGCTTGGTAGCTTCACCCGTCCTGGCGTATGCGCGAATCGAGTAGCCGTTTCCAGGCCGGTTGACGATCCGGAACTTGACCTGCGCCACGGAGGGGAAATTGATGCCTATGCACTTGATCGGGCCACTGCAGACAGGCGCAGCGCACATCGCATGGCCCTTGGTGCCGCTAACCAGCGCGGCAACCCGGGACGCCTTGGCGATGGGCCAGGACTGCACGCTCTTGATGCGGCCGAGTTCCGCCGGTGGCTTGAAGGACTCGCAGCCTTGAGCACTGCAGACTTGTTATAGCTCCGCCTTGGCGATGCTCGCGCTTGCTGTTTGCCCCAGCGCTGGCGCGCCGGTACCGATGCAGCACAACACGAACGCGGCTGAGCGCAGGCGTTGCCACGCCTTCGTGATGACATTGATTGACTCACTCCCTGAGGATCGGTTCTTGTTTGAACGCAGAGTCTAGTTGCGCCAGGCAAGCTGCCCCGTGTAAGACTCATCCAGATGGTGCTGGCCGCTCCTCCATGCTACGGAGCACGGGCCGGCCATAGCGATGACGCTTACTCGCCGTCGCCCAGCAGCTGCTCCAGCCGCTTCGGATAGTGGTTCAGAAAATCGCGCGTCACCGCGTAGTGCTCGGTGTCCTCGTAGCGCAGCTCGGTGATGCCCGCTGCGTCGAACTGCAGAATGCGGGCGTGCGGATAGGCCAGCAGGATGGGCGAATGGGTGGCAATGATGAATTGCGAACCCTTGCGCACCAGCTCGTCGATCACCCGCAGCGCGGCCAGCTGGCGGTTCGGCGACAGCGCGGCCTCGGGCTCGTCCAGCAGATAGAGGCCCTCGCCGCGCAGCCGCTCAAACAGCACGGCCATGAAAGCCTCCCCATGCGAGCAGGCATGCAGGGACGGCGAGGGCGCGCCCGGCAGCCCGTCCAGATAGGTCGCCACATTGAACAGGCTCTCGGCGCGCAAGAAATAGCCCTCACGCGGCCGGAAGGCGCTGCGCACCAGGCGCAGCGTCTCGTGTAGCGGCGAGATCGCGGCATCCGTGGTCTGGAAGCGCGCGTTGCGCGTGCCGCCCTCAGGGTTGTGGCCCAGAGCCACCGCTAGCGCTTCCAGCACGGTGGACTTGCCGGCGCCGTTCTCGCCGACGAAGAAGGTCACATCGGCATGAAAATCGATCTGGGCGAGATCGCGCACGGCGGCGATGCTGAAGGGATAGCTGCCGAAGTCCGGTTGCGCATCGGAGCGGAACTCGGCGCGCAGCAGATAGGGCTTGCGAATCAGGGCCACGGCCTGGCTCAGTGCGCTGGCAGCGCGACGCGTTCGACCTGGTAGCCGCGCTGCGCCAGCAGGGCTGGCAAGCCCTGGGGCCCGGGCATATGCAGGGCGCCGACGGCCACGAAGAGCTTGCGGCCCTGGCTATGCAGCGCGTCGATGCGTGCCGCCAGTGCCGGATTGCGGCCCTCGATCAGGCGCCGCAGGAAGGCGCGGTCGGCTGGCGTGTCGGCGCAGTCGCACCAGCGCTCGTAGTCGCTCAGTGTCTGCAGATCGCCCTGCTCCCAAGCCCGCACCAGGCGCCGCAGCATGGGCCGCACCTTGCCCTGTTCCAGCTGTTCCAGCGTGTCGGCGGTCAAGCGGCGAGCCTCGTCGACATCGGCGGGCAGCAAGGCATCGAGCTGCTGGCGCACGGTCTCCAGCGAGACGACGGCCAGGCCGCGCGCGCGCGCCTGCTCCGACAGCACCATCTCCTGCCCGTGGCTGGACACCAGCCCTTCCCAGCGGGCTTCTAGCATGGTCAGCGTGATGGCTTGCATCAGCGGGTGCAGCGCGGCAAGCGCACCTTCGGGCAAGCAGGCTGCTGCGGCCTGTGCAGCCAGGCGTTCGCGCAGTGCGGCGTCCACGGCCAGGGGGCGGCTCAGGCCGGCTGCCAGCTGGCGTTGGACCTGCAGGTCCGCAGGGTCGAGCTCCAGCGCCAGGGTGTCGCTGTCCTGCAGCGCGGCTTGCAGCTGCGGTCCGGGCCTGGCCCAGTCCGGCCGGCCCAGATGGATGCTGCCAAACAGCCAAGCGCTGCGCCCGTTCTTGCTGATGCGCCACAGCAGCCCGCGATCTCGCTGCGCGCCCGATGCGGCCGGTGCGGCCGGCGCTGGCGGGCAGGGCTTCTCGGCCAGGGCGTCACGGGCCGGGATCCAAAGCAGCAACAGGCTGAGCAGCAGGGGGCGCATCATCATGGCTCGCACTCTACCCTTGAGTCCTTGGGAGGCGTCCCCATGTCTTGCTTCTAGAATCGCTTCGCCCCCTCCTCCCCAGACCCTTCGCGGGTCACCGACAGGCACGACCCATGGTCCCCCATCTGATCACCGCATTGAACGGCCCCATCAACGAGCTGGAGCAGCGCATTCTGGAGTCGATGCCGGCGATCGAGCGCTGGTTCCGGCTGGAGTGGATGGAGCACACGCCGCCGTTCTACAGCTCGGTCGATGTGCGCAACGCCGGCTTCAAGCTGGCGCCGGTCGACACCAATCTCTTCCCCGGCGGCTTTAACAACCTGACCCCCGAGATGCTGCCGCTGGCGGTGCAGGCGGCGATGGCAGCGATCGAGAAAATCTGCCCCGAGGCCAAGAACCTGCTGCTGGTGCCCGAGTCGAACATCCGCAACACCTTCTACCTGGCCAATGTCGCGACCCTGGTGCGCATCTTCACCCAGGCCGGCCTGAATGTGCGCCTGGGTAGCCTGGACGAGGACATCAAGCAGCCCACCGAGCTGAATCTGGCCGACGGCAGCAGTCTGACCCTGGAACCGTTGCTGCGCACGCGTGGCCGCCTCGGACTCAAGGATTTCGATCCCTGCACCATCCTGCTGAACAACGACCTGTCGGCCGGTGTGCCGGGTGTGCTGGAGGGGCTGCATGAACAGTACCTGCTGCCGCCACTGCATGCTGGCTGGGCCGTACGCCGCAAGCACAACCATCTGCGCGCCTACGAAGAGGTGGCGAAGAAGTTTGCCAAGCTTCTGGGCATGGATCCGTGGCTGATCAACCCGATGTACACGCGCTTCGACACCACGGCAGCCGGCCCGTCGCAGGATCTGGAGGCCTTGCAGACCCAGGCCGATGCGCTGCTGGGCAAGGTGCGGCGCAAGTACAAGGAATATGGCATCCCGGAGAAGCCCTTCGTGATCATCAAGCCCGACGCCAGCACCTACGGCGCTGGGCTGCTGACGGTGCGCGACGCCAAAGATCTGGCGGCACTAGGGCGCATGCCCGGCAGCGCGGTCAAGGACGGGCAGGAGGTTAGCGCCCTGATCCTGCAGGAGGGCGTGCCCACCCATGAGCGGGTCAACGAGGCGGTGGCCGAGCCGGTGGTCTACATGATGGACCGTTATGTGGTCGGGGGCTTCTACCGCGTCCATGCCGAGCGTGGTTTCGACGAGAACCTGAACGCGCCGGGATCGCGCTTCGTGCCGCTGGCCTTCGCCGAGTCCTCGCAGCTGCCGCGCCCCGGCGCCAAGCCCGGCGCCAGCGCGCCCAATCGCTTCTATATGTACGGCGTGATCGCCCGCCTCGCCATGCTGGCGGCCAGCTATGAGTTGGAAGTCACCGATCCGGATGCCGAGGTGTACGAGTAAGGCTCACGCCTTGTTCAGGCCAGCTTGAGCGCTGCTTGCAGCAGCAGGCTTTTGAATTCCTCGACCAGATCGCTTTGCGGCTCGCGCAAATGCCACAAGCTCAGCTCCGCCAGGCCCAGCTGAGCCTCCAGGGGCAGGATCTTGACGGCGCCGGTTTGCGCGGCGGCACGCGCCACATGTTGAGGCAGGATGGTCAAAAGGGGGATGCGCCGCATCAGGCTCAGCGTCAGCATCAGATCGCCGGTCTGCACCACGTTGCTTGGCAGCGGCATGCCCATACCCTGCCACAGCCGATCGCGCAGCGCACGCGAGCGCGTGCCCGGCAGGGGCCAGATCCAGGCCTGCTCCTGCAGCGCTTCCCAGCCGATCCGCTTGACCGTCGCCAAGGGGTGGTGGCTGCTGATCACCACCACCTCCTGCTGGCTCAGCAGGCAGTGCGACTCCAGATCGGCCGGCATCTCCTGCGGGACGGCGCGTGCGATCACCAGGTCCAGACGACCCTGACGCAAATCGTCGAACAGATCGGTCAGCGCATGGGTGCGCACCGTCAGGGTCACGCAGGGATGCTCGGCCTTCATCGCCGCCAGCGCATCAGGCAGGATCTCGGTGAGCGCCGCATTGGTGGCTCCAATCAGCAACTCGCCCGAGGCTCCGCGCACCAGCGAGGCCACGTCCTCGCCACCCCGGCGCAGATCAGCTTCCAGTTTGCGGGCCAGCGCAATCAGCCGCTCGCCCAGCGCTGTGGCGCGCAAGCTGCGTCCGCGCCGCACAAACAGGGTTTCCCCCAGGGCCCGCTCGATCTCGCCCAAGGTCTTGCTGACAGCCGGCTGGGTCACATGCAGCAGCTCGGCCGCCGCGCTCAGGCTGCCCGCCTCGGCCAGGGCCTGAACCACACGCAGATGGCGCAGACTCATGCGCCGGCTGACAAAGGTTTCCGCCTCCTCGGGGGCCCGGGCGGGCCGCGTCTTGATAACCATTGGGAAACTTTAGCAAACAAGATCTCATGCCGGCGGTGGAGGCTCTCGTTAGGGTTCGTGCCAGATGATGGCCGCGTGTCAATTGCATGACGGCCTCCGACTGCCACCGCCCCTGGAAGCCACCCGATGAAAAAAAATCTACGTCCCCATCTGATCACTCTCGCTGTACTGGTGCTTGCCGGCCATGCCCAGGCGCAAGACGGCGCCGCGGTCAACCAAGTCGAGCGCGTCGTCGTGACCGGCTCGATGATCAAACGTACCGACAGTGAGACCCCGGTGCCGGTCAGCGTGATCACCAAGGACGATATCGAGCGCAGCGGTGCCAGCTCGATCGACGAGTTGCTGCGCATGAATCCGGCTACCGGCGCTGGCGGACTCAACGATATGGACAGCGGCAGCGGCTTTGCCGCCGGCACCGCCTCGATCTCTCTGCGTGGCATGGGCTCGGCCGCAACGCTGACCCTGGTCAACGGTCGCCGTCTGGCGCCGGCTGCGATGTTGGACCCGAACAGCGGGCAGTCCACGATCTTCAACGTCAATTCGATCCCGCTGGCCGCGATCGAGCGCATCGAGATCCTGAAAGCCGGCGCCTCCTCGCTGTATGGATCGGATGCGATGGCCGGCGTGGTGAACATCATCATGAAGCGCGACTACCGCGGCCGTCTGGTCGAGCTGGGCGCGCAGCAGCGCTTCGATGGACTGTTCAAGACACACCGTGCCACCGCGATGGCGGGCTTCGGTGACTTCCTCAATGACGGTTTCAATGTCTTCGCCGGCCTCGATGTGCAGCGCCGCGAGGGCGTGTCCATCGCTGAGGCACCGAACCGGGTGCGCCAGGACCTCTATGGCCCCTTGTTCAACCGGCTCGCCACCGACAGCACCAGCAGCTGGCCGGGCAATCTCTACACCTACAACAGTGGTCGCTCCGGCAGCTTCCGCGGCATGATGCCTGGCTGCGCCGCCGAGAATCAGCTGCCGACCTCGGCCACCAATGCGGCCCTGCAGTGCAAGTACAACCTCGACGCTGCGGCCGAGCAGTACAGTAGCGACCAAAGCCGCCATGCGGTATTTGCCCGCGCCAACTGGGCGCTCGGTGATGTCACCACGCTGAGTGCCGAGCTGCTGGCCTCGCGGGTTGAGACCGACTTCATGGACGCCTCGCCGGCGCGCACCGAATCGCTGACCCAGTGGGGAGACGCCCTGGGCCGACCGGTGCTTTTCAACGGTCTGGTGCTGCCTGGAGCCCATCCTGACAATCCGACCCGGCTGGCCACCGCAGCCAATCCGGTGGTGATGCGGGTCAACAGCAATACCTACACTTTCAGCCGCCCGACCGACTTCGGCCTGCGTTACCGCTTTGTCGACATCGCCGCCGCCACCCGCAGCCGCGCCGACAACACCCGCCTGGTGCTCTCGGCCAGTTCCAGCCTGGCCGGCTGGGACCTGGATGCCGGCTTCCTGCATCATGTGCAGAAGAACAGCAAGGTCCTGAGCGGGCGGCTGAGTCTGTCGGGTCTTCAGCGGGCGCTGGCCACCGGCAGCTACCGCTTCGGCGGGATCAACAGCCCCGAGGTTCTGGCCAGCGTGGCTCCGGAGGTGACGGACGAGGGCAAGGCCAAGACCACTTCACTGGACCTGCGCGGCTCGCGCGCACTGGCCCAACTGGCCGGCGGCGAGCTGATGCTGGGCCTGGGCGCCGAGTTGCGGCGCGAGAGCTTCAGCCTGCGCGCCGACCCGCTGACTGCAGCCGGCGACATCATCGGCCGCGGCATCGGCGAGGCCAACGGCGCGCGCAATGTCGGCGCCGCCTATGCCGAGTTGCAGGCGCCGCTGGCCAAGGACCTGGAGACCCAGTTCGCCCTGCGCGCCGAGCGCTACTCCGACTTCGGCAATGCGCTGACCGGTACCCTGGGCGCCAAGTACAAGCTGAGCAACTGGGCGGCGGTGCGAGGCACTTATGCGACCGGCTTCCGGGCGCCCTCGCTGTCGCAGGTGTCGCAGTCGGCGGTTTTTGCGTTCACGACGGTGCAGGACAAACGGCTGTGCCCGGTCTCGTCCTCCAGCAATGACGACTGCAGCCGGCGCATCTCCAGCGTGATCCAGTCCAACTCGGCACTGGACGCCGAAAAGGCCAAGACCTACTCGCTGGGCCTGCTGATGGAGCCGATCGAGAACATGGATGTGGTGCTGGATGCCTGGTATGTGGAACGCACGGGCGAGGTTGATCGCCTAACGGCGCAGCAGGTGGTGGATCGGGAGAGCGAGTTCCCGGGGGCCGTGGTGCGCCTTCCCAGCGATGATCCTGGCAAGCCCGGCCAGATCAGCCAGGTGCTGCGCCAGTACCGCAATCTGGCCAGTTCCACCACCGGCGGCCTGGACTACGAGGCCAGCTACCGCTGGCAACTGGCAGGCGGCCAGCGCATCAAGCTGAGTTTCGGCGGTAGCCGCACGCTGACTCGCAAGCAGCAGACCGAGGCCGGACGCCCCATCGTCGAGACACTGGGCTACTACGGCGCACCGCGCACCAAGAACAAGTTGAGCCTGAGTTGGACCGGCGGCGCCTGGTCCACCACGCTGACCGGGAACTACGCGGGTCGCTTCCGCGGCCACAGCGCCACGAGCAGCTGCGCTGCCGAGCTGACCGAGGCCGGCCGTACCGATCTGTGCGTGATGAAGCCCTGGGCCACCGTCGATGCCTCGATCGGCTACAAGGGCTTCAAGGGTTTGAAGCTGCTGGCCTCACTGCGCAATCTGGCCGATAGCAAGCCGCCGTTCGATCCCACCGAGGATGCCACGGGCATTGATTCCAGCCACGCCGATCCTTATGGCCGCTTCCTGTCGCTGACCGCGTCCTACGAGTTCTGAACATGGCGTTCGCGATGTCATACCGCCGATGGGTGGGCCTGCTGCTGGCGGGCCTGTTGGGCTGGCCGGCTGCGACCCTGGCCGAGCCCGTCCGCCCCGGCCCGCAACTGCTGGCCGACGGCATTCCGCTGTTCGAGCGCAGCCCACACGCCGTGCGTAAGGAGCCTCCGGCCTATCGTTTCGTCGACTGGCATCCCTCGCGCCGCGAGATGCTGGTGCTAGGGCGGGCCGGCGGCGTCACCCAGCTGCAGCGTCTGAGCGCACCGGGCGCTAGTCCTCAACCGCTGACGCGCGGCAGCGATGCTGTCAATGCCGCGCAATGGGAGCCCGAGAGCGGCCGCTACCTGGTGTTCAGCCGCGACCACAAGGGCGACGAGGCCTACCGGCTGTTTCGCCTGGCCGACGGCGAAGTCGAGGCCGGCGCGCCCAGCGTGGCGCTGACGCCGGCAAGCGAGCGTGTCAACGCTTTCGAGTTCCTGCCTGCCGGCCAGGGCCTGGTCTATCTGCTGGAGCGCCTGGATCGTCAAGCCCAGCCGGGCCTGGAAGGCGGGGCCCGGCAGGCGCGCAGTCGCCTGTTCTGGCTGGATCCGCAGCGGCCGGAGAGCGCCCTTCAACTGGCCGAAGTGGTGGGCGGTCGCTTCACCGGCCTGCGCGTCTCGGCCGGTGGCGCCATCGTGCTGACCGAGACCCGCGCGGGCAAGAGCCAGCAGCTGCGCTTCGGGCTGGATGGCAAGCCGGGCCGGCCGTTGGGGGCGGCACAGAAGGCGGAGGAACTTGACGACGAGGACTGGGTCTGGGCCCGCGCGAGCAGCCAGGATGACTTCCGTCACCTGCAGCGCATCGATGTCGCCAGCGGCGAGCGGCTGCCGCTGCTGGTCGGCCGTGGCGCAGATCTGGAGGCCTTGGCCGTACCGCCGCGCGCCGACGGCCGGCCGCTGGCCTTGGTCAGCAACGAAGCCGGCTTGTCGGTGTTGCGACTCTATGACCCGGCCAAGGCTGAGAAGGCCCCATGGCGTGTGGCCGAGGACCTGCCGGCCGGTGTGCTGCGCAGCCCGCGCTGGCACCCGCGACGCGCCGAGCTGGGCTTCGATCATGTGTCGGCGCAAAGTCCCGGCCGCATCTACAGCTGGAGCCTGGCCGATGATTCGCTGCAGGCCTGGACGCCCGGCGAGGAGGGCGAGACGGCGCCGGCCTTCGGCCTGCTGCGCTGGAAGAGCTTTGACGGATTGGATATCAGCGGCCTGCACACGCCGCCGCCGGCTCGCTTCAAGGGTCGACGCCCGGTCTATATCCAGATCCACGGCGGGCCCTCGTCCCAGGCCCGGCCCGGCTATCTGTCGGCCACGCTGCGCCAGCTCGTCGAGCAGCAGGGCATGCATGTCATCCAGCCGAATGTGCGTGGCTCGGACGGCTTCGGCAAGCGCTTTCTGAACCTGGACAATGGCATCAGACGAGAGGATGCGGTCCGCGACATCAGCGCGCTGCTGGACCTGATCGCCACCCGCGAGGACATGGATGCAAGCCGGGTCATCGTGGCCGGCGGCAGCTATGGCGGCTATATGGCGCTGGCCGTGGCGACCCAGGAGTCGGCCCGCATTGCCGGCGCGATCTGCCGGGTCGGCATTGCCAACTTCATCAGTTTTCTGGAGCAGACCGAGAGCTATCGGCGCGACAACCGCCGCGCCGAGTACGGCGACGAGCGGGACCCGGAGATGCGCGACTTCCTGCGCCGGATCTCGCCGCTCGCTCGAGCTGCCGAGGTCAAGAAGCCGCTGTTCGTTGTTCATGGCCGCAACGACCCGCGCGTGCCGCATGCCGAGGCGCAGCAGATGGTCACGGCGGTGCGGCGCAACGGCACGCCGGTCTGGTTCTTGAGTGCGGAGAACGAAGGCCACAGCTTTGTGCGCAGCGACAACCGAGACTATCTCGCCCAGGCCACGGCCGAGTTTGTGCGCCGCTTGCTGGCCGGCGAGGCCTTGCGGGCCACCCCCTGAGTGCGGGAGGTGCGTGGCCGCAACGATGGCCGGCGGACTCGGGTCTGGCGATTGACGCACCGCACAATAGCAGGCGCACAATAGCGGTTTTCGGCAATCTGCGGCCCGCCGCAGCCCCCTTGTGAGTTCATCCACCGCGACCCGCAGCCCTCTGGCCCAAGCGGGCCTGACCCTTGGCGCCCTGGGCGTTGTCTATGGCGATATCGGCACCAGCCCGCTGTACGCGCTCAAGGAGGTGTTCCATGGCGGCCATGTGCCGCTGACCCACGACAACATCCTGGGCGTGCTCTCGCTGCTGTTCTGGACCATGACCGTCGTGGTCTCGCTGAAGTACGTGCTGCTGATACTGCGCGCTGACAACAACGGCGAGGGCGGCCTGATCGCAATGCTGGCGCTGGCCACCAATGCGGTCAATGACAAGCCCCGGCTGCGTCGCCGACTGATGCTGGTGGGCCTGTTCGGCACCGCGATCTTCTATGGCGATGCGGTGATCACGCCGGCGATGACGGTGCTCAGTGCGGTCGAGGGCATTGATGTCTATGCGCCGCAGTTCCACGACGCCATCGTGCCGGTGGCTCTCTTGGTGCTGGCCGGCCTGTTCGCGGTGCAGCGCTTCGGCACTGGCGGCATCGGCCGCGCCTTCGGGCCGGTCATGCTGTGTTGGTTCTTGAGCCTGGCTCTGCTAGGTCTGCCCAAGGTGCTGGACAACCCCCATGTGCTGCAGGCACTGAACCCGGCCTGGGCCCTGGCTTTCTGCCTGGAATACCGATGGGTGGCCTTCGTCGCGCTGGGCGCGGTGGTGCTGGTGGTGACCGGCGGCGAGGCGCTGTATGCCGACCTCGGGCACTTCGGCAAGAAACCTATCCGCTATGCCTGGTACGGCATCGTGATGCCGGCGCTGGTGATCAATTACTTTGGCCAGGGCGCGCTGCTGCTGCAGCAGCCCGAGGCGATCAAGAATCCCTTCTTCCTACTAGCCCCGGTGTGGGCCGAAATTCCACTGTTCCTGCTGTCGGCGGTGGCGGCCAGCGTCGCCTCGCAGGCGCTGATCACGGCCGCCTTCTCGGTCACCAAGCAGGCCGTTCAGCTGGGCATCCTGCCGCGCATGCGCATCCTTCACACCTCCGTGCGCGACACCGGCCAGATTTATGTGCCCTTCGTCAACTGGGGCCTGTTCGCCTTCGTCGTGCTGGCCGTGGTGCTGTTCGGATCCAGCAGCAAGCTGGCCGGCGCCTATGGCGTGGCGGTGACGATAGACATGACTATCACGACGGTGATGACCTTCTTCGTGATTCGCTACGGCTGGCGCTATCCGCTGGCGCTGTGTGTGGCCGCCACCGGCGTTTTCTTCGTGATCGACATCACCTTCCTTGCCTCCAACCTGCTGAAGCTGGCCCATGGCGGCTGGTTCCCGCTGCTGATCGGCGTCGGCATGTTCACCTTGATGCTGACCTGGAAGCAGGGCCGGCGCCAGCTTAGCCATAAGCTGCGTGAGGACGCGATCGACTTGAAGAGTTTCTTGGAAGCCGTCTTCATCAGCCCGCCGACTCGCGTGTTCGGCACGGCGGTGTTCCTGGCCGCCGAGCAGGGTGTGACGCCCAACGCCCTCTTGCACAACCTCAAGCACAACAAGGTGCTTCATGAGCAAAACCTGTTCGTCAGTGTCAAGCACCACGAGGTGCCGTGGATCAGCTTCGACCGCCGGGTCCAAGTAGAGAGCCTGGGCAAGGACTGCTGGGCCGTCAGCCTGAATTTTGGCTTCAAGAACGAGCCTGATGTGCCCGAGGCGCTGAAGCTGCTGGAGCAGCGCGGCGTGCATCTGGACGAGATGGAGACGAGCTACTTCTTGTCGCGTGACATCGTGATTCCCACAACCGGTGGCGGTATGGCCCTGTGGCGCGAGAAGCTGTTCGCTAGCATGCACCGCAATGCCGCCGCTGCGGCCGACTTCCTGCACCTGCCGACCAACCGCATCGTCGAGCTGGGCTCCAAGGTCGAGATCTGAGCGATGCACGCCTGCCGCACAGACAGTTGTAGCGTGTTTGCATCAATCTGTTAATGAGAATCGTTATTAAGTAGAATCTGTGTATCGCGAGTTCTGCGGCCGTCGGCCGCGAACTCGCTGACAGAGCCAGCCAGCCGCCCTTTCTTCGCCCGCCGCTCGACCAGCACAAAGTCCCCAACCCAGCCGCGGGCTCGACGCCGTCTGCCGCTTCGGGCCAGGCTTTGCCAGCGGCGACGGCCCCCGAGGGCCAGAGCGATGGCGGGCCGCGTCCGGGCGGCGGCCGCAGCAGCGCCTGCAGCGAACGAATCCAAGGTCCGTCCATGGCACGCTGCTCTTCTTCTTCAGTTCTCGCCCGCGCTCTGCCGCGTCTGCATCCGCTGGCGCTGGCCGTCGCCTCGCTGGCAGGCCTGGCCCAGGCTCAGCCTCAGCCTCAGCCTCAGCCTCTAACGGCGCCTGATCTGCCCAAGGTGGTGACTTCAGCCACGCGGCTGGCCACCCCGGAAGACGAGGTCGCCGCCAGCGTCACCACGCTGACGGACAAGGACATCGCACGCAAGCAGGCCGGCGACATCAAGGACATGCTGCGCCAGGAGGTCGGCATTTCGGTGCGATCGCAGCCCAACCGCAGTTCGGCAGCGTTCTACAACGTCGGTCGAGGTGGCAATGAGGGCATCAATATTCGCGGCCTGGAGGGCAACCAGGTTCTGCTGCAGACCGATGGTGTGCGGCTGCCCATGGTCTACGAGAGCGGTCCGGTGTTCGCGGGTCGCGGCGACTATATCGATGTCGAGGCCTTCAAGAAGGTCGAGATCCTGCGCGGCTCCTCGTCGACTTCCTACGGCAGCGACGGCCTGGCCGGCGCGGTCAGCTTTGCCACCAAGGACCCGGTCGACTTGCTGCCCAAGGGCAAGAACAGCCAGGCGGCCTTGAAGTTGGGCTACTCATCAGTGGACAAGTCCGGCACCGTTGTGCCCAGCTACGCCTTCCGTGCCGACCAGTTCGAGGGCCTGCTGCTGGCCAGCCTGCGCCGTGGCCATGAGACCGAGACGCGCGGTGACAACGAATCCAAGAATCGCTTCCGCACTACCGCCAATCCGCAGGACATTACGTCCAACTATCTTCTCGGCAAGCTGGTCTACAAGATCGACACGCGCCAGCGTCTGAAGCTCTCGATGGAGCATCTGGACCGCGATGTCGATACCGATGTCTACACCCTGTTCGGCGAGGCTTCATACCCGACCACCACCCGCGTCGATGCGGCCGAGCGTATCCAGCGTAGCCTGCTCAAGCTGGACTACGAGTTTGCCGACAGCAGCAACCCAATCTTCCAACGCGTGCTGGCCAATGTCTATTGGCAGGACGCCAAGAACCGCCAGCTGGGCTTCGAGCAGCGTACCAACACGACGGCTTGGAACACCCGTTCGCGCGATGCACTCTATGCCGAGCGCCTGGTCGGCGGCTCGGTCCAGTTCGAGAGTTATCTGACGAATCAGCGCCTGGTCTATGGGGTCGATGCATCTAGTGCCAAGGTCCACTCGCTTAAAAACGGCGGCAACTATCTGAACGGCACGTTGGTCACGGCGCCCTCGCCAACCGGCTTCGGACCGGTCAACAAGAGCTTTCCTGATACCGACTACCGTCTGTTCGGGGCCTTCGTCCAGGACGAGATCACGCTGGGCAGCCTGACCGTGACCCCGGGTCTTCGCCTGGACCGCTTCGAGCTCGACCCGCGCAAGAACGACCCGCTCTATTCCGTTAACAACAAGGCCGAGCCCGTCAAACTCAGCGACCAGGAACTGTCGCCCAAACTGGGCCTGGTCTGGACCTATACGCCGATGCTGCGCGTCTTCGGCCAGTACTCGCATGGCTTCCGCGCGCCGACGCCGACCCAGGTCAACGGCGGCGTCACCAATCTGAACTCAGTCCCGGCCTACACCTCGGTGGGCAATCCCGATCTCAAGCCCGAAACCAGCGATGCCTATGAGCTAGGTCTGCGTGGTCGCAGCGACAGCCTGCGTTACAGCGCGGCCTTGTTCAGCGCGCGCTACAAGGACTTCATTGCCGCCAATCAGACCGTCGGCGGCACCGGTACCGTGGCCGATCCGCTGATCTTCAAGTCCATCAATATGGGCAAGGCTCGCATCAGCGGCTATGAGCTCAGCGGCGCTTGGACCTTCCTGCCGCAATGGACCGTCAGTGCCAGCTATGCCCATACAAAGGGCGACAGCGAGGTCAATGGTGTCAAGACCCCGCTGAGCACGGTGGACCCTGACAAGGGCGTGCTGGCACTGCGTTACGAGCAGGAGGGCGTCTGGGGCAGCGAGCTCACCCTGACCGGCATGAAGAGCCAGCGCCGCAATCCCAGCCCCAGCACGAACTACACGCCCAAGGGCTTTGTGGTCGGGGACCTGACGGCCTGGTGGGACATCACAAAGCGCTGGAGCTTGAACGCCGCGTTGAACAATATCGGCGACGTCAAATACTGGAACTGGTCCGACGTGCGCGGAATCGCACCGAGCAATGTCGCGCTAGATGCCTACACCCAGGCCGGCCGCAATCTCAGCGCCAGCGTTCGCTACCAGTTCTGAGGTCGCCAGTCCCGTATGCGTCGTTTCTTGACCTTGCTGCTGGCCGCAGCCGCCGTCCTGCCCGGCCTAGCCCAGGCTGCCACCGTGCTCTTCGTCTCGGCCAGCCCCGTTGCGCCGGGCAAGTTCGTCGCGTTGGCCAAGGCGGCCGAGCCACTGGGCCTGCGCATCGAGGCGCGCTTTGCTGAGAAGCTGGGGCCTGATGTGGATGCCAAGTTTTGGGCCGGCGCCGACTTGGTCTTGATCGACGCGCCTCGCCAGCATATTGAGGACTATGTGCGCCAGCGGCTGGGTGCTGCGCTGCCGGCGCTGGCGGGCAAGCCCCATGTCTGGCTGCCCACCGTCGCGCCGAAGTCCTCGGGCCTGCCCGAGGCGCTGGCCCAGCGCCTTCATGCCTATTACGTTAACGGTGGGCGCTCGAATCTGGACGGCTTTCTGCGCAGCATCGCTGCGCATCTGAGGAGCCGCGAAGGCCTTCAGGACTGGGCCCGACTACCCGCGCCCATCGTGTTCCCGCCGTCCGCGCTCTATCACCCGAAGCTGGCCGATGGCAAGGTTGTGCTGCCGACGCCGGCAGCCTATCTGCAGTGGCGCGGTATCGACCCAGCCAAACGCCCGCCGGTGATCGGCATTGCCTTCCACCAGCAAAGCATATCGGCCGAACAGACTGGCTTCATCGACGAGCTGATCGAGCGCATCGAAGCGGGCGGAGCCTTGGCCTGGCCTTTCTACAGCCCGGTAATGGGCGACGACAGTATCAGCAAAATGGTTACCGGTGCCGATGGCAAGCTGCTGGTCGATGTGCTGATCAACACCCAGATCACGCTGGGCCCCGAGCAGCGACGCAAGGAGTTCGAGGCTCTGGGCTTACCGGTAATCCAGGCCATGGCCTACCGGCGCGGCGACGCCGCCGCTTGGGCCGCCGACCCGCAGGGTGTGCAGCTGATGGACGTGCCCTTCTACCTGGCTCAGGCCGAGTACGCCGGCATCACCGATATCCAGATCGCCGCAGCCACCCGCAAGGGCGACGAGCAGGTCGAGACCATCGTGGCGCAAAGTGCGGCGGTGGTGGGGAAGGCTCTGAACCTGGTGGGGCTGCAGCGCAAGAGCGCGGGCGAGCGCAAGGTTGCGGTGTTCTTCTGGAATTATCCGGCCGGCGAAAAAAATCTCAGCGCCTCCTTCATGAATCTGCCTAAGAGCCTCTCGGCCACCCTGGCCGCGCTGCAGGGCGCCGGCTACCGCACGGAGGCCATGGACGAAACGCTGTTGACCCTGCAACTGCAGCGCTT
This sequence comes from Paucibacter sp. PLA-PC-4, assembly GCF_026241155.1. Taxonomy (GTDB): domain Bacteria; phylum Pseudomonadota; class Gammaproteobacteria; order Burkholderiales; family Burkholderiaceae_C; genus Roseateles_E. The sequence continues at coordinate 187,985 of NZ_JAPFGP010000001.1, forward strand.
GCTGGCACCGTCCTATAGGCCGCCCGAGGACAAGCAGGTGCTGCAGGCCCTGCTGCGCGAGGGCCTGGCCGATCGTCTGCCGTTGGTCGAATACAAGCGCTGGCTCGCCGGCCTGCCGGAGTCCGTGCAGGTCCAGCTGCGCCAGTCCTGGGGCGAGCCCGAGGACTCGTCGATGTTGCTTGCCCAGGGCGGCCAGCGTTTCTTTGTGATCCCGCGCCTGCAACTGGGCCATGTGAGCCTGCTGCCCCAGCCGGGCCGTGGTGACCGCGGTGGCGACAAGGAAAAGGCGCTCTACCACTCGAGCAGCGCGGCCCCCTCTCACCACTATATGGCCACCTATCTGTGGGCACGTCAGAGTGCCGACGCCCTGGTGCACTACGGCACCCATGGCAGCCAGGAATGGCTGCCGGGCAAGGAGCGGGGGCTGTCGGCCACCCACGACTTTCCGATGCTAGCGGTCGGCAATTTGCCTGTGGTCTACCCCTATATCGTCGATAACATCGGCGAAGCAACTCAGGCGCGCCGACGCGGCCGCGCCACCATCATCAGCCACCAGACCCCGCCGTTCGCGCCAGCCGGGCTGCATGCCTCGCTGACCCGCATCCACGACCTTCTGCACGACTGGCTGGCCCAGGACGAGGGCAGCGTGCGCGACAAGATTCGTGCCGAGTTCCTCGATGTCGTACGCAAGCAGCGGCTGCCGCAGGACATGGCCTGGAGCGAGGCCCGTATCGCTGCGGACTTCCCGGCCTTTGTCACCGAGGTGCATGACCATCTGCACGAGCTGGCACTGACGGCCCAGCCCATGGGTCTGCACACCTTCGGCCAGGGGGCTGGCGAGCCCTGGCGCACTGCCACCGTACTGATGATGCTGGGCAAGGAGTTCTGGGAAGGTGTAGCCGGGCCCGGCGAGGAAGCCGACGAGATGCTGGTCGGCGACTGGAGCAAGTTGCAGGAGTCCACGCCGTTTCGCAAACTGCAGGCCCTGCTTGCCGGCGACGACAGCGTCGCCCAAAGCCTGCCCGCCGCGCTGGTGCCCAAGCTGGCTCAGGCGCGTAGTTGGCACCAGGCGCTGGGTGGGAAAAGCGAGATGGACGGCTTGCTGGCGGCGCTGGCCGGCCGCTACATCGCAACCAGCTATGGCGGCGACCCGATCAAAAACCCGGACTCGCTGCCCACCGGGCGCAATCTCTACGGCTTCGACCCGTCGCGCGTGCCGACCCAGGCGGCCTGGGCCGCCGGCAAAGACGCGATGAACCAGCTGATCGCGGCTCACAAGGCCAAGAGTGGCGGCAAGCTGCCGCGAAAGCTGACCTTCACGCTATGGTCGGTCGAGACCATGCGGCATTTCGGCCTGCTGGAGGCGCAGGCGCTGTGGGCCCTGGGCGTCGAGCCGGTCTGGGATGCCGGCGGGCGGGTCAGCGATGTGAAGCTGATCCCGCGCGCGCAGCTGGGCCGGCCGCGAGTCGACATCGTGTTGTCGGCCACCGGCCTGTACCGCGACCATTTCCCCAATGTCATGCGCCAGCTCGCCAAGGCCGCCAAGCTGGCCGCCGAGGCCGGTGACGAGGCCGACAACCCTGTGGCTACCAACGCCCGACGCATTGCGCAGCAACTGCAGGCCCGGGGCGTCGATGCGGATGCAGCCCGGCGGGCCGGCCAGACCCGCATCTTCTCGTCCGAGAGCGGCCGCTACGGCACCGGCCTGGACGATGCGGCGCTGGCCACCGACACCTGGAAGACGCAGGCGCAGGGCGACCGCAAGCTGGCCGAGCTCTACCTCTCGCGCATGCAGTTCGCCTACGGGCCGGACGAGGCCGAGTGGGGCGCAAAAGGTGTGGGATCAAGGGGCGCCGATCAAGGAGGCAAGGGCGGCGATCTGAACCTGTATGCCGAGCACCTGCGCGGCACCGAGGGCGCGGTGCTGGCGCGCAGCTCCAACCTCTACGGCATGCTGACGACCGATGATCCCTTCCAGTATCTGGGCGGCATCGGCCTGGCGGTGCGCTATCTGGACGGCAAGGCGCCTGAGCTCTATGTCTCGAATCTGCGAGGCTTGGGTGGGGGCAAGGTTGAGGGGGCGGCGCAGTTCCTTGCCAAGGAGCTGGCCACGCGCAACTTCCATCCTGGCTATATCAGCGGGCTGATGAAGGAGGGCTATGCCGGCACCCTGCAGGTGCTCGATGGCATCAACAACTTCGCAGGCTGGCAGTCGGTGGCGCGCGAGATCGTGCGCCACGACCAGTGGCAGGAGTTCATGGATGTCTATGTGCGTGACAAACACAATCTGGGCCTGAAGCGCTGGTTCGAAAGCCAGAATCCGCACGCGCTGGCGCAAAGCATCGAACGCATGCTGGAGGCCGCGCGCCAGGGGCAGTGGCAGGCCGATGCACAAAGCGTCGCCGAGCTCAAAGAGCGCTGGCGCGAGCTGTCCCGCCGCCATGATGTGAGGACCGACAACCAGGCCTTCAATCAGTTTGTCGCAGCGGCAGGCTTCGGCCTGGACAGCGCAGCCGCAGCCGTCATGGCCCAGGCGGCTGCCGCCGCTGCGCCACCGGTGGAGGCTGCCGATCCCGCGCCGGCACCGCCACCGATTCAAGGCATGAAGCTCGACAGGGTGGCCGAGCCACCGCCGACCAATGCGCCGCAGCTGATTGTCACCAGCCTGGCCGTGATGCTCCTACTGTTGTTGGCCACCGTCGGCGGTGGTTGGCGCGCCTGGCGTCAGGACGCCTGTTCTCACATGCGCATCGCCTCCTGAATAACCTTCTCATTTCCGACCCTTCAAACGCTATGTCTTCCATTCTCGAAAACAGCATGTATCTGGTGGCGCAGTGGTTTTTGCTGCCGACCCTGGCCCTGATCGCCGTCCTCTTTCTCTATGCCTTCTGGGTGCTGGGCGCTTTTGTCGTGCACCTGCAGCGGCGCCGCTATGGGGCGGGTCGCCCGCTGCTGGCCGCACACCTGGCGGCCGGGCCGCAGGGCTTGAGCGACGACGAGCTGGATCTGAAAGCCCACCGCCTGATGGAAGGCCCGCGCATCGCCAGCCGCGTCACGCCGATGCTGGGCCTGGTCGCGACCATGATCCCTATGGGTCCGGCGCTGCGCTCGCTGTCGGACGGTAATCTGGCTGCCGTCTCGCAGAACCTGACCGTGGCTTTCTCGGCTGTGATCCTGGCACTTATCGCTGCGTCCATTACCTTCTGGGTGGTCAATATCCAGCGTCGCTGGCTGGCCGAGGAAATCGTCGAGATCGGCAAGCTGCGCCTGAAGGCAGGGGCTTGAAATGGCCATCAAGCTACTTCACGAAGCCGAGACCGACGATCCGATCCTGTCGGTTGTTAACCTGATCGACATCTTCTTGGTCGTGATCGCGGCGCTGCTGATCACGGTGGCGCAGAACCCGATGATCAACCCGTTCAACAAGCAGGACATTACCGTGATCACCGACCCCGGCAAGCCCTCGATGGAGATCATGGTGAAGAAGGGCGAGAAGGTGGAGCGCTTCAAGGCCAGCGGAGCGATCGGCAGCGGCGACGGCGAGAAGGCCGGCGTGGCCTACAAAATGAAGGACGGTTCCATCGTCTATGTACCGGAAGGCGGCACGCAATGAAGAAGACACTCCTGTTAGGCTTGCTCGTGCTGCAGGCCGGCTGCGCCCAGCTGGGTATGACGCCCAGCAACGAGCGCATCGTCGAGCTGGCCAGCGGCCGCGAGATCAGCCGTGACGAGCTGCTGCACAAGCTGCTTGCCAGCGACTATGTGCTGCTCGGCGAACAGCACGACAACGCTGTGCACCATCAGCGCCGCGCCGAACTGCTGAGCGCGCTGGGCCCGCGCGTGCCGGTGGTGGCCGAGCACATGACGCGTGGCCAGGCCGTGCTGCCAGGCCCTGCGCTGCTGCCGCGCCTGCAGGCGGCCGGCTTTGACGAGAAGGGCTGGCGCTGGCCGCTGCACGAGCCCTTGTTTGTGGCGGCGGCGGCGCCAGGTCGCCTGCTGGTCGGCGGCAATGCCCCGCGCGAGCAGGCTCGCGAGCTGGCTCGCAAGGGCGAATCGGCCCTGCCGGATGACTTGAGGGCCGTCACTCGCGCCGCGCCGCTGGACGCGGCCGGCGCCAAGGCGCTGGACACTGATCTGGTGCAGGGCCATTGCGGCATGCTGGCCGGCGAGCGCCTGGTTGGCATGGGCTGGGCCCAGCGCGCCCGCGATGCGGCGATGTGGCTGAGCCTGCAAGCCGCAGCGCAGGCCCAGGGCAAGCCGGCCGTGCTGGTCGCTGGCAACGGACATGTGCGCCGCGACTACGGCGTGCCCCACCTGATTGCGGCACAGCAGCCGGCGGCGCGGGTGGCCAGCGTCGGTTTTGTCGAGACCGGAGCCAAGACGCAGGGCCTGCCATACCACTACGTCTGGATCACTGCGGCGCCTGCGCGCGAGGATGCTTGTGCGGGCATGCGGGAGATGATGAACAAGCAGGGCTGACGATGGCGCAGGCTAGGCCATGCTGCGTTTCACGAAGCGCCCGCCTTTCATGATGATGCGCAGCGAAGTCTCGTGGTTCTCTAGCCGGTCCAGACTCTTCTCCGGGCTGCCATCCACAAGCAGCAGGTCGGCCATGGCGCCCGGACGCAGCGCGCCCAGCGCGTCGTCGTAGGGTGAGCGCGGCCCCAATAGCGCCAGCAGTTCGCCGGCCGCACCGGTGGCCAGACGCAGGGCTTCCAGTGGCGACATGAAACGGGTGAACTTGTTGAGCTGGCGGCCCATTCGTGCCACGCCACCCGGGTTGAAGAGTAATCGGTGCCGAAGGCCAGGCGTGGCGAATGGCGACGCACCAGATCAAAGGATCGCACGGTCCTCTCGCCGACTTCCACTTGCTTCGCGCGTTGCCTTGGATCCGACTTCGGATTCGCATCCTCGTCGGCAAGAAAGGGCTGGATGCCGCACCAGACGCCGGCGTCGGCCATGGCCTTGACCGCCGCAGCATCCGCCAGCTGGCCGTGCTCGATGCACTTCTCGCCAGCCTTTACGCAGCGCTGGATGCCCGCAGGCGTGTAGACAAGGGTGCAAACATAGGTGCCCCAGTCGGCCGCCGCCTGAACGGCCGCACGCAAGTCGTCTTCCAGATACTGCGCGGTTTCCAGCGGATCGTAGAGCGAACTGACGCCGCCGCCAGCCATGACATTGATCTTGCTGGCCCATTTCATCAGCTGTTCGCGCGTGCGGCGCAGCACCTCGGGTACGCTGTCTGCAAGGATGTTGATGACTTCGCGCTCCACGCGGTGCGCCGGTGTTGTGGGCATCCGCGGCAGCTCGTCGAGAAGCCGAAAGTCGCCCTGTCCCGAAGTCTGCGAGAGCGCGGCAACGGAAGCAAAGCTGCGCGGCCCGGGCATGATGCCCCGGTCGATCGCAAGCTTCAGCGCAAAAGCCGGTCCACCGACGTCGCGGATGGTGGTGAAGCCCTGGTTCAGCATCGTCGATGCAGTGCGGCTGGCGACCAGGTGGACAAATGTTGCCTCGCCGTACAGGGCCGTCTGCTCATTGATCCCCGCCAAGATGATGTGAGCGTGCATGCCCACCAAACCCGGGGCCACGGCACGCCCGCCACAATAGATGAGTTCGGCGTCGCCCGACGACTCGCAGCGCCGGGGCAGGGCAGGGCATGGATGCGATCGCAGGCGATCAGAATGGCAACGCCGTTTTGCATCTCCCGCCTGGTGCCGTCAAACAGCCGCAGGTTGGTCAAGCGCAAGGGGCGCTTCGACTCCTGCGCCACCGTGTCGCGTGTGCTCGGGCCGAAGCCCGCGAACATGCCAAGAATCGCGGTCGCGTCGCCCAATACACTGCGCCGTTTGAGATTGGCCTCTATCCTCGATAGCGCTGGCCTACTCACTCGCGAGTGGCACAAGCAGGAATCCAAGCCCGTGCTGATGGGCGAACATGCACAGGAGATCGAGGCCGCACACTGGCGTCTCCTCGACGCAATGCTGGGCTGGTTCAAGCATGTTTGCGGTGCCTGTCAAGCAAGTTGCCGCCTCCAAAATGGGGGGGCTTCATGCGGTTTGTTGGCCGCCATGTGCGCAAGGTTTGAGCCTGGGCATCTAGGGCTTCTCGGGCTTGAACAGGGGACTGCAAAGCAGTACAGGTCCGATAACTTCTAGCAGCCGGCGCGCGCCCATGGGAGGATGGCGACCTTCGACCAGCAGCGAGCCGACCCCATGCCAGCCGACCATAGCAGTACCTTCCATGAGCTGCACTACGGCGCCGCCCCACTGCGGCTGCCCAATGCCTGGGACCCGGGCAGCGCGCTGCTGATGCAAAGCTTGGGTGCCGCAGCCGTGGCCACCAGCAGCGCCGCTGTGGCCTGGGCCATGGGCTACGGCGACGGCGACCGGTTGCCGGTCGCGAAACTGATCGCACTGACCGACGCGCTGGCCGCGCGCCTGGCGGTTCCGCTGACGGTGGACTTCGAGGGTGGCTATTCGGACGAGCCGCAAAGCGTCGGCGCCAGCGCGGCCGCGCTGATCGCCGCCGGTGCTGCCGGCATCAATATCGAGGATGGCCGCGCTGCGCCCGAGCTGCTGGTGCGCAAGATAGCGGCTGTGCGCGAGGCGGCCGAGCGCGCCGGCTCGCGCCTGTTCATCAATGCCCGGAGCGATGTCTATCTGAAGAGTCTGGTGCCGCCCGAGCAGCGCGTAGACGAGCTGCTGGCCCGCGCCGAGCTCTACGCCGCAGCCGGCGCCGACGGCCTGTTCGCGGCCGGCGCCCGCTTGCCCGAAGAGATCGCCGCGATCTGCGCCGGCAGCCGGCTGCCGGTCAATATTTTGGCGCTCCCCGGCGTGCCTGTAGCGGCCGAGCTAGGCCGGCTGGGCGTGCGTCGCATCAGCGCCGGTTCGGGCATTGCCGAATCGATCTACGCCCGCATCGCTGAGCTGACGCGCGCCTTTCTCGCCGATGGTGACGGTCAGGTCCTGAGCGAGCGCGCGATGGCTTATGGTGAGCTGAACGCCTTGATGGACCGGCCCTGAAAAAGCACGGGGGACGCCGTTATGCTGCCGCGATGCGCAACACTTGGCTCCATGACCTGACCCTCTCCACCGCAGTGGCCGGCTTTGTCGCCGTTCTGGTGGGCTTCACCAGCTCGGTGGCCATTGTGTTCCAGGCCGCCCAGGCGCTCGGCGCGACGCCCGCTCAGACCAGCTCCTGGATGTGGGCGCTGGGTTTGGGCATGGGCATTACCAGCTTGGGTCTCTCGCTGTGGAGCCGCCAGCCGGTGCTGACCGCCTGGAGCACGCCCGGCGCGGCTTTGCTGGCCGGCACGGCAGAGCTGTCGATGCCCGAGGCGATCGGCGCCTTCATCGTCTGCGCGGTGCTGATGACTCTGTTCGGCGTGACGCGCTGGTTCGAGCGGCTGATGGATCGCATCCCACTGGCCGTGGCCTCGGCCCTGCTGGCCGGCGTGCTGGCCCGCTTCGGGCTCGATGCGGTGCTGACGGTCCAGAGCGCGCCGCTGATGGTGCTGGTGATGGCCATCGCCTATCTGCTCGGCAAGCGATTCATCCCTCGCTATGCGGTGCCCGGCGTGCTGCTGGCCGGTGTGGCAGTCGCAGCGGCGCAGGGTCGGCTGCGCCTAGGCGCGGTCGAGTGGTCCTGGGCACAGCCGATCTGGACCACGCCAGTCTTCAGCCTGGCGGCCCTGGTCGGCGTTGCCCTACCGCTGTTCTTGGTCACGATGGCTTCGCAGAACCTGCCCGGCGTCGCCGCCCAGCGTGCCTCGGGCTACCAGACCCCTGTGTCGGCCAGCATCACGGTGACAGGCCTTGCCTCGCTGCTGCTGGCGCCGTTCGGTGGATATGCCTTCAACCTGGCCGCCATCACAGCCGCCATCTGTATGGGCCGCGAAGCCCACGAAGATCCGGCAAGGCGCTACACCGCCGCCGTGATGGCCGGCCTGTTCTACATCGCCGTGGGCCTTGCTGGCGGCGCGGTCGTTGGCCTGCTGGTGGCCTTTCCGCGCGAGCTGGTCGCGGCGGTGGCCGGCCTAGCGCTGCTGGGCACGATTGCCGGCGGCCTCTCGGCCGCTCTGAAGGACGAGAAACATCGCGACGCCGCGATCCTGACCTTTCTGGTCACGCTGTCCGGCGTCTCGCTGCTGGGTATTGGCTCGGCCTTCTGGGGCGTGGTGGCCGGCAGCGCGGCGCTGCTGGTGGCGCGTTGGCGGGCCTGACGGATAATCCCTGCCCCGAACGCGCGCTGTCCCAGAGACTTGCCATGAAGAAGACTTTCCAACTCCACGTCGAAGGCAAGAACCCCGAGCGCTTGCTCGAAGCCATCAAGCACGAGATCCGCCAGTACCTGAAGCGCGAGCGCCGCAAGCCCCTACCGGCGCAGGCGGACTTCTGGGACTTCGACTGCCGCTTCGGACTCAGCGAGGAGGCGGCCGAGGTGATCCATGTCGGCGCCTTCATGGACCGCATCAACGAGGCCGCCGTCGCCCAGGCACCGGCCTTCTATCTGGAACTGCTGGCCAAGCCGGCGCAGCGCAGCTTTGTGGCGCGCGCATCGACGGTCGACGATAGCGACGAACATTGATGCGGGGCTGAGCCCAGCGCTCCGGCGCCAGTCGTGCAACACTGCGCACCGCCATGTACCTACCCTCGTGAAAGGGCGCCCGCCATGATCTTCTTATTCGTCGCTGACCAGCTGGAGTCCTTCAAGACCTACAAGGACACGACCTTTTCGATGATGCGCGAGGCCGCGAAACGCGGTCATGTGCTGTGGGCCTGCCATCCGGCCGATCTGGTCTGGCAGCGCGGCGGCAAGGTCACGGCCCGCGCTGCGCGACAGGTCAGCTTGACCGGCGACGAGCATGACTGGTTCAAGGTCGAGCAGACCACTGACCTGGTGCTGGCCGAGACAGACGCCATCGTGATGCGCAAGGACCCGCCGTTCGACAGTGAGTTCTTCTACGCCACCCATCTGCTGAGCCAGGCCGAGCGCGAGGGGGCGAGAGTCTTCAACAAACCAGCATCGCTGCGCGACCATCCCGAGAAGCTGGCCATCCTGGAGTTCCCCGAGCTGATCGGCCCGACCCTGGTGACGCGCAGCGCCGAAGCCGTCAAGGCTTTCCACGCCGAGCACCGCGACATCATCCTGAAGCCGCTGGACGGCATGGGCGGCATGGGCATTTTCCGCGTCGGCACGGACGGTTTGAACCTCGGCTCCATCATTGAAACCCTCAACAAGGGCGGCGCCGAGACCGTGATGGTGCAGCGCTATCTGCCGGAGATCGTACAGGGCGACAAGCGGGTGCTGCTGATCGGGGGCGAGGTCGTGCCCTTTTGCTTGGCCCGCATCCCGCAGGGCAGCGAGATCCGCGGCAACTTGGCTGCGGGCGGCAAGGGCGTGGCCCAGGCGCTGAGCCCTCGCGACCGCGAGATTGCCGAGCAACTGGCGCCGGTGCTGGCCGCTCGCGGCCTGCTGCTGGTTGGCGTGGATGTGATCGGCGACTGCGTCACCGAGATCAATGTCACCAGCCCGACCGGCTTCCAAGAAATCACGAAGCAGACCGGTTTCGATGTCGCGAAGCTGTTTGTCGATGCGCTGGAGCGGGCCGTGCGGGCCTGACCTCCTTATTCTTCGGGCGCTGAACCCTTTGGGCTGTTCAGGCCCTTCTTGCTGCAGAACATCGTGCGAACTCTCTGCAGGAGTGCTGAAGAATGTTGCGGCCCCGATTGAACTGGTGGAGTCCGCGCGCCGTGGGGACAAGGGCGTGGTGTTGCAGTTACTGAGCCTGTGCCAGCCCTATCTGAAGCGCTTTGCGCGCCGCAGTTGTAGCAGCAGCGAGGATGCCGAGGATGCGGTGCAACTGGCGCTGTGGCAGTTGTATCGCCGCGTCGGCGCGCGGCAGCGTTGGCCGGCTGGCTGGCAGTTCCGCATCGTCGAGCGCGAGTGTTATCGGCTGCTGCGCCTGCGCAAGGGCAGCGACTCGTTGGATGAGCTGCCCGAAGCCCTGGAGCCCCAGGCTGCGGTGCTGCCGCCGGATCTGCGCCGCGACCTGGCCGAGGCCATCGAGCCACTGAGCCCGCCTTATCGCGAGGTGCCTCTGCTGCGTCACGTGCGCGAGCAGCTACTTGCCAGCGGCTGCTGGCTCAAGGACGGCGCGTCGCAAACCGGCGATGCGGGCGACACATCATGAGGCCCGCCGTGTTCTGCAGTCGTTTCATCGCCTTTCATCTGCTGCGCGGGGCGGCGGCCACCGCGCTGCTGCTCGGCGCGGTCCTGCTGATGCGGGGCTGCCCGATGTGCCGGCCGTTGGGGCTGTTCGAGACGGTGCGGCGGCGGTTCAGGGCTTGAAGTCAGTGACGCTCTGGTCGGCACCGCTAGGATGTGATGCTGCGTTCAATCAATAGGAGCATCTGTGATGGCCGAGTTCTCTGCATCCGTGTCCTGGGCACGCCAGGCCGATGAAGTTTTCACCGACCAGCGCTACAGCCGCCGGCACGCCTGGGGCTTCGATGGCGGAGCCCAGGTGCTGGCCTCCTCGTCACCCCACTCAGTCCCCCTGCCTTACTCGGACCCAGCGGCGGTGGACCCCGAGGAGGCTTTTGTGGCTTCGCTGTCCAGCTGTCATATGTTGTGGTTTCTGAGTCTGGCGGCCAAGGCTGGCTGGGTGGTTGAGGCCTACCACGACGACGCGGTCGGTGTGATGGCGCGCAATGCGGGCGGCAAGATGGCAATGACGCGCGTGACCCTGCGCCCCGTTGTGCAGTTCGCCGGCGCCGTGCCCGATGCCACCGCGCACCAAGCCCTGCACCATACCGCCCACGAGGCCTGCTATATCGCGAACTCGGTGGCCTGCGCGGTGCTGTGTGAGCCGCAGCTCGCCGCTGCGCAGTAGGAGGCGGCGATGGGCGATACGGTGGAACTCGTCGCAATCACCCGCCACAACTTGGCCGAGCTGCTGCAGCTGGACGCCGGCGACGGCGGCAAGCAGGTGGCGCCCAATCTCAAGTCGATGGCGCAGGCCGCCGTCTACGCCGAGGCTTGGCCGCGCGGCATTGCCGTGGACGGGGTGCTGGTCGGCTTTCTGATGCTGTACGACCCCAGTCTGACGGCGCAGCCAGAAGAGCCCAAGTTCACGCTCTGGCGGCTGATGATCGATCAGCGGCAGCAGGGAAGGGGTTATGGTGCAGCGGCGGTTCAAGCGCTGATCGCCCATGTGCGCACGCGGCCCGGCGCCGACACGCTGTATCTGAGCTATGTGCAGGACAGCGCGAATGTAGCGGCCGCCGAGCGCTTCTATCGCTCGCAGGGCTTCACGCCGACCGGCGAGATCGATGATGGCGAACTCGTGATGAGTCTGAAGCTCTGAGCATGTTCGGCCTCTGGCGCCGCCTTTCTTCAGCCCAGCTGAACGGCATCAGTGTCGCGCTTGGCGTGGCGCTGATACAGGTGCTGTTCACCGCCTTGTTCGGGCTGGATGCCGGCCTGGCCGCTGCCGGTGGCGCGGTCTGCTGCAGCCTGCCGGACCTGCCGAACCCGCCGCAGCGGGTCTGGCGTCGGCTCTTCCCGGCCGCGCTGCTGGCCACACTGGTGACTCTGTCCGTCGGCCTGCTGCGGCATTCACCGGCGGCGATGACGGGGCTGATCGCGCTGATCGCCTTTAGCACGCTGATGATGATGGCCTGGGGCCCGCGCGCCGGGCCGCTGTCCTTTACCGGCGTGCTGGCGCTGGTGTTCGCTATGGCCTGGCATGCGCCGCCGTCGGCCACGGCAGCCTTCGCTCATGGAGGTTGGGTGCTGGCCGGTGCGCTGGTATACACCCAGTGGGCGCGCGCCGGCGCATGGCTGCTGCGGCGGCGCTACCGCGAGCTGGCCGTGGCGGCGGCGATGCGGGCCTGCGTGGCGCGGCTGCGCTCGCGTGCGCAGCGCATCGCCGGCGTGCTGCCGCCGGCCCATGCCAGTATCCGAGCCTCGATTGCCGACGACGTCTTGCTGGCCGACGCGCTGCAGGCCGCGCGCGACCAGGTCTTTGCCGCGCGACCCTCGGCCGTTAGCCGGCGCCAGACCGACCTGGTCCTGGGCCTGATTGAGTTGCGCGATCTGATGCTGTCGATCCGGCTCGACATCGAGCTGCTGGGCAGCGACGCCGCCGGCCTGCATTGGCGTCATGCGCTGGCTACCACGCTGGTCGATTTGGCCAAGGCACTGGAGACACTCGCCGGTGCCATTGGGCGGGGGCAGGTCATGCCCGTCGTGTCGGCCCAGCGCTGGCGCGAAGCACTGGCAGAACGTCTGGCCGGCGCGCCTGCGGCCGCTGACGATGCGCGCCTACACCTGGTCGAGGCGCTGCAAAGCCGGCTCGGCCATATGCTGGACGATGTCGTGGCCATGACCGAGCGCCAGGCAGGCCCGGACCGGGACAGCGCCTGGCCGCCCGATCAGCTGCAGCTCTTCATTTCGCCCGAGGGCTGGCCGCTGGCCGCGCTGCGGCCGCACCTGAGTCTGCAGTCCGGCGTGATGCGCCATGCCTTGCGCGCCGGCCTGGCCTTGTCGCTGGCCTATGTGCTGGGTCAGTTCCTGCCCTGGAACGCTCATCCGTACTGGCTGGTGCTGAGCGTCGCGGTGGTCTTGCGCGGCAATCTGGAGCAGACCCTGTCGCGCCGCAATGAGCGCATCATCGGCACTGTGATCGGTTGTCTGCTGGTGCTCGCGCTGGCACAGCTGCAGCAGCCGCGACTGCTAGCGCTGGCCTTCATCATCTCGGTGGGCGTGGCCCATGCCTATGTCAACCAGCGCTACCGCGTTGCTGCCACGGCCGCCACCCTGATGGCTCTGGTGCAGCCGCTGCTGCTGCTGCCGGGCAGCAGCCCGGCGATCACCGAGCGTCTGGCGGACACGGTGATCGGCGCGCTGCTGGCCTGGGCCTTCTGCTTCGTGCTGCCTTCGTGGGAGCGGCGTTCACTGCGGCGCCTAAGCGGCCAGCTGCGCTGGGCACTGGCCAGCCATGCCGGCAATCTGCTGGTCTGGGTGCCGGCGCATGAGCAGCAGTTGGCCCAGCGCCTGAGCCGCCAGCAGGCCTACACGGCTCTGGCTGCGCTGGCCGCTGCGGCCCAGCGCAGCCGGGTCGAGCCGCGCAAGGTGCGTCTGCCCGAGCCAGAGATTGAGGCAGTACTGAGCCATGGCTACCGTTTCATGGCCCTGCTGGGCACGGTGCAGCAGATGCTGAACCGGCGCACCCACCAGCTCGCCGCCGAGCTGGTCGGCCCCGAGCTGGCGCTGGCCCGGCAGGACTGCGCAGCATGGCTGAGGCAAGGGCAGGGCGCCGAGCTGCCGGCGATGGCGCCCGGTGAGGTCGACTGGCCCGAGCATGCCGGCCAGCAAGACCTGACGCCCTGGCTGCTGCGCCGGTTGAGGCTGGCGCGGCGCGAGGCGGCAGACCTGATCGCTGCCGAGTCGCGGCTGCTGACGGCGATCAGCCGCGCAGATAGCGCAGGCCGCCCGCGCAGTGGCGTTGGCGAAAGGCCGTGACCTCGGGTGCCAGCGCGGCTGCCGCCGCATCCGATTCGAGCGCGCCGGCGATCAGCGCCGCCAGCTCGGCCATCTGAGCCGGCCCGAGGCCCAGGCGCACGATCTCCGGCACGCCCAGACGCAGGCCGTTGATATCGCCGGCCAAGGCCGGCACACGCTCCAGCGGCAGGCCGATGCCGCAGCTCAGCAGCCGGGCCCGTGCAAGGCGCTTGGCGGCGGCCTGACCTCCACCCCAGGTGGCGGCCTCGATGGCGAACTGGTGCGAGTCGGTGCCGCCGCGTTCGCGGGCGAACACCGGCAGGCCCTGTGCGGTCAGGCCGGCGGCAAGCGCCCGTGCGCTGGCCTGCATCGCCAGGCCGTAGTCGCGGCCGTGTTCCTTCCAGTCAAGCAGGCCCAGTGCCAGCGCGGCGGTTTTGCCGGCATCGAAGTTGGCGGTCAGCCCCGGGTAGGCGATCGCGTCGAGCCGCTCGGCCAGGCCCGCATCGTTGCCAACGATCAGGCCGCCCGGCGGGCCGCCCAGACTTTTGTAGGTGCTCATCGTCATCACATGGGCGCCCAGATCGAGCGGGTTGGCCCAGGTGCCGCCGGCGATCATGCCGCTGAGGTGGGCGGCATCGAACATCAGCAGCGCGCCCACCTTGTCGGCAATCTCGCGCACCGCCGCCACTGGATGGGCGAACAGATTCAGGCTGCCGCCCAGCGTGATCAGCCTGGGGCGAACCTCTGCGGCCAGGCGCACCAGTGCTGGCACATCGACGCTATAGCCATCGGCTTGCACCGGGGCCGGCACGCTGCGCAGGCCATAGAGCCCGGCGGCGCCGGCCGCGTGATGGGTCACATGGCCACCGATCTCGGCCGGCGGCGCGATGATGGTGTCGCCCGGCTTGCAGCAGGCCATAAAGACATAGAGATTGGCCAGCGCGCCCGAGCCGACGCGAATCTCGGCATAGCGGGCCCTGAAGACTTGGGCCGCCAGTTCGGCTGCGATCACCTCGATGCGCTCGATCGCCTCCAAGCCCATCTCGTACTTGTCGCCGGGATAACCCAGCGAAGGCCGCGTGCCCAGCCCGGCGGCCAGCAGGGCCTCGGCGCGAGGGTTCATCACATTGGTGGCCGGGTTGAGATTGAGGCCCTCGACATCGTGGATGCGATGGTTCTCGGCCACCAGGCGGCCCAGCTCGTCGTCCAACTCGGGGCTGTCCAGTGCGCCGGCTGCGCCTGCCAGCGTCTGCACATGGCGTTCGATGACGGCCGGCACCCAGGGCCGGGCCTGCAATTGGGCTGTACTCATCTGCGGGTTCGCTTTCTTTGTCGGATATCGCGCGGGGATTGGCGACGGGCCAATGCTGGGGCGAGGCGCCGGCGGCTTCAAGCGAGTTATTCTTGGGTCAAGGCCTAGAAGATCTAAGCCTGAGTGGAGCCATGGCCGTCCAACCACCAAGCCCCCGACTGCCGCCTTTTCTCGCGCTGCGCGCCTTCGAGGCGGCGGCGCGGCACCAGAGCTTTGCGCGGGCCGCACAGGAGTTGTGCGTGACGCCGGCGGCCGTTGCGGCCCAGGTCAAGGCGCTGGAGCAGTGGCTGGGCGCGCCGCTGTTCGAGCGCCACAGCCAGGGCCTGAGCCTGCGTACCCAGGCGGCCGCCGCTGTGCCGGCGCTGGCCGCCGCGATGGACCAGCTGGGCCAGGCGGTGCAGACCCTGCGCAGCGAGGCCGGCGCGGCGCGGCTGCATATCGCGGCCCTGCCGGCGCTGGCCCAGCTCTGGCTCACGCCGCTGCTGCCGGCCCTGCAGCGCGAGCTGCCGGGCCTGCAGCTGTCGTTGAGCGCGCTAGAGGTGCCGCCCAATTTTCAGCGCGAGGCCTATGACCTTGGGTTGTTCTACGCGCAGGCGCTGCCACGCAAGCCGCCACCCAAGGGCTGCCAGCGCTTGGTGCTGGCCGAGGATGCGTTGCTGCCGGTCTGCAGCCCCAGCCTGCTGGGCCTGCGCGGCCGGGCACCCGAGCTGGCCGACCAGATCCTGCTGCATGACATCGTCTGGTCGCAGGACTGGGTGCGCTGGCTCAAGTCCACCGGTCGCGGCGCCATCGCGATGAGGGACGGCCCGCGCTTCTCGCTATACAGCATGGCGTTGCAGGCGGCGCTGGCCGGCCAGGGCGTGCTGATGGGGCGCCAGCGCCTGGTGGCTGCCGCGCTGGCCGAGGGCAGTCTGGTCGCGCCATGGGGGGCTCCCGTGCCGCTGGCCGAGACCATAACCTTGCTGATTCCCTCGCCGCGCGCAGGTCAAGACCTGACGCTGCGCTTGGTCGCCGCCTTGCAGCGCCTCGGCGGAACGGTCGCTATGCGAAGATGAGAGCACTGTTTTTTTGCAAGGATGCCCCGCCATGATCAAGACCCGTGCTGCCGTCGCCTGGAAGGCCGGCGCCCCGCTGAGCATTGAAGAAGTCCAGCTGGACGGTCCGCGCGCCGGGGAGGTGCTGGTGGAGATCAAGGCCACCGGCATCTGCCACACCGATTACTACACCCTGTCCGGCGCCGACCCGGAAGGCATCTTCCCGGCCATCCTGGGTCATGAGGGGGCCGGCATCGTGCTGGAGGTCGGCGAGGGCGTCACCTGGCTCAAACCCGGCGACCATGTGATCCCGCTTTACACACCCGAGTGCCGACAGTGCAAGTTCTGCCTGTCGCGCAAGACCAATCTCTGCCAGGCGATCCGCAGCACCCAGGGCAAAGGCCTGATGCCCGATGGCAGCGCCCGCTTCTCGATCGACGGCAAGCCGATCTTCCATTACATGGGCACGTCCACGTTTTCGAATCACATCGTGGTGCCAGGTATCGCCCTTGCCAAGATCCGCGAGGACGCGCCCTTCGACAAGGTCTGCTACATCGGCTGTGGCGTCACTACCGGGGTTGGCGCGGTGCTGTTCACCGCCAAGGTGGAGGCGGGAGCGAACGTGGTTGTGTTCGGCCTCGGCGGCATCGGCCTGAACGTGATCCAGGGTGCCAAGATGGTGGGGGCCGACAAGATCATCGGCGTGGACCTGAACCCGGCGCGCGAGAAGATGGCGCGCGAGTTCGGCATGACTCACTTCGTCAACCCGAAAGATGTGCCCAACCTGGTCGACCACATCGTGCAGCTGACCGATGGCGGCGCCGACTACAGCTTCGAGTGCATTGGCAATACCAAGGTGATGCGCGACGCGCTGGAGTGCACGCACAAGGGTTGGGGTCGCTCCATCATCATCGGCGTGGCCGAGGCCGGCGCCGAGATCAGCACCCGGCCATTCCAACTGGTGACCGGCCGCAAATGGGAGGGCAGTGCTTTCGGCGGAGCGCGTGGCCGCACCGATGTGCCCAAGATCGTCGACTGGTATATGGACGGCAAACTCAATATCGATTCGCTGATCACGCACAAGCTCAAGCTTGAGCAGATCAACGAAGGCTTCGAGCTGATGAAGCGCGGCGAGTCGATCCGCTCGGTAGTGGAGTTCTGATGGAGCAGCTCTCCGAGCACGCCTCGTTCGGCGGCACCCAGCGCTTCTACAAGCATGAGTCCGCCGAGATCGGCCTGCCCATGCGCTTTGCGCTGTACCTGCCGCCCGAGCCGAAGGCGTTGCTGGTCTTCCTCGCCGGCCTGACCTGCAGCGAGGAGACCTTCACGATGAAGGCTGGAGCCCAGCGTCTGGCGGCCGAGCTGGGCTTGGCGCTTTTGATGCCAGACACCAGTCCACGCGGCGCCAATGTGGCCGGCGAGAGTGCGGCCTGGGACTTCGGCGTCGGGGCCGGTTTCTACCTGGACGCGACGCAGCAGCCCTGGGACACGCACTGGCGCATGGAGAGCTACCTGACGAAGGAGCTGGTGCCGCTGGTGCAGCGCGAGTTGGGCTTCGAGGCGGCAGGGCGTACCGGCGTCTTCGGCCACTCGATGGGCGGCCATGGAGCGCTGACCCTAGCGCTGCGTCATCCGAACCTGTTCGCCTCGGTCTCAGCCTTTGCGCCGATCGCCGCGCCGACCCAGTGCCCCTGGGGCGAAAAGGCTTTTAGCGGCTATCTGGGCGATGACCGCAGCGACTGGGCCTCGCACGATGCCAGCGCGCTGATGCGCGCGCGGTCCAGCGCACCCTTCCCGGGCGGCATCCTGATCGACCAAGGCTTGGCCGACAAATTCCTGACCGAGCAGCTGCAGCCCGAGGCCTTCGAGTGCGCCTGTGCTGCCGCCGCTCAGCCGCTGACCCTGCGGCGCCAGGCCGGCTACGACCATGGGTACTACTTCATCGCTACGTTTGTCGACGACCATCTGCGCCACCACGCGGCGCAGCTGCTGCCCAAGTCTTGAACACAAGGAGTTCCGTGATGGCAAAAGAAACTGCGGTACTCGCCGGTGGCTGCTTCTGGGGCATGCAGGAGTTGATACGCAAGCAGCCCGGCGTGTTGCAGACCCGGGTCGGCTACACCGGCGGCAGCAATGAGTCTCCAACCTACCGCCACCATCCCGGGCATGCCGAGG
The DNA here is from genome assembly GCF_026241155.1 of Paucibacter sp. PLA-PC-4. GTDB lineage: Bacteria > Pseudomonadota > Gammaproteobacteria > Burkholderiales > Burkholderiaceae_C > Roseateles_E. The sequence continues at coordinate 206,012 of NZ_JAPFGP010000001.1, forward strand.
CGATTGAGGTCGTGTTCGACAACGAGGCCACCAGCTTTCGCCGCATGCTCGAGTTCTTTTTCCAGATCCACGATCCCAGCACGCTGAACCGCCAGGGCAACGACGTCGGCAGTAGCTACCGTTCGGCCATCTTCTACACCAGCGACGCACAGAAGGCGGTGGCCATCGAGACTCTCAAGGATGTCGATGCTTCCGGCCTGTGGCCCGGCAAGGCGGTGACCGAGCTGGTGCCTGCGCCGCAGTTCTGGGCCGCTGAGGCCGAGCACCAGGACTATCTGCAGCACCGGCCGAACGGCTACACCTGCCACTTCCCGCGCCCCGACTGGGTGTTGCCGCAGCGCAAGGCGGTCTGAACCTCGGCTTCAGTCCGGCGCGTCTAGATTGTTTCTGACCCGCTGTAGCAGCACTTGCAACTGGGCCTGGTCTTGCGCGCTCATGCCGAGGACGGCCTTGCCGGCCAGGCGCCGGGCCTGCAGTTTCAGCGTGCCCAGCAGTGCCTGACCCTCGCCGGTCAACGTGAGCCGGGTGTTGCGGCGATCGGACGGGTCGGGCGTGCCGTCCAGCAGGCCACGCTCGCGCAGGCCTTTGACCAGTCGGGCCAACTGGGCTTTGTCTCGGCCGGTATCGCTGGCCAGATCGCTTTGCGTGGCGCCTGGGTGGCGGCCAAAATAGCCCAGCACCTTGCTCTCCATATGGGTGATGTCGTGCGGGCCATCGCGCAGCACCTGGTACTGCTGCGATCGGACCTGATGCATGACCCGGTGGATGAGCTCCAGCACGTCTTCCCGATCCCCACTCGTCCGCGCGGTTGAATGGTTGACATTGTCCATTTGTTTTTGCATGATGGGTGATATTGTCAACTATATCGAAGAGCCCATCAATGAGCACTGCATCTTCCCTCAGCCGCGTGCAGCGCGTGCGCCACGAGATCAAGCGCCGCGAGCTGCAGGTGCGTCGTGTCGAAGCGCTGAGCCCGCATGTGCGCAGCATCACCTTCGCCGGCGAGGCGCTGGCCGACTTCGTCAGCGCTTCGTTTGACGACCACATCAAGCTCTTCCTCGACGCTCTCGATGCTGCCGAACCGGTGCGGCGCGACTACACACCGCGCCGCTATGATGCGGCCGCTGGCGAGCTGACTCTAGAGTTCGCCCTGCATGGCGAAGGCCCGGCGGCCAGCTGGGCCGCACAAGCCGAGCCGGGCCAGCGCGCCACCATTGCCGGGCCGCGCGGCTCCTTCATCATCCCGATGGACTACGATTGGCACTTGCTGATTGGCGACGAGACCGCGCTGCCCGCAGTGGCCCGCCGGCTTGAAGAGCTGCCGGCCGACGCCCATGCGCTGGTATTGCTACAGGTGCCGGATCCGGCCGACCGTCGCGCGCTACCAAGCGCCGCTAGCGTGAGCCTGCAATGGCTCGCCAATGAGGCGGAGCTGTTGGCTGCGGTGCGTGCGCTGGCGCTGCCGGTTGGCGAGGGCTATGCCTGGTGTGCCGGCGAAGCCGGCGCGATGGCCGCGCTGCGCAAGATCCTGGTCGATGAGAAGGGGCACAGCCGCCACGCGATCCGTGCCGCCGCCTACTGGAAGCGCGGCGCCAGCGCCCATCACGAAAACCTCGAAGACCCGGCCTGAGTGCCCCGCCTCAACCGGCGAGCGGGCGCTGCTGATGGCCGGCTGCCGCCTTGTAGCGCTTGACGAAGGCATCTACCTCGGCCGGGTCGATCACGTCGGCCAGCCGCGAGAAGCCCTCAGGCGCGCGATCCTCGACCAGATCGAGGATCGCGTCCAGCCCCTCCTGGCGATTCATCTCGACAATGCCGGCGCACAGCGGCCGGCGCTGCGCCTCGTAGGCGTCCAGTGCCGGCTCGACCTCGACCGTGCTGCTCAGCGCTTCGGCGATGCACTGTGCATCCATGATGGCCTGGGTCGCGCCGTTCGAACCTATCGGATACATCGGGTGGGCGGCGTCTCCCAGCAAGGTGATGCGGCCCTGGCGCCAGCGCGGCAGCGGGTCACGGTCCACCATCGGGTACTCCAGCAGCTGAGTGGCGTCCTTGATCATTGCCGGCACGTCGAGCCAGTCGAAATGCCAGCCGCCAAAGGTGGGCAGTAAATCGTCCAGCGAGCCGGGCTTGCTCCAGTCCTCGCGGCTGGGCGCCGTCAGGCCGCCGCCAATGCCGTCCTCGCGCAGACGGCGATCGCAGATCCAATTGATCAGCTGAGTGCCGTCGGCCTGCGGCGGTGCGATCGGATAGACGACGAACTTGGCGCGCCGGTGCCCGGCCTGCACCATGGTGCGGGCGTCGAGAAAGGGTTGGGCGAGGCTGGTGCCGCGCCACATCATCATGCCGTTCCAGCGCGGTGCGCCTTCATCCGGATAGAACTGGCGGCGCAGCGCCGAGTGGATGCCGTCGGCCGCGATCAGCAGGTCGGCGCGCAGCTCGGCCGTGCCGCCGTCGGCGTGCCGGACCTGGGCCACGACAAGATCACCCTCGGTGCGCGCGCCGGTGATGCGCTGGCCGCTGCGTACGCGCTCGGCGCCCAGCCGCGCCTGGGTCTCGGCCCAGAGCCTGAGCTGCAACTCGCCGCGATGGATGCTCAACTGCGGATGGCTGTAGCCGCCGGCCAGGCCGCGCACATCGCGGTAGATCTCCTGGCCGTGGCGGTTCGCAAACACCAGGGCCGAGGTCTCGACGGCCATCTCGCGCAGCGCCGGCAGCAGGCCCAAACCGTCGAGCACTGCCACCGCATGCGGCAGCAGATTGATGCCCACGCCTAGCGGCTTCAGCGTCGCGGTCGCCTCGCAGACCGTGACCCGGTGGCCGCGTGCCTGAAGCGTTAGTGCGGTCGTCAGCCCGCCGATGCCGCCGCCGGCGATCAGGATGTCCAGGGCCATGGTGCTCTCCTTGTGGTCTTGATAAAGATCAGGGTAAGTCATATTGTTGCGTAGTGCAACGATATCTAAACTAGGGAAACCATGAGCAAGCAGTCGTCCGTAGAAGCCCATCCGCCTGAAGGCCTGCTGATGCCGGTGCCGGGCCTACACTACGGCGTGCTCGACGAGTTGCTGGGCTATGCCTTGCGGCGCGCGCAAAACGCGCTCTACCTGGACTTCTACCGCGCAACCGAGGGCGAGGACATCAGCCCGCAGCGCTTTGCCGCGCTGGTGCTGGTGGCTGAGAACCCCGGCATGCGCCAGGGCCTGTTGGCCCAGGCCATGGGCTTGCACCGCAGCGGGGCGCTGCGTCTGACCGACTGGCTGACCGCCCAGGGCTGGGTGGAGCGGCGCGACGATCCGGGCGATGCCCGATCCTGGGGTCTGTATCTGAGCGCTGCCGGCCGCCGCCGCATGGCCCATCTGGAGCGGACGGTGCGCGAGCATGATGCTGCCCTGCAGCGCGGCATCGGCGAGCAAGGTGCCGCGCTGAAAGCTGCGCTGGAGCGCCTGGCCTGGGTGGCCACGGCGTCGGCTCAGCCCCAGCCCTCGAATCCATCCCCAAAGACGACAACTAGGAGACAGCGATGATGCAACGCCGCGATTGGATGCTGAGCCTGGGCGCACTGCTGAGCGCATCGGGCGCGCGTGCCCAAGGGGCGGCGCCGCCGCGCATCCTGGTCGGCTTCCCGGCCGGCGGCTCGGTCGACGTCAGCGCGCGGCGCCTTGCCGAGGCCTGGCGCGGCCGCATGGCCGAGACCGTGCTGGTGGAGCAGAAAGTCGGCGCCGGCGGACGTCTGGCAGTGATGGCGCTGAAGGACGCGATGCCCGACGGCCAGACCCTGCTCTTGAGCCCCTCGTCGATGTTCACGATCTACCCGCATGTCTACCGCAAGCTGGCCTACCGCGCCGAGGTCGATGCGATCCCCGTCTCACCGGTGGCCAATGCGACCTGTGGATTCGGCGTCGGCCCCATGGTGCCGGCGGCGGTCAAGACTCTGGCCCAGTTCGTCAACTGGGCCAAGGCTAATCCGCAGAACGCGGCCTTCGCCTCGCCGGCGGCCGGTGCGATGCCGCATTTCCTGGGCAACCAGTTCGAGCGCGCGGCTGGCATCAAGCTGACCCATGTGCCCTACCGCGGTGCAGCACCGGGCATGCAGGACCTGATGGGCGGGCAGATCGCCGCCGGCTGCTTTATCGTCGGCGACTATTTGCCGCATCTGGCCAGCGGCCGCGTGCGCATACTGGGCATCACCGATGCACGACGCTCGCGCTTCGTGCCCGAGGTGCCCACCTTTGAGGAGCAGGGCTTCAAGGGCATCGAGGGCGTGGAGAGCTACGGCTTGTTCCTGCCGGCCCGCACGCCGGCCGCCATCGTCGAGCGGGTCTACGACCTGGCCAAGCTGGCGCTGCGCGAGAGCGCCGTTACCGAGGGTCTGGCCAAGCTAGGCTTCGAGCCGGCATCGGCCGCGCCTGCTGACTACGCGCGCCGCTTGGCGCGCGAGCGCGAGCAATGGGGGCCCGTCGTCAAGGCGTCGGGATTTTCTTCCGACGACTGATGCCGGCTGCCACGCCGGCGAGGCCCAGCAGCCATAGCGCCGTGGTCGTTGGCTCCGGAACAGCCAGCGCGTACATCGAGTCGCTCAAGACCTGGTGGGCCAGCGTGGTCGGGTGGATGCCGTCGTAGAACAGCGCGCTGGCCGGGTTGCAGCCCAGCACGGCCGCGCCGCAGGCCGCGCCGACGTTCTCGAAGCCGTAGGTGCTCGGGTTGGCGACGACATCGTCCAGCAGGCCGTAGACATCGAAGCTGCGCACGCCGGCGTCCTCAAAGGACAGACGGGTCTGCAGCGCCAAGTTCATTTCGGCGCTGATCATCGTGGCCAAGCCGGTCCCGGCGGCGCCATAGCTCTGGGCCAGCGGTGTCAGGCCGAAGTTCGGTGCGTTCCAGACGATGATGTGCTTTGCACCGGCGGCCTGCAGACCATCGACGATAGTGCCCATCGTTATCGCGTACTGGGTCGCCAGCGCCTGGGTGGTGGCGAAGGGGTCGGCGCCGGCCATCACTGCCATCATCGCGGCGCTAATATTGGGGCCACCGCCAGCCACGACATAGAGCCCGTTGGCATCGGCCTGGCCGCCGGCGTCGGCGAGGAACATGCCCAGCTGCGAGGTCATGCTGGGCGGCTCGCCCGGCTGCAGCGCGCCGTCGATCTTCGCGCCGCCAAACGCATAGTTGCTGCCGCCGGCCAGCGAAGGCGTGGCGCTCAGTCCCAGACGCGTCGCGAACTGCTGGCTCCAGACGGCACCGTTGCTATAGGTGCCCGAGGCGAATGGTCGACTGGCGATGTACTGGTTGCCGTCCACGACTTGAGCCGGATCGGCGCCAATGGCAAGCGCGTTATTGCCACTGTCGGACAGGCTGTCGCCAAACACATAGAGGCTCGAATAGCTGCCGGCCTGCGCGGCACCGGCCAGTGCCAGGCTGAGCCCGGCAAGCAGGCGCACCCATCCATTGGATTTCATCGTGATCACTCCCTGGTGTTTGTGAGCCCGGCGCACCGCCTTGGGGCAGGACTCTTGTTGCGGCAAGATTGCCGATGGCATCAGCATCCTTTATCCCTCGGCTGCTTGTCAATTGGACCGATGAGGGATTGCGCCCTCGCCGTGCCTGCGGTGCACTCGGCGACAATGGTGGCCTATGGCAGTCCTTTCCATCTCCAATGCCCATCTCGCTTTCGGCCACGTGGCCCTGCTCGATGGTGCCAATTTCTCGCTAGAAATCGGCGAGCGCGTCGGCCTGATCGGTCGCAACGGCACGGGCAAGTCCTCGCTGCTGAAGATTCTTGCCGGCATCGAGAAGCTCGATGACGGCCTGCTGCAGTTGCAGCAGGGCCTGACCAGCGTCTATGTGCCGCAAGAACCCGAGCTGAGGGCCGATGCAACGATCTTCGATGTGATCAGCGAAGGCGTGGCCGAGGCCAAGGCCTTGCGCGAGCGCTACGAAATCCATGACGAGAACGACGACCTGGCCTGGGTGCAGGAGCGCATCGAGCATATCGGCGCCTGGAACTGGGAGCAGCGGGTGGAGGAGACGCTGCAGCGCCTGGGCCTGGACGGCGAGCGCCTGGTCGGTTCGCTGTCGGGTGGGCTGAAGAAGCGGGTGGCTCTTGGTCGTGCCCTGGTGGCCCAGCCCGACGTGCTGCTGCTGGACGAGCCGACCAACCACCTGGACCTGGACGCGATCACCTGGCTGGAAGAGCTGCTCAACAACTTTCAGGGCTCGCTGCTGCTGATTACCCACGACCGAGCCTTCCTGGACAACGTGGCTAACCGTATCGTCGAGCTGGACCGCGGCCAGCTGCGCGGCTACCCGGGCAATTTCGCCGCTTTCACCGCCGCCAAGGCCTATGAGCTGGAGAACGAGGCACTGTTCAATGCGCGCTTCGACAAGCTGCTGGCGCAGGAGGAGATCTGGATACGCAAGGGTGTTGAGGCCCGCCGCACGCGCAGCGTCGCGCGTATCCAGCGCCTCGAACAGATGCGCCTGGCGCACCAGGCGCGCCGGGATGTGCAGGGTAAGGTCAAGCTGGACATCGATACCGGCGGCGCCAGCGGCAAGATCGTTGCCGAATTGGAGAACGTCTCAAAGAACTATGGCGAGCGCGTCATCGTGCGCGACTTCACCGCCACGATCCTGCGCGGCGACAAGGTCGGCCTGGTCGGCGCTAACGGTGCCGGCAAGACCACCTTGCTGAAGATGATCCTGGGCGAGCTGGCGCCCGATAGCGGCGAGGTGCGCCAGGGCTCGCGGCTGACGGTCGCCTATTTTGACCAGATGCGTGACACGCTGAACCTCGATGCGACGCTGGCCGATACCATCAGCCCCGGCAGCGAGTGGATCGAGATTGGCGCGCAGAAAAAGCATGTGAAGAGCTATCTGGGTGATTTCCTGTTTTCGCCGGCGCGTGCGAACTCGCCGGTCAAGAGTCTGTCTGGTGGCGAGCGCAACCGATTACTGCTGGCCCGCTTGTTTGCACGCCCGGCCAATGTGCTGGTGCTGGACGAACCGACCAATGACCTAGACATCGAGACGCTGGAGCTGCTGGAGGAACTGTTGGCCGACTATGACGGCACGGTCTTCCTGGTCAGCCATGACCGACGCTTCCTGGACAATGTGGTCACCTCGACCATCGTCAATGAAGGCGATGGTCGCTGGCGCGAGTACGAGGGCGGCGTGCAGGACTGGCTGATCCAGTCCAAGCGTGCGGCGGCAATCAACGAGCAGCGCGCCAAACAGGCCGCCACACCAGCCGCCGTGCCGGTGCCGGCGGCGACACCTGCCCCCGCGCCAGCGCCCGTGGTTGCCACCAAAAAGAAGCTTAGCTACAAGGAGCAGCGCGAGCTCGACGAGCTGCCCGCCAAGGTGGCGTCGCTGGAGGCCGAGCAGAAGCAGCTCAATGCTCTGCTCAATGGCACTGAGCTTTACACGCAGGGAGCGGCCCGCATCGCCGAGGTGACCGAGCGCGCCGGCCAGATCGACGAGGAATTGCTGGGCCTGATGGAGCGCTGGGAACTTCTTGACGCGAAATAAGCCGGAGGTTTGACCCTTTTGGGTCTCGGCAAACGGCGTCGCAGGCCCAACAATGGGTGCAAGCCAGGAGTGAGCACCCGATGAGCCAGGAACCCGCCGACCCCCAGCGTGCCGAACGGCACGAGCAAATGTTCCCCACCCTCAAGCCCGAGGAGATCGCGCGCATCAGTCGCTTCGGCACGCTGCAGCATTTCCCGCGCGGCAGCATGCTGGCCAAGGCCGGCCAGCGCGGGCCGGGCATGGTGGTGGTGCTCGCCGGCCGGGTGCGCATCAGCCAGCGCAACGGCTTGGGCGAAGTCGTCCCCATTATCGACAACGGGCCCGGCCAGTTCCTTGCCGAGGTGGGCCAGCTGTCCGGCGCCGCCGCCCTGGTTGACGCCGAGGTGCTGGACGACACCCAGGCCCTGGTGATCCCGACCGAGCAGCTGCGCGCGCTGATCATCGGCGAAGCCGACCTTGGCGAGCGCATTACCCGCGCGCTGATACTGCGCCGCGTCGGCCTGATAGAGGCCGGCATCAGTGGGCCCGTTCTTGTGGGCGCGCCCGACTCGCCGGCCATCGTGCGGCTGCAGGGCTTTTTGCGCCGTAACGGCCAGCCGCACCAGCAAATGCAGGCCAGCGAGTGCTCGGCCACCGCCGCGCTACTGGAGCAGTACGGTGTTGCGGCCGACGACGCGATGGTGGTCTGCCCGAACGGCGCGGTGCTGGTCAATCCCAGCGAGGCCCAGTTGGCGCGCTGCATCGGCATGCTGGACATGCGTGTGCGCGAGGAGCTTTTCGATGTGCTGATCATCGGCGCAGGCCCGGCCGGGCTGGCGGCGGCGGTCTATGCGGCCTCCGAGGGGCTGTCGGTCGGAGTGCTGGACTGCCGGCATTTCGGCGGCCAGGCCGGTGCCAGTGCTCGCATCGAGAATTACCTGGGCTTTCCGACCGGCATCTCAGGCATGGCGCTGGCCGGGCGTGCTTTTGTGCAGGCGCAGAAGTTCGGTGCCGACCTGATGATCCCCTCCGAGGCGCTGGCGCTTGACTGCAGCCGTGCCGGCCCCGAGGGTGAGCTGCGCCTGCAACTCAGCGATGGCCGCTGGCTGCGCAGTCGCACGGTGGTCGTCGCTAGCGGTGCGCGCTATCGCCGGCCCGAGGTGCCGCGGCTAGCCGAGTTCGAGGGCCGTGGGGTCTGGTACTGGGCCTCTGCGGTGGAAGCCAGACTATGCGCCCAGGCCGAGGTGGCCCTGGTGGGCGGCGGCAATTCGGCCGGCCAAGCCGCCGTCTTCCTGGCCGGGCATGCGGCCAAGGTGCATATGCTGGTGCGCGGCCCCGATCTGTCGGCCAGCATGTCGCGCTATCTGATCGATCGCATCAGCCACACGCCCAATATCGAGCTGTGCACCCATACCGAGCTCAGCGGGTTGCGCGGGGAGCGTGGTGGCAGCCTGAATGGCCTGCGCTGGCGCGACCGGCGCAGTGGCGCGGAGCACGACTGCGATACCCGCAACCTGTTCCTGTTCGTCGGCGCCGAGCCCGAGACCGGCTGGCTTGAGGGCTGTGGCGTGGCGGTCGATGCGCGGGGCTTTGTGCTGACCGGAGCGGCTGCAGCCGAGGCGGCCGGCGCCTATCTGCCGGCCGCCCTGGAGGCCAGCGTGCCCGGGGTGTTTGCGGTCGGCGATGTGCGGGCGGGCTCGGTCAAGCGGGTCGGCGGCGCGATCGGCGAGGGTGCGGCTGCGGTAGCCCAGATCCATAGCTATCTGGCCGGAGGCTGAGCATGCGGCTGCGCCTCAAGGTGGTGTGCGGTGTGCTGCTGCTCTCCATCTTGTTGGGCGGCTTGGGCCTGTGGATGCTGCGCGCCAGCGTGGCCGCCAGCCATCTGGAACTCGAGCAGCGCGCCGCTCGCGAGCACTTCGTGCGCCTGCTGCAGACGCTGGACGACGAACTGGCGCTGCGAGACCGGGTATTGCGCGAGTGGAGCATCTGGCCGGACTTCTACCAGTTCGCCGAGGACGGCAATCGCCAGTTCGCCGAGCGCAATTTGAGCGCGCAGAGCATCGCCAACTCCAGCCTTAACTGGCTAGGTTTCTATGATCTGCAAGGTCGGCCGCTGCACAGCATCGGCGCGCCCGGCCAGGCTGTCGAGCTGCGCCTGCCGCACGACCTCAGTCCTGCGGTGCAGACCCAGCTGAGCCGGCCGGCCATCGATACGTGACTGCCTTGCGGGCTGGCACGGCTGCGCCAGGACCTGATGATGGTTGTCGCCGGCCGCTGCTGGACGGTCTCAGTGGCGCTCCAGCGCGCGGCACGGTGGCGATCGCCGAATGGCTGAGCCCGGCGGTGATGCTGGCTGTGGCTCGGCGCAGCGGGCTGGAAAGCAAATTGCGCCTGTTGCCCGAGGGCGAGGTCTTGCCGGGTCTGCCGGTGAGCTTGGACTTTCAGGCGCTGACCGGCGATGGCCCGGTCTGGATGGACGAGGCGCCCGACTGGCTGCTGATCAGCTGGCCGGTACAGGACCTGGCTGGCGAGCTGGTGGCGGTACTGGAGACGCGCTGGCCGCGCCATATCCAGCAGCGTGGCCAGGAACTGCTGAGGCGCGTGCAGTGGGTGCTGCTAGGCCTGGCGGTCGCGCTGACCCTCGGTCTGCTGCTGCTGGCCGATCGACTGGTGGTAGCGCGGCTGGTGCGGCTGCGCCGCGAACTGGGCGATATCCGCGAGCAGCGCAAATGGGGCCGCCAGGTCACGGTGCAGGGCCAAGATGAGATTACCGAACTGGCCGGCGGGGCCAACCATTTGCTAGGCGTGATCGCGTCCCAGGTCCATGTGCTGGAGCGCTTGTCGCAGACCGATGCGCTGACCGGGCTGGCCAACCGGCGCTGCTTTGGCGAGCGCCTGGAATTGGCGATGCGCCAGCGCCAGCGCCGCAGCGATGCATCGCTGAGCTTGCTGTTGATTGATGTCGATCACTTCAAGTCCTATAACGACCGCTACGGCCATCACCAGGGCGATCTGGCGCTGCAGGCGCTGGCGGCCTGTCTGGCCCAGGTGGCGCGCCGGCCCGAGGACCTGGCGGCGCGCCTGGGCGGGGAGGAGTTTGCGCTCTTGCTGACAGCTGACCGCAGCGGTGCCCAGCACTGCGCGACTGAGCTGCGCGCCGCGCTGGCGGCCCGGGGCATCGCCCATGAGGGCGGCGGCCCGGGCGGTCTGCTGACCCTCAGCATGGGCCTGGCCCAGGCGGCGTCCGACGAGAGCTCGGACGAGTTCTACCAGCGCGCCGATGCGGCCCTTTACCGCGCCAAGGCGGCGGGACGCGACCGACTGATGGAGTGAGCCGCAGGGGGGGGGCTATTCGGCCGCGTCGGTCGTGACCTCGACGCGGTGGCCGTCCAGATCACTGAACATCGCGCCGAAATAGCTGTCGCTGATATCGGGCCGCAGCCGTGGCGTGAACAGATCCTTGCCGCCGGCCGCCAGCGCGACCGTGTGGACTCGTGCAACCTGTTCGCGCGAGGCGGCGCGCCAGGCGATATGAGCGCCCGGCGCGGTCACCGGGGCGTCGGCCGGGTAGATGAAGAAGCACCAGTTCTGGGCACTACCGAAAGCGGCTTCCTTGCCGCAATCGCGCAGCAGGCCCAGGCCCAGCGGGGCGAGCACGCGGGTATAGAAGGCGGTGGCTTCGGCGTAGTGCCGGGATCCGATGGAGACATGGTCGATCATCAGGCGTGAGTTCTCGATGGAGGTCGATGAATAATGCGCAGCCTGCAGTGTCGCGGCCCCACAGCGTCGCTGGGGCGCATAGGGCTGGGCCGGTTTGCGGCCTGCCCGCATCTTTTCAGCCGTTTTTGCATGATGACCCTGGACGCCCTGGACAAACGCATCGTCGCGCTCTACCAAGAAGACACCACCCGCTCGGGAGAGTTGATCGGTGCACATGTCGGGCTGTCCGCAGCGGCGGTGCAACGCCGTCTCAAGCGCTTGCGCGAGCAGGGCGTGATCCTGGCCGAGGTGGCACAACTGGATCCGCGCGCGCTGGGCCTGCACCTGACGGCCCTGGTGCATGTGGACCTGGTGGACGAGTCGGCCCTTGCCGCGGGCGCCTTCTGCAAGCGCTTGCTCGCCCGGCCCGAGGTGCAGCAATGCTATGGCGTTACCGGCGAGGCTGACTACGTGCTGGTCGTTGTCGTGGCCGATCTGCCCGCCTATGAAGCGTTCTGCGCGGCCTGCCTGCTGCACGACGCCAATGTCGCAGCTTCAAGACGCAGATCGTGCTGGATGCCGTGCGGCGCGCCGGACCGCTGGCGCTTCCCGATTGAGCATCAGCCTTGGGGCTGATGCGGATTTCGAACAGTCGCTGCCACCCTTTGCCGGTGGCGACGTGGCGGTCTGCGAGGCGGCATGTCAGCCTGGCGAGGGCCTTCATGAATCGTAGCGGCGCCATAGTCCGCGGAGCTGCTAGCGCTTCGCAGCCTGCTGCTCCGCCTTGAACTCGGCGGCCGTGGCCTCGGCGATGGCCTGCATTCTTTGCATCATCTGCCCCATGCGTTGCTGGGTCGAGGCCATGGATTGCTGCAACACCAGGGGCAACTTCACGACAAAGGCCCTGCCGGCAGGGCTGCCGTAAAAGGCGATCAGACCGTCGATCTCCTCCTGGGTGAAGGTCTGGCTGTAGATCTGTACCGACAGCGCCTTCATGCGCTCCCAGGACATCTCTTCTAGTAGTAGCGGCATGGCTTTTGCCTGGTAGGCGGCGGCAAACGCCTCGGCCCGCTGGCGCTGCTCGGCGTTCAACTCGCGTGCACCGATCATCTGGTCGAACATCGGTTTCATCATGCCGCTGACCTGCTGCTGCAGGGCCGCTACGGTCTTCTGCGAGTCGGTCAACTCCAGCAGGCGCTCGACGGACTCCGGGGTCGGGCCCGCAGCCTGGGCCGACTGGCTGCAGCACAGCGACAGAACGATGGCGAATAGGTACAGGCGCATGGCGTCACTCGATCGCGAGTCGGAGGATGGACGGCGGTGATTCTGCCCGCAACTGCGGCCCCTGCCTCTCCTCCCAAAGGGGGTCAGCTCTTGCCAAGCAGCTCGCTGCGCAGCGCCCGCAGCCGGGCCCAGAACTTGGCGTCCTGAGCGGTTGCGAAGTTGATGCGCATCAGCGTGCCGGCGCGGCGGGTCGCGCTGAACAGCAGGCCCGGCGCGATCAGCCAGCCCTCGTCGAGCAGGCGCTGGGCCAGCCGCTCGGTGTCGACGCCGACATCGACCCAGCCGAACAGGCCTTGCGGTGGCGTGACGAAGCGGCAGCCAGCCTCCAGCGCTAGCCGCGCTGAGCGGCCCCGCGCCGCGTCGAGCCGGGTCAGTACGCGCTCTGCATGGCGGCGCAACTGGCCCTGCTCAAGGCAGATCGCGACGGCGCGGTCCAGCAGCGGGCTGGTGGTCAGGGTCGACAGCAGTTTCAGCTCGGTCAGCTTGGCAATGCGCTCCGGGCTGGCCGCCAGATAGCCGACCCGCCAGGCCGGTGTCAGGATCTTCGAGAAGCCAGACACATAGAGCGTGCGCCGCAGACCGTCCAGGGCCGACAGCCGCGGCGCATGGTTGGGTGCCAGCCAGGCATAGGTGTCGTCCTCAACGATCAGCAAATCGCCGACCTCGGCCAGCTTCAGGATCTGGTGGGCGGCGGCCAGCGACAGCGTGTGGCCGGTCGGGTTGTGCAGCACTGAGACCGTCACATACATGCGCGGCCGGTGCTGCTCGATCAGGCGCTGCATGATGGCCAGATCCGGCCCATCGGCGCCTCGGGGCACCGGCAGCAGCCGCATACCGGCCTGGCTCAACCGGGCGTATTCGATGGCCCAGCCGGGGTCGTCAACCAGCACCGCGTCTCCGGGATTCAGCAGGCTGCGGGTGATCAGGTCCAGCCCATGGGTGGCGCCCACCGTCGACATGATCTGCGCTGGCTGGGCTGCAATGCCCAGATCGGCCAGGCGCTGGGCCAGCGCCGCGCGCAGTCGCGCATCACCGCCGGGCTCGCCGTACTGCAGGGCCAACTGGTCTGGCCCCTCGCTCTGAGCCAGCACTTTGCGCATGGCGCTCTGCAGCATCGGCAGATCCAGCCACTCGGCCGGCAGTGTGCCCAGGCCCGGCGCGCTGCGCGCGTCGGCCTGGAACATGCCGCGTATCAAGGCGGTGGCATCAAACGGCGCCTGGCTCGGCAGGCGCTCCGGGCGCGGCTCGGGCGCGACACTGCGCCCGGCCCGTACGCCGGACTCCCGGACAAAGAAGCCGCGCTGCTTGCGCGCCTCCAACAGGCCCTGGGCCAGCAGCTGGTCGTAGGCGGCGACTACGGTGTAGGGGCTGACGCCATGGTGGCGTGCGCACTCGCGAACCGAAGGCAGGCGCGAGCCCGGCAGCAGCAGCCGCTGGGCGATGCGCTCGGAAAAACGCTGTGCCAGCTGTTCGGCCAGCGGCACGCTGGAGGCGCGCGACAAGGTGGCCGGGCTGTTTGTGCTGGTGTCCATGCCAATACAGTCGTTTGTGATGTCCGGCAAAGTGTACTGGTTCTGTATTGGTTGTCCAGACTAGACTGGGACGCATGTCAGCCCTCGCCAGCCCGCCGCCCGCCCGTCTCGATGACGCCAGTCGTGGGCTTTTTCTTGGGGCCCTGGGCGTGTTCATCTTCGCGCTGAGCATCCCGATGACGCGGCTGGCCGGCGGCACAGCGGCGGCGCCGCAGCTCGATCCAGTGTTTGTCGCGCTGGGCCGGGCGGCCCTGGCGGGCCTGCTGTCGGTCACCTATCTGTGGCTGACCGGCGCGCCCTGGCCCCGGCGTGAGCAATGGGCGCCGCTTGCCTGGACCGCGGCTGGCGTGGTGTTCGGCTGGCCGCTGCTGCTGGGTTATGCGGTGCGCCATGTCGATGCGGTCCATGCGTCGGTGATCTCGGGCGTGCTGCCGCTGGCCACCGCTGCGATGGCCGCCCTGGTGCTGCGCCAGCGGCCCTCGCTAGGTTTCTGGGCCTGCGCGCTGGCCGGCTTGGGGCTGGTGATTGCGTTTGCCTGGTGGCGCGGCGCGGCCGGCTTTCAGTGGGCCGACGGCCTGCTGCTGGGCGCCGTGCTGAGCGCCTCGGCCGGCTATGTGGGCGGCGCGCGGCTGAGTGCGCAGATGCGGCCGCAGCAGGTGATCTGCTGGGTGTTGGTGCTGAGTCTGCCGATCACGCTGCCGGTGGCTGGCCTGACCTGGCCGGCCCAGCCGGTGGCCTGGTCGGCCTGGGGTGGGTTTCTTTACGTCTCGCTGTTCTCGATGTGGCTGGGCTTCTTCGCCTGGTACCAGGCGCTTGCGATCGGCGGCACGGTGCGGGTCAGCCAGGTGCAGGTGATCCAGCCCTTTTTGTCGATGCTGCTGGCCGTGCCGGTGCTGGGCGAGCGGCTTGATGCGATGACCCTGGTGTTCGCGCTGGCGGTGATTGCCGTGGTGTGGCTGGGCAAGAAAATGCCGGTGGAGACGCACTCATGAGAACGCTGGGCATCCTGGGGGGCATGAGCTGGGAGTCCAGCGCCCATCTGTACAAGCTGTTGAACCAGGGTATGGCCGCAAGGCAGGGGGGCCTGCACAGCGCGCGGCTGATATTGCACAGCGTCGACTTTGCCGAGATCGAGGCGCTGCAGCGCAGCGCTGACTGGGCCGATGCGGCCACACTACTGGGCCGTGCCGGCGCCGGACTGAAGGCGGCAGGCGCCGAAGGCCTGCTGATCGCGACCAACACGATGCACAAGGTGGCCGACGAAATCGAGGCCTTGAGCGGCCTGCCGCTGATTCACATCGTCGATGGCACGGCCGCCGCGCTGCGCGCCGTCGGCGTCGAGCGTGCCGGCCTGCTGGCGACCGCTTATACGATGGAGCAGGATTTTTACCGCGGCCGCATGGCGCGCCACGGCATTGAGTTGCTGACGCCCGATGCGTCGGGCCGTGCCGAGGTGCACCGCATCATCTATGAAGAGCTGTGCCTGGGCCGCATC
Source organism: Paucibacter sp. PLA-PC-4 (assembly GCF_026241155.1). Taxonomy (GTDB): domain Bacteria; phylum Pseudomonadota; class Gammaproteobacteria; order Burkholderiales; family Burkholderiaceae_C; genus Roseateles_E. The sequence continues at coordinate 221,525 of NZ_JAPFGP010000001.1, forward strand.
GTCGACGCCTCGCGCCGCTTCTACGAGCAGCAGGTCGCCGCGCTGGCCGCCGCCGGCGCGCAGGCGGTGATTCTGGGTTGCACCGAGGTCTGCCTCTTGCTGGACCCAGTCACGGCGTCCACCCCAGTCCCCCTTTTTGACAGCACATCGCTCCATGCGCAGGCCGCACTGGACTGGATGCTGGCTGCGCCACAATCGAAACCACCTGTTGGAGACCTGAACCTATGAGCAGTCCCTGGACCCAAGCGCGCCGTGCCGCGCGCATGAACCCGTCGATCATCCGCGAGATCCTGAAGGTCACCGAGAAGCCTGGCATCTTGTCGATGGCCGGCGGTCTGCCCTCGGCCGACACCTTTCCGGTTGATGCGCTGAAGGCCGCCTGTGATCAGGTGTTGAGCAAGAACGCCAAGGAGGCGCTGCAATATGCGTCCAGCGAAGGCTTTGCGCCGCTGCGCGAGTGGGTGGCGGCCAAGGTGGGCACCTTGGGTTTGAACGCGCGGCCCGATCAGGTGCTGATCACCAGCGGCTCGCAGCAGGGCCTGGATCTGGTCGGCAAGATCCTCTGCGATGCCGGCGCACCGGTGGCTGTCGAGACGCCCACCTATCTGGGCGCGCTGCAGGCTTTCACGCCGTATGAGCCGATCTTCACCAGCCTGGCCAGCGACGAGCAGGGCGTGCGCCCCGAGGCGATCGCCGCGCTGCCCCACGACGCGCCGGGCACGCGCTTCTCCTATCTACTGCCGAACTACCAGAACCCGACCGGCAGGGTGATGAGCTTGGCCCGTCGCGAGGCCGTGGTGGCCGCCGCGCAGACCGCACGCGTACCCATCGTCGAGGACAATCCCTATGGCGATCTGTGGTTTGACGAGCCGCCGCCGGCCTCGCTGAGCTCGCTGTGGCCCGAGGGCTCGATCTATCTGGGCTCCTTCTCCAAGGTGCTGACGCCGGGCTTCCGTCTCGGCTATATCGTCGCGCCTGATGAGCTCTACCCCAAGCTCTTGCAGGCCAAGCAGGCGGCCGATCTGCACACGCCGGGCTTCAACCAGCGCGTGGTCCATGAGGTCATCAAGAACGGATTCCTCGACCAGCATGTGCCTAAGATCCGTGCCCGCTACAAGGCCAATCGCGATGCAATGGCTGCTGCTCTGGAGCAGCACCTGCCCGCCGGCTGCGAATGGCAGAGCCCGGCCGGTGGCATGTTCTTCTGGATCCGCCTGCCCGAGGGTTTTGATGCGATGGCCCTGTTGCCGCTGGCTGTCGAGGCGGGCATCGCCTATGTGCCGGGTGCGGCCTTCTATGCCCACAAGCCCGACCCGCGCAGCCTGCGCCTGTCCTTCGTGACCCTGACGCCGGACCTGATCACCGAGGGCGTGGCCATTCTGGGCCGGGTCTTGCGCGAGGCCCTTGTCGAGACCGCGGAGACGACAACGCCATGAGCACGCTGAGGCGATTTGCACAGGTCGATGTGTTCACCGACCAGCCTCTGAAGGGCAATGCTCTGGCCGTCGTGATCGACGGCGAAGGCCTGGACGAGGCGCAGATGGCGGCGTTCGCGCGTTGGACCAATCTGTCCGAAACCACGTTCTTGCTGTCGCCCACCGACCCGGCTGCTGACTACCGCGTCCGCATCTTCACGCCCGGCGGCGAACTGCCTTTCGCGGGCCATCCGACCCTGGGCTCTGCCCATGCTTGGCTGGCCTGCGGCGGCGACCCGCGCAAGCCCGGCGAGCTGGTGCAGCAATGCGCGATCGGCTTGGTGAGGCTTAAGCGCGAGGGTGCGCGGCTGGCTTTTGCCGCGCCGCCGCTGCGCCGCAGTGGGCCTGTCGAAGAGCCGGCGCTGCGTGCTCAGGTGGCGCGTTCGCTGCGGCTGGCTGAGGCCGAACTGCTCGATGTGGTCTGGGTCGACAACGGCCCGGGCTGGATGGCGGCGCGACTCAAAGACGCGGCCGCGGTGCTGGCACTGCGGCCCGATTTCGTCGCGATGCAGGGCCTCAAGCTCGGCGTGGTCGGTGCGTATGCGGACGGCGCTACCGAGCATTTTGAGGTGCGCGCCTTCGTGCCCGACCTGGGTGTGCCCGAGGATCCGGTCACCGGCAGCCTCAATGCCGGCCTGGCCTTGTGGCTGCAGGGGGCCGGTCTTGCGCCTGAGCGCTATATTGCATCGCAGGGCGCGGCGCTCGGGCGGGCCGGCAAGGTGCATGTGGCGCGCGATGGTGAGCACACCTGGATAGGCGGCGATGTGACGCCGTTGATCCATGGTCAAGTGAGGCTTTGAGTAGCATGGAACTCGATCATTTGGTGATTGGTGCGGACACACTGGAGGCCGGCGTGGCCTGGTGCGAGCGGGTGCTTGGCGTCACGCCCGCGCCCGGCGGCAAGCACGCGCTGATGGGCACGCACAACCGGTTGCTGAACATCACCGGCCTGAATCACCCGCGCAGCTATCTGGAGATCATCGCGATCGACCCCGAAGCGCCGGCCCCGGGCCGCGCACGCTGGTTCGATCTGGATCAGCCGGGCGTGCAGGCGGCCCTAAAGCAGGGCACAGGTCTGATCCACTGGGTGGCGCGGGTACCAAATCTGGAGGCGGCGCTGGCCTACTGGCGCGGCGAGGGTGTCGATGCTGGTGAGCCGGTGGCAGCCTCGCGCGGCGCACTGAGCTGGCAGATCGCGCTCCGCGAGGATGGTCGCCGGCTGCGACGAGAGGCGCTGCCAACGCTGATCCAGTGGGGTGAGGCCCATCCGACCGATACGCTGCCGGCCAGTGGCGTGCAACTGCTGGGTTTTGACTCGCGCGATGGCCTGAAGGCCAGACTGAAGACGCCGCGGGGCGAGGTTGAGCTGGAGTTGATCGGATGATGACGGACGCAACGCTGGATCTGTTCCGCGAGGACGCGACGCTGCGCGAGTGCACGGCGCGCCTGCTGCGGGCTGACGAGCGCGGCCTGTTGCTGGATCGCACGGTGTTCTATCCGATGGGCGGCGGCCAGGCCGGCGATGCCGGCGTGTTCGAGCTGCAGGATGGCCGGCTGATTGTGATCGCCGACACTCGCAAAGGCGAGGGCGGGGAGATTCTGCATCTGCCCGCTGGCGATCAGTCGCTTGAGGGTCTGAGTCCGGGGGGCATCGTGCAGGCCCGGATTGATTGGTCTCGTCGCCACGCCCATATGCGCTTTCATACCGCCACGCACCTGCTGTGCGCGCTGGTGCCGCATCCGGTCGATGGCTGCTCTATCACGGCCGGCTATGCGCGACTGGACTTTCATATGACCGAGGCGCTGGACAAGGACGAGTTGACTGCGGGCATCGCTCGCCTGGTGGCCGCAGCCCTTCCCGTCAGTCAGCGATGGATCAGCGATGAGGAGCTGGATGCGAACCCGGGCCTGGTGCGCAGCATGAGCGTTCAGCCCCCGCGCGGATCGGGTCGGGTGCGGCTGCTGAGCATTGAAGGTGTCGATCTGCAGCCCTGCGGTGGCACGCATGTGGCGAACACCGCCGAGATCGGTGCGGTCTTCGTGACGAAAATTGAGAAGAAGTCGGCGAAGACGCGGAGAGTCGTGCTGGGATTTTCGAGATGAAGCTATTGGGTCGCGCAGCCTCGATCAATGTGCGCAAGGTTTTGTGGACCTGTGCCGAAATGGCGCTGGACCCCGAGCGCGAGGAGCCAGACATGGCCGCGCCGGCGCTGCGCCGGCTCAATCCCAACGCAATGGTGCCGGTGTTGCTGGACGGCGATTTCGTGCTCTGGGAGAGCAACAGCATCTGTCGCTATCTGGCCGGCCGTGAGCAGCGCGTCGATCTGCTGCCGACCGAGCCGCGCGCGCGCGCGCTGGTCGAGCAATGGATGGATTGGCAGGCCGGCGAGCTGAACAACTCCTGGCGCTACGCCTTCATGAGCTTGGTTCGGCGCAGCCCTGCGCATCAGGATGCGGGCCTGCTGCAGGGCGGCGTAGCCGGCTGGAACCGGCATATGGGGATGCTGGACGAGCGACTGGCGGGCAGCGGCCCCCATGTCTGCGGCGCCGCGTTCACGCTGGCCGATGTGGTGCTGGGCCTATCGGTGCAACGTTGGATGATGACGGACATGGACAAGCCGGCACTGCCGGCCGTCCAAGCTTACTACGAGCGTTTGAGCGAGCGGCCGGGCTTCATGGCCCATGGCCGCAACGGCCTGCCCTGAACGGGGCGCAGCAAAAGCTCTCAGCCGCTCAGTTGTTTCGGAAGTTATCGTGGCAGGACTTGCAGCTGCCGGCGGCGCTGCCGAAGGCGGCTTTAAGCTGGTCGAGGTTGTTGGCCTTGGCGGCCGCAGCCAGCTTGATGACCTCGTCCTGCATCTTCTTGGCGCCCTCGTCGAACTTCGCCCGCTCGGTCCAGACCTTGGTGTTGGGCTGGCCCTTCTCGGTGCCCGACGTGCCTTCGACAAAGCCGGCATAGGGCAGCTTGGACATCGCGACGACGATATCGGCATTGGCCGCAGCGGCCGCCGCATCGAAGGGCACGCGGCCCTGCGCCATCGCACCGATGCGGCCGAAGTGCGCGGCCATCACGGTGAAGGCGGCCTTGCGGTATTTGACGGCGTCTTCGGGCTTCTGGAACTGCGCGGCGGCGGGCAGGGCGCTGGCCAGGCCGGCCAAGGCGGCCAAGGTGATCAGGGTTTGCTTCATCATGCTGGGGATTCCTTGCAGACGGGTTGATCAGGCGCTAGTGGCGGTTAGCCACGGGCTCACGCAGTGTACGAAGGGTTGGACTTGTTTGCAGGGCTGGGACGGGGCCAGTTCTTGCGTTATCTTTGTCGTCATGCAATAGCGGGGTAACAACAATGGCTGAGGCTTCGACAAGCGGGGCGGTGGGCCTGGTGAGGGTCTGGGATTTGCCGACGCGGCTGTTCCACTGGGGGCTGGTCCTTTGCGTGCTGGGCTCGGTGATCAGCGCCAAGATTGGCGGCAATGCGATGGTCTGGCATATGCGGCTGGGCTACGCGGTGCTGACCCTGCTGCTGTTTCGTCTGCTTTGGGGCCTGGTGGGCGGGCGCTGGTCGCGCTTCGCCAGCTTCATCTACAGCCCGGCCGCTTGGCTGCGCTATCTGCGCGGTCGCCCGGAACGCGACGACTGGTTCGAGGTCGGGCATAGCCCGCTGGGTGCCTTGTCAGTGCTGGCGATGCTGGCTTGGCTTGTGGTTCAGGTGGGTTCGGGTTTGATTGCTGATGACGAGATCGCAATCACAGGGCCGCTGGTGCGCTTCGTTTCAATGGACACCAGCCTGGCCTGGACCGGGCATCACAAGAGCTGGGGGCAATGGCTGATCTATGCCTTGGTGGTGCTGCATCTGCTGGCCATCATCTTCTATCGCATTGTCAAGAAGCGGCGCCTAGTCGGGCCGATGATCAGCGGTGACAAGGCGCTGCAGTCGGATGCACCGGCCTCGCGTGATGGTGCTGCCAACCGCTTGCTGGCCTTGCTGCTGCTGGCGGTAAGTGCCGTGGCCGTTGCCTGGCTGGTGAGCCTGGGTACACTTTGACGCGTTCATGAGCAGTCCCGATATCACCCTGGTAGCTCCCGACGGCGCCGAAGGTTGGCAGGCCGTCCGCGATATCCTGCGTGAGTACAGCCAGAGTTTGGCGGTTGACCTCAGTTTCCAGAACTTCGAGTCAGAGCTGCAGCATCTGCCGGGGCAGTACGAGCAGCCGGGCGGCCTGATGCTGCTGGCCTTGGTCGACGGCGCGCTGGCCGGCTGCGGCGCCTTCCGTAACTTGCCCGACTCCGACTATCCGAACGCCTGCGAGATGAAGCGGCTCTATGTGCGGCCGGCGTTTCGCCGTTTCGGCCTGGGCCGCACCCTGGCCCAGGCCTTGATCGATCGCGCGACCGAGGCCGGCTACTCGTCCATGCTGCTGGATACTCTGGACGATATGGAGGCTGCGCGCGGGCTTTATGAAAGCCTGGGCTTTGTCGAGGTGCCGCCGTTCTATTTCAATCCGGTACCGGGTGCGCACTACCTGAAAGTCGAGTTGAGCTGAGTTACAGGGCATTACCGCCTTAGCATTGCGGCATGAACGAAGGACTGATCGAATTGGCCGGCCCGCACCGGGCCACCCTCGGTGAATCGCCGCTCTGGCACGCGCAGGAGCAAGCCCTCTACTACGTAGATATCGCCGAGCGCCAGGTTGTGCGGCTGGACCCTGCCAGCGGCGCTTTCAGGTCCTGGCAACTGGACAGCGAGCCCGGCTGCATTGCGCTGCTGGCAGGTGGTGGCCTGCTGGTAGCCCGGCGCGACGGCTTGTGGCGGCTCGATACCGAAACCGGCGCGCAGGCGCAGATTGCGCCCGCGCCTTTTGACGCTGCGCGCCAGCGCTTCAACGACGGTAAGCCCGACGCACAGGGGCGCTTCTGGGTCGGCACAATTGACGACGCGCGCGCCCCTGATTCGGCGCTGTTCCGTTTTGCCGGCGGCGCATTCGAGCAGATGGCCGGTGGCATCGTCACCTCCAACGGTCTGGCCTGGAGCCCCGACCAGCGTCGGCTCTACTGGTCGGACACCAAGGCGCATGAGATCTATCAGTTGGATTTTGATGCGGCTATCGGCTCAGTCTCCAACAAGCGCCTGTTCGCCGGCTTTGCGCCGCGTGCCGCCGGCGTTTCACTGGATGAGTATGGCGGCCGGCCCGATGGCGCGGCGGTCGACATTGAGGGTTGCTACTGGGTGGCAATGTTCGAGGGCCAGCGCCTGCTGCGGCTCTCGCCCGAGGGGCAGGTGCTGCGGGAGCTGCGCCTGCCTGTGCGCTGCCCGACCATGCCCGCTTTTGGTGATGCCGATCTGCGCACGCTCTACATCACGACGGCCAGCGAGAAGCGGCCGGCCGAGGAACTGGCGGCCCAGCCCTGGGCAGGCCGTGTGCTGAAAGTGCGGGTCGAGGTACCGGGCTTACCGGCGCAGCTCGCGCGGCTCTGAGGCTGTGCCCTGCCAGAAGTCATGGCCGACGGCAAGTGCGCCTGACCGACTTGTAGGGAGACCCCGCCACCCGCCTTGGCGGCGATGTGCGGGTTTCCACATATAATCTTTGGGTTTTGCCGACCAGCCCCGAGTTGCCGTGAATCCAAACCCTCTGCGCGCACGACCGAAAGCCGTGCCCAGCGCTGACGAGGGGCAGGACAGCCGCTGGGGTGACGAGGGAGGAGATGCGGACGATGACGCGGCTTTCAAGCCCCTGACGCGAGAGCAAGCGCAGGCATTGAAGGCGCGGAGTCCTCTGCTGTCGCCCTGGCAGATCGTGGCAGCCCAGGCACTGGCGGGATTGTTGTGTGTCCTGCTGTGGGCCTTGTTCACGTTCGAGGCCGGTAAAGCGTGGTCGGCGTTGTTTGGCGCGATCGCGGTGGTGCTGCCGAATGCCTTGATGGCATGGGGCACGACCCGACGACCGGTGAATCATGCGGGAGCCGCTTTGGTCTCGCTGATGATCTGGGAGTTGATCAAGATCTTTCTGGTCATTGCCATTTTGGTGGCGGTGATCAAGATGGTAGGCAATCTGAGTTGGCCGGCATTGCTGCTGACCATGATTGTGTGCCTCAAGGTTAATTGGCTGGTCCTGCTCACGCGGGGCCGATTCAAGAAAATTAGCGACGGAAACTGATATGGCAGCCGAAGGACATGGGCCCAGCGCTGGTGAGTACATCACTCACCACCTGCAACATCTGCAGAAGAATTTCTCGTTCGAGAGCGTCAAGCAGACCAGCATCGTCGACTTCAGCGTCTTCAATCTGGACTCGGTGGCGTTTTCGTTGCTGCTTGGCGTGATCGGCTGCTTCGTGCTGTGGCGCGCCGCGCGCAAGGCCACCTCGGGCGTGCCGGGGCGCTTCCAAGCAGCCGTGGAGATCCTGTCCGAGATGGTCGAGAACCAGGCCAAGGGCGTGATCCACAATGCCAAGAGTCGCAAACTGGTCTCGCCGCTGGCGCTTACCGTGTTCGTCTGGATCTTTCTGATGAATGCGATGGACATGCTGCCGGTCGACCTGATCCCTGCGATCTGGCACAGCGCCGGTCCTGCCCTGGGCTTCAAGGATTACATGCGCGTCGTGCCGACCGCAGATCTGTCCACCACGTTGGGCCTGTCGAGCAGCGTGCTGCTGATGTGCTTCTTCTACAACATCAAGATCAAGGGCCTTGGCGGCTGGGGTCATGAGCTGATCTCGGCACCGTTTGGCGCGCACTGGGCGCTCTGGCCTTTCAACTTCTTGATGCAGGTCATCGAGTTCGTCGCCAAGACGGTCTCTCACGGCATGCGGTTGTTCGGCAACATGTTTGCCGGCGAACTGGTCTTCATGCTGATCGCACTAATGGGTGGTGCGTTCACGCTGTCGGCTACGGGCATCGGCCTGGCCATTGGCCATGTCATTGCCGGTACTGTGTGGACCTTGTTCCACATTCTTGTGATCACGCTGCAGGCCTTCATCTTCATGATGCTGACGCTGATCTACATCGGTCAGGCGCACGACGCGCACTGACCACGAGTTTCTCTCTTTTCTCTCCCTTTCTTTCTTTCATCTCTCTAGGAGCAAATAATGGAAAACATCCTCGGCCTCGTGGCACTGGCTTGCGGCATCATCGTTGGTCTGGGCGCTATCGGCGCTTCCATCGGCATCGCGCTGATGGGTGGCAAGTTCCTGGAGTCCTCGGCTCGCCAGCCTGAGCTGATGAACGAGCTGCAAACCAAGATGTTCATCTTGGCCGGTCTGATCGACGCAGCTTTCCTGATCGGCGTGGCTATCGCTCTGCTGTTCGCGTTCGCCAACCCCTTCGTGCTGGCCTGATAACTCCCGAACCTTTCACGACTTGAAAGGATCGTGCCGTGAATATCAACGCAACCCTATTTATCCAGGCGATCGTCTTCGCGATCCTGGTGTGGTTCACGATGCGTTTCGTCTGGCCGCCTATCACAAAGGCGCTGGATGAACGTGCAGAGAAGATCCGCGACGGCCTGGCCGCTGCGGACAAGGCCAAGGCCGAGTTGGCGACCGCCAACAAGAAGGTCGACGAGCAGCTCGCACAAACGCGCAACGAAACCACCAAGCTGCTGGCCGACGCCGAAAAGCGTGCCGCTGCCATCGTGGACGAAGCCAAGAAGCGTGCTGAGGACGAGGGCGCCAAGATCGTGGCCGCCGCCAAGTCCGAAGCCGACCAGCAAGCCACCCGTGCCCGCGAGGCCCTGCGCGAGCAGGTCGCTGCGTTGGCCGTCAAGGGTGCCGAGCAAATTCTGCAGCGCGAGGTGAACGCCTCCGTGCATGCCGAATTGCTGGGCCGTCTGAAGACGGAGCTGTAATCATGGCTGAGCTCGCAACCATTGCACGCCCATACGCTGAAGCGCTCTACCAGGTCGCCAAGAAGCACGATGTGAAAGCCTGGGGTGCGGCGCTCGACGCGCTGTCCCTGGTCGCACAGGATGCCGATCTGCGCCAGTTCGCCGACAACCCCAAGGTCACGTCCGAGCAGGTCTACGCGGTTGTTGCCGCTGCGGCCAAGCAAGACTTGGCCCCGGAGCTGCAGAACTTTCTGCGCGCGGTGATCGAGAACTCGCGCCTGGCGGCTCTGCCGGCGGTGGTCGGACAGTTCCATGTCCTGGCCAACGCGGCTGACGGCGTGGCTGATGCGCAGATCTTCAGTGCTTACCCCATTGAGCCAGCCCAGCTGAGCGATGTGGTGGCCACGCTGGAGAAGCGCTTCGGTCGCAAGCTCGAAGCCCATGTATCGCTGGAGCCCTCGCTGATAGGCGGTATCCGCGTGGTGGTTGGCGACGAGGTGCTGGACACCTCGGTCAAGGCGCGCCTGGAACGCATGAAGGTGGCCCTGACCGCCTGATCGATCCGATCAAGCGCGACGAACACCGAGACCGAATCACCCCCTTAGCCCGCCCGTGTTGCTGCCACAAGCGCAGCGCACGGCAGGGCCGAGCAGATGGGAGCAAGCAATGCAACTGAATCCTGCTGAAATTTCCGAACTCATCAAGTCCCGTATCGAGGGTCTCGGTGCATCGACGGACGTCCGTAACCAGGGCACCGTGGTGTCCGTGTCCGACGGCATCTGCCGCATTCATGGTCTGTCCGACGTGATGCAAGGCGAAATGCTGGAGTTCCCGGCTGACGCCAGTGGTCAGCCCTCGTTCGGCCTGGCCCTGAACCTCGAGCGCGACTCCGTCGGCGCCGTGATTCTGGGTGCCTACGAGCACATCTCCGAAGGCGATACCGTCAAGTGCACGGGTCGCATTCTGGAAGTGCCGGTCGGCCCCGAGCTGATCGGCCGCGTCGTCAACGCGCTGGGCCAGCCGATCGACGGCAAGGGTCCGATCAACGCCAAGATGACCGACGTGATCGAAAAGGTCGCCCCGGGCGTGATCGCCCGTAAGTCGGTCGACCAGCCGCTGCAGACCGGCCTGAAGTCCATCGACGCGATGGTGCCCGTCGGCCGTGGCCAGCGCGAGCTGATCATCGGTGACCGCCAGACCGGCAAGACCGCCGTGGCCATCGACGCAATCATTAGCCAGAAGGGCCAGGGCGTGACCTGCGTCTACGTTGCGATCGGCCAGAAGGCCTCGTCGATCAAGAACGTGGTGCGCTCGCTGGAGCAGGCCGGTGCGATGGAGTACACCATCGTCGTGGCCGCCTCGGCCTCCGAATCGGCCGCGATGCAATATGTGTCGGCCTACTCGGGCTGCACGATGGGCGAGTACTTCCGCGACCGCGGCCAAGATGCGCTGATCGTTTATGACGATCTGTCCAAGCAGGCCGTGGCCTATCGCCAGGTCTCGCTGCTGCTGCGCCGCCCGCCGGGCCGCGAAGCCTACCCCGGCGACGTGTTCTATCTGCACAGCCGCCTGCTGGAGCGTGCCGCTCGCGTCAACGCCGACTATGTCGAAGCCTTCACCAAGGGTGAAGTTAAGGGCAAGACCGGTTCGCTGACGGCGCTGCCCATCATCGAAACGCAAGCCGGCGACGTGTCCGCCTTCGTGCCGACCAACGTGATCTCGATCACCGACGGTCAGATCTTCCTGGAAACCAGCCTGTTCAACGCAGGTATCCGACCCGCCATCAACGCCGGTATCTCGGTGTCGCGCGTCGGTGGTGCAGCCCAGACCAAGCTGATCAAGGGCCTGTCCGGCGGTATCCGTACCGACCTGGCGCAGTACCGTGAGCTGGCCGCGTTCGCGCAGTTCGCTTCCGATCTGGATGAGTCCACTCGCAAGCAACTGGATCGCGGTGCCCGCGTGACCGAGCTGCTGAAGCAGGCCCAGTACTCGCCCCAGCCGATTAGCCTGATGGCTGCCACGCTGTACGCGGTGAACAAGGGCTTCATGGATAGCATCGAGGTCAAGCAGGTTTTGGCGTTCGAGCATGGCCTGCACCAGTTCTTGAAGACCAGCCACGCTGCGCTGCTGGCCAAGCTCGAGGCCGAGCAGGCCTTCGACAAGGCCGGCACGTCCGAAGCTGAACTGAACGCTGCGATCACTTCCTTCAAGAAGTCCTTCGCCTAATGACCATGACCGGGCTGTGATGCAAAAAGCGGCCCGGACCTAACAGGAGAAATCATGGCATCAAGCAAGGAAATTCGCGGCAAGATCAAGTCGGTCGAGAACACCAAGAAGATCACCAAGGCCATGGAGATGGTGGCCGCTTCCAAGATGCGCAAGGCGCAGGAGCGGATGCGTTCGGCCCGGCCCTACAGCCAGAAGATCGGCAATATCGCCGCGAATCTGGCCACGGCCAACCCCGAATATAAGCACCCCTTCCTGGTCAAGAACGAGCAGGCCAAGACGGCTGGGTTCGTCGTGGTCACGACTGACAAGGGTCTTTGCGGTGGTCTCAATACCAACCTCTTGCGTGCGGCCACGGCCAAGCTCAAGGAGCTGGAGACAGCCGGACAGAAGGCCGAGGTCGTTGCCATCGGCAACAAGGGCCTGTCCTTTATGAACCGCATCGGCGCCAAAGTCGTCTCGCAGGTCACGCAGCTGGGCGACCAGCCGCACATCGAGAAGATGATTGGTCCGGTCAAGGTGCTGCTGGATGCATACGCCGAAGGCAAGCTCAGTGCCGTCTACCTCTGCTACACCCGCTTCATCAACACGATGAAGCAGGAGGCCGTCGTGCAGCAACTGCTGCCGCTGACGACCGAAGGCATGAAGACCGATGGCGGCTCGCACGCGTGGGATTACATCTACGAGCCCGATGCCGCGACCGTGATCGACGAGTTGCTGCTGCGCTATACCGAGGCCCTGGTCTATCAGGCTGTGGCCGAAAACATGGCGTCCGAGCAATCGGCACGCATGGTGGCCATGAAGGCTGCCACCGACAACGCAGGCACCCTGATCGGTGAGCTGAAGCTGGTCTACAACAAGACCCGCCAGGCCGCGATCACCAAGGAGCTCAGCGAGATTGTCAGTGGCGCGGCCGCCGTGGGCTGATCGCGATCGAACGCTAATAGTTTTGGAATTGAAGGAACGAAAAAATGGCTAACACTCAACAAGTGGGCAAGATCGTTCAGTGCATCGGCGCCGTGGTGGACGTGGAGTTCCCGCGCAACCAGATGCCGAAGGTCTACGACGCACTGAAGATGCAAGGCTCGTCGCTGACCCTCGAAGTCCAGCAGCAGCTGGGCGACGGCGTGGTGCGCACGATTGCTCTGGGCTCGTCCGACGGTCTGCGCCGCGGCACCGAAGTCTTCAACACCGGCGAGAACATCAAGGTCCCCGTTGGCAAGGCAACTCTGGGCCGCATTATGGACGTGCTCGGCGCGCCCATCGACGAGCGTGGCCCGGTTGACCAGACCCTGGTCATGCCGATTCACCGCAAGGCCCCCGCCTATGACGAGCTGAGCCCTTCGCAAGAGCTGCTGGAAACCGGCATCAAGGTGATCGACTTGATCTGCCCGTTCGCCAAGGGCGGCAAGGTGGGCCTGTTCGGTGGCGCCGGCGTCGGCAAGACCGTCAACATGATGGAGCTGATCAACAACATCGCCAAGGCTCACTCGGGTCTGTCGGTGTTCGCGGGTGTCGGCGAGCGTACCCGGGAGGGCAACGACTTCTATCACGAGATGGCCGATTCGGGCGTCGTGAACCTCGAGAAGCTCGAAGACTCCAAGGTCGCGATGGTCTACGGCCAGATGAACGAGCCCCCGGGCAACCGTCTGCGCGTTGCCCTGACCGGGCTGACGATCGCCGAGTCCTTCCGTGACGAAGGCCGCGACGTGCTGTTCTTCGTGGATAACATCTACCGCTACACGCTGGCCGGTACCGAAGTTTCCGCGCTGCTGGGCCGCATGCCATCCGCCGTGGGCTACCAGCCGACGCTGGCCGAGGAAATGGGCCGTCTGCAAGAGCGAATCACGTCGACCAAGGTCGGCTCGATCACCTCGATCCAGGCCGTTTACGTCCCTGCGGATGACTTGACCGACCCATCGCCTGCCACGACCTTCGCCCACTTGGACTCCACCGTGGTGCTGTCGCGTGACATCGCCTCGCTGGGTATCTACCCCGCCGTGGACCCGCTGGACTCGACCTCGCGTCAGCTGGACCCGAACGTGGTCGGCGACGAGCACTACACGACGGCCCGTGCCGTTCAGCAAGTGCTGCAGCGCTACAAGGAACTGCGCGACATCATCGCGATTCTGGGCATGGACGAACTGTCGCCGGAAGACAAGCTGGCCGTGTCGCGCGCCCGCAAGATCCAGCGCTTCCTGTCGCAGCCGTTCCATGTGGCCGAAGTGTTCACCGGTTCGCCCGGTAAGTACGTGCCGCTGAAGGAAACCATCCGCGGCTTCAAGATGATCGTGGCCGGCGAGTGCGACCACCTGCCGGAGCAGGCTTTCTACATGGTCGGCACCATCGACGAAGCCTTCGAGAAGGCGAAGAAGCTGCAGTAATCGCGATACCAGCGGCACGCGGCTCGACGGGGCTGCGCGCCGCTGATCCGTTACCGAAGTTTCTTAACGCTAAGGAAGATTGAGATGGCAACTATCCACGTTGATGTGGTTTCCGCCGAAGAGCTGATCTTCTCGGGCGAGGCCAAGTTCGTCGCGCTGCCGGGCGAAGGCGGTGAGTTGGGCATCCTGCCCCAGCATACGCCGCTGATCACCCGCATCAAGCCGGGTGCCGTGCGCATCGAGAAAGCAGATGGCGGCGAAGAGTTTGTCTTCGTGGCCGGCGGCATTCTGGAAGTGCAGCCCGGCACGGTCACCGTGCTGGCCGACACCGCGATCCGCGGCAAGGACCTGGACGAAGCCAAGGCCTCGGAAGCTAAGAAGCTGGCCGAGGAAGCGATGAAGAACGCTAAGAGCGATATCGACTTTGCCGCCGCGCAAAGCGAGTTCGCCGCGATGGCCGCCCAGATCGCCGCGCTGCGGAAGTTCCGCAAGAAGTGATCGCTGGCGGCCTCGCCGCCGCGCTCTTTACGACGCCCGCCGACGCAAGTCGGGCGGGCGTTTTTCTTACACTGTCTACCTATGCCCACCGCTATCGCTCTGACCCGCTACCAAGGCATGGATGCCCTGGAACTGCTTGCCCCAGACGGCGCCCGCGCCACGCTGCTTCTGCACGGCGCTCATATCGTGTCCTGGATACCGGCTGGTGGCGACGAGCAGCTGTACCTGTCGCCGAAGTCGGACTTCGCTACCGGACAGGCCATCCGCGGCGGCGTACCGGTGTGCTTTCCGCAGTTTGCCGCGCGCGGTACGCTGCAAAAGCATGGCTTTGCGCGCAGCAAGCCCTGGCAGCTGGTGTTGGCCGAGCAAGGCGACGACGATGCGCTGGCGGTCTTGCGCCTGGCCGACGATGACGCCTCGCGCATGTTCTGGCCCCATGCCTTCGAGGCCGAGCTGAGCGTGCGCGTGGCCGGTCGCAGCCTGGAGATTGAGCTCGCCTGCGAGAACCGCGGCGACACGTCCTTCAGCTTTACCGGAGCGCTGCACAGCTATCTGCGCGTCCAGGATCTGAATGAAAGCAGCGTCCAAGGCTTGTCGGGTCTGCACTATTGGGACTCGATCGATCACGTCGAGAAGAGCCAGCGTGTCGACCTGCTGCTGCCCGGCAGCCCCGGCGCGCAGGACCTCGACCGTATCTACCATCAGGTCAAGCAAGACCTGACCCTGGTCGAGCAGCGCGGCGCCGACAAGCGCGAGCTGCTGATCCGCCAGCAGGGCTTCGAAGACGCGGTGGTCTGGAACCCTGGCGCCGAGAAATGCGCGGCGCTGGCCGATATGCCGGCCGAGGGCTGGCGGCAGATGCTGTGCATCGAGGCTGCGGCCATCGAGCATCCGATCACGCTGGCCCCCGGCGAGAGCTGGGCCGGCATGCAAAGCCTGACCCTCGTATAAGCTAGTGGCTCCACAAGGAGCATGCATGGCCAGCAAGAAGTCCAAGCAGGACAGGCTCGGAAAGAGCGACTATCTTGAGCAGTTGATGCCAATGCAGCTGGAGCTCAACGCCATGGCGCGTTGGCTGCAGCACAGCGGCCGGCGTTTGCTGGTCATCATCGAAGGACGCGACACCGCCGGCAAGGGCGGCGTCATATCGGCGATCTCCGAGACGCTGAACCCGCGCCAATGTCATGTAGTGGCATTGGGCAAGCCCAGCGAGCGTGAACAGGGTGAGTGGTACTTTCAGCGCTATGTGCCGCATTTGCCGGCGGCCGGCGAGATCGCGCTGTTTGACCGCAGCTGGTACAACCGCGCCGGCGTCGAGTCGGTGATGGGGTTTTGCACGCCTGAGCAGACGGCGGCCTTTCTGAAGCAGGCGCCAGCGTTCGAGAAGCTGCTGGTCGACGACGGCATGCTTGTGTGCAAGTACTGGTTGACCGTCGACCAGGCCAAGCAGGAGGAGCGCTTCGTGGAGCGGCTGCAGGATCCACTCAAGCGTTGGAAGCTCTCGCCGATCGACGTTGATGCACGTCGCCTCTACAAGCAGTACGGCGAGGCGCGCGAGCGGATGCTGTTGGCCACCCACAGCCGCCATGCGCCGTGGACTCTGGTCGACTTCAATGATCAGCGGCGGGGCCGTCTGACCCTGATACGCCATCTGCTGGACCACCTGCCCGATGTGGCCGTGCCCGTTCCAGTGCTGAAGTTCCCTCCGCTGACGCACAAGCCGCTGACCGAGGTCTTCAGCGGCAAGTTGCAGCCCATCAAGTCAAAGTAACACCACCGCGTCCGGCAGCTCGTTCGGGTTCTTCTGGCCCTCGGCTAGCGGATAGTGCTGGCGCAGCAAGCGGTCGACCGCATCGACTGCTGCGATCAGGCCGGGCTCGAAGCGGCCGGCCCGCAGATCGGCGCGCAGCCCCTCAATCACCAGGGCCCATTCGTCCACCGACACCCGAGCATTGAGCCCGCGGTCGGCGACGATCTCGATTGCGTGGTCGGCCAGCAGCAGATAGATCAGCACGCCGTTGTTGGTCTCGGTGTCCCAGACCCGCAGCTTGCCGAACAGGGTCACGGCGCGGTCGCGCGCGGACAAACCCTTCCACAAATAGGACAGCGGCAGCCCGGCCTCCACGCAGACGCAGATCTCGCCGTTGTGGCGGGTCTCGCTGTCGCGCACCTTCTGCTCCAGGTGCGGCACGGCCGCGCCGGGCAGGGCACGCTTCAGATCGGACTCATCGGTCCAGCGGTGTCGCAGCAGCCGCAGCAATCGGTTCTTGGTCAGCGTCGGCATCACCAGTCTCCCGAGGCGCCACCGCCTCCAAAATCGCCCCCGCCGCCGGAGGAGAATCCGCCGCCGTCACCGCCACCCCAGCCGCCCCCACCGCCACCGCCCCAGATGACCGGGCCGCCGCCCAGGCCGCCGCCGCGACCGCCCCGTCGGGCTGCACCGATGCCCAGCACGCCCACCAGCACCAGGGCCGCGACGCCGGCCAGCCCGGCGACGATCACGCTGGTGCTGAAGAACCAGCCCAGCGCACCTGCTGCGCCGCCGGTGGCGACACTGCCGAGCTTGCGGCCGAAGAGACTGGTCAGCAGCGCTCCCAGTACCGGCACGCCGATGAAGAACACCGCCGCCAGTTCCTCGAAGTCAAAGCCGCTGGCGCCGCTGCCCGACGAGCGCTGGCCCGGCACCGGCAGGTTCTCACCGCGAATACGTGCCTGCAGCTGGTCCACGGCCTGATTCAGACCGCCGGCATAGTCGCCCTTCTTGAAGGCTGGTGTGATCGCATTCTGGATGATCTGCCGCGCCGCCAAATCGGGAACCGCGCCCTCCAGCGCCTTGGCCACCTCGATGCGTATCTTGCGATCCTCCTTGGCCACCAGGATCAGGACGCCGTCGCCGACCTCGCGCCGACCGATCTTCCAGCTGTCGGCCACGCGCTGCGCATAGGCGGCGATGTCTTCTGGCAGCGTGGTCGCGGTGATCAGCACGACGATCTGCGGCCCGGCCTCGGCCTCGAAGGTCGCCAGCTTGGCTTCCAGCGCGGCGCGCTGGGACTCGCTGAGCGTGGCAGTTCGGTCGATCACCCGCGCACTGAGCGCCGGCACCGGCTGTTCCTCCTGCGCCAAGGCCGGCAGGCTCAGCGCAAGGAACAGCCCCAGGATCAGGGCAAGCGGGCCGCGCATCGAGGAGGTCCGCTTACTTGGACGCGGGCTTGTCGAAACTCACCGCTGGCGCGGTCTGGATCGCGGCCTCGTTCTCGACCGTGAAGTTGGGCTTGGTGTCGTAGCTGAACACCATCGCAGTCAGATTGTTCGGGAAGCTGCGGGCGTGCACGTTGTAGTCGGCCACCGACTTGATGTAGCGGTTGCGTGCCACGGTGATGCGGTTCTCGGTGCCTTCGAGCTGCACACGCAGATCTTGGAAGCCTTGGTTGGCCTTTAGATTGGGATAGTTCTCGGTCACTACCAGCAAGCGCGACAGCGCGCTGGAGAGTTCGCCCTGAGCGGACTGCCACTTCTTCAGCGCCTCGGGATTGTTGGCCAGCTCCGGCGTGACCTGAATGCTGGTGGCTTTGGCGCGCGCCTCGACCACCTTGGTCAGCGTCTCCTGCTCGAAATTGGCCTCGCCCTTGACGGTGTTGACGATGTTCGGAATCAAGTCGGCGCGGCGCTGGTACTGGCTTAGCACCTCGGACCACTGGGCCTTCACCTGCTCGTCCAGGCGTTGGAACTCGTTGTAGCCGCAGCCCGAAAGGCCCAGCGTCGAAGCCAAGACCAGGGCGGCAAGGCCGCTGCGTTTGATCCAATTCATGAAACACCTCCTTATGGAACGGTTGGCCGGCTAGTTGGTGATGTCCCGGCGTATATCAAGGCAGTATCGCAGCGGATAATGAACGGATGAGCGCTCCCCTGCAAAACGACAGCTTTCTGCGCGCCTGCCTGCGCCAGCCCACCGAGCACACCCCCGTCTGGCTGATGCGCCAGGCCGGCCGCTACTTGCCCGAGTACCGCGCGACGCGGGCCAAAGCCGGCAGTTTCATGGGCCTGGCCACCAACCGCGACTACGCGACCGAAGTGACCCTGCAGCCTCTGGAGCGTTACCCGTTGGACGCCGCCATCCTGTTCAGCGACATCCTGACCGTGCCCGATGCGATGGGCCTGGGCCTGTCGTTTGCGATCGGAGAGGGTCCGAAGTTCGAGAAGGTCGTGCGCGACGAGGCGGCCGTGGCCGCGCTCGAGGTGCCGGACATGAACAAGCTGCGCTATGTGTTCGATGCGGTGAGTTCAATCCGCCAGGCACTGAACGGCCGCGTTCCACTGATCGGTTTCTCCGGCAGCCCCTGGACCCTCGCCTGCTATATGGTCGAGGGCGGCGGCTCGGACGACTACCGTCAGGTCAAGAGCCTGATGTATGCGCGCCCGGATCTGATGCACCGCATTCTGCAGGTCAACGCCGACGCGGTGGCCGCCTATCTGAACGCGCAGATCGATGCCGGCGCCCAGGCCGTAATGCTGTTCGACTCCTGGGGCGGCGTGCTGGCCGACGGCATGTTTCAGCGCTTCTCGCTGGACTACTCCAAGCGCGTGCTGTCCCAGGTCAAGACCGAACACGAAGGCCAGCGCATCCCGCGCATCCTGTTCACCAAGGGCGGCGGCCTGTGGCTGGACGAGATCGCCGATGCAGGCGCCGATGTGGTTGGCCTAGACTGGACGGTCAATCTGGGCCGTGCCCGCGCACAACTCGGCCACAAGGTCGCGCTGCAGGGCAATCTCGATCCGAACGTGCTGTTCGCCTCTCCCGACGCGGTGCGCGAGCAGGTCAGGGCGGTGCTCGACAGCTTCGGTGCACCTGGCCCGAACAGCGGCCATATCTTCAATCTGGGCCATGGCATCAGCCAGCACACCCCGCCCGAATCGGTGACGGCCTTGGTTGATGAGGTGCATACCTATTCGCGGCTTTTGCGGCAGCCACACGGTGGGTGAGCAAGCACTCCGCTTTTGACTTATCCCCATTTTTCGCAACGCGAAAACTTCGCATTTGCCATGCTGCGGCGCAGCTCAGTGTTTTCCCGAGAGTCTTCTAAGTCGTTGATTCATTGGGCTTTCGCCGATTTGCGGGGGAATGCATTTTGCAGAGCAGCCCTGCGGCGTCCGGCAGCGGCAGCGGGGCTGTTAATAAATTCCCCACAAAGTTATCCACAGAAACAGGCCTTCGGTGGAAAACGTATTGAAATCATGAATTTAGAGCCTGTTCCTCAGCCTGATTCGATCTTGGGGCGGGAATGAGCGAGTCCCAGCAGCATCGCGTGCGCGTGGTGGTCGACGCACCCCAGCACAGCGGCATCATCGGGGCGCTGGACTATCTGAGCGAGCGAGTGCTCACGCCAGGCACCCTGGTTCAAGTGCCGCTGGGCCGGCGCGAGCTGACCGGCATGGTCTGGCCCGGCTCACCCGACCCGGCCGCCGAGCTGCTGGATGAGTCCCAACTGCGACCGATCAGCGCCGTGCTTGACGGCCTGCCTCCGCTGCTGCCCAGTTGGTGCGCGCTGGTCGATTTCGCGGCCAGCTATTACCAGCGCAGTGCCGGCGAGGTGGCTTTGTCGGTACTTCCGCCGCAATTGCGCGAGCTTGACGGTCAACAGCTTCAGGCGAGGCTGAAAAAGCTTGATAAATGGATCGCAGTCCAGGCCGCAAGCCCCGAGCTCGTCGTGGCAAAGCCGCAGCTGAGCCCTGCCCAGGCCGAGGTGCTGGAGAAGATCGATGCCTTGATGGCGGCCGGTGCTGACACAGCGCCGCCGCCGGTGCTGCTGTACGGCGTCACCGGCAGTGGTAAGACCGAGGTCTATCTGCGCGCCGCCGAGCATGCGCTTGCAGCCGGCCGCCAAGTGCTGGTGCTGGTGCCCGAGATCAATCTCACGCCCCAATTGGAGACACGTTTTGCAGAGCGCTTTGCAGGCCGGGTCATCGTCTCGCTGCACAGCGGTCTGACGCCGGCCCAGCGGCTGCGCAATTGGCTGGGCGCCCACCTGGGCGTGGCCGAGCTGGTGCTGGGCACGCGACTGGCGGTGTTCGCCTCGATGCCGCGCCTGGGCCTGATCGCTGTCGATGAGGAGCACGACCCCTCGTACAAGCAGCAGGACGGCGCCCGCTATTCCGCGCGAGACTTGGCCGTCTACCGCGCCCGGCTCGAAAAGGTGCCGGTCATTCTCGGCTCCGCCACCCCTTCGCTGGAGAGCTGGCAACATGCCAACAGCGGCCGCTACCAGCGCCTGGCGCTGCCTGAGCGAATCGGCGGCGGCGCGCTGCCGCGGGTGCGCCTTTTCGATATGAACAGCCTGCCACGCAACAAGGGCGTGATGACCGCGTTGACCGCGCCGCTAGTCGCCGCATTGCGCGGCCGGCTGGAGCGGGGGGAGCAGAGTCTGGTGTTCCTGAATCGACGCGGCTATGCACCGGTGCTGCACTGCACCGAGTGCGGCTGGAAGAGCGAATGCCCGCACTGCAGCGCTTACCGCGTGTTCCACAAAGGCGACCGCACGCTGCGCTGCCACCATTGCGGCTTCACCGAGCGCGTGCCCCATGCCTGCCCCGACTGCGGCAACCAGGACATTGCACCGCTGGGTCGCGGCACCGAGCGGCTGGAGGAACAGCTGGCCGAGGCCTTGCCGGGCGCCCGCGTTGCCCGCATCGATGCCGATTCGACCAAGCACAAGGGAGCGCTGGAAGCGCAGCTTGGCGCGGTGCATGACGGCGAGGTCGACATCCTGGTCGGAACCCAGATGATCACCAAGGGCCACGATTTCCGCCGCATCACTCTGGTGGCGGCGGTCAACCCGGACGGCGCCTTGTTCAGCAGCGACTTCCGCGCGCCCGAGCGATTGTTCGCGCTACTGATGCAGGCGGCTGGCCGGGCTGGCCGAGATGCCCAACAGGCTGCGCGCAGCGAAATGTGGGTGCAAACCTGGCATCCGCAGCATGCGCTCTACAAGGCGCTGGAGCGCCATGACTTCGAGGCCTTTGCCAAGAGTCAACTGGCCGAGCGCGAGAGTGCCGGCCTGCCGCCCTATTCGCACCTGGCGCTCTTGCGTGCCGAGGGCCGCACCGTGGAGGCCGCGCGGGACTTTCTGAGCGCCGCCGCGCAATGGGCCCAGGCCCTGCCCGAGGCCAGTGGCGTGCTGATCTACCCACCGGTACCCATGAGCGTGGCCCGGGTGGCCAATATCGAGCGCCTGCAGATGCTGGTCGAATCGCCGACACGCGGCGCGCTGCAGCGCCTGCTGTGGCTGTGGATGCCGGAGCTGCAGATGCTCAAGCGCGAACACAAGGGATTGCTGCGTTGGGCGGTGGATGTGGATCCGTTGGCGATCTGAGCATGGTCCGGCTTGCTGTTCGGCTCAGGCAATCCTGAACACTGCTACCGCGTCGACCAACTGGCGTGCCTGCAGCCTCAGGCTTTCAGCAGCGGATGCGCCTTCCTCGACCAGGGCTGCGTTCTGCTGCGTGACCTGATCCATCTGCGAGACCGCATGGCCGATCTGATTGACGCCGCGGCTTTGCTCCTCGCTGGCCGAACTGATCTCGCTGACCACGTCGGCAACGCGCTGAATGGCCGTCACGACCTCGTCCATCGTACCGCCGGCCCGATCCACTAACTGGGTGCCTTGCTCGACTCGCTGCACGCTTGCCGTGATCAGGGTCTTGATCTCCTTGGCGGCATTGGCGCTGCGCTGGGCCAGCGAACGCACCTCCGCCGCCACAACCGCGAACCCGCGACCCTGCTCACCGGCGCGCGCTGCTTCGACGGCAGCATTCAGCGCCAGGATATTGGTTTGAAAGGCGATGCCATCGATCACACCGATGATGTCGGCGATCTTCTTGGATTCAGCGTCGATGCCGCGCATGGTCTGTACAACCTCGCTCATCACCTGGCCGCCGTTGACGGCAATCTGCGAGGCGCTGGCGGCAAGTTGCTTGGCCTGCTTGGCGTTCTGCGCGTTGTTGCTGACGGTGGACGATAGTTCGTCCATCGTGGCAGCCGTCTGTTGCAACGCGCTGGCCTGCTCCTCAGTGCGCTGGCTCAGGTCCTCGTTGCCCTGCGCAATCTCGCCGCTGGCATTGGCAACGTTCTCTGCATTGCTGCGCACCTGGCGCACGATGTCCGACAGCGCCAGCTGCATCGCGTTCATCGTGCTCAGCAAGGGTGAGACCTCGTCATTGCCCGTGTCGGTGATGGCGATGGCCATGTCGCCATCGCGCACACGTTGGGCGGCGATCAGCGCCGTGCTGACCCTCGCACGCAGCAGGCGGCCGATGTACCAGGCAAAGCCGCACAGCACGGCGACAAGGGTCAGTACCAACCCCGCCAACACTTTAGAGATCGACACGGTTTCGTGCTCGATCTGCTCGACCCCCTTGTTCAACCTGCCTTCCTGGAGCTTGACGTTGTCCAGCAAGGTTACCAGCAACGCGTTACGCACCGGGATGGTCTTGTCCACCAGAAAGGCAAAGGCCTCGGCCTTCTGGTCTTCTTCGATCAGCTTGAGATTGTCGCCGGCGACCTGCCAGAAGGCCTGGACCATGGCCGGGACCTTCTCGAAGCGCAGCTTCTCATCGTTGCTGGTAATGGTTTGCTGATAGTCCACGATCAATGTGTCGATCAGCTTGCGACGCTCCCCGATGTCGGCCAGTGTGGCCGCCAGCTCCTGGGGATTGCGCGCCAGGATCGCATGACGCAGTTGCAGCGAGCTGCGCGTGACATTGATCTCGAGCGCCGCGACGCGCTGCAACTGGGGCACACGGTGCCGGCTGGTGTCGTCGGCCATCTCGGCGATGTCGTGCAGATGTTCTGTTGAAAACCAGAGCACGCCCGCCAGCATAGCGGCCAGCACGCCAACCAGCGCGTATAGCCGGGTGGCGATCCCCATTCGTGCGAGAGCAATCATGTGCGAATTCCTTGGTTGCGCCACCGATCTTGCACGGAACGCGATCCGACTAAAGACTGGAGATGGCCGGGAGAATGGAGCTTATCCGCACCGCGTCCGGTGCTCAATAGCAGCTCCGCCAGTCGTCAAGCCGCCGCGAATCTAGCAATTGCATTACACGCGAGCCACGCAAGCGCTGTGCCTTGCAATTGGAAATGGGGTCACCGAGATCGGGTTGCGGCAGATCGGTCAGTTCGAACACATCGTTGACGGCCTCGGCCAGCAAGCCCAAGCGGCCTTGCAGCAGCTCCACAATCACGACGACTCCCTGGCGCGGCGCAGCGGTCTGGTTCGGCGCAGTAGCAGGCAGCAGGGCACGCAAGTCCAGCAACGGAACGAACGCATCCTGCCGGTCCTTCACGCCGCACAGCCAAGGCGATGCCCCCATTAGCCGCAGTCCCTCGTCATAAGGCTGGATGGCCTGCACATGGCGCAGATCGATACCGTAGTCTCGGCCGCCAACACGAAGACTCAGGTACTCTGGCGTATCGCAGGCCGGCGGCAAACCGGCGCTGGCAGGCATCAGGAGTCTGCCGGTATCCATGGCTCAGAAGGCGGCCCATTCGCCATCAGTGCCGGTAGAGGCCGAGCGCAGCGGCGCCGCCGCCGCCCGGCGCCCGAAAGCCGGGCGGGTGACGTTGGTGGCGCGGGTGGGTTTGCGGCGCTCCTCACCTGTCCAGCCGGCTGGTGCCTGAGATGCATCGATCACAGCCAGGTCGGTGCCGGT
This sequence comes from Paucibacter sp. PLA-PC-4, assembly GCF_026241155.1. Lineage (GTDB taxonomy): Bacteria > Pseudomonadota > Gammaproteobacteria > Burkholderiales > Burkholderiaceae_C > Roseateles_E. Next base: position 245,631 of record NZ_JAPFGP010000001.1, read on the forward strand.
GCGAAACACCGCCACGGCCTTGACCAGGGTCTCCGCCTGATGGTGCAGGCTCTCTGCGGCGGCGGCCGACTCCTCTACCAGGGCGGCGTTTTGCTGGGTGGTCTGGTCCATCTGATTGACGGCCTGGCTGACCTGGGTCACGCCGCTCATCTGCTCGCGACTGCCGGCGGCGATCTCGCCGACGATGTCGCTGACCCGCTGCACCGAGGCCTTGACTTCCAGCATGGTGCTGCCGGCCTTGTCGACCAGACTGGATCCTGCGCTTACCCGCTCCACGCTCTGGCCGATCAGGCTTTTGACCTGGCGAGCGGCTTCTGCAGAGCGCTGCGCCAGCGAACGCACCTCGCCAGCCACCACCGCGAAGCCGCGGCCCTGCTCGCCGGCCCGTGCCGCTTCGACGGCCGCGTTCAGCGCCAGGATGTTGGTCTGAAAGGCGATGCCGTCGATCACGGAGATGATGTCCTCCATCTGGCGCGAGGCCTGCTCGATCTCGCGCATGGTGCTGACCACCTCGCCGACCACCTGGCTGCCATGGTGCGCTACGCCGGCCGCCTGATTGGCCAACTGGCTGGCCTGGGCGGCGTTGTCGGCATTGCTCTGTGCCGTGCCGTTGATCTGCTCCATCGAGGCGGCAGTTTGCTGCAGGGCCGAGGCCTGCTCCTCAGTGCGCTGGCTCAGATCGGCATTGCCCTGGCTGATCTGGGCGCTGGCGGTGGCCACGCTTTCGGCATTGCCGCGCACCTCGGTCACCAGGCCGCGTAGGCTGGTCTGCATTTCGTCCATGGCGACCAACAAAGGGCTGAACTCATCACGGCGAGCATCGAGAACCGGCTGCGTCAGATCCCCGCTGCGCACTCGCTCGGCCACTTCGCGCGAGGCGGCAATGCGATGGCGCAGCAGCCGGCTCACCACCCAGACCGACGCCAGCAACACGATTGCCACGCCAAGCGCCATAACGAGAAGAATTCGCAGTGTGGCGCCCGAGCTCTGCTCAATTTCGGTGATGGTGCCGTGGAGCGTCTGCCTCTGATGGGCTACCGTTTTGCCCAGCACCTCCAATAAGGCATTGCGGGACGGAATGGTCCGGTCGACCAGAAAGGCAAAGGACTCCTGGGTCTGGCCGCTCTTGATCAATGCCACGTTGGCTTCTGCCAAGGTCCAGAACTGCGCCAACCGCTCGGGCACCGATGTGTACAGCTCCTTGCCCTGTGCCGTGGAGAGATCCCGATGATAGGCAAAAAGGGCCTCGTCGATAGTTCGGCGATGGGCTGCAATGTCGTTCAAAGCGGTCAGTTGTTCTTCTGGGGTACGTGCGAGGATGGCATGGCGCAGTTGCAGGGAACTGCGCGTTACTGCCAGTTCGGCCGCAGCGATGCGCGTGAGCTGAGGTACCAGCACCGCCTCGGTGCGCTCAGCCAGCGCCGATACCTGGCCCAAGCTGTTCCAGGCGAAGCCGGCGAGACCGAGCAAGCCGGCGCATATGAGGCCGGCTACTGCATACAGGCAATGTGCAATGCCAAAGTGGGAAGAGAGTTTCATGTCGTACTCCTGGTGTATTTGGGTTTCGGCTTAGGCCGAGACCAAACGTCTAGAGCTCTTAGAACGCTTGGTTTGAAGCTTTTTGAGTCGGGGCAGCGATCCATCCTGGATCGGTTAGGAGGTGGCGTAGGCGTCGATCCACAGGCTCGCATCGAGTAGCAGCACACGGCGCTCATCGCTGGAGACCATGCCGCGCAGGTAGTGGTGGGCGAAGTCGCCGGGCAGCTGAGGCAGCAGCCGCAGCTGCTCCGGGGAGACTGGCAACACGTCCAGCACCTCATCGACCATCAGGCCCAGACGCCGCCCGTCCTGTACCAGCACGACCACGGCCCGCAACTCGGCGTCCTCGCCCGTGGCAATCGGCAGATTCAACAGGCGGCAGAGATCCAGCAGCGCGATGACTTGGCCGCGCAGGTCCAGCACGCCCAGCACGGCAGTGTCTTGGCCGGGCAGAGGCGTGGCCTGCTGGTGGCTGCGGATCTCCTGAATGCTGTGCAGCGGCAGGCCGTACTCCTGGCCACCGACTCGAAAGCACAGCAGCTCCAGCGGTAGGCCGGCCGACGTGACGGTTTCGACCAGCGCGCTGCCGGGTTGAGCCAGGGGTCGCTGAATAGCGGGAGCTTGGGGGGCGAGAGTGGTGGAAGACATCGCATCACAGCCCGCTGCGAGCGGGTGTAGTTAATCAGTAATGCGAGCATCTTAAATGATACAAATGATATTGGTATCATATTCACTGTGACAACTATCACATGTGCGATGCAAAAATGCGGGATCTACTGCAGTCGGACCCTATCGCAAGGCCCGAAGCTGCTCCCGCAGTTCATGCCATTGCGGCGTTGCGACGGCCCAGTCGGCCGCATGGCTGCTGTCTTCCAGCGCGCGGGCGAGAATCGCAGGTTGCGTGTGCCCCAGGGTCAGCAACACGGACTTAAGGCTGTGAGCGAGGCGCCGCAGGGCCTGGGCATCGCAGCTTGCCAGGGCGCGGTCGCCTTCGATCAGGTCGGCGCCAAACTGCTGCAGACAGCTGGCGCGAAAGCTGCGGTAGAGCGGCTCGTTGCCACCGAAATGTTCGGCGATAGCGCGAGCAGTCGCTGGGTCTGCCTTGACGACGATGGCTGCGGCTTGCTCGCCCCCTAAGGACAGTGCATCACTAACGCAGCCTTGCAAATCGACCAGACTGCAGGGCTTGGACAGCAGTCGCCAGACTTCAGGCCGCTCCAGGCGCAGGCGCACCTGCGGGTTCAGACCCGCACTGAAGACCACCAGCCTTGCGGCGCCTTGTAGAGCCGGATTGGCTGCCAGTGAATCGATCAATTCGAAGCCTGAACGTCCGGGCAGCATCAGGTCAGTCAAGATCAGATCCACTGGAGCGCGGACCAACTCGGCCAGCCCTTCGTCCACCGTCGGCAGTGCCAGCAGTTCGATCCCCAGATCCTCCAGGGCCAGGCCGACGAAGCGCTGAAGCGAAGCGTCATCCTCGATCAGCAGGACGCGAGGTCGACCGGTGTTCATAGGCTTGATTCCGGGCTCCACACGGAAGCGCAGGCCTTCGTCGGCAGGGGGAGTCTGGGGATCAAGCCTTGGCCTCCATACTCAACTGTTCGCGCAGCAGCACTGGCAAATCCATCACGAGGCGGGGCTTATGCACAACCGGCACGTCTTGCAGCGCAAAGGCATAGGGCTCGCGCTGGGCGGCATCCAGCGAGGTGATGACGATCAGGCGGCTTCCCGCGAACTGGGGCTGGGATCGCAGGCTGGTGATCAGGGTGGCGCCATCGATGCCGGGCAAGAGGATATCTACCAGCAGAAATTCGGGTTGCAACTGCCCATACATGGCCAGCCCGACGATGCCATCGGCGGCCATATGCACTTCTAACTCCGGGAACTGCTGGCCCAGCAGCATCGCTATCAGGTTCTGGTAGTGCACCGAGTCTTCGATCAGCAGCAGGCGCGGCCGCCGGCTGAGGGAGCGCACAAGGGGCTGCTGGACATTCTGGGCTTCAGTGGCTGGCACACCACGGCGCGACAGCCAGGCATCTACAGAGCTGCGGGCGATACGTCGGTGGCCGCCGGGGGTCTTCCAGGCCTCCAGTTCGCCGCGGTCCACCATCAGTTGTACCGAGCGAACGGCCATGCCCAGTCTGCGGGCGACTTCCAAGGTGCTGTAGTCGCTGGTTTCTTCAAAGCCAGATGATGGATTTGTTTTAGGCATTGCGCAATTTTGCCGGTTTTTGTCGAACCTGAATCGTCTAAAGGGTTGATTGATAAAAATGATACAAGTAATAATGCGCCATGCCATCTGCCCCATCAGGAGCCATCTTGAAGACGATATTGATTGTGGACGACCATGCCGACATCCGCCGACTGATCCGCATGACGCTGGAGTTCGACAACTACCAGATTCGCGAGGAGGCGACCGGGGAGGCCGCACTGCAGTTCGTCGAGACCGTCCGACCAGATGTCGTACTGCTTGACGTGATGATGCCCGGGGCGTTCGATGGCCTGGAGGTTTGCCGCAGGATCAAGGCCAATCCGGCACTGCAGGGCGTGCAAGTCCTGCTTCTGAGCGCCCGAGGTCAAGCAAGGGATCGCGAGGCCGGCCTGCAGGCCGGAGCGGATGCGTATCTCGTCAAGCCTTTCAGCCCGCTTCAGCTGATAGACACAATCGCCGCGAAGTGCGCGCTCGCCTGAGACTGATTGGAGAATGCCATGTATGCCGCGACTGTGAGCCGCCAGGACCATGTTTTCGACGCCGCCGCCAACGAACAGATGGAGCGCATTGTGTCGGACCTGGGCCGCATGTACCAGGAGCGCAACGAGGCTTTGCGCGAGGTGGCTTGTGCCCACCACGAGGCCTTGCTGCGCCTGTCGCTCGCGGCCGAACTGCGCGATGACGACACCGGCGTGCACATCATGCGCATCGGCTACCTGTCCGAGGCGCTGGCCCTGATGCTGGGCGAGCCGGCCGCCTTTGCCAAGATGCTGTGCCGGGCAGCACCGATGCACGATATCGGCAAGATCGGTATACCCGACCATGTGCTGAAGAAGCCCGGCAGCTTCACCGCCGAAGAGCGTCGGGTGATGAATACCCATCCGACGCTGGGCGCGGAGATCCTCGGGCGCTCACGCATCCCGCTGTTCCAGTTGGCGGCCGAGGTCGCCCTGACCCACCATGAGCGCTGGGACGGCTGCGGCTATCCTCATGGGGTGAGCGGCGAGGCGATCCCGCTGGCCGGGCGCATCGTCGCGGTGGTTGACTTCTTCGACGCGCTGACCATGGATCGCTGCTATCGCGATGCCTTTGGCGACGAGGTGGCGCTGCGCATGCTCGGCGAGCAGCGTGGCTTGGCCTTCGATCCGCGCATCGTCGACTGCTTCATCGCCAATGCGCCGGCGCTGATTGAGCTGCGCGAGCAGATCAACCAACATCCGCCGAGCTTTGAAACGATGTCCCTGCCTGCTTGAGGAATGCCGTGCTGAACACGCTTCGCCCCTTTCTGCTGAGCCTGGCCCTGCTATGGGCAGCAAGCCCGGCCGCCCATGCCCGAACCGACAGCCCGACTTTGGAGCGTATTGGCGCCAGCAAAATCTTGCGTGTGTGCATCTGGCCTGACTACTACGGCGTTACCTATCGCAACCCGCGCTCCCAGGCGCTGGGAGGCATCGACATCGACCTTTCAACCGAGCTGGCGCGCGAGCTCGGTGTCAGGCTGGAGCATGTCGCCTCGTCCTTCCCGACGCTGGTCCAAGACCTGAAGAGCGAGCGTTGCGATGTGGCCATGTTCGCGATCGGCGTGCTGCCGCAGCGCCGCCAGCAGCTGGACTTCAGCCAGCCCTATCTGCAAAGCGATATCTACGGGGTGACGACCCGCAGCAATCGCGTCGTGCGCGAGTGGGCCGACATAGACAAGCCCGGCGTAGTCGTGGCCGTGCAGGCCGGCACGGTGATGGAGAGCGTGATGCCAGCTGCGCTCAAACATGCCAAGTTGGCCGTCGTGCGGCCACCAGCCACGCGCGAGCGCGAGCTGGAGGCCGGGCGGGTCGATGTCTTCATGACCGACTATCCCTACAGCCGACGGCTGCTGGACAACGCCGACTGGGCAAAGCTGATCGCACCGCCCCAGCCCTTCCATGTGCTGCCCTATGCTTATGCGGTCCGCCAGGGCGACCCCGCCTGGCTGGCGCGGCTGGACGAGTTTGTCGCCCGCATCAAGCGTGATGGCCGCCTGCAGGCCGCGGCCAAGCGGCACGGCCTGTCCGCAATCGTGGTCAACTAGCCGGATGCGTGCGACCGCAGCCATCCTCGCAAAGCCTTGGCGTATCGGTCCGCTGGTCGGTCTCATCGCGGTGTTGCTGGCGCTGCTGACAGTGCTGGCAATGAGTGCGTTTGCTTGGTTTGAGCGGCGCGGAGCATTGGAGGGCGCACGCGCGCGCAACGAACTGCTGGCGCGGGTGCTGGAGGATCATGTCACCCTTACCGTGGAGACTGCCGCCCTGGCACTAGCCACGCTCGGCGAGAGCGTGGCCTTGCAGCCCAGCACCGAGCCTGGCCGGCTCCAGCCGCTGCTGACCCAGGCAATGCCGGGACTGCCGTTCATGCGCAGCCTGGCGATCCTGGACTTGCACGGCGATGTGCTGGCCAGCTCGACGCCGGCCGAGCGAGGCCTGCGCATCGACTTGCGGTTGCTGGGGCCGCTGCCTGCCGAGGGGCGGGACCTGCTGGCGCCGCCGCAGGCTGGCCGCGGCTTGGCGGACCTGGCGTCGGCCGCGCGTGCGCCGAAGGCGCCCAGCCTGACGATGCTGCCACTGTGGCGCCAGATGCGCAGCCCTGGCGGCGAGCGCTTGCTGCTGCTGGCCCTGATCAATCCTGATGCGCTCGCGAATTACCAACAGGGCGTGCTGTCCGACCCGGAGAGTCTGGCTCTGCTGACCCGCTACGACGGCAGCGTGCTGGCAGCAACTCAACTGCTGTCTCTGGAGCCCGGCCAGCGGTTGCAGGGCCATCCCGTGTTCGAGGAATGGCTGCCGGCGCGTGAGCATGGCAGCTATGTGGGCGCAGGCAACGACGCAGGCCCCCAAGTGGTGGCCTTCAGGGTGTCGCGCACCCGCCCGCTGGTGGTGCTGGTGGAGCAGTCGCAGAAGGCTGCGCTGGCAGCCTGGCGCCAGAATCTACTCTGGCTGCTCCCCATAGGCCTGGGCGCCTTGCTGCTGATTGCCGGCACGGCTGCGGTGGTGCTGCGCAGCCTGCACTCCCGCGCGCAAGCAAGGCGTGAGCTGAACCGCGCGCATGAGCAGGTCGCCTTGCGCGAGCGCGAGATGAGTGTGCTGCTTAAAAGCGTGCAGGAGCTGATCTTTCGCACCGATGCCGAAGGTGTGCTGAGCTTTGTCAATGCCCGCTGGGGCGCGATCAGCCAGGCGCGCGGCGACCAGGCGCTGGGCCGGCGCCTGCCGGATCTGGTCGTCCCGGCGGACCGCGAGCGCGTGGCCGCGTTGTTCAGCCTCAGTGATCGCACCGGCGTGCGCAACGCCGAGGCCTCCGTGCTGACCAGCGATGGCATGCTGCGCCGCTTCGATCTTGCGGTCGTTCCCCTGCACGGCCAGGGACGCATCGTTGGCTTTGCAGGCAGTGCAGTGGATGTCACCGAGCGCTACGCCGCCCAGACGCGGCTGCAGCATCAACTGGCCTTCACTGGCCTGTTGCTGGAGCTGAGCCCACAGCCGATTTCGATGATTGATGCTCAGCGGCGTTATGTCTCCGTCAACAAGGCCTGGGAGGACTTCACCGGGCGGCGCCGCACAGATGTGATCGGCACGCAGGTGGGGCATTTCATGCCGGTGGCCGAGCGCGCTGTCCATGAGGCCCAGGACCAGCGTCTGCTCAGCGAGGGCGGGCGCCTGCGCTACGAGACACAGCTGCTGCACAGCGACGGCCAGCGTCGCGACATGCTGGTGACCAAGGTGATGGTGCGCGACGAACACGGCGAACCGGCCGGTATCTTGGCCACGCTGATGGATGTCAGCGAGTTCCGCGATGCCGAGCGCGCCACCCGGGAGGCCCGCGACGTGGCCGAGCAAGCCTCGCGCGCCAAGTCGGAGTTTGTCGCCAATATGAGCCATGAGCTGCGCACGCCGCTGCAGTCCATCCTTGGGTTTTCCGAGCTGGGCATGATGCGGGGGCGCGATCATCCCAAGCTGGCCAGCATGTTCACGGACATCCATGCCTCTGGCCAGCGCATGCTGGCCCTGGTCAATGATCTGCTGGACGTCTCAAAGATCGAGAGTTCGGTTGGCACCTTCGACCTGGAGCGCTGCGATCTGCGCGGCCTGGTTCACAGCGTGCTGCGCGAGCTCGAGCCCTTGATCGCGCGGCGCCAGCTGCGCTTGTTCGTGGCGCTGCCCGAAGAGCCACTGAATGCCAAGGTCGACCCCTTGCGTTTTCAGCAAGTGGTGCGCAACGTGGCGGCCAATGCGATCAAGTTCTCGCCGGAGGGCAGCGAGCTACAGCTGCAGGGCGAGCTGACGCCGCAGGGCGAGATCCACCTGAGTGTGGCCGACCGGGGGCCGGGCATCCCGCCGGCCGAGCTCGACACCATCTTCGAGGCTTTTGTTCAATCCAGCCATACCAAGGACGGTTCTGGCGGCACCGGCCTGGGCCTGGCGATCTGCCGCAAGATTGTCGAGATCCACGGCGGCCGCATCCACGCGCTCAATCGCGAGGGCGGCGGCGCAGTGTTCCACATCTACCTGCCGCTGCGGCCTTCTGGAGATACCCAGATGAGCACCTTGCTCTAGCTTGCCCTCAGGGCGCCCGCGGGTCGCCCAGGTGCGTCTTGAGCCACTGGCTCATCTCCCACTGCACCTGGCCCACCGATTCGCGCGCCGTGTAGCCGTGGCCCTCGTGCGGCAGCGCCACATAGCGCACCGTACCGCCCAGGCCAGCCAGGGCTTGGTAGAGGCGCTCGCTCTGCATCGGATAGGTGCCGGAGTTGCTGTCTTCCTCGCCGTGGATCAGGAGCAGCGGCTCCTTGATCTGGTTGGCGTAGAGAAAGGGCGAGAGCTTCAGATAGGTCTCGCGTGCATCCCACAGCGAGCGGCGCTCACTTTGGAAGCCGAATGGTGTCAGCGTGCGGTTGTAGGCGCCGCTTCGGGCGATGCCGGCCTTGAAGAGCTTGGTATGCGCCAGCAGATTGGCGGCCATGAAGGCACCGTAGCTGTGTCCGCCGATTGCCATGCGGCGGGTGTCGGCCACGCCCAGCTCCTCGGCCTTGTCGATAATGGCGCGGGCATTCATCGTGATCTGCTCGATGAAGCCGTCATTCATCGTGCGCGCATCGCCGACCACCGGCATGGTGGCGTCGTGTAGCACGACGAAACCGTCCAGCGCCAGCAACTGCGGGCTGATGCCAGCAAAGGTCGCGTACCGGCTCGGCGCGCCGGCCAATTGGCCGGCGAGCGCGGCGTCGTTGAACTCCAGTGGATAGGCCCAGACCAGCGTGGGCCGGCGCTCGCCCTCCTTGTAGTCGGGCGGCAAATGCAGCCAGAAAGAGAGCTCGACGCCGTCGGCGCGCTTGAAGCTGACCAGTTCGCGCTTGACCCGGCGCAGTTGCGGGCTTGGGTCCTTGATGCGGGTCAGCGCCTGCGCCGCCGCGCCGCCATTGCCCAGCTCGCGCAGGTACAGATTCGGGGGCTCGACCGGGCTCTCGCGCTGCAGCAGCAGGCGTTTGTCGTCCAGCGTTGCCAGCGGCATCTCGTAGGCACTGTCGGCCGACTGGAACAGGCGCTGCACGCTCAGGTCCTTGATCGATAACCGGTCCAGGAAGGGGCGCTCGCCGCGCGGGTTGGCGCCCTGGCCGATTAGGAAGATCTCGCCCTCGCGCGTGCTTTGGATCACGTTGTGGCCATTGGCCAGCGTGCGCATCAATGGTGCGCCGGGGTGGCGGTAGCGCTCGCGCAGCGAGTGCTCGAACAAAGGCTTACTCTGGCTGCCGTTGAGCGGCAGCAGATACGTGCGGGTCCAGGCACGCAGCCGGTCCGTCTCGGTCAGCAGCGCGTGCTGGCCGTCGTCGAGAAAGCGCAGGCGAGTGAAGCGCTGCGGCATGCGCTGCACCTCAATGGGCTCTGTGTCATAAGGCGGGTCCAGCCGCATCACCCGGTCACGGAAGGCCACCCGGCTGTTAGGGTTGCCGCCGTCCAGCGCCTCGACCCAGTAGACCGCCGCATCCTTGGTCGGCGAGGGGTAGAAGATGCGCGGGCCGGGCAGCACGCCGTCGATGGCGACGCCGGCTTTGAGCGGCAGCTTGGCGAGCTCGCGCAGCACCCGGCCGTCGCGCTGCCGCAGCTCAATGACCTGCGGAAAGTCATCCCAGGTTAGGCGGTAGCTGAAGGGGCGCGCCAGACGCTCGGTCATCAGGTACTGGCCCTCGCCGATGCTGCTGACATAGGCGAACAGGCCCGGCTCGCCGATATCGCGGGACTGCGCGCTAGCCAGATTGACCAAGGTCATCTGAGAGCGCGCATGGTGCTCGAACAAGGCCTCGTCATGTGGCGACTGCAGCAAGTCGGGATAGCTGCGTTCGGGCGAGGCCCGGCCCTGATGCTCCTGCAACACCGGGCTGGGCTGGGCGCGCGGCGCGGCGCCACGGCGCTTGGGTATCGTCAGCACGACCAGCTCGCGCGGGTTCAGCCAGGCCTGCTCGCCCTGGCCCAGCGCATTGCTCAGGCGCACAAAAGGAATCTGGCGCAGTTGGCCGCTGGCGGTGTCGCCTATCCACAGCTCGTTGCCGAGGTCTACGCGCCGCTCAAGCACGAAGCGCTGACCGTCTGGCGCCCAACTGAAGCTATGGAAGCCCTCGCCGGGCAGCTCGACCGCGCGCTCCGGCGCGTCCGGCTGCAGCAGGCTGCGCAGGCGCAAGCGCCGCACCGTGGACAGTGGCTGCGGCGTGCCGCTGGCCGCGTCGAAGCGCAGGCCGGCAAGGCGCAGCCCCGGGCGGGCCAGTTCGGCTAGGCTGTTGAAGCGCTTGAGTTCCAACAGGGCGAGGGTCTGCTTGTCGGGGGAGGGCAGCAGGCGCGGCGGCGCCGGTGCGTCCAGCAGCTCGCGGATAGCGGTCGAGGGCTGGCGATAGCCGTTGGCCAGTGCCTGGAGAGGTCCACCCAGGGCAACACAGAGCAGCAGAAACAGGGCGTGACGCAGGTGCATGGGCATGGCGCAATCAGACAGCGCGCAACGATATCAGGCTGCCGGCCGGGCACCGAGCAGCCAGGCCAGCGCTGTGAAGCTGACAAAGGCCAGGCTGGTCGAGGCCAGGATGATGCGGGCCACACGGCCGTTGTCGGCGCCGTAGCGCTCGGCCAGCAGCGAGACATTGCTCGCGCTGGGCAGGGCGGCGGCCAGGGTCAGCACCAGCAACTGGAACGGCGTCGGGCCGACGCTCAGGGCATGGGCCGCCGCGCCCAGCGCGAACACCAGGGCCGGATGGACGATCAGCTTGATCAACGCCACGGGCAGAAACAGCGCCACCGGTGTGCGCGTGTGGGCATGCTGACCGGCACGCCACAGCACGGCACCGATCGTGAATAGCGCCACCGGCGTTGCTGCATCGGCAAGCATCTTGACGACGCTGTCGACCGGACCGGGCAGACGCAGCGAGGTGGCCGAAGCCACGGCCCCCAGCGCGATGGCCCAGGGCAGGGGATTTGACAGCGCGCCGCGCAAGGCCTGCAGCGCCGCGCGCTTGGCATTGCCGGCGCCCGCATCGTGGCCCCGCGCCAGCGCGATGCACAGCGAGCTGGTGACGAAGAGATCGGCCAGCACCGTGCAAATCACCGGTCCGGCCGCCGCCGGCCCCAGCAGCGCCACCAAAAGCGGCACGCCCATGAAGCCGGTGTTGGGAAATGCCGCGACCAGCGCACCGAAGGCCGCGTCTTTCAGTTGCACCCGCGCCGACAAGGTCACCGCGATCGTGAACGCGACGATGAGCAGCGCCGCGACCAAGTAGACGCCCAACACGCCCGGGTTGAGCAGCTCTAGCACCGGCGTGTTCATGCCGAAGCGAAACAGCATGCAGGGCAGCGCGAAGAACAGCACAAAGCCGTTGAGCCCCGGTATCGCGCTCTCGGCCAGGACGCCGCGCTGCGCCGCCAGGTAGCCGCACAGCACCAGCGCGAAGAAGGGCAGGGTGACGGCCAGAATCGCTTGCATGGGGGCGGAGTATCGCAAGGCTTGGGAGACGTCGCCTCCCGTGCACAAGTTCTCGCCGAGCGTGAGCGATTGCGCGAGACACCCCGTGTTGAGGGGGGAGCCTAGCGCCGCTGCAGCGTGGCTTGAGCCTAGGATGCCGGGCAAACCCTGAATACTCATGTCCTCCGCCCGCTTCTCCGCCTCTTTTCCCGCACCGGTTAGCGCCGGCTCTCCTGTGCCGACATCGCTGTCGATCGGCGAGCGCCTGGGCGTCTGGCGTATCGCTGCCGCGCTGCACGCCTGCGATTCGGGCCGCTGGTATCGGGCCGAGCATTCGCTGGCCGGCGATGTGAGCGCGGCGCTGCTGGTCTATCAGCAAAGTGCGGACGCTGCGGCGGTGTTGCTGCGTTTTGCTGAGCTGTCGTCTGCCTTGAACCAGCTCAGCCATTCGGCCCTGGTCACGCCGCTGGACAGCGGCCTGACCGCCGAGGGCAAGCCTTTTCTGGCCCTGCCCTGGCAGGACAAGGGCCAGCCGCTGCTGGCCGCCGCCGCCGAGTTGCCGCTGCGCCAACGCCTGCAACTCCTGCTGCAACTCTGCGACGCGCTGCAGTACGCCCATGAGCAAGGCCTGCTGCTGCGCGAGCTCGATCCCGGCCTGCTGTGGCTGGTCAACGGCACCGAGCTGCGGTTGATGGCCTTGGGCCTGGCCGAGCTGGCACCCGAGCCGGACGCCGAGCCGCCGCTTTTCAGTGCTGCCGCCGCGCCGTTTGTCGCACCCGAACTGCAGCGCGGTGCCCAGCCCAGCCTGGGCAGCGAAGCTTATGCGCTGGGCGTGCTGGCCTGCTGGTTGATCAATGGTCGGCCGCCCAAACCCGATGCCAATGGCGTGCTGATGCCCTCGGCCGCCAGCTTGAGCGGTCTCAGCACGGCCGAGCGTTTCAGTCTCGAAGCCCTGCTGCAAAAGGCGATGGCCGCCATGTCGGTGACCCGCCACCCCTCGGCCCGTGAGCTGGGCGAGGATTTGCGCGCCTGGCTCGCCGGGCAGAACCATTCGGCCCTGGTGCTTCATCCGATGCCCGAGCCCAGCCCGGCGCCGGGCAGCCGCTTCATGCCGGCTTTCGATGGCAGCCTCAGCACTCCGCCGTTGCAGCAAGGTGCGCCGCGCAAGCGCTGGCGCACCTTGCTGGCTGCGGGTGGCCTGGCTTTGCTGGCCGTCGGCGGCTGGGCCGGCCACCAGTACCTGGGCTTGGACGGTCTGGTTCAGTCGCTCAGCGCGCCAGCGCGGCCGGCCTCCACGACATAGCGCGCCTGGAGGCGCAGCGCACTGGCGGCATCCCAGGGCTGCTCGACCGCCCGCAGTTCCGCCTCCAGCCGACTTGCCCTCAGATCGAATCTGATAAACCCGCGCTCGTCGCTGCGGGCATGGTGGATATGCGGGTTGTGCGGGCGCATCTGGTCTAGCCGGCGCTGCGCCAAGCCGTTGCTGCTGATCGAGCTGCCGCAGAACTCGGTGGCGATCAGCGGCGTGTCGGCGCCGCCGACATGCAGATCGCTCACGTAGTGGGCATGGACATCGCCGCCCAGCACCACCGCATTGCGCACCCGCGCCGCCTGCAGATCGCGCAGCAGGCGCTGGCGGGCGGCCGGGTAGCCGTCCCAGCCGTCGGTCCAGTGCAGGCCGCTGCCTTCCTCGGGCGGCTGCCAGTTCAGCGGCGCCATCAGGGTCTGCTGGGCCAGCAGGTTCCAGGGCCGATCACGGTCCCAGCTTTGCGCCAGCCATTGCTCCTGGGCCTTACCCAGGAGGCTGCGTCCCGGGTCCAGCAGGGGCGGGCAATCGCGCAGCGCGACAGTGTTGGAACCGCCCCGGCCGGGCTTGGGGCAGGCCTGGGGGTCGCGCCACTGGCGGTTGTCCAGTGTGATGATGCGGGCCAGTGCGCCCCAGTCATAGCGCTCGTGCAGGCGAAAATCGGAGCCGCGCGGCCGCGCAGCCTTCGGAAAGGGCAGATGCTCCCAGTAGGCCTGCGCTGCCGCCGCGCGCCGGAGTGCGAAACCGAGCTCTAGATGCTGGGAGACGTCGCCGGCATAGTCGTTTTCGACCTCGTGGTCATCCCAGGTCAGCAGCCAAGGCGCGGCCGCATGCATGGCTTGCAGATGCGGGTCGCTCTTGTACTGGGCATAGCGCTGGCGGTAGTCGTCCAGCGTGCGGCACAGCCCGCCCCGGTGGCGGCGTGTGGGCGTGCTGTCGGGGGCGGTGGCTGATTCGTAGATGTAGTCGCCCAGGAACAACAGCAGATCGAGGTCTTGGCCGGCCAGATCACGCCAGGCGGCGTATTCGCCGTGGTCCCAGCGTTGGCAGGAGGCGATCGCGAAGCGCAGGCGCGCCACCGCCGCGCCAGGCGCTGGCGCGCTACGGCTGCGACCGACCGGGCTTTGCTGGCCCAGCGCGCTGAAGCGGTACCAGTACCAGCGGTCGGGCCTCAGACCGGCCGGCTCGGCATGAACGCTGTGGGCGCTGCCGGGCTCGGCCAGCTCGGTGCCGCTGGCGGCGATGGTCTTGAAGCCCTCGTCCTCGGCCAGCTCCCAGCGCACCGCGACTTGGGCCGGCAGCGCCTCCCCGAGCAGCCGGGTCCACAGCACCAGGCCGTCGGGGCGTGGGCAGCCGGAGGCCACGCCCAGGGCAAACAGTGGTGCGGCGGCCGGCGTCGCGGCATGGCTGACAAGGGCCGGCGCGCAGCCGGCGGCTAGGGCGGCCTGCAGCAGGCTGCGGCGACTAAGGTCGGTGTTCATCAGCAACAGCCTACTCAGGAATTTTGACCTTCCAGCGACGCGACAGCTCGTCGAGCTCACCGCTGGCGCGAAGCGCGGCAATGGCGCGCTCCAGTTCATCGCGCAAGACCTGGCCCCTTTTGTCGCGCGGGTAGGCAAAGTGGCCGCGCAGCTGGCCGATCGGTGGGCCGGCCGGCACCAGTTCCTGCGCCAGGCCCAGGCGCTGCAGCACCGGCTCGGTATTACGCTCGTTGCTGGCGAACAGGTCTACCCGACCCAGGCGCAACATTTGCAGGCCGGTATTGACATCGCGCACGGTGCTGATGCGCAGGCTGGCGCGTGCCTGCTCGTAGCTCTCGCCATAGGCCCAGCCCTGCACCTGGGCGACCGGGCGTTGGCCCAGCGCTGCATAGTCGCCGCGCCACAGCCCGCTTTGGGCACTGCGGGCATAGAACACCAGTGCGTCCTCGTAAAAAGGCTGGGGCGAGAACAGATAGCGCTGCTCGCGGTCGGTGGTACGGTAGGGACCGACCAGGATGTCAGCCAGGCCGCGCTCTACCATGGCCTGGGCGCGCAGCCAGGGATAGTGTTCGAAACGCAGGCTGTGGCCCAGCCGCGCGGCGGCCAGCGTCAGCAGGTCCACACCCAGACCGCTCGGGTCGCCACCTTCCTTTGCCGCCTCGTAGATGCGCGGGAACTCGGTGCCCACCACCAGCAGCTCGCGCGCCTGCCCGGCCGGCGCCCAGGCTAGCAGGGCCGCCAGCATCAGCGGGGTCCAGACTTGCTGCCAGCGACGGCACAGGTCCGACACAAGGGCCATGCTCATGGTGTTGCAGGTGTCCTAGGGGCCCCCAATGTAGCGCCTGCACGCGTGGGCTTGACTATCATCCCTGCGATCCGGCGCGAGCCAGCGCCCATACTCCGCCGCCCGCATGAAGCTCTCCGTGCCCGATTCTTCCAAACGCTGGCTGGGCCTGTTGCTGGCCGCCGGCAGCGCCGGTGCCGGTCTCTGGCTGGTCTGGCATTACCCCCTGCAGCCCGGACTGGCCTGCCTGCTGTGGCTGGCGGTGGCGGCGCTGGGCTTTGCGCACTGGCAGGCCTTGCCGCTGATGATTCCGGGTCTGGTTCCGGTGTTGGGATTTGCGCCCTGGACCGGCTGGGTCACGTTCGAGGAGCTGGACCTGCTAGTGTTGGCCGTCGCCGCGGGCGGCTATGCCGCGCTGGCCCTGGGGGCCAAGCGCGGTGTCGAGCTGGCGCCGGCCTGGCGGCGGCCGCTGGCGTGGTCGGGCCTGTCCAAGCTCTTGCTTACGCTGTTCTGCGCTTCCTTGCTCCTGGCGATCTGGCGCGGCTTCGAGCAGGCCGGAGGCTGGCAGTTTGGGTGGTGGCAGGGCTATCACGAGCCCATGAACAGCCTGCGCCAGGGCAAGAGCCTGTGGTTGGTGCTGCTCCTGCTGCCGCTGTGGCGCGCGGCCG
Source organism: Paucibacter sp. PLA-PC-4 (assembly GCF_026241155.1). GTDB lineage: Bacteria > Pseudomonadota > Gammaproteobacteria > Burkholderiales > Burkholderiaceae_C > Roseateles_E. Next base: position 261,586 of record NZ_JAPFGP010000001.1, read on the forward strand.
GGGCGGGTGAGCCAGCCGCCGTGCAGCGCTGGTTCGGCCTGGCCATGCTGCTGGCCTTGGGTGGGGCCAGTCTGGCTGTGCTGTGGGAGCGCCTGGCCTACACCGGGCTGCTGAATTTTTCGAGCGAATACCGAAGCACCGGGTTGTTTTGGGAGATGCATGTGGGCGGCGCAGCGCTGGATGGCTGCCTAGCTTTGGGCCTGCCGTTTGCGCTGCTGTGGGTGCTGCGCGAGCGCCGGCCCTGGGCTTTTGCCGCCGCGCTGGGCCTGCTGCTGCTGGCCGGCTATGCGGCGCTGACGACCTTCTCGCGCGGCGTCTACCTGGGGCTGCCGCTTGGGGCAGGCCTGTGCTCGCTGTTGCTGGCGCGCCAGCGCCGCGCGGAGCGGGCGGCGGCGCTGGCGGCCGCTTGGCCGCGCCGCGGGCTGGCGCTGGCCGTGCTGCTGGCATTCGGCATGGCGGCCTGGCCGGTGTTCCAGGCCGGCGGCTACCGGGCCTTGCTCGCGCTAGCCGGCAGTGCGCTGCTGATGATGGTGATGCCGCCGCTGCGCCTGCGGCAAACGCGCGGGCAGCAATTGCTGGTGCTGCTGCTGGCCTTGCTGGCGGCAGCCTTGGCTGGGGGAGTGAGCTGGTTGCTGGCGCAGGCCGTCCCGAAGTCGGCCTATGTGGTCGATGCGCTGGTCGTGCTGGGCGGGCTGTGGCTGGCTTGGTGGCTGCGCGCCGGGCTGCCGCGCAATTTGAGCATCTGCCTGATGGCTGGAGCCTGGTTCTGGAGCCTGGCCTGTGTGGTCGTGGTGGCCGGCAACTGGGGCGGTGAGACGGTCTTGCAGCGGGCCTTGTTGCCGGTGCTCGGGCTGGCCTTGGCATGGACGGGGTTGCAACTGCTGCCGGGTCCGGCGGCCGGGCTGCTGCCCGCGCTCTCCTGGCGGGCCAAGAGCCTGCTGTGGACCGGCTGCCTGATGTTGTTCACCGTGGTGGCGGCGCTGGCCGGTGGTGCTTATGTCAGCGACCGCATGGCTACCGGGCAGCGCGATCTGGAGGGGCGCTTCCAGCATTGGCGGCTAGCGCGCAGCCTGCTGGAAACGCCGCAGGACTGGTTGCTGGGCAAGGGGGTGGGCCGCTTCGCCAGCAGTTTTATGTTTGTCGGCCCGGCAGCAGAGCAGGTTGGCGACTACCGGCTCGTGGAGTCGGCCCAACCACCCAATTTGCTGCTGACCAGCGGTAAACATGTGCTGGGCTGGGGCGAGCTGTTCCGGGTCAGTCAACGCATCGCCGCGCCGCGCGGCGAAATGCAGATGACGCTGAAGCTGCGCAGCGCCAGTGATGTGAATCTGCATCTGGAGGTGTGCGAGAAGCATCTGCTCTACAACGCGGTATGCGTCGTCAAGAACCTACCTGTGCAAAGCCAGGGCGGCGGCTGGCAGACGCTACAGGCCCCGCTCGGTCAGGCGCCGTCCCTGGGCGGACGCTGGTGGGCGCCGCGCTTCGTGGTGTTCTCAGTGGCGCTGGGTTCGCCGGCGAGTGCGGTGGAGATCGCCGAGCTGAGCCTGCGCGACGCGGCCGAGCCCGCCTTGCTGACGAATAGCGATTTCTCGCGAGGCATGGCGTATTGGTTTTTCTCCAGTGATCGCCATCAGCTGCCCTGGCATATCAAAAGCCTGGGCCTGCACCTGCTGTTCGAGCAGGGGCTGTTGGGACTGGCCCTTGGTGTCAGCCTGGTGGTGGCTGTGCTGTGGCGTTGCAGCTTCGGTCATGCACGTTTCCACGCCCTGGCGCCCGCGGTGGTGAGCGCGCTACTTGGTTTCCTGATCGTGGGCCTGTTCGAAAGCCTGATCGATGCGCCGCGGGTCGCCTTCCTGTTCTATGCGCTGCTGCTGCTGGGCCTGGGGTTGCGGTCGACTCGGGCGCCGCTGTCGCCTAGCATGAAATAGGGCGCGGCGGCTTGGCTATCATGCGCAGCCCCGCCCCAGTTCGCCATGTCCTCAGCCGTCTCCACTCTCAACCCCGCCCAGCTCGAAGCCGTCCACCATCTCAACGGGCCTTGCCTGGTGATCGCCGGGGCCGGCTCGGGCAAGACGCGGGTGATCACGATGAAGATCGCGCGCTTGCTGCAGGCCGGCTATGCGGCCAAGAACATCGGTGCCATCACCTTCACAAACAAGGCCTCGCAGGAGATGCGCGAGCGCGCCCGCGATCTGGTGGGCCCGCGCGCGGCCAAGGACTTGGTGATCTCGACGTTCCACAGCCTGGGCGTACGCATCCTGCGCTCCGAAGGTCATCTGGTCGGGCTCAAGGAGCAGTTCTCCATCCTCGATAGCGACGATGTGCTGGGCCTGCTGCGCGATGCCGGCGGCACCACTGACGCCAAGCAGGCACGCAGCTGGCAATGGACCATCTCGCTGTGGAAGAACCAGGGCCTGACGGCCAAGCAGGCGCTGGCCGCCGCCAAGGACGAGGACGAGCGCGCGGCGGCCGCCGTGATGGAGCGCTACCAGGAGCGATTGGCGGCTTACCAGTCGGTGGACTTCGATGACTTGATCTCGCTGCCGTTGCGCCTGCTGCAGGACTTCCCCGAGGCACGCGGCAAATGGCAGGACACCTTGCGCTATGTGCTGGTGGACGAGTACCAGGACACAAATGCCGTGCAGTACGACCTGCTCAAGCAGCTCGTTGGCGAGCGCGCCCATTTCACTGCGGTGGGCGACGACGACCAGAGCATCTACGGCTGGCGCGGCGCCACGATCGAGAACCTCAAGCGCTTGCCGACCGACTTCCCTGCGCTGAAGGTGATCCCGCTGGAGCAGAACTACCGCTCCACCGGCGCCATCCTGCGCGCGGCCAACAACGTGATCGCGGTCAATCCGAAGATCTTCGAGAAGAAGCTGTGGAGCGAGTTCGGCGACGGCGAGCCGGTGGCCCTGATTGAGAGCGATGGCGAGGAGCACGAGGCCGAGCGGGCGGTGGCCCGCATCCAGGCGATCCGCGCCAATGCCGGCGGCGTTCAGTTCAAGGACTTCGCTATCCTGTATCGTGCCAACCATCAGGCCCGCGTCTTCGAGCAAGCGCTGCGCCGCGCCGAGATTCCCTACAAGGTCTCCGGCGGGCAGAGCTTCTTCGATAAGGCCGAGATCAAGGACTTGTGCGGCTGGCTGCGCCTGCTGGTCAATCCGGACGATGACCCGGCCTTTCTGCGCGCAATCACCACGCCCAAACGTGGCATCGGCCACCAGACTCTGGGCTCTCTGAGCCAGTTCGCCGGACGCTGGAAGTGCAGCATGTACGAGGCCTTGTTCGCCGAAAGCTTGTCCACCGCGCTAAGCACCCGCGCGATCAGTGGCCTGCATGAGTTCGGCCGCTATGTGAACGATCTGGAATACCGCGCCCGCAACACCTCTGGCGACAAGGAGGCCAAGGCGCTGTTGATGGAGTGGCTGAAGGACATCGGCTACGAGCAGCACCTGATGGAGCAGGAGGAGAATGAGAAGGTAGGCGCGGCGCGTTGGGGCAACGTGCTGGACTTCGTGGACTGGGTCGCCAAGCGCTGCGGCGGCCAAATCAGCCAGGAGGGCGGCATTACCTTCGAGGAGCCCAAGCAGACCGTGCTTGAGGTGGCCCAGACCATCAGCGTGATCCTGTCGCTGGCCGAGCGCGGCGACGAGCAGGACCAAGTTACGCTGACCACCCTGCATGCCTCCAAGGGCCTGGAATGGCCCCATGTCTTCCTGGCCGGCGTCAACGAAGGGCTGCTTCCCTTCAAGGCCGACGACGAGGACATGACCCCCCAGCGCCTGGAGGAAGAGCGCCGCCTGATGTATGTGGGCATCACGCGGGCGCGCACGACCCTGGGCGTCAGCACCTTGCGGCGGCGCAAGAAGAGCCGCGAACTGGTGATGGGCATCCCCAGCCGCTTCATCCTGGAGATGAAGCTGCACGAGAACACCGTCAAGGAAGACCCGCGCGAAAAGCTCAAGCGGCTGCGCGCGGAGTTTGCAGCCAAGGGTGAGGCAAGCGCGGCTGCGCAGGCGAAGGACGGCAAGGCCTGAGGGTGACACCCCCATAGGTAGGACAGTGCGGAGCTGTTTCTCGCCGGAGAACGCAGCCGCCCTCGGTGCGTGCGGACATGCGCAAAGCGTGCCGTCCGGTCGCTGGGGTAATGGGTTCTTCACGCTCTTCTCAGTCCCCTCCAATATGAAAAAAACTCATCCTGCTGACGCTGACCGCACTCGCTGCCTTTTTTGCCCATGGCTGGCTCTCGTTTGCCGAGTCCAAGCTCGCATCTTGGCTGGTCCGGCAATCGGCCAAGGCCATGTCTGAAGAGAGCTCGGCCTGCGACGCGTATGCGGACAATCTGCAGGTAACGCTGAGCCCCGACGGACGGCGCGGCAAGTGGGACGTGGAGGGCGGCAAGCAAGAGATGTGCGACTACCTCAAGCAGGCTGCTGCTGCCTTCACGGTGCTGCAGGCACGCACCCATTGCGAGTTCGATGACATCCGTATCGTGCGCGATGGTTTTCCCTGGACAAGCGCGCGGGTCAGCTACACCTAGCGCATGACGGTGGAAGCCCAGGGACTGCCGGCGACGACTGTGACGGGTGAGGATGATCTGGTCGTGGTTCGCACGCTGTCGGGGCTCAAGATCAAGACCATCGAGTCGCGGTCTAGCGGTGGACTTTGAGCTACCGATTGCCGCACCGGTCTGTGACACGAATCTGCGGTAGGGAAGTCCATGCAGGCCCCTGGGTCGGAGGACGGCCTGAGGTAGCATCGGACCCGGATCGGCCTCAATCGGTCGATCACGTCGCTCGGACGGTTCCGGGCGCTTACGTGAGACACATCCCATGAGCACTGCCTCTTCAGGCAAGCGCCGCTTCGCGCGCATTGATCGCCTGCCTCCCTATGTCTTCAACATCACGGCCGAGCTGAAGCTCGCGGCGCGGCGGCGGGGCGAAGACATCATCGACATGAGCATGGGCAACCCCGACGGGGCTACGCCGACCCACATCGTCGCCAAGCTCACCGAGGTGGCGCAGCGGCCTGACACCCACGGCTACTCGGCCAGCAAGGGCATCCCGCGTCTGCGTCGCGCGATCTCGCATTGGTACGACAAGCGCTATGGCGTGGCCATTAATCCGGACACCGAAGCCATCGTCACGATTGGTTCCAAGGAGGGCTTGGCCCATCTGATGCTGGCGACGCTGGATCGGGGCGACACGGTGCTGGTGCCCGACCCCAGCTACCCGATCCATATCTACGGCGCGGTGATTGCCGGCGCAGACATCCGCGCGATTCCCGTGTCCAGCGAGCTGGACTTCTTCGCCGAGCTGGAAAAGACGATTCGCGGCAGCTACCCCAAGCCCAAGATGATGGTGTTCGGCTTCCCGTCGAATCCGACCGCTCAATGTGTGGAGTTGGAGTTCTTCGAGCGCGTGATCGCGCTGGCCAAGAAGCACGACATCCTGGTAGTGCATGACCTGGCTTACGCCGACATCGTCTTCGATGGATGGACGGCGCCGTCCATCATGCAGGTGCCGGGCGCCAAGGACGTGGCGGTCGAGTTCTTCACGCTCAGCAAGAGCTACAACATGGCCGGCTGGCGCATCGGCTTCATGGTCGGCAACCCCGACCTTGTGGCCGCACTTGCCCGTATCAAGAGCTATCACGACTACGGCACTTTCACGCCGCTGCAGGTGGCGGCGATCGCGGCGCTGGAGGGAGACCAGCAGTGCGTGACGGAGATCGCCGCCAGTTACCAGCGCCGCCGCGATGTGCTTCACAAAGGCCTGAAGGAAGCCGGCTGGGCAGTCGAGTTGCCGAAGGCCAGCATGTACATCTGGGCCAAGATTCCCGAGCCCTACCGGCAGCTCGGCTCGCTGGAGTTCGCGCGCCAGTTGCTGGACAAGGCCAAGGTCTGCGTCTCGCCGGGCATAGGCTTCGGTGACCAGGGCGACGGCCATGTGCGCTTCGCGCTGATCGAGAACGAGGCCCGCATCCGCCAGGCGGTGCGCGGCATCAAGGCGATGTTCAAGGCGGACGGGCTGATCAAAGCCTGACCCTGCGGGCCAGAAGCTTATGGGGAATAGGTATTTGCCGGCCGCGGCGGATGCGGGCAGTATTCAGGGTTTTCCTGGACAAGAATTTCACCCCATGCGCCCCATCCGCCATCTGATCGCCCCGCTCGTTCTGGCCCTTGTGGCCGGCGCGTCCCTTGCCAAACCCCTGCGCTGGGCCAGCCAAGGTGATGTGCAGAGCTTCGACCCGCATGCCTACAACAGCGCGCTGAACAACCAGTTCAATGCCTTTGTCTACGAGGGCCTGGTGGCCTACGACCAGCAGTTCACGATCGAGCCGGCGTTGGCCTCGAAGTGGACCCAGGTCGATGCCACGCATTGGCGCTTCGAGTTGCGCCCTGGCGTCAAGTTCCATGACGGCACGGCTCTGACCGCCGACGATGTGGTGTTCTCCTTTGAGCGCGCCCTAAGCCCCACGTCCAACTTCAAGGTGCTGCTGCAGGGTGTCACCGGGGTCAAGAAGCTGTCGCCCTCCAGCATCGAGATCAGCTTGAGCGCGCCAAACCCTGTCTTGCTGCGCCAGATCACCGGCGTGCGCATCATTTCGAAGGACTGGGCCACCAAGCACAAGATCGAGAAGCCCCAAAACTTCGCGCAGAAGGAAGAGACCTATGCGGTGCGCAATGCCAATGGCACTGGCCCCTTTGTGCTCAAGAGCAGCCAACCCGGCATCAGGACCGAGCTGAGCCTGAACCCGAACTGGTGGGGCAAGCTGAACGGCAATGTCAGCCAGATCGTCTACACGCCGATAGGCTCGGACGCAACCCGGCTGGCGGCCCTGCTGTCCGGCGAGATCGACTTCGTGCTCGACCCCGCGCCGCAGGATGTGCCCAAGCTGCGCAGCACTCCCGGCGTCAAGATCATCGAAGGGGCGGAGTTCCGCACCATCTTCCTGGGCCTGGATCAGGCCAGCGAGGAACTGGCCGGCAGCAATATCAAGGGCCGCAACCCTTTCAAGGATCTGCGTGTGCGTCAGGCCCTGTACCAAGCCATCGACATCGAGACCTTGAAGCGGGTGACGATGCGCGGCCTTTCGCAGCCGGCCGGCTCTCTGGTTGCGCCGCAGGCGGACGGCTGGACGATCGAGGGCGATCGCCGCCTGCCTTATGACCCGGTGCGCGCCAAGGCGCTGCTCTCCGAGGCCGGTTACCCCGACGGCTTCCAGCTGCCGCTAGACTGCCCGAACGACCGTTATGTCAATGATGAGGAGATCTGCAAGGCCCTGACTGCCTTCTGGGCCAAGATCGGCGTACAGGTGCGGCTCAACAGCCAGGGCTCCAGCACCTATTTTCCAAAACTGCAGCGCAAGGAGAGCAGTCTGCACCTGCTGGGTTGGGGTGTCGCGACCTTCGACGCGTTGTACTCGCTGCAGGCCCTGGTGCACAGCCCGGTCGGCGGTGATGGAAGCTGGAACTATGGCCGCTATGCCAATCCTAAGCTCGATGCGCTGATCGATGCCGCCAAGATCGAGGGCGACGTGGTCAAGCGCCGCAACCAGCTGATCGCCGCGCTGAAGATCGTGCAGGACGATGTGGCGGTGATCCCGCTGCACCACCAGGTGATTCCCTGGGCCGCGCGCAGCAATGTGAATCTGGTGCACCGCGCCAACAATCACATTGACGTGCGCTGGGTCCGCATTGACTGAGGGCAAGTGCTGAGGGGCCAGGTCTTGCGCCCAGCCAGAATGGGCGCATGGCCTTCCAACGACTGCTGCTTCCCCTGCTGACCCTGATCAGCGCGCTGATCGCGATTGCCTCGCTGAGCTACACCAGTCTGCCGCGCGAGCTGGCCTTTGTGGCCAAACCGCTGACCACCGTGCTGATCATGCTGCACGCCTGGCAGCGCGGCGCCGACGCTCCCCGCCAGGCGCGGCTGCTGCGCCTGGGCCTCGCGTTCTCGCTGGCCGGCGATGTGGCCCTGCTGTGGCCCGAGTCGGGTTTCGTGCCCGGCCTGATCTGTTTTTTGGTGGCCCACCTGCTTTACATCGCGGCCTTTTGCCAGCAAACGCGGCTGGCCCGGCCCTGGTGGCCCTGGCTGATGTTCGGCCTGATCGCCGGCTATGTGCTGAGCCGCTTGTGGCCGGGCGTGCCGGCCACGCTACAGGCGCCGGTGCTGGCTTATGTGGTCTGCCTGGCGGCGATGGCGGCCCAGTCCTGGAGCTGGTGGCGCGCCAGCATCGGCGCCACGCGCGAGCCGCTGGCGCGCTGGGCGGCCTGGGGCGGCACCCTGTTCTTGGCCTCGGACGCGCTGCTGGCGATCAACAAGTTCGCCGGCCCGCTGCCTGAGGCGGCGCTGTGGGTGCTATCGACCTACTGGGCTGCGCAATGGTGCATCGCGTCCAGCCTGCGGCGCGGCGACACCTAGCTTCGTACCTGTGGCGAGCGCTTGCCAAGGTGATAGCGCAGTGACGCTTCGATGCACAAAGCCAGCGAGTCCTGCGGCAGATCCTGGTCAAGCGCGAAGACCAAGGCACGGTTGCCTTCGAAGCTGAAGTCATGCGGAAATAGGGTACGGAACTCATCGACCAGCCGGGTCTGGCAGTTGAAATACACCGCGTACTGCTCGGGCGCCTTGAGCTTCCAGTCGATGCGTACTGTGCTGCCGCTCTTGGACCGGGCCGTCAGATAGGCAGGTTCACCCCACTTCAGGGCTTCCGTCAACTCGCCAACGCCATCGGCCCGCGCGGCGGTATCGAAGATCAGTTCGCGCAGCGCGAGCATCTTCTTGCGCACCCCCGGCGGGTAGGCATCGAAATGCGCCTTCACTGCGGGATCGGCAAAGGGCGTCATGGAGAATTCTGAGGGGTGTCGCCCAGCGCCCGCGCCGCGGCCGCTCGCCATGCCGGTGCCGGATCAACTCGGTCCATCTTGCGGCAGGCGGCCACCAGCTTGATGACATGGTCGTTATGCTGGATCAAGGTGAGGGTGGCCAGGCGGTCCCAGTCAAGTGATGCCGACGCCACTGGCAGCGGGCCGGCGGCGGCTTGCCGGGCAGCGCCGCTCGACAACAGCGCTGCGGCTGCGGCGGCCCCGAAAGGCCTCATGGCCTGCGCGTCCATCCAGGGAGAATTCTGGCGCAGTGCGGCGCTGGCCGTGATCATATGCAACACAGTGAAGTCGGCTGTGTGCACGTAAAGTGCGGCCGCGCTGCGGGCCAGGGCCGGCAGCTCCTCAACAGCCAACCTGCCCGCGACGACGCGCCAGTCCTCCCGCCCGCCCCAGTCGGCCATGCGCTGTGCGATCAGCGGGCGCAACGGCATCGCGCCGGCGTCCGGCAGCGCGCATAGCGCCGCCAGCCACTCGCCCAACGGCAGCGGTGCGCCGGGCTCGGCCGCCAGCGGCATGTGGCGGCTGGCCCAGTAGGCCAGCGAGGCGGCCAGTTCGCCCTGATGACCGTGGCGCAGCGCGTGGCCGGCGCGTATCAGGCCGTGGAAGGCCGCGCCGCCACAGCCCTGCATCAGGGCTGGCAACTCGCGGCGTAGCAGTGCGTCGTGACCGATGTCTAGCAGTGCTGTGCGGTAGTAGGCAAGCCAGGCCGGGTAGTCCGCAATGCGGCCGAAGGCGACGGGCCGCAGTGTGCCGAGTGGTAGCGCCGGGGGCAGCTTGCTCAGCCTTGCGCCATAGCGCCGTCGGAACTCGCGCAGGCGCGCGCCGTCCGCCCCCAGCTCCTGCAGCGCATCCAGCGCCATCGGCAGGTGCGAGCTGAGCTGGTCTTCGTACTCGGGGTTCAGCCCCAGTCCGTCGTCGAGCAGATCGTGAAGTGCGGCGAGGGCAGCATCGGTTTCGGCCATATATCTTCTCGTGGTGTCAACTGGTCACCACGATAAAAGCTCAAGTTAACTTGATGTCAAGCGCCGCCCGTCGCCTCACATGCCCTTGAACAGATGCGTGTAACTGCGGCTGACCTCCAGTTTTTCGTTGTTGCCCTTGACGCCGACCAGCTGGCGGCCACGGAAGTCGCGGGTGACGCCAGCGATGGACTTCACATTGACCAGGGTCGAGCGGTGGATCTGCCAGAACAGCGCCGGGTCGAGCTCGTCGACCAGCTCCTTGATCGGCTTGCGTATCAGGGCTTCGAGGGTGGCGGTCTGCACCCGCGTGTACTTCTCGTCGCTGATGAAAAACAGCACCTCTTCGACCGGGATCATCTGGATGGCCTGGCCGACGGTGGCCTGTATCCATTGCAGATAGCCGGGGACGCCGCCCGGGTTCAGCTGGGCCGAGAGCTTGTGCAGCAACTGCTGCAGCGGCGCGCTGGCCTTGTTGTCCGGTGCGGCCTCAGTGTCCTCGCGCAGGGCCAGGCGTTTTTTGATGCGCTGCACCGTCACCGTCAGGCGGTCGCGCTCGGCGGGCTTGAGCACATAGTCAGCCACGCCCTGCTCGAAGGCTTCGACCGCGTACTGGTCGTAGGCGGTGATGAAGACGATCTCGGGCACCAGCCAGCTGTCGTCGTCGCCGGCATCCGGCAGTTGTGCGATTTGGCGGGCTGCATCGACGCCGGTCAGGCCCGGCATACGGATGTCCAGAAAGACCAGATCGGGCTTGTGCTCGCGCACCAGCTCGACCGCTTCGAGGCCGTTCTTGGCCTCGGCGACGATGTCCAGATCGGGCCAGACTTCTAACAGCCGGCTGCGCAGTTGCTCGCGCATCAGTCGTTCATCGTCGGCGAGGACGGCACGCACGCGGGGGGGGTTGGGGGTTTCGCTCATGGCCGCCATGCTAAGGGTTGGGGTGAGCGCGCCCGGCTCCGGGTTTGTCCGGGGTGCGGCGTAGCACCAGCCACAGCAGCAGGCCCAGCAAGAGCAGCGGCGACAGCAGCAGGCCGCTCATGCCCAGCAAGGCCAGCAGAGCCAGGCCTAGCAGGGCGGCGACGATCAGCAGCGGCAGCCCCAGGCCCAGTACCAGGGCCAGCGGCAACACCACCAGCAGCACCAGGGTGGCGATCAGGCCGCCGAGCATCAGGCTGCCCCAATGCGCTGCATGCATCTCTTCAAGCCCCAGGCCCTGGCCGTTGATGCTGACGCTAACGCCCGGGTGGGCGGCGAACTCCTGCCAGATGAAGAAGCCGCCGGCGGCAGCCAGCAGCACCAGCAGCAGGCTCATCAAGAGCATCCATTGGAAAAAGCGCTTCATGCAGTGGCTCCTTCATCGCTGTACTTGCGCGAGGTGGCATAAGGCACGGTGATCGTGACGACCGTGCCCGACGGCTGGTTCTCGCTGACGGTGACGCCGGCCTTGTGGCCGTGCAGCAGCATCAGGCGCTCGCGGATATTGGCCAGGCCCACACCGGTGCCGGCGGTGGCGGCGCGGCCGAAGCCCAGACCGGTGTCGGCGACCGTGACGGCCAGCTTGCCGTGCAGGATCTCGGCCTTGACGGTCAGCTTGCCGCCCTCGGCCTTGGGCTCCAGTCCATGCTTGATCGCGTTCTCGACCAGGCCCTGGATCATCATTGAAGGGAACTCAGCCGATAGCAGGCCCTCGGGCACATCGATCTCAGTGTGCAGTCGCTCTTCCATGCGTACCTTTAGGATCTCCAAATAGGGCCGGATCACGGCCAGCTCGCGGCCCAGGTCGCGCCCGCCGTTGGCATTGGCCTCGCGCATCGTTGGCATCGACGCACGCAGCAGCGCGATCAGGTTCTTCTGCATCTGCGATGCGCGCGGCGGATCGGTCTCGATCAGGTGGTCGATTGAGGCCAGGGTGTTGAACAGAAAATGCGGTTCCACCTGGGCCTGCATCGCCGCCATCCTGGCTTCGACGACCTGGCGCTTCAGCGACTCGGCCTCGGCCGTCTCGGTGGCCGCCGCCGCCTTGACCTCGGCCTGGATACGGCCCTTGTAGGTGATCTTGATGATGGCGGAGGCGACGACCAGGAACACCGCCAGCTCCTGCAGGAAGTCGCCTAACCGCACGGTTCTGATGCGCACCCGGGGCTCCCCGTCAGCCTCGACGTTCAGTGCTTCGCGGGCGGCTTCGGCCGCATCGCGCTGGGCCTGCTGGGCGTCGAGCACCGCCTGCTGGGCGTCACGGGCAGCCTGCTGCAGCGTGTGCTTGGCTTCTTGCACCGCCTCGCGCACATCGTCCCGGCTCAGCGAAGGAGGCAGCCTGATGTCGATCGAGGGCAGGCTGGGGTCGACATCCGCCTCCGCCGCCGAGGCGCCGGAGGCGGGCTGGCTGGCCACCCGCGGGATCACCCGCACCCCGCGCTCGTCGATCGTTACGTCGTAGCGTATGCCCTCGGGCGAACTGGCGGGCAGTGCTGCCGGCTTGGTCTGCTCGACCGGTGCGGCAGGTGGCGCCGGAGCCGCCGGGACTGCGGGTGGCTTGGCACGCGCGCGGCGTGGCGCCGTTTCTTCGACATGCTCAGTGATGCGCCAAGTGAACGGCGGCAGGCTTTGCAGCACACTGGTGCCGATCAGCAGCAGCACCGACAGCACGGCAAAGCGCTTCCAGCTGATGCCAACCAGCCAGTTGGCATAGACATGAAAGCCGCGCATCAGCGCCGAGGACAGGGCCTGCCAGCGGGCGTAGGGCGTGGGCGAACTGACGCCGGGCGGCGTTGGGGGGAAAGGAGGAGCGTTCATCGGTGGACCTTTTGATGCTCCGCACTGTACGCAAGGCGCGCGCAGGCACCCATGGCGCTGCGATGCGGTGCCGCGACGAAGGGCTGAAGTGCACCGGGCCGTGACAGTCGGTGACGTCGGCCCAGAAAGAACAAGGCCCCTGGGTTGAGCCAGGGGCCTTGCCGGGATGCGGCTGCGCTCTCGCGCTAGAACATGGACTGGACGAAAAGTAGCAGCAGCACCATCAAGATGACCGCGAATTGAACGCCACGTTGCTGAAACACTTTGATCCCCCTCTGCTTTTGGACTGCGACCATGCTAGGGAACTCCCCAGTATCTGGCTGTCCCCTCTTAGGGGGAACCCGCAGTTTTTGCAAAGCGGCATCTTGTCACAGGGTGTCGCTAGCGGCCGGCAACAGATGTTGCCGGATGTACCAGGCTTACTGCTTGATTGCCTCGACCTGGATCACCAGCTTGACGTTCTTCGGGAAACCCCAGGCCAGGCCGTAGTCGACGCCCCACTGGGTGCGGTCGATGGTGGTCTCGAAATCACCGCCGCAGACTTCGCGCTTGAGCATTGGGCTGTCGTAGCAGCCGAAGTTGCTGGCCTTCAGGGTCACCGGGGCGGTCTTACCCTTGAGCGTCAGCTGGCCGGCTACTTCGCTGACCTTGTCACCGTTGAAGCTGAACTTGTCACCGACAAAGGTGGCGGTCGGGAACTTCTCGGCCGCGAAGATGTCGTCGCTCAGCAGATGCTTGTTGAACGGCGCGGTGCCTGTGTTGATCGAGCTGATGTCCAGCGTCAGTTCGACCTTGCCGGTCTTGGCGGCACGATCCAGCGTGACCGAGCCTTCCTTCTTGTCGAAACGGCCGCGGTTGGTGGAGACGCCGAAGTGGCCGATCTCGAAGGTGGCGAAGGTGTGCGTCGGGTCGATCGCGTACTTGACGGGTTCGGCCTGGGACAACGAGGACAGCGCCAGCAAGGCGGCGGCGAACAGGGCTTCTTTCATGGGATTTCCGTTTGCAAGGGTGGGGGAACTGAGGGCCTCAGAGCGGCGCGACGCCGTTGAAAACCAGCTTGAACTTGATCTGTACATCGTTGGCGACGATGGAGGTGTCGCTCCACTCGCCGTCACCGACCTTGAACTCCAGGCGCTTCAAAATGAAGCCGCCGGTCGCGGTGGACAGCGGGCCGGCTTGGGCCAGCGTGATGGGCACGACGATGTCGCGGGTCTGCCCTTTTAGCGTCAGCTTGCCGACCACCTCGAACTTGCCCGCGCCGGTTGCCTTGACGGCAGTGCTCTGGAAACTGGCCTGCGGCATCTTCTTGCTGTCGAACCAGGGTGCCTTGGCCAGCTCGCTCTCCAGCTCGGGCGCGCCCAGCGAGACGCTGGCCAGATCGATCGTGAAGCCGACCTTGCCAGTCTCGGGCTTCTTCGGGTCGAAATTCAGCTGGGCATCGAAGCGCTTAAATCGGCCCTCGACCGGCACGCCCATCTGGCGGCTGGTGAAGCTGAGCTCGCTTTGAGCGGCCTGCAGTTGGGCAGGCTTGGCCTGGGAATGGGCCAGCGGTGCCTGCAGCAGTAGCAGGCCGGCGGCGGCGGAAATCGCAGCGGTGATGAGGGTTCGCATAGTTAGAGATTCTTGGTGGGGTTCAGGAACGAGCGGGCAGCATGCGCAGCAGCAGGCCATCCTTATCGAGGAACTGGTGCTTCAGCGCGGCCGCCACATGGGCTACGACCAGGGCCGCCAGGCCATAGGCCAGCAGCTTGTGCGTTTGCTTCAGGGTCTCGGCCAGCGCCTTGTCGGGGGCGACGAAATCGGGCAACGGCAGCAGGCCGAACCAGACGATAGGAAAGCCCGCCGCGGAGCTGTAGGCCCAGCCGGCCAGCGGCACCGCGAAGAACAAGGCATAGAGCAGGCCGTGAACCCAGTGCGAGGCGCGACGCTGCCAGGCTGGAGCCGGCAGATCAGCCGGGGCCGGGTGCATCAAGCGCCACAGCAGACGCAGCGCCGACAAGCTCAGAATCGTCACGCCGGCCCACTTATGCCAGTTGTAGAGCTTGAGTCGGCTCATTGAAAAAGGTTGATCGACCATATACAGCCCAACCCCGAAAGCGCCGACGATGGCCAGGGCCAGCAGCCAGTGGAAGGCGATCGCCAGCCCGTTGTAGCGGGCTGGTGGTGTGGCATGGCGTGAGCTTTTTGGCATGGCGGTTCAGTCTGGGAGCTTGGGATGGAGTTTGCATGTCCAGGCTGGGAGGGCGGTTCATGCCTCTTGAGGCTAGGGTTCAGTGATTTTGAATGATTGCGTCATGCGCCGGTCACGACCGCTGCGCAAGATGGAGGTTGCTGTAGTTTTCGCAGGGAGTCCGCCATGGACCTGATCGCCAAGATCGAAGCCTTGTTCATCCGCCGGGGCGCTTGTGCCTACGATGGTGAGCGACGCGAGAGTGTCAGCGCACTGGAGCATGCTTTGCAGTGCGCGCAGCTCGCGGAGTGGGCGCATGCCGACCAGGCCTTGGTCGCGGCGGCCCTGCTGCACGATCTGGGTCAGCTGCTGGACGGCGGGCCGAGCGACGATTTGTGCGACGACCAGCATGAGGTCCGAGCGCTTGGCCTGCTGGCCACCGGTTTCGGCCCCGAGGTGCTGGAGCCGATCCGGCTGCATGTGCAAGCCAAGCGTTTTCTGGTCAGCACTGACGAGCGCTACGAGCGTGGCCTGTCGCCGGCCTCGCGTCACAGCCTGACCCTGCAGGGCGGCCGCATGCGGCCCGAGGAGCGCCTGATCTTCCTGGCCCAGCCCCATGCTAGTGCGGCCCTGCAACTGCGGCGCTGGGACGATCTGGCCAAGCATCCGGGCAAGCGCACACCGCCGCTGGGCTACTACTTGTGCCTGCTAGAAGATCTGCTGCGCCAGACGCGCCGGCCGTTACGAGTAGCGATCGCCTGAGGGCGGGCTGCGATCCGATCTCCCTCTTGAGGGGGATAGGCGGGCCGGGGGTGGAATCAGATACTGCTCTTCGATCACTCGCTGCCTGGACCTCAGCGTGCTGATCGAGGGGAGGAGTGCTATGCCGGCATGGCAAGACCCGCAAGGGTTTTGGCTTGCCGGCATAGTTATTTGTGCGGCGCTTCGCCCGTGCGTGCAATTTGTGGCCAGCCTTGTTATAAGGCTACAAAGCATGCCTTAGGGAGGCTCCATGGTTGACGAGCAGTCGGCCGTCGCGCTCGGCGCGTCGGCCCTGGACGTTCTGCTGGGCAGCGAGGGGCCGATCGGGCTGGCGGTGCTGGACAGCGGGCTGCGCTATCACCGCATCAACCGTGTGCTCGCCGAGGCGAACGGCCCCAGCGTGGCCCAGCATCTGGGGCGCAGCGTGGCCGAAGTGCTGCCCGATGCCGCCGCCAAGCTGGTGCCGCTGCTGCGCGAGGTGCTGGAGACCGGGCAGGCCAAGCGGGGTTTGCGCATCATGGCCGAGGTGCCCAGCTTGCCGGGAGAGCTGTCCGAGTGGGAGGCCAACTACCTGCCGATTACCGGCCGCGACGGTGCGGTGCAGGGCGTGCTGGTGCAGGCGCTGAACCTGACTCTGGAGCGTCGGGTCAAGGCCGCCGGCGAGCAACACCTGCGCCGCGTGCTCGATGGCTTGTTCGTCTTTGTCGGCGTACTCAGCCCTGAAGGTGAATTGCTCGAAGCCAATCGTGCGCCGCTCGAGGCCGCCGGCATTGCGCTTGAGCAGGTGCGCGGCTTGCCGTTCTGGGACGCACCCTGGTGGAATCATGACGCTGAGCTGCAGGCCTGGATGCGCGAGGCGGTGCGCCGCGCCGCCGCCGGCGAAACGGTGCGCCGTGATGTGGTCGCCCGCATGGCCGGCGACAGCCGTATGGCGGTGGACTTCATGCTGGCGCCGCTGTTCGATGAACAGGGCCAGGTCACTCATCTGGTGCCGTCCGGCATGGACATCAGCGCCAGGCGTGCTAGCGAGCAAGCGCTGCAGGCCAGCGAGGACCGATTCCGGCGTGTCTTTGAGGGCGCCACCGTCGGCATGGCCTTGATCGACGCCAGCGGCCGGGTGCTGCTGGCCAACGAGAGCATGGCCGGCTTGTTCGGCTACACCCGCTATGAGCTGGCCGGCCTGGCTGTACATCAGTTGGTGCCGGAGCGACAGCGCGAGGCCCATGTCGACCATGTGGCAGGTTTCATGCGCACGCCGGCGCTGCGCTACATGGCCAAGCGTCAGGAGTTGTACGCGCGCAAGAAGGACGGCAGCGAGTTCGCGGTCGAGATCGGCCTGAACCCGCTGCCCGGCAGCGAGGGCCAGCAGGTGCTGGCCACTATCAGCGATGTCACCGATCGGCGCGCCGCCCAGTCCGAGATCGAGCGCGCGCTGGCCGAGAAGACCGTGCTGCTCAATGAGGTACACCACCGCGTCAAGAATAATCTGCAGGTCATCTCCAGCCTACTGAACCTGCAGTCCCGCAATGCCGAGCCCGGGGTGCAGGCGGCGCTGCGCGACAGCCAGAGTCGCGTGCGGTCGATGGCCTTGATGCACCAGTTGCTGTTCGAGCGGCGCGACTTCAGCGCGCTGGAACTGGGCCCCTATTTGCGCCGGCTAGGCAGCCTGCTGCGCGACACCTATTTGGGTGGCGGCAGCAAGCTGCGCCTGGAGGTTGACGCGCCGGACCGCGGTTTCAGTATGGATCTGCAGCAGGCCATACCCTGCGGGCTGCTGGTCAATGAGCTGGTCACGAACGCGATCAAGCATGCATTCCCGGACGGTCGCGCCGGCCTGGTCTGCATTCGGCTTCGGACTGGCGCGGCGCCAGGCGATGGCCTTGCGGTGCTGGAGGTGCTGGACGACGGCATCGGCCTGCCCGAGGGGCTGGAGCCGGGCGAGGGGCGCGGTCTGGGGCTGCAACTGCTGCCCCTGCTGGCCGAACAGGCGCGGGCGCGGCTGACCGTGCGGCGCGAGGCCGGCACCTGCATCAGCCTGCATCTGGAACAGGATACGGTCAAGGGAGTCCAAGATGTTTGATGCCATCGAGCGGCCCTTGCGGGTGCAGATCGTCGAGGACGAGCGCATCGTCGCGCTGGACCTGCGCAGCGGGCTGGAGCAACTGGGTTTCGAGGTGGTGGGCATTGCGGCCAACGAGCCCGAGGCGGTCAGGCTGGCGACCTCGACTGTGCCGGACCTGGTGCTGATGGACATCCACCTGGACCGTGGCAGCGACGGCATCGATGCGGCGCGTCAGATCCGCGAGCTGTTGGCCGTGCCGGTGATCTTTCTGACCGCCTATGGCGAGCCCGAGACGCTCAAGCGCGCGGCGCTGGCCGCACCCTATGGTTATCTGCTCAAGCCCTTCGAGCTGCGCGAGCTCAATGCCACCGTTTGCATGGCGATGGCGCGGCGCCGCGAGGAGATCAAGACCGAGAAGGCCGAGCGCCGGCTGCTGCTAGCGCTGGAGTCGGCCCGCCTGTCGGTGCTGGAGTTGGAGAGCGCCGGCGGCGGCGCGCTGCGCTGGAGCGGCCATGGCCTGGGCAGCGAGCTGGGGCCGCTGGGCCAGGCCATGAGCATTGCAGAGCTGCGCCAGCACCTGGACCCCACGGCGGGGCAGGCGCTGGACGAGCTGCTGCAACAGGGCCGGCCGATGGACATGGTGTGCCGCTGGCAGGCCGGGTCGGGCGCGTCGCGCTGGATGGAGATCCATGCGCGCCGTTTCGAGGCCGATCAGTTGGTGATGGGCATGCTGCGCGATGTCACTGAGCGCATCGAGGGCGAGACCCGACTGCGCCAGGCCTTGGTGGTTTTCGATGCCACTGACGAGGCTATTCTCTTTCTCGATGCCGACTGCCTCGTGCTCAGCTGCAATCCGGCATTCAGCGCGATGACGGGTTGGGCCGAGGCCGAGGTGCAGGGTCGTGCGCCGGAGAGTTTTTTGTATGCGCGCCGCCATGGCGACCACATGGACTGGCCGGCGCGGACCCAGCGCCAGGGCGAGGTGACCTGCATGCGGCGCGACGGCAGCACCTTCCCGGCCTTGGAACATTTATGCGCGGTGCTCGACGCCCAGGGCCAGGCCAGCCATCATGTGCTGAGCTTCTCCGACATCAGCGAGATCCGCGACACCCAGTTCAAGTTACAGCATCTGGCCCTGCACGACCCGCTGACCGGCCTGGGCAACCGCCTGCATCTGCAGGAAGCCTTGCAGGCCCATATCGTCTCGGGCGGCGCGCCGCTGGGTCTGATCTTCATCGACCTGGACGGCTTCAAGACCATCAACGATACGCTCGGCCACGACTGCGGCGACGAGCTGCTGAAGGCGCTGGCCGCGCGGCTGAAAAGCCTGCTGCGCCGCGAGGACGTCGCGATCCGGCTGGGCGGCGACGAGTTCGTCGTGCTGATGAGTCACGCATCCCGCGCAGTCGATGCGCTGGCGCTGGCGGCCAAGCTGCTGGCCGCTATCGCCAAGCCGGTGTCGCTGCAGTCCCAGGTGGTCTGCGTCACCGCCAGCGCCGGCGTGGCGCTGTGGCCCGAGCATGTCTGCAGCCCGCATGCGTTGCTGAAGGCGGCCGATGCGGCGATGTACGAGGCCAAGTCCCGCGGCCGCAACCGTGCCGCTCTGTATGAGCATTCGCAGGCCGAGGAGGCCAATGAGCAGCTGCGCATAGAGCAGGGCCTGCGCCAGGCCCTGGAGCGCTGCGAGCTTTTGCTGCACTGGCAGCCGGTGGTCGAGATGCGCAGCGGCCGCATACTCGGCGCCGAGGCCTTGCTGCGCTGGCAGCACCCCCAGCTCGGCGCGGTTGCGCCCAACCGCTTCATCCCGGTGGCCGAGACCACCGGCCTGATAGTGCCCATCGGTGCTTGGGTGCTGGACCAGGCCTGCGCGCAGGCGGCGGTCTGGGCGAGGCTGTGGCCAGAGCTGCGGGTGGCGGTCAATGTGTCGGTGCGGCAGTTTGAGCAGGACGATGTGCCGGCGCTGGTGCGCGACGCCTTGCAGCGCCACCGGCTTGATCCCGGCTGCCTGGAGATCGAGGTGACTGAGAGCCTGTTCGGCAACACGCTGGCGCTGCGCCATATGCTGGTCGAGCTGCGGGCGCTGGGCGTGCATATCGCGCTGGACGATTTCGGAACCGGCTACTCTTCGCTAGGGCAGCTGAAGACCCTACCGCTGGACCGGCTCAAGATCGACCGCTGTTTCGTCGCCGACCTGACGCCCGACAGCGACAGCCATGCCATCGTGCAGACCATCGTCACGCTGGCTCACAGCCTGAAGCTGGCGCTGACAGCTGAGGGCGTCGAGAACGAGGTGCAGCGTCAGATCCTGCTGGGCCTGGGTGCAGGCGACGCGCAGGGCTGGTTGTTCCACCGGGCGATGCCGGCCGATCAGTTCGCAGCCCTGCTGCGCAGCCCGGCCCGGTAGTCGCCCGCTGTGCTCGGCCACGGGGTCGGTGGTATGGTGCGCGGCGTGCAAAAAAATCAGAACAAGGCGGCACGCCGAATCGCTTACAGGGACCGAACCGAATGCGCATCCTCATCATCGCTGACCAAGCCCTGTTCCGGCAGGGCTTGCGGGTCTTGCTGCAGGTGCTGCGCCCGAGCGCCCGGTTGGAGGAACTGGCCAGCGTCGAGCAGTTGCTGGCCACCTCTGAGCATGAGCCCGACCTGATCCTGGTTAAGCTGGGTTGCAGCGGTAGCGCGCGTTGCGCGGCGCTACCGGTGCTGCGTCAGCGCTATGCCGCCGCGGTGCTGGTGGCGCTGTCGGATGTGCCCGATGCGGCACTGATGCGCGAGGCACTGGCCGCCGGCGCCGCCGGCTACCTGCCCGGCACGATAGACCCCAGCAGCAGCATGCAGGCGCTGCAGCAGGTGCTGGATTTGGGTGTCTACCTGCCGCCGATGCTGCTGACCGCGAAGCCGGCCAGCGCGCCGGAGCTCGCGCCAGCCGAGCGCCGCCTGCTGCAGCTGCTGCTGCAAGGCCTGCCCGAGCCGGTGCAGATGGCGCGGTTGGGTCGCAGCCTAGCCGGCTTGCGCACAGATATCTCGGCGCTGTGGGCGCGGCTGGGGGTCAGCGACCGGGTACAGGCTCTTTATCTACTGGCCGCCCAGGGCTGGCCCGGCCTGCCGCGCTGGCACGAGGAGCTCGCTCATGGCGATTGAACGGGCGCCCGAGCAGGTCGGCGTCGATGACGCGCTGCTGCAGCTGCTGGCCCAGCAGGGCCGGCGGGTGCCGTATCCGGTCGGCCTGTCGGCGGTGGTGATCGCACTGATGGCCGGCGGCAAGGTCTCGCCCTGGTTCTCCGGCCTGTGGGTGGCCTTGGTGTTCGCGGTGCTGGCGCTGCGCTGGTGGGCGCTGGGGCGGCTGCCGCAGCTCAGCGAGGTGCCGGCCCGCCGGCGCCTGCAATGGGCGGTGGGTCTGAGCGCGCTCAACGGCGTGGTGTTCAGCGCCTCGCTGGCCTTCGCACCTTATCTGTCGGATTACCAGCGCATGGTGCAGACCATTGTGCTGCTGGGCCTTTGCGCCGGCTCGGTGGCGACTACGGCTGGCTACCTGCCAGTGCTGTTGGTCTTCATCGGCCCTGTCACGCTGGCCAATGCGCTGGCCTGGGTCAGCGGCGGCGGCGGCGTCCATGCGGTGACCTGGATCGAGCTGGTTCTGGGGGCGCTGATTCTGGGCTTTGGCTGGATTTTGGTGAGCCTGGCCCGCGACGCCTACCGTGTGTTTGTCGAGTCGGTCACCATCCGGGCCCAGCAGCTCAAGAGCAACCAGCAGCTTCGCCTGGCGCTGCAGCAGGCCGAGTCGGCGATCCGCGCTAAGACCCGCTTCTTCGCCTCGGCCAGCCATGACCTGCGCCAGCCCATGCACACGCTGTCGTTGTTCGGCGCGGCGCTGACGATGCGGCCGCTGGATGCTGCCACTGCGGACATCGCCAAGCACATGAACACCGCGCTGCGTTCGCTCGCCTCGCAGATGGACGCGCTGCTGGACATCTCCAAGCTCGATGCCCAGGTGGTGCAGGTCACAAACGAGGTGTTTTCGCTGTCGAGCTGGCTGGCGCGGCTGCAGCAGGAGTTCGCACCGGCCGCTACCCGCAAAGGCTTGAGCCTGAGCCTGGAGTGTCCGGGCGGCGCTTATGTCGAAAGCGACCCGATGCTCTTGGAGCGGGTGGTGCGCAATCTGATCGACAACGCGATCAAGTACACCCAGGCCGGCGGCGTGCGCATCACGGCCGAGCGCCAGGGCGAGCTGTGGCGCGTCGCGGTGCACGACAGCGGCGCCGGCATCGCCGAGGCGGAGATGGCACATATCTTCGAGGAGTTCTATCAGGTCGGCAATCCTGAGCGCGACCGTGCCAAGGGCCTGGGCCTGGGCCTGTCCATCGTCAGCCGCCTGGTCGATCTGCTGGACCTGCATCTGGCAGTAGACTCCAAGCTCGGTGTCGGGTCTTGCTTCAGCCTCAGCATCGCCGCGGTTGAGTCACAGGCCATGCCGGCCGCAACGCAGGCTGCGGCGGCGCAAAGCCTCCAGAACCTGCGCGTGCTGGTGATCGACGACGAGGAGCCGGTGCGGCTGGCGATGCAGACCCTGCTGGCCGGCTACGGCTGCGAGGTGGTGCTGGCCGGAAGCACCCGCGAGGCCATGGTCAAGAGCCTCAGCAATCCGCCCGATCTGCTGCTGGCCGATCTGCGCCTGCGCGGCGGCGACGACGGCATTGCCGCCGCGCGCTCGCTGCGCTCTGCCGTGCCGGGGCTGCCGGCCATCCTGATCAGCGGCGACACCGCGCCCGAGCGCTTGCGCGAGGCCCACGACGCGGGCCTGACCTTATTGCACAAGCCGGTGTCGGCAGATCAACTGGTGACCGCCATCGAGGCGGCCATGGCGGAACGAGGGAGAGCCAGAGATGCAGCAGCAGTCCAAGGACAAGCCCGGGGCGTCGCCAGTCCCGCCAGCTGAGGCGGCGCGCCGCTGGCTGTCCGAAGGGCTGGAGATTCTGCTGTATGAACTGCAGCAGCAGCCGCGCTCCGAGGATGGTTTCGACGTCGATGTGCTGATCGTCGGCAGTGGATATGGCGGCGCGGCCGCCGCCGCCGAGTTGTCGCGCTGCCCGGGCCAACGAATCGTCGTACTGGAGCGCGGCCGTGAGTATCTGGCGGGGCAGTTTCCCGAGCGCATGGCCGATATGCCTGGTCATGTGCGCTTTGCGACGCCGGCCGCCGCGACGCCGTCCGGGCGCTGGGAAGGGCTGTTCGATCTGCGCCTGGGGCCTGATGTCAGCGTCGTGCTGGCCAATGGCCTGGGCGGAGGCTCGCTGATCAATGCCGGCGTGATGGAGCCGGCGCGGCCCGAGGTGTTCACCCGATCGCCGTGGCCGCAGGCGCTGCGCCAGGATCCTGAGCAGATGAGGGCCTGGTACGAGCGCGCCGGGCGCTTGCTGGGCAGCCTGGACGGCGCGGGACTGCCTAACACGATAGACCGGCTGGCCAGCTACGCTCCCAAGCGCGCGCTGTGGTTGCGGCAGCTCGGTGATGCGGCCACGCGCCGGCCGGCCATCACGGTTGCGCTTGACGAGCAGCCGCAAAGCCCGGCCGGGCTGGACCTGAACCGCTGCATTGCCTGCGGGGACTGCGCGACGGGCTGTAACCATGGCGCCAAGCAGTCGCTGGACACCAATCTGCTGCTGCAGGCCAGGCAACGCGGCGTGCGCCTGATCAGCGGCGCCAGCGTGCTGCGGCTGGAGCGCTTGGAGGCGGAGGGCTGGATCGTGCGGGTCAACCACACCGATGAGTTCCTGCGCCGCCGCCAGCTCGAACCCTTCGCACTGCGCGCCCGCCGCGTCGTGCTGGCGGCCGGCAGCCTGGGCTCGACCGAGATCCTGATGCGCTCGCGCGCCGCGGGCCTGGCCCTGTCCGACCGGCTGGGCCATCAGTTCTCGGGCAACGGCGATGTGCTGGCCGCCGCCGTGCAGGTCCCGCAGGCGCTGGATGCGGTCGCCGACGAGGTGCAGGCGCCGAACTCGCGCAACATTGGTCCGACGATCACTGCGATGCTTGATGTGCGTGATGAGCAGGACTTTGTTGTGCAAGACTTGGCCATTCCTGGCCCGCTGCGCTGGGCCTGGGAGGAGAGCTTCGCACTGGCCGATTGCCTGGACGGCCTGGCCCGCCCGGACGACAGCAGCCACGGCGCCGATGTCGAGTTCGACGATCCCTACACGATACGCCCCGAGGCCACGGCACGCATGCTGCCGCTTGCCATCATGGGCCTGGACAGCGCCCAGGGCCAGCTGCGCTTGCTTGAGCCCGGCGCGCTGGGCGAGGGCCTGGCCTCGGTGCACTGGCCCGAGCTGAAGGACGATGTGCGGGTGGCCGCTCGCCATGCCTGGTTGGACGCGCGGCTGCGGAGCCAGGGCGCTCGCTTGCTGGCCAATCCGCTGTGGCGGCTTCTGCCGCCCGATCTGGAGCATCTGCTGGGAGGCGCGCGTGGGCCTATGCTGACAGTGCATCCGCTGGGCGGCTGCGCGATGGCCGACCATGCGGCGCTGGGCGTGGTCAACCAATGGGGTCAGGTCTATCGCGGTCGCGCCGGTGCCGTGGTCTACGATGATCTGGTGGTGCTGGACGGTGCCATCGTGCCGAGCGCGCTGGGCATCAATCCGGCGCTGACCATCACCGCGCTGGCGCTGCGCGCGCTGGAGGCTCTGATGCGGCAATGGGGTCTGCAAGGGCAATGCCTGGCTCTGCCTAAACCTGGGCCGCGCCCGGTCTACCGCCAGGTGCCGGCCGACACGGTCCAGCCCCAGCTGCCGACCATGGCCGAGCTCCGCGAGCGCATGAGCGGCTTTGTGCGCCTGCCTGGTGCGCCGGGTTCGGGCGTGGTCTGCATGGAGCTGACCCTGGTGTTCGAGCCGCTGGCCATACGGCAGCTGCTGCGCGCCGGCTCCGGGCGGCGGCTCAAGATCAAGCCGGGCGGCGAAAGTCGGCTGCGCCTTTTCGAGGCCCAGCTCGACCCCGATTCGCCGGGCCGCTGGATGGTGGTCAAGCCCGGCAGCCCGATCAACGGACAGACTGGCCAGGGCAAGCTCTGGATGCATGCCGAGCGGGCCGACGCCGACGCGCTGTGGGTGGCACCGCTAGCCAGCGCCGAGTTGCTCATCTTCCACCGCCTGCCGTTGGCCGCTCGCACCCGTCGCTGCAATGCCATGCGCGCCTGGTTCCTCAACCGTGGTTGGCGCGATGCCGGCCAGGCGCTGCTGGAGCGGCTGAGCCAGAACCGGGCGCCCGAGCGCGCGCCGCGCCCGCTGTGGCAATGGGCGCGCGAGCAGTGGCGCAATGCCCGCGCGCTGGCTAGCCACGGCGGCGAGGTGCGGCTGATGGAGTACCGCCTGCAGCTCGGCGAGGCCGAGGCCACGCCGCTCTGGGCCGCAGGCCTGGCCGGTCTCGCCTTGCACGGCGCCAAGCGCATCAGCTACACGCGGCGCGGCAATCCCTGGAAGCAGCTGAGCCGGATGCGGCTGGAGAGCGGGCCGTTCTTGCCAGTCGGCCATGACATGCCGGCCGAGCTCGAGCTGGACCTGTTCTACCTTGCACGCCAGCGCGTGCCGCTGCTGCGCCTGACCCAGACCCAGGACTCGCCCAGCGCGATCCGCGATGTTGGCTCGCTGATGGCCTTTATCGCGCGGCTGATGATTGGCATCCATGTCTGGAGTTTCCGCAAGCCCGATGCGCCGCCGCCGCGCGTGATCGAGCGCCTGCCCGGCGAGGTGCCGGGTCTGCCGCTGCCCGAGATCCAGGAGCTAGCCGCGGGCCGGCGCGGCGAGGCGGGGCTGAGTCGTCAGCCGATCACGAGCGAGGGTGCCACCGAAGTGCAGGACCAGACCCCGGTGATGCTGCGCCTGACCCGCTACCGTGCCGCTGAGCCCGGCGCGCGGGCGGTGCTGATGCTGCATGGCTATAGCGCCAGCGGAACCACTTTCGCCCATCACTCGGTGCAGCCCGGTCCGGCCAAGCTGCTGTGGGACGCCGGCTACGACGTCTGGTTGCTGGACATGCGCACCAGCGCCGGCATGCCCACGGCGACCCTGCCCTGGACCTTCGAGGAGGCGGCGTTCAACGACATCCCGCTGGCGGTCGACCATGTGCTGCGAGCCACCGGCCAACTGCAGCTCGATGTGCTGGCCCATTGCATGGGCTCGGTGATGCTTCACATGGCCTTGCTGGAGGAGCGCGAGCAGCCCTTCGAGCATTTCTTTGCGCTGCGCAGCCGGCTCCGCCAGAGCATTCGCCGGCTGGTGATCTCCCAGGTCACGCCCAAGATGATCTTCTCGCCGACCAACACGCTGCGCGCCTTCATGATGCAGTATCTGCGGCCTTATCTGCCGCTGCAGCACTTCGCGTTTCGGCCTGAGGGGCCGCAAGGTCTGATGGACCAGCTGATTGACCGGTTGCTGGCCAGTCTGCCCTATCCCGATGAGGAATTCGATATCGAGAACCCGCCGTTCCCGAGCCTTCGCAAGACTCCCTGGACCGCGACCCGCCACCGCATGGACCTGCTGTACGGCCGCGACTTCGCGATCAGCAATGTCGACCAGCCAGTGTTCGATTACATCGACGACCATTTCGGCCCGCTGAATATGGACACGGTGGCTCAGGCCATCAACTTCGCGCGCAGCAATGAGATCACCGACTGGGCCGGCGCCAGCCTCTATCTGGACGATATGGCCAAGAGCCTGGCCCTGCTGCAGGCCTTTCCGGTGCTGTCGGTGCACGGCCAGGACAACGGCCTGTGCCAGAGCGAGAGCGGCGAGCTGACTGCCGACCTCTATCAACACCTGGCCCCCGGCCGTTACCGCTATCGCATGATTGCCGGCCATGGTCACCAGGACTGCCTGATCGGTCGCCATGCCGGCACCCAGGTGTTCCCGCACATCATCGCTTTCCTGAAGGAAGACTGACGTGGATCTGCGCCGCTTCGAGTCCAAGACTTTCTGCGCCTTCCCGCCGCTGACGCGCCTGGAACGCGCGGCCGCCGATGATGGTGCCCACCTGCATGTGCTGACCCAGTTGCGCCCCGAGCTTGGCTGGCCACGCTGCTGGGCCTGGTTGCCGGTGCGCTGGAGCGATGCGCAAGGCGCCCAGGCCCTGGGGCCGGCCCATCGCCTGCCCTTTGTTCGGCCCGAGCCTGGTGACCCCGGCACGCCGCTGCGCAGCGAGTTGCCGCTGGCCTGGGTGCCCGACGCCCCTGACGCTGGCCTGCTGTGTCTGCTGGTCTATGCCGATCTGCGCGCGCAAAGCCATGAGGGGCATCTGGAGCCCGACGATGTGGATGCCGATGCGGCGATTGCGCGCAGCCTGGCCGAGGCGCTGGCGGTGCCGGCTCTTGAGCTGCGCCATGCCTTGCTGCGCCGGCCTGGCGTTGACACGGCTGGCGAGGCTGGCGGATTGAGCCTGGTGCTGGCCGCCTGCCAGTACCCGCCGGGCCTGCTGGACCGCAGCCCCGGCGCCGAGCAAGACCCGAGCCTGGCCAGCCCCGCCGAGGCATCGCTGGCGCGCCTGCTCGCGTTCACGCGCGGCCCGGCGGCCGGCGCCGAGGTCTCGCTGCTGCTGCTGGCCGGCGACCAGGTCTATGCCGATGCCAGCGGCGGCTTCTTTGACCCGGTCAACAGCGTGGAGCGGCACGGCAAGCCCTATCAGCACTTCAAGGCCGGCCTGATGCGGCATCTGCCGCCCAGCCTGGAGCGCATCGTCCACATGCCCGACGACCACGAGATCCAGGACAACTGGGAGCCGGTCGCCAATCCCGCCTCGCCTGGCGGCCGCGATGCAGGCCGTTTCTTCAAGCGCGCAACGCAGGCAGCCTGGACCCATCGCTGGGACGCCGCGCCCACCCGGCGTGCGCCGCATGGCCTGTTCTGGCACATCTTCGACTGGCGCGGCGCGGCCTTTTTCATGGCCGACTCGCGCACCGAGCGCGGGCCGCGCCGTGTCGACCTGCTGGCCGAGGCGCAGCTGCTGGAGCGGCCGCAACGCGAGGCATTGAGCGCCTGGCTGGCGGCCACGCAAGGCCGGCCCCGCTTTGTGCTCAGCGGCTCGCTGCTGCTGCCACGTCGGCGCAGCAGCGCCGAGCATCCGGCCAGCGCGCTGCGTTCTGATGCCTGGGACGGCTATCCCGCCACGCTGCACTGGTTGCTCGGCGAGCTTTGGGCGCAGCAGGCCCAAGATGTGGTCTTCCTGTCCGGCGACGAGCATCGCTCGGGTCATGTCTCGGCCCGCATCGAGGCGGTGTCCGACGAGCCGGCGCCGGTGCGGCTGCACTCCATCCACAGCTCTGGGCTCTACGCGCCCTGGCCTTTTGCGGTGACCAATCCCGAGGACTTCGCCGCCCCCGAGAGTTTCACCTTTCCCGGCCCCGGGGGCCAGGTCTTGCGCTGCACCGTCAGCGCCTGGGCTGATTTTCCGGGCGACGGCTTTGCGCTGCTGCGCCAGCGTGGCGGCCGGCTCGAGCTGTGGTTCGACCGGGCGCGGCGGCCCTTGCACGAGGCAGTCGAACTGCCGGCTGCCGACGGGGTGTTTGATTTGGCGTCCCTGGCCTAAGCCTGCCGCCCAATCTTCTGCTGGATCTCGAGATGGCAAACAACAAATCTGTACAAACCCTGCTCGAAGACATCCGGCTTGTCAGCGAAGAGCGCTACCAGATCGTTGAAGCGGTTCGTGGCATGGTGATGGCGCAGTGCCAGCCTTGCGCGGAAGAACTCAAGTACGGCGGTATCTTGTTCTCATCGGGCATTCAGTTCTGCGGCGTCTTTGCCTACCAAGCGCATGTCTCGGTCGAGTTCGGCATGGGCGCGGCCATCTCTGATGTCCTAGGTCACCTGGAAGGCTCCGGCAAGGGCCGCCGGCACATCAAGCTTCGCACCCTGTCCGATCTGCAGAGCAAGCGGTTGGCCGACTACCTGCCGCTGGCGCTGGAGGCGGCCAAGCGCGGGGCCTGACAACCTGTCTAGGAGCGCAGCATGGGGATATCTCATATCGTCTTGATCCTGTTTCTCTCGCTTGCCGGCCCTGTGCCCAGCGCACAGGCTGAATCCTTGCGCTGCGAGGGCACCAGCGCTGTGGAAGGCGACTCCAAGCTGTCGGTGCTGCACAAATGCGGCCGGCCCCTGCTCTCTGACGCTTACTGCGAACCGGTGTACTACGCCGGCACGGCCAATCCGGTGCTGGTGCCGGCGCCGATCGCCGGGGCCTATATGCCCTGCCAGCCGATCGAGGAATGGTTGTACGACCGGGGGCCGGGCAATCTGATGGCAACGGTTCGCTTCCGGGCCGGCGTCGTTCAGTCGATACGCTACGGGCGGCAGACGAACTAGCGAAAAGAAAGAAGAAAGGTCATCACGGATGCATATCAACGGAGCCTGCCACTGCGGCGCGATCTCCTTCAGCGCTGAGATCGACCCCTTGAGGGTGATGATCTGCCACTGTTCGGACTGCCAGGTCCTGTCCGGCGCGCCGCTGCGCGCTGTGGTCGCCGCGCCCACCGCCAGCTTTGTGCTGCGGGGCCAGCCCAAGACCTATGTCAAGCTGGCCCAGAGCGGCAATCGTCGCGCCCAGGTCTTCTGTCCCGAGTGCGGCACACCGCTGTATGGCAGCGCGCTCGACAACCCGGCCTCGGTCATCATCCGCCTGGGCTGCGTCGAGCAACGCGCCCAGCTCAAACCCGCCGTGCAGATCTGGCAGCACTCGGCCGTGCCCTGGCTGGCCGAGCTGCCCACCATTCCGGGATCGCCCGAGAACCAGCTGTCGCTGCCGGCGCAGGCGCTGCCGCAGTCTTGAGTGCATGAGGGCGTTCAGAATACCGCGCCAATGGCACCGTCTGGCCGCCGGCCAGCCCGGCGACATTCGAGGTGGCGCTGGGCCAGCATCTCTGGGCAATGGACCGCCGCGACGGGGCCGCCTTCGAGTCCACGCTCCCCACCGCGCCGACGCTGAGCTTTGTGCGGCCCAACGGTCGGTTCACGGGCTCGACTGCCGACTTCAGGGAAGCGCTGCAGGGCTGGCTGGCCGACGGCGATTGGCACTGATCCTTGCGCATCGTCGGTTCAAGCGCGAACGCCCACACCGGGGTGGCGGTCCTGGAGGTGGACTACCGCGACAAGGACGAGCAGGGTGCCGAGTAACGGCTGCACTATCTGCTGAGCCTGGTGTTCAGCAAGCAGGCGGGCGGCTGGAAGCTGGTCCATGACCAGAAAACGCTGATTACCGAGCAGGGCGCCGCTGCGACGCCTGTGCGTCCGTCGCCCGCCCGGCAGGGTGGAATTTCTACAGCAGCATGAAAGTGCTGGTGCTCGGTGCCAGCAAAGGTCTGGGTTGCGCCATCGTCGAGGCCCTGGTTCAGGACGGCGACACCGTGATCGGCGTGTCGCCCTCGCGGCCGGTGGCGCTGAGTGGGGTACCGGGTGTGGCGCAGGAATGGATCATCCACGAGCTTTCCGATCCGCGCGGCGGTCGATGCGATCGAGGCTCTGTGCCCGGCGGCGCTGGACGTGATCATCTACAAGCTGGGCTCTGGGAGTCGCGCGCGCTGCTAGGACTACGACTTCCTGGCCGACGAGGACGCGGCCCCGATCGAGCTGATGAACACCAACACGGTTGCGGCCATCATTTTGCTCAAGCGTCTGCTGCCCCGGCTGGTGGCGCGGCCAAGCTCCACATCATCCTGACCCGCTCCACCTCGGGCCAGCCCGGCAGCGGTAGGCCCGAGGGGAGCTTCGATGACTCCAAACACGCGCTGCACGGCAGGGCCGAGGCCTTGCGCGAGGCCTTGCTTGCGCAGCGCCTGGCCGTCATCTGCCTACAGTTGGGCTATCTCAGTGCCCATGCACGATGTGCTGCTGCTGACAGGGGCGCTGTTGAGCCTGTCGGATGTACCTTCGTCAAGTAGCTGATGTTGCCGGCGCCGCCGGACCCACGTTTTGACTGCTGAGCGACAAGAGAAGCATTCGATGCGGCGCATCGTCCCGGTGAGCCACGAGGCGCCGCGAGGCCGCTGTGCAGTTCGACGGCAGTTTTCGCGTCGAGCAAAGACTGGTGGCGAGTCTGCAGGACGGCCGGCTCGGCTACCGGATACAGGCGCTTGAACAGGCCTATGAGAAATCCTATGCCGACGAGCCGGACGATGAACCGTCGGAGCTGATGCAGCGTGTCGAAAGCGGCGAGCAGGCGTTCGGCCGCATCGATCTGTCGCGTGGCTGGAGCGGCCTGGTGCTGATCGACAAACTGGTGGTCGACAAGGCCTGGCGTCGCTCGGGCGCGGCCATCGCGCGATCGGCGATGCTGTCGCCTGGGCCCGGGTCGAGGGCCTGGCCGGCGTGATGCTGGAAACCCAGGACAGCAATGTCGCCTCCTGTGGTCTGTATGAGTGCTGCGGCTTTGTGCTGATGGATGTCGACAGCGGCCTGTACCGGGCCCTGCCGGGCGCCGACGACGAACTGACGCTGATCTGGTACCGGCTTTTCGAGAGGTCGGCTGTGGCCCGAAGCCGGCCGCAGGCGCAAGACCTTGTTCGCCGGGCTTTACACCGGCCCGGCCGTCCCTCACCATCGGACATCGAATCGCTGACGGCAGCCCATGAGCAAGACCCGCCCCCATGATGCAGGAGTGCCAGTAAGCGCGAACAGCGGATGGCTGCGCCAGGCGCTCGTATCGGACATTCCGGCACTATGGCGGGTACGTTATGCGGTGCGCGAGAACACGCTGGCCCCGGGTCGCATCAGTGATGCCGAGGTGCGCGCCGAGATCGAGGTCACGGGCCGCGGCTGGGTGGTAGAGGACGAGGCCGGCGTGGTGCAGGCTTTTGCGATCGGCAATGCGCAGACCGGCAATATCTGGGCCTTGTTTGTTGCCCCTGAGGCCCAGGGTCGGGGTTATGGCTCGCGGCTGCATGAGGCCATGATCGAATGGCTGTGGGCCCAGGGCTTGGACATTCTGTGGCTGACCACCGGGCCGGGCACGCGCGCGCTGGGCTTCTACGAGCGGCACGGCTGGCGCCAGGTGGGGCGTACCGACACCGGCGAGTTGCGCCTGGAGTTGCAGCGGCCCTGATATTCTCAGTGATCACCCGATCGAGGAGAACCTATCGTGCGCAAGACCCTTGCCGTGATGCTGCTGGCCGCCGCCTCGGTGGCTATGGCCAGCCCTGGTCCTTATGACGAGACGGCCGATGCCAAGGCCGAAATCGCCACGGCGCTGGCTCAGGCGCAGCGCGCAAAGCTTGCGGTGCTGGTGGTGTTCGGCGCTAACTGGTGTGGCGACTGCAAGGTGCTGGACATGGCGTTCAAGAGCGGCACTGCGGCAGCGCTGATTGCCCAGAACTTCCGGGTGGTTAAGGTCGATGTGGGCCGTTTCACGAAGAACACCGATGTCGCCGAGGCCTATGGCGTCGTGCTGAAGAAGGGCATTCCGGCTGTGGCCGTGCTGTCGGCCGAGGGCGAACCGCTCTATGCCACCAAGGCCGGTGAGCTCTCGAATGCCCGCCAGATGGGCGATCAGGCGATCTACGACTTCTTCGCCAAAGTGGCCAAGGGCGGCTGAGGGAAGCGCGCCTGCAGCCCGGTCTCGCGGCCCGGCTGCAAATTGGCTAGTTCCAGCATGCCGCCATAGTGGCGCAGCACCCGCTCATCCATCACCCGAAACCACAGCGGCGGCAGGTAGGCCATCAGTAGCATGGCCGCATAACCCGAGGGAAGTTGCGGCGCCTGCTCAACATGGCGCAGCGCCTGGTAGCGGCGTGCCGGGTTGGCATGGTGGTCGCTGTGGCGCTGCAACTGGTAGAGAAAGAGGTTGGACACCCGGTGGCTGGAATTCCACGAGTGCTCGGGCCGGCAGCGCACCGGCCGGCCATCCGGCCCGGGCGGGCGCAGCAGGCCGTAGTGCTCAATGTAGTTGACGACCTCTAGCAGCGAGGCGCCGTACAAGGCTTGAACCGCCAGGAAGGCCAGCACGCCCGGGCCCAGCCAGACAGCCAGCGCGGCGTAGAGCAGTACCGTCATCGCCCAGGCCTGCAGGCATTCATTGCGCCAATGCCAGACGCTCAGGCTCCGGCCGGCCAGTCGGGCCCGCTCCAGCGCCCATGCCGAACGCAGGCTGCCCCCCATCGAGCGCGGCAGAAAGACCCAGAAGCTCTCGCCCAGGCGCGCGCTGGCCGGGTCTTCGGGCGTGGCTACGCGGCGGTGGTGGCCTCGGTTGTGCTCGATGTAGAAGTGTCCGTAGGCGACCGGTGCCAGCGCGATGCGCGCCAACCAGCGCTCCCAGGCCGGATGCTTGTGGCCCAGTTCATGGGCGGTGTTGATTGCGATGCCGTTGATGCCGCCGACGCTGAGGATCAGCCCGATCCAGCCCAGTGGAGTCAGCGCCTGGCTCGCGGCGATCCAGGCGCCGTAAATCGTCATGCCGTACTGCAGCGGCACGAAGGCCACGACGATGACTCGGTACCAGAGCCGGCGCTCAAGACCTGGAACCGCAGACTCCGGCGGGCTGTTGAGATCGGGGCCTAGCAGCGCGTCCAGCAAGGGAATCAGCCCATACATCACGGCTGGCGACAGCCACAGCCAGAAGACCTGGCCGGTCTCGACAAAGCGCAGCAGGTTCAGCCAGATCAGGCCGGGCAGCGCTGGCGACAGCAGCCACCACCAGCGCTTGGGGTCGCGCCAGGGCTGGGCAGAGGCGGGGAGGGCCGGCATGGTGCGATGCTGCGCTCGCCAGCACGACCAGGTCAAGCCAGGGCTTTCTCGAAACAGCGGCTGCTCGGGTCATTTACGTACTCGCCAAAAGCCGGCATCGGCACGAAGCCGAAGCGCTGGTACAGCGCCATCGCCGGTGTCTGCTTGTTGCCGGTCTCCAGAAGCAGGCGGCGATAGCTCAGGGCTCGCGCCTCGGCCTGGAGTCGCTCCAGCAGAGCCCAGGCCACGCCGCATCGACGTGCTGCCTTCAGCACATACATGCGGCGAATTTCGGCGCTGTCCTCATCCAAGGGCCGGAACGCGCCGCAGCCCAGGGCCTGGCCGTCCGGCGCATAGGCCAGCAGGTAGAGGCCGCGCGGCGGTGTTGGGGTATTGCCGGGCATCGGTGCGTCGGCCCGAATCAGTTCGGGATAGAGCGCGCGCGCCTCCAGCGCTGCCTCTCGCAACAGGGCTAGCGCATCGGCGCCGCAGGGATCGACGTCGCGCAGGGTCAGGGCTGGCCGGGTGTTCATGCGCTCCGATTCTGCCCCGTCTCAACCTTGCAGCGCCTGCTGCAGATGATGGATCCAGGCCAGGCGCTGGCCGTGGAACCGGCCGATATCCAGGCGTCTGGTGCGGCCGTCTGCGGTCTGCAGCAGCAGGGTCGGAAAGCCCTGGCCGCCGGCCTGCTGCAGCAGCTGGCGCGAGTCCCGCAGATGGGCTTGTGTGGCCGGGCCCGCCTGCCGCTGGTAGGCGGCGTCGAAGGCCGGGCCGTCCAGTCCCAGCTCTATGGCCAGGCTGCGCAGCACGCCGGGCTCGGCGATGCGCCGGCCTTCGACGTAGTGGGCCCGCTGGGTCCGCTCCAGCATGGCCAGCGCCGCGTGTGCACCGGCCAGCTCGGTGGCGGCCAGCAACGCAGTGATGGGCGGCTCGGAGTCCAGCATCGCGTCCGGGTCCTTCAGCAGGCCGTCGGTATAGGCGCTGCCGAAGGGCTGGCCGCTGAGCTCTGCGATGCGCCGGTCGTGCGGGCCGACATAGGCGCGCAGCTCCGGCGTCACCGGCCGCCGGGCGGCGCCAGCAAACATGCCACCGCCGTGCAGGCGCAAGCCGGCCAGCTCGCTGGCCGCATGGATCAGCGGCGCGGCGCCATAGCACCAGCCGCACAGCGGGTCGTAGATGTAGTGCAGCAGGGCCGCGCCGGTTTCGCTCACCATTTCATCTCGCCTTTATTGACCTTGGCGCCGATGTCCAGTGCAATCCCCAGGCCGGCCTGCGGATAGGCGGCCTGCATCGTCGTGATC
Organism: Paucibacter sp. PLA-PC-4; assembly: GCF_026241155.1. GTDB lineage: Bacteria > Pseudomonadota > Gammaproteobacteria > Burkholderiales > Burkholderiaceae_C > Roseateles_E. Next base: position 296,221 of record NZ_JAPFGP010000001.1, read on the forward strand.
AGCGCGGCGGCATTGGCGGCGCGTGGCAGCTCAGTCTCGAAGCGCTGCAAATAGTCGCGGGTGTAGCGCAACACCGAGGCATCCTGCACCGTGCCGGGCAGCATATGACCGGGCACGACCACGGCCGGCTGCAGCGCCAGCTGCTGGTCAATCTTGGCGACCCAGGCGGCGCGCTCGGCGACGGTCTGGGTGTCGGCCGTCCAGGCATGCAGGCCGCCGAAGCTGTTGACGCCGCCAACCACAGCCATCAGCGAGGGGATCCAGACATAGCTGCGGTGCGCCAGTGCATCGGAGAGGCCTCGCACCTCGAGGGTCCTGCCTTCCAGGCTCAACGTGGTGCCGCTCATCGGCTCGGGGATCACGGGCTGGCGCGGCGCATTGGCGCCCAGCCGCGGGCCCCAGACCTTGAGCTTGGTTGGCAGCGAGGCCTCGATCTTCTCTCGCGTCGGAGCGGCAGTGACAATGCGGGCGGCCGGGAATTGCTGCTTCAGCACTTCCAGGCCGAAGTAGTAATCGGGGTCGGCGGCCGAGATATAGATGGTGGACAGGGTTTTGCCGCTGTCCAGCACGGCGGCGGCCACGCGCAGCGCATCGGCGCGCGTGAATCCGGCGTCCAGCAGCACGGCTTCCTTGGCGCCCAGCACCAGCACCGAATTGACATGGAAGCTTGCCGGACCATGGTTGATGACCTTCAGTTCCAGCGGGGCGGGAGCGGCGGGCTGTGTTTGCGCACCGGCGGTCGCGACCGACAGGCCCAGGGCGGCGGCGAGGCCGAGATGCTTCAGGAAGGAGGGCAGTTGCTTCATGGGGTGACCTGTTGGGGGGTGTGTTTCGATGGTTCAACTGTATTTGCGACGAATAAATCGATAAACAACGTGTTTGTCGATTGTTTGTTGCATGATTCGAGCAAATAGCAAGCAAGCCATGAACGAAGTCGAACTCAAATTCCAGGTCCCAAACGCCCGGCGCGAGGCGCTGCGTCGATGGGTGGTCGGCAGCGTTGCCCAACCGGCGCGGCGCCAGCGCCTGCAGGCGGCCTACTTCGACACGCCCGCCCGAGACCTTGCTCGCGCGGGCCTGGCGCTACGGCTGCGGCGCGAGGGGCTGCGCTGGGTGCAGACGCTCAAGGGCGCAGGCGCGGACGGCATGACGCGGCTTGAGCACAATGTCGATCTGAGCGATCGCAGCGCAGCCTTGCCGGCGCTGGATGCCGCCCGCCATGCCGGCCATCCGGCCGGCGAGCGTCTGCTGGCGCTGCTGGCCAGCTTGCCTGCCGGCACGCTGGTATGCCTATTTCGCACCGATATCTGGCGCCTGAAGCGGCCGCTGCGCACGCGGCTTGGCGTCGTCGAGCTGGCCTTCGACGAGGGTTTTCTGATTGCCGAGGCGGCTGCCGGCGGCTTGCAGCGCCTGCCGGTCTGCGAGCTGGAGATCGAGCTGCTCAGCGGCGCGCCGCAGGCGGTGCTGGAGGTGGCCCAGCGCCACGCGCTGCGCCAGGGCCTGTGGCTGGACCAGCGCACCAAGGCCCAACGCGGCGACATGCTGGCGCGCGCCGAGGCGATGGCGCCGCCGGTCGGCGCGCGGCCCGCCCAGCTGCAGCGCGGTAGCACGCCGGCCCAGGGCCTGCACGCGGCGCTGCTGGGCTGCCTGCAGCAAATCCTGCCGAACGCCAGCCAGCTGGCCGATGGCCTGTTTACGCCCGAACATCTGCACCAACTGCGCGTGGGCCTGCGGCGGCTGCGCAGCGCGCTGGCGCTGTTCAAGGGCCTGGACCCGGCGGCCGATGATCAGACGCTGGCCGAGCTGAGCGCGGCGCTGTTCCGCGGCCTCGGCGCGGCGCGCGATGGCGATGTGCTGCGCGAAGGTTCTTGGTCGGCTGAGCTGGCGGCGGCACTGCGGGCGCGCTGGTCCGAGGCGGAGCCGGTACTCGCGAGTTCAGCGCCCGCCGAAAGTCCGGCCCTGCTGCTGCGCGGCCGCAGCGGCCAGATGCTGCTGTTGACGCTGATGGGCCGGATTGCCGAGCTGGCTGCGGCGCCTGAGGCCGAGGCCAAGGCCAAGCTGAAACCGGCCCTGCGCCGCCGTCTGCAGCGCTGGAGCGAGGCGGTGCGCGCCGATGCGAAGCGCTTTGCTGCGCTTGACGAGGCGCAGCGCCATCGCCTTCGCAAGCGCATCAAGCGCCTGCGCTATGGGCTGGAGTTTAGCGCCGGCCTGTTCGAGTCCAAGGAGTTGAAGCGCTGGTCACGCGGTCTGGCCGCAGCACAAGAGGCGCTGGGCGAGCTCAACGACCTGGCGCTGGCCTTGCAGCAAGGTGCCGGCGATGACGACCGCCGCTTCTTCGCACTGGGCTGGTTGCAGGCCCGCCATGATCAGCGCCTGCGCGAGCTGGCCCCGCTGATGCACAAGCTGGGAAAGCAGGTCTGACGGCGATGGACCGCTTGCAGGCCATGCAGGTCTTTGTCGAGGTGGTGGACCGCGGCAGCCTGACTGCGGCTGCCGAGGCACTGGACATCTCGCGGGCCATGGCCTCGCGCCATCTGGAGGCACTGGAGCAATGGCTGGGCGCGCGGCTGATGCAGCGCACCACCCGGCGCCTGAGTCTGACCGATGCCGGTCTGGAGGCGCTGCCGCGCTGCCGCCAGATGGTCGAGCTGGCCGAGGAAGCGCGCGTGGTGGCCGGCGCGCGCCATCAAACTGTCAGCGGCCGACTACGCATCACCGCCAGCATGTCCTTCGCGCAGCAACACCTAGCCCCGGCGGTGGCGGTGTTTCTGCGGCAGCATCCGCAAACCCAGATTGAACTGCAGGCCTCTGAGCATGCTGTCAATCTGGTCGAGGACCGCATCGATCTGGCGCTGCGCATCACAAATCAGCTCGACCCGGCCCTGATCGCGCGGCGCCTGAGCGTATGCCGCTCGGTAGTCTGTGCGGCGCCGACCTATCTGGCGCGGCGCGGCACACCGACCGAGCCGGCCCAGCTGGCCGGGCACGATGTCGCCGGTCATGCCCGTTTCGGCAGCGACGAGTGGCACCTGCAGCGCGGCGCCGAGCGCATCAGCCTGCCGCTGCCGCCGCCGCGTCTGCGCGCCAACGAGGCGATGGTCTTGCTGCAGGCGGTGCTGGCCGGCGCTGGCATCGGCCTGCTGCCTACCTATCTGGTTGGCCCGCTGCTAGCCAGCGGCGCCCTAGAGCGACTGCTGCCCGGCTGGGAGCCCGACGAGCTGGGCATCCATGCGGTCTACACCAGCCGGCGCCACCAGCCCCTGCTGCTGCGGACCTTTGTCGACTTCCTGGCCGAGCAGTTCGATGCCCAGCGGCCATACTGGGATGAGTCCTGAGGGCTCAGGGCGAAGTGCAGGCCTCGATCGGTGCCGAGGCTTGCTGTGCGGTGTAGAGCTCCGTGTAGTGGCGGTGCAGCTGGGTCAGCAGGGCCTTGTAGTCCGGGCGCTGCAGAAAAGCCTGCACCTTGGGCAGCGCGGCCAGATGCGGTGAGCGCTTGGACATCTGGATGAACAATTCGCCCACCAGCACCACTTGCGGCAGGGCCTGGATCTTGTGTTGGCAGCCCAGCACCGAAAGCGTCAGCTGGCCGAGCTCGCGCCCTGTGGCCACTGCATCAAGCCGCCCGGCCAGCAGCTTGCGCATATTGAGCGATTCGCTGAGCGCGCGGTCGAGCAGTGTGTGTTGCAGCAGGAAGGTATCGAACTCGGCACCCAGGCTGACGCCGTGCACCATGCCCATGCGCAGGCCCTTCAGATCCTGCCAGCGCTCGAACGTCAGCGGGCTACCGCGCGGCACGAAGACGGCCGCCTCGTTGCGTCCCATCGCGGGCTCGACGATGACCGAGGTCTCGCGCCGCTTGGGGTTGTCAAAGGCGCAGATATTGACATCGACATCGCCGCGCTCGATCAGGGCCTGGCAGCGCGCCCAGGGGCCGACATGGTCCAGTTTCAGCGTCAGCCCTGCGGTCGCGAAGGCGCGCCGCGCTACTTCGGCGCAGGTGCCGACGATTTGGCCCTGATGCTCCCAGTTCCACGGCGGATAGGCATGGTGACCGCAGCCGCTGAGCGTATCGGCCTGCGCCGCCGTCAGCATCAGTGGCAGTCCGAGAAGTAGGGCGATCCGGGGCACAAGCATGTTCGCGAAGACCAGCACGGGGAAAGGGGCTGGCCCCTGCTGAGGATAGCGCAGCGTCCAGCGCTTGTGTGGCGCGGGAGTCCGGTACTGCATCACACTCGTCCCCCCTCATGGCGATTGACCGAGAAGCTGTCCACAACTTCAATCGAGGTGGCCGCTCAGACCGGCCTCCAGCGCTTCAACTACTCTCTATCGCGCCATGACGAGAGCCCCGCTTGGCTGCGCACGCGACCATCTTGGTCTCTGCCTCGCTGCTGCCCCTGGCCAATGCTTGGAGCCAGAGCGTCCACAAGTGCACGGTTGACCGAAAGGCGAGCCACCAGACCCGGCCTTGTGCCGGTCAGGGCCAGTCCTTGACCATCGCGCCCGGGCCGACCGAACAGGACCAGAAGCAAGCGAGGGCGCGAGCCGATGCCCAGAAGGCTCGTCTGGGAAGCTTCGGCGATGCGTCAACGCGCGGCGGGCAGCCGCAGCCGGTGGGCCAGCAGGCCGACTGCGCCCATCTCAACAAGGCGCGCGGCGAAGCCTTCGGGCGACGCAACGCGGCGGTGCGGAGCAGTCGCCAGAGCAGTATCGACAACTCCGGTGCCGTGGGGCGCAGCCATTACCGCATCGTCGCCATCGAGAGTCGGATGATGTCAGGCGGCTGCCGCCCCAACTGATCGATTGACGCAGCCGGGCAGCGCCCGGACGGCTGGCTACAAAGACGCGCTCGGCAGCAGGCCGGTCAGCTTGGCGTCGCCATAGCGGCGCAGCACCTGCGAGATCACCACCTGGTAGCCGGCCAGCCACTGCTGCTGCGCGGCCTTGGCCGCCAGATGGCTTGGGTGCTGCATCAATTGCTGCAAGGCCTCCAGCGTCTCCCAGTAATAGACATTGGAGACCAGGCCCGTGTCTGGATTGCTCCAGCTCTCCTCACCGAGATAGCCTGGGATGGTCTTGGCATGGTCTGCGATCTGATGGTCCAGGCGATGAAAGGCATCATCGAACTGCTTGGTCGCGAACATGAAGGTGGAGGAGTACATCGATGAGATTGAGTGTGGAGTGATCTCGACCGGGCGCCGCAGCCGACAAGGCTCAGACCAGGCCGCTTAGACCCAGCAAAGCCATGATTACACCCGCGACCAAAGACATGACCGCAAGAATCTGTAGCGATCCGCCACTGCGTGCGAAGAGATTGGACTCAAGACAGTCACGACTTGACTGGGAAAGCCGCGTCGGTCGCCGTAGGGGATTCGATCCGGCTCGATCTGAGGCAATCTGCGACCCGATGTGGACATGCGGGGAATGTCCACGCCTGGGCAGAAAAACAGGGCGGCGAGATCGAGCGGCAGCCAGGTCATGGCGGGCGTTTCTCGAAGTTGCCTGTCTGAATCAGGGCAGGCGATAGCTCAGCTCGTAATGGTGGACGCCGCCTTCGATGCGCAGTCGCAGCTCGCCGCTGATGCCGGCCAGCTCGCCCAGGCCCGAACCGGGCACGATGACGATGCGCAGGTCCTGCTGATCGCCGCTCATCAGGCCTAGATGGGCCAACGCGAAACTGCCGGCGCGCCCATCCAGCGTGCCGCTAAAGGACTCCAACGCGGTGTAGGCCGCTTCGCCCGCCTGCGGCTGCCCGGCCGCCAGCATCTCGCCCAGCGCCTGGCCCTGCAACCCGCCCTCGTACTGCTTGTCCAGCGAGCGGCGCGATAAGGGCGCCGCGCCTGGCGGTGCGCTCATTGCTTCGGGCGGGCCGATCTTGACCTTGAATTGGCCGAGGGCGAGTTGGGCCGGGGCGGCGTGTTGGCTCATTTGGGGACTCCGAGAAAGCGCCTGGTGCGGCATTGTCGAACGGCAACGCTGACTTGTATCAGACGGCGCCCTTCAGGAAGAGCGCCAAGGGCTCGAGCAGTCTCGGCGCCAGCGGCAAGGAGGGGTCGCGGTAGGAGGTCCTTTGTCGAGATGAATCATCAGGCACCGCCTTCAGCACATGATTCATGCCCTCGACCAGATGCAGCGTGCTGCCAGGCCGCGCGGCGGCCAGTCGCTTGGCGTCGTCGACCGTGACCTGGATGTCCGTCGTGCCCTGGATCACTGCCACTGGGATTGTCAACCTGGCGATTTCGCGCGCCGGGTCGACGCGGAACCAGCTGATCAGATAGGGCTGGACCGAAGGCCGGTACAGCGCGGCTAGCGGTGTTGGCACATCGGCAACCGTTTCTCCGCGCTGCAAGGCTTGCAGGATTTGTTCATTGCGTTCGATCAGCGATGACGGCAGCTTGCCTTGTAGCTGAGTACGCAGGGCCTCGGCCGCCGGCCGGCCGGGGCCGGCCAGCGAGACATAGGCATTGACCTTGCCGCGCTGCGCGGCCAGCATGCCCAGGGTAGAGCCCTCGCTGTGGCCGACGATGGCCACGCCGGAGAAACGTGTGTCGCCGGCGAGCAATTCAACCCAGGCGGTCGCGTCATCAGCGTAGTGCTCGAAGCGAAGCTCGGTCTCGGTCGTCATCGCTGCAGCGCTCGCACCGACGCCCCGCTTGTCGTAGCGTAGGCTGGCAATGCCTGCCTGGGCCAGACCCTGGGCCAGCAGCTTCAGACTGTCGTTCCTGCCTGGCAGACCAGCGCTGTTACCGTCGCGGTCGGTCGGCCCGGAGCCTGCAATGATCAGAACAACCAGCGGTTTGTGGGCTACAGCCGGGCCTAGCAGGCTGCCATGCAGGCGCTGTGCACTGCGCTCTAGGACCAGGTCTTGCTCCAGCAGCTCGATAGACTCTGCTCGGGCCGCTATGGCGCCGAGCAGCGCTGGTGCCGCCAGCAAGCCCAGGCAGTGCCGCCGCCGCATCTCAGGCGCCTCGCGGCGCTGCCGGCAGCGCCTGCGGCTGAGGCTGCAGCATCCCAGCCAGGCTTTGCGCCATGCCGGTGATGCCCTCGTTACTGAGTCCGGCGTCCTTCATCACCGCGTCGACGATGGGCTTGGCGATCTGGTACTGCAGGGCCGAGTTCATCACCTGCTCGGGGAAGGTGGCGCTGTTGGCGTTGCCCTCGGCTGCCGGGCCGATCTGACCGCCGTTCATGCCATTCACCTGGAAGATCCGGATCGAATCGATCTTCTCCATCGGCCGCACCGCCTGCTCGATCACCGCCGGCAACTGCTGCAGCAAGAGGGTGCGCACCTGAAGATCGATCTGCGCGGCCGACAGCGTGTTCAGCGCCTCGTTGATCGCGCGTCGACCCTCGGCTTCGGCAATGGCGGCGGCCTGCTTGGCCTTGGCCTCGATGGTGATGGCCTCGGCGCGGTCCAGCGCGGCTTCCTTCTCGGCCGAGGCCGAGACCTTGACGGCGATGGCCAGCTGTTCGGCTTCCTTGCTGGCCTCGATCAGCTGGATGCTGCGTTCGCGCTCGGCCACCGCGACCTGGCGTGCGGTGTTGACGCCTTCCTCGGCCTTGACCGCGTCGGCGCGCGCCTGGTTGGCCAGCGCATCGGCGACTGACTGCTCCTTACTCTTGTTTGCAATCGCGATCTGCATGTCCTGGCGCGCAATCTCAACCTGCTTACGCTGCTCGGCGCGTTGCATCTCGGTCTTGCGCTCGAGCTCGATCTCGCGAGTCTGCACGACCAGGTTCTTGTCGATCTCGGCGCTCTTGATCTCACGCTCGGCCTCGATCTTCTTCTGGCCCACCTGGCGCTCGGCCTCGATCTTGGCGGCCTCGGCCTCGCGGCTGCGCTCTGCCTGCTGGGTGGCGATCTGGGCGGCCTGCTCGGCGCGCGCGGTCTCAACCTGGCGCTGCTGGGCCAGCGTGGCGAACTCCTGCTCCTGCTCGATCGTCAGTTTCTGGCGCTGGGCATCAAGGTTCTTGGCCCGCACCTGCATCTCGGTTTCCTGTTCGACATCGTTGCGCTGTTTGCGGCGCGCCTCGGTCTGCTCGGTCAGGCGGGTCAAGCCCTCGGCATCGAAGGCATTGTTGGGGTTGAAGAACTGCTTGTCGGTCTGGTCCAAGCTGGTCAGCGAAACCGACTCCAGCTCCAGGCCGTTCTTCTCCAGATCCTCGGCAACCGCGTTCTGCACCGCTTGCACGAAGTCGCGGCGCTTGTCCTGCAGCTCCTGAATGGTCATGGTCGCGGCGGTGGCGCGCAGCGCGTCGACGAACTTGTCCTCGACCAGGCTTTTCAGCGCCTCGGGGGCCAAGGTGCGGGTGCCCAGGGTCTGGGCCGCCGTGCTGACGGCCTCGGCGGTCTGCTGCACTCGCACGAAGAAGGCGGCTGTTACGTCCACGCGCATGCGGTCCTTGGTGATCAGGCTCTCGCGCTCGCGGCGCATCACCTCGAGCTTGAGCGTGTTCATATTCACCAGCACGCGCTCATGAAAGACCGGCAGCACGATGGCGCCGCCATCCATGATGACCTTCTGCCCACCCAAACCGGTGCGCACAAAGGCGGTCTCCTTGGTGGATCGCTTGTACAGGCGCGCAAAAACAATGCCTATGGTCAGCAGACCCAGCAGCGCGACGCCGGCGATCATGCCCATCTCGATCAGGTTGTCCATCTTCTTTCCCTTCCTCCTTGAATGAATGCGTTCGTGTTCAGCTCTCGACCAGGGCCGGATGCGGGTTGCGTATCACCCGGTAGATCGCACCGCTTTTGCTGACCAGCAGCACCTGGGCGCCTTCCTCGAAGACCTCGTCGGCCAGATCGGGCTCGACCAGCAGATAGTGGCTGCGGCCATGCTCATCGCGCACCCGGGCCTGGGCTGCCAGGCCCTGCCGGGCATGGCCGGCATAGACGGTGCCGACGCGTCCCAGCAGCGTCTGCGCGCTGACCGCCGTGCTCTCGTCGCGCGGGATGATGTGGGCCACCAGTGCACCCAGGCCGCGCACCGTCGCCAGACCGGCCGGCACAGCCGCCAGCCCGGCGAGCCAGGCCGGCAGGTAGTGGCCAACCAGGCCGCGGCAGACCAGCTGCAGGCTATAGCCGAACAGCGCATAGCCGGTCAGGAATAGCAGCAGCAAGACCAGGGAAGGCACCCGGCCCAGATGCAGCCAGCCCAGCACCCGGTCCAGCGCGCTCTCGTGGCCGGTCTCTGGCAGCCAGTCGTCCAGCCAGTTGCTGGGGCTCAGCGAGATCATCATGCCCAGGCCTTCGAGCAGGGCGATGCCGACGATCAGCGCGAAGGCGATGCCGAAGGGCAGGTTCTGGGGCGTCGTGAACAGGCTCATGGCGCTCAGCTGCCTTGCTTGAGCTGGGCCAGGCGGGCATCGATCTGGGTCTGGCGCGCAAGGTCCTCCAGCGACTGAAGCTGACCGGCCTGCTCCACCTGCATCGCGCGGGCTGGGCCGGCAAGGCCGGTCTGGCGCTCATAGACGCGATCGAAGGCACCGGTGGCACCGGCGATGCGGGCTTCGATATCGCCAGCAGGCTTGACGCCGGCCGCTGTCGCAGCGCTGCTGCCGGCACGACTCTGGCGGAACTGGCTCAGCGCCGCCTCCATCTCGCGCCGCTTGGCCAGCAGTGCGTCGACATAGCCTCGATGCTCGCCTTCCTGGCGCGCCAGCTCGGCCAGGCTCGCCTCCAGCAGCGGCAATTGGGTCTCGATATCGAGCTGGCGTCCCACGGCGGCGCGCGCCAGTTCCTCGCGCTGCTGGCCCAGTGCCAGCTCGATCTGGCCTTTCAGTGCCTCATGCTGCTTGTTCAGCTCAGCATGGCGCTGCTGGGCCAGGTGGCGGTTGGCGGCATGCACGCCCAGCTCGTGGCGCACCTCGTCGACCACGCCGTCGAGCTCGCGCAGCGCCTGCTCCATCATCGCTTCGGGCGCACGGTCTTCGATGCGGTCGAGCAGGGCATGCACGCCGCCGGCCATCACGCGACCGACGCGATTTTTCAGAGTCTCAGCCATGGTGTTGGGCTCCTTTTAAGAGAGTGATGGCCTGGGCCAGTTGCAAAGTTGTGGGCAGATGCTTGTGCACCACCTGGGGATCGAATGCGCTAGCCTCGGCCGTCGTGGCCTGCCGCAGCAGCGACTCGGTCAATGCGAAGCTGCGGCGCAGCAGCGCGTTTTCCAGCTGGGCCGCCGCGGCCGAGCTGTCCGGCTGGGCGCTGATCAAGAGGGCCATCGTGTGGCAGCTGTGGTCCAGCAACTGCTGCAGCACCTCGGAATGGCGGCCCTCGGCCAGCTCCAGGCGAGCCAGCGAGTCGCGCAGTCGCGCCACCAGATCGCGGCACCAGGACAGCGCGGCGACATGGTCAAAGGCGCCGTCGTGCTGGCGTTTGAGCTGGCCCAGCAGCACGCGCAGCTTGTCGCTGTTGGTGGTGGCGCCGTCCACCTGCAGCTGGGCCAGCCAAAGATACAGATCGCTGGGAATCCGGGCCGACAGCGGCTCCATGCTGGTGCTGGTACTCATGACCGGACCTTGGTGGTTGATGCGTTGAAATCAAATGTATTCGTTTGAATTCGCTGCATCCATCACCCCGAAGGGGGAGGCGCGGAGCAAGAGTGCGGCGCCGGCCGAAGTCGGCCCGCAAAAGGAATAACGGCCCGCAGGCCGTTTTTCGTGAGGCGTGTTGTCCCGCCCGTGGCTTACTTGAAGTCGCCCGCAAACACGATCTGGAAGTCTTCGAGCTTGAAGTACTTGCGCAGCGCCGCGTTGACCTGCTCTAGACTCAGCGCGGCGATCGCTTCGTCGACCTGCTGACTCTTGGCCATGGTGCGGCCCAGATAGAGGTTACCGGCCAGTGCACGGGTCAGGCCGGCATCCTGAGCACGGCCCAGGCGGCGCTGCGAGAGCATGGCTTTCTTGGCGCTCTCAAGCTCGCCAGCGCTGAAGCCGTCCTTCAGCGCGCGCGCCACTTCCTCGCGCAGCGCCGTCTCGACCTTGGCGCGGTTGCTCGGCGCGAAGATGGCGCCGATATTCCAGGGCGAGTTCAGGTCGATCTGGCTCCAGGCCAGGAATGACCAGACCCCGTAGCTCAGACCGTCCTTCTCGCGGATGCGGGTCCACAGCCGCGAATCCTGGCCGCCGCCGAACAGGTAGTTGGCCACCGAGACCGCCGCGTAGTCGGCGTGGTCGTCGTTCAGCGCCAGCGGCATGCGCGCGGCCAGCACGGCATTTTGCTTGTCGGGCGTTGCCAGCAGCTGCAGCTTGCCAGGCGCGCCGGCGCTGGGCGTGGCGATGCGCTGGTAGGGCGCGGCGGCCTTCCAGTCGCCCAGGGCCTTGTCGAGCGCCGACTTCAATGCTGCTGCATCGAAGTCACCGACGGCGCTGAATTGGGCCTGGGCTGCGCCGTAGAAGCGCTGGTGGAACTCGCGCAGCTGCTCGATCTTCACGGCCTTGGTGTCGGCTTCGATCTCGTCGAAGCTGCGGCTGTGGCGCGCATCGCCACGCGGGTAGGGGTTGATGGCCAGCGCCAGCGCGTTTTCGGCCACCGCCTCGGGCTCGGCGCGCTGCGCCTGCAGACCCGACAGCGCCTGGGCGCGCACCTCCTCCAGCGCCTCTGGTGCCAGGGCTGGGCGGCGCAGCATTTCGGCGATCAGCGCGGCGGCCTCCACCGCATGCTCGCGCTTGGTGACCCAGGCGATACTGACTGAATCGGTCGCAGGCATCACGCGCAGTTCCACCTTCAGCGCGTCGAGCCTGTCGCGCAGCTGCTGGCGGCTCAGCGTCTGCGTACCCTTGTCGAGCAGTGCGCCGGTGGCCTCGGCCACCGGGCGCAGGCCCTTGAGGCTGTCGGCATCGCCCCAGCGCAGCGTGATGTTGGCATTGACCGTGCCGCCGCGCGTGGGCTTGGGCAGCAGGGCCAGCTTCATGCCATTGGCCAGCTGGTGAGTCTGGGTCAGCTTGTCTATATTGGCCGGGCTGGCGTCGAAGGCCGCCACGGCGGCTTCGGCTGCGGCCGGCTTGAAGGCCTTCATCTCGGCGGCCACATCGACCTTGGTCGGTGCCGGTGCGCGCACGGGTTTGTCGGTCGGGATGTAGTGGGCCAGCGTACGGTTGGCCTGGATCAGGCGCTCACTGGCGACCCGCTGCACATCGGCCAGCTTGGCGGCCTTGACGCGGTCGCGCAATAGGAAGAACAGGCGCCAGTCACCCTGGCTGATGGTCTCGGACAAGGCGGTGCCGACCTGCTCGGGATCGGCGAACTGCTGCTCCCAGCGGTTCAGCCAGCGCTGCTGGGCGCGCTTGAGCTCGTCGGCGCTGATCGGTGTCTTGCTCAGACCTTCGACGACGCTCAGCATCTCGCGGCTGAGCGCGTCCAGATCAGCGCCCGGTGCCAGGTCGGCGCCAATCATCGTGAAGCCCGGCTCCGCCAGCGGCGCGCTAAAGGCGCTGACCGAGGCGGCGGTCTTGCTGCTCTCGACCAGCTGCTTGTGCAGCCGGCCGGCTGGCGGCTCGGTCAGGATCAGGTTCAGCAGCTCGACGGCCGCGTAGTCAGGATGCGGGCCGGGCGGCACATGGTAGGCCACGTTGGCGCTGGCCACGCCGCCGTTGCGGCGCACCGTCACCATGCGTTCACCGTCCTGCACCGGGTCCAGCGTGTAGAGCTTGGGAAGTTCGCGCTTCGGGCGAGGGATCTTGCCGAAGCTTGCCTGAACCCAGGCCAGCACCTGGGCCGGCTCGAACTTGCCCGAGACGATCAGGGTGGCGTTGTCGGGCTGGTAGTAGGTCCGGTAGAAGCCCTGCAGGCGCGGGATGTCGACGTTCTCGATATCGGCGCGAGCGCCTATGGTGCTCTTGCCGTAGTTGTGCCACTGGTACATCGAGGACATCAGGCGCTCGTAGACGATGTAACCGGGGTTGTTCTCACCCATCTCCATCTCGTTGCGCACAACGGTCATCTCGGTGTCGAGATCCTTGCGGGCGATGAAGCTGTTGACCATCGCGTCGGCCTGCCAGTCCAGATACCACTTCAGGTTGTCGTTGTTGGCGGCGAAACTGGCAAAGTAGTTGGTGCGGTCCAGCCAGGTCGAGCCGTTGGCACGCAAACCCCGCTTGCTGAACTCGGCCCACGGCGCGCGGTTCTTCGGCGTGCCCTTGAAGATCAGATGCTCCAGCAGATGGGCCATGCCGGTCTCACCATAGTTCTCATGCTTGGAACCGACCCGGTAAGTCACATTGACCGTGGTGCTGGGCTTGGAGTTGTCGGGCGCAAGTAGCACCTGCATGCCATTGGCCAGCCGGTACTCGGCAATGCCTTCGACCGTCGTGACGGCCGCCAGCGGCTTGGCTGCAGCCTGGGCGCCGGCCGTGCCGAAACAAAGAGCCAGGCAGAGCGCCAGACCGAGGGGGCGAATAAGAGTCATAGTGACAAATCCGGTGGATGCAGTTTTGGCGAGACAAAGGGTAGCAGCCCGAAGCGGGGGTGCCAGAAGTATGGGTGGCCTCAGGCGAGCGAGTCGGCTCGCCGCTGCCTCCATTGCTGAAGGTCCACACCCTTGACGATCAGCCACAGCGCCAGCGCCAGCTCGCCGACGAAGGCCGGCATCAGGATGACGGGAAACATCGCTGCCGCGAGCTTGGGGGCCAGCAGCAGCGCGAAGCTGTTGAGCAGATAACTGAGGCCCGCGAGAAGCAACAAGAGGCCCAGGGGCTTTGGCAGGAAGCCGCTGCGGGCGATCAGCCAGCCGCGCAATAGGCAGGCAATGCCGAAGAAGATCAGGCCGATGCCAAAGCCGTAGCCATGTAGATTGATCGCCAGCGCGGTCAGTGCCTGCAGCTGCGTCGCGCTGAAGGCCTGGCCGGTGCCACTGCCCTGCAGCAGCAGTATAGGCAGCAGCAGATTGAGCTTGTTCGCGGCCAGAACGGCAGTCTGGACCAGGTTGAACAGGGTTGCGAGCAGCGCCAGGGGCCGGCTGACCGGCCGCAGCAGGTAGTAGAGCGCCAGGATCACCGGCAGATCTAGCACATGCATCAGTAGATCGCCGGCGATGCCGGCCCGCCACAGCAGCGGCTCGGCTGCGATGCGCGCCGCGGTGGCCGCCGCATCGCCGGGCAGGACCACGCTGCCACGCACGACCGCCTCCCCGAACAGCCCGAGGGCGATGATGGCCAGATACAGCAGGCCGGCCAAGCGCAGACCGATCTGCGGTGAGCGTTCGAGGGATTGGGTCATGGCCAGATTCTGCAGCCTCCGATCGGCCGATGATCGGTTTGCACAGGGAGCTCGTCGACGGTAGGCACGGCGCATTGTGGTGGGTCCCGACTACCGGCCCATGCCGCCCAGCCCCATCGACACCGCGCGGCTGCGCTCGCGTTCTATCAGCCGCTCGAAGTCCCGCGCGCTTCCGCCGCCCGGCAGATTGCTGCTGGCGGCCAGGCGCTGCTGCAGTTCGGGCTCGGCGAGCACTTCATTGAGCAGCTCGTTGAGGCGCTGTAGCCGTTGCGGCGGCACGCCCTGAGGCGCGAAGATGCCGAAGGTGGAGACAAGATTGGCCGTGGGGTAGCCCAGCTCGGCCAGCGTCGGCACCTCCGGCAGCGCGGCCAAGCGCTGCGGCGCGCCGACCGCGATGGATTTGAGCCGGCCCTGGCGCACATACTGCAATTGCTGGGGCGCGACATTCGAGGACAGCATCTCGAACTGCCCGCTCAGCGCGTCATTGAGCTGCTGGCCGCCGCCCTTGTAGGGCACATGGGTGATGTCGACTCTGGCGGTCATTTTCAGCTGCTCCAGGACCAGATGGCCTATCGTGGCCTGGCCCGAGCTGGCCCAGCGCACACGGCCTGGGTGGCTGCGCGCCAAGGCCAGCAGTTCGGCCAGGCTGTCGGGCTTGAAGCCGGCATGTGCCAGCAGCAGCACCGGCGTGTCCATCACCCGCATCACCGGCGCGAAGTCGCGCTGCGCGTCATAGGCCAGCTTGCCCAGCAGCGGCGCGATCACCAGCGGACTGATGGCCGAGTAGCACAGCGTGTGGCCGTCTGGCGCGGCGCGCGCCAGCGCCTCCATCGCGGCGACGCCGCCGGCGCCGGCACGGTTCTCCACCAGAACAGGAACCTTGAGTCGCTGACTCAGACCCTGAGCCAGCAGCCGCGCGGTCTCGTCGCTGACGCCTCCGGGCGGATAGGCCACCAGCAGCCGGATTGCCCGTTCGGGCCAGGCACTGGCGGGCAGGGCGGCCAGCAGGGCCAGCAGCAGAGCCAGCAAACCAACAGGCTTAGGCATGCTGGAGCGCGATCTCGCGTGCCAGGTTCAAGAAACTGGCCATGGGTCCGAGCTGATCGGCCCGACGGTAGACCAGGGTCAGCGGTGCTTGCAGCGCGGCGTTCTTCTGCAGGGGTCGGTAGATGATGGAATGTGCATGGGCGCCGCGCATCGACGCTGGCACGATGGAGATGCCGGCGCCGGCCGCGACCAGGTTCAGGTTGGTCATCATGCGCTCGACCTCGGCGGCGATGCGCGGCTGCACGCCAGAGCGTTCGCACAGGCTCAGCAGATTGGCATAGAGGCCGGCCGCGCCCGGGCGGCGCACCAGGATGAGCGCCTCGCCATGCAGCTCGGCCAGCGGCACCGCAGTGTGGCGGTTGCGTGCCGTGCCGGCCAGTCGGTGGTCCAGCGGCACGGCCAGCAGGGCCGGCTCGCTGAGCAGGGTCTCGAACACCAGCTCATCGGGCTGCGCCACCGGCACGCGCACAAAAGCGCAGTGCAGCCGCGCCTTCGCGACCGCCTCGATGAGCGCAGCCGCGTTGTCCTCGCTGAGCGTCAGGGCGATACCCGGGTGGCGGCTTCGGCAGGCGCGCAGCACGGCCGGCGTGTAGGCATGGGCGGCGGCCGAGCTCGTGAAGCCCACCGACAGCAAGCCCTGCTGGCCGCTGGCCAGGCGCTCCATGCGCTCGCGCATCTCGCCGAAGTCCTGCAGCAGTCGCCTGGCCTCGACCAACAGCAGCCGCCCGCCGTCGGTCAAGCTCACGCCCTTGGGATGGCGCTGCAGCAGCGGCAGGCCTAACTGCTGCTCCAGCGCCTTGATTTGCTGGCTCAGCGGCGGCTGCTGGATGCCCAGCAGCGCGGCGGCACGCGTCATATGGCCTGTTTCGGCCACAGTGACGAAGTAGCGGAGCTGGCGCAAGTCCATATGTAAAAAGTCTTGAGACTGTGTTGTCAGTATATTTGACGCTATGTTGTGCGGATCCTAAGGTGGCACTCATGGCCTGCTGTCGTGTTGGTCGGCAGCCATGCATAACAACACTTTGGAGACAAGACTTGACACTACACCGCCTTCTCGCGGGGATCGCGTTCGCGCCCGCCCTTCTTTTCCTCAGCCAGGCCGTTCAGGCTCAGGTCACGGTGTTTGGCCTGCTGGATGTGGGCCTGAGCCGGCTCAGTGCCAGCGGGGCCGAGAGCCAGTCCTTGATCAACGGCGATGGGAACACCTCCAGCCGCATCGGCTTTCGCGGCAGCGAGGATCTGGGCGGTGGGCTGAAGGCCAATTTCTGGATCGAGTCGGCGATCAATGTGGACAACGGCACCAGCGGCGCCACCAGCACCAATAACAAGGACTCGGTCAGCGGTGGGCTGACCTGGGGCCGGCGCTCTACCGTGGGCCTGCAAGGGACTTGGGGCGAATTTCGCCTGGGCCGCGACTATGTGCCCAGCTTCGGCAACCTGACCACCGCAATGCACCCCTTCGGCACCAACGGTGTGGGCAGTTCGGGTCTGCTGTTCTACCCGGTCAATAGCGGCGGCACGACGGTGCGCACCAGCGTGCGCGCGTCCAACTCGATCGGCTACCACCTGCCGGCCAATGCCGCCGGCCTGTATGGCGCGCTGATGATCGCCAGCGGCGAGCAATCTGGCGGCACGGCTACTGCCAAGGACGGCAATCACCAGGGCCTGCGCCTGGGCTGGCGCAGCGGCGGCTGGAATATGGCGGCGGCCATTGGCAGGACCCGATATGCCAGCGGTGACTACCGGCAGAGTAATCTCGGCCTGAACTACAAGCTCGGCGCAGCCAAACTGATGGTGCTGTGGGGCGAGAACAGGGTCGGCGTGACCCGCACGCGCGCAATGATGCTGGGAACGCAATGGGACGTCAGCGCCCAAGGCGAGTTGCGCATTGCCTACACGACACTGAAGGCCAGTCGGGTCGCCAGCGATGCGACGCACCTGGCCATTGGTTATGTGCACGCGCTGTCCAAGCGCAGCGCGCTGTATGCCACGGCCGCCCGCGTCGACAACAAGGGCGCAGGCACGCGCTTCAATGTCGGCCTGGCGCCGACCACCCCCGGTGGTAGCAGCTCGGGTCTTGACCTGGGTCTGCGCCACAGCTTCTGAACCAAGGAGATCGTGATGATGAAGAGACTCTCCGTCATATTGCTGGCCCTGCTGGGCGCCGGCAGCCTGCAGGCCGAACCGATCAGCGTGCTGTTCGTCGGCAATAGCTACACCTTTGGCCGGGTCGATCCAGTGATGAGCTACAACACCGCGAACGTGCGGGACCTGACCGCCGCGATGGCGCTGGCCAACCCGACCGGCAGCAACAGTTTCGAGCCCCACCCGTGGGGCGGGGTGGCCGGTATCTTCAAGCAGTTCACCGTTCAGGCGGGGCTCGACTATGACGTGGCCCTGTCGACCCGCAATGCCGCCTCGCTGCGAGGACATTTCTTGAACAGCAACCCGGCTGGCTGGGACTTGCGCGGCAATATCGCCTCGCAGAGCTGGAGCAAGCTGGTGCTGCAGGAGCAAAGCGACGAGGCCCTGCCCAAGCAGGCCGGGCTGGCCTCCAACCCGGCGTATTTCAACACCTATGTGGACCTGATCGAGGACTACGCGCACCAGGGCAATGCGCTGTCCTACCGGGAGCGCGACCTGATCGGCGGCAGCAACGCCGAATGCGCGGCCATCACTGGCGCCAGCGCTGGCACTTGCGGAACCCTTCGCAACATCCCTGCCAATGCGAACGCCAGCACGGCCACGGAACTCTATCTGTACCAGACCTGGGCACGGCCCAACCTGGTCAACGCGCCGTTCACGACCGTCACCGATCCGGTGACCGGCGCTGTCAGCTTTACCAGCACGGCGGCCACCTCTTTCTATGGCTCGCTGGGGGCGATGAACGAGGACCTGCGCTCCGCCTATCAGGCGGCGGCGGCCTTGGCCGGCGCCGACGGCAGCGGCGGCGTCACCGCGATCGCGCCGGTCGGCGACAGCTTTATGCGCGCGATCACCAGCGGCATTGCGACACCTGATATGTATGCGGCCGATGCCGCCAGCGATGGCCTGATCGATCTCTGGTTCGACGACGGCACCCATGCCAGCACCTACGGCTCCTATCTCAGCGCGCTGACCCTGTTCGGCAGCTTGACCGGTCTCGATCCGGCCTTGCTGGGCGCCGCCGAGGTTGCGGCGGCCGACCTGGGCATCAGCAGCGCCGACGCGCTGCGGCTGCAACGCGTGGCAAGCGAGCAGTTGGGCTTCAGTACGCCTGTGCCCGAGCCCGCCAGCTACACGCTGCTGCTGGCCGGTCTCTTGCTGCTGGGTCTGCGAGCGAAGCGGGGCTCGACACCATGCTGAGGATCGAACGACTGTCGCTGGCTCTGTGTGCTGCGCTGCTGGCGGCCTGTGCTCACCAGACACCGCCCGTGGTCGAGGCCGCGCCGCAGCCCCGCGCGTGCCCGGCCGGTCTTGGCGCCGATGTGCGCTGCCTGGGCGGTCAAGATAGCGCCGGCGCCTTCTATCTGATCGCCATGCCCGGCGATTGGAACGGCCGACTGGTGCTGCATGCCCATGGCGGCCCCTTCCTCGGCGCACCAACAATGAAACGGGTCGAGGAAGATTTGCGGCGCTGGTCCGTCATGCCGCACGCTGGCTATGCATGGGCTGCGTCCAGCTTCCGCCAGGGCGGGGTGGCGGTGACGGCGGCGGCAGAGGACACCGAGCGCTTGCGGGGCATTTTCAGGCAGCATGTGGCAGTACCGGCACTGACGATTCTGCACGGCCAGTCCTGGGGTGGCAGCGTGGCGGCCAGGGGCGCCGAGCTGTTCACTGCTGGCAAACCCTATGACGCGGTGCTCTTGAGCAATGGCCTGCTGGCAGGCGGTACCCGTTCCTACGACTTCCGGCTCGATCTGCGCGTGGTCTACCAATACCTGTGCAATAACCATCCGCGCCCCGATGAGTCGCCGTATCCGCTGTGGATGGGGCTGCCGGCCGGAGCCACGCTCACCTCGGTTGAGCTGGCAAAGCGCGCCACGGACTGCCTCGGCCTGGGCCTGCCGGCAGGTGAACGCAGTCCCGAGCAGTCCCGCCGGCTCAAGACTCTTGTCGACGTGATCCGCATTCCCGAGCGCAGCGTGCAAAGCCATCTGAACTGGGCTACGTTCCACTTCCAAGACATCGCGGCCAGGCGCACCGGCGGTGGCAATGTGTTCGGCAATATCGGCGCGGTCTATCGCGGCTCCCCCGATGACCAGGCCCTGAACGCCGGCGTGCTGCGCTACGCCGCCGACCCGGCCGCCGTGGCCCGTTTTGGCGCTGATGCCGACCCCCAGGGCCGCATCCCGGTGCCTGTGCTGACCGTCCATGGCATTGACGACCCGACCGTCTTCGTCGAGCTGGAGTCGGTCTGGGCCCAGACCATGGCCAGCGCTGGGCGTGCCAATGCGCTGGTACAGGCCTTCACCGACGACAGCGATCACAGCTACCTCAGCGACGCCAGCTATGTAGCAGCGTTGCAGGCGCTGCAGGCCTGGGCCGAACAGGGGCGCAAGCCGACGCCGGCCTCGGTGGCCGACGGATGTCGAGCAGCCCAGGCACGCTTCCCGTCGAGCTGCCGCTTCCGGCCCGACTACCGGCCGCCTGCTCTCGAGAGCCGAGTGCCAGCACGGCTGCGGCCTTGAAAGTCGAGTGTTCAGAAAATGTCCATATAACCGGGGGGCCTCGCGGGTTTGACCCACTTGCCCGCTCACGGCAAGGCTTTGATATTCAAGCCCAGCGCGGCCAGCCTCGGACACAAGAGGCGGTGGCGCGGCGTTGGGCGGTAGCCCAGGCGCGAATGCTTGACTTCAAAACCTAGGAGACCGAGATGAGCGTAGAACCCAAAGACAAGGCCCCGGCCGCGCGCCGGCGCTTCCTGAAGAAAGCCGCCACCGGGACGGCCGCCGCAGGCGCTCTGGCCGCACCGATGATCGCGACGGCCCAGACCACCAGCCTGCGCTTTCAGTCGACTTGGCCCTCGAAGGACATCTTCCACGAGTACGCCCAGGACTTCGCAAAGAAGGTCAACGACATGGCCGGCGGGCGGCTGAAGATCGAGGTGCTGCCGGCCGGTTCGGTGGTGCCTGCGTTCCAGCTGCTGGATGCCGTTGCCAAGGGCACTCTGGACGGCGGCCACGGCGTGGTGGCCTATCACTACGGGAAGAACTCGGCGCTGGCGCTGTGGGGCTCCGGGCCCTCGTTTGGCATGGACCCGAACATGCTGCTGGCCTGGCACAACTACGGTGGCGGTAAGGCCCTGCTGGAAGAAATCTATGCCTCTTTGAACCTGGATGTGGCTTCCTATCTCTACGGCCCGATGCCTACCCAGCCCTTTGGCTGGTTCAAGAAGCCGATCGCCAAGGAAGCCGACATGAAGGGCGTGAAGTTCCGCACCGTCGGCCTGGCGGTGGATATGTATACCGACATGGGCGCGGCGGTGAACCCGCTGCCTGGCGGCGAGATCGTGCCGGCGCTGGACCGCGGCCTGATCGACGGCGCCGAGTTCAACAACGCCAGCTCGGACAAGCTTCTGGGCTTCCCTGATGTGGTCAAGAACTGCATGCTGCAGAGCTTCCACCAAAGCGGCGAGCAGTTCGAGATCCTGTTCAACAAGACGAAACTGAACGCCCTGCCTGCTGAGCTAAAGGCCATCGTCGAGTACGGCGTGCAGGCGGCCAGCGCCGACATGAGCTGGAAGGCTATCGAGCGCAACTCCAAGGACTACGAGGAGCTGAAAAAGGCCGGCGTCAAGTTCTACAAGACGCCCGACGCCATCCTGCGCGCCCAGCTGGCCGCCTGGGACAAGATCATGACCAAGAAGGGCGGCGAGAACGCGATGTTCAAGAAGATCCTGGACAGCCAGCGCGCCTTCGCGGCGCGGGCCGGCCAGTGGCAGGGTGACTACACAGTGGACTTCAAGATGGCCTACAACCACTACTTCGGTCGCAAGGCGCCGGCTAAAAAGGCCTGAACTGCCAGCGCCGAATGAAAGGGGGCGCAGCGCCCCCTTTTTCTTGAGATCCGCGTTGGGAAGGATTCGTGATGCAGAACCTGCTGCTGGCGGTGGACCGTTTCTCCACCTGGATAGGCAAGACCTTCGCTTGGTCGGTCGTGCTGCTGACCTTGCTGATCAGCTGGGAGGTGTTTTCCCGCTATGTGCTCAACAAGCCCCATGCCTGGGTGCTGGACGCGCAGATCATGCTCTACGGCACGCTGTTCATGACCGCTGGTGCCTACACGCTGAGCAAGAACGGCCACGTGCGCGGCGACGTGCTTTACGGCTTTTTCCGCCCACGCACCCAGGCCTCAGTTGACTTGCTGCTCTATGTCCTGTTCTTCCTACCCGGCATCGTGGCGCTGACCTGGGCCGGCTGGCAATACGCCCAGGAGTCGCTGGCGATCCGCGAGCAGACCTTCTCGGCCGACGCACTGCCCCTTTATCCCTTCAAGTTCATCATCCCGATCGCCGGGGGCGTGCTGCTGCTGCAGGGGCTGGTTGAGATTGTTCGCTGTGTGCTGTGCCTGCGCGACGGTGTATGGCCCCGGCGCGATGAGGACGTCGAAGAGGTCGATGTCGAGAAGCTCAAGGAGATGGTGCATGTGAAGGATGCCGACATCGAGGCCCTGGACCAATACGTCAGCAAGGAAGGCGGCAAGGCATGAAACTACGCAAGGAACTTTGGTTCGGCTTCATCCTGATGGGGCTGATCATCGCGGCCGCGCTGGGCATGCTGATCGCCGTGCCAAAGATCACCAATGGCCACATCGGCCTGCTGATGCTATCCCTGGTGGTTGTTGCCATCATGCTCGGCTTCCCCACCGCCTTCACGCTGATGGGCATGGGCATGGTCTTCACCTGGATCGCCTACGAGGAGAACACCACCAAGACTCTGGATCTGATGGTGCAGTCGGCCTACAAGGTGATGTCCAACGATGTGCTGATCTCGATACCGCTGTTCGTCTTTATGGGTTATCTGGTCGAGCGGGCCAATCTGATCGAGAAGCTGTTCCGCAGTTTGCATCTGGCGCTGGCGCGGGTGCCTGGCTCGCTGGCGGTGGCGACCTTGGTGACCTGCGCGGTGTTTGCCACCGCGACCGGCATCGTCGGCGCCGTCGTCACGCTGATGGGCTTGCTGGCGCTGCCGCAGATGCTCAAGGGCGGCTACGACGTGCGGCTGTCGGCAGGCGCTATCACGGCCGGTGGCTGCCTGGGCATCCTGATCCCGCCTTCGGTGCTGCTGATCGTCTACGGCGCCACCGCCGGAGTGTCGGTGGTGCAACTTTATGCCGGCGCCTTTTTCCCCGGCCTGATGCTGGCGGGGCTGTACATCCTCTACGTCATCATCCTTGCCAAGCTCAAGCCGGCCATGGCGCCGCCCTTGACGGCCGAACAGCGCTTCGTGCCTCTGCCACCCGATCTGCTAAAGGTCGGGGCCACCCAAGCCAAGCGTGCCGTGCCACTGCTGATCGACGCGCTGAAGGGCTCACGCAACCATGGCGTGCCGACTTCGTATCTGCTCAAGCAGCTGTGTATTGCGCTCCTGCCAGCCCTTCTCTTCGCGATAGTGGCCCTGGCCAGCTACAACAGCGCCACCAAGCTGCCGCCGCTGGAAGCGCCGAACAGCGAGCTGTCCGAGATGGGGGCCGGCAGCGAGCCCAGCGGACTCGCCGAGCCGAGCGGGCTGGCCGAGCCCAGCGGCGGGCTGTCCGAGCCGCCGGCCGAGGAGGAGGAACTCAAAGAGATGGGCAGCGAGGACGCCGCTAGCGACGTTGTCAGTGAGGCCGCACCTGTGGCACCGTCCGAGGCCAGCGCCGCAGCAGCGCCCTCATCTGCTGTCGACGCTGTGCGGATCGAGCGCAAGCCCGCCTCTACCGGCTTCTGGATCGGTCTGGGCATCGGCGCGCTGGCGCTGCTGGCCTTCTACGCCATCCTGAGCTTTGCGCGGCTTGAGATCTTCAAGATGCTGCTGTCCAGCTTCTTCCCCTTGTTGGTGCTGATCATGGCGGTCCTGGGCTCCATCGTGTTCGGTCTGGCCACGCCGACCGAGGCGGCGGCTGTCGGCGCCTTGGGCGGCTTTCTTTTGGCAGTGGCCTACAGGCAGCTGACCCTCAATGTGGTCAAGGAGAGTGTGTTCCTAACGGCCAAGACCAGCGCGATGGTGTGCTGGCTGTTCGTCGGCTCGGCGATCTTCTCGGCGGCGTTCGCGCTGCTGGGCGGCCAGGAGCTTGTCGAGCAGTGGGTGCTCGGTATGAATCTGACGAAGACCCAGTTCCTGGTGCTCAGCCAGGTCATCATCTTTGTCCTTGGCTGGCCGCTGGAGTGGACCGAGATCATTGTGATCTTCATGCCCATCTTCATCCCGCTGCTCGACAACTTCGGCGTCGACCCGCTGTTTTTCGGCCTCCTGGTGGCGCTGAATCTGCAGACCGCCTTCCTGAGCCCGCCGGTGGCGATGAGTGCTTTCTATCTGAAGGGCGTGGCCCCCAAACATGTGACTCTGAACCAGATCTTTGCAGGGATGCTGCCCTTCATGGGCATCCAGGTGGTGGCCATCGTGCTGCTCTACATCTGGCCGCAGATCGGCATGTGGCTGCCGCAAGTACTGTACGGCCGCTGACAGGAGGACTGGCATCGATCGGCTGTCTGCTCAGGAGCTCATCATGAATCAGCTGCTTGCCGAGTCCTGCGAAACCATCCCGGTGCCGCGTGTGCGCAAAGTCGGTGTCGAACGGCCCTGGGTCTGGCTGCGACAAGGCGGCGCCGACTTGCTGCGCACGCCGGCGCAGAGCTTGGGCACCGGCGCTCTGGTCGCTGCCATTGGGCTGGCGCTGGGTGGGGCCGGCTGGCAGGCCTCCTATATGGCGCCAGCCCTGTTGGGCGGCTTTCTGCTGGTGGCGCCATTCCTTGCCATCGTGCTGTATGCGCTGTCACGCCAGATGGAGCATAGCGAGGTGGTGGATAGCGCCCAGGCTTGGCGTGCCTGGCGGGCGAACGCCGGCTCGATTGCGCTGTTCGGCCTGATGCTTGCCCTGGCCTACATCGTCTGAGAACGGCTGGCGGCCATCGTGTTCGCGCTGTTCTACGAGGGGCAGCGGCTGCAGTTGTCGCGCTGGCCGCTGGAGCTGATGTCCGGCCAGTACAGCGAGCTGCTTCTGGCCTTTGTCTGCGTCGGCGCCGGGTTGGCGGCCCTGGTGTTTACTCTGGGCGTGGTCAGCGCGCCGCTGCTGATCGACCGCCCGGTGGATGCGATCACTGCGATGCTGACGAGCCTGCAATGCTGCCGCGTTAACGGAGCTGCGATGCTGCTCTGGGCCGCGCTTATCGTCGGTCTGACGGGGCTGGGTTTTGCCACGCTGATGCTGGGCTTGGTCGCGTGATCTTCCCGCTGCTGGCCCACGCCGGCTGGCATGCTTACCGCGACTTGGCTGAGTCTTAAGAAACCGCTCAGGCGGGCTGTGCCTCAAGCCTGAAGGCCTCGACCAGGCCGGCCAGCTGAGCAGCCTGGGTTTGCATGCTGGCGGCCGCAGCCGCACTCTGCTCGACCAAGGCTGAATTTTGCTGGGTCATTGTGTCCAGGTGGGCGACGGCCTGATTGACCTGGCCGATAGCTTGGCTTTGCTCGCGGCTGGTGGCGCTGACCTCGCCCAGCACATCCGCGACGCGGCGCACGCTGCCGACCACCTCGCTCATCGTGCTGCCGGCCTGGTTTACCAGCGATGAGCCGGCATCGACCTCGGAGACGCTGGCGCCGATCAGGCCCTTGATCTCCTTGGCCGCCTCGGCGCTGCGCTGCGCTAGCGAGCGCACCTCGGAAGCGACTACCGCAAAGCCACGACCCTGCTCGCCGGCGCGCGCCGCCTCGACGGCCGCATTTAGCGCCAAGATATTGGTCTGGAAGGCGATACCGTCGATCACGCCGATGATGTCGCCGATACGGCCCGAGCTGCTTTGGATGCGGCCCATGCTTGCCACCACCTGGCCCACCACATCGCCGCCACTCTGTGCCACCTGCGCGGCATTCAGCGCCAGCTGATTGGCGGTGGCGGCCGAGTCGGAGGAGTGGCGCACGGTGGCGGTCAGTTCTTCCATCGTCGAGGCGGTCTGTTGCAGGCTGCTGGCGGCCTCCTCGGTACGGTGGCTGAGGTCTGCATTGCCCTCGGCGATTTCGCTGGCCGCAGTGCGGATGCTCTCGGCGCCGGAGCGCACCGACTGCACGATATCGCGCAGCGACACCACCATGGCGTTCAGCCCGCGCTGCAGATCGCCGATCTCGTCGCTGCGCGCGCCGGTGGCAATCTGCACCGACAGGTCGCCGCTACCGATGCGCTCGGTGGCATCCAATGCGGCTCGCAGCGGCGGCACAATGGCGCGCACCATCAGCCCGGTCGACACCAGCAGCAGCAGCACGACGGCGCTCAGCACGCTGGCGGTGATGGTGATGTCGATGCTGCGCGAGCGCTGGGCCTCGGCGGCCAGCGCGACGGCGCGCTGCTGCTGAAGGTCGACAAAGGCCTTCTGCGCGTCCAGATAAATCGTCAGCTCGGCGCGCACCTTGGCGATGCCAGCCTCGCTGGGTTGCTTGGCGGCTTCGTTGCGAGAGGCGATGTAGACACCTCGCGTCTTGGCGATGGCGGCGAGACTGCCCTTCTCGGCCTCGCTGTCGGCTGCGGCGTCGATCTTTTTCTGAAGCTCGGAGATCGCGGCCGAGGTGGCGTCCATCTCGGGTTTGAGCTGGCCGGCCAGCGCCGTGTCCTGGCTCATCAGTCCGGCCATGGTGCGGGCAGCATTGGCCTGGGTTAGGCCGGCCCAGCGCAATGCCATCTCGAGTTTGTCGCGCTGCGCGGTCTGGGCCTGCTGCTCGCTGGCCAGCTCACTCGAGGTGCGCCAGCTGGAGACCACAGTCACCGTCGTCAGCAGTACGGCGGTCGCGAGTGTGGGTAGCCACAGACGGAAAGAGATGCCCAATTTCTTCATCGCATGTCTCCTGCTGGCCGAGCACCGGCCTTATGCCGTCGATTGAATGCCCCCGCGCCGTAATAGTCAATGCGGAACAGTCACTGTTTTGGAGCCCAGTTCCGAGGCTCGTGCGATGTGTCAACAAAAAGCCCGCTGGCCATGGGCACTGCGGGCTTCTAGGCGGCAACAGTCCGACAGGGGCAGCCGGTGAGGGGCAGCCGGCGGGGTCAGTCCTTGCGCCGCTGCTCGGGCAGGCCTTCCTGCATTGAATTGCCACCGATGGGATTGGCGGCATGTGAGAATCGTCAGCGCCCGCAGAACTCCGCCTGCACCGCCGGATGCAGCTGGGCGTACTTGTTTTCGAAGGCGAGCTGCTGATCCTGCAGCCAAGCAGCTTGGGCCGGCTGCTTCAGGAACGAGCTCAGTTGCGGCAGCACGGCCAGGTGCTTGGAGCGCTTGGACATCTGCATGAACAGCTGTCCCTCGATCACCTTGCCCGGCAGCAAGCGCAGCTGCCCCTCGCAACCCATGCTGCGGATGAGTTGCTGGCCTGCGATTCTTGCCGTGATCACCGCATCAAGTCGATTGAGGGTTAACTTTTGCAGATTGTGCGTTTCGCTGATGGCAATATCGAGCCGGGTATGTTGTGCTAGATACGTGTCGAATTCCGATCCGAAGCTCACGCCACGCCCCATGCCGATGCGCAGACCATGCAGGTCGGCCCAGGATTTGTAGACCAGGCTGCTTTGTTGGCGCACGATCAGCACCGCTTCGTTTCGGCCGACCGGAGGATCCACCATCACCGCGTACTCGCGCCGCTTGTCGGTCGCGAAGCCACACAGGTTAACGTCGACCTCGCCGGTCTCGACCATCAGCTGGCAACGGCTCCAGGGGCCGGGCGGCTCGACCTTCAGCGCCAGCCCTATGGCCGAGAAAGCCAGCCGCGCGGCGTCTACGCAAACGCCGATCAGCTGCCCCTCATGATCCCAGCTCATGGGCGGCGCGGCCGGGTGGCCACAGGCCCGCACAAGCGGCCGTTCATTCGGCTTGTCCTTGGCCCATGCGCCAGCGGTCACGCACATCAGCAGGACAAGGAAACGGCACAGCACCATGGACGCATGATACCCACCAAGGCCGCGAACTGAGGGGTCAGAGGCCGGCCAGCAGACGCTCCCAGTGGGCCCTGGCCAGCCGCTGATGGCGCTCTTTCACATGCCCGTATCCTCGGATATCCTCCGGAACGCGGGCCAACTCGACCGCGGTGGCCAAGTTGTCCGCCGAGAGCTTGGACAAGACGCGCTCGATGCCGGCACGGTAGTCGACGATCCATTGGCGCTCCATCTTGCGCTCCTCGGTACGGCCGAAGATGTCCAGCGCCGTGCCGCGTAGGCCCTTCATCTTGGCCAGCAATCCGAAGGCCGGGCGTATCCAGCCGCCCATCTGCTGCTTAATCAGCTCGCCCTTATCGTTCTTCTTGGCCAACAGCGGCGGGGCCAGGTGGTGAACCAGCTTGTAGTCGCCCTCGAACTGCGCGGCGATCTTGTCGGTGAATTTCGTGTCGGTGTGCAGGCGCGCGACCTCGTACTCATCCTTGTAGGCCATCAGTTTGAACAGATATCGGGCCACTGCCTCGCTGAGCTTGGTCGAGGACAGCGGCGCTTCGGCGGCGCGCACCTTGTCGACAAAGGCCCGGTAAGTCTGCGCGTAGGCCTCGTCTTGGTAGTCGATCAGGAACTCGACGCGCTTGGCGATGATCTCGTCAAGGCCGGGGCGCTTGACGAACTGGATCACCTGGGTCGCTGCGAACAAGGCTTGCACTGCGGCCAGGTCCTCGGCGCAGCGGCGACCCCATTCGAACGCGGCCTTGTTGTTGTCGATCTGCACGCCATTGAGCTCGATAGCCCGCATCAGCGCGGCATAGGACAGCGGCACCCGGCCCTGCTGCCAGGCATAGCCAAGCATCAGAGGGTTGGTGTAGAGCGAATCGCCCAGCAGTTTGACCGAGACCTCCTCTGCATCGAACTTACCCAGCAGCGCCGGGCCTACCGCCTTGGCTACCGCGCTCTCGCAGGCTGCGCCGGGGAAGCTCCAGTTGGCGTCGTTGACCAGGCTGGCGGTCGGCGAGCCATGGGTGTTCAGCGCCACATAGGTGCGGCCCTCGCGCATGACTGCCAGCGTGGTCTTGTTGGCCGCGACGATGGAATCGCATGCGATCACCAGATCGGCCTCGGCCGTGCCGACCTTGGTGCAGTGGATGTCCTGCGCATGGTTGGCGATCTGTATATGGCTCCAGGTGGCGCCGCCCTTCTGCGCCAGGCCCGCCGCATCCTGGGTGATCACGCCCTTGCCTTCCAGATGAGCGGCCATGCCCAGCAGCTGGCCTATCGTGATTACGCCGGTGCCGCCGACCCCGCCGACAACGATGCCCCAGGCCCGCTCGGGATTCGGGATCATCGGCTGAGGCAGGGCAGGGAGGCTGCTGTGGAAGGGGCTGAGCTTGCTGTCCTTCTTGGGCTTCTTCAGCTCGCCGCCTTCGACGGTGACGAAGCTGGGGCAGAAGCCCTTGACGCAGCTGTAGTCCTTGTTGCAGCTGTTCTGGTTGATCTGGCGTTTGCGGCCGAAGTCGGTCTCCAGCGGCTCGACCGACAGACAGTTCGACTGGATTGAGCAGTCGCCGCAGCCCTCGCAGACCAGCTCGTTGATGACGACCCGCTTGGCCGGGTCGACCAGCTTGCCGCGCTTGCGGCGGCGGCGCTTCTCGGTCGCGCAGGTCTGGTCATAGATGATGACCGAGGTGCCTATGACTTCTCGGAACTGGCGCTGGATCGCGTCCAGCTCATCGCGGTGGTGCACGGTGACGCCTGCCAGTAGCGAGACGCCGTTGTACTTGCTCGGCTCGTCGGTGACGATGCAGAGCTTGGCCACACCCTCGGCGGTGACGCTCTGCATGATTTGCATCACGCTATGGCCCTCGGGGCGCTCGCCGACCTGCTGGCCGCCGGTCATCGCGACTGCGTCGTTGTAGAGAATCTTGTAGGTGATATTGACGCCCGAGGCGATGCTCTGGCGGATCGCCAGCAGGCCGCTGTGGAAGTAGGTGCCGTCACCGAGGTTGGCGAAGATGTGCTTCTCGGTAGTGAAGGGTTGCTGGCCCACCCAGGGCACGCCCTCGCCGCCCATCTGCGTGAAGGTGGCGGTATGGCGGCCGGGCATCCAGGACACCATGTAATGGCAGCCGATGCCGGCCACCGCACGCGAGCCCTCGGGCACGCGGGTGCTCGTGTTGTGCGGGCAGCCCGAGCAGAACCAGGGTGTGCGGTCGGCACCGCCGGCGGTCTTTTCTTCGAGCTTCAGCGAATTCTCTTTGGCGTCGATGATGGCGACGCGCGCATCCAGGCGCGACTGCACATCGACGTCTACGCCGAGCTTCTTCAGGCGCTTGGCGATCGCGCGGGCGATGATGGCCGGGGTCAGGTCGGCCTGCGGGCGCAGCAGCCAGTTCTGGCTGGGGTTGGGCTGGTTCCACTCGCCGCCGGTGTTGTCACCCTCGATCTCGTCGAACTTGCCCAGCACGTTCGGACGTACGTCGGGGCGCCAGTTGTAGAGCTCCTCCTTGACTTGATACTCGATCATCTGGCGCTTCTCTTCGACCACCAGGATCTCCTGCAGGCCTTGCGCGAAGTCGCGCGTGATCGTCGCTTCCAGCGGCCACACCACATTGACCTTGTGCAGCCGGATACCCAAACGACGGCAGGTGTCGTCGTCCAGACCTAGGTCGTGAAGGGCCTGGCGGGTGTCGTTGTAGGCCTTGCCGCTGGCAATGATGCCGAAGCGGTCCTGCGGCGTGCTGATGACGTTGTAGTTCAGCTTGTTGGCGCGGATATAGGCCAGCGCGGCGTACCATTTGTAATCCATCAGCCGCGCTTCCTGCTCCAACGGCGCATCGGGCCAGCGGATGTGCAGGCCGCCGTCGGGCATCTGGAAGTCTTCGGGCAGGATGATGTTGACACGGTCCGGGTCGACGCTGATCGAACTGGACGATTCGACGATCTCCTGGATCGTCTTCAGGCCTGACCACAGGCCCGAAAAACGGCTGAGCGCAAACGCATGTAGGCCCATGTCCAGGATGTCCTGCACGCTGCTCGGGAAGAACACCGGGAAGCCGACGGCCTTGAAAACATGGTCGCTCTGGTGTGCGGCGGTCGAGCTCTTGGCGATATGGTCGTCGCCGGCCACTGCAATCACGCCACCATGCTTGGCCGTGCCGGCCATATTCGCGTGCTTGAACACATCGATGCAGCGGTCAACACCTGGCCCCTTGCCGTACCAGATGCCGAACACGCCGTCGAACTTGTTTTTCTCGGGGAACAGATCGAGCTGCTGCGTCCCCCAGACGGCAGTGGCGCCCAGCTCCTCGTTGACACCTGGCTGGAACACGATGTTCTGCTTGGCCAGATGCTTCTTGGCCTGCATCAGCATCTGGTCGTAGCCGCCTAGCGGCGAGCCGCGGTAGCCGGAGATGAAGCCGGCGGTGTTCAGGCCGACCATCGCGTCGCGGGTGCGCTGCAGCATCGGCAGCCGCACCAAGGCCTGCACACCGCTCATAAAGGCGCGCCCATGGTCAAGCGCGTATTTGTCGTCCAGCGAGACCTTCTCTAGGGCGCGCAAGATGTGTTCGGGTAGCGGTGCGTTCATTGGCTTCGGTCTCCTGTGGGGCGACAAGCAGCGTCAACCGCTTGTGGCAGCCTCGCTGATCGTGAGTATGGGTCTTTTGAGACCCGCCGCGCAGTGTAGGGAAAGCGGCCCGCGTGGTGCTTTCTAAATCTCGCTGAAAGGCGGGGGTCTGCGCAATAATCTTGCTCAAAAGGTACTTGAGAAATCAAATTGGCTTCCAAAAACACCGATACCGGGCAAACCATTAGAAAGACCACAGCTTCGCTGTCCACCCGCGGCCGACCCGCCGCGCCGGCGCCCGAGGAGCAAGCCCAGGGCGAGGCGCTGGACCGCTACCACATCGCCATCCTTGCCGAGCTGCAGCGTGAGGCGCGCTTGTCCAATGCCGAGCTGGCCGCGCGTATCGGCCTGTCGGCCGCGCCGACCTGGCGGCGCGTCAAATGGCTGGAGGAGCAGGGCTATATCACCGGCTACCGTGCGGAGATCGACCGCCGCAAGGTCGGACTGGGCGTGTTGGCCTTTGTGCGCCTTGATGCTGACCGCAACAACGGCGCCGCCACCAAGCTGCTGGAGGACGCGATCCGCCAGCTGCCCGAGGTGATAGCCTGCCACTACATCTCGGGCGCCGGCACCTTCGAGCTGCAGGTCATGGCTACCGATCTGGATGCCTTCTCGCGTTTCTCAATCGACACCTTGCTGAATCTGCCCAATGTGAAGGACATCCACACAAGCTTCTCGCTTGGCGAAGTCAAGGCCGGTGCGGCGATGCCGCTGACGCATTTGCATTCCTTGAGCAATCGTGCCGCTGCAAAGACGGGCGCTTGAGTTAGGCTCGCCGCCCATGCACAAACGCCTGGCCGACTGGTTGCTGACGACCGACCCTGACCAGCGGCTGCGTCTGGCTCAGGCCGGGCTGGCGCTGCTACTGATGGGCTTAAGTGTGCTGGTTATGCAGTACGCGGTCTGGGTCGCGAAGGCGCCGGCGGCGCCGGTGTTTTGGTGGAATCTGCTGTCGCTAGGCGGGCTGATCGGCTTCTACCTACTCATCCGCAGCGGCTGGTCGCGCCGACTGCCGGACCCTGCGCTGACGGTGCCGCAGATGCTCTATGCGATCAGCAGTGCGGCCGCCGGCTATGCGCTGGCTGGCCCGGTGCGCGGCGCAATTTTCCCCATCCTGGCCGTGATTCTGATGTTCGGCATGTTCCAACTCCGCGCGCGCAGCGCCTTGTGGCTCAGCCTGTATGCCTTGCTGTTGCTGGGACTGGTGATGCTGGTGATGGCGATACGGCGACCGGAGGTCTATCGGCCAGCGGTCGAGTTCGGCCATTTCCTGATGCTGGCCTTCATGCTGCCCAGTGTTTCTTTGCTGGCGGGGCGGCTCAGCCAGATCCGCCGCCGGTTGGCGGTGCAGAAACAAGAGCTGGAACTGGCGCTGGAGAAGATCCAGACCATGGCCACGCGCGACGAGTTGACCGGTCTGCTGAACCGCCGCCGCATGCAGGAGTTGCTGGCGCAGGAGGTCTTGCGCAGCCGTCGGTCGGGCCGGGGCTTTTGCCTGGCCCTGCTGGACCTCGATCACTTCAAGCGCATCAACGACGGCCATGGCCACAGTGCCGGTGACACCGTGCTGCGCGCCTTCGCACCGGCCGCACTTGCGGCGATACGCGCAGCCGATGTGCTGGCGCGCTGGGGTGGCGAGGAGTTCGTGCTGCTGCTTACTGACACCGCGCTGCCGGCCGCCCGGGCAGGCACCGAGCGCCTGCGCCTGCAGGTCGAGGGCCTGCTGATCCCGATCGGCGCCCAGGCCCTGGGCATCACCGTGTCGATCGGCCTGACCGAGTACCGCGGCAGCGAGACGCTGGCCCAGCTACTGGAGCGTGCCGACCTGCTGCTGTATGAGGCCAAGGCGCAGGGCCGCAATCGGGTCGAGATGGGCTAGGGTAGGCTGCGACCATGACTCATGCCGCAATGCCTGTCCGCCATTTCCTGCTTGCCCTTGCCGTCGTCGCCATCTGGGGCAGCAACTTCGTCGTCATCAAGCTTGGCCTGAATGCCTTGCCGCCGCTGCTGTTCGCTGCGCTTCGCTTTTTCTTTGCGGTGCTGCCGGCAATTTTTTTCCTGCCTCGGCCCCAGGTCGGCTGGCGCAATCTGGCTGCCTACGGCCTCCTGATCGGCGTCGGCCAGTTCGGCGTGCTCTATCTGGCGATGCGCGCCCAGATCTCACCCGGGCTGGCCTCGCTGGTTGTGCAGACCCAGGTCTTCTTTACGCTGCTGCTGGCGATGCGCTTGGCCAAGGAGCGGGTGCAGGGCTACCAATGGCTGGGCCTGGCTCTAGCGGCCGGCGGCATTGCGGTGATCGCGATGCATACCGATGGCAGCACCACGGTGCTGGGCGTGCTGATGGTGCTGGCCGCTGCCTTCAGCTGGGCCTGCGGCAATATCGTCGGCAAGAGGGCCGGGCGCGTCAATATGCTGGCTTATATGGTTTGGACCAGCCTGTTCGCGGTGCCTCCGCTAATTCTGCTGTCGCTGCTGGTCGAAGGGCCGGCGGCGATCGGGCACGGGCTGCAGCAGGCGGGCTGGGGCACCTGGGCTGCTGTGCTATGGCAGTCGGTCGGCAACACCTTGTTCGGCTACGGAGTCTGGGGTTGGCTGCTCGCGCGGCATGCGGCCGCCACCATTGTGCCGATGGCCTTGCTGGTGCCTGTCTTCGGCATCGGCAGCGCGGCCCTGTTTCTGGGCGAGCCGCTGCCATTGTGGAAGCTGGGCGCGGCCGCCCTGGTGATGAGCGGCTTGGCGCTGAACCTGCTGTGGCCCTCGCTCTACGCGGGTCTGCGCATTTTGAAGCGCTCGCCCAGCTCGAAGTAGTCGGCCGGGCCGCCGCCGCGCAGGATGGGCCGGGCTGCGGCGGTGTCGTAGATGCCGTCGACCAGCAGGTGCTCGGCAATATGTACGCCCACCACCTCACCCAGAGTGAGCCAGGTATCGACCGCCGTGCCGGCTGCGCTTTGCAGCCGTATTAACTGGCTCAGCCGGCACTCGAAGGACACCAGCGCCGCCGCCACGCGCGGCACGCCGACGATGCGTGAGGGCGCTGTCGCCAGCCCGGCCAGTACGAACTCGTCAACCTCAGGCGGAACTGCCGCGCAGCTGGCGTTCATCTGCTCGGCGAGTTCGCGCGTCGCGAGGTTCCACACGAACTCGCCGGTGGCCTCGATATTGCGTACCGTGTCTTTCCAGCCTGTACTGGCGAAACCGATGATGGGGGGCGTGTAGTTGAAGGCATTGAAGAAGCTGTAGGGCGCCAGGTTCAGCACGCCGGCCGAGTCGCGCGACGCGATCCAGCCGATCGGGCGCGGGCCGACGATGGCGTTGAAAGGGTCATGCGGCAGGCCATGGCCGAGGCGGGGTTCGTAGAAGTGTTCGCTCATATCGGTATCGTCATGGTGGCCGGCTATGCTACGCGCTCATGACAAAAGCTCATGATCAGAAAGATACAGGTGCCGCCTTGCGCGGCCTGTATGCGGCCGCCGGTGGTGTTGGCGCGGTGTTCGACGCCAAGGTGGCCGACTACCAGGCCTCGCGGCCCGACTATCCGCCGGCTCTGTTCGATGCGCTGGACAGCGAGGCGGCACCGAGTCGTGTCGCCGATGTCGGCGCCGGAACGGGGCTCTTGACCCAGGGCCTGCTGGCACGCGGCTGGCAAGTGCTGGCGGTGGAGCCTAATGCGACGATGCGGGCCGCCTGCGATGCGCGGCTGGGTGGGCTTGCAGGCTACCGCAGCGCTGAGGGCCGGGCCGAGTCGATCCCGGCCGCCGCTGCCAGCCTGGACATGATCACTGCCGCCCAGGCCTTCCATTGGTTCGAGCCCGAGGCCGCAAGGGCCGAGGCCCTGCGGGTGCTGAGCCCCGTCGGTCAGGTGGCGCTGATCTGGAACGACCGCCAGCGCGAGCAGCCGCTGCACATGGCACTGGACGAAGAGGTGTTCGCGAGGCATGGCGGCGAGGGCCGCTTGCGCCTGCTCGCGCATGAGGACCGTGGCCAGGTCGGACGCTTCTTCGCTGGCACCATGCCGCGCGAATGGCAGTGGCCGCATGAGCATTGGCTGGACGAGGCTGGTCTGATCAGCCTGGTGTTCTCGCGCTCTTACATGCCTAGGCCTGACAGCGAGCAGGGTCAAGTCGCGAGTGCCACGGCGCGCGAGATCTTTGCCCGTTTTGCGCGGGACGGCCGGGTGGCGGTGACCTACACGACGGTGCTGAAGCTTGGGCGACCCTAGATCAGCGTTGCGACCTCTTCGCGTAACAGCGCCACCAAGGCCTCGGCCGCCAGCGAAAGCGGCCGCCCGCGCGGGGTCACCAAACCCAGCGGGCGCGGCATCACCGGATCGCTCAGCGGCCGGCTGCTGACCTTGGGGCCGCGCGCCACCAGGGCCGCCAGTTCCGGCAGGGCCGCCACCCCGAGGCCAGCTGCCACCATCGCATTGATGGTGGCCAGGTGCTCGACCTCGTACTGGGGCGCGAAGCCGATGCCGTTGCGAAGAAAGGCGGCATCGGCGTACTGGCGCACGCTGGTCGGGTGCGGCATCGAGATATGCGGCAGCGCGGCGCAGTCGGCCCAGCGCATGGGTCGAGTCTTGCCTGCGGCCAGTGCATGGCCGGCCGGCAGCAGCAGCACGAAGCGATCCTCACCCAGCGGCTGGTACTCCAGATCGGCATAGGCCGGGTTGGCTGCGGTCAGTGCGAAATCGGCCTGGCCTGCCCGCACAAGGTCGAAGGCCGGGCCCGACAGGCTGTCCAGCATCTCAAGCCGCACGCCCGGATGCAGGGCTGCGAAGCGTGCGAACGCGGTCGGCACGGCCGTGGCCGCTAGCGAGGGCAGGGCCGCGACCCGCACCCGGCCAGCGCGCAGCTCGCTGATGTCGCGCACCGCCTGCACGGCCGAATCTGCCTGCTGACGCAGCAGGGCCACGCGCTGCTGGAATACCTGGCCGGCGGCGGTCAGACGCACGGCTCGGGTGCTGCGCTCGAACAGCGCGGCGCCCAAGCTTTGCTCCAAGCGCGTGATCACGCCGGAGACCGCTGGCTGCGACAGATGCAGACGTTCGGCGGCACGGCGGTAGTTCAGCGTGTCGGCCAGGGTCAGGAAGACATCCAGCTCACGCAGCGAGCAATTGATCAGCATGGGTGATTAATTTATCAAAACTTGCGAATGGACGTATCAATACCTGATTCCTAGACTGCGCTCTATTGCATCAGGAGGGACGAATGGTGGTGGCGCAGACGGGTGTATTGGATGGGCGGGTGCTGGTGGTCGGTGGCGGCACCATGGGGGCCGATGTGGCCGTGGTGCTGGCACGCGGCGGATTCGACGTCACAGTGATCGAGCGCCATGCGGAACGCCGTGAGGGCCTGCTCGCCTACGTGGCAGAGCGCCTGGCGCCGCTGGGCCTGGCTTCGCAGGGTCTGGGTCTGGTCGACGAGCTGTCCCAAGTCGACTGGGCCGGCACAGGCCTGGTCATTGAGTGCATCCCGGAGCAGCTGTCGCAGAAGCAGGCCCTGTTTGCCGAGCTGCAGGCGCTGGCGCGGCCCGACTGCGTGCTTAGCAGTAACAGCTCCAGCTTCCCGATCAGCGCCATTGCCGAGGGCTTGTCCACTCAGGGGCGGATGCTGGGCCTGCATTTCTTCATGCCCGCGCATCTGGTACCCCTGGTCGAGGTGGTGCTGGGGCCGCGCAGCGACGAGGCGCTCGCGGCGCGCCTGGCTGCGACGATGCGGGCCTGCGGCCAGGTGCCGGTGCTGGTGCGCAAGGACAAGCCGGGCTTTCTGGCCAACCGCCTGCAGCACGCGCTGGCGCGCGAGGCCTTCGCGCTGATCGATGAGGGCGTGGCTACGGCCGAGGATGTGGACGCGGCGGTGCGCTTTGGCTTCGGCTTTCGCTTTCTGGCGGCCGGGCCGGTGCTGCAGCGCGACCATGCGGGTCTGGACGTGCACTGCGCCGCCGCAGCGACCATGTACCCGAGCCTGTCCAACAGTGCCGAGCCGGCGCGGGCCTTGCGCGAGCGCGTGGCCCAGGGGCGTTTGGGCATGAAGGCCGGCGCCGGGTTTTTCGACTGGCCCGAGGGCAAGCGCCTGGCCGAGCGCGCCCGCTACGACGCGCTGCTGCGTCAGGGCCTGGCGCTGCTAGCCGACGAACTGCCGCCGCTGCGCCGGCGTCCCGAACCGAAGGAGGCTTGAGATGCAAGAAGAACTGATCATCACCGTGGCGCCAAACGGCGCCTACAAGCAGGCCGCCGATCACGGCGCGCTGCCGCTGACCCCCGAGACGCTGGCCCAGACCGCCAAGCACTGCTGTGATGCCGGCGCGGCGATGCTGCACCTGCATATCCGCGACGCCGCCGGTCGCCACAGCCTCGATGTCGAGGGCTATCGCGAGGCCTTGCGTGTGGTGCGCGCGGCGGTCGGCGAAGCGATGGTGCTGCAGGTCACCAGCGAGGCCGCCAAGGTCTACCAGGCGCCGGCTCAAATCGCGATGGTGCGGGCGCTGCGCCCCGAGGCTGTGTCGGTGGGCTTGCGCGAGCTGGACCACCCCGAGATTGGCGAGCGCGGGCTGGCCGAGTTCTTCGGCTGGCTGGCTGCCCAGCGGATGATGACCCAGGTAATCCTCTACGACACGGCCGATGTGCAGCGCTGGCAGGCCTTGCAGCGCGTCGGTGTGATCCCGGACGCGGCCTGGTTCCTGCTCTTCGTGCTGGGCCGCTACAGCGCCGGCCAGACCTCGTCGCCACAGGACCTGCTTCCTTTTGTGCAAAGCCACACCGGCACCGAGCCCTGGGCCGTCTGTGCCTTCGGCGCGGCCGAGCATGCCTGCATGGCGGCCGCTGCCGCACTGGGCGGTCACGTGCGGGTCGGCTTCGAGAACAACCTGTATCTGAAGGACGGCGCGCTAGCGCCGGACAACGCTGCCCTGGTGAGCCAGGCCGCGCAGGCGGCCGAGGTTCTGGGCCGGCCGCTGGCCACTGCCCGGAGCCTGCGCGCGCGCTTTGGCTAAAACGAGCATCGACAACAACAGAGAAGGAGACACGTCCCATGCAACACCACCACCGCCTCATCCCGCTCGGCACCGTCGTTCTGGCCCTCTTGGGCCTGGCCGGTCCCGCACCGGCTCAGGAGATCTATCCGTCCAAGCCGATCCGCTTCGTCGTGCCCTATCCGCCGGGCGGCCCCACTGATCTGATGGCGCGGCTACTGCAGCCCGAATTGCAGAACCGGCTGGGTGTGCCCATCGTGATCGAGAACAAGGGCGGGGCTGGCGGCAATGTCGGCACCGGCGAGGTGGCCAAGCAGGCGCCGGCCGATGGCTACACGATCCTGCTGGCCGCCAGCGGCCCGATGGCGGTGAACCAGAGTCTGTTCAAGACCCTCAGCTACAGCCCACTGACCGACCTGACCCCGGTGGTGCAGCTCTCGTCCTTCCCGCTGGTGCTGGAGGTCCATCCGTCGACGGGAATCAGGAACATCAAGGATTTCCTCGCCCAGACTCGCGAGAAGCCCGAGGGCCTGACCTTCGCCTCGGCCGGCAATGGCACGCCTCAGCATCTGGCCGGCGAGATCTACAACAAGGCCATCGGCGGCAAACTGGCTCACATCCCCTATCGCGGCGCCGGCCCGGCGCTCAACGACCTGCTTGGCGGCCAGGTCAAGGTGATGTTCGATGTGCTGGGCAGCTCGTTGCCCCATATCAGCGCCGGCAAGCTGACGCCGCTGGCCGTTACCTCGGCCAAGCGCAGCCCTTCGCTGCCGAATGTGCCGACGCTGGCCGAGTCCGGCCTTGCCTCGTTCGAGGTGACGGCCTGGCACGGCATCGCGATGCGCGCCGGGACGCCGCCGGAGATCATCAGGAAGCTCAATGGCGCGGTGCTGGCGACCTTCAAGGACCCTGTCTTCCGCAAGAAATGGGAAGACCTGGGCACACCGGTGGTGGCCGGGACGCCCGAACAGTTCGGCCAGCTAATCCGAACTGAGTCGGTCCGACTGGGCCGTGTCGTACGCGATTCCGGTGCCAGCGTGGACTGAAGCCCGTATGCTGGCGCCATGACAACGCGACGCCATATCGTTCTGCTGGGTCTGCTGCTGACGGCCACGGCCACGGCCTGGGCCGCGGAGCCGGCCGGCCCGCGGCAGAACCTGCTGGTCGAGCTGCGCTGGACCGAGTCCAGTGTCAGCGGCGCGGCGGTGGCCGGGGTGCGCCAAGGCGGCGTGGTGGTGGGCACGGCCGGCTCGGTCTCGCCGCGGCCGGGGCTGACGCTGTCGACCCGTCGCCAAGAGGCCCAAGGCAGCCAGATCCAGCGCGTGCTGGTGCTCAATGGCTATCAGGCCAGCGTGCTGCTCAGCGAGACCGAGCTGCTGCAATGGCTGGACTACGGCGTTGAGCTGCGCGGCGGGCAAATGGATGGTGGGAGGGAGCGCCCGCGCGTCCATGCTCTGACGCACAGCCTGCCGGTTGAGCGCCAGCGCGGTTTTGTGCTGACCCCGTCTTGGCCGGGCGGGCGCCAGCCGGTGCGAGTCGAGCTGCGTGCGCTGGGCACGGCCCAGCAGACGGGGGCGCAGAGCGAACTGCTGTCTACCGTGCTGGTAGCGATGGGTGACTGGCTGACGGTTGCGCGCAGCGGCGCTGCGACGCGCCAGCCCCAGGCCGGCGTGATCAGCAGCAGCGATGCCGAGGGCCAGAGCAACCGTGAGCTGCAGTTGCGTGTCACGCTGGCACCTTGATTGGTATTAAATTGGCATCATATTGGTGTTAGTCTTGGGGCTTCGAGCCCTTGATGGAGACACCGAGCGATGCGTTCCCTGCTGCTGGCCGCCGGCCTGTTACTGAGCACCACACTGTCCCACGCCGAGCCGCCGCTGTTCGGCGCCGGACCGCTGGCGGTGGAACGCGGCAGCAGCACCAAGGTGGTCGGCGCCTATGTGCCGAACTGGGAGTCTGTGGCCGTCGTCGACGCCATCAAGACCGGCAGCCTGAGCCATCTGCTCTATGCCTTTCTGCGCATCTGCGGCCCGGGTCA
This sequence comes from Paucibacter sp. PLA-PC-4, assembly GCF_026241155.1. Classification (GTDB taxonomy): domain Bacteria; phylum Pseudomonadota; class Gammaproteobacteria; order Burkholderiales; family Burkholderiaceae_C; genus Roseateles_E. The sequence continues at coordinate 336,208 of NZ_JAPFGP010000001.1, forward strand.
GTTGACGCAGGACGCGCCCAAGTGCGAGGGCAAGCAGGACTTCGAGCTGGCTACCGGGAAGGTCGACAGCGAGTTTGATGCAGCCTTCCTGCGCCTGAAAGCCCGCCAGCCCCATATCAAAGTCGTTGCTTCGGTTGGCGGCTGGGGCGGCTCCGACCCCTTCTTCCATCTGGCCAATGAGGCGGCGCGGCGTGCGGTGTTCGCCGCCTCGGCCGTCGCCTTCCTGCGCGCGCATCCGGGCTTTGACGGCATCGACATTGACTGGGAGCACCCCGGCGGCAATGGCGCGGTCAACGGGGTGCAGCTCGGCAGCCCTGCCGACGGCCAGGGCTATGCCGATCTGATGAGCGATCTGCGCCGCGCGCTCGATGCGCTGACGGCCGAGACCGGCCAGCCCTATTTGCTGACGACCGCCATCAACACCACCAGCGCCATCGTCGATCGCATCAATTTCAAGCAGGCCCACACCTCGCTGGACCTGGTCTTCATGATGACTTATGACTTCTACGGTGCCTGGTCGGCCGTGGCCGGCAACCACACCACGCTGCGCAGCAGCGCCCCGGAGGCCGACGACAGCCTGCAGCGCTCGGTGAGCAATATGGTCGCGGCCGGCGTGCCGGCGTCCAAGCTGGTGGCCGGCGTGGCCATGTATGGGCGCGGCTTCAGTGGCGTGGCAAAGCCTCTGACTGGTGCGGCCAAGAAGGCAGCCTTCCCTGGCGCCGACGGTGCTGTGGTCTACCGCGAGATCGCCCAGCGCTACCTCGGCCCCAAGGGGCAGGGCCTGCGCGGTTTCAAGGCAGGCCTCGACCCGGTGACCGAGGCCTGGAACCTGCACGATCCCGAGCAGCAGCTCTTCATCGGCTATGACGACCCGCGCGCGGTGCGGGCCAAGGGCCGCTATGCGCTCAAGGCCGGCTTGGCGGGCCTGTTCGCCTGGGAACTGAGCCAAGACAATGGCGACATCCTCAATGCGATGAACGCCGGGGTCGGCCACCGGCTGGTGCTCCACGCCAAACCCTGACCAAAATCAAGCCCTGCTGGGGCCGGAAAGCTCAGGATGCGTGGCATGAGCCGCCTCCTGATCATCCAGGGCCATCCCGATAGCAGCGCCCCGCATCTGTGCCATGCACTGGCCGATGCCTATGCGTCCGGTGCGCTCGATGCCGGCCATGAACTGCGCCGGGTCGAGGTGGCGCAGCTGGACTTCCCGCTGCTACGCAGCCAGACCGAATGGCAGCAGGGCACGCTGCCGGTCGGCCTGCAAGAGGCACAGGACGCGATCGCCTGGTGCCAGCATTTGCTGATCGTGTTTCCACTCTGGCTGGGCGATATGCCGGCGCTGCTGAAGGGCTTTCTGGAACAGGTGGCGCGACCGGGCTTTGCCTTCCACAGCGAGGGCAACAATATGCTCGCCAAGAAGGGCCTCGCCGGCCGATCCGCCCGCGTGCTCGTGACCATGGGAATGCCGGCCGCGCTATACCGCTATTACTTCCGCGCCCATAGCCTCAAATCGCTGGAGCGCAACATCCTCGGCTTTGTCGGCATCGCGCCGGTGCACGAGACCCTGGTCGGCGGCGTCGAGGGCCTCAGCGAGGCCGCGCGCAAGAAATGGCTGGCGCGGTTGCGCAAGCTGGGTTCGGAGGCGGCGTAGCCGGTTCTGGTGCCCCGCCCTGGTCTCAGTGGGCCTGCTGCTGTAGCCTGAGCTCACTAACGGCCTCATTGCCCGCCCAGTCCCGCGCCAGCACCCTCAGCCGGTAGCGGCCCGGCGCCGGCAGGGTCAGCCGGCCCTCGGCCACGCGCCCCAGGTCGACTTGGTTCATCAGCTGGTAGCGAAAGCGGGTGCTGGCCTGGCCGTGGACGGTGACGCCGCTGCCTGCGGCATAGGCGATCTGGGTCATGCGGTCCTCGTCGACATCGCCGCCGGGTATCTGCTCGAAACCGATCTGCCGGCGCGGCTGCTCAAAGCCCGGCAGCGGCCGGCCCGCCTCGTCGAGCAGTTGATAGGCCAGGCTATGCAGACCCAAGCGGCGACTCGGCTTGTTGCCATCGACCTGGTCCCAGGCCTCGACCACCACGCTGACGCCGGGCGGTCCTGACGGCAGCAGCAGATCGGCTTTCGCGCGCGCGCTCAGCGGGCTGCCGGCCGCATCAAAGAGCTCGACCGACGCGATGTGCGGCGGCCGAAGGTCACTGAAGTCCTTGAAGCGCAGAGCCAGTGCATTGCCCTGGTGGCCGGGCGCGCCCAGGCTCAGATGCACATGGGCCATGCCATTGAGCGTGCCCAGCACCTCGCCGGCCTCAAAGCGGGTGCCGCGCCGCAGCCGCATGCGCTCGGGCCGGCCCTGCTCGTCGCGCAGCGGCACGAAGCGCTGTGGATCCAGCGGCCGGCCGTCGGCGCGGCGGCCGACCCGCAGATGGATATAGGCCAAGGGCCCCAGCGCCAGGCCCTCGCTCAGCTCGCCATAGCCCCAGCTGGCCAGAGGGCTCGTGACCTTGGCATCGGCCATCGCCAGCACCTCGGCGCCGACCGGGCCGGCGATGTCCAGCCCGCCATGCAGATGGTGACGCGGCTCCATCGTGCCCGCGCCCTTGTTGTTTCTGCCACCGCGCACCTCGCCCAGCACCCCGACCACCTCGTGCGGACCTTGTTGCGGCCTGAGCGGCCAGCGCCCGGCCGTCTGCGGCAGCGGCTGCTGCGCCGATGGCCCGAGCTCGCCCAGCGCCTTCTGGCTCTGGCCGGGCGCGACGGCGGCCAGGCGGTGCAGCCGGTAGCTGGCGGCGTCGGCCACCTTCAGGCTGCCGTCGGCCGCCAGCGCAAGCCCGGTCGGCCGGGCCAGCCGGTCGCCGGCAGTGATCTGGTGAAGCTGGCCGTCCGGTGTCAGCTGCAGCACTCGCCCGCGCGCCTGCACGCCGATATAGAGATGACCGTCATGGCTCAGCGCCAGGCTCAGCGGGCGGCGCAGCAAGGCCTGCTCATCGTCGGGCGCGGCGCGCGCCACGGTCGTGACCGTCCCGTCCAATGCGACACGGCGGATCGCGTGATTTCCGGCATCGGCCACCAGGGCATGACCGTCGGAATTGATCACCAGCGCGGTTGGCGTGTCGAAGCGGGCCTCGGCGCCGACACCGTCGCGTTCGCCGGGCAGCTCGCCGCCAGCCAGGGTCAAGACCTGGCCCTCGGCGCTGATCAGGCGGATGCGGTCGTTGTAGCTGTCGGCCACCAAGACCCGGCCCTGGCCATCGACGGCTAGACCCAGCGGCCCGTTGAAGCGGGCCTGGTCAGCCGGCCCGTCGCGATGGCCCGGCTGACCGTCGCCGGCCAGTGTCGAGACCTGACCCTCGGGCGTGATCTTGCGGATGCGATGGTTGCCTGTGTCGGCCACGTAGAGATTGCCGGCGGCGTCCAGCGCCAGGCCCGAGGGCGTGTGAAACGCCGCTTCGGCGGCCGAGCCGTCGCGCCAGCCTTCGGCGCCGCTGCCTGCCAGGGTCAAGACCTGGCCCTCGGCCGTCAGCACTCGGATGCGGTTGCTGGTGCCGCCGTCGGCCACATAGATCCGGCCTTGCGCATCGACAGCCAGACCGTAAGGGTCGGCAAAGCGGGACTCGATCGCCGGGCCGTCGCGCCAGCCCTCGACACCGTCGCCGGCACATGGCTGCAGTTGACCGCGCCAGCCAATGACGGTGGGGGTGGGGCCCTGCGGGGCGCCTGCGGTCGGCGGGGCGATCAGCTGCAATCCCGGACGGGTGACCAGCAGGGCGATAACGGCAGCGCCAAGTAACAAGGCACTCAACAGAACTGGACGGCGCATCATCGGCATGGCATAGGGTAGGGCGCGCATCGTAGCCTTGTGTCGTCACGAGCCGAAACATCGTCTATCGTTCGCCGCGTTTCGTTTCTCAACCCTGCAGGTTCTCATGAATCAAGCCGTCCTCGTCATCGATGTCCAACACGCCCTCAGCCATGGCGTCTACCCCTGCTTTGACGCCGACCGTGTGATCGAGCGCATCAACGCGGTCTGCGCCAAGGCCCGGGCTGCCGGCGTGCCGGTGATGCTGATCCAGCATCAGTCGGTCGGCGGCGCGCTGGACCAGGGAAGCGAGGGCTGGCAACTGGCCGCCGGCCTGGAAGTGCAGCCCGGTGATATCCGGCTGGGCAAGACCGCAGCCGACGCCTTCCACAAGACCGAGCTGCAGGCCCTGCTGCAGCGCCTGGGTGTCGAGCGTCTGGTGGTCTGCGGTTTCCAGAGCGAGTTCTGCGTCGACACCACGGTGCGCCGCGCACTGGGTCTGGGTTATCCGGTGACGCTGGTGGCCGACGGCCATTCGACGCTGGATAACGGTCTGTTGTCCGCCGCCCAGATCAGCGCCCATCACAACCTGACCCTGGCCCATATCAGCAGCTTCGGGCTTCGGGTGACGTCCGTTGCGGCGGCCGAGATCTGCTTTGCGGATCAGGGCCAGCCGCCTGTGCCGGACCTGGACGTCTGAAGGCGCCGCTCACCAGGGCAGCGTGCTGCCGTCGTAGCTGAGGAAGGCCCCGCTGTCCTCGGCGCTTTCCAGCGCGGCCAACATCTGGGTAACCGCCAGCGCCGCCGGCCGGCCGATCTCGGCGCCGCGAAAAGGTGCGGACAGGGCTGAGCTGACCGTGCCCGGATGCAGCGCCAGGATCAGGGCGCCGGGCTTGCTGCGGCGCAGCTCGATCGCTGCGGTCTTGACCAGCATGTTCAGCGCCGCCTTCGAGGCGCGGTAGCTGTACCAGCCGCCCAGCCGGTTGTCACCGATGCTGCCGACCTTGGCCGAGAGCATCACCATCAGGCTGCGCTGCCGGCCGTCCAGCAGCGGCGTGAAATGGCGCAGCAGCATGGCCGGGCCGACCGTGTTGGCGCTGAAGGTGGCGAGCATCTGGGCCGGGTCCAGATCAGCCAGGCGCTTCTCGGGCATGAAGCCCTCGCCGTGCAGCAGGCCGGCCGCGTTGATGATGAGCTGGAAGGGGCCCTGGTCGGTCAGCGCGGCGGCCGTCTCGGCGATGCTGTCGGGCCGCGCGAAGTCGATGGCCAGCGGTGACGAGCGGCGGTGCAGTGCAACGCACAGCGCGCAGCGCGGGTCGTCCCGCAAGGCCTGCACAAAAGCGGCGCCGATGGCGCCGGATCCACCGATGACCAAGGCGCGGTAGGCGTCCGGCAGCGCTTTCATCGTGTTCATACCCATCCCTGTCTCCATTCGCTCGCGTCGCGCAGCTCACGCCAGGCGACGCGACGGCTGCGCCCGGAGTGCACGGCCTCGAGTTCGATCTCCAGGACTGGTGCGTCCGGCGTCTCTGGCAAGACCAGCCTGACCACCAAGAAGTGCTTCTCCTTGTGCTGCGGCGTGACTGCCGTCCACTTGCTCAGCAGCAGCTTCTTGGGGTGCAGAGGATTTGTCATGGCGCCAGCCTAGCCCAGATGGCCTGGCCCTGCAGCGGCTGGGACAAGCCGGCACAATGCGTTGCCATGACCTTCTCCTCTGCGCGCCTTGAACTGGCCGTCGTTGGCGCCGGCATCGCCGGCCTGGCCTGTGCCGGCGCCCTGCAGCAAGCCGGCCACCGGGTGCAGCTGTTCGAGAAGAGCCGCGGGCCCGGCGGACGCATGAGCACTCGGCGCGACGAGGCGGCAGGCTGGCAATGCGACCACGGCGCGCAGTACCTTACTGCCCGCGACCCCGACTTCCGTGCCGAGCTGCAGCGCTGGCTGGCGGCCGACGCCGCCGCGCTGTGGACGCCGCGGCTGAGCGTCATCGGCGAGGCCGATCGGCACCGCCGCGAGGCCGGGTTGGAGCGTTTTGTCGGCCTACCGCGCATGACGGCGCCGGCCCGGCTGCTGGCCGCCGAGCTGGCGCTGAGCACCGGCTGCACCATCACCGCGCTGCAGCGCGAGCCCGGGGGCTGGCGGCTGCACAGCGCCGAAAAGGGCCTGCTGGCGCCGCGCTTCGATGCGGTGCTGCTGGCCCTGCCGGCGCCCCAGGCCGGCGCGCTGCTGCGGACTGCCGCCGAGGAGGAGCTTGCGGCGCTGGCTCAGCTGACGGACAGTGTCCGCATGCGCGGCTGCTGGGCTTTGATGCTGCGATACCCGGCGGCACTGGCGCTGCCTTTCGATGCCGCCTTCGTCAACAGCGGGCCGCTGCGCTGGGTCGCTCGCGACAGCAGCAAGCCTGGCCGCCGCATCGGCAGCGAGGGTGGGTCTGAGACCTGGCTCTTGCACGCCGAGGCCGAGTGGAGCGAGGCCCGGCTGGCCTGGCCCGCCGACGCGGTGGCAGCCGAGCTGCTGCGGGCCTTTGCTGCGCTGGGTGCGCCGGCGCCAGTCACCTGGACCGCGCACCGCTGGCGCTATGCCGACACGCAGGCGGCCCTGAGCCTGGGCAGCGTCTGGCGGGCCGAGACCGGCCTGGGCCTGTGCGGCGACTGGCTCAACGGGGGCAAGGTCGAGGGCGCTTGGCTCAGCGGCCGCGCGCTGGCCCGGCAACTGGCAGGCTGAGTCGCCTAGCTGTGCGCGCTGCGCACGGCCCATGCACTGCGGCTATGCCAGGCTTTTCAACAGCTATCGCCTCGGGCGCCGGCGCTACTGGTTTACACCACCCGGGATAGCACGGAGCACGGGCAAGAATGCGTTGTTCGCCTACCCAATAACGCAGCCATCAGTCGAGGAAACCCGATGCTCACGAGCCCCAAGATCTCCCGCCGCACCGTCCACGGCCTGCTGGCCTGCAGCCTGGCCCTGGCCTACGGGCTCGCGCCGGCCGCCACGCCCAAGGACACCTTGGTCCAGGCCTTCGCCTTCGACGACATCATCTCGATGGACCCGGCCGAATCCTTTGAGCTCTCGGCCGGCGAGATCCTTGGCAACACCTATGACCGTCTGCTGCGCCTGGACGTCAACGACCCGTCTAAGGTGATCGGCGATCTGGCCAGGAGCTGGGCCGTTTCGGCTGACGGCAAGACCTTCACCTTCGAACTCAAGCCCGGGGTGAAGTTCGCCTCCGGCAATGCGCTGACCGCCGAGGACGTGGTCTGGTCGCTGCAGCGCGCAGTGCTGCTGGACAAGACGCCGGCCTTTATCCTGACCCAGTTCGGCCTGAAGAAGGACGTGGTCAAGGACCGCATCAAGCAGACCGGCCCGCTGACGCTGACCATCGAGACCGACAAGCCATATGCGACCACGCTGGTGCTGAACTGCCTGACCGCCGATGTGGCCTCGGTGCTGGACAAGAAACTGGTGCTGAGCAAGGAAGCTAACGGCGATATGGGCTATGCCTGGTTGAAGACCAACTACGCCGGCTCGGGCCCCTACAAGCTGCGCGAGTGGCGTGCCAACGAGATTGTCGCGCTTGAGCGCAATGACAATTACAGCCTGGGTGCGAAGGCGCCGTTGGCCCGCGTGATCTATCGCCATGTCAAGGAGGCCGCGACCCAGCGCCTGCTGCTGGAAAAGGGTGACATCGACATCGCCCGCAATCTGGCGCCGCAGGACATCACGGCACTGGCCGCCAGCAAGGACATTAAGACCACTGCCGCGCCCAAGGGCACCGTGGTCTATATGAGTTTCAATATGAAGAACTCGGCGCTAGCCAAGCCCGAGGTGCGCGAGGCGATGAAGCTGCTGGTGGACTATGACGGCATCGGCGAGACCCTGGTCAAGCACATCGGCCAGATCCATCAGAACTTCCTCCCGGTGGGCCTGCTGGGTGCCAGTACCGACAAACCCTTCAAGTTCGATGTGGCCAAGGCCAAGGCGCTCTTGGCCAAGGCCGGTTACCCGGACGGCTTCAAAGTCACCATCGATATGCGCACCGTGCAGCCGGTGCAGGGCATTGCCGAGAGCTTCCAGCAGACCGCCAAGCGCGCCGGCATCGACATCGAGATCATCCCCGGCGACGGCAAACAGACGCTGACCAAGTACCGCGCCCGCAGCCACGACATCTATATCGGCCAGTGGGGCGCCGACTACTGGGACCCGCACACCAATGCCGACACTTTCGCGCGCAATGCCGACAACAGCGACGGCGCGGCTGCCAAGCCGCTGTCGTGGCGCAATGCCTGGGACATCCCCGAGCTGACCAAGAAGAGCGACGCCGCAGCTCTGGAGCGTGACGGTGCCAAGCGCGCCAAGATGTACCAGGACATCCAGGCCGAGTTTCGCAAGACCAGCCCCTTCGTGATCTTGTTCCAGCAGACCGAGGTGGCCGCCTACCGCAGCAACCTCAGCGGCCTGAAGCTGGGCCCGACCTTCAGCACGAACTACATGTTCAAGGTCTCCAAGCGCTGATGACGGGATTTGCTCGGGCGCTGAAGCCCAGGGCGCGCGCCCTGGGCGGATTCCTGGTGGTCATTGCGCTGACCTATCTCGGCCTGCTGGCCGTGACCTTCTTTATCGGGCGGGTGATCCCGGTGGATCCGGTGCTGGCCGTGGTCGGGGACCGCGCGCCCGAACATGTGATCGCCCGGGTGCGCGAGGAGATGGGGCTGAACAAGCCGCTGTGGCATCAGTTCTGGCTCTACCTGCAAAAGGTCGCCCAGGGCGACCTGGGTACCTCGGTGCTGACATCTAACCCGGTGCTGCAGGACATCAAACGGGTGTTTCCGGCCACCTTTGAGCTCGCCACCGTGGGCATCATCATCGGCGCCGGCCTTGGCGTGCCGCTGGGCGTCTGGGCAGCTGTGCGGCGCGGCGGCCTGGTCGACCAGGCCGTGCGGGTGATGGCCCTGGTGGGCTACTCGGTTCCGATCTTCTGGCTGGGCCTGATGGCCCTGGTGCTGTTCTACGCCAAGCTCGATTGGGTGGCGGGGCCGGGGCGCATCGATGTGGCGTTCGAGTACAGCGTCACTCCGGTCACAGGGCTGATGCTGGTGGACACGGCGATGGCCGGCGAGTGGGAGGCCTTTCGCAATGCGCTCTCGCACCTGATCCTGCCTGGCGCGCTGCTGGGCTACTTCTCGCTAGCCTATATCAGCCGCATGACGCGCTCCTTCATGCTCAACGAACTCAGCCAGGAGTACGTAATCGCGGCCCGCGCCAAAGGGCTCAGCGAGGCCCGCATCATCTGGCGTCATGCGCTGCGCAATGCGATGGTGCCGCTGGTCACGGTGATCGCGCTGTCCTATGCCGGCTTGCTGGAGGGCTCGGTGCTGACCGAGACCGTGTTTGCCTGGCCGGGCCTGGGCCTTTACATCACCAACTCGCTGCAGAACGCAGACATGAACGCGGTGCTGGGCGGCACCCTGGTGGTGGGCTCGATCTTCGTGGCCCTGAATCTGCTGTCTGACCTGCTGTACCGAATGCTGGACCCGAGGACGCGAGTCCGATGAGCACCGATCTGAAAAACCTGCATCAGTGGCTGATGAGCGAGCGGCCTGAGTCGCGCCGCCAGGCCGCGCTGGGCCGGGCCTACGCCGGCTGGCGCACTTTTGCGCGCAACCGGCTTGCCCTGGTGGGTCTGGCCATAGTTGCTCTGCTGGTGCTGATGGCCCTGTTCGCCAACCAGCTGGCGCCCTACGACCCCAGCGTCGGTGACCTGCGCACGACCCGACTGCTGGAGCCCTCGAGCGCGCATTGGATGGGCACCGATGACCAGGGCCGCGACATCCTCTCTCGCATCATCCATGGCTCGCGCATCACGCTCTTTGTCGTTGTGCTGGTTGCCGTGCTGGCGGCGCCGATTGGCCTCTTGGTCGGCACGGTGGCCGGCTACCGTGGCGGCATGATCGACGCGGTACTGATGCGCGTCACCGACATTTTTCTGGCGTTTCCGCGCCTCATCCTGGCGTTGGCCTTTGTCGCGGCGCTGGGCCCCGGCATCGAGAACGCGGTGCTGGCCATTGCGCTGACCTCTTGGCCGCCTTACGCGCGCATGGCGCGGGCCGAGACGTTGACGATTCGCCAGGCCGACTACATCGCCGCGGTGCAGCTGGTGGGCGCCTCGCATAGCCGCATCGTTCTGCGTCACATCATGCCGTTGTGTTTGCCCTCGGTGATCGTTCGCGTCACGCTGGACATGGCCGGCATCATTCTGACTGCCGCCGGCCTGGGTTTCCTGGGCCTGGGCGCGCAGCCGCCCATGCCCGAATGGGGCGCGATGATCGCGGCCGGCCGGCAGTATGTGCTGGACCAATGGTGGGTGGCGGCAGGGCCAGGTCTTGCCATCTTCATCGTGAGCCTGGCATTCAATTTGCTCGGTGACGGCCTGCGCGACACCCTCGACCCGAAGAGCAACAAGTGATGAAGAGCGACAGCAATAACACTCTGCTGCTCGAAGTCGACGACCTGCGTGTCTCATTTCCCACTCGCGACGGCAGTCTGTTCGAGGCGGTGCGCGGCGTCAGCTTCACCTTGGGCCGTGAGCGGCTGGGCATCGTCGGCGAATCCGGCTCTGGCAAGTCCCAGACCGGCCGCGCCATCCTGGGCCTGACCGCGCCCGAAGCCCTGATCACCGCCAAGCGCCTGGCCTTCAAGGGTCAGGACTTGCTTGGCGCCACACCAGCCCAGCGCCGCGCGATGCGCGGCGGCAGCATCGCGATGGTTCTGCAGGACCCGAAGTACTCGCTGAACCCGGTGATGAAGATCGGCGAGCAAATCCGCGAGAGCCTGCAGGCCCACCAAGGCGGACTGTCCTCGTCCGAGGCCAGGAGGCGGGTGCTGCAGGCGCTGGCCGATGTCGCGATCGATGACCCCGCGCGCGTCTACAAGCTCTACCCGCACGAGGTCTCAGGCGGAATGGGCCAGCGCGCGATGATCGCGATGATGCTGATCGCCGAGCCGCAGCTGCTCATCGCTGACGAGCCGACCTCGGCGCTTGACGTCACCGTGCAGCTGCAGGTCTTGGGTATCCTGGATCGATTGGTCAAAGACCGCGGCATGGGTCTGATCTTTGTCTCGCACGATCTGCGCTTGGTGGCCAGCTTCTGCGACCGTGTGCTGGTGATGTATGCCGGCAAGGTGGTCGAAGAGGTTCGCGCCACCGAGCTGCAGGCGGCCAAGCACCCCTACACCCAAGGCCTGCTGAACTGTCTGCCGCGCCTCGGCGCCTCGCGCCATCCGCTGCCGACGCTGAATCGACAAGAGGAGTGGAAGCTTTGAGCTTGCTCGGTATTGAAGTACAGGGCCTTCGGGTTCGCTATGGCGAGTTCACCGCCGTGCACGAAGCCTGTTTCAGCGTTGCGCCCGGCGAGAGCTTCGGCCTGGTTGGCGAATCGGGCTCAGGCAAGTCCACCATCCTGCGCGCGATCTGCGGCCTGGCGCCGCGCACGGCCGGCACGGTCAGGCTGATTGGTGCCGGTTCACAGCCGGAACCCGGCAGCAAACCCTTCCGCCGCCTGGTGCAGATGGTGTTTCAAGACCCTTACGGATCGCTGCATCCGCGTCAGACCATTGACCGCATCCTGGCCGAGCCCCTGGCCATTCATGGCATGCGGTCCGATGCCGAAGCCCGCATCCGCCGCGCGCTCGACGAAGTCGGTCTTGGCCAGGGCTTCCGGTTCCGCTATCCGCACCAGCTCAGCGGCGGCCAGCGCCAACGCATCGCCATCGCCCGCGCACTGATTCTGCAGCCGCAGATCCTGCTGCTCGACGAACCCACCTCGGCCCTCGACGCGTCGGTGCAGGCCGAGGTCCTGAACCTGCTGGAATCACTACGCCGCGAACGCGGCCTCACATTTGTGATGGTCAGCCACGACCTCGGCGTCGTCACGCATCTGTGCGAGCGCCTGCTGGTGATGCAACAGGGGCGCATGGTCGAGCAGGTGGATGCGGTGGCGCTGGCGCACAGCCGAGTAGAGCAAGACTACACCAAGCAGTTGATGCGGGCGGCGGTGGGGTTTAGGAGGGGGGCAGCTGAAGCCTTGAGCCCGGAGATTTCCGCCAGATAGTGGAGACGGTCCTTCAGCAAAGGGCGCGCATATTTCTTCTTGGAGCAACGTCTTTTGCCCAGGATGAAGTACGCGCCGTCGTAGTGGTCGCAGCAAGTTGCTCTCTTTGCTTTGGCGTGACTGCCTTAGCGAACTTAGTCATCGAGGCTGCCAGATTCACGCAGGGTTAGCCTTTTCGGCCAACCCTGCTTCTTCGGGAACTCATTGACTTCCATCGGGATAGGCTGTTGGCCCGACAGTACGGCGAGATGGCTGTATCGGACAGCAGACTGAGCAGCGTGTCGAATCCCGCCCGCCTCATCCGTCGCGCATAGCTGGCAGCCTCGCCACCAAAGGAGACACTCTTATGCCCCTGCAGCTCTACTACCATCCCTTTTCGTCTTACTGCCAGAAGGCGCTGATCGCGTTCTACGAGAACGCGATTCCGTTTGAGCCGCAGCTGTTGGAGGGGCCGGACTGTCCAGCGACGAAGGCGCTGGCCGAGTTGTGGCCAATCAAGCGCTTTCCGCTGCTGGTTGATGAGGAGCGCGGCGCTACCATCATGGAGGCGAGCTGCATCATCGAGTACCTGGGCCTGCACCGGCCGAGTCCGGTGCGTCTGCTGCCCGAGGATGCGCAGGCGGCGCTGGAGGTGCGGATGCTGGACCGCTTCTTCGATAACTATGTCTCGACGCCGCAGCAGAAGATTGTCTTCGACGCGCTGCGTCCGTTCGATAAGCGTGATCCTCATGGCGTGGCCGACGCGCGGGCAGTGCTGGATACCGCTTATGCCTGGCTCGATGTGCGCATGGCTACAGGGCGCGAGTGGGTGGCAGGCGAGCAGTTCAGCCTGGCTGACTGCGCCGCGGCGCCCTTTCTGTTCTATGCCGACTGGACCCATCCCATTGACAAGGCTCACTCCCATCTGCAGGCCTACCGCCGCCGTCTGCTGGCGCGGTCCTCGTTTGCGCGCGCCGTCGACGAGGCCAGGCCTTATCGCCACTACTTCCCGCTTGGCGCACCGGACCGTGATTGATTGGTTGGTTGGTGGATTCGCCGTTTGACGCTGCGCTGTAACTGTCCGGCCTCTAAGATGTGGCGATGAGACTCGCCCTGATCGCCCACGACCACAAGAAGAACGATATGGTGGCCCTGGCCACCGAGTTCGCTAGCTTCCTCAACAGCTGCTCGCTGATCGCCACAGGCACCACCGGCGGCCGGCTGCGTGACGAGGTGGGTCTGGCCCATGTCGAATGCCTGCTCAGCGGGCCGCTGGGTGGCGATCTTCAGATCGGGGCACGGCTGGCGATGGGCGAGGTGGACGGCGTGATCTTTCTGCGCGATCCGATGACGCCGCAGCCGCATGAACCCGACATCAACGCGTTGGTTCGGGCCTGCGATGTGCACAACATTCCATGCGCGACCAATGTGGCCGGCGCACGAGTGATGCTGATGGCCTGGGCCTATCCGGGCTGAACGGGCTGAGCCCGCTAGTTGGTCACCATGCTCCAACCGGTGCTCCAGTCGTCGGAGTTGCCGGTCAGGGTGACAGCTGCCGCGGTGCTGCGTGCGCAGGGGCCCAGCACATAGCTGCCCGGGCCCAGCACGAAGCTGTTACTCAGGCTGACCAACTGGCGCACATTGGCCGTGGTAGGCATGATTTTGTAGCCGCTGTTGGGCGAGAACAGGGTGCCGCCGACACCGCTGCTGTAGCAGATATCGATCCGCAGGCTGGTGTTGGTCGATGCGGTGAATGTCAGTGAGGCTGTGTTGCTGAGGCGCTGGTTGGCGCTCAGCGTGAGGCTGGCAGTGGGGCCGAGGTAGACATAGGTGGTATTCACGACTGGCACGGTCGTGACCTGGCCGCTCCAGGATCGGATCTGGTTTACGCCGCTAGGTCCCTGCGGGCCCGCCGGCCCCTGCGCACCGGTATCGCCCTTTGCGCCGGGCGCGCCTGGTGCGCCGGCCAGGCCGGGGGCCCCGGGCGCGCCGGTATCGCCCTTTGGGCCGGGCGGGCCGGCCGGACCGGTGTCGCCCTTGGGCCCCTGGTCCATCAGGCTCAGATCCAGCCGCGCCACATGGCCGGTGGCGGTGTTCTCCTTGCTGTCGAAGAACACCATGGTGGCCGGCGCCGAGACGGCCGGCACCAGCGCGAAGCCATGGTTGCTGCCGGGGCTGGTGATCCATTGCCGCACCTGGGCCGTCACATCGATGGCCAGAAACTGGCCGGCTGCGCTGACCGGCACGGCCGGCACGCTGCCGGCTCCCGAGGTGGTCGGCGGGCTGGCGGCGGTGGCGCCCAGCTCGGTCCAGGGGCTGTAGACCGTCTGCGCCTCGATCGCACCGGGCGTGCCGACTCGGTTGACATACAGCACCAGGCTCGCCTTCTGCAGCTTGGTTGCAGTCAACCCGGCCGGCAGCGTGCCCAGATCGAAGCGCAGCAGGGCTTGCGAGCCGCCACCGACATTGAGCGTGGGCAGCGCGCCGAAATTGCTGGCCGGCAGGCTAGCGCTGATATGGGTGTCGGCCGCTGGCACCGCTTCGACGGCCCAGGCTATGCAGGCTGGCAAGCTCCACAGCAAGGCCATGGTCACGCACCGAGAGGCGTAGGAATAGGAAGAAGAGGAGGAGGAATGCATGACTAACTCCCGGCCGCTGAAATGGGCTGCGTCAGCCTATCCCCCCGCGCGGCTCTTGACCATGGCCGCTCGTCCCCGAAACCGGCGAGGCCGGCCCTGTCGCAGCCGGTGCCTGTTTGTCGTCTTGGCGCGTTGCTTCAGCTCAGCTTTGGTGCTTGATAGATCAGCACCTTCAGTGAGCGCTGCGCGTCCACATCGGCAAAGGCCGCCGGGTTCGCGACCCGTTCGACAAAGCGCAACGCGGGTGCCAGCTCGCGCATCTGACCTTGCACAAAGGCCAGATCCAGCTTGGGCGTGTTCAGGCTCAGCATCGCATGGCCGCCGGGCACCATCAGCTCGGGCAGACGGCGCATCAGGCGGGCGTAGTCCTTGGTGGCGACGAAGCTGCCCTTCTGAAAGCTTGGCGGGTCGACGATGATCAGCTCGTAGGGTCCGGCACGGCCAATCTTGCCCCAACTGGTGAAGATGTCGTGGGGCAGGAAGCTGGCCGTGCCCATGCCGGGTGCGGCGGGCAGACCGTTGAGCCGATGGTTCTTCTTGCCAATGGCCAGCGCACCGTCGCTCATGTCCAGATTGACCACATGGCTCGCGCCGGCCTGCAGGGCCACGACCGAGAAGGCGCAGGTGTAGGAGAACAGGTTCAGCACCTTGAGCCGGCGCTTGTCGGGCCAGCCGGCCACAAACTCTCGCACCCAGCGCCGGCCCTCGGCCATGTCGAGAAAAAGGCCGTGATTCTGGCCGCGCAGCAGATGGACCAGATAGCGCGCGCCCTGCTCGCTGATGATGTGCTGAGGCTCGGGCAGGCTGCCGGCCATCAGTCGGGTCTCGCTGCGGCCCTCGTGGCGGAACTGGTAGGCCCAGCTGAGCGTGGCGCCACAGCGCTCGCTCAAGGCACTATGAATCTTGGCCAGATCGGCTTCGCTCAGCGGCTGAGAAAAACTCGTCAGCAGCCAGACCGGAGGAAAAGCATCCAGCGCCAGATGCTCACAGCCCGGGTGCAGGCCGCCGCGCCCGTGGAAGACGCGATGGGCGTCGGCGGGCTGCGGGGCGATGGTGGCAATGGCATCGAGCAGCGGCTGCAAGCTCGTCATGTAGCCAGCGCCTTCGCGATCTTGTGCCGGGGCACCGTAGTCTTGGGCACCTTCATGTCGAACCAGCTGCGCACATCCTCCTCGACCCCGATGCCGTGCATGAAGTTGTAGATGGCTTTCTTCAGCGCGCGGCCCAGCCGGTCATGGTCGACGCCGGTGGGATCGATGAAGCCGACATCGTTCTTCGCGAAGGGGCTGGCGGGCAAGGGCAGCAGCTGCACGCCGTAGTCTGCGGGGTTCATGCCCACCGGCGAATGCACGGTGCAGGCAAAGCGGTGGAAGAAACCGCTGTGGATGCAGCCGTTCTCGAAAAGCTGGCGTACGTATTCCAGCGCATCTACTGTGTCCTGCACGGTCTGGGTCGGAAAGCCATACATCAGATAGGCATGAACCAGCACGCCGGCATCGGCGAATCCCTTGGTGACTCGCGCCACCTGCTCGACCGAGACCCCCTTCTTCATCAGCTGCAAGAGCCGGTCCGAGGCCACCTCCAGCCCACCCGAAATCGCGATGCAGCCGCTGTCGGCCAACTGCTGGCAGAGCTCGGGCGTGAAGGTCTTCTCGAAGCGGATATTGCCCCACCAGCTGATCGCCGTGCCGCGCTTCTCCAACTCCAGCGCCAGTGCCTTGAGCGACTTCGGAGGCGCCGCCTCATCGACAAGATGAAAGCCGGTCTGGCCGGTCTCGGCGACGATCGCTTCGATGCGGTCCACCAGCGTCTCGGCCGAGGCCGCGTCATAGCGCGAGATGTAGTCCAGCGAGACATCGCAGAAGCTGCACTTCTTCCAGTAGCAGCCGTGCGCCACGGTCAGCTTGTTCCAGCGTCCATCGCTCCACAGCCGATTCATCGGGTTCAGCATATCCAGCAGCGACAGGTACTTGTCCAGCGGCAAGCCGTCCCAGGTGGGCGTGCCCACCTCTTCAAAAGGTATGTCGGGCTCGACAAAGTTGATGTATTTCACCTCGCCTGATTCACGCACAAAGGTCCGTACCAGGCGCTGTTGCGAGCGCCTGCCATCGATGTGCTCCAGCAAGGCCAGCAGCGGGCGCTCGCCAGCGTCCAGCGTGATGAAGTCGACGAAGTCGAACAGACGCGGCTCGCTGAGCTCGCGCAGCTCGGTGTTGACGAAGCCGCCGCCCAACACGATTTTCACCGCTGGGTGATGTGCCTTGATGGTCTGCGCGATACGCAGCGCCGCATAGACGGCGCCGGGGAAAGGCACCGACAGCAGTACGACCTCGGGCCGGTGGCGCTCGATGGCTGCCAGGGTCAGATCTTGCAGCAGCCGGTCCACCAGATTCGGCGGTGCGGCCAGGGCCTGGGCCAGCGGCTCGAACGTAGGCTGGGCGGTGGCCAGTTTCTCGGCATAGCGGACAAACTCGAAGCGCTCGTCCACCGCGTCGCGAAGCACATCGGCCAGATCGTTGAGGTACAGCGTGGCCAGATGGCGGGCTCGATCCTGTAGGCCCAGGGCGCCAAAGGCCCACGCCAGCGGATCGCCGCCGTCCTCATCGAGATAGGCATCCAGCGTTTCGAAGCGGCTGCCCTCGGGCAGGAAGGCTCGGGTGTTGATGCGGTGAGCTAGCGTCGCGTCACCGCCCTGGAGAAAGCGGATGACAGGCGTGATCGTCGCGGCATAGCGCTCGTACTGGGCAGCGAAGCTGCGCACCTGGGCCGAGCGTTGTGCCTCGGGCGTCGCTTGCGCGGTCTCATGCAAGCCAGCCAACCCCTCGCGGGAGAACAGCGCCAGCATCAGGGCCAGCGCCAGGTCCTCCTGCACCGCCGGGATATTGCGCGAGCGCAGAAACCCGGTCAGATAGGCGGTCGAAGGGTAGGGCGTGTTCAGCTGTGTCATCGGTGGGATGACGGCTAGTACACGGGGAGCAAGGGAGAGCATGGGAGCGGCGGCGGCTGACAAGCCGGCATTTTGCCAGGGTGTCCGCCGCCACTGCCGCGCTCACCAGATGCGCGCGCGCTCCTTGGGGGCTCGCCACATCGGATCGCCCGGCCGGGTCCCGAAGGCCTTGTGGAAAGCGTCCAGATGCAGCAGCGGCGCGAAGCCGCGCAGCGAGCTGTTGGCGTGGTAGTCGATCGCGGCCAACTGCCGGATGCGCTCAGGCCGCGCTTTGTAAGCCCACATCTGAGCCCAGGCGACGAAGCAGCGTTGGTCGGTGCTCAGTCCGTCGACGTGGGGCTGGGCCTTGCCGCCCAGGTGGCGGTGCAGGGCCGCATGCGCCAGTGTGATTCCGCCCAGGTCGGCGGTGTTCTCCGTCAGTGTCAATACGCCGTTGTGCTTGAGCCCCGGCAGCAGGATGAACTCACCGAACTGCTGGACAAGCAGCGCGGTGCGTTTCTCGAACTCGGCCGAGGCCTGAGGCGTCCACCAGTCGCGCAGATTGCCGGCTGGCCCGTAGCGGCGACCGTTGCTGTCGAAGCCATGGGTCAGCTCATGGCCGATCACCGCACCGATGGTGCAGTAGTTGACGGCGGCATCGGCCCCGGGCCTGTAGAAGGGCGGCTGCACGATGGCCGCTGTGATGTCGATGCTGTTGGTCTGTGGGTCGTATGCGGCGTTCACCGAGGTGGGGGTGGTGTACGGTGGGTCGGCAAAACGCTCGTTGATCACCGGCTGGCCCAGCCGGGCCAGTTGGCGCCGCAGCGAGAACTCATCGGCCCGCTGGGTGTTGCCGAAGTGGTCATCGGGCCGGATCTGCAGGCCGCTGAAGTCTATCCATTGCTGGGGATAGCCCACCTGGATGTCGACCTTGGACAGTTTTTCCAGCGCGGCGCTGCGGGTCGGCGCGTCGAGCCAGGGATTCGTTCGCAGGCGCTGCTCGAACTCATCCTTGATGTGGGCCACCATCTGCGTGATCTCGCTGCGCGTGCTGGCAGGGAAGTAGGCCTCGACATACAGTTTGGACAGCGGGTGAAAGAGCTGGCTGTTGATGGCCTGAGTGATCTGGCGTTCGCGCTCGGGCAGGGTCTGCAGGCCCTGGCGCTTGCGATCAAACTCCTGGGCCAGGTCGCGCCAGGGCCGTCCCAGGGACGAGGCCCGGCCGGTCAGTACATGCCAGCGCAGCAGGCTGCGCAACTCATGGGCCTGCCGGCTGCTCAGCACCTGCTGCACCGCCTTGATGGCCGCCAGGTCGCGCACTTGCACCAGCGCCGGCGGCTGCAGGCCCAGGGCCCTCAGCTTGGCGCCAAGGTCTATGGCCGGGATCAGGGCCTGCGCCTCGGCCAGCGTCATCTTGTTATAGGTCATGCCCGGATCGCGGGCCTGAATGGGGGTCAGCTGCGCGGCTGAGATCTCGGTCTCGATGGCAAGCACCGTGCGTGCCTTGGCCTCGGGATCGGACTCGCCCGCCGCCTTAAGCATGGCGCTGATATGGCCCAGATAGAGCTCGCGCACCGATTGGTTCTCGGGCTTGGCGTACTCCTCTTGGGACAGTGATTGCTGGCCGGCCACGAGCAGCAGCAGATAGGATTTGCTGTCCTTGGCATCGATGGTCGGGAAGGCGTTGAGCAGGGGCGACACGCCGTAGCCGAGCTCAAGCCGGGCCGAGAGCTGGCCCAGCGCCGCTGCTGGCAGGGGCAGCGTGTCGATCAGGTCCAGATCGGCTTGCAGGGGTTTGAGCCCGAGCTGATCCATGCGCTGCAGGTCCATCGCAGCGCGCCAGTAGTCGCCGATCTGCTGCTGCGGGCTACCCGGCGCGCCCGTGGCATTGGCGGCGTTCTTGATCAGGGTCAGCAACTGGCGATCCAGATTGGCGGCGAGCTGGGTGAATCCGCCCACCTCGGCCTCGCTGGCGGGGATCTCGGTATGCCGCAGCCAGTTGCCGGCCGCATAGCCGGTGAAGTCCTGGCGCGGGCTTACCCGCTTGTCCATATTCGCCGGCGAATAGCCGAGCACGGGCGTCTGCGAGCTGGCCAAAGCCGATACGGCAGGGGCGGCCAGTACGGCCGCTGTGAGCCAGCACGCGCCGTGCGCCCGCAGGCTTGGCAGAAGAGTCATCAAGAGATCAGGCATGTTTTCATCACCTCGTCTATGTTGATAAACCGTCGCCAACGCGACTCCGAAGTGGGCCACGCAATTTCTACCATGTCGCGCTCAGCTCCCGATCACCCCGCAGGCCACGCGCGCTCCTCCGCCGCCCAGTGGAGCAGGATGGTCGGCATGGTTGTCGCCGCCGGCATGCACCATTAGCGAACGGTTCAGCACATCTGCCAGTTTCAGCCGCGGCCCCAGAACCGGCTGGCTGGCGGTGCCATCTGCTGCAACAAACAGCGGCGGCAGGTCGCCCAGATGGCCGCTGCCCCAGGGCTCGCCGTGCTTGCCGCTGCCGGCCGGGTCCAGATGGCCGCCGGCCGCCAGTGCTGGAACCATCACGCCCTCCTCGTTGGCGGCCGCCGCGCAGGACGGTTTTTCATGCACATGAAAACCGTGCAGGCCGGGCGGCAGGCCGCTCAGCGCTGGATGGAAGACCAGACCATAGGGCGACTCGAGGATGCGCACGGTGCCGACCGCGGCGCCGTCGCCGCCAGCGCCGGCAACATTCAGGGTGACGCTGCGCTCGGCCGCCAGGGCTGGGGCTGCGGCAAGCAGAAACGCGCCGAGTAGCGCGAGGGTTGGGCGAAGGTGTTGGGGCATGGAGAGGCTCCTTGGTTTGCGTAGGCGGTGGCTTGGATTCTGGCCCTCAGATTCGGATCTGTGAGCGACTTCTACCCCGCATCGAGAGGACGAATCAGGGGACAAGCCGGCTACAAACGAAACAATCTCTCAACAATGCAGCAATCTGCTTGAGACCTGCCGCCTCGACAGTGCAGCTGTGCCGGATCCCGGCATAAGGAGCACGCCATGTCCGAGTCCACGCCTTTTCCGAGCTACCGCAGCGAGGCTTTTGCCGAAGACCTGATTGAGCCGGCACCGACCCGCCTGGACCGCCGCATCGAGGCGGTGCTGGGTCTGCTGCCTCTGTGCACCGCCTTGCTCGGTTTTGCCTTCGCGTTGATCTGATTGCCGGGCATGATGCGCGGCATGGATGTGCGAGCCCGGATTTTTGAACTGACTGCCCTGCACGGGCTTTCCTCCACCCAGGCCCTGCGTCTGCATCGTCTGGCGGGCCTCTTCGACGAGCCCGCCCTGCTGCAGCGCTGGCTGCCCCGCATCATCGCGGCGCTGGCGGCCGCGCTGGGCGGGCTTGGCCTGGTGATGTGGGTGGCGGCAAACTGGGCCGGCCTGGGCCGTTTCGAGCGCTTCGCGCTGCTGCAGGGGCTGATACTGCTGCTGTGCGTGGGCGCGGCGCTGCGACCGGCCGCGCGCGCGCCGCTGGCTCTGCTGGCTTTTGTGGCGACCGGCGCACTGTTCGCCTTCTTCGGCCAGACTTACCAGACCGGCGCCGATGCCTGGCAGCTGTTTGCGCTGTGGGCCGTGCTGGGCCTGCCGCTGGCTGCTGCGGTGCGCTCGGATCTGCTGTGGGCGCCCTGGGCCCTGGTGGTGCTGACCGGCATTTCGCTGTGGACCCAGACCCATACCGGGCGCAGCTGGCGGGTCCGGCCCGAGGATCTGGGCGTGCATCTGCTGGGCTTTGGCGCGATGCTGGCGCTCGGCGGCTGGCTGGGCCCGCCGCTGCGCCGCTTCACCGGCGCGGGGCTGTGGTCGCTGCGGATGGTGGCCTTTTTCGCGGTGATTGCGCTGAGTCTGAGTGCCGGCGTGGGCCTGTTCTATGAGCGCATCGCACCGCAATACGGTCTGGGCCTGTTCATCCTGGGCCTGGCGGCCGGCCTGCTGGCGACGCGACGCGGTTTCGATGTGTTCGCGCTCAGCGCGGTGGCGCTGGGCCTGAACGCCTTGCTGGTGCTCGGCCTAGCGCGGCTGCTGTTCTCCGGGGCGGGCGACCATGTGGGGAGCTTTCTGCTGGTGGCGCTGCTGGCTTCGGGCCTGCTGGCCGCGAGCGTTAGCGGCATCCTGCGCTTGTCCCGCCACTACAACGAGGAGCGGGCATGAGGGACGACATGCTGCTGAAGGCGGCCATCGCCGAAGGCCTGCTGCCCGACGACGCCCGGGCCCCCAGCACCGAGCACCGGCCCTGGCCGGTCGTGCTGCTGACCGCGCTGGGCGCTTGGATCGCCGCGATCCCGCTGATGGGCATGGTGTTCGCGCTGGTGGGCGGCTTGCTCGACAGCGGGGCCGGTAGCTATCTGGTCGGCGCGGCCATGCTGGCGGGCGCCTTGTCGCTGATGCGTCGGCCGGGCTTGCCACTGTTTGTCGAGCAGCTGGCGCTGCCGGCCCTGATGGTGGGGGCCGGCCTGCTGGGCTTTGCTCTGTTTCGTGATTTGCCGATGAGGATCGCGGCCCTGCTGCTGCTGGGCCTGGTGCTGGCCCTGGCGATCTGGCTGCAGCGGCCCTGGCTGCGGGTGCTGCTGGGCGCGGCGGCGGCGGCACTGCTAAGCGTTCAGCTGCTGCCCTCGCGCTGGTTCGATCTGCTCGGCGGCACGCTGTCGTTATGGCTGGCGCCGCATCTGCTGCTGCTTGTCTGGGCCGGCGCGCTCTGGATTCAGCAGCGCCATGTGCTGGACGGCGCTCGCGTGCGCTGGGCTGGGCTGATCGAGTCGCTGGCCAGTGGCTGGGTGCTGGTGGCGCTTGCCGGGCTGTGCTGGCTGGCTGGCATGACGTTTCTGGTGGGCGGTGTGCTGGGCACGTCGTCTGCGGGCGAGTTGGCGCTTGAGGTTGGGCGGGCGCTGTCGCCGTCGCAGCGCTGGTTGCCGCTGCTGATGCGCGCCGGCTCGCTAGGCTTTGCGCTGGCCGGGGCGCTGCTGCTGGCGCGGTGCTGGCCGTGCTGCCGCCGGCCATTGTTCCTCGTGCTGGCGGCGGTGCTGGCGGCGCTGGCCTGGCTGCTGCCCAGCCTGGGTGGTGCGCTGTTCGTGCTTGCCCAGCTGGCGGCCAGTCAGCGCTGGCGCCTGGCCGGCGCTGCGGCCGTGGCGGCGGCCTGGATTATCGGTAGTTTCTACTACCAGCTGCATTGGCCGTTGGGCCAGAAGGCCTTGATGCTGCTGGGCCTGGGCGCGCTGCTGGGGCTGTTGAGTTGGCTGGCACAGCGCCGGGCTTCGGCCCCGGCGCCCGCGCCATCAAGGCTGGCGGCCGCAGCCGGCCGCAGCCGCTGGGTGCTGCTCGGCGGAGCGGCAGCGGTGCTGCTGGTCGCCAACGGCGCGATTTGGCAGAAAGAGCGCCTGATCCGCGAGGGTCGGCCAGTCTTTGTGGCGCTTGCGCCGGTCGATCCGCGCTCGCTGATGCAGGGCGACTTCATGCGGCTGAACTTCGCGCTGCCTGCAGCCGTGGACACACCGCTGCTGCAGGATCTCGGCAGCCAGCGGCCACGGCTGGTAGCGCGGCAGGACGCAAGCGGCGTGGCCCAACTGCTGCGTCTGCACGCCAGCGACGCAGCGCTGGCCGAGGGCGAGCTCTTGCTGGAGCTGACGCCCAAGGACGGCCGCTGGGTGCTGGTCAGCGATGCCTGGTTCTTCGAAGAGGGCCGGGCGGCGGCCTTCGAGGCGGCGCGCTTCGGCGAGTTCCGGGTGCTGCCGGACGGCCGCGCCCTGCTGGTGGGCATGGCGGATCAGAATCTGCACTCTATTTCCGCTCAAGCGGGGCCCAAGCGTTAAATAAGCGCGCGCCCCGGTCGCCCTGAAGCCTTAGCATCTACCCACATTCGACAAAGGCACACCCGTCTGAAAAGCGGGGTCGCAAAGCCTCCGGCCTACCGTCCGCTTCCGCGGTCCAGGGCAGCGGGGTCGCCGCCCGGCAGCGTTACCGCGCTGCGTGCCTGGTTCGATCTCGCTCACCCGGCCCGCGCATGTTGCAGTACTTCCCCTCGCTCGTCCCCTCCAGGCTCCTCAGGAGCCGGCCATGATGCTGGTCAGCGGCGGCGCGGCCGCGCTGGCCTTGCTGGCCGGTGCGCACTGGCTACGCATGCGCCAGGTGGTGCGGCGGCTGCGGCGCGAGCACGGGCTGCAGCGCCACCAGGATCAGCGCTTCCAGGACTTCGCGACCGCCGCGTCCGACTGGTGGTTCTGGGAGCTCGACGCGCAGCTGCGCTTTACCTATGTCTCGCCGAACAGCGCCCATGTGACCGGCCGGGCCATCGAGTCGCTGCTGGGCCGGACCTCGCGCGAGTTGGTGCAGGCGCTGGCCTCCGAGGAGCAGCCGGCCTGGGACCAGCACCTGTCGGATCTGGAGCAGCACCGGCCCATCCATCAGTTCGAGTTCCAGCTGCCACAGGCCGATGGTTCGTTGCGCTGGATCAAAATCAGCGGACTGCCGGTCTTCGATGCGGATGGCGCCTTCTGCGGCTATCGCGGCACCGGCAATAACATCACCGCGCGCAAGCACAATGAGTTGGAGCTGCGCCTGGCGGCCATCGCCTTCGAGACGCAGGACGGCATGTTCGTCACCGGCGCCTCGGATGAGATGCTGCGCGTCAACCCGGCGTTCACCGAGATCACCGGTTATAGCGCTGCCGAGGCGCTGGGCCAGACGCCGCTGATGCTGGGCGCTGGCCGCCACGATGGTACCTTCGTCGCGGAGATCCGTACCCTGCTGCTGCGTAGCGGCCGCTGGCGCGGCGAGCTGATCAGCCGGCGCAAGGACGGCAGTACTTTTCCGATGGGCCTGACCCTGACCGCAGTGCGCGATGCCCAGGGCGAGGTCACCCATTGCGTGGGCCTGTTCAGCGATATCAGCGAGCGCAAGGCGGCGGCCGCCGAGATCGAGCGACTGGCGTTCTACGATCCGCTTACCGCGCTGCCGAACCGCCGTCTGCTGCTGGACCGGCTGCAGCAGGCCCTGGTCGCGGCCCAGCGCAGCGGCCGCTGCGGCGCGTTGCTGCTGCTCGATCTGGACAATTTCAAGACCCTCAACGACACCCGCGGCCATGACTGTGGCGATCTGCTGCTCCAGCAGGTGGCGCTGCGTCTGGCGCCCTGCCTGCGCAAGAGCGACACGGTGGCACGGCTGGGTGGTGACGAGTTCGTCGTGATTCTTGCCGAGCTCAATGGCGAGAAGCCCCTGGCGGCGGCTGAGGCCGAGGTCGTGGCCGGCAAGCTGATGGAAGCGCTGACTGAGCCTTACGAGCTCGGCCTGCATGAACACCATTGCACCGCCAGCATAGGCATCGCGCTGTTCGATGCGCTGGCGCAGGGCAGCGAGGACGTGATGAAGCAGGCCGATCTGGCCATGTACCAGAGCAAGGCGGCCGGCCGCAATGCGATCCGCTTCTTCGACCCGACGATGCAGAGCGCGGCCAGCGCCCGCGCCGAGCTCGATGCCGATATGCGCAAAGGCCTGCAGCGCGGCGAGTTCGAGCTTTTCTACCAGGCCCAGGTCGACGGCGCTGGCGCGGTGATTGGCGCCGAGGCATTGCTGCGCTGGCAGCACCCCAGGCGAGGCCTGGTGGCGCCGCTGGACTTCGTGCCAGCGGCCGAGCAGAGCGGGTTGATCGTGCCGCTGGGGCAGTGGGTACTGGACAGCGCCTGCCGGCAGTTGGTGGCCTGGGCGGCCGACCCTGCGCTAGCGCGTATGAGCCTGGCCATCAATGTCAGCGCCCGGCAGTTCCAGCAGCCCGACTTCGTCACCCAGGTGCAGCGCGCGCTGGCGCGCAGCGGTGCGCGCTCACAGCTGCTGAAGCTGGAGCTGACCGAGAGCCTACTGATGGACGATGTCGAAGGCATGATCGCGAAGATGAACGCGTTGCAGGCCTGCGGCGTCGGTATCTCGCTGGACGACTTCGGCGTCGGCTATTCCTCGCTGAGCTATCTAAAGCGCCTGCCGCTTGACCAGCTGAAGATCGACCAGAGCTTTGTGCGCAATGTGCTAACCGAGAAGCAGGATGCGGCGATCGTCAGCACTATCGTCGCACTTGCGCAGAGCCTGGGGCTGCAGGTGCTGGCCGAAGGCGTCGAGACCGAGGCGCAGCGCGACTTCCTGCTGGCCCAGGGCTGTCAGGCCCACCAGGGCTATCTGTTTAGCCGACCGGTGCCTCTGTGCGAATTCGAGCAGCTTACTCGGGCGCCGCACCCATCAGCTCAATCAGCTCCTTGAGGAATTCCAGCGCCTCCTCAGGCGCCGCGAAGTAGTACTCGCCGCCCAAGTCGGCGGCATCGCCGTTTGGACCGATATGCACGACCGCCCAGCCCTCGGCCCCGCCGCCGATCGCGCAGATGCCAAAGGCGCCGGGCGCCAGATCGCGGGCGGTGCCGGCGGTGACGAAGATGTCGCGGCCGAGATGGCAGTGGTAGCGTTTCAAGGGTGTGGCCGGGGTTGGGGCTAAGCGGCCAGGGCGCTGGCGATATCGGTTTGGGCGAAATCCTCGCCCTTGTAGAGCAGGGGCAGGCCGCGCCGTTTGGCCAAGGCGTAGCTGAAGAGGTCGCCGAAGTTCAGGCCGGCCGAGTGACCGCTGCCCTTGCCAAAGGTCACGAAGGCGGCATAGGCCGTGTCTGCCTCGGCGGCGTCGGGCGCCACCCATTCGAACATCGGCAGGCGCAGGAGGTCGTCCAGCAACAGCACCGCACGTTGCCCCCTGCGGCCCTGCACCACTAGTCGCGCTTCCACCACCGAGACGGTGCTGATCAAGGCTTTGTCGGCCTGCTGGATGACGTTGACGAAGGTCTCGCGCTCGGGCTCGCCGAAAACGATGGCCACCAAGGCCGAGGTGTCGACGACGATCACCTGGGCAGACCCTGCGCATCCCACTCGAGCGCGTCAAAGGCATCCGCTCGATCGGGGATGCGGTCCATCTGGGCCAGCAGGGCCGCCATGCGGCTGGCGGGCGAGGCAAGGGGGGCGCTGCGTTCCATCAGCAGCCGGTCCAGCGCCTGCTCCACCACCGCCGTCTTGGTCAGGCCGGTGGCCTTGGCAAGGCGTTCCACCTTGTCCACCACCACGGGATTGGCGATCTGAACTGCCATACTGTACTCCTGATTGTTGATATCAACATCATCAATATACATCGAGAGCGCAAGAGCAATGTGCTGCGGCCATGCTGTCGCGCATCAATCCCGCGGCCACAGTGCCCACAACCGCAGCGCCTGCTTCATGCGCCCGGCCTGGGCCTCGGCCTGCTCGCCCCAGCCCCAAAAATAGTCGGCCCGTACCGCACCGACGATGGCGCTGCCGGTGTCCTGCGCCATCACGAGGCGGCGCAGCGGCGTGTCGGACAGCGGCTCGCTACTGTCCAGCCAGACGGGGGTGCCGTAGGGGATGCTGGCGCGGTCCACCGCGATCGAGCGGCCTGGCGTCAGCGGTACGCCCTGGGCGCCGCGCGGCCCAAGCTCGGGGTCGGGCAGGGCCTCCTCGCGGAAGAATACATAGCGCGGGTTCTGCCACAGCAGCTCGTTCAGGCGGGCCGGATTGCGGCGTGCCCAATCCTTGATCGCCGGCCAGGAGGCCTGCTCGGCGCGCAGCTCGCCGCGCTCGATCAGCAGCTTGCCAAGCGACTGGTAGGGCAGGTCGTTGTGGCCGGCAAAGGCCAGCCGCGCCATGCGAAGGCGACCGTCGCTCTCTTGCACCCGTACCCTGCCCGAGCCCTGGATCTGCAGCACCAGCGCATCGAGAGGGTCCTCGATATAGAGCAGCTCCTGCGCTCGCAGGCGCTCGCGCTGCTCGTTGGCGATCTGCTGGCGGCTGAAGTAGGGGCGGCGCTGCTGCAGATCGGGCGGCGCCGCATGCAGCGGCACCCGGAAGCTGCCTTGCGGCCGGCGCGTGGCTTCGAGCAGCGGCTCGTAATAGCCGGTCGCCAGGCCCTGGGCTTGGCCGTCCAGGCTCTCGACTCGGTAGGGCTGCAGATGCTTCATCAACCACAGATGGGCCTCGACATCGTCGGCCGGCCGGTCGCGCAGCGCGCGCGCACACAAGCTGGTCCAGCCGGGGGCAGGTCTTACGCAGCCGCGCAGCAGGGCCGGCCAGAGCTCGCTGGCCCGGTCCTCGCCCCAGCCGGGCAGCTCGGACCAGCCGCTCGCCAGCCAGCGCGAGCGTTCGCGCATGAGCGTTGCGCGCTCCCGCTCCGGCGCCGCAGCGGGCGTGGTGGGGCTCGGCGCGGCTGCGGACGCAGGCGCGGGCGGCATGGGCGGCAGGGGTGTCGTGGAGCAGGCTGCCAGCGCGCCTAGAATCGCCGCCGCCAGTCCGGCACGCCAGGAGAGAGTGGATAAAGACATGGGATTGCTGTTGCTGGAGGCCCTGGGCGCGCTGGCCCTGCTGATATTCATTGTCTGGTGGACCATGTTCTCCGGTCGCAAGGGCGGCGAGCGACGCGACGCCGATCAGGACCGCGACCCCAAGCCCTAGTTGGCCTTGGGCGGCAGGAAGAAGCTTCGCGGCTGTGCCTTGAAGCGCCGCCATATCGCGCCGCTGACGCGGGCCCTGTCAGCCAGCATGATGCCGCGCGAGCGCAGTGCCACCTTGAAGGCCAGATAAAAGCTGACGCTGACATTGAGCGCGCCGGTCAGCGGCACGGCGGCCACGCACCACCAGAAGTCGGCCCGGTGCAGCACCTCCAGCCCCAGAGCGCCGGCGGCAGCTGCAATCTGGCCGGCCGACAGCGTGACGTGGCGCACCTCGATGGGGAGCGCGAAAAAGCCCAGCAGCGCCGGCACCAGACCGAGCATCATGCCCAGAGAGACATTGGCCGTCAGGCCTGAGATATTGCTGCGCCACCAGTCTGCCCAGCGCTTTGCACGCGCCTGACCGAGGCGGGCGACGATGCGTGGATTCCAGGCAATCGCGGCGTCGAGGCGGTAGAAAACAAACCAATTCTCCACCCAGCCAGCGATCAGGCTGCTGGCAAATAGCAGGGTGCCGGTCAGCGCAGCGAACAACAGCGTGGGTCCCAGCAAGGTCAGGTTGTGCAGCACATGCTCGGCGTCCTTGACACCGACCAGCGGCGCGCCGAAGCTGAGCCAACTCAGCAGTTGCACGCCCAGCACCATGGGCACGACCAGCGCCAGATTGCCAACGATGCCGGCGATCTGCGAGCGCAGCAGATGGGCGACCTCGTCGACAAAACGCGCTAGGCCCTCGTCCTGGTCGATATCTCTGAGCTTTTGCGCCATTGCCGGCGCGGTCATCGCCGGTTGCTTGGTGGCGACTGTCCAGTGCATCAGATGGATTGCGACGAAGCTGGCGGCATAGTTGGCACCGGCCCAGAAGCCGGCCCAGAAGGCTGACAGCGATAGTGCCCCGACCGCAAACTTGATGAAGGTGGTACCGGCGATCACTAGGCCGCCACCGGCGGCACGGCGCAGCATGTCGCGGTACTCGGCGGCGTTGCGAGTGATGTAATGCTCGCCGGTCTCGGCGCTGCGCTCGGCCACCTTGCGGGCCAGCATCGAATAGTGCCGCGCGAACAGGGTCCGCACGCTGCGCCGCGCATGGGTTACGCGCACCAGGTTGGCGACCAGCCGCGCCAGCTCGCGCTGCGGCTCGGGCGAGACGAGACAGTCCAGCAGTGTCTCGATGCGGCGCAGCCGCTCCAGCATCTGCTCGACCTCGAAGATGATGTCCACCGAGACGCCATAGCCTTCGAGATGGCGCGGAATGCTCTCGGCTGCCAGCCGGCAGCTGTCCAGCAACACGCGAAGGTATTGGAGCGCGGGCATCATCGCGGCGCGGTCGGCGCGCTGCAGTGCGTCGCTGAACTGCTCGGTGGCGCGGCCGAGTTGCGTGAAAGGCTTGTGGCTCAGTAGTTCGGGATCCATGCGCTGGCGCAGAGGGCCCGACAGGCCGGCTGCTGCAACGCCGCTGATCAGCACGGTCAACCCGCCCAACATTGGCTCGCGCCAAACATCGCCAGCCGGCACGGCCCGGCCGAATAGCGCCGCCAGTCGGCCTAGCAGTTCGTCGTCAAGCTCGGCCAACCACAGCGCATCTTCGGGCTCGGGGAACAGCAGGCCGAACAGCTCGCCGAGCTCTCGGGTGTCCACCGTGTCGGGCAGCACGCGCTGGCGCAGCCGGTGCAGCAACTCGCTCCACAAGGCCATGCGCGACGCAAAGCCGACGTCGGCGAACAGGCCCAGAGCCTGGATGTCGCGCCAGACGCTTCCAAGCACGCCAGCGAAAGCCTCGGCGTGGGCCGGGTTGCGCTCCAGCATATTGAGCAGATGCTTCAGGCGCAGCAGCGGCAAGGGGCGCTCGCTGCCGCCCTCCAGGCCCGCCTCGCCGTTGCGCTTGACCGGATGGCGCAGCCACTCCATCAGACGCACCAGCCAGAGATTTCGCGCCGCCAGCTCGGCCCGAGGGTCGGCCGCGTTCAGCAGGGCCGTCAGGTCCCAGGCCCGGTTCGCTCGCTTGAATCGCATCAATGCAGCGTGCTGGTGTCGGCCAGCATGAATTCGGGCACCTCGGTGTAGAACACCTCGGCGTCCTCAGTGACGCATAGAAAGCGGCCTCGCATGCTGCCTTGCGGCGTGGCGATCTGGGCCCAGGAGCTGTACTGGAACTTCTGCCCTGGGGCCAGCAGCGGCTGGTGCCCGACCACGGCCAGGCCGCTGACCTCCTGCACATGGCCGGCGGCATCGCTGATGTGCCAGTGGCGAGCCACCAACTGAGCCGTGACATCGCCGGTGTTCTCGATGCTGATCGTGTAGCTGAAGGCGTACTGGCCTTGTTCGGCCTCAGTCTGCTCGGGCAGGACTTGCACGACAACGCTGCAGGTGAATTGAGCTTGAGCCATGGTGACTATTCTATGGTTGCTGCGCTGCATCATGATGCCGGGCGGCTATGCTGAAGCCCTGGCCGACATTGGAAGCAGAGTCATAAACAGGGATGAGACACCCCGCGATCACACGACGGGCATGGCTGGCGGCGCTGGGCCTTGCGCCTTGGGCCGCCCTTGCACAGCCCGCGGTGCTGCGCACCGTGGCGCAAAGCGGCGCGCCCGTCAAGTATGCGCCCGGCGACAGTTCGCGGCCCGGTATCTGTGCCGAGGTGGTGGGCGCGGTTGAGCGCCTGGATACCGGCCTGCGCTTTGAGGGGCAGCGGCGGCTGACGCCGCTGCGGCGCATCGAGCGCATGCTGGCCCAGGGCGAAATCGATGTGTTCTTCTGCCTGCTCAATACGGCCGAGCGCGCCCGCCAATGGGACTATCTGCCGGTGCCGCTGTACCGTGTGAGGCATGTGGCGGTGCAGCGCCAAAACGATCCGACCACCTTGCGCGGCATTGCCGAGCTCAGGGGCGCGGGTATCGATAAGCCGGTGCTGGTGGCCCAGGGCTCGGTGCTTGCGCAGACACTGACGCAGGCCCGGGTACCCTTTAGCGACGCTGCGCGCTCCGACCAGGATGCGCTGCGCATGCTGATGCTAGGACGTTCGGACGTTGTCTACGGGCAAGACATGACCCTGCTGCCGCTGCTGAGTCTGCCCGAGTTTGCGGGGCGGCTGCGGGCGGCGCCGGTCGCATTTCATGAAGAAACACAGTTTGCGGTGGTGGCCAAGCACCTGCCGCCGGCCCTCACGCGGCGCCTGCTGCAGGCCTTGCAAACTCTGGAGCGCGAGGGCTTTCTGCGCGACTTGGCCGAACGTTATCGACACCCATGAATTCAAATCTGCATGTTCCCGCTGATGGCCGGCCCCGCTGCCGCTGGTGTGCCGCCGCTGCCGACTGGCCGCCCTATCTGCACTATCACGACACCGAATGGGGTTTCCCTGTCTCCGATGATCGGCGCCTGTTCGAGAAACTGTGTCTGGAAGGTTTCCAGTCGGGCCTGTCCTGGCGCACCATCCTTGCCAAACGCGAGGCCTTCCGCGCCGCATTCTCAGGCTTCGACGCCGAGCGAGTGGCGGCCTTCGATGCCGCCGACGTCGAGCGATTGCTGCAGGATGCCGGCATTGTTCGTCATCGCGGCAAGATCGAGGCGGTCATCAACAATGCGCAGCGCGTCATCGAACTGATCGCCGAGCAGGGCTCGCTGGGCGCTTATATCTGGCGCTTCGAGCCGGCAGGTGGTCATGAGAACCTGACGGAGTCGCCTGCATCTAAGGCTCTGTCCAAAGACCTGAAGAAGCGCGGCTGGAAGTTCGTCGGCCCCACCACCATGCATGCCTTCATGCAGTCGATGGGCCTGATTAACGACCATGCCCCGCAATGCGTGACGCATGCCGAGGTTGTGGCAGCGCGGCAGCGTTTCAAGCCGCCGCGCTGATCCCCACTGGGCTTACTTGGGCATGACGACGCTGTCGATCACATGGATCACGCCGTTGTCGGCGGCGATGTCGGTGGCGGTGACCTTGGCGCCATCGACCGTGACGCCTCCCATCGTGGCGATGGTCAGCTCGCTGCCTTGCACCGTCTTGACCTTGCCGGCCTTGACGTCCTTGGCCATCACCTTGCCGGGCACGACGTGGTAGGTAAGCACAGCGGTCAGCTTGGCCTTGTCCTTCAGCAAGGCGTCGAGGTCTGCCTTGGGCACCTTGGCAAAGGCCGCATCGGTCGGCGCGAACACGGTGAAGGGGCCGGGGCCCTTGAGTGTGTCGACGAGGCCGGCGGCCTGCAGCGCCGTGGCGAGAGTCTTGAAGTTGCCTGCCGCCACGGCGGTGTCGACGATGTCCTTGGCCTGCGCCGACAGCGCGAGCAGGGACAGGGCACTGATTGCAATGAACTTTTTCATCGGGTACTGCTTTCTTTGGGGTTGAGGGAAATGGGACGACCGACGCTCACAGCGTTGGCAGGATGACCTTGTCGATCACATGAATCACGCCATTGCTGGCCAGCACATCTGTAGCTGTGATCCTGGCCTTGCGGCCGTTGCGATCGGTGATGTCTAGATTGGCATCGACCGTGAAAGTGTTGCCCTGCACCGTCGTGATGGCCGGGCCGACCGGCACATCGGACTTCAGCACTCGGGCCGGCAGCACGTGGTAGGTCAGCACTTTGGTGAGGAGAGCTTTGTCCGCCAACAAGGCATCCTTGCTGATGCCTAGCTCGGTCAGCAGCGCGGCGAAGGCCGCGTTGGTCGGGGCGAACACGGTGAAGGGGCCGGTACCGCTCAGCGTGCCGACCAGGTCGGCGGCGACCACGGCCTCGACCAAAATGCTGAAATCGGGCAGTGCGCTAGCGGTCTGGACGATGGTCTTGTCAGCCGGCAGCAGCACTCGATCCAACACATGGACCACGCCGTTGCTGGCCTGGATGTCGGTGGCTGTGATGGTCGAGACGCGGTTGCGTCCATCGGTTACCCGGGTGGTACCGCCGTTGACCTCGATCTTGAAGATGCCGCCTTGCAGCGTGGTGATGGGCTTGCCGGCCGGAATGGCCGCGCGCTCGACCTTGGCCGGCAGCACATGGTAGGTCAGTACTGCGGTCAGCAGGGCTTTGTCGGCCAGCAGCTGGGCCTTGCTGACACCCAGTTCAGTCAGCAGCGCGGCGAAGGCGTCATTGGTCGGCGCGAACACGGTGAGGGAGCCCGGCGCGGACAACGTGGTGCCCAGATCCGCCGCGACCACTGCCTCGCTGAGGATGCTGAAGCGGGCGTCGCTGCGGGCGATGTCGACGACCGTCGGCGGGTGGTCATCACCGCCGCCGCAGGCGGCGAGCAGGCCGACCGAGGCCAGCAGGGCCAGGCGTTTGAACCAGTCAAGCATGGGAGTCTTCGTGGTGGTGGTTGATGAATGAGGTTCGGCGGGCGGGGACGCCTGGCGCGGCCGGCAGCAGCGGCGCGGCCAGCAGATGCAGCACCCCGTTGCTGGCCTGGCGATCGCTGCCCGGCAGCAGCGGCTGGGCGGTGTCGCCGCTGCCCACCAAGCCCAGCGGGCTGAACTCGATGTTCAGTCCCTGAGCGCTGTTCAACTGCCCGCCCCAGGGCAGCTCGTGGCTGAGCCAGCGCCCGCCAAGCAAGTGGTTGCGCAGCAGATGGCCAAGTCGCTCGGTGTCTTTCATGAAAGCGCGTCGGCGCAGACCTAGGCGACCCGCCAGTAACTTGAAGCCCTGATCGCTGGGTGCCAGCAGTGTGAAAGGTCCGTTGGCGCGCAGTACCGCATCCAGCCCGCAGCGATGCAGGGCCTCGGCCAGCTCACCGCGTGACGGAATTTGCTGCAGCAGCGCCAGCAGGCTCTGCGTTGGCGGCAGCAGTACGCGGTCGATGAGGTGCAAGCGCAGCGCCCCCCAGCGCAGATCGCCGGCCAGCAGCCGCGCGCGATGGCCCTGGGCATCGATCAGGCACGGGCCCAGAGCGTCGGCCTGCAGACGAAGTGCACCGCCGCCCAGGCTGGGTAGCGGGCGGGTCTGAAGCAGCGCGTCGCCGCTCAGCGATAGTGGTAGCAGGTGCTCCAGCAGCAGGGCGCGCAGCCGCTTAGGCTGCGCCATCAGCGCACCCATCGTCAGACCTTGCTCGGTCAGATGCTGCTGCACAGCGGCGTGGTCGGGCGCCAGCAGGGTTAGGCCTTGCCCATGGCTTAGCAGGCTGTCCAGCCCGGCGCTCTGCATGGCCGGCTGCAGCCAGCCCAAGTGCGCCGGTAGTGCGTTTCTCGTATCGGCGGACGCACTATTGGCAGGCATCAGGCCGGGCTGGTGCAAGGCAGGGCAAAGCCAGTTGAGCATCGGGTCCTCGCTTCCTTGAGCTGGGTATGACGAGGTACGGAATTTGAACTGATCAGTTCATATTGTCAACTGTATGGTTTTTAATGATACCGAGCGGTATCTATTTGATCGATCGGTTCTCAAATGTTACGACGGGCCCTAGAATCGGGATATGGCAAAAGTTTCATTCCGCGAACAGGTCCTGCAGGCTCGTGAGGACGCCATCGTCGATGCGGTCAACCGCTTGCTGGCCGAGAAGGGCTTCGACCTGATGACGGTGGACGAGGTGGTGGCCGATGTGGGCATCGCCAAAGCTAGCCTCTACAAGCATTTCAGTTCCAAGGAGGAGCTGGCGGCTGCCGCGATGGTGCGGGTGCTGGAGCGGGCGCTGGCCGAGTTGGCGCGATTGCGCGAGCAGCCGGGCTCGGCGCTGGACAAGCTCAAGGCCGTGGCTCGATGGACCATGCAGGTGCAGTTGGCGGGCGAAATGCCCTCGCTGCCGGCGCAGAACTCCAGCCTGCGCGCGGCGCTGACGGGGCACAAGCTTTATATGGACCGGCTGCTGACCCTGAGCGACGAGCTCGGCGAGTGGATTGGTGCAGCCCAGGCCGATGGCAGCTTGCGCCCGGATCTGCCGCCCGAGATTGTGCTCTACACTTTGTTTGCCCGTGCCTGCGATCCGGTGCTCGCCCTGCTGAAGGCCGGCGGTCAGCACAGTGACGCGCAAATCATCGAGATGCTGCTGACCACCTGCTTTGGCGGGCTGGCGGGCTCCTAAAATCGGGGCTCACTTCCAGCTTCGCGCCCGATCATGAGCACCTCACGCCGCCCCTCTCCGCTGATTTCCCCCAGCATCCTCTCTGCCGATTTTGCCCGCCTGGGCGATGAGGTGCGTGCGGTGCTGGCAGCCGGTGCCGACTGGATCCATTTCGACGTGATGGACAACCATTACGTGCCCAATCTGACCTTCGGGCCCATGGTCTGCGAGGCGCTCAAAAAGCATGCCGTCAAGCCCGATGGCACGCCCGCGCCCATCGATGTGCACCTGATGGTACAGCCGGTCGACAGCCTGGCTCAGGCATTTGTGCGCGCCGGCGCCGATCTGGTGAGTTTTCACCCCGAGGCCAGCGCCCATGTGGATCGCACCCTGCAGCTGATCAAGGCTGAGGGTGCTCAGGCTGGCCTGGTGTTCAATCCGGGCACTCCGCTTGATGTGCTGGAGTGGGTGATTGACAAGGTCGATCTGGTGCTGATCATGAGCGTCAACCCGGGTTTCGGCGGACAGAGCTTCATCCCAAGCGCGCTGAAGAAGCTTGAGGCGGCCCGCAGGATCATTGAGCACAGCGGCCGAGACATCCGGCTGGAGATCGACGGCGGCGTCAAGGTTGACAACAT
This sequence comes from Paucibacter sp. PLA-PC-4, assembly GCF_026241155.1. GTDB lineage: Bacteria > Pseudomonadota > Gammaproteobacteria > Burkholderiales > Burkholderiaceae_C > Roseateles_E. The sequence continues at coordinate 371,763 of NZ_JAPFGP010000001.1, forward strand.
CCGCCAGATTGCCGATGCCGGCGCCGACACCTTTGTGGCCGGCTCTGCGATCTTCGGCAAGCCCGATTACAAGGCGGTTATCGACGCGATGCGCGCAGAACTGGCGCGCTGACCAGCGGCGCAATGCGCTTCGTCCTCGGCGACTGGGCGATCGATCCGGCCAGCAATGGCCTGAGCCGGGGCGCAGAGCGGCGCCAGATCGAGCCGCGGGCGATGCAGGTGCTGGTGGCGCTGTGCGAGCAGCCCGGCCGTGTGTTCAGCGCCGAGCAACTGCTGCAACAATGCTGGCCCGAGCAGCCCCTGGGCGACAACCCGGTGCACAAGACCGTGGCCCAGTTGCGCCGTGCGCTGGATGACAGCGCCACCGAGCCGCGCTATATCGAGACGCTGCGCAAGCGTGGCTACCGCGTGCTGGCCGCGGTAGTGGCCCGCCATGGCCCCGCGCTCCAGGCCCGGGAGGGCGGCTGGCGCGACGGCTCCCCGTTTCGCGGCCTGCAGGCTTTTGATGCGCCCCATGCCGAGGTCTTCTTCGGCCGCGAGCGCGTCCTGCAAGAATTGTTGCTCAGCGTGAGCGCCCGCTGGCGCGGGAAGCGTGCCTTCACGCTGCTGCTGGGGCCTAGCGGCTCGGGCAAGACCTCGCTGGTGCAGGCCGGCCTGTTCCCGGCGTTGCAGGGCCTGTCCAGCACGGGGCTGGACCTCGGCGATATCGGCGGGCATGCGCCGCTTGCCGCGCTGGCGGCCGCACTGCTGGACTGGGAGGTCGATGGGCGCGGCGTCTTCCCCGGCGCCAGTGCCGACAGCCTGGCACTGAGCTTGGCCCAGACGCCACAGGCCGTGCTTGCCGAAATTGCCGCGGCGCGCGGCGGGCGCGACGCGGCGCTCTTGCTCTTCGTCGACCGGTTGGAGGCGCTGTTCGTCGCGCACCAACTCGATGCCGCCCGTGTTGGCGAATTGCTGGCCGCCCTGCAGGCCCTGGCCGACTGCGGCGATGTCATCGTGATCGCGGCCTGCCGCAACGATTTCTATCCGCGCCTGTCAGAGTACAGCCTGCTGATGCGGGATAAGCAGCTGGGCGCGCATTTCGACTTGGGCCCGCCCAGCCGGGCCGAGATCGCCCAGATGATCCGCCTGCCGGCACGCGCCGCCGCGCTGAGCTTCGGCATCGATCCAGGCACCCGGGCGCGTCTCGACGATCAGCTCTGCGACGACGCGGCTCACAGCCCGGACGCGCTGCCGTTGCTCCAGTACACGCTGGAGGAGCTGTACCGGCTGCGCAGCCCGCATGGCGAGCTGAGCTTCGCCGCCTACCGCGAGCTCGGCGGGCTGGAGGGCGCGATCGGCCTGCGCGCCGAGGCCGTGATCAAGAGCCTGCTGCCTATTCAGCAACAGGCCCTGCCTCAGGTGCTGGCGCTGCAGATCAGCCTGTCGGCCGAGGAGGCTCGTGCAACCAGCCGGCGCGCGCTGTGGGACGAGTTGGGTGGCGCTGCCGAGCGCGAGCTGGTCCAGGCACTGGTCGATGCGCGGCTGCTGGTCAGCGATCTGATCGAGCAGCGAGCCGGTTTTCGCGTCGCACATGAGGCCATCCTGCGACGCTGGCCGCGGGTCACCGAATGGATAGCCGAGCACCAGCAGGCCCTGCAGCTGCGCAGCCGGCTTCGACAGCTGGTGGCGCGCTGGCAGGCCGAGGGACGGGCCGCCGAGTACCTGCTGCCCAAGGGCAAGCAGCTGACCGATGCGCTGGCGCTGCTGGGGCACCGCGAGTTCGCGATCAGCCCGTCCGAGCGCGACTATGTGCAGGCCTCGCGCCGCCGTGCCGCGCGCGGCGAGCATCTTCGCCTGGCGGCTGTGCTGGGTCTGGTCTTGCTGACTCTGCTCAGCGGCACGCTGGCCTGGCGGGCCGATCGCGCCGAGCAGCTGGCGCGCCAGCGCAGCGAGCAAGCCGATGACTTGCTGGGCTATATGCTCGGTGAATTCGCCGACAAGCTCCGCCCGGTTGGCCGGCTTGAACTGCTCGACAGCGTCGGCGCGCAGGCCCTGAAGCACCTGGCCGAAGGCGACCGTCCGACCGAACCGCAGGCCCTGCTGCAGCGCGCCAAGGCGCTGACCGTGATCGGCGAGGTGCGGGTCTCCAAGCGCGAGCTCGAAGCGGCGATAGAACCGCTGCAGCAGGCGCGCCGGCTGCTCGATGCGGCCACGCCCGATGCCGCGCTGCTGCCGCAGTGGCGCAAGGCCCAGGGCGCGGCCGATTTCTGGCTGGGCCATGCTTTCTATGTGCAGCGCCAGTTTGACGCCGCCCGGGTCGCCTGGCAGGCCTATCGAGAGCACAGCGCCCAATGGTTGGCCGAGGCGCCCGGCCACGCCGAACCCCTGATCGAGCTGTCTTATGCCGAGAACAGCCTGGGCTCGGTGATGCTGGACAGCGGCGATCTGCCCGGCGCGGCGCGGCAGTTCCGCGCCTCGATCGAGCTCAAGCAGCAGGCGATGCGACTGCGCCCCGATGACCTGGGCCTGAAGGCCTGGTGGGCCAACAGCTTGACCTGGCTGGGCACGACCTTGCTGTGGCAGGGCGAGTTCGAGGCAGCGAGGCGCCTGTTCGAGCAGGGGCTGCAGGGCATTGCACAGGCGCGTGCGCAGGCCCCGTCGGATCTGGAGTGGTTGGACAGTGAAGCGGTGGCTCAAACCTGGATCGGTCAAGCCTGGCAAAAGCTCGGGCAGCGTGATCGGGCGGCGGCGGCCTTCGGCCGGGCCAAGGCCTCGTTTGACCAATTGCTGGCTCAGGAGAGCGATAACCGTAAATGGCGGCTGGGACTGGCCCGTGTCGAGGTGTTGGAGATTGAGACGCAGGTACCCGGGCGCAGCGTGGCGCGACTGCGCGAGCTGCTGGCGCAGCTGCAGCGGTTCAACAGCGGCGCCAGCGCGGCCGCGACGCTGCGCCGCCTGCCCCAGCGCGCCCAGACCACGCTGGTGCTGGGCCGCGAACTGCGCGCCCAGGGCGAAGACGCCGAGGCCCTTGAGCTGCTGACGGGCCTGCTGCCCAACCTGAGCGATGCGCTGCGGACACAGCCCGATGACCTGCGCTTGCATGCCGAACGCGCCAAGGTTCGTATGGCCGTTGCGGATCTGCATTTACGAGCGCGCGCCGCGACGGCTGCGCGCGCGCAATGTGAAACAGTGCTGGCCGAACTGGACCGATTGCGGCCCTTGCTGCGGGTTCATTTCGATATTACGGAAACCTGGGTCCAGGCATATTCCTGCCTGGAGCGGAAAAGCCAGGTCGGCGCCGAGCAGCAATGGTTGAACGAGCGTCGCGATCCCCGCTCCTGATTCATTCAAAGCCAGTTGAAAAGGGATAGCCATGTCCACCAGTACTTACTATGTCAAAGCCTCGATAGACGCCAGCGGTAACTACGCCGAGTGCAGTTATTTCACCGACCCGGCCTGTACCCAAGTGGCTGCGCAGCCTTTGCGCATCCCACAAAGCGCCGGGGTTTGCAATTTTGTGCAGGCAGCCGCCTCGCCGCTGGTGCTGGTCGGCTCGGTCTTCAAGACCCTGGGTCATGCACCGACGCTCAACAGCCATAACTTCACGCCGGCCAATGACGAGCACATTGTCGCGGTGGGCATGCCTACCAGCGAGATCGTCACCAAGGGCGTGGTGCTGATGTTCTCCAGCCCCGGTGAGGTCACCTGCCTGTATCCCAGCAGCGACCCCGAGGTCAAGAATGACGACCAGTGAGCCGGCGCTGCACATCTGAGACCGACCTGAGACCAAGCTGAGACTGCCGCCGCGGCTGGACACGCCGACAATTCACGGACTTGTGTCGCCGCAAGCCTCTCAAAAGCAAGGGACTTTTCCTTCGTTTCTTTGTTTGAGGGGTCCCGGAAGGTTTCCGGAAGCTTGTTCGAGCCCGGGCTGCCTAGAGTCCGCGGCGTCGTGGAGATCTGCGGCGCAGCGGCGGGACGTCCGATCGACCCGCCCTCATCATCACAAGAGGGTCCGAGCATGCAGCAAGACACAGAACGCGCCGGTCGTCCGGTGCCGACCACCGGACGAGTATTCTTGGTCTCAGAAATACTCAAGGATCTGCGCAGCGAGAAATTGCAGAGCCAGGAGGAAATGGCATTTTCCTGCAGCGACCGGAAAATACGGGTCTCGATCGCTTCGATCAAGCGTGCTGAAACCGGTAAGCCGGTGATTTACCGGGTGGCCCGCGAGCTGGCGCGGTATTTTGATGTGCCGGTCCAGAAACTGATACGCGTTGAGCGCAGTGGCACCGCCTGATACTGATACCAAGGTGATACTGGCAGGCCGGTCGCAACCCACCAAACTTGGCTTCGCTCAGGGACTGCGGAAAATCGACCAAGCATTGGCCTTGAACAGGTGACAAGGCCGGTACGCCGGGCCGCAGCGGCGTCTCCTATCATGGCGGTGATGAACAACATCCTGCTGGTGTGTACCGCCAATATTTGCCGCTCGCCAATGGCCGAGGCTGTCTTGAAGGCGCACGGCCTTTATGCGCTGGTGCAATCGGCCGGTATGCGCGCAGGGCCGCGAGGCGAGCCGGTCGATGCCCGCGCCGCCCGCGTGCTCTTGCAGCGCGGCTACGAACTGGGCAAGAAATGGCGCTCGCGGCGTGTCCAGGCCGAGGACTTTGCCCGCTTCGATCTTGTGCTGGCGATGGACCACGACAATCTGCGTGATCTGCGGCTGCTCTGCCCAGCCCAGCAGCAGGACAAGCTGCATCTGTTCATGGATTTTGTGCCCGGCCATGCCGGGCGTGAGGTGCCCGACCCCTATTTCGGCAGCATCCAGGGCTTTGAGCATGTGTTGAGCCTGGTGGAGTTGGGTGCGTCGGGATTGCGCGAAGCTCTGCAGAGCGGGCGTGTCTCGGCGCTGTGACAGACCGGGTCGGCGCGCTACTCAATTGTGCGCTGCAGCGCTAAGCTGCGGCTATGCAGATACGCACCAAGCTCGCCCTTCATCTGGTGGTGCAGGTTGTCCTGGTGGCGCTGATGGTGGCGGCACTGCTGCATCTGGCCTCGGCCTACCGGGCGCTTGAACAGGCCCAGTCGCGGCGCTTCGAGGGCCATCAACTGGCCGCCGAGCTGTATCAGAACTCCAACGAGCTGAGCCTGATGGCGCGTCTGTTCGTACTGCAGCAGCGGCCGCGCTATGCCCAGTTCTACGCCGACATTGTGCGCATGCGCGAGGGTCAGGTACCTCGCCCGCTGGACTATGACGCGGCGTTCTGGGATCTGCGTCTGGCCGATGCACAAGCCGCCGACGGCCCCGGCCGGATGGCCTCGGCGCCGGAGCGCCTGCTCGCAGCCGGTTTCACCTCGAGCGAACTGGGCTTGCTCGAAGAGGCCCGGCAACGCTCCGAGGCACTGATGACACTGGAGCGTCAGGCCATGGGTCTGGTCGAGAAGCGCCCGGGCTTCGCGCCGCGACCAGAGGACTGGCGCCAGGCCCTGGATCTGCTGCACGGTGAGGCCTATCTGCGCGCCAAGGCCGAGGTCGCGGCGCCGCTGCGGCGCCTGACCCAGAGCCTGGCCCAGCGGCTGGAACACGAGCGGGGGCAGGCGCAGCGCAGTGTCCAACAGGCCTCCTATATGGCCGCCGCCATCCTGATGGTGCTGACCCTGCACGCGCTGTGGTCGGCGCACCGGTTCGACCGCTCGGTGCGCCAGCCACTAGCGGCATTGCGAGCCTGGGCCCAGTCGGTGCGCTCGGGCCGCCATGGCAGCCGCACGCGGTTGCCGGTGGACACCGAGTTCGGCGAACTTTCGGCCGTGATCGACGAGATGGCCGATGCGGTGGAGCACAGCCTGGCCGAACTGCGCGAGGAGGTGCAGCGCCGTACCCGCGCCGAGGAGGTTGTTCAGCATCTGGCCAACCATGACGCGCTGACCGGTCTGCCATCGCTGCGCCTGCTGCACGACCGGCTGGAGCGGGCGCTGGCACGGGCCCAGCGCGAAGATGAGGGTGTGGCGGTGCTGTTCATCGATCTGAACGGCTTCAAGCCGGTCAATGACCAGTATGGCCATGAGTCGGGCGATATGGTGCTGAAGGTGGTCGGCCAGCGCCTGGTCGGAGCGGTGCGCGATGCCGACACGGTGGGCCGCATCGGCGGTGATGAGTTCCTGGTCATCCTGCCCGATGTCGGCAACCATGAGGCCGCCGCCCAGGTGCGCGACAAGCTAGACGCTCTGCTGCGCCAGCCCATCTATCTGCCGACCCACAAGCTGGTGGTTCAGATCTCGGCAGCCATCGGCATCGCCTGTTTTCCCGACATGGCCAAGGATTCCGCCAGTTTGCTGCGCCTGGCCGACGAGGACATGTACAAGCACAAGGCCGCCAGCGGGGCGGGGCGCCCGCCACCGGCCCCGCCGATCAAGGTGGGTTGATCAGGCTACCAGGGCCACTGCAAGGCGTGCACCGGCCACGGCGTTGTGCTTGACCAGCGCGATATTGGTGGCCAGGCTGCGGCCTTCGGTCAGCGCCTTGATGCGGGCCAGCAGATAGGGGGTTACGGCCTTGCCTGCAATGCCTTGCGCGGCCGCCTCGGCTAGGGCCTGCGCGGTGATGCGCTCGATCTCTGCGCGCTCCATCGCCTGCTCGGCCGGCACCGGGTTGGCGATCACGACGCCGCCGGCCAGGCCCAGAGCCCATTTCGTCCGCAGGAAACGCGCTTGGTCGGCCGCCGCGTCGATGCGGAAGTCGGCCTTGAAACCGCTGTCGGGCGTGTAGAAGGCTGCGAAATTGTCCTGGCCTATCGCGATCACCGGCACGCCATGGGTTTCTAGGTACTCCAGCGTCAAGCCGATGTCGAGGATGGACTTGGCACCGGCGCAGACCACGGCCACCGAGGTCTGGGCCAGCTCCTGCAGGTCGGCCGAGATGTCGAAGGAGATCTCGGCGCCCCGGTGCACGCCGCCGATGCCGCCGGTCACGAAGACCTGGATGCCGGCCAGCGCCGCGCAGATCATCGTCGCGGCCACGGTCGTCGCGCCTATCTTGCCACTGGCAAGCACATAGGGCAGGTCACGTCGGCTGACCTTCAGTGCCTCAGGCGATTGGCCCAGTAACTCCAGCTCCGCCTCGGACAGGCCGATGCGGATCTTGCCGTCGAGGACTGCGATGGTGGCCGGCACGGCACCACCGTTGCGAATGATCTGCTCAACATCGCGGGCCGTCTGCACATTCTGCGGGTAGGGCATGCCGTGCGAAATGATGGTGGACTCCAGCGCAACGATGGGGGTGCCGGCGGCGCGGGCGGCGGCTACTTCGGCCGAGTATTCGATGAAGGTGTGCAGAGTGCTCATGGGGGTTCTCAGTTAATGGATTGCAGCAGTTCGGGGCCGAGATCGGGATGGACGGTGGCTTCGGTCTGCAGGGTCAGCGCCGACATGGCGAGGCCGCGGCGGCAGGCCAGGGCCAGGTCTTGCGGGTCCCGGTACAGGGAGGCACAGACCCCGGCGGAGAATGCGTCGCCGGCGCCGGTGACATCGAGCACTGGCACGCTCGGCGCCTGCATTGCCAGCAGTTTGTCGCCGTCGCTGAAGAGCACGCCAGCCGCACCCTGGGTGATGACCAGCTGATGCAGGCCACGCTCGCGCAGCTGACGATGTGCGCGCTGGAGCGCTCGAGGGCTGCAGAGCGGCCTGCTCCCGCACAGCGCGGCCAGCTCGCCCTCATTGAGCAGCAGGCAGTGCACGCCGCTCAGGTCTTGCGGCAGCCGCGCCATCTTTGGCACCGAAACTGCGACGATGACCAGCGGCCGCGTGTCGGCGGCGGCTTCGCTGATCAGCTGGGCCACGCTGTCGGCCGGCAGGTTCAGGTCGATCACGGTGAGGCTTGCGTTGGCGCGCTGCGCCGAGGTGAGGCGCAGGAAGTCGGGCGTCAGTCTCTCGGTTAACGCCATTTGCGCCAGGGCCAGCAGCATCGCGCCCTCGGCGTCGAGCACCGCGGTGTAGCTGCCGGTGGCGGCGTCGCTCGCCTGCAGCGAGCCGCTGGTCGCGATGCCCAGCCGCGCCGCATGAGCCAGGAGCTCGCGGCCGGCCGGGTCGTCGCCGACCGCGCTTAGCAGATGCACAGGCAGGCCCAGCCGTGCCAGGTTTTCAGCCACATTGCGGGCCACGCCGCCCGGCGTCTCGCGCTGGCTTACCGGGTTAGAAGTGCCCATCTGCAGCGGCGCCAAAGTGCGCAGCTTGCGGTCCAGATTGCTGCCGCCGATGCACACGATGGGCGCACGCTGCGGCAACACATAGGCCCGGCCCAGCAGCCGGCGCTCGCGCGTGAGGCTGGCGATATGACCGGCCACCGCCGACCGCGACAGGCCCAGGCGCTCAGCCAGGTCTTGCTGGCCAATGAAGGGGTTGTCGCGAATCAGCGCGAGCAGCTGTTCTTTTTTGCTGTCCATGGTGTATAAAAACAATTGTTTGTATTGTAAAACAATTGTTTTCTTCTGAGGTGTGTACGCAGCGTGCCAGCTAAACTAGTGGCTCCTCAGTCCGCCAAGCCAGCCGTGAGCCCTCAGATCGATCCTCAAGCCTTCATCCTTGACCTCGACGGCACACTGGTCGACACGCTCGGTGACTTTGTCGCAGTGCTGAATCTGGTGCTGCAGGAGCTGGCACTGCCGGCGGTGAGCCGCGAGTTCGTCGAGCTGACGGTAGGCCAGGGCAGCGAGCACTTGATCCGCAGCACGCTGGCCGAGGTGGGCGGTGCGCCCGAGCTCTACGAAACCGCCTGGGCGCGCTACCAGCAGCACTATTTGGCGCTGAACGGCCAGTTCTCGGCTGTGTTTCCGGGTGTGGTTGAGGGGCTGGAGAAGTTGGCGGCGTTGGGCCTGCCGATGGCTTGTGTGACTAACAAGCCAGTGGCCTTTGCCCGCGAGCTACTGGCGCGCAAGGCCCTGGACGGCTTTTTCGGCCTGGTGTTTGGTGGCGACAGCTTCGAGCGCAAGAAGCCCGATCCGCTACCGCTGATCAAGACCTGCGAGGCAATGGGCACGGCACCTAGCACCACCTGGATGATTGGCGACTCCAGCAACGATGCCCGCGCAGCGCGCGGCGCGGGTTGCCCGGTGGTGCTGATGCGCTACGGCTACAACCACGGCGAGCCCATCGACGCGGTGCCGGCGCTGCAACACCTGGACCGGCTAGACCAGATTACTGTCCCGAGCGGCTGCGCTGAATCCCTAGCAGCGCGTCCTTGAGCTGGTCGTCGGCCGGCGACTTGCCCAGCCAGATCTTCAGCAGCACGCCGAAGAACTCAGGCTCCTTGATCGGCTCGCTGGCGACCTTGGCACCGTTGACATAGACCACGGTGCCGGTGCCAGGGATCCACTCGACGCTGAAGTTCTCGCCGGTCGTGAGCTTCTTCTTGGTCGCAAAGATATCGGCGATGCGCAGCACGCCGTTGATGGCCTTGGCGAACTCTTCACGCGAGGCGTTCTGCTCCATGCCCTTGGTGAAGAGCTTGCCGAGTTCGTTGCCGTCGATCTCGCGCAGCATCTGGATGTGCAGGCGTTTTGGACCCGGCGCGGCCAGCGCAGCCTCTGGCGTACCGGCCTTGGCGCCCAGATACAGGCCTGCTGTGTAAACCTTGAAGACGGCCTTGTAGCGAATGCCGGCGCCGTTGAGTTGCAGCTTCTGGCCGGCCACTTCGGTCATGGGCTCATATTTGACGCCGGCCACCTCGATCGTCTGGGCCTGGATAGGCAGGGCCACGGCCAGCAGCAGGGCCGTAAGGATTTGTCTCGACATGTCTCGCTCCGTCTTGTCGGCGAAGTATGGCGCGAAGCTCGCCCGCCTGTCCGTGTTGTGCATCACGCACAAACCCTGAACGCAGTCGTCACACAAGCACTGCTAAACTGCTTCGCATCATGTTCATCACGCGCAAGCAAATCAAGGGGTCGAACGACCGGGGAGCCTGGCCCTGGCGTCGCCCGTTCGACTTCGCCTGAAGCCGCTTGATTGATTGACCGCGTGCCGGCTCCTGGTTTACGGAGCCGCACAAGCTCAGCCTGAAACTTCCCTGTGGGATGGGCGCAGTCAAGCGACCTGACATCCGGCGTGCCTGCGTCGCCTTCGAGCGCGGGGCCGCCCTGCATCAAGGTTTGAGACGTGATGATTACCGAACTCGAATTTCAAAGCCTGGCCGCTCAGGGCTTTAACCGCATCCCGCTGCTCAGCGAGGCGTTTGCTGATCTCGAAACTCCGCTATCCCTGTACTTGAAGCTGTGCGCTGGCGCAGGCAATGGTCGTCATAGCTTTTTGCTGGAGTCCGTCGTCGGCGGTGAGCGCTTTGGCCGCTACTCCTTCATCGGCCTGCCGGCCCGCACTGTGCTGAAGAGTCATGGCCTGCGTACAGAGGTGCTGCGCGATGGCGCGGTGATCGAGGCGCACGAGGGCAATCCGTTGGACTTCATTGAGGCCTATCAACAGCGTTTCAAGGTCGCGTTGCGGCCTGGCATGCCGCGCTTTTGCGGTGGCCTGGCCGGCTACTTCGGCTACGACGCGGTGCGTTATATCGAGCCCAAACTCGCCAAGACGCTGAAGGGCGGTGGCTTGGATACGCCCGATGTGATGCTCTTGCAGTGCGAGGAGCTGGCCGTGATCGACAATCTGTCGGGCCGGCTCTATCTGATCGTCTACGCCGACCCCGCTCAGCCCGAGGCCTACTTCCGCGCTAAGAAGCGCCTGAGCGATCTGCGCGACAAGCTCACTTATAGCGTCTCGGCGCCGCAGGTCAAGCGCGGCCAGTCGCACCCGGTCGAGCGTGAGTTCTCCCGAGCCGATTTCGAGGCTGGCGTGCTGCGGGCAAAGGACTATATCGCCGCCGGCGACTGCATGCAGATCGTGTTCGGCCAGCGACTGCGCAAGCGCTATACCGAGTCACCGCTGAGCCTGTACCGCGCGTTGCGTTCTCTGAACCCCAGCCCCTACATGTACTTCTATGACATGGGTGACTTCCAGATCGTCGGCGCCTCTCCGGAGATTTTGGTGCGACACGAGCGCACACCCGATGGCCAGCAGATCACGATTCGCCCCTTGGCCGGCACTCGCCCGCGCGGCGCGACTCCAGAGCTTGATACGGCGTTGGAAGTGGAGCTGAAGGCCGACCCCAAGGAGCGCGCAGAACACCTGATGCTGATCGACCTGGCACGCAACGATGTCGGCCGTATCGCCAAGATCGGCTCGGTCAAGCTGACCGACGCCTTCGCAGTGGAGCGCTACTCGCATGTGATGCACATCGTCTCGAATGTCGAAGGTACGCTGCGAGAGGGTTTGAGCAATATGGATGTGTTCCGAGCCGCCTTCCCGGCCGGCACCTTGAGCGGCGCCCCCAAGATCCGTGCGATGCAGATCATCGACGAGCTTGAGCCGGTCAAGCGCGGCATCTATGGTGGCGCCTGTGGCTATCTGAGCTTTGCCGGCGATATGGATCTGGCAATTGCGATCCGCACCGGCATCGTGCAGGACCAGACCCTGTATGTGGCCGCCGCCGCCGGCATCGTGGCCGACTCGGTGCCCGAGCTGGAATGGAAGGAGACCGAGGCGAAGGCGCGCGCGCTGATTCGCGCGGCTGAACTGGTTGAGGAGGGCTTTTAAATGCTTCTGATGATCGACAACTACGACAGCTTCACCTTCAACCTGGTGCAGTATTTCGGCGAACTCGGCGCTGATGTGAAGGTCGTGCGAAACGACGAGATCAGTGTCTCCGAGATCGCGGCCCTGAAGCCCGAGCAGCTGGTGTTCTCGCCAGGCCCCTGCTCGCCGGCAGAGGCTGGCGTCTGTGTGGAAGCGATCCAGCACTTCTGCGGCAAGCTGCCCATCATGGGCGTCTGCCTGGGCCATCAAAGCATTGGTGCGGCGCTGGGCGGCAAGATCATCCGCGCCAGGACCCAGATGCATGGAAAGGCCAGCACGATCAGCACCGACCGCAAGGGCGTCTTCAAGGGTCTGCCGCAGGACTTCTCGGTGATCCGCTATCACTCGTTGGTGATCGAAGAGGCCACCATGCCGTCGGTTCTGGAGATCAGCGCACGCAGTGAGGACGGCGAGATCATGGGCGTGCGCCACCGCGAGCTGGCCGGCACGGCCACGCCGCTCGAAGGCGTGCAGTTCCATCCCGAGTCGATCTTGTCCGAGCACGGTCATGCCATGCTGAAGAATTTCCTGGAGCGAGCCCTATGAGCGCCATCGTTGACCTGAGAAGTGACACCGTCACCCGGCCCACGGCCGCCATGCGGGAGGCGATCGCGCGCGCCGATGTGGGCGATGACGTCTTCGGCGACGATCCGACGGTGCAGGCCCTGCAGACACGCATGGCTGCGCTGGCCGGCATGGAGGCGGCCCTGTTCATGCCTTCGGGCACGCAGAGCAATCTGTGCGCGATGCTTGCTCATTGTGGGCGCGGCGACGAGTACATCGTCGGCCAACTGGCCCACACCTACCGCTACGAAGGCGGTGGCGCGGCGGTATTGGGCAGCATCCAGCCCCAGCCACTGAGCCAGGATGCGCGCGGTCAGATGGCCCTGGCTGACATTGCGGCGGCCATCAAACCGAATGACCCGCACTTTGCGCGCAGTCGCCTGCTGTGCCTGGAGAATACGTGGAACGGCCAGATCATGCCGCACGCCTATCTGGCCGAGGCTACGGCCCTGGCGCGCCGTCACGGTTTGAGCTGCCATTTGGACGGGGCACGAGTCTTCAATGCGGCGGTCGCCGATGCGGGAGAGCGCGGCGACGTCTTCGCCGCATTCGCCCGCATCACCGCGCATTTCGACAGCGTCTCGGTCTGCTTCAGCAAGGGCCTTGGTGCGCCGGTGGGCTCGATGCTGTGCGGCTCGGCCGAGTTGATTGCACGGGCGATACGGGTTCGCAAGATGGTCGGTGGCGGCATGCGTCAGGTCGGCCTGCTGGCGGCCGCGGCCAACCATGCGCTAGATCACCATGTGCTGCGCCTGCGTGAGGACCATGCGCTGGCCGCCAGCCTGGCAGAAGGGCTCGCTGGCATCGAGGGGTTGAGCGTGCGCCCGGTGGATACCAATATCGTGTTTGCCGATGTGGCGGACGGGCGCGGCGCCGATCTGCTGGCCCATCTGAAGGCGCGGGGCATCCTGGCCACGGGCCTGATCGGCCTGCGCTTCGTGACCCATCTGGATGTCGATGCCGATGGCATCCGCCGCACCGTGACTGCCGTGCGCGAGTTCTTCGCTGCCGGCGTCAAGGCGCCGGCCGCTGCAGCCCGCGCTGCGACCGGCCCGTATTGAGATTTGCAGGAGCGACAAGCATGCCCATTACCGAGAACGAAGCCCTGACCCGCGTCATCGAGCACCGCGAGATATTCCATGACGAGATGCTGACCCTTATGCGCCGCATCATGGCCGGCGAGATGTCGCCGGTGATGGCCTCGGCCATCTTGATCGGCCTTCGTGTAAAGAAGGAAACCATCGGCGAGATCACCGCGGCCGCGCAGGTGATGCGCGAGTTGTCGAACAAGGTGCCGGTGCCGCCGAGCCCTCATCTGGTCGATGTCGTCGGCACCGGCGGCGACGGCGCCCACACTTTCAATATCAGCACCTGCTCAATGTTCGTCGCGGCCGCCGCCGGCGCACAAATCGCCAAGCACGGCAATCGCAGCGTCTCCAGCAAGACCGGCAGCGCCGATGTGCTGGAGGCACTGGGCGCCAACATCATGCTGAGCCCTGCCCAGGTGGCCGAGAGCGTCAAGCAGACCGGCATCGGCTTCATGTTTGCACCGAATCACCATCCGGCGATGAGGAACATCGCGCCGGTGCGGCGCGAACTGGGCGTGCGCACGATCTTCAACATTCTGGGACCGCTGACCAATCCTGCCGATGCCAAGAATATCTTGATGGGCGTGTTTCATCCCGACCTGGTCGGCATCCAGGTGCGCGTGATGCAGCGCCTGGGCGCTGAGCATGCGGTGGTGGTTTACGGCAAGGACGGCATGGACGAAATCTCGCTGGGAGCTGCCACGCTGGTGGGCGAGTTGAAGAACGGCGAGGTGCGCGAGTACGAGATCCATCCAGAGGACTTCGGCCTCGCGATGGTGAGCAATCGCAGCCTCAAGGTTGCCGGCCCCGAGGAATCGCGCGTGATGCTGATGGGAGCGCTGGAGAATGTCGAAGGGCCGGCGCGCGACATCGTGATCCTGAATGCCGGCGCGACGCTGTATGCGGCCAATGTGGTCGAGTCGATTGCCGAGGGCATTGCCAAGGCCCGTGCCGTGATCGCGTCCGGCGCAGCCAAGGCCAAGTTGGATCAGTTTGTCGCGGCGACACAGTCGCTGGGCAAAGCTTGATAGAGAAAGAAAGATCGAGATGGACGACATCCTGAAGCGCATCGTTGCGGTCAAGCGCGAGGAGATCAAGGCCGCACGTGCTGCGCAGCCTCTGGCCGACGTGCGGCGTGAGGCCGAGCAGCTTGGCGGCCAGCGTGATTTCGAGGCCGCGCTGCGCGCCAAGATCGCTGCGAGCCACGATGCTGTAATCGCCGAGATCAAGAAGGCCAGCCCGAGCAAGGGCGTGATCCGCGCCGACTTCCGGCCCGATGAGATCGCTGCCAGCTACGCGAGTCATGGAGCAGCCTGTCTGAGCGTGCTGACCGATGCTCAGTTCTTCCAAGGCGCGCCGGCCTATCTGCAGCAGGCACGGGCGGCCTGCGCGCTGCCGGTGCTGCGCAAGGACTTCATGGTCGACGAGTATCAGGTCTATGAGGCGCGCGCGATGGGGGCCGATTGCATCTTGCTGATCGCCGCCTGTCTGGAAGACGGTCAGATGGCCGATCTGGAGGCTTGTGCGCTGAGCCTGGGCCTGGCTGTGCTGGTCGAGGTGCATGACCGCGCCGAGTTGGACCGGTCACTGCGGCTGAAGACGCCGCTGGTTGGTATTAACAACCGCAATCTGCGCAGCTTCGAGGTCACGCTGGATACGACGCTGGGCCTACTGAAGCATGTGCCGGCCGATCGCCTGTTGATCACCGAGAGCGGCATTCTCGCCCCGGCCGATGTGCAGACCATGCGGGCGGCCCAGGTGCATGCATTCCTGGTCGGCGAGGCCTTTATGCGAGCGCCCGACCCTGGCGTGGCGCTGGCTGAGTTGTTCGCGTGAGCGCGGCAGGTGGCTGGGCGCCAATCGTCGAGGCCTGGCGCGCAAGCCCAGCCGGGCGCGATCTGGAGGCCCATCTGGCCCGGCGCCGCGCGGCCGGTGCCGCCATCTATCCGATCGAACCTTATCGCGCCCTGCAACTGACGCCGCTGGAGAGCGTCAAGGTCGTAATTTTGGGTCAGGACCCCTATCACGGCCCGGGCCAAGCCGAGGGCCTTGCCTTCTCGGTGCCGCGCGATGTCAGAAAACTGCCGCCTAGCTTGCGCAACATCTACAAAGAGTTGCAGCGCGATCTGGGCCTGGCACCGCCGTCTCATGGCCATCTGGGTGCCTGGGCCGAGCGCGGCGTGCTGCTGCTCAATACCTGCCTAACAGTGGAGGACGGTGCGCCGGCCAGCCATGCCCGTTTCCAGAAGGATGGCGGCTGGGAGTCGCTGACCGATGCGTTGATTCGGGCGGCCGCCGCCGATGCGGCACCCAAGGTCTTCATGCTCTGGGGCGCGCACGCCCAGGCCAAGGCGGCGCTGATCGCGGCGGCCGGGTTGCAGCACCTGATTTTGCAGTCCAACCATCCCTCGCCGCTGTCGGCGACGCGACCGCCACTGCCTTTCATTGGCTGTGGCCATTTCTCCCGGGCCGCCCATTGGCTGGCCGAACAGGGGCGGACTCTGGATTGGCGTTTGCCGGAGTAACCCTGATTTGGTGCCTTATTGGTATTAACCCGAAATTAAGGTAGAGGCAGCGTCACTGAGGGTAAATCAGTGGAATACCAATTGACGTACCGGTATCTCTGGTACTAGACTGGTATTAACATGAGAACGGTCCTCGAACGCGCGCTCGATGCGCTCACTCCCAGCCACATCAAAACCATACGCTACCTGATTGGCGTCGATGGCGGAGGCACGGGCACCCGCTTGCGGCTGGCTGATCTGGACGGCAACCTACTGGGTCAGGGGGAAGCCGGACCCTCGGCCTTGGGTCAGGGGGTCGAGCAGGCTTGGCATCATATCCAGCAAGCCTTGCAAGCGGCTTGCCGGCAGGCGGGTCTGGACTCGCTGAATCTGGCCGAGTGCGCCATCGGCCTGGGCTTGTCGGGGGCGACCGTGGCCGCGCAGGCCCAGGCCTTCATGCGCATCCAGCCCGGCTATGCCCATGTGGTGCTGGACAACGATGGCTACACCACAGTGCTGGGTGCCCATGGTGGGGCGCCAGGAGCGGTGGTTGCAGCTGGCACCGGCTCGGTGGGCGAGGCCTTGCGTGCCGATGGCTCACGAGTGATGAGCAGCGGTTGGGGCTGGATCAATGGTGATGAGGGCAGCGGCGCTTGGCTGGGGCTGAAGGCGATGCGCCATGCCCAGCAGGCGCTGGATGGCCGAGTGCCGGCCGGGCTGCTGGCCCGCGCGGTCTGGGCTTTTGCTGGCAGCGACCGCGAAACTTTGCTCGCATGGTGCGCCAGCGCCGCCCAGCACGGCCATGCGCGGCTGGCACCGCTGGTGTTCGAGAACGCTGCGCATGATCCGGTCGCCCAGGGCTTTGTTGGCGAAGCCGTGGCCGAGTTGGAGCGGCTGGCCTTGGCGCTCGACCCGCAAGGGCAGTTGCCGCTGGCGCTTTGCGGAAGCGTGGCGCTGCGCCTGGCGCCGCATTTTTCCGAATCGATACGAGCTCGCTGCGTCGCGCCCCAGGGCGATTCGGCTGCGGGCGCGCTGCTGCTGATTCGCGGCGCCTTAACCGAAATGGGGTCCTAAGAAAATCATGTCAAGCGCTGCCAAGCTGCCCTTTCAGTTCAAGCCCGACCCGCAGGCCGCCTCCCCGCTGTATATGCAACTGGCCCAGAAGCTGGCCCAGGCGATCCGCGACGGCCAGTACCACGCCGACGAGGCCTTGCCTTCCGAGCGGGTGCTATCCGAGTCGCTGGATCTCTCGCGGGTCACAGCTCGCAAGGCCATCGACCGTCTCGTCGAGCAGGGGCTGATCATCCGCAAGCGCGGCTCGGGCAACTACATAGCGCCCAAGCTGGAGCAGCCCTTGTCGCGCCTGACCAGCTTTTCGGAGGAATTGCATCAGCGCGGCTTCAAACCCAGCTCGCGCTGGCTGACGCGCAGCTTCTCGCTGGCCGCGCCTGATGAGCAGCTGAGCCTGGGCCTGACGACCGGCGAGCGGGTCTCGCGGCTGGAGCGTCTGCGCCTGGCCGACACGGTGGTGATGGCCTACGAGGTCAGCGTGCTGCCCGAGGCGGTGCTGCCCGATCCGCAGGCGGTCGAGTCCTCTTTGTATGCCCATTTGGCCCAGCATGGCGGTGCGCCGGTGCGCGCGCTGCAGCATATCCGCGCGATCAATGCCGAGCCCAAGCTGGCCGACCTGCTGGAAGTGCCGGTGGGGCAGGCGGTGCTGTTCATCACTCGGGTGGGCTTTCTGGAGTCGGGCCAGGCGGTGGAGCTGACGCACTCCTACTGCCGCAGCGACTACTACGACTTCGTCGCCGAGATGCGCCGTGAGGGCTGAGGCGGGGATGAGCTTGGTCGAGACCATTGAGGGTTATGTCCTGACGCCGCAGGGCTTTGTGCGCGGCGCGCTGACCCAACGCGGCGGCCGCATCGCAGCCATCAGCGGCGAGCCGGTCAGCGAATCCGAGGTGCGCCAGGGTCTGGTGCTGCCCGTCGTGCTCCCGGGTTTCATCGATGTGCACGTGCATGGCGGTGGCGGGCGCGACACGATGGAAGGTGGCGACGCAGCGCTGGCGATTGCCCGCATGCACGCACGTCACGGCACGACCGCGCTGCTGGCCACGACGATGACCGCTCCGATGGGTGACATTCGCGCCGCCTTGAGCGCGTTAGGTCCGGTCTGCCGCGAGCGCGCGAGCGGTAGCGCTCGGGTGCTGGGTGTGCATCTGGAAGGTCCTTACATCAACCCCGGCAAGCTGGGTGCTCAGCCCGACTTTGCCAAGCCCGCCAGCATCGAGGAGATCCAGGCGCTGCATGCGTTGGCCCCGATCCGGCTGATCACGCTGGCGCCCGAGCTGCCCGGCAATCTGGCCTTGATCACCGCCCTGCGTGCGGCCGGTTTCCAGGTGCAGATCGGCCACACGCTGGGCACTTACGAGGACGGTGTGGCCGCCTTGGCGCACGGCGCCGGTGGCTTCACCCATCTGTTCAACGCGATGACCGGCCTGCACCACCGAGAGCCGGGCATGGTGGGCGCGGCGCTGGCCCATGCACAGTATTCGGAAATCATTCCCGACCTGCTGCATGTGCATCCGGGCGCGATCAAGGTGGCGCTGCGCGCCATCCCCTGCCTGTTCTGCGTCAGCGATTCGACCGCTGCGGCCGGCATGCCCGATGGCGAGTACAGCCTGGGCAGCCACAAGGTGCGCAAGTGCATGGGCGGCGTGCGGCTGCCCGACGGCACGCTGGCGGGCAGCACGCTGACGCTGGACCAGGCGCTGCGCAATCTGGTGGGGCTGGGCCTGGAGATCGCGGACGCCTCGCGCCGCGTCTCCACCCATGCGGCCGATTACATGGGCCTGGACGAACGCGGCCGCCTGGCCGTCGGCGCCTGGGCCGATTTGGTGGTGATGGACCGGGATCTGCAGTTGCAGCGTGTGCTTGTTGAAGGGGAAGAGATTGACATCGCGAATGCTTGAGGAAGCGCTGAGCGCGCCCGCCGCCGTGGCGCGGCAGCTGGCCGCCGACCAAAATGCCTATGTGGCGCTTGGCGAGGCGCTGCGCGCCAGCCCGCCGACCAGCCTGCTAACGGTGGCGCGCGGCAGCTCCGACCATGCTGCCCACTACATGGCCTATCTGATGATGGCGCGGCTAGGCCGGCTGGTGACCTCGCTGCCGATGTCGCTGATCACGCTGTATCAGAGCAAGATCGAATGCAAGGGACTGGTCTCGTTGGCCTTCTCACAGTCGGGTCAGAGCCCGGACCTGGTCGCACCCACGAAATTCTTCAGCGCCGGCGGGGCTCGCACCGTGGCCTTTGTGAACGCCGAGGGCTCGCCGCTGGCGGCCGCTGCCCAGCACGTGTTCGGCCTGCATGCAGGCCCGGAGCAAAGTGTCGCCGCGACCAAGAGCTATATCGCCCAACTGGTTGCCGGGGCCCGCGTCGTCGCGGCCTGGCAGGGTGATGAGGACCTGTCCGCCGCGCTGCAGACTCTGCCGCAGGCTCTGGAGAAGGCGGCTGCGCTGCGCTGGGACGTGGCGGTCGAAGCGCTGAAGGAGGCCGACAAGCTGTTCGTGATCGGCCGTGGCACCGGGCTGGCGATCGCGATGGAGGCGGCGCTGAAGTTCAAGGAGACCTGCGGCATCCAGGCCGAGGCCTTCTCTGGCGCCGAGGTCAAGCATGGACCGATGGCTCTGGTCGAGGAAGGCTATCCGCTCTTGGTGTTCGCGCCGCGCGGCCCGGCCCAGGCCGGCTTGATCGCGCTGTCCGAGGAGATGCGCGGCCGTGGCGCACGGGTGCTGCTGGCAGCCCCGGCCGGCACGCCCGGCGCAGAGCTGGAACTGGCCTGCACCGGCAACGAGGACCTTGACCCGATCGCTGCGGTGCAGAGCTTCTATCCGATGGTGGAAGCGCTTGCGCGCGCGCGCGGGCTCAACCCCGACCAGCCGCGCCATCTGGCCAAGGTCACCAAGACACATTGAGAGCCAGGTCATGACGACATTTCATCCTGGCCGTCTGGTGATGGTGGACATTCAAGGCAAGTCGCTGGACGCGGCCACGGCGGCTTTCCTGCGCGAGCACCACATCCGCGCCGTCTGCCTGTTCCGCAAGAATTTGGGCAGCGAACAGGAAGTGCGTCAGCTGACCCGTGATCTGCGCGAGGTGATGGGGCCCGACGCCCTGATCGGCCTCGATCAGGAGGGCGGCTCAGTGGTGCGCGCGACCTTCTTGCCGCAACCGCCTTCGGCGATGGCGCTGGGCGCGGCCGGGGATGAGGCGCTGACCGAGCGGGTCGGCGCGGCCGTGGCTCGCGGCCTGCGCGGCATCGGCGTGAACTGGAACTTCGCGCCGGTCACCGACATCAACAATAACCCAGCCAACCCGGTGATCGCCGAGCGCAGCTTTGCCGAGGACGCCGACGAGGTCACCCGTCTGGCCGGAGCTTGGATGCGCGGCTCGCTGGCCGCCGGCGTGGCCTGCTGCATCAAGCACTTCCCCGGTCACGGCGACACCCATGTGGACTCTCACCTGGACCTGCCCACGGTGGACAAGAGCCGCGCCGAGCTAGACGCGCTGGAGCTGCGGCCGTTTAAAGCCTTGCGGGATGCCGCGCCCTCAGTGATGACGGCCCATATCGTCTACCCGCAGATTGATCCCGACTATCCTGCCACCCTCTCGAAGAGGGTGCTGGGCGGCATCCTGCGCGATGAGCTGGGCTATGACGGCGTGGTCATCACCGACGCGCTGATGATGAAGGCCATCGCCGAGCGCTATGGCTATGCCCGTGCGGCAGTACTGGCGATCGACGCCGGCGCCGACATGATCCTGGCCCAGGGCTCGCTGGAGGAGCAGGGCCAGTCGATCGCGGCCTTACAAGCTGCCTTCGCCAGCGGCGAGCTGACCCTGGCCCAGGGCGAGCGCGCCGCCGCGCGACTGGACGCGCTGGCCCGTGCCTACCCGGTGGTGCATGACGACTACCGCGGCGCGCAGAGAGACGACGACGACGCACTGATGCGTCAGGCCTGGTCGGCCGGGCTGACGGCGCTGCGCGGCGCGCAGGCGCCGGCGCTGAACGAGCGGCTGCGCGTTTATGTGCAGGACAGCGTGCCGACCGATGGCGTCTCCGAGGCGGGTCCTACCGGCGCGCAGGTGCGGGCATTGTTTGCCGCTTTCGGCGATGTGGACTTCGTCGCGCTGGATGACATCGCTGCCCTGGCCTGGGCCGATGTGCCGGCCGACGGCCGTCGCACCATCATCGCCTCTACCCACCGGGCCCGCTACGGCGAGCAGGCCGGTCAGTGGCGGCCGGACCTGCATCTGGTGCTGTGGAACCCGTTCCAGGCGCTCGACGTGATTGCGCCCACCGTCATCACTTGGGGCTATGCCGACGGCGCACTGGCCGCGCTGCGCGCATGGCTGCAGGGCAATAGCCAGGCGGCGGCACGCTCGCCCGTGACTCTGAACTGAGAACGCCATGACCCAGCCCCGCTCCCCTGTCGCTTCCCCGATTCGCTGGGTGCCCACGCTGTACTTTGTGCAGGGCATGCAGTTCTTCGTCGTGATGTTGATTGCTGGCCTGATGTTCAAGAACATGGGCGTGGCCAATGATCAGATTGCGCGTTGGACAGGCTTGCTGGGCCTGGCTTGGGCCATCAAGCCGCTGTGGAGTCCGTTTCTAGAGCTGGCGCGCAGCAAGAAGCTGATCGTCGTCGCGATGCAGTTCACCGGTTCGGCGGGCCTGGCTCTGATGGCGCTGGCGCTGCAACTGCCGATGTGGTTTGCGGCCAGCATCGCAGTGCTGTTCGTCCTGGCCTATGCCTCGGCCACTCATGACATCGCCTGCGACGGCCTGTACATGGCCAGCCTCGATGCCAGGCAGCAGGCCGCCTACGCCGGTTGGCAGGGCGCATTTTTCAATGCCTCCAAGTTCCTGACCCTGGGCGGCCTGCTGGTGTTAGCCGGCCAGTTGGAGCGCAGCATGGGTGTGATGAACGCCTGGTCGGTGATCTTCGCGCTGCTGGCTGTGCTGTTGGCGCTGCTGGCGGCCTACAACGCCTATGCGCTGCCCGGCACGCTGAATACCGGCCATGCCGAGCTGACGGCGGCAAGCGTTTTGCGCACGCTGCGCGAGGTGATCGCCGATTTCCTGCGCAAGCCCGGCATCTGGCTGATGGTGCTTTTCATCGTGCTGTTTCGCTTCGCTGAGGGGCAGGTGCAGACCATTGGCCCGCTGTTCCTGATCGAGGCGCGCGACAAGGGCGGCCTGGGGCTGAGCACCGAGCAGGTCGGCGGCGTTTATGGCACGGTGGGCACGGCGGCCTTTCTGGTCGGCAGCATTCTGGGCGGCTATTTCACCTCCTGGCTGAGCCTAAGGCGTGCAATGCCCATCCTGATCATCGCGATGGCCGTGCCGAATGTGACCTTCTATTACTTAAGTCTGACCCTACCGCAGGACATGTTCCATGTTGGCGCGGCGATTGCGGTGGAGATGCTGGGCTACGGCTTCGGCTTCGTCGGCATGATTCTCTACATCATGCAGGTCGTCGCTCCTGGCAAGTTCCAGACCGCGCATTACGCACTTGGCAGCGGAGTGATGCAGCTGGGCTTCATCTTCTCCAAGACCATCAGTGGCGATATCCAGCTGGCCATGGGCTACCAGAGCTTCTTCCTCTGGACCATCGTCTGTGGCGCGCCGGCGCTGCTGCTGCTGTTCTTGGTCAAGATCCCGGCCCCGGGCGCGGCGACGCCAGTCGAGCCCGGCGCGCCCGAGCCCGTTGCCACCAACTGAAGAAAAGACATCCCAATGTCCAGTGCTTTGCGCGCGACGACGCTGGCCGCCGCCCTGACCATCGTTTGCCTTTGTCAACCTGCGCGGGCACAAGCGCCTGCGCAGGTTTTTTTTGACGATTTCAGCTATCGCCACAGCAGCGAGTTGGGTCTGGGCGGTTGGACCCCGCGCAGCCAGCCCGGCCATCCCGGCATTCCGGGGGCGCAATGGCGCAGCGACGCGCTGAGCCTGCTTGACGATCCAGACTTCAAGGGCAACCGCCTGCTGCGCTTGCGTGCCGCCACCGATGGCACCGGGCCTGGCACGCAGCAGGTGCAGCTGTGCCACGCGCGCAAGTACCTGGAAGGCACGTATGCGGCTCGGGTGCGTTTTCGCGATGCGCCCGGTAGCGGCGTCGACGGCGACCCGGTGATTCAGACCTTCTATGTGGTCAGCCCGCTGAAGCACGATTTTGATCCCGAGTTCAGCGAGATTGATTGGGAGTACCTGCCCAACGGTGGCTGGGGGAGCCCGGAGACGCGCATCTACGGCATCAGCTGGCAGACCGTCAAGTTGGAGCCCTGGCAGGCCTTCAATGGCTCGCACGAGGAGCGCGGCTCGCTCGACGGCTGGCATGTTCTGATGATGCAAGTGCTGGACGGGCAGGTGCGGCTCTTCATCGACGGCCGCCAGGTGGCCCGGCATGGCGGCCGCAACTACCCTGTGGTGCCGATGTCGATCAATTTCAATCTGTGGTTCTCGCCCGGCGGCCTGCTGCCGGCAAGCGCGACGCCGCGGGTTTATGAGCAGGATGTTGACTGGGTCTTCCATGCGCGCAGCGCGCGGATGAGTCCGGCCGAGGTGGCGGCTCAGGTGGCCGCGCTGCGCCAGGCGGGCTCAGCTCGCGTCGACCATGTGCCGCCGGCTCAGCCGCCGCTGGATAGCCGCTGCGATTTCTGAGCCGGGTCCAGAACAGGCGATGAATCAACGCTACGCCTCGGTTGATGCGCTGCGCGGTCTGTGTGTCGCCGCGATGCTGCTTGTCAACAACCCCGGTGACTGGGGCGATGTCTATGCCCCGCTGCAGCATGCCGCCTGGCATGGCTGCACGCCGACCGATCTGATCTTTCCCTTCTTCCTATTCATCGTCGGCGTCTCGCTGAGCCTGGCTCTGGGCCCCCGGGTCGAGGCGGGCGATGCCATCGCACCGCTGCGCCGCGCGGTGCTGATCCGGGCCCTGCGCATCCTGCTGCTGGGCCTGGCCCTGCATGCCTTGGCCTGGTGGCTGATGGACAAGCCGCATTTCCGCCTGATGGGTGTGTTGCAGCGAATTGCGATCTGCTTTGCGCTGACCGGGCTGGCGGCCCTGGTTCTGCGGCCGCGCCACCAATGGGGTCTGCTGCTGACCTTGCTGCTGGGCTGGGGCCTGTTGCTGCTGAGCGGCGCAAGCATGGACAAGGCCAGCAATATTGCCGCTCGAGCTGACAGCTCGCTGCTGGGGCCGCTGGCCTATGAATGGGGCGAGGGCCGAGCCCACGAACCCGAAGGCTTGTTGTCCACCTTGGGGGCCTGGGCGACCACCATGCTGGGCCTGCGCGTCGGCGCCTGGCTGCGCGAGCGCCATACGAAGGCGCTGCTGGCCGCCGGCCTTTTCTGCCTCTTGGCAGGTTGGTTGTGGAGCCTGTGGCAGCCGATGAACAAGCAGTTGTGGACGCCCAGCTTCATGCTGTGGAGCGGGGGTGTTGCGACGCTAACCCTGCTGCTGGCCCAGCGCCTGATCGACCAACGCGGCTGGCCGGCGCTAGGGCGCAGCTTTGGGGTCAACGCAATCACGGCGTATGCCGGAGCCTGGGTGATGAGTGTGGTGCTGGCCGCGCTGGGCTGGCAGACCGCGATCTACCAGGACTGGCTGCTACCGACCATCGGCGCGGCGCTGGGTGCTCAGGCGGCGTCGCTGGCCTTCTCGCTCGCCTTCGTCGCCCTCTGGTGGCTGTTGATGCGACTGCTGGATCGGCACCGGATCTATATCAAGGTTTGATCGGAGGGTCCACCGGCAAGCTTCGCCGGCTGGGACAATGGGTATTCTCGAAATTCTCGTACGCGCCGCTGAGCCCCGAGCATGAATGATCCTTACTCGATTCGTATGCCGCCCGACATCCGCTCGGTGCGGGTAGGCGAGCACCAGGTCGTCTTCATCGATGACTTCCTAGCGCACCCAGAGGCCTTGGTGGAGGCGGCTGCCCAGGCCCGCTTCGAGCCCTGTGCGGGCGCAGATGAGCGCAAGGGCTATCCCGGCGTGCGAGCTGCGGTGCCGGCAGGTTATTCCGAAAACCTGACTGAGTTGCTCGACCCGTTGATCCGGCTGAACTTCGGTGTGCCGCCGGAGCTCGCGCTGCGCAAGTCGCCTTGCAACTTCTCGCTCACCACGGTGGCGCCGCAGGATCTGGGCCCGTTGCAGCGGGTGCCTCATTTCGATGCCAGCACGCCGCACTTCATGGCCGTGCTGCTCTACCTCTGCGATGAGCGGCAGGGTGGAACGGCCTTCTACCGGCACAAGGCAAGCGGCCTGCAGCAGATCACGGCCGACACGCGCGATTGCTATGGGGAGATGATTTACGCGCAGACCGAGCGCTGCCCGGCGCCACCGCGTTACTTCACCGACTCCAATGACTGTTTCGAACTGCTGGGCATGATGCCTGCGCGCTTTAATCGCCTGGTGATCTATCGAGGCAGCCTGCTGCACTCGGCCATCGTCAACCCGCAGCAAGTCCTCAGCAGCGACCCGCGCCTGGGCAGGTTGACGATCAATACCTTCTACGACTTCTAGCGCCGTCAGCAGACTCTGATCGGCAAACGCGCGGCCTTTGGCTGGGCGTTTGTTCGCCGCCGCCGGCGCGGCGCGCAGATAAAAAAAGCCCGGCAATTGCCGGGCTTTGCTGTGACGAGTCGCGTCGATCAGAACTTGGCGCTCAGGCCCAGCTTGAAGGTGGTCTCACCCTTGAAACTCCAGGCCGGGAATCCGGCGCGCAACGGGTCCTTGATGCCTGTGTTGGAGGCTGCGGCCGCACCGTACTGAACGTCATCTTCCTTGGTCAGATTGATGGCTTCGAAAGACAGCTTCAGGTTTTTGGTGATGTTCCAGCCCACGCTGGCATCTAACGTGCCGAACGCGTCGTGCATGCGGTTGCCGTACCAGAACGCGCCTTCGCGGATCATGTACTTAGAGCGCCAGTTGTAGGCCAGGCGACCGAAGTAGCTCTCGTTCTCATAGTAGCCGACCAGGTTCACGTTGTGCTTGGAGGACTGGGTGAACACGCCCAGCTGATCCAAGTAGCTGCTGGCGGGAGCGTTGCCCTCGGTGAACGTGTAGTTGCCCAGCGCGCCGAAGCCGTTGCCGAATGCATGACTGGCCTGCAGCTCCAGGCCGCGAATCTTGCCGCCGCCGGCGTTCTGGAAGCTCTGCACCGTCCAGTTGTCCACTCCGGTCAAGGGATCCACCAGGCCGACCTTTTGATTGGGTGTGACGTTGGCGACGACGAAGTTCGAGATGTCCTTCACGAAGTAGGTGGCGGACAGCATATTGCCGCGGCCGTAGTAGTACTCCAGGCCGATATCGGCTTGGCTGGACTTCATGGGCTTGAGGCCGATGTTGCCGACGGTCCAGGTTTCGTTGTCCCTGCGATCGTCGTTGTAGCCCGAGACCGTCACACCAAACATGTTGGCGAAGTTCGGGCGGGTGATGGCTTGCGAGGCCGTGGCACGCAGCACCAGGTCCTTGCGCAGGTCGAAGGCCAGATTCACGCTGGGCAACACGTCGTTGTAAGTCGACTTTGTCGAGACCTTGGTCTTGGCCCAGTTCTGGTTGCCCGGGTACTGGTCAGGCGGGGACACGCCGTCGAACTTGTAGCCGGTGCTGGTGGCCTTGGTAGAGATGTAGCGCAGGCCGAAGTTGCCGCGCAGACCCTGGGTGTCGAACTCGAACATGCCGTAGACCGAACGGTTCTTCTCATTCAGCTCGCCATAGCCCGAGCGGTCCTCAACCCAGCCGCCGATGCTCTTGCGAGTGTTGTCCAGCATGGCGTTGATGTTGGCGCGCGGGACCGTCCAGCCCCCCACGTCTACCGAGCCACCAAACAGCGAGCTGGTGGGCGCTGCTGTGATCGTGCTGTTCCAGATGGGCCGGAAACTGCGCTTCTCGAAGGTGTGGTCCGCCAGGCGCACGCCTGTCTTGAAGGCGCTGATCACACCCCAGTCCAGGTCGAAGGTGGCGTCGAGCTGGCCGAAGTTCTCCTTGTCCTTGTTTGGGCCGGCCGAGGTCGCCCAGGTCTGCGGTGCCAGCTGCGCCGGCAGGGCGCTCAGGCCCCAGGACTGGTTGGTGCTGGGGTTGATCTGGATCTGTTTGCCGGTGGCGTCGATCGTGCCTTTCCACTCTGGGCGCTTGAAGCCGCCGTCCCAGGAGTTGTCCTGGTAGTTGGTGGTGATCGAGGTGCCGCCGCTGGCCTTGGTGCTGCCGATCACAAGATCGAACTTGGCGTTGCCGAGCGTGTAGTGGGCGTCGGCGACGACGCTGTCCGAGTCCATGCTGGCGCCGCGGGCCCAGACCTGGAAGAACTTATTGGTCGGACCGGAGGTTGCGGTGCTCGTGCTGTGCAGGCAGATGCCGTTGGGATTAAAAGCCGAACTCACGGCGGTGTTGCGCTTGTCGCAGTTCGGGTCATGCATCAGGTAGTCGCTGGCATTGGAGCTGTTGGCGTTCAACTCCATCTTCAGCAGATTCAGACCGAGCTCCAGGCCTTCGACCGGGCGTGCTTGCAGGGCGACGTTGAAGGCGGTGCGTTTGCGCTCCTGAATGAAGGCTGTGGGAGCCACATCGCTGTTCCAGCGGCTGTCCGCCTCGACGCCACGGCGGATGTAGTCACCCTTGGATTGGCCGGCGGCAACCAGCACGCCGAAGCTGCGGGATTCATTGCGCCAGCTGTACAGGCCGGAGAACTCCTTCTCTGGATCGCTGATGGTGCCGTCGCCGTAGCGCACGCTGCCGAAGGCCGTGTTGGCCTTCAGGTCCAGCGGCTTGCGGGTCTTAACGATTACGGTACCGCCGATGCCGCCCTCGGTCAGGTTGGCTTGCGAAGATTTGTAGACCTCCATGCCGCCGATCAACTCGGCGGGCAGCAGCGAGTAATTGAACGAGCGGTCGATGTCGTTCTGGTCATACCAGCCGGTGGACGCGACGGTCTGGCCGTTCAGCGTGGTGTAGGTCATCTGCGGATCGGTGCCGCGAATTGACACCGCAGCACCTTGACCGAAGGCGCGGCCCACCGAAATGCCGGGAATGCGACCCAACGCCTGGCCGACGTCCGCGTCCGGCAGCTTGCCCACGTCCTCGGCGGACACCGCGTCCACCACGGCCGTGGCGTTCTTCTTGATATTGGCGGCGGTCTCCAGCGAAGCGCGGATGCCGGTGATCACCACCTGGTCGAGCTGAGCAGCATCAGGCTTCGCTGCGGCTGGCCCGGCCTGTTGGGCTTGGGCACTAAAAACCGCGCCCAGCAATGTCAGCGACACGGCGGCCGCGATGGGGGTCTTATTGACCTTTTTCATAACTGCTCCTCGATATGGCCGTCAACGAATCGGCCTGTTTAGACGCGGAGCCCGATGCATACCCGCACAGAAGTGGCATGCGTCTGGCACCCCAGATGGACATCAATGTGCAACCAATGCCATGCCACTATACGGCCGCGTAGTGCCACTTTGCTACCACTTCATGACTCGTGTTTTCCCTGCTTGTCGTTGCTTTTGCGACAGCAAATGGGGTGTGACGATGTTTCTTGGTAGCTAATTGGTATTGCTTCTAGGTTTTGGCTGGTATTGGCTGTGGCTGCCAAGTGATGCGTGTCGGCTTGATGAGGGTGTGTCGCTGTTGGATGAGGTGGGTCAGGTGTTGTTGGTTTTGAAAAGTCTTTGCGACCCAAAAATGCTGTGCTATAGTCGCAGGCTCGCCTCGGAGGGGTGGCCGAGTGGTTAAAGGCAGCAGACTGTAAATCTGCCCGCTAACGCGTACGCTGGTTCGAATCCAGCCTCCTCCACCAGGGCGAACGTTTTGATGGGTCGAGATGCCGGTGATCCGGGGTCTCGATTTCAGCGAGGCGATGAAGAAGATTTGGATTGATCAAGGCTCCCGGGCGGGAGTAGTTCAATGGTAGAACCTTAGCCTTCCAAGCTAATGACACGGGTTCGATTCCCGTTTCCCGCTCCATCTTTGGGGCGCTTGGTTGTGCGGGGTGGGTATAGCGTCGATACCGGTTTGCTGGTTTTTTTTTGCCGTCAAACCTGTGTCGATGCCCATGTGGCTCAGTGGTAGAGCACTCCCTTGGTAAGGGAGAGGTCACGCGTTCGATCCGCGTCATGGGCACCACCAATTTCTTCTGGTCTGATCTGATCCTATTCAGGAGCGCAAGATGGCAAAAGGCAAGTTTGAACGCACCAAGCCGCACGTGAACGTCGGCACCATCGGTCACGTTGACCATGGCAAGACGACGCTGACGGCAGCGATCGCGACGGTGCTGTCGAAGAAGTTCGGCGGCGAGGCCAAGGCCTACGACCAGATCGATGCAGCGCCCGAAGAGAAGGCGCGCGGCATCACGATCAATACCGCTCACGTCGAGTACGAAACGGCCAACCGCCACTACGCTCACGTGGACTGCCCCGGCCACGCTGACTATGTGAAGAACATGATCACCGGCGCTGCCCAGATGGACGGTGCGATCCTGGTGTGCTCGGCCGCTGACGGCCCGATGCCCCAGACTCGCGAGCACATCCTGCTGGCGCGTCAGGTCGGCGTGAAGTTCATCATCGTCTTCCTGAACAAGTGCGACATGGTCGACGACGCCGAGCTGCTCGAGCTGGTCGAAATGGAAGTGCGCGAGCTGCTGAGCAAGTACGACTTCCCGGGCGACGACACCCCCATCATCAAGGGTTCGGCCAAGCTGGCGCTGGAAGGCGACACGGGCGACCTGGGCGAGCAAGCCATCATGCGCCTGGCCGATGCGCTGGACACCTACATCCCCCAGCCGGACCGCGCCGTTGACGGCACCTTCTTGCTGCCGGTGGAAGACGTGTTCTCGATCTCGGGCCGCGGCACCGTGGTGACCGGTCGCGTTGAGCGCGGCATCATCAAGGTTGGCGAGGAAATCGAAATCGTCGGTATCCGCGACGTGCAGAAGACCACCGTGACCGGCGTGGAAATGTTCCGCAAGCTGCTGGACCAGGGTCAAGCTGGCGATAACGTCGGCATCCTGCTGCGCGGCACCAAGCGTGAAGACGTCGAGCGCGGCCAAGTGCTGGCCAAGCCTGGCTCGATCAAGCCGCACACTCACTTCACGGCCGAGATCTATGTCTTGTCCAAGGAAGAGGGCGGCCGTCACACCCCGTTCTTCAACAACTACCGCCCCCAGTTCTACTTCCGCACGACGGACGTGACCGGTGCCGTGGAGTTGCCGGCGGACAAGGAAATGGTCATGCCTGGCGACAACGTCAGCATCACCGTGAAGTTGATTGCTCCGATCGCGATGGAAACCGGCCTGCGCTTCGCCATCCGTGAAGGCGGTCGTACCGTCGGCTCCGGCGTCGTGGCGACCATCATCGCTTAAAGTTAGAAGGCCACAGGGGCATAGCTCAATTGGCAGAGCGTCGGTCTCCAAAACCGAAGGTTGGGGGTTCGAGACCCTCTGCCCCTGCCAGTCGCTTCGGATAAAAGCGACCGGTTCAAGTGGTCAAGCATCAGCCCGCGGGAACTGTTCCCAGCGGGCTTTGCTGCTGTTGGGTATCCCGTGATTTGAATGTCTGGGCCGGGCGGTTATTCGTCGGGTGCAGGTGCTAAAGAAAGTTCTATGTCCAATCCTCAAGTCGAAACGGTCACTACCGGCGCCGATAAGGCGAAGCTGGCTGCTGCCGTGCTCTTGCTGGTAGGTGCGCTGGTGGCTTTTTACGCGCTCGCCAAGCAAGGCCCGATTGCGCAGTGGGGCGCGTTGCTGGTGCTGCTGATAGCCGCCGCTGCTGCGTTTTTCACCTCGGAATCGGGCAAGTCGCTGATCGCCTACGGGCAGGACTCTGCGCGCGAGGTGCGCAAGGTCGTGTGGCCGACGCGCAAGGAAGCGACGCAGATGACGGGTTATGTGTTCGCCTTCGTGCTGGTGATGGCCTTGTTTCTGTGGCTGACCGACAAGACATTGGAATGGGTGCTGTACGACCTGATCCTGGGCTGGAAGCGCTGAGAGGCGGAAGGACTGCAATGAGCGAAGAACAAGGCGTTGTTACCGGCGGTGAGGCCGCGGTGCCTACCGGTCTGCCCAAGCGTTGGTATGTGGTTCATGCCTACTCGGGCATGGAGAAGGCCGTCGAGCGCAATTTGCGCGAGCGCATTGATCGCGCCGGCATGCAGGACAAGTTTGGCCGCATCTTGGTGCCGACCGAAGAGGTCGTTGAGCTCAAGAATGGCAAAAAGGCCGTGACCGAGCGTCGCTTCTTCCCTGGCTATGTGCTGGTGGAGATGGTGATGGAAGACGACACCTGGCACTTGGTCAAGCACACCTCCAAGGTGACCGGCTTCGTCGGTGGCGCGAAGAACCGCCCGGCTCCGATCTCGGAAGCTGAGGTGATGAAGATCGTCAATCAGATGCAAGAGGGCATCGAGAAGCCCAGGCCGAAGGTCGAGTGGACGGTGGGCGAGGTGGTGCGGGTCAAGGAAGGTCCGTTCACGGACTTCAACGGCGCGATCGAGGAAGTCAACTACGACAAGTCCAAGGTGCGGGTTTCGGTCACGATCTTTGGTCGTGCGACGCCGGTTGAATTGGACTTCGCGCAGGTCGAAAAAGTTTAAAGACGAAGTCTTTGGACTTGTCGCCGAAAGCCCGAGGGGCTGCAGGCAAAAGGTTTGAGGGCCTGGCAGGGCCGGCCGGACTTGTAATAGCCCGGTGAACCTGTCCGTAGTCAGTCCGCGACGAGATGCGGACAAGAGGAGCAAAGGTAACCAGTCCTTTGCGCTAGCACTCAGGTGGCGTGGCGCTGTAAATGCCGTGCCACTGATTGGAGAGAAATATGGCAAAGAAAATTGTTGGCTTTATCAAGCTGCAAGTCGCTGCCGGCAAGGCGAATCCTTCGCCTCCGGTTGGTCCCGCGCTGGGTCAGCGTGGCCTGAACATCATGGAGTTCTGCAAGGCGTTCAACGCCCAGACGCAGGGCCATGAGCCGGGCATGAAGCTGCCGGTGGTTATTACCGCGTTTGCGGACAAGAGCTTCACCTTCGTGATCAAGTCGCCCCCGGCGACCGCACTGATCAAGAAGGCTGCCAAGATCGAGAAGGGCTCGCAAAAGGCTCACCTCGAGAAGGTTGGCAAGCTGACCCGTGCTCAGCTGGAAGAGATCGCCAAGATCAAGGTCAAGGATCTGACCGCCGCTGATCTGGATGCCGCCGTTCGTACGATTGCTGGTTCCGCCCGTTCCATGGGCGTGCTGGTGGAGGGTGTTTGAGATGGCAAAGCTGACTAAGCGCCAAAAGGCCCTGCAAGGCAAGGTCGAGACCACCAAGCTGTACACGCTGGGTGAAGCCCTGAACCTCGTCAAGAGCCTGGCTACTGCCAAGTTCGACGAGTCGATCGATGTGGCCGTGCAACTGGGCATCGATGCCAAGAAGTCGGACCAAGTGGTGCGTGGCGCTGTCGTGATGCCTAACGGCACCGGCAAGACCAAGCGCGTCGCGGTGTTCGCCCAAGGCGCCAAGGCTGACGAAGCCCGCGCCGCCGGCGCCGACATCGTCGGCATGGAAGACCTGGCCGAGCGCGTGAAGGCTGGTGACATGCCGTTCGACGTGGTGATCGCCTCGCCGGACACCATGCGCATCGTCGGTACCCTGGGTCAAATCCTGGGCCCGCGCGGCCTGATGCCTAACCCCAAGGTTGGCACCGTGACCCCGGATGTCGCCACCGCCGTCAAGAACGCCAAGGCTGGCCAAGTTCAGTTCCGTGTTGACAAGGCCGGCATCATCCATGGCACCCTCGGCCGTCGTTCGTTCGACACCGACAAGCTGGAAGGCAATCTGCGCGCGCTGATCGAGGCCCTGAACAAGGCCAAGCCGGCCTCGAGCAAGGGTGTCTACCTGCGCAAGGTGGCGGTGTCGTCCACGATGGGCGTCGGCGCCCGCGTGGATGTCGCCAGCATCAATGCGCAGGCCAACGCCTAAGCAAAGAAGTTGAGGTGCGGCGCGAAGTCTGGCGCCGTGCTGATGAATTGGTGGGGCGTGGGTAAGTTTTCTTGCTCGCGCGTCATCCAAGACCGTTGGTGTGAAACCCCGCTGTATCGGGGGTGACGCTTAATCGGGATGGCCTCGTGTCTTCCCTGCCAACGCAGATGGCGGTCCCGCTGTAAAGGATTTTCCTGAACAGAAGGTCGCTGAATCCCGGTGCCAAAGGTCCTGTGCTCAATACATGGGACTGGAGGCGTAATGTGAGGAGTAGACCTTGAGTCTCAATCGCAACGAGAAGGCAGCCGTTGTCTCCGACGTCGCAGCGCAAGCTGCCAAGTCGCAGACCCTGGCGCTGGCCGAGTACCGTGGCCTCACCGTGGAAGCCTTGAACAAGCTGCGCATCGACGCGCGTGCCAAGGGTGTCTATCTTCACGTGCTGAAGAACACCCTGGCCCGTCGCGCTGTTGCCGGCACCCAGTTCGAAGCTGCCTCGGAGAGCATGGTCGGCCCGCTGATCTACGGCTTTTCGGAAGACGCGGTCGCTGCGGCCAAAGTCATCGCTGACTTTGCCAAGGGCAACGACAAGCTCGTCATCAAGGGTGGTGCCTACGGCGGCAAGGCTCTGGACGTCAACGGCGTGAAAGCGCTGGCGGCTGTTCCGAGCAAGGAAGTGCTGCTGTCGCAAATCGCCGGCCTGCTCAAGTCGCCGGTGCAACGCACCGCGGCCGTGCTGGCGGCCCTGGCTGCACAACGTGGTGCTGGCGCTGCTTCTACGGAAGCTGCTGCCGAAGCCCCCGCTGCAGCCTAAGACGATCCCGTCAAACGCAAGCAATCTGTATATAGGAAGAAACACATCATGGCATTCGATAAAGACGCATTCCTGACCGCCCTGGACAGCATGACCGTTCTGGAACTGAACGATCTGGTCAAGGCAATCGAAGAGAAGTTTGGCGTGTCCGCCGCTTCGATGGCTGCTCCGGCCGCCGGTGGCGCTGCTGGCGGCGCTGCTGCTGCTGCTGAAGAGCAGACCGAGTTCAACGTCGTGCTGCTGGAAGCCGGCGCCAACAAGGTCTCGGTGATTAAGGCTGTGCGCGAAATCACCGGCCTGGGCCTGAAGGAAGCCAAGGACCTGGTCGACGGTGCTCCGAAGGCTGTCAAGGAAGGCGTTGCCAAGGCTGACGCTGAAGCAGCCAAGAAGAAGCTGGAAGAAGCCGGCGCCAAGGCTGAGCTGAAGTAATTGTCTGAGGTCAGACCTGCGCAGCAGCTCTGGCCTCACTGACTAGAAAGGGGCGGTCGCAAGACCTCCCCTTTCCCCGTTTCAAGGGTTTATCCGGTTGAGAATAGTTGAAAGCCCCGCGCAGGGTATGATGCGCGGTTCTTTCAAGTGTTCTCTGATCCGACTGCAGAGAACCGGTTTGGTCGGGCCCAGGTGCAATGCCGGGGTTGTCCGCCAGCGGTTGGTAGTGGCCAACCACCAAGCATCGAGCCGTCCGTTCTGGATCGGGCTCGACAAGCCAGTCGCCGACGAAGCCCGTCCCACGGCCAGGGGTG
The DNA here is from genome assembly GCF_026241155.1 of Paucibacter sp. PLA-PC-4. GTDB lineage: Bacteria > Pseudomonadota > Gammaproteobacteria > Burkholderiales > Burkholderiaceae_C > Roseateles_E. Next base: position 406,129 of record NZ_JAPFGP010000001.1, read on the forward strand.
GGCTCTCGACACGGAGTGTTTATGGCGCAAACAACCCCCTATAGCTATACCGAGCGCAAGCGAATCCGCAAGAGCTTCGGTAAGCGCGAGAGCGTTCTCAACGTTCCCTACTTGCTGACCATGCAGAAGGAGTCGTACGTCGCCTTCCTGCAAAAAGAAGTGCCTCCAGCCAAGCGCAAGCCCGAAGGCCTGCAGGCTGCTTTCCTGTCCGCGTTTCCGATTGTTTCGCACAACGGTTTCGTGGAGATGAAGTTCCTCGAATTCAACATCGCCAAGCCGCCGTTCGACACCCGCGAGTGCCAACAGCGTGGCTTGACCTATGCGGCGGCCGTGCGTGCGCGCCTGCAGATGATCATCTATGACCGTGAGTCGCCGCAGGCGAAGACCGTCAAGGAGATCAAGGAGCAAGAGGTCTACATGGGCGAAGTGCCCCTGATGACCGACTACGGTTCCTTCATCGTCAATGGCACGGAGCGTGTCATCGTCTCCCAGCTGCACCGCTCTCCCGGCGTGTTCTTCGAACACGACAAGGGCAAGACCCACTCGTCTGGCAAGCTGCTGTTCTCGGCCCGCATCATTCCTTACCGCGGCTCCTGGCTGGACTTCGAGTTCGACCCCAAGGACATCCTGTTCTTCCGTGTCGACCGTCGCCGCAAGATGCCGGTCACGATCCTGCTGAAGGCCATTGGCCTGAACCCAGAGCAGATCCTGGCGCACTTCTTCGTCTTCGATAACTTCCGTCTGATGGACGCCGGCGCGCAAATGGAGTTTGTCGCCGACCGTCTGAAGGGCGAAGTGGCCCGCTTTGACATCACCGACAAGAGCGGTGCTGTCATTGTCGAGAAGGACAAGCGCATCACTGCCCGTCATGTGCGCCAGCTCGAGCAAAGCGGCACCCAGCATGTGACCGTGCCGGAAGACTTCCTGGTCGGCCGCGTGCTGGCCAAGAACATGGTCGACGGCGACACCGGCGAGATCATTGCCAAGGCCAATGAAGAGCTGACCGACGCGCTGCTGAAGAAACTGCGTCAGGCTGGCATCAAGGACATTCAGTGCTTGTTCACGAACGAGCTGGATGAGGGCGCCTACATTAGCCAGACCCTGGCCTCGGACGAAACTGCTGACCAGTTGGCCGCGCGCGTGGCGATCTATCGCATGATGCGCCCTGGCGAGCCGCCGACGGAAGACGCCGTCGAGGCCCTGTTCAACCGCCTGTTCTACAGCACCGACACCTACGATCTGTCGCGCGTCGGCCGGATGAAGTTCAACGCCCGCGTGGGCCGCGACACGCCGGAAGGCAATATGAACTTGTCGAACGAGGACATCCTCGACGTCGTCAAGATTCTGGTCGAGCTGCGCAATGGCCGCGGCGAGGTCGACGACATCGACCACCTCGGCAATCGCCGCGTGCGTTGCGTCGGCGAACTGGCCGAAAACCAGTACCGCTCGGGCCTGGCGCGTATCGAGAAGGCCGTCAAGGAGCGTCTGGGCCAGGCCGAGACCGAAGCCCTGATGCCGCACGACCTGATCAACTCCAAGCCGATCTCCGCGGCGTTGAAGGAGTTCTTCGGTGCCTCGCAGCTGTCGCAGTTCATGGACCAGACCAACCCCCTGTCGGAGATCACGCACAAGCGTCGTGTTTCCGCCCTGGGCCCGGGTGGTCTGACTCGCGAACGCGCCGGCTTCGAAGTCCGCGACGTGCATCCGACCCACTATGGCCGTGTCTGCCCGATCGAAACGCCGGAAGGCCCGAACATCGGTCTGATCAACTCGTTGGCGCTGTATGCACAGCTCAACGAATACGGCTTCTTGGAAACGCCTTACCGCCGCGTCGTCGACGGTAAGGTGACGACCCAGATCGACTATCTCTCGGCCATCGAGGAAGGCAAGTACGTGATCGCCCAGGCGAACGCGACCTTGAACCCTGCTGGCGAGCTGACCGACGAGCTGGTCTCGGCCCGTGAGAACGGCGAATCGGTGCTGACGTCGCCCGAGCGCATCCAGTACATGGACGTGGCGCCGACGCAGATCGTGTCGGTCGCGGCCTCGCTGGTGCCCTTCCTGGAGCACGACGATGCGAACCGCGCACTGATGGGCGCCAATATGCAGCGCCAGGCCGTGCCGACGCTGCGCCCCGAGAAGGCCTTGGTGGGTACAGGCGTCGAGCGCGTCGCGGCCAAGGACTCGGGTACCGTGGTGGCCGCGCGTCGCGGGGGCGTGATCGACTATGTCGACACCAACCGCATCGTGATCCGCGTCAACGACAATGAGACCGTGGCCGGTGAAGTCGGCGTGGACATCTACAACCTGATCAAGTATCAGCGTTCCAACCAGAACACCAACATCCATCAGCGCCCCATCGTGCGCCGTGGTGACAAGGTGGCGGCCGAGGACATCATTGCCGATGGCGCCTCGACCGACATCGGTGAACTGGCGCTGGGTCAGAACATGCTGGTCGCGTTCATGCCCTGGAACGGCTACAACTTCGAAGATTCGATCTTGATCTCGGAGCGTGTGATCGCCGAAGACCGCTACACCTCGATCCATATCGAGGAACTGGTGGTGATGGCGCGTGACACCAAGCTGGGCAGCGAGGAAATCACCCGCGACATCCCGAACCTGAGCGAGCAGCAACTCTCGCGGCTGGACGAATCGGGCATTGTGTACGTCGGCGCCGAAGTCGGCCCAGGCGACGTGCTGGTTGGCAAGGTCACGCCCAAGGGCGAGACCACGCTGACCCCGGAAGAGAAGCTGCTGCGCGCGATCTTTGGCGAGAAGGCTTCGGACGTGAAGGACACGTCGCTGCGTGTCGATCAGGGCACCAACGGCACTGTCATCGATGTGCAGGTCTTCACCCGTGAAGGCATCCAGCGCGACAAGCGCGCCCAGCAGATCATCGACGATGAGCTCAAGCGCTTCCGCCTGGACTTGAACGATCAGCTGCGCATCGTCGAGAGCGATGCCTTCGACCGTATTGAGAAGCTGCTGAACGGCAAGGTCGCCAACGGCGGCCCGCAGAAGATCGCCAAGGGCACAGTCATCGACAAGGCTTATCTGAGCAGCGTCGAGCGCTTCCACTGGTTCGACATCCGTCCCGCCGAGGACGAAGTCGCCAACCAGCTCGAGTCGATCAAAAACTCGCTGGAACAGACACGCCATTCATTCGATCTGGCCTTCGAGGAAAAGCGCAAGAAGCTGACGCAGGGCGACGAGCTGCCGGCCGGTGTGCTGAAGATGGTCAAGGTCTATCTGGCCGTCAAGCGCCGTCTGCAGCCTGGCGACAAGATGGCCGGCCGTCACGGCAACAAGGGTGTGGTGTCCAAGATCGCTCCGATCGAAGACATGCCCTATATGGCTGACGGCACGCCTGCGGACATCGTGTTGAACCCTCTGGGCGTGCCTTCGCGGATGAACGTGGGTCAGGTCTTGGAAGTGCATCTGGGCTGGGCCGGCAAGGGCATCGGTCAGCGCATCGGCGACATGCTGCAGGAGCACGCCCGCGTGTCCGAGCTGCGTCAGTTCTTCGATGAGCTGTACAACAAGTCGGGTGGCAAGACCGAGCATCTGGACGATCTGAGCGACGACGAAGTCATCGAGATGGCGCAGAACCTGCGTCACGGCGTGCCGTTTGCGACGCCGGTGTTCGACGGTGCCAAGGAAGAAGAAATCCGCGGCATGCTGAAGCTGGCCTACCCGGACGACATCGCCGCCAAGAAGGGCCTGACCGCCACGCGTACCCAGGCTCAGTTGCATGACGGCCGCACCGGCGAGGCTTTTGAGCGCCCCGTTACGGTCGGCTACATGCACGTGCTGAAGCTGCACCACCTGGTGGACGACAAGATGCACGCCCGTTCGACCGGTCCCTACTCGCTCGTCACGCAGCAGCCGCTGGGTGGTAAGGCGCAGTTCGGCGGCCAGCGTTTCGGTGAGATGGAAGTGTGGGCGCTGGAAGCTTATGGCGCCTCCTACATCCTGCAAGAAATGCTGACCGTGAAGTCCGACGACGTGAACGGCCGCACCAAGGTGTACGAGTCCATCGTCAAGGGCGAACACGCCATCGAAGCCGGCATGCCGGAATCGTTCAACGTCCTGGTCAAGGAAATTCGTTCCCTTGGCATCGACATTGAACTCGAGCGCAACTAATTAGGAACAGGAGAGACACATGAAAGGTTTGCTGGACCTGTTCAAGCAATTCACGCCCGACGAGCACTTCGACGCGATTGCGATCCGCCTGGCCTCGCCAGAGAAGATCCGCTCGTGGTCCTTCGGTGAGGTGAAGAAGCCCGAGACCATCAACTACCGGACTTTCAAGCCCGAGCGTGATGGCCTGTTCTGCGCCAAGATCTTCGGCCCGATCAAGGACTACGAGTGCCTGTGCGGCAAGTACAAGCGCCTGAAGCACCGCGGCGTGATCTGCGAGAAGTGCGGCGTTGAAGTCACCCAGACCAAGGTGCGTCGCGATCGCATGGGTCATATCGACCTGGCCGCGCCCTGCGCCCACATCTGGTTCTTGAAGTCGCTGCCCTCGCGTCTGGGCCTCGTGCTCGACATGACGCTGCGCGACATCGAGCGCGTGCTGTACTTTGAAGCGTATGTGGTCGTCGACCCGGGCATGACCCCGCTGAAGAAGTTCTCGATCATGACCGAGGACGACTACGACGCGAAGCGCCTGGAGTTCGGTGACGAGTTCATCGCGCTGATGGGTGCCGAGGGTATCAAGAAGCTGCTGGAGGAGATGGATCTCGACGTCGAGATCGATCGCCTGCGCAACGACATGACTGGCTCGGAGCTCAAGGTCAAGAAGAACTCCAAGCGCCTGAAGGTGATGGAAGCCTTCAAGAAGTCCGGCATCAAGCCGAACTGGATGGTGTTGGAAGTGCTGCCTGTGCTGCCACCGGACCTGCGTCCGTTGGTGCCGCTGGACGGCGGCCGCTTCGCGACCTCGGATCTGAACGATCTGTATCGCCGCGTCATCAACCGCAACAACCGCCTGGCCCGTCTGCTCGAGCTCAAGGCTCCTGAGATCATCGTGCGCAACGAAAAGCGCATGCTGCAGGAAGCCGTCGACTCTCTGCTGGACAACGGCCGTCGCGGCAAGGCGATGACCGGCGCGAACAAGCGTGCCCTGAAGTCGCTGGCCGACATGATCAAGGGCAAGAGCGGTCGCTTCCGTCAGAACTTGCTGGGCAAGCGCGTCGACTACTCGGGCCGTTCGGTCATCGTGGTGGGCCCGACTCTGAAGCTGCATCAGTGCGGTCTGCCAAAGCTGATGGCGCTTGAACTGTTCAAGCCCTTTATCTTCTCGCGCCTCGAAGCCATGGGCATCGCGACGACGATCAAGGCTGCCAAGAAGGAAGTCGAATCCGGCACGCCGGTGGTCTGGGACATCCTGGAAGAGGTCATCAAGGAGCATCCAGTTCTGCTGAACCGCGCTCCCACGCTGCACCGTCTGGGCATCCAGGCCTTCGAGCCGGTGCTGATCGAAGGCAAGGCCATCCAGCTGCATCCGCTGGTCTGCGCCGCCTTCAATGCCGACTTCGACGGTGACCAGATGGCTGTTCACGTGCCGCTGTCGATCGAAGCGCAGATGGAAGCCCGCACCTTGATGCTGGCCTCCAACAATGTGCTGTTCCCTGCCTCTGGCGAACCGTCGATCGTGCCTTCGCAAGACGTGGTGCTGGGTCTGTACTACGCGACCCGTGAGCGCATCAACGGCAAGGGCGAGGGCTTGATCTTCTCGGACATCCCCGAGCTGATTCGTGCGCTGGAAAACGGCGTGGTCGAGATCACCGCCAAGATCAGCGTGCGCCTGACCGAGTACACCAAGAACAAGGAAACCGGCGAGTGGGTCGCCGAGACCAAGTTGGTGGACACCACCGTCGGCCGCGCCCTACTCAGCGAGATATTGCCGAAGGGCCTGCCTTTCGCCAACATCAACAAGGCGCTGAAGAAGAAGGAGATCTCGCGCCTGATCAACACCTCGTTCCGCAAGTGCGGCCTGAAGGAAACCGTCGTGCTGGCCGACAAGCTGCTGCAAAGCGGTTTCAAGCTGGCCACGCGCGCCGGTATCTCGATCGCTGTGGACGATATGTTGGTGCCGCCCGAGAAGCCGCTGCTGATCGAGCGTGCCGAGAAGGAAGTCAAGGAAATCGAGCAGCAATATGTCTCGGGCCTGGTGACCGCCGGCGAACGCTACAACAAGGTCGTCGACATCTGGGGCAAGACCGGTGACGAGGTCGGCAAGGTCATGATGACCCAGCTGTCCAAGCAGAAGACCATCGACCGAAACGGCCGCGAAGTGGATCAGGAGTCTTTCAACTCCATCTACATGATGGCCGACTCGGGCGCCCGGGGTTCTGCCGCGCAGATCCGCCAGCTGGCCGGTATGCGAGGTCTGATGGCCAAGCCTGACGGCTCGATCATCGAGACACCCATCACGGCGAACTTCCGCGAAGGTCTGAACGTTCTGCAGTACTTCATCTCCACCCACGGCGCTCGTAAGGGCCTGGCGGATACGGCGCTGAAGACCGCGAACTCGGGCTACCTGACCCGTCGTCTGGTCGATGTGACCCAGGATCTGGTCGTCACCGAAGTGGATTGCGGCACTGACAACGGCATGAATATGCGTGCCCTGGTCGAAGGCGGTGAAGTCATCGAATCGCTGCGCGACCGCGTGTTGGGTCGTGTTGCGGCCATCGATGTGCTGCACCCTGAGACTCAAGGCGTGCTGCTGACGGCCGGAAATATGCTGGACGAAGACACGCTGGACATGCTCGAGCAGGCCGGCGTCGACGAGATCAAGGTGCGCACCCCGCTGACATGCGCCACGCGCTTTGGCCTCTGCGCCAAGTGCTATGGTCGCGACCTGGGCCGTGGTGGCCTGGTCAACACGGGTGAAGCTGTCGGCGTGATTGCCGCGCAGTCGATCGGTGAGCCGGGTACCCAGCTGACGATGCGTACCTTCCACATCGGCGGTGCGGCGTCGCGCGCAGCGGTGGCGTCGAGCGTCGAAGCCAAGTCGGACGGCATCATCGGCTTCAATGCCACGATGCGCTACGTCACTAACGGCAAGGGCGATCTGGTGGTGATTTCGCGTTCCGGCGAAATCATCATTGCCGACCCGCATGGCCGCGAGCGCGAGCGCCACAAGGTGCCGTACGGCGCGATCCTGAACATCAAGGCCGACCAGACCATCAAGGCTGGCACGATCTTGGCGAACTGGGACCCGCTGACCCGCCCCATCATTACCGAGTTCGCCGGCAAGGCGACCTTCGAGAATGTGGAAGAAGGCGTGACGGTGGCCAAGCAGGTCGACGAAGTGACCGGCCTGTCCACGCTGGTGGTGATCGATCCCAAGCGCCGCGGCGCTGCCAAGGTGATCCGCCCGCAGGTCAAACTGCTCGACGTCAATGGCAACGAAGTGAAGATCCCCGGCACCGACCACTCGGTGACGATCGGCTTCCAGGTTGGCTCGCTGATTCAGATCCGCGACGGTCAGGACCTGTTCCCTGGCGAAGTGCTGGCGCGTATCCCGGTCGAAGGCCAGAAGACTCGCGACATTACCGGCGGTCTGCCGCGTGTGGCTGAGTTGTTCGAAGCCCGTTCGCCCAAGGATGTAGGCGTGCTGGCTGAGCGTACCGGTACGGTCTCGTTCGGTAAGGAGACCAAGGGCAAAATTCGCCTGGAAATCACCGACCCGGATGGCAGCAAGCACGAAGAGCTGGTGCCCAAGGAGAAGAACATCCTGGTGCACGAAGGCCAGGTGGTCAATCGCGGCGAGTTGATTGTGGACGGCGCTGCCGACCCGCAAGACATCCTGCGTCTGCTGGGCATCGAAGAGCTGGCTCGCTATATCGTTGACGAAGTGCAGGACGTGTATCGCTTGCAGGGCGTGAAGATCAACGACAAGCACATCGAGGTGATCGTTCGCCAGATGCTGCGTCGCGTGCAGATCACGAACTCAGGCGACTCGCACTACATCGTCAACGAGCAGGTCGAGCGCTCGGAACTGCTGGATACCAACGACCGTCTGCGCGCGGAGGGCAAGATGATTGCTACCCACGCCGATGTGCTGCTGGGTATCACCAAGGCTTCGTTGTCGACGGATTCTTTCATCTCTGCGGCTTCCTTCCAGGAAACCACCCGCGTGCTGACCGAGGCTGCCATCATGGGCAAGCGCGACGAACTGCGCGGTCTGAAGGAAAACGTCATCGTCGGCCGCTTGATCCCTGCCGGTACCGGCATGGCCTTCCACGACGCCCGTCGTGCCAAGGAAAGCATGGACGACGCCGAGCGCCGCTCCATCGCCCAGCAGGAGGCCGAGGAATTGGCTGCTGCTCAGATGGCCAGCGTCGACAGTGCGTCGGAAGGCAGCGCCGAGTAAGACTCATCGCTTCTCTCCAAGCCTCAAAGGGTCACCCTCGGGTGGCCCTTTTCCATGGTGCGCCCAGCATTGGCGCACTGCTGGTGTGCACGATATGAGCACATAGCGGCGTAGCACGCCGATGGTGGTGCAACAGCACCGGTCAGATCAACCGAGTCTCGTCCATCGCTTACTTCGACCGTCTCGGCGTACCCAGTCTCTCTCCTTCATCACCCCAAGCTCTGGAACCGCCCGCTGCGGACCCGCAAGCCGGGTGGTTTGGCAAGCGCGAGCTTCCCGAGGAGGTCCCCTGGGCCGATCGGGTGTAAGTCCGGTCGTAAGTTGAGCACGACGAACGAAGCGATGCGCAACTGCATGAGGGTGAGGCAATAGCGTCCGTCTTCTCAAAACAACCCTGCCAACCGCACCCTTCGAAGGCTTGGGGCTGCCAAGACGCTCGCGACACCAAGCGATCGAACCGCCCGGTGCGATCTCGCATGCCGATACGGCAGCGGGGGGCTCCTAACGGGGGGGGGCTATGCCGATCGGACTGGATCCTGCCCGCTGCTTGTTCCAGGTCAGCGGCGTCAGAATGTCCAGCCCCTGCTTGCGCGCGCGTTTGGCCAGGGCCAGTACGGCGCGATCGCGCGAGATCAGCCAGCGCGCCGACGCGGCCAGCGCCAAGTCGATAAAGACCTGGTCATCCGGGTCCCGGCAGATCAGGCGAACGGCCGGCGGAGGCGCTTGGTCAACCGTTCGGCAGAGCCGTGCGAAGGTCGCTTCGATCAGTTCGGGGTCCGGCGCATAGCTTGCCGCCACGCCCCGGCCCAGCACATGCCTGAGCTCGGCCAGCATGCTGGGCGCGCCTATCCATTGGGCCTGGCCGGACTCAAGCGCGGCAGCCAGGGCCTGAGTCGATGGGTCCTTGAAGACCAGCCAGTCCATCACGACCTGTGTGTCGATGACGAGCAGCGGGCACTCGTCGGGTGTCGGAATCAGCATCGCAGCCCTCGGGTTCGGGCGCGCAGCATACCCTGGCGAAGCCTGCCGCTGGGGCGGCCACACGGGCTCGCTTGTGTCCTGGCGCCGAGCTGGGCTACAATCGCAGGCTCTTCGGCAGGTCTAGCTGCGTCTACAGCCACCTCTGACTGAAATGAAAACGCACCGCGCCCAGGCGTGGTGCTTTTGTTCGTTTCTAGCGGTGGTGGAGGTCTGGGGCGTTTTGAAAGCCATTGGGGCTGCTGCTGCCGAGAGATCTGTGACTTCAAACGGGAACAAGTTACTTATGCCAACTATCAATCAGCTCGTGCGCCACGGCCGTCAGGCCGAGGTCACGAAATCCAAGTCGCCGGCGATGCAGGACTGCCCTCAGCGTCGTGGCGTGTGCACCCGCGTGTACACCACCACGCCTAAGAAGCCGAACTCCGCGCTGCGTAAGGTCGCCAAGGTGCGTCTGACCAACGGTTTCGAGGTCATCTCGTACATCGGCGGTGAAGGCCACAACCTGCAAGAGCACAGCGTTGTGCTGGTGCGCGGCGGTCGTGTTAAGGACTTGCCGGGTGTGCGTTATCACATCGTGCGCGGTTCGCTGGACTTGCAGGGCGTGAAAGACCGCAAGCAGTCGCGTTCCAAGTACGGCGCGAAGCGTCCGAAGAAGTAATCAACAGGTTGTCATGGTGCGGCCCCAGGCTGTCGCCAGATTTTTTGCGGTTTGTGCATTGCCCAAGGCATGCAGCAGCCGAGTAAGTGGATGGCCCCTGATGTCGGTGGTCGTCCAAGGTCGTCGGGCAAATGCCCGCACCAACTGAAGCAAGAGGAAGATTCCCATGCCACGTCGTCGCGAAGTACCCAAGCGCGAAATCCTGCCGGATCCCAAGTTCGGTAGCGTCGATCTGTCCAAGTTCATGAACGTCATCATGGAATCGGGCAAGAAGGCCGTCGCCGAGCGCATCATTTATGGTGCCCTCGACCAGGTCGAGAAGAAGATCGGCAAGGATCCGCTGGAAGTGTTCATGGTCGCCCTGAACAACGTGAAGCCCATGGTCGAAGTGAAGTCCCGCCGCGTCGGCGGTGCGAACTACCAAGTTCCCGTGGAAGTTCGCCCCGTCCGTCGTATGGCCTTGGCCATGCGCTGGCTCAAAGAGTCGGCCCGCAAGCGCGGTGAAAAGTCCATGGCCCAGCGTCTGGCCAATGAGCTGCTGGAGGCCGCTGAAGGCCGCGGCGGCGCCATGAAGAAGCGTGACGAAGTTCACCGCATGGCTGAAGCGAACAAGGCGTTCTCGCACTTCCGCTTCTAATCTTCCCCGTTCCGGCCGCCTCGGGTTACTACTGACCCGTTGGCGGCTCACTGCATTTGGAGTGACACCATGGCCCGCAAGACCCCCATCGAGCGCTACCGCAATATCGGTATCTCTGCGCACATCGATGCCGGCAAGACCACGACGACCGAGCGCATCCTGTTTTATACGGGTGTGAACCACAAGATTGGTGAAGTGCATGATGGCGCCGCCACCATGGACTGGATGGAGCAAGAGCAAGAGCGTGGCATCACGATTACCTCGGCTGCCACCACCTGCTTCTGGAAGGGTATGGATCTGGCCCGCCCCGAGCACCGCATCAACATCATTGACACGCCCGGACACGTGGACTTCACGATTGAAGTTGAGCGTTCGATGCGCGTGCTGGACGGTGCTTGCATGGTCTACTGCGCCGTGGGCGGCGTGCAGCCGCAGTCCGAGACTGTCTGGCGCCAGGCCAACAAGTACAAGGTGCCTCGCCTGGCCTTCGTCAACAAGATGGACCGTACCGGCGCGAATTTCTACAAAGTCGTCGAGCAGATGAAGGTTCGCCTGAAGGCCAACCCCGTGCCCGTCGTGCTGCCTATCGGTGCTGAGGAGAACTTCCTCGGTGTGATCGACCTCATCAAGATGAAGGCGATCTACTGGGACGATGCTTCTCAAGGCATGAAGTTCGACTACCGCGACATCCCGGCCGAAATGCAGGCCGATGCCCAGAAGTGGCGTGACAACCTGGTCGAGGCTGCGGCTGAGTCCAGCGAAGACATGATGAACAAGTACCTCGAGTCGGGCGAACTGTCCGAAGAGGAAATTGTTCTGGGCATTCGCACCCGTACCATCGCTGCTGAAATCCAGCCGATGTTCTGCGGCACCGCCTTCAAGAACAAGGGCGTGCAGCGCATGCTGGACGGCGTGATCGACTTCATGCCTTCGCCGATCGACGTGCCGCCGGTGCCGGGCACCGACGAAGACGACCAGCCGACAACGCGGGATGCTTCGGACGAGGCCAAGTTCTCAGCACTGGCTTTCAAGCTGATGACCGACCCCTATGTTGGTCAGCTGACTTTCGTGCGCGTCTATTCGGGCGTGCTGAAGTCGGGCGACTCGGTGTTCAACCCGATTCGCGGCAAGAAGGAGCGTATCGGCCGTATTCTGCAGATGCACGCCAACCAGCGTGAAGAAATCTCGGAAATTCTCGCCGGCGACATCGCTGCTTGCGTGGGTCTGAAGGACGTCACCACCGGCGAAACGTTGTGCGATCCGGAATCGATCATCACCTTGGAAAAGATGGTGTTCCCGGAGCCGGTGATCTCGCAGGCCGTTGAGCCCAAGACCAAGGCCGATCAGGAAAAGATGGGTATCGCCCTGGGCCGCTTGGCCAAGGAAGATCCGTCCTTCCGTCTGCGCACCGATGAAGAGTCGGGCCAGACCATCATCTCGGGCATGGGCGAGCTGCACCTGGAAATCATCGTCGACCGCATGAAGCGCGAGTTCGGCGTGGAAGCCAACGTCGGCAAGCCGCAGGTGGCCTACCGCGAGACGATCCGCAAGACCGCTTCTGACGTCGAAGGCAAGTTCGTGCGCCAGTCGGGCGGCAAGGGCCAGTACGGCCACGTCGTGCTGACCGTCGAGCCGCAGGAGCCGGGCAAGGGCTTCGAGTTCGTCGATGCGATCAAGGGCGGTGTGGTTCCTCGCGAATACATCCCGGCGGTTGAGAAGGGCATCATCGACTCGCTGCCCAACGGCGTGTTGGCCGGCTTCCCGGTGGTGGACGTCAAGGTCACGCTGACCTTCGGTTCGTACCACGAAGTCGACTCGAACGAAAACGCGTTCAAGATGGCCGCTTCGATGGGCTTCAAGGAAGGCTGCCGTAAGGCTTCGCCGGTGATTCTGGAGCCAATGATGGCTGTGGAAGTCGAAACGCCGGAAGACTATGCTGGTAACGTGATGGGCGATCTGTCCTCGCGTCGCGGCATGGTTCAGGGCATGGATGACATGGTCGGCGGCGGCAAGTCCATCAAGGCCGAAGTGCCGTTGTCGGAGATGTTCGGCTACTCGACCACGCTGCGCTCGATGTCGCAAGGTCGTGCTACGTACACGATGGAGTTCAAGCACTACTCGGAAGCCCCGAAGAACGTTGCTGACGCCATCATCACTGCGCGCGGCAAGTAAGCAGTATCTGGACCGGCGTCCTCGGGCGCTGGTCTCCCCACAAGATCGTCTTCGCAGAGGCTCTCCTGGCTGCCAGTCGCCGGGGTTCAAGAACTCTGCGGAAACGCTAAACCCACAGACTGGCGCATGCTCTTTTCTGGAGATTGAAAAATGGCAAAAGGTAAATTTGAACGCACCAAGCCGCACGTGAACGTCGGCACCATCGGTCACGTTGACCATGGCAAGACGACGCTGACGGCAGCGATCGCGACGGTGCTGTCGAAGAAGTTCGGCGGCGAGGCCAAGGCCTACGACCAGATCGATGCAGCGCCCGAAGAGAAGGCGCGCGGCATCACGATCAATACCGCTCACGTCGAGTACGAAACGGCCAACCGCCACTACGCTCACGTGGACTGCCCCGGCCACGCTGACTATGTGAAGAACATGATCACCGGCGCTGCCCAGATGGACGGTGCGATCCTGGTGTGCTCGGCCGCTGACGGCCCGATGCCCCAGACTCGCGAGCACATCCTGCTGGCGCGTCAGGTCGGCGTGAAGTTCATCATCGTCTTCCTGAACAAGTGCGACATGGTCGACGACGCCGAGCTGCTCGAGCTGGTCGAAATGGAAGTGCGCGAGCTGCTGAGCAAGTACGACTTCCCGGGCGACGACACCCCCATCATCAAGGGTTCGGCCAAGCTGGCGCTGGAAGGCGACACGGGCGACCTGGGCGAGCAAGCCATCATGCGCCTGGCCGATGCGCTGGACACCTACATCCCCCAGCCGGACCGCGCCGTTGACGGCACCTTCTTGCTGCCGGTGGAAGACGTGTTCTCGATCTCGGGCCGCGGCACCGTGGTGACCGGTCGCGTTGAGCGCGGCATCATCAAGGTTGGCGAGGAAATCGAAATCGTCGGTATCCGCGACGTGCAGAAGACCACCGTGACCGGCGTGGAAATGTTCCGCAAGCTGCTGGACCAGGGTCAAGCTGGCGATAACGTCGGCATCCTGCTGCGCGGCACCAAGCGTGAAGACGTCGAGCGCGGCCAAGTGCTGGCCAAGCCTGGCTCGATCAAGCCGCACACTCACTTCACGGCCGAGATCTATGTCTTGTCCAAGGAAGAGGGCGGCCGTCACACCCCGTTCTTCAACAACTACCGCCCCCAGTTCTACTTCCGCACGACGGACGTGACCGGTGCCGTGGAGTTGCCGGCGGACAAGGAAATGGTCATGCCTGGCGACAACGTCAGCATCACCGTGAAGTTGATTGCTCCGATCGCGATGGAAACCGGCCTGCGCTTCGCCATCCGTGAAGGCGGTCGTACCGTCGGCTCCGGCGTCGTGGCGACCATCATCGCCTAAGTCTTTTGCGTGACCGGCCCGGACCTGTTCAGAGTCCGGGCCTCACAAACCTCGTGGCCTCGGCCACTCGCTCTTTGAAGGAATAGTCATGCAAAAGCAAAAGATCCGCATCCGCCTGAAGGCCTTCGACTACAAGCTGATCGACCAGTCGGCGCTTGAAATCGTGGAAACCGCCAAGCGTACCGGTGCCATCGTCAAGGGTCCTGTGCCCCTGCCGACGCGCATGGAGCGTTTTGACATCCTGCGTTCGCCGCACGTCAACAAGACCTCGCGCGACCAGTTCGAAATCCGCACCCACCAGCGCCTGATGGACATCGTCGACCCGACCGACAAGACGGTCGACGCCTTGATGAAGCTCGACCTGCCTGCTGGCGTCGACGTCGAGATCAAGCTGCAGTAAGCAAGGCGCGGTTTGCTGAATCCCGGCAAACGGCGATCAAAGAAGGGGCGATCGTAAGATTGCCCCTTTTTCTTGACGAGCGCATGACAGCGCTTGCGCCTTTACTAGGGTTCACGCTATACTCGCCAGCTTTTGCCGCGCATGCTTTTGCCTGCGCGGGTTTGGCGCATCGCAAACGCTGCCTTATTGGGTGCTTGCGGTGCACTGGTCAGCCCGGCCAATCGATGTCGGGTGTTCGCAATAGCCTTTGAGGGAAACCTTAGAGGGCTGGAGAAATAACCATGAGTCTAAGCAATCGTCTCGGATTGCTGGGCCGCAAGGTGGGCATGATGCGCATCTTCACGGACGATGGCGACGCCATCCCTGTGACGGTGCTGGATGTGTCCAACAACCGCGTGACCCAGATCAAGACCGTAGAAAACGACGGCTACAGCGCCATTCAAGTGGCGTTCGGCACGCGCAAAGCTTCGCGCGTCACCAAGCCGGAAGCCGGTCACCTCGCGAAAGCGGGCGTTGAAGCCGGTCGTATCCTGAAGGAATTCCGTGTCGACGCCGCCGTCGCTGCCGAATACAAGGCGGGCGCCCAGGTGCCGGTCTCGTTGTTCGCTGCCGGCCAGACCGTTGACGTGCAGGGCACGTCCATCGGTAAGGGCTTCGAAGGCACGATCAAGCGTCACAACTTCGGTTCGCAACGCGCTTCCCACGGTAACAGCCGCTCGCACAACGTTCCTGGCTCCATCTCGATGGCGCAGGATCCGGGCCGCGTGTTCCCTGGCAAGAAGATGTCGGGCCATATGGGCGACGAAACCGTGACCACCCAGAACCTGGACATCGTGCGCGTTGACGAGGCTCGTCAGCTGCTGCTGGTCCGCGGTGCTGTGCCGGGCGCCAAGAACGGCCACGTGGTCGTGCGTCCTGCTGTCAAGGTCAAGCTCAAGAAAGGAGCCAACTGATGCAGCTCGAGCTCCTGAATGAGCAAGGTCAGGCCACCGCCAAGGTGGATGCTCCTGACACCGTCTTCGCTCGCGATTACAACGAAGCCCTGGTGCACCAAGTGGTCGTGGCCTTTCAGGCCAATGCCCGCCAAGGTACCCGCGCCCAGAAGGATCGCGAACAGGTCAAGCACTCGACCAAGAAGCCGTTCCGTCAAAAGGGAACTGGCCGCGCACGTGCCGGTATGACGTCCTCGCCGCTGTGGCGCGGGGGTGGTCGGATTTTCCCGAACATGCCGGACGAGAACTTCACGCACAAGCTGAACAAGAAGATGTACCGCGCCGGTATGGCCGCCATCCTCTCGCAGCTCGCTCGTGAAGGCCGCCTGTCGGTGGTCGAGGCTATCGATATCGAAGCCCCGAAGACCAAGCTGCTGGCTGCCAAGTTCAAGGCCATGGGTCTGGAGTCGGTGATGCTGATCGCCAACGAAGTCTCCGACAACATGCTGCTGGCCTCGCGCAATCTGCACAACGTGCTGGTTTGCGAGCCGCGCTACGCCGATCCGCTGTCCCTGGTTCACTACAAGAAGGTGTTGGTGACCAAGGCTGCGATGGAGCAACTCAAGGAGATGCTGGCATGAGCGCCCCCACCAAGTATTCCGAAGGCCGTCTGGCCTCCGTGCTGCTGGCTCCCATCGTGTCCGAGAAGGCCACGTCGGTTGCTGAGAAGCACAACCAAGTGTTGTTCAAGGTGCTGCGTGACGCCACCAAGCCCGAGATCAAGGCCGCTGTTGAACTGATGTTCAAGGTCGAGGTCGAGGCTGTGAACGTCGTCAACGTCAAGGGCAAGGTCAAGCGCTTCGGCCGTTCCATCGGTCGCCGCGACCACGTCAAGAAGGCGTATGTGTCGCTGAAGGCGGGCCAAGAGCTCAACTTCTCCGGGGAGGCTGCGTAATGGCCGTCGTTAAAGTCAAACCAACCTCGCCTGGCCGACGTGCCGTGGTCAAGGTGGTGCACAAGCACCTGCACAAGGGCGCGCCCGAGGCGTCGCTGCTTGAGCCGCAAAAGCAGAACTCTGGCCGTAACAACAACGGTCACATCACAATTCGCCACAAGGGCGGTGGTCACAAGCACCACTACCGCGTGGTCGATTTCAAGCGCAACAAGGACGGCATCCCGGCCAAGGTTGAGCGCATCGAGTACGACCCGAACCGCACGGCCCACATCGCTCTGGTGTGCTACGCCGACGGTGAGCGTCGCTACATCATCGCTCCGCGTGGTCTGGAAGTTGGTGCAACGATCTTGAGCGGCGCGGAAGCCCCGATCAAGGCCGGTAACACCCTGCCCATCCGCAACATTCCGGTGGGTTCGACGATCCACTGCATCGAGATGCTGCCTGGCAAGGGCGCGCAGATCGCGCGTTCGGCCGGCGTGTCCGTGGTGTTGATGGCTCGTGAAGGTGTCTACGCTCAGCTGCGCTTGCGCTCGGGTGAAGTGCGTCGTATCCACATCGACTGCCGCGCCACGATCGGCGAGGTCAGCAACGAAGAGCATCAGCTGCGCCAGTACGGCAAGGCCGGTGCGATCCGTTGGAAGGGTATCCGCCCGACCGTTCGCGGTACGGCAATGAACCCGGTGGATCACCCGCACGGTGGTGGTGAAGGTCGTACCGGCGAAGGCCAAGCGCCTGTGTCGCCGTGGAACACCCTCACGAAGGGCTACCGCACTCGTAACAACAAGCGCACGCAGACGTTCATCGTTTCGCGTCGCAAGAAGTAAAGGGTAGGCCATGACTCGTTCATTGAAGAAGGGCCCGTTCGTTGACCATCACCTGTTGGCCAAGGTCGACAAGGCGGTTGCCAACAAGGACAAAAAGCCTATCAAGACCTGGTCGCGTCGCTCGACGATCCTGCCCGAGTTCATCGGTCTGACGATCGCTGTGCACAACGGCAAGCAACACGTGCCGGTGTATGTGTCTGACCAGATGGTCGGCCACAAGCTGGGTGAATTCGCACTGACCCGCACCTTCAAAGGCCATCCGGCCGACAAGAAGGCCGGGAAGAAGTAAGGATGCCAACGATGGAAACCAAAGCAATCGTTCGCGGCGTTCGCCTCTCGTGTGACAAGGGTCGCCTGGTGGCTGACCTGATCCGCGGCAAGAAGGTGGACCAGGCGCTCAACATCCTGGAATTCACCCAGAAGAAGGCGGCCGTGATCATCAAGAAGGCGCTCGAGAGCGCCATCGCCAACGCCGAGCACAACGACGGCGCTGACATTGATGAACTCAAGGTCACCACGATCTATGTGGAGCAAGGTGCCACTCTGAAGCGTTTCTCCGCTCGCGCCAAGGGCCGCGGTAATCGCATCAGCAAGCCCACCTGCCACATCTTCGTGTCGGTCGGCAACTGAAGGCTGAAAGAAGACTATGGGACAAAAAATCCACCCAACCGGCTTCCGCCTGCCCGTCACCCGTAACTGGGCGTCGCGCTGGTACGCGTCGAACCAGAACTTCGCCACGATGCTGGCCGAAGATCTGCGTGTTCGCGAGTTCCTAAAGGCCCGCCTGAAGAGTGCCGCCGTGTCGCGCATTCTGATCGAACGCCCCGCCAAGAACGCCCGCATCACCATTTACTCGGCACGTCCGGGTGTGGTGATCGGCAAGAAGGGCGAGGACATCGAAAACCTCAAGGCCGAACTGACGAAGCGTCTGGGCGTGCCGGTGGCAGTCAACATCGAAGAAGTGCGCAAGCCTGAAATCGATGCTCAACTGATCGCTGACTCGATCACCCAGCAGCTCGAGAAGCGCATCATGTTCCGTCGCGCCATGAAGCGTGCGATGCAGAACGCGATGCGCCTGGGCGCCCAGGGTATCAAGATCATGTCTGCCGGCCGTCTGAATGGCATCGAAATCGCTCGTACCGAGTGGTATCGCGAAGGCCGTGTGCCGCTGCACACCCTGAAGGCTGACATCGACTACGGCTTCTCTGAAGCGAAGACCACCTACGGCGTCATTGGCGTCAAGGTCTGGGTCTACCGTGGTGACCGCCTCGCCAATGGCGAAGCGCCGGTGATCAATACGCCGGCAGGTGCCGAAGACGACCGTCGTCCGCGTCGCAACACCCGCCCGGGTGCGCCGACCGGCCGTGGCCGTCCCGGTGGTGATCGTGGTCCGCGTGACGCCGCCCCGGCAGCTGACGCAGGCGCCGCCGGCCAGCCCGCCGCCAAGCGCGTCGTCCGCAAGCCCGCCGCCCCCGTGGCCGGCGAGCCCAAAGGAGAATAAAAAATGCTGCAACCAGCTCGTCGCAAATACCGCAAGGAGCAAAAGGGTCGCAACACCGGTGTTGCTACCCGCGGCGCTGCCGTGTCTTTTGGCGATTTCGGCCTGAAGGCAACTGAGCGTGGTCGTCTGACGGCCCGCCAGATTGAAGCTGCACGTCGTGCGATCTCGCGCCACATCAAGCGCGGTGGTCGTATCTTCATCCGCATCTTCCCGGACAAGCCGATCTCCCAGAAGCCCGCCGAAGTCCGTATGGGTAACGGTAAGGGCAACCCTGAGTACTACGTCGCTGAGATTCAGCCTGGCAAGGTGCTCTATGAAGTCAACGGTGTGCCGGAAGCCCTGGCTCGCGAAGCGTTCACGCTGGCTGCTGCAAAGCTGCCGCTGAGCTGCACCTTCGTGACCCGCCAGGTCGGCAGCTGAAGAGGAAAGACACCATGAAAGCATCTGAACTGCGTGGCAAGGATGTCGCTGCCTTGGAAAAGGAAGTGACTGACCTGCTGAAGGCCCATTTCGGCCTGCGCATGCAAAAAGCGACGCAACAATTGACCAACCACACCGTGTTGGGCAATACGCGCCGTGACATTGCTCGCGTCAAGACCGTGTTGGCCGAGAAGAAGAAGGGAGCCGCGAAATGACTACGCAAGCTCAAGAAAAGAACACGCGTACCCTGATCGGTCGCGTGGTCAGCGACAAGCGCTCCAAGACTGTGACCGTGCTGATCGAGCGCCGTGCCAAGCACGAGCTCTACGGCAAGATCGTGGCCCGTTCCCGCAAGTACCACGCCCATGACGAAAAGGGCGAGTACAAGATGGGTGATGTGGTCGAGATCGCCGAAGGCCGCCCGCTGTCCAAGACCAAGAGCTGGGTTGTGACCCGTCTGGTCGAGAAGGCGCAAGTCGTTTAATCGCCGCTGAAGTCCAGGCCGTTGCGGGGTTTTGTGCTCCCCAATGGCTCAGACGGCCGGAACGCTGGAATACTGGCGTCCGGCCGTTTTTCATTGTGAACAAGGAGATCAACAATGCTGAAAGTCGGAGACAAGCTGCCTGCAGGCACGCTCAATGAATTCATTGAGGTAGAGGGCGATGGCTGCTCGCTAGGCCCCAATAGCTTTGACATCGATAAGGCGACCGCCGGCAAGAAGATTGCGATCTTCGCGTTGCCTGGCGCATTCACGCCGACCTGCTCGGCCCAGCATGTGCCGGGCTATGTGCAGCAGGCCGAGGCCTTCAAGGCGGCTGGTGTCGACGAGATCTGGTGCGTGTCGGTCAATGATGCGTTCGTGATGGGTGCCTGGGGCCGCGAGCAGAAGACGGCTGGCAAGGTCCGCATGATGGCCGATGGCAGCGCTGATTTCGCCAAGGCCACCGGCCTGACGTTGGATCTGATTTCGCGTGGCATGGGTCTGCGTTCGCAGCGCTACTCGATGTTGGTCGTCGACGGCATTGTGAAGTCGTTGAATGTCGAGGCGCCCGGCAAGTTCGAGGTCAGCGATGCTGCCACCTTGCTGAGCCAGGCTCAGGCGCTCTGAACTTTGGCAGATCGGGCTGGCATCGCGAAGTCCGCCATGCCGGCCTGCAAAGTTCTTCGGGGTTAACGCTTGACATTGGCGTGGGCCCTGACGCATAATCTAAAGCTTCGCCGAACGTCAGGCGCACTTTCTAGTGCGTTATGGCCTCGGGTTCGCCCATAACTGCCGGGCGCAAGGATCTAAACGGATCCGAGCGAACGGTCCACGGGCCCAAGACTGACCGCTGAAGGTGGCTGCAAATTGGTTGCAGCGCTGGACGAGGGAAAAGTTGGGGACAGACATGATTCAAATGCAATCGCGGCTCGACGTCGCGGACAACACTGGCGCTAAATCCGTCATGTGCATCAAGGTGCTTGGCGGGTCCAAGCGTCGTTATGCCGGCATTGGCGACATCATCAAGGTCAGCATCAAAGAAGCTGCTCCGCGCGGTCGCGTCAAAAAAGGCGAGATCTACAGCGCGGTGGTGGTTCGCACTGCCAAGGGCGTGCGCCGCCAAGACGGCTCTTTGGTCAAGTTCGACGGCAATGCCGCCGTGCTGCTGAACGCCAAGCTGGAGCCCATCGGCACTCGTATCTTCGGCCCGGTGACGCGTGAACTGCGTACCGAGCGTTTCATGAAGATCGTGTCGCTGGCGCCTGAGGTGCTCTGAGCACAGCCATAGACAAAGGTATTGCCATGAACAAGATTCGTAAAGGCGACCAGGTCATCGTGTTGACCGGCCGCGACAAAGGCAAGCGCGGCACCGTGTCGCAGCGTGTCGACGACGCCCACCTCGTGGTGGACGGCGTCAATGTCGTCAAGAAGCACGTCAAGCCCAACCCGATGAAGGGCACCACCGGCGGTGTGGTCGATAAGACGATGCCGATCCATCAATCCAACGTGGCGATTTTTAACGCTGCATCCGGCAAGGCCGATCGCGTGGGCATCAAGTTGCTCGCCGATGGCAAGAAGGTGCGCGTTTACAAGTCGACCGGCGAAGAGATCAAGGCTTAAGAGGTCCGACATGGCTCGTTTGCAAGCGTTTTATCGCGAAAAAGTTGTGCCAGGCCTCGTTGAGAAGTTTGGCTACAAGTCGGTCATGGAAGTGCCGCGCATCACCAAGATCACGCTCAATATGGGTGTGAGCGAGGCGGTTGCGGACAAGAAGGTGATGGACCACGCCGTTGGCGACCTCACCAAGATCGCCGGCCAAAAGCCCGTGGTCACCAAGTCCAAGAAGGCAATTGCGGGTTTCAAGATCCGCGAGCAAGTGCCGATCGGCTGCATGGTCACCCTGCGTGGTGTTCAGATGTATGAATTCCTGGACCGCTTCGTGACGGTCGCGCTGCCGCGCGTTCGTGACTTCCGTGGTATCTCGGGTCGCTCGTTCGATGGTCGTGGTAACTACAACATCGGCGTCAAAGAGCAGATCATTTTCCCGGAAATCGATTACGACAAGGTTGACGCGCTGCGTGGTCTGAATATCAGCATCACCACCACGGCCAAGTCGGACGATGAGTGCAAGGCCCTGTTGGCTGCATTCAAGTTCCCGTTCAAGAACTGAGGTGACCTGTGGCAAAACTCTCGATTAAGCAACGTGAGCTGAAGCGCGAACAACTGGTCGCCAAGTACGCCAAGAAGTATGCGGAACTGAAAGCCATCATCGACGACTTCAAGAAGTCGGAAGAAGAGCGCTATGCAGCCCGCCTGGAGCTGCAAAAGCTCCCCCGTAACGCCTACCCGACCCGCCTGCGTAACCGCTGCGAGTTGACCGGCCGTCCCCGCGGCACGTTCCGCAAGTTCGGCCTGGGCCGTAACAAAATTCGCGAGCTGGCCTTCAAGGGCGACATCCCCGGTGTCGTCAAGGCCAGCTGGTAATCGGCAGGTTTAGGAGATTTTCATATGAGCATGAGTGATCCTATCGCCGATATGCTGACTCGCATTCGCAACGCCCAAAGCGTTGAGAAAGCCAGCGTCGTGATGCCTTCGTCTAAGTTGAAGATCGCGATCGCCAAGGTCCTGAAGGACGAGGGTTATATCGATGGATTCGCGGTGCGCGGTGAAGCCGCCCGCCCCGAGTTGGAGATTGCGCTGAAGTATTACGCCGGTCGCCCGGTGATCGAGCGCATCGAGCGCGTGAGCCGTCCCGGCCTGCGCATTTACAAGGGCCGCCACGACATCCCGCAGGTCATGAATGGCCTGGGTGTGGCGATTGTCACCACCCCCAAGGGTGTGATGACCGACCGCAAAGCACGTCAAGCCGGTATCGGCGGCGAAGTGCTCTGCTACGTCGCCTAAGCGCAAGGAGATTTAAACAATGTCCCGCGTAGGAAAAATGCCGGTCGCCGTCCCCGCTGGTGTGGATGTGACGATCACCGCTGAGCAAATCAGCGTGAAGGGTGCCCAGGGTACGTTGGTGCGTGCAGCCAACCCCCAGGTCATCATCAAGAACGAAGCTGGCAAGCTGACTTTCGCCCCCGCCAACGAATCGGCCGACGCTGATGCGCTGAGCGGCACGATGCGCGCACTGGTGGCCAATATGGTCAACGGTGTGAGCAAGGGTTTCGAGAAGAAGCTGAATCTGGTGGGCGTGGGCTTCCGTGCCCAGGCTCAGGGCCAGAAGCTGAACCTGCAGATCGGTTTCTCTCACCCTGTGGTGAAGGACATGCCGGCTGGTATCAAGGTTGAGTGCCCCACCCAGACCGAAATCCTGATCAAGGGCGCGGACCGCCAAGTGGTCGGACAGATTGCCGCTGAAGTGCGCGCCTTCCGTCCGCCAGAGCCTTATAAGGGCAAGGGCATCCGCTATTCCGACGAGAAGGTCTCCCTCAAAGAGACCAAGAAGAAGTAAGGAGCAGCGCAATGTTGACCAAAAAAGAACAGCGCATCCGTCGCTCGCGTCAAACCCGCGCCCGGATTGCAATCCAGCGCGTGGCACGCCTGACGGTGTTCCGCTCCAACCTGCACATTTACGCCAGCGTCATTTCCGACTGCGGCACCAAGGTGCTGGCCAGCGCTTCGACTGCCGAGAAGGAAGTCCGCGCCGAACTGGGTGGCAATGGCAAGGGCGGCAACGTCGCTGCTGCCGTCTTGGTGGGCAAGCGTGTCGCCGAGAAGGCCAAGGCTGCAGGCGTCGAGAAGGTGGCTTTCGACCGTGCGGGCTTTGCCTACCATGGCCGAGTCAAGGCACTGGCCGAAGCAGCCCGCGAAGCCGGCCTGCAGTTCTGACGCAACAAGGAATACGAAATGGCAAAATTTCAACCCCGCGCGCAGACCGAAGGCAATGACGACGGCCTGAAGGAAAAGATGATCGCGGTCAATCGCGTCACCAAGGTGGTCAAGGGCGGCCGTACGCTGTCCTTCGCAGCACTGACGGTGGTCGGCGACGGCGATGGCCGTATCGGCATGGGCAAGGGCAAGGCGAAAGAAGTTCCGGTCGCCGTGCAAAAGGCAATGGAAGCCGCCCGTCGCAATATGGTCAAGGTCGATCTGCGCAATGGCACGATTCACCACAGTGTGAACGGTGACCACGGCGCTGCCCACGTGATGATGATTCCGGCCAAGGCCGGTACCGGCGTGATCGCCGGCGGCCCGATGCGCGCCGTCTTCGAAGTGATGGGCGTGACCGACATCGTGACCAAGAGCCACGGTTCGACCAACCCTTACAACATGGTTCGCGCCACGCTGGACGCTCTGAAGCGTTCCACCACGGCCGCGCAAGTCGCAGCCAAGCGCGGCAAGACAGTTGAAGACATCCTCAACTGAAGCTGCACTGGAGAGACTGATGTCTGACAAGAAAACTTTGACGGTCAAGCTGGTCCGCAGCCCCATTGGTACCCGTGCGTCGCACCGTGCCACCGTGGTTGGCCTGGGTCTGCGCAAGCTGAACAGCACCAGCGTGTTGGAAGACACGCCTGCGGTTCGCGGCATGATCAACAAGATCGCCTACCTCGTGCAGGTGCTGTAAGCACCACACGAACTGAGGACTAGAAGATGCAACTCAATACCATCAAGCCTGCCGCTGGTGCCAAGCACGCCAAGCGTCGCGTGGGTCGTGGCATTGGCTCCGGTCTGGGCAAGACCGCTGGCCGCGGCCACAAGGGTCAAAAGTCGCGTGCCGGTGGCTACCACAAGGTGGGCTTCGAAGGCGGTCAAATGCCTTTGCAGCGTCGCCTGCCCAAGCGCGGTTTCAAGTCGCAATCGCTGAAGTACAACGCCGAGATCACGCTGAGCGATCTGCAGGTGCTGGCCGGTGACGAAATCGACGTGCTGACCCTGAAGGCCGTAGGCCTGGTTCCCGAACTGGCAAAGACCGTCAAGGTCATCCTGTCGGGCGCCATCAGCCGCAAGATCACGCTCAAGGGCGTGGGCGCAACGGCGGGTGCCAAGGCAGCCATCGAAGCCGCTGGCGGCACGGTCGCTTAATAGAGCTACAGGATAGGCACAGTGGCAACCAACGCAAACCAACTGGCCAAGAGCGGCAAGTTCGGCGACCTCCGTCGTCGGCTTGTGTTCCTGCTGCTGGCGCTGGTGGTGTATCGGATCGGGGCACATATCCCCGTGCCCGGCATCGACCCGGCCCAACTGCAGCAGCTCTTCAAGGGTCAGCAGGGCGGCATCCTGAGCCTGTTCAATATGTTCTCGGGCGGTGCGCTGTCCCGTTTCGCTGTCTTGGCGCTGGGTATAACGCCCTACATTTCGGCCTCCATCGTCATGCAGTTGATGACGCATGTGGTGCCGAGCTTGGAAGCGCTGAAGAAGGAAGGCGAAGCAGGGCGTCGCAAGATCACGCAGTACACCCGTTACGGCACGTTGGGCCTGGCCATTTTCCAATCGCTGAGCATTGCGCTTGCGCTTGAGAGTTCGCCGGGTCTGGTGATTGATCCTGGTTTCGGTTTCCGCATGACTGCGGTGACGAGCCTGGTGGCTGGCACAATGTTCCTGATGTGGCTGGGTGAGCAGATCACCGAGCGCGGTCTGGGTAACGGCATCTCGATCCTGATCTTCGGCGGTATCGCTGCGGGTCTGCCGGGTGCGGTGGCCGGGTTGCTGGAGCTGGTGCGGACCGGCGCAATGAGCATCATTGCTTCGATCTTCATCGTGGCGCTGGTGATCGGTGTGACCTACGCTGTAGTCTTTGTTGAACGCGGTCAGCGCAAGATCTTGGTGAACTATGCCAAGCGCCAGGTCGGCAACAAGGTCTATGGCGGTCAGAGCTCGCATCTGCCGCTGAAGCTGAACATGTCGGGCGTGATCCCGCCGATCTTCGCGTCATCCATCATCCTGCTGCCGACCACTGTGGTGAGTTGGTTTGCTACCGGTGATGGGCTGCGCTGGTTGAAAGACCTCGCTGACATGCTGCGTCCGGGCCAGCCGATCTATGTGCTGCTGTACGCCGCTGCCATCGTGTTTTTCTGCTTCTTCTACACGGCGCTGGTTTTTAACAGCCGTGAGACTGCGGACAACCTGAAGAAGAGTGGTGCGTTCATTCCCGGGATCCGTCCCGGCGATCAGACCGCCAAGCATATTGACAAGATCTTGTCGCGACTGACCTTGGCCGGCGCCATCTATATCACCGCCGTCTGTCTGTTGCCTGAGTTTTTGGTTCTGAAGTACAACGTGCCGTTCTATTTTGGCGGTACCTCCTTGTTGATCATCGTCGTGGTCACCATGGACTTCTGGGCTCAGGTGCAGTCTTATGTGATGAGTCAGCAGTACGAATCGCTGCTGAAGAAGGCAAATTTCAAGGCCAGCTGACAAGCTGAGGTAATACCAACGGTTCCAACTGAACCTGAACGGCATGGCGAAAGACGACGTCATTCAGATGCAGGGTGAGATCCAAGAAAATCTCCCCAACGCAACGTTTCGTGTGAAGTTGGAGAACGGGCATGTGGTCCTCGGTCACATCTCCGGCAAGATGCGGATGCACTACATCCGTATCCTGCCTGGAGACAAAGTGACGGTGGAACTCACGCCCTACGATTTGAGTCGTGCTCGCATCGTTTTCCGGGCGAAGTGAGCTTGTTCATTCCCCGGACGCGCTGTTTGAGCGATTTAGAGTAGGTCAAGGAGCAGACCATGAAAGTTTCGGCATCCGTTAAGCAAATGTGCCGCAATTGCAAGATCATCCGCCGCAAGGGCGTGGTGCGTGTGATCTGTACCGATCCCCGCCACAAGCAGCGCCAGGGCTGATTGCTGCACGACACGAGCGAATTAGAGGACGCACATGGCACGTATTGCTGGTATCAACATTCCGCCGCAAAAGCACACTGAGATCGGTCTGACTTCGATCTACGGCATTGGCCGTACGACCGCACAGAAGATCTGCACGACTTGCGGTATTCCGTTCGACAAGAAGGTCAAGGACCTCACCGACGCAGATCTGGAAAAGATCCGTGAAGAAGTGGGCCGCATGACCATCGAAGGCGATCTGCGCCGCGAGATGTCGATCAACATCAAGCGCTTGATGGATCTGGGCTGCTACCGCGGCTTCCGTCATCGCCGTGGCCTGCCGATGCGCGGTCAACGCACCCGCACAAATGCACGTACCCGCAAGGGTCCGCGCAAGTCGGCTGCGACCGGCAAGAAGTGATCACGCTGCCACAGCATTGAAAGAAGGTTCACATGGCAAAAGCACCTAATAACTCGGCTGCCCAGCGCGTTCGCAAGAAGGTTCGCAAGAACGTTGCCGACGGCGTTGCGCACGTCCACGCTTCGTTCAACAACACCATCATCACGATCACCGATCGTCAAGGTGGCGCTCTGTCCTGGGCCTCTTCCGGTGGTCAAGGCTTCAAGGGCTCGCGCAAGTCGACTCCGTTCGCTGCCCAGGTGGCTGCCGAAGTTGCCGGCCGCGCTGCTCAAGAGCAAGGCATCAAGAATCTGGACGTCAAGATCAAGGGCCCCGGCCCGGGTCGCGAATCCTCGGTGCGTGCTTTGGCTGCATTGGGCATCCGCATCAACTCGATCTCTGACGTGACGCCGGTGCCGCACAACGGCTGCCGCCCTCAAAAGCGTCGTCGTATCTAAACCTCTCGGTTTAGTGCGATAATCGCAGATTCGATTTCCCAAGCCGGCTGGCGCGCGAGCGCCAGCCGGCCGTTTTGCTGAAGTCGAGGCCTCGTGTGAGCGGCGGCCGACACTTCAATAAGCCCACCGTCTGAGCTGATAAAAACACTGGCCAGACTCGCGCACAAGTCGACGGACTTTGTGCGTCAGATTGAACAAGGACACGCAAAGTGGCACGTTACCTCGGCCCCAAGGCCAAACTCTCCCGCCGCGAAGGCACCGACCTGTTCCTGAAGAGCGCACGCCGCTCGATCAGCGACAAGGCCAAGTTTGATTCGAAGCCCGGCCAGCACGGCCGTACTTCCGGCCAGCGCACTTCCGACTTTGGTCTGCAGCTGCGTGAAAAGCAGAAGGTCAAGCGCATGTACGGCGTGCTGGAGCGTCAGTTCCGCCGCTACTTCGCCGAAGCCGAGCGCCGCAAGGGCTCGACGGGTGTGAACCTGCTGCAACTGCTGGAGTCGCGTCTGGACAACGTCGTCTATCGCATGGGCTTCGGTTCGACCCGTGCCGAAGCGCGTCAGCTGGTCTCGCACAAGGGCATTACCGTCAATGGCGAAGTGGTCAACATCGCTTCCTACCTGGTGAAGGCCGGTGACACAGTCGCCGTGCGTGAGAAGGCCAAGAAGCAGCTGCGCATCGTTGACGCGTTCAAGCTGGCCGAGTCCATCGGCATGCCTGCCTGGGTGCAGGTGGATGGTACGAAGCTGGAAGGCGTGTTCAAGAAGGCTCCCGACCGCGACGAGTTCGGCGCCGAGATCAACGAATCGCTGATCGTTGAGTTGTACTCGCGTTAATCGAAGTGATCCGGCCGGGCGGCTCGTCAGGAGCGCGCTCGGCCTTGCCGTTTTCTTCGGCTTTATCTCGTCCGGGCCGGGCCCGTTCCGGCCGCGCCCGGTTGGTCCCTCAGCCTTATCGGTGTAACGAACCGAGGGTATTGAAAGAAAGACCTCATGCAAACAAACCTGCTGAAACCCAAATCCATCAATGTGGAGCCCCTGGGCGGCCATCGCGCCAAGGTGACGCTGGAGCCGTTCGAGCGCGGTTATGGCCACACTCTGGGCAATGCCCTGCGCCGTGTGCTGCTGTCCTCGATGGTGGGTTACGCGCCGACTGAAGTGACGATTGCCGGCGTGCTGCACGAGTACTCGGCCATCGACGGTGTGCAAGAAGACGTGGTTCACATCATGTTGAACCTCAAGGGCGTGGTGTTCCGCCTGCACAACCGCGAAGAAGTGACTCTGGTCCTGCGCAAGGAAGGTGAAGGTCCAGTCACGGCTGCCGACATCCAGACCCCGCACGATGTCGAGATCATCAATCCCGAGCACGTGATTGCCCACCTGTCGCAAGGCGGCAAGCTGGACATGCAGATCAAGGTCGAAAAGGGCCGTGGTTATGTGCCGGGCACGATGCGCCGCTATGGCGACGAGCCGACCAAGAGCATCGGCCGTATCGTGCTGGACGCATCCTTCTCGCCCGTGCGCCGCGTCAGCTACGCTGTCGAGAACGCGCGCGTCGAGCAGCGTACCGATCTGGACAAGCTGGTCATGGAAATCGAAACCAACGGCGCCATCTCGCCTGAGGAGGCGATCCGCGCTTCGGCCAAGATCCTGGTTGAGCAGTTGGCCGTGTTCGCGCAGCTGCAAGGCACCGATCTGGTCGATGCCTTCGACCAGCCGGCTCAGCGTTCCAGCAGTTTCGACCCGATCCTGCTGCGTCCTGTTGATGAGCTCGAGTTGACCGTTCGTTCGGCCAACTGCCTGAAGGCCGAGAACATCTACTACATCGGCGATCTGATTCAGCGCACCGAGACCGAGCTGCTGAAGACCCCGAATCTGGGTCGCAAGTCGCTCAATGAAATCAAGGAAGTCCTCGCTTCGCGTGGCCTGACTCTGGGCGCCCGCCTGGAAAACTGGCCGCCGCAAGGTTTGGATAAGCGTTAATTAGTTTTTGAAAGAGGGTGGCGCTAAGCCACCCGGTGCCCCCGGGCAGTACCTGATACGGCTGCTGGGATCAATCTAGAAAGGAAAAGCACCATGCGTCATCGTAACGGCCTCCGTAAGCTCAACCGCACCAGCGAACACCGCAAGGCAATGCTGCGCAATATGTGCGTCTCGCTGCTGCAGCACGAAGCCATCAAGACTACGGTCCCCAAGGCCAAGGAACTGCGTCGCGTCGTCGAGCCTCTGATCACCCTGGCCAAGGAACCCACGCTGGCAAATCGCCGCCTGGCTTTCGACCGTCTTCGTGACCGCGACATCGTCACCAAGCTGTTCAACGAACTCGGACCGCGTTTCAAGGCGCGTCCGGGCGGCTACACCCGCATCCTGAAGATGGGCTTCCGTGTTGGCGACAATGCGCCGATGGCCTATGTGGAGCTGGTCGACCGCGCCGAAGGTGAAACTGCCGGCGAAGCCGTCGAGTAAACCGACAGCACTTGCGCTTCAGCCATTTCGGTCGGAGCGCTCGCCCAAAGGAGGCCAGCTTGATGCTGGCCTTTTTTACGCCTGTACCTTCAGCGATGGTGACGAAACCACCAAACTGCGCTATACTGCTAGCTTCAGTCGCGGGGTGGAGCAGTCTGGTAGCTCGTTGGGCTCATAACCCAAAGGTCGTAGGTTCAAATCCTGCCCCCGCAACCAAAGAACAGGAAAAAGCCGCTTGTCTTTGAGCGGCTTTTTTGTCGGCGAGATAAGCGTGGCCGACGTTAAGCAAGAACAGTCGCGGGGTGGAGCAGTCTGGTAGCTCGTTGGGCTCATAACCCAAAGGTCGTAGGTTCAAATCCTGCCCCCGCAACCATCAAGTACAAACGCCCTCGCATGCTGCGAGGGCGTTTTGCTTGGTGCGTTGTGATCCGTCAGATGATGCCGGCCAGCGCCTCTCCCATCTCGGTCGTCGAGGCCTGTCCCCCCAGATCGCGCGTGCGCGGCCCTTGGGCCAGCACGGTCTCAATGGCTTTCAAGATCGCGTCATGCGCGGCTCGCTCGCCCAGAAATTCCAGCATCAGCGCGGCCGACCAGATCATCGCCACCGGGTTGGCAATGTTGTGTCCATAGATGTCCGGCGCCGAGCCATGCACCGGCTCGAACAGCGAGGGAAACTTGCGCTCCGGGTTCAGATTGGCCGAAGGCGCCAGGCCAATCGTGCCGGTGGTCGCCGGCCCCAGGTCCGACAGGATGTCGCCGAACAGATTGCTGGCCACCACCACATCAAAGCGCCCCGGTTGCAGCACAAAGCGCGCGCTGAGGATGTCGATGTGCTGCTTATCCACCGTGACCGACGGATAGCCCTGGGCCACCGCATCCGCGCGGCCGTCCCACCAGGGCATGCTGATCGCGATACCGTTGCTCTTTGTCGCCACCGTCAGGTGCTTGCGCGCACGGCTGTCGGCCAGCTCGAAGGCGTACTTCAGTACCCGGTCGGTGCCATGGCGTGAGTAGACCGACTCCTGGATCACGATCTCTCGCTCGGTGCCGGCATACATGATGCCGCCCAGATTGGTGTACTCGCCCTCGGTGTTCTCGCGCACGACGAAGTAGTCGATCTCACCGGCCTTGCGTCCAGCCAACGGGCACGGCACACCGTCGAACAGGCGCACCGGGCGCAGATTGATGTACTGGTCGAACTCGCGGCGGAACTTCAAGAGCGAACCCCACAGCGAGACGTGGTCGGGGACCGTGGCCGGCCAGCCGACCGCGCCGAACAGGATGGCGTCCATGCCCTCGAGTTGGGCCTTCCAGTCGTCGGGCATCATCGCGCCGGTCTGGGCGTAGTAGTCGCAGCTCGCCCAGTCGATAGGGGTCAGCGCCAGCTGGAAGCCGAAGCGCTGGGCTGCGGCCTGCAGCGCCCGCAAGCCCTCGGGCATCACTTCCTTGCCGATGCCGTCGCCGGGAATCACGGCGATCTTGTAGGTCTTCATGGGTTCGTTCGCTTTCTTGCTTGAGGTTTTTCAGTAGGCCGCAGGGCCGGGCAGGGCCGACGGCGCCTCGCCCAGTCCGAACTCGGCGGCAAGCCCTCGGCTGGCCTGGGCCAACAGGCTGACATCGATACCGACCGCAACAAAGCGCGCGCCGAGCGCCAGATACCGGCGTGCCGCGGCCACATCGCTGGTCAAGGTGCCGGCCGCCTTGCCGCTAGCCGTGATCGTTCGGATGGCTTGCTCGATGGCGGCCTGTACCTCCGGGTGGCCGGGCCTGCCGCGATGACCCATCGAGGCGGCGAGGTCGGCTGGGCCGATGAAGACGCCGTCGACACCGTCCACTGCGCAGATAGCCGACAGATTGCGCAGCGCCGTGACGGTCTCTGCCTGCACCAGCAGGCAGACCTCGTCATTGGCCTCGTCCAGATAGTTCTTGCGCGCGTTCCAGCGCGAGACCCTGGCAATGGCAGACCCGACACCTCGCACACCCTGGGGCGGATAGCGGCAGGCCGAGACCAGAGCCTGCGCCTGCTCGGCCGTATCCACCATCGGCACCAGCAGGGTCTGGGCACCGATGTCCAGCAGCTGTTTGATCAGCGCCGTCTCGCCCTGCACCGCGCGCACCACCGGATAGGTCGGATAGGCCGCCACAGCCTGCAGCGCGGCCAGCGTCGAGCGCACGTCGTTGGGTGCATGCTCGCCATCGATCAGCAGCCATTGGAAGCCGGCCGTAGCGCAGATCTCTGCGCTATACGACTGGGCCATAGACAGCCACAGGCCGATTTGGGCGTCGCCGCGCTGCAGCGCGGCCTTGAAAGAATTGCTCATGGTGTGGTCGATCAGGCCAGGCCACCCTGGCAGAGGTATTTGAGATGCATATAGTCGTCCAGGCCGTGGCGCGAACCCTCGCGGCCGTAGCCCGATTCCTTGACACCGCCGAACGGGGCGGCCTCCGCAGCTACCGCACCCTCGTTGATGCCGACGATACCCGCTTCCAGCGCCGCCGCGACGCGATGAATGCGCTGTACGCCCTGCGAATAGAAATAGGCGGCCAGGCCGAAGGGCGTGTCATTGGCCAGCGCGATCGCCTCCTGCTCGGTTGTGAAGCGAAACAGCGGCGCCACAGGGCCGAAAGTTTCCTCGCCGCAAACAAGGGCCGCGCCGGAGGGCTCTGCCAGTACGGTCGGCGCCACATAGTTGGGGCCCAGTTCCTCGCGCACGCGGCGGCCGCCGGTCAGCAGCCGCGCGCCCTGGGCCACCGCATCGGCAATATGTAGCAAGATCTTGTCGACCGCGCGCGCATTGATCATCGGGCCGATCTGCGCATCGGCCTCCCTGGCCGGCCCGACCTTGAGCGCGCTCACCCGCGCCACCAGCTTGTCGGCAAAGGCTTCGAACACCCCGTTGTGCACATAGATTCGGTTCGGGCAGACGCAGGTCTGGCCGCCGTTGCGGAACTTGGCGGCCATCAGGCCGTCCACCGCGGCATCCAGATCGGCATCGTCGAAGACGATGAAGGGCGCGTTGCCGCCCAGCTCCAGC
The DNA here is from genome assembly GCF_026241155.1 of Paucibacter sp. PLA-PC-4. Lineage (GTDB taxonomy): Bacteria > Pseudomonadota > Gammaproteobacteria > Burkholderiales > Burkholderiaceae_C > Roseateles_E. Next base: position 438,946 of record NZ_JAPFGP010000001.1, read on the forward strand.
GACAGCTTCTTCAAGGTGGCGGCCGACTCGCGCGCCAGATGCTTGCCCACCGGTGTCGAGCCGGTGAAGCTGATCTTGCGCACGCGCCCATCCTTGAGCCACTCGTCCACCACCACGGGCGTCAGCGCGCGCGAGGCGCAGACCATGTTCAAGACGCCTGACGGCAGTCCGGCCTGCTCGGCCAGGTACGCCAGTGCCAGCGCGGTCAGCGGTGTGTCCTCGGCCGGCTTTGCGACCACCGTGCAGCCGGCCGCCAGCGCCGGCGCGATCTTGCGGGCGATCATCGCGGCCGGGAAGTTCCAGGGCGTGATCACCGCGACCACGCCGACAGGCTCCTTCACCGCCAGCATCTGCCGGCCCGCCACCGGCGCCGCGATCACATCACCGCAGATGCGCACGGCCTCCTCGGCGAACCACTCGACATAGCTGGCCGCATACAGCACCTCGCCCTTGCCCTCGGCGATTGGCTTACCCTGCTCGCGCGAGATCAGCCGGCCCAGATCTTCCTGGTGCTCAAGAATCAGCGCCAGCCAGCGCTTCAGGATCTGCGCGCGTGCCTTGGCGGGCGTGGCGCGCCAGGCTGGGAAGGCCGTGTGCGCGGCGTCGGCTGCAGCTTGTGCATCGGCGCCGGCGCTGTCCGGCACATCCACGATCAGGGTTTGATCAGCTGGATCGACGACTGGCAGCCGCGCTGCGGAGGCTGCCGCGCACCAGGCGCCGGCGATGAAATTAGAGGTTCGCAGCAGCTCGCTGTTGCGCAGGGTTAGGTCATGACTCATCGAAGGGGTCTCAACTCACAATGCCAAGGTGCCATGGAACGAACTCATGGTCGCCGAGGCCCAGTTTCTCGCTGCAGGTGGCTTCACCGGAAGCCGTGCGCAGGATGTGTTCAAAAATGGCCTGTCCCATCTGCTCGATGCTCAATCTGCCGTCGATAACCTGGCCGCAGTTGATGTCCATGTCCTCACTGAGGCGCTCGAACATCGGCGTATTCGAGGCCAGCTTGATCGTCGGGGCCGGCTTGGAGCCGAACATCGAGCCGCGGCCGGTGGTGAAGCAGATCAAGTTGGCGCCGCTGGCGATCTGGCCAGTGGTGGCCACCGGGTCGTAGCCGGGTGAGTCCATGAACACGAAGCCGCTCTCGGTGATGGCTTCGGCGTACTCGTAGACCGCGCGCAGCGGCGTGGTGCCGGCCTTCATCGCCGAGCCCAACGACTTCTCGACGATATTGGCCAGGCCGCCGGCCTGATTGCCCGGGCCGACCACGCCGTTGAACTGGCCGTTGTGGCCGGCCGTGTAGCGCTTCCACCAGTCCAGCCGGGCCAGCAGCTTGCGACCGACGTCTTCGCTGACCGCCCGGCGCGTCAGCAGATGCTCGACACCGTGGATCTCCGGCGTCTCCGACAGGATGGCCGTGCCGCCATGGGCGACCAGGATGTCCATCGCCGCGCCCAGCGCCGGGTTCGCGCTGATGCCCGAGAAGCCGTCCGAGCCGCCGCATTCGAGGCCGATCTTCAGATGGCTGGCCGGCACTGGCACGCGCCGGATGTCGTTGGCCGCCGGCAGCATGGCCTCGACGGCGGCGATGCCGGCCGCGATCGTCGCGCGCGTGCCGCCGGTTTGCTGCATCACGAAGCTCTTGAGCTGCTGGCCTTCGGCCAGCCCTTGCGAGGCCATCAGTTCCGGCACCTGGTTGCGCTCGCAGCCCAGGCCGACGACGATCACCCCGCCCAGATTCGGGTGGCGCGCATAGCCCGCCAAGGTGCGGCGCAGCACGTCAAAGTGCTCGCTGGGCGAGGACATGCCGCAGCCGCTGGTCTGCGCGAAGGCGACGACGCCGTCGACATTTGGATAGGCCGCCAGCCGCTCGAGCGTGAACCATTCGGCCACCTTGTGGATCACGGTCGACGAGCAGTTCACCGACGCGATCAGGCCGATGTAGTTGCGCGTCGCGACTCGGCCGTCGGCGCGGACGATGCCCATGAACGTCGCGCGCTGGTCTTCGGGCAGTAGTGCCACAGGTCTCTGATCGGTGCCGAACTCGTAGGCGAAGCCCTCGTGCCGCTCTTCGTGGCGGATGTTGTGGGTGTGCAGGTACTCGCCGGCCTCGACCGCGCGGGCCGCGAAGCCGATCACCGTGTCGTACTTCAGGACGGGCTCGCCCTCGGCGATGGCCCGGGCGGCGATCTTGTGGCCGGCGGGCACCTGGGCGCGGGCCCGTGCCGTCAGGCCCGGCAGCGCCTCGCCCAGTGCGATCGCGCGGCGTGCGATCAGCACATTGTCCCGCGCGTGCAGGCGTATCAGCGGCGCATCGTTCATGGTGTTCAGCCCTTGGCCAGCAGTTCGCGTAGCTTCAGCCGCTCGATCAAGACCTTTTCCTTGATCACGGTCTGGGCCACGTACTTTTCATAGTCCGGGCCGTCCAGATACATCAGCGGCGCGTCGATCTTGTCGCAGGCGTCGGCGAACTCGGGGCTGGCGGCCGCCTGTTTGAAGGCGGCGCGCAGCCTGGCCAGGATGGCCGGGTCCAGGCCTTTCGGGCCTCCGATACCGTTGGGCGCATCGACGACGACCGGGTAGCCCTGCTCGCTGATCGTGGGCACCTCCTTGAAATCACTGGTGCGCTTGGCGCCTAGGGTGCCAAGCAGGCGCAGCTTGCCTGACTTGACATGGGGCGCCCAGGAGGTCGAGTCGATCAAGAGGTTCACCTCGCCGGCCAGCACCCCCTGCAGTGCCGGCGCGCCGCCCTTGTAGGGGATGTGCAGCATCTCGATGCCGGCGGCCTGCGCGAACTCTTCCATGCCCACATGGGTGGCGCCGGCGACACCGGCGCTGGCATAAGTGAGCTTGCCCGGGTTGGCCTTGGCATAGGCCACCAGTTCCTTGATATCCTTCCACGGTGCAGAGGCCTGGCAGACGATGCCGAAAGTCTGACCCGAGACGCGGGCGATATAGCTGAGGTCCTTCATTGGATCCAGCGACACGCTGCCCAGCTGCGAGAAGCGCGCCACCGAGATTGGGATCTGGCCGATGGTGTAGCCGTCGGCCTTGGCCGAAGCCATGGTGCGCAGACCCAGCATGCCGGAGGCGCCGGCCTTGTTGTCGACGATGATGGTCTGCCCCAAGGTCTTGGCGGCCACGGCGCAGAGTGCGCGCATCGTCGCGTCGGCGGTGCCACCGGCAGGCCAGGGACAGACAAAGGTGATAGCCCGCTCGGGATAGGCGCTGGCGAGCACGCGGCCGGCGGACAGGGCCAGGCCGGCGGCGGCGGCCCCGAGAACGAACTGGCGGCGGCTGGATCTCTTCATCGTCATGGTGCTTGTCTCCTACTGGTTTGTGATCTGGCTTGGGCCCATTGTTGGTGCGCTTATCATGGCGATCCAATGAAGAATGAGACTGTCTTCTTGCCTAATTTGGCATGTAAGGGTTGAGTGATGAGCAAGATCGACCGCGTGATGCGCTCCAACCTGAAGCTGCGTCATCTGCAGCTGCTGGTCGCGTTGGACCAGTTCCGCCATCTGGGCAGGGCAGCAGAATTCCTCGCGCTGACACAGCCGGCTGTCTCCAAAACCCTGGCCGAGATCGAGCGCCTTTTCGAGCTGGACCTGTTCGTCCGCTCGACCCGGGGCACCGAGCCCACCGCCTACGGCCTGGCCGTGGTGCGCTTTGCACGCTCGGTGCTGTCGGACTATGAGCGCACCCGCGACGAGATCGCCGCAGTGGCCAGCGGCGCGGCGGGACGCACCAGTGTTGGTGCGATGGTGGTGGCCACGCCGGTGCTGCTGGCGCACGCAGTGGCTCTGCTGAAGGAGCGCTCCGCTCAGACCACGGTGGCGATCGAAGAGGGCGATCTGACTCGCTTGCTGCCGCGCCTGCGGGTCGGCGAGCTGGATCTCTTCGTCGGCAGGCTCGAGCCCGGCTATGCGGCGCCAGACCTGGAAATGGAAGCGCTGTATGAGGAGCCAATGTGCATCGTCGCGCCGGCCGGCCATGGGCTGACGAGTAGGACCCGACCCCGCTGGGCGGACCTGGCTGGCGAGCCCTGGGTAATGCCGCCGCCCTGGGCTTCGTCGCGCATCAAGCTGAATCAGCAGTTCTACAAGAACGGCCTGAATCCGCCTGCCGACATCGTCGAGTCCGCGTCCTTCCTGGTTACGCTGAATTCTATGCAGCAGCGCCGCGCTCTAGGCTTCTGGGCCCGCTCAGTGGCCTTGCATTTTGAGCGTCAGGGGCTGGTGCAGGTGCTGAGGATCTCGGTCGGCATCGAGCTACCGCCGGTGGGCATCATCACAATGCGCGGCCGGCTGCGCACGCCGGCCAGCGAGCAGCTGATGGCCTGCCTGCGCGAAGCTGCGCTTACCAATTCTGCGACCAACGTGCCGACAGCAGCCAGGTCCGCCCCGGTGCCGGCTCGAAGAAGCGGCCGTTCCCCTCGTTGACGATGACGCTGCCGACATAGTTCCGATCGGCCAGGTTCTCGATGCGGCCTAGCAGCTCCAGTCGGCCCGGGCCTAGCCTGGTCTGCCAGCGGGCGCGCAGGTTCAACAGGCCGTAGCCGGCCGCCGCGTCGCTGTTGATGTCGTTGACCTGCTGGCGGCCCTGGGCGCGGCCTTCCAGCGCCAGCTGGGTGTGGGGCGTCGCGTCCCAGGCCAGCTCGGCGTAGGCACTGCGCGAAATCGTGCCGGCGATGCGCCGGCCCGGCGCGACGTACAGCGTCGGATTGGTGCAGGGTGCGGCGGCGCAGATCGTAAAGCCATCGCGGTAGCGCGCGTCCAGCCAGCTCAGTGCGAACTGGCTGCGCCAGCCGCGTGCGATCTGCCAGCGCAGATCCAGCTCTGCGCCTTCGCGGCGGGTGCGGCCGACATTGCGGAAGCTGGCGCGGCCTCCGCTATTGCTGGCCACACCGATTTCGTCGCGGCTATTGGCCTGGAACAGCGCCGCATCCAGAGCCAGCTCGGGCGCCGGCCGCCATTTAGCGCCCAGCTCCAGTTGGCGGCTGGTTTGGGCCCGCAGGCCGCTGTTGAATCCGGCCTGGCCGTCGTTGCGGTAGGCCAGCTCTCCCTGGGTCGGCGACTCGAACCCGCGGCCCAGGCTCAGATAGGTGTTGAGCGTGGGCAGGGCGCGCCACTGCAGCGCGGCGAAGGGGTTGGTGTAGCGGTAGCGCTGGCTGCCCGAGTCGTCCGGGTTGACGCCCTGCACATAGCGGTCGCGGGCCTTGAATTCGGTTTCGCCGCGGCGCAGGCCCAGGCTGGCCTGCCAGCGCGCGCTCAGCTCGATGTCGGCCTGGGCATAGAGATCGCGGCCGCCCAGGCGGTTACGTTCGTCGCGCCGCAGCCGGCCGGTCACGCCCAGCAGCCGGGTCTCGGCCGGTCCGGCGCTGAAGTTCTCGTAACCGCGCCGGTCCTCATTGCTGTCGTCAAGATTGGCGCCCAACACCAGCCGGGCCCGGCGCTCGTCGGCCAGTGTCCATTGCCAGACCAGTCGGCCGTCGACCCCGTAGTAGTCGCGCTCGAAAGCAATCACGCCACCGGGCTGGCGCTCGCTGGCCAGTTGGGTGGCGACCGGTATTGACTGCCATTGCGTTACTTCGCGGCGCCCGAAATGAGCGCTGAACAGCAGTTGCTGCAGTGCACCGGAATCGACGAAGCGATGCCGCCAACTCGCGCCGAGCTGTTGCTGGCGGGTGCTCTTGCGGGTGTTGTAGCGGTCCGGCTCGCCGGCCTCCTCCTGTGGCAGGGCCAGGCCTATGGTCTGCTGCGGGTCGGCTGTCAGCTGGGCCCGGTTCAGGCCCAACGGATCCTGGGCCGGTTGGTCGATCGCATTGAAGATCAGCACGACGCGGTCCTGCGCCCCGTCCCATGCCAAGCGCAGATTGGCCAGATCGCGGCGGCTGGCGCTCTGGCGCCTGAAGCCGTCAGTTTCGAAGCTGGAGAGCTGTGCGCGCACGCTGAAGGGCCGAGCCTCGCTAGCCGGCAACTCCACACCCAAGCGCCATTGGCGCAGGCCGTTGCTGGCGACATCGCTGTCCAGCAGCAGGCGGCGCTCGGTTGGCGCGGCACTGTGCAGCAAAATGGCTCCACCAGAGCTGTTGCCATAGAGGGCTGAGAACGGCCCTCGCACTACCTCGACCCGCTGCGCCCCGGCCAAATCGAAGTGCGAGACCTGACCCTGGCCGTCCGGGCCACTGGCGGGAATGCCGTCGCTGTAAAGCCGCAGGCCGCGCACGCCGAAGCTGGCGCGCGCACCGAAGCCGCGTGAGCTCAGCTGTAGGTCCTGGGCATAGTTATGGCGCTGGTTCGCGACCAGGCCGGGAACGCGCTGCAGCGCTTCGCTGAGATTGACCATCGCGCCGGCATTGCGCAGCTGCTCGGCTTCGATGACGCTGACCGCGAACGGCGTGTCGAACAGGCGCTGCTCGACGCCGCCGCTGTCCAGCACGACACGCTCCAGCGTGTTTGTCTGGGCCTGCGCGCCAGCACTCAACACCAGCATCCAGGCTGTGGCGATCTCAGTTCGGCGCATGGGCTTCGATGCGGATGGCAGCGTACCAGGCGGCGAGATTGGCGATATCAGCGTCGCTCAGCGGCTTGGCCATCACGGCCATCACCTCATGAAGCCGCGCGCCGCTGCGGTAGGCCTTGAGCTGGCTGCTCAGATAGATGGCGCTCTGGCCGGCCAGATGCGGGGCATCGGGCTGGCTGGAGATTCCCAGCGGCCCGTGGCAGACCGCGCAGGCCTGCGCCTTGGCCCGGCCAGCCGCGATGTCCTGGGCCCCGGCCGGCAGCGCAGCCAGCAAGGCGATGAAGAGGAGTGAACGCATGGCTTTAGAAGTAGAGGGCCCACCGCGAGGTGGGCCCGGTTCACGAGAGCTTAGGGCGCAGAATAACTGACACGGTAGAGCGCGCCGGCGAAGTCGTCGCTGATCAGCAGCGAGCCATCCTTCATCACTGCGACATCGACGGGCCTGCCGCGGTACAGGCCGTTCTCGTCCAGCCAGCCCTCGGCGAAGACCTCGGTCTTGTCGGCCGTGCCATCGGCCTTCAGCGAGGTGAACAGTACCAGCGCGCCGACCGGCTTGGTTCGGTTCCAGGAGCCATGCTGTGCCGAGAAGAAGCCGCCCTGGTATTTGGTCGGAAACTGCTTGCCGGTGTAGAAGCTCATGCCCAGATCGGCTGCATGGGCGATGGTGTAGACCTGCGGGTCGGTAATGTTGGCCGGCAGCGGGTCCTTGTCATAGCCATGTTCGGTGATCCGGGTCTTGCCCTGGCGCCAGGGGTAGCCAAAGAACTGGCCGGCCTTGCTGATGCGGTTGATTTCGCCGGCCGGAATGTCGTCGCCCATGCCGTCAGTCTGGTTGTCGGTGAACCAGAGCGTGCCGTCCTTGGGGTTGAAGTCATGGCCTACTGAGTTGCGGATGCCGGTGGCATAGACCTCGCGCTTGCTGCCATCGAAGGCGTTCATCCGGATCATGCCGCCAATGCCCCATTCGTTGTAGAGCTTGAGCTTGTCGCGCGGCGGCACATTGAAGGGTTGGCCCAGCGAGACATAGAGCAAGCCGTCTGGCCCGATCTTGCAGACGCGTGCGCCGTGGTTGAAGCTCTCCTCCTCAGGTGGGATCAGCTTGCCTTGGCCGACCACTTCGATCACCGCGACATCCGGGCCCTCGTAGAAGAACTCGGCGGCCGGGAAGTTCAACACGCGGTTGTGTTCGGCGACGACAAGGAAGCCGTCCTTGGTCCAGCAGACGCCGTTGGGGTTGCTGAACTTGAGCGACGGAGCAAAGGACTTGACCTCGTCGGCGATGCCGTCGCTGTTGCGGTCTGTGACGGCCCAGACCGAAGTCTTGCGGGTGCCGACGAACAGCATGTTGGTGCTGGGCGCCACCGCCATATGGCGGGCGTCGGGCACCACCGCATAGAGCTCGATCTTGAAACCCGGTGGCAGCTTGATGCGCTTGAGGTTCTCTCGGATCGCGTCGGCATTGCGGCCGGTCTGCGGTACGGTGGGGATGTTCAGGTCGGTGGTGGCCACCTTGAATTGCTTGAGCTTGTCGATGTTCGGCTGGGCCAGCGCCGCCGAGGCGATCAGCGCCAGGGCCGCGAACGCAGCTTGTTGGATGGGCATGGTTGTCGTCTCCGGTTTGTTGTGGTGTCGATGCCGCACTTGAGGCACGGCGCTTGGTTCGACGCAAAGCGCATACCAGGCCGGTTTCCCTGGGCGTAGCGCCGGCGAGCTGTTCAGTCTTGGCACAGTAGTGGTGACATCCGTACAGATTCTGTGCAATTGCCGCACTGCCGGCGGACCTGATACCGTCGCCAATCAGAACCGACATTGATCGGTCAGCCAGGAGACAAACGATGGCGGACAGCGAGCGTACGTTGGCGCACGCGCGGGCCTTGAGCTCGCGGGGCATGGCTTGGATGCAGTCGGAAGGCATGCCGCCGGCGACCATCCTCGACAGCTGGGCACGCTGCGCGCGCGCCGGCTTGGCGATCGATGGCGTGCCGCAGCGCGAGGTGGTCGAGGGCATGGAGCTGGCACGCCGGCGCGAGCATGCCGCGCTGGTGCGGCGCCTGGCCCAGGCCGAGTTGGAGACTCTGTCGCAGCAGATCGCCGGCTCCAACTTCCTGTTGGCCTTTGCCGACCGGGATGGCGTCATCCTTGATCTTTATGCCGACAATCGCTTCGCGATGAGCGATGCCGATGCCGGCATCCTGGCCGGCAGCTGCTGGAGCGAGTCGCTCTGCGGCACCAACGGCCTGGGCACGGCCCTTGCCACCGGTGCGCCGGTCGCGGTGACCGGGCCAGAGCACTACTTCCTTAAGCTTGGCGACATCTCCTGCAGCGCCGCACCGGTACGCGATGCGCTGGGCGAAATCGTCGGCGTGCTCGACGCCTCGTCTTACTACGCTTCGCGCCAGCAGCACACCCAGGTGCTGGTCAAGATGGCAGCCACCCAGATTGAGAACAGCCTGCTGCTGCAGCAGATGCGCAGTCATCTGATACTGGCCGTGCACCCGCGCGCCGAGTTCCTGGCCACGCTCAGCGCCGGCTTGCTGGCCTTCGACGAGCGCGGCCGGCTGCTGGCGCTGAACCAGCGCGGCGCGGTCCTGCTGTCGGGACTGGAGGCGCGTCGCGGCGCCTCGTTCGAGGAGCTTTTCGGCGAGCCCTTCGACCTGATGCTGGCACGCTTGCACCGCCAGCCGGAGCTGCAGCTGCGAGATGCGCTGGGCAGCTCGCTGGTGGCGCGTGTGATCGCCCGCCCGCCGGCGCCCCGGCCCAAGCCGGCAGCGGCCGCGCACGTGGGCGCACCGGCGTCCTTTTCACCACCGGCGCTGCCACCGCTGCCCGGCATGCTGGCCGAGGACGCGGCGGTGGCCGAGGCCTGCCGCGTGCTACGTGCGGCCGTGGCCATGCGCGCGCCCATCCTGATCCAGGGCGAGACCGGCACGGGCAAGGAGCTCTTGGCACGGCGCGCACATGAGCTGAGCGGGCGGCGCGGCGAGTTTGTCGCGGTTAATTGCGGCGCGCTACCGGCCGAACTGTTCGAGGCCGAGCTGTTCGGCTACGTCGGCGGGGCCTTCACCGGCTCCCGCCGCGAGGGCAACGCCGGCCTGATCGCCAGCGCCGACGGCGGCAGCCTGCTCCTCGACGAAGTGGGCGAGCTGCCGCTGCCGCTGCAGGCGGTGCTGCTGCGCTTTCTGGACGACCAGCTGCTGCGCCCTGTCGGTAGCACGACGGCCCGCAAAGTCGATGTGCAAGTGCTGGCGGCCAGCCATGTGGACCTGGAGGTCGAGGTGGCCGCCCGGCGATTTCGCGACGACCTGCTCTACCGGCTCAACACCATCAAGATCGCGTTGCCTCCGCTGCGCTGCCGCAGCGACTTCGCGCTGGCTGTGCGTAGCGTGCTGGCCGGGCTGGACGCACGGGCGCAGATCAGCGAGGCCGCCATCGTGCGCCTGCAGCGCTATGGCTGGCCGGGCAATTTTCGCGAGCTGCGCGCGGTGCTGACGCGGGCGCTGCTGCATCTTCAGGGGCAGGTTTTGACGCCGGTCGATGTGGCCGCCCAGCTGCCGGCGGTCACCGGCCTGGCCGGTTCGGCGTTGCAGCGCCACGGCACCGAGCTGGTGTTGCGCGAGTACGAACGTTGCGGCCGCAGCGTCAGCCGCACCTCGCGTCAGTTGGGCATCTCGCGCACCACCGTCTACCGTCATCTGCGCGAGGCGGCCGACGCCGCCCTGCTCAGAAGCTAGGGGCGTCGGCCGACCCACCGTACGAAGACCAGCAGGCTTAGCAGCTGAGCGCCGGTATAGACCAGCGCGAAAGGCCAGTAGCTCCGCTCGCGGGTGGTGGCGGCCTCTGACGCCGAGGGCGCCGGCAGGCCTTGGGCGTGCAAGCGGGCCAGAGCCTGCTCGGCAGAGGCGGCGCGCAGCTCCAACAGATCGGCGCCATGGCGCTCCACCCATAGCTGCTGGTGCAGGCGCAGTACCGGCCGCTCGCCCAGCAGCCCGCGACGACCCTGCAGCGCTGCGGCAATGAAGTCGAGATAGCGCTCAGCCGCCTCAGCGGTCTCGAAGCGCAACAGGCGCAGCTCGCTGCCGTCGGCAAAGTGGGCACCGCGCATGCGCGTCAGGCCGACGGGGTTCGGCCCGCCGGTCGCGATCTCCTGCTCGGTCTGGGCGCCGTCAAACAGCCGCGTCTCGGCCAGCCGGTGACCGGGCGACGGCGCTTCTGCGACGACGCCCGGCAGGCTGCTGCCCCACATCAGTAGCAGCAGAGGCAGCATCAGCAGGCAGGCGAACAGATGCACAAGAGTCTGGCGCGGGGGTGTCGCCGCGGCCATCGCTGCCAGACCCAGGGTCGGCGGCAGCGCGCAGATCGCCAGCTGCCAGGGTGTCGGCGTGAGGCCTTGCAGCCAGCGCCAGCCGGGCAGGGCGGCGCCGGCCAGCAGCAGTAGGGCGCAGGCGACCGCGCCGATGCTGCGAAGATCGGCCGGCAGGGACTGCTGCCGGGCATGTTGGCGGACGCCTGGGCGGTTCACAGCTGCCGCGCCAGCGCGCCCAGCGCGTAGTCCTTGCCCTTGTTGGCACGCGCGCTGGATTGTTCCAGCTGCCCGTTGTGCACCCAGAATCCGTCGCCGCCATTGCGCAGGGCCTGGACGCGGCGCAGCCGGACCGGCTGCGAGGCCGAGGTGTTGGCGTGCACGCCGGGGCCGGCGTTGTCGCTCAGCAGTACGTCGTCTACGGTGGCGCGCGCATCCAGGCGCAGTCCGGTTCCGGCAAAACCGCGCACATGGCCGTTGTGCACGCGTACATCGGCCGCGCTGATCTGCAGGCCGGCCAGGTCGGCGCGCGCCGCGGCGTCGCATTCGGTGCCGTCGACCTCGACGCTGCACAGCACCGGGCCGCGCAGGCTGAAGCCGCCCAGGTCGAGCTCTACTCCTGGCGCGCTGATCACGATGCCGCTTTGGCCGGCCGGCACGTCGATGGTGGCGCTCAGGCGGTAGCGGCCGGGCCGATCCAGGCGCAGCGGGAATTCGTCGATCTGCGAGATCAGCTGCGGCTCACTCTGCGCTGGCACGCCAGCCCAGGCTGAGAAGAAGGCCGCAGCTGCCAGGGCGGCAACGGCCGGGATGGTGGCAAGCCAGCGGTGTCGTGCGGGGTGTTGCATGTTCTGTCCTTCGCCGCGCCGGTATCGGCGCGTTGAAAGGCAGTCTGCGAGCCGCCGGCTTCAGCGGCGTTTCCGCAACGGGCTTAGGCTGTTTCTTTTGTTGTCGGCCCGGCGCTGGGCCAGGCACGCATCGCAGCGGCGGCGGTGGCCAGTAGGCTTTCGTGGCTGGCGCCGTCCTTGGCCTGGATAGACATGCCTTGGTAGACCGTGCTGTAGAAGCTGGCCAGCGCTGCGGCGTCGGTTTTGGCGGGCAGCTCACCGTCGCGTATGCCCTGCTCGATGCGGCAGCGCAGGCCGCTGTCGGCAGCAGCGCGGCGCTTGGCCAGTGCTGCCTGGATGTGGGACGAGGCCTCCGAGCAATTGGTCGCGGCCATCACGACCATGCAGCCCCGCGGGTGGCATGGCCGGGTCAGTTCCTCGGCGGCTTCCTCTAGCAGTCGCTTGATCGCGCCATGGGCGGTCGGCTCTTCTTCCAGCGCGCGCGGATAGCCGCCAGCCGGACCCAGCGCATAGCGCTCGATGGCCTCCAGGAACAGGCGCTCCTTGTCGCCGAACGCGGTGTAGAGGCTGGGCGCGGTGATGCCCATCGCGGCGGTCAGCTCGGCAATCGAGGCTGCTTCATAGCCACGCTGCCAGAACACATGCATGGCTTGCTCCAGCGCCTTGTCCCGATCAAAAGACAGGGGGCGGCCGCGTGGCTTGCAAACCTTGGCGTCGTTGATTTCCATAGTGATCGATAATAAATCTCTTGACGCCATAAAACAAGGCGACTACATTGCAGTCCATAAATCGTAATGGTCATTATGAATATGGATTTAGCGCACATCATGACACGCTTTCACCGCCCCGCCTGTCGCCGCTGTTGACGAGGTCCAGGGCCGCAGCCGGCTGAGCCCCCAGGTCTTTGCCTAGGCGCCCAGCCCCACTCTTTGCTCCCGTTTCGTCGTTTTCGCGCAGACCCGCCGAGGTCTGGGTGAGGCCGCTGCATTGCTTCTCAAAAAACATCCGCCAGGAGTTCATCTCATGTCTCAGAACCACACCCCGTCTCGTGGCCGCCGCCTGTGGCTGGCCGGCTCTACCTTCACCGCGCTGACCGCGATCGCCGCGGTCAGCGCGGCTTTCTTCGGCCTCAACCAAGCCGCCGAGGCCGAAAGTCCGCCGGCCGCGCCGCCGGCTACCCCGGTTTCGGTGGCTGCCGTTCAGTCCAGCGAAGTAGCCACCTGGGACGAATTCTCGGGCCGGCTCGAAGCCGTCGAGCGCGTCGAGCTGCGCCCGCGCGTGCCGGGTACCGTGCAGGCCGTGCATTTCCGCGAGGGGGCGCTGGTCGGCAAGGGCGATCTGCTGATCACCATCGATCCGGCGCCGTATGCCGCTGAGGCCGAGCGCGCCGAAGCCCAGGTGGCCGCTGCCCAGGCCCGGGCGCTGAACGCGCAGACCGAGCTCGCCCGTGCCAAGCGCCTGCTGGCCGAGCAGGCGATCGCGCAGCGCGAGTTCGATGAGCGCAGCTCGGTGCTGCGCGAGGCCGAGGCCAATCTGCGCGCCGCCCAAGCCGGCCTGCAGGCCGCCAGACTGAGCCTGTCCTACACCCAGGTGCGCGCGCCGGTGTCGGGCCGGGTCGGCCGGCTCGAGATCACCGTCGGCAATCAGGTGGCCGCCGGTCCCGGCGCGCCGCTGCTGACCACCCTGATGTCGGTCAGCCCGATCTATGCCAGCTTCGACGCCGACGAGCGCGTGATCGCCAAGGCCATCACCGAGCGAAACAAGCTTGAGCGCATCCCGGTGCAGATGGGCACGATGGGCCAGGAAGGCACGCCGCTGGAAGGCCGCTTGCAGCTGATCGACAACCAGATCAATGCCAAGAGCGGCACGGTCCGGGTGCGCGCGGTCTTCGACAACAAAGACGGCAGCTTGATGCCCGGCCAGTTCGCCCGCGTGCGGCTGGGCCAGTCCGGCAAGCAGCAGGCGCTGCTAATCAACGAGCGCGCAGTCGGCACCGACCAGAGCAAGCGCTTCGTGATGGTGGTGGGTGCCGACAACAAGGCCGAGTACCGCGAGGTGACCCTGGGCGCGCCCGCCGGCGGGCTGCGCATCGTCAGCAGCGGTCTGAAGGCCAATGAGCGCATCGTCGTCAACGGCCTGCAGCGGGTGCGCCCGGGCGCCCTGCTGGCGCCGAGCTCGGTCGCGATGGATGCGAAGCCAGAAGTGCAAGCGAAGGCCAAGACAGCGGACAAGAGCTGATCCGGCAGGAACCAAGACCATGAACTTATCCAAATTCTTCATCGACCGGCCGATCTTCGCCGGCGTGATCTCGGTGCTGATGGTGCTGGCCGGCCTGATCGCCGTGCGAGCGCTGCCGATCTCCGAGTATCCCGAGGTCGTGCCGCCCTCCGTGGTGGTGCGCGCCAACTATCCCGGCGCCAACCCCAAGGTGATCGCCGAAACCGTGGCCACGCCGCTGGAGGAAGCCCTCAACGGCGTCGAGGACATGCTCTATATGGGCAGCCAGGCAACGACAGACGGCCTGATGACCCTGACTGTCACCTTCAAGCTGGGCACCGACCCTGACAAGGCCCAGCAGCTCGTGCAGAACCGCGTCTCTCAGGCCGAGCCGCGCCTGCCCGAGGAGGTCAGGCGCCTCGGTGTCACGACGATCAAGAGCTCGCCCGACCTGACCATGGTCGTGCATTTGCTGTCTCCGAGCGGCCGCTACGACATGACCTACCTGCGCAACTATGCGCTGCTGAACGTCAAAGACCGCTTGGCTCGTCTGCAAGGCGTCGGCGATGTGCAGCTGTTCGGCTCGGGTGACTATTCGATGCGCGTCTGGCTTGATCCGCAAAAGGTCGCACAACATAGCCTGTCGGCCGGAGACGTGGTCGCAGCGATCCGTGGCCAGAACATCCAGGCCGCTGCCGGTGTGATCGGCGCTTCGCCAGGCCTGCCGGGCGTGGATATGCAGCTATCGATCAATGCGCAAGGCCGGCTGCAGAACGAGGAAGAGTTCGGCGACATCATCGTGAAGACCGAGCCCAGCGGTGCCGTCACGCGCTTGCGCGAACTCGGTCGCATCGAGCTCGGTGCCTCTGGTTATGCCTTGCGCTCGCTGCTGGACAACAAGGACGCGGTGGCCGTACCCATATTCGCGGCCCCCGGCTCCAACGCGATCCAGATCTCCGATCAGGTTCGCGCGACGATGGCCGAGCTGCAGAAGAGCATGCCCGAGGGCGTGGAGTACAGCATTGTCTACGACCCTACGCAGTTCGTACGCGCCTCGATCGAATCGGTGGTGCACACGCTGCTTGAGGCGGTGGCCCTGGTGGTGCTGGTCGTGATCCTGTTCCTGCAGACCTGGCGCGCCTCCATTATTCCGCTGCTGGCTGTGCCGGTGTCGGTGGTTGGCACCTTTGCGGTGATGCACCTGTTCGGCTTCTCGATCAACGCGCTGAGCCTGTTCGGCCTAGTGCTGGCCATCGGCATCGTGGTGGACGATGCCATCGTCGTGGTCGAAAACGTCGAGCGCAATATCGAGGCCGGCCTGAGCCCGCGCGACGCAACTTACCGCGCGATGCGCGAGGTGTCGGGCCCCATCATTGCCATCGCCTTGGTGCTGGTCGCGGTGTTCGTGCCGCTGGCGTTCATCAGCGGCCTGACCGGCCAGTTCTACCGCCAGTTCGCGCTGACCATTGCGATCTCCACGGTGATCTCGGCGATCAACTCGCTGACCCTGTCGCCGGCGCTGGCGGCAATGCTGCTGCGCGGCCATGACGCGCCTAAGGACGCGCTGACCCGCGGCATGGACAAGGTCTTCGGCCGCTTCTTCCGCGCCTTCAACCGTGTCTTCAAGCGCGGCTCTGAGGCCTATGGCGGCGGCGTGCAGCGCGCCATTGCCCGCAAGGCTGTGATGCTGGCCTTGTATGGTGGTCTGGTGCTGCTGACCGTAGGTCTCTTTAAGGTCGTGCCCGGCGGCTTTGTGCCCGCCCAAGACAAGCAATACCTGATCGGCTTTGCCCAACTGCCCGATGGCGCGACGCTGGACCGCACCGAGGACGTGATCCGCCGTATGAGCGACATCACCTTGAAGACCCCGGGCGTCGAGCATGCGATCGCCTTCCCTGGTCTGTCAATCAACGGCTTCACCAACAGCTCGAACTCCGGCATCGTCTTCGTGTCACTGAAGCCCTTCGAGGAGCGCACCAGCAAGGAGTTGTCGGCAGGCGCAATCGCCGGCGCGATGAATGCGCAGTTCGGCCAGATCCAGGACGCCTTCGTCGTGATGTTCCCGCCCCCGCCGGTGCAGGGCCTGGGCACGACCGGCGGTTTCAAGCTGCAGCTGGAAGACCGCGGCGGACTCGGCTACGAGGCGCTGGACCAGGCGGTCAAGGCCTTCATGGCCAAGGCCTACCAGACGCCCGAGCTGGCCGGCATGTTCTCGAGCTACCAAGTCAATGTGCCCCAGCTCTACGCCGACATCGACCGCACCAAGGCTCGTCAGCTGGGCGTTGCGGTGACCGATGTGTTCGACACGATGCAGATCTACCTGGGCAGCCTGTACGTTAACGACTTCAACAAGTTCGGCCGGACCTATTCGGTGCGCGTTCAGGCTGACGCCGCCTACCGCGCGCGGCCCGAGGATGTGGGCCAGTTGAAGGTGCGCTCGAGCACAGGCGAGATGGTGCCGCTGTCGGCGCTGATGACGGTGCAGCATTCCTTCGGCCCCGAGCGGGCGATGCGCTACAACGGCTTCTTGTCCGCCGACATCAACGGCGGACCGGCCCCGGGCTTCAGCTCGGGCCAGGCCCAGGATGCGATCAAGCGCATTGCCGCTGAGACGCTGCCGCCCGGTATCAGCTACGAATGGACCGAGCTGACTTACCAGGAGATCATCGCCGGCAACTCGGCGCTGTGGATCTTCCCGTTGGCCATCCTGTTGGTCTTCCTGGTGCTGGCCGCGCAGTACGAGAGCCTGACCCTGCCACTGGCCATTCTGTTGATCGTGCCTATGGGCCTGCTGTCCGCGATGACCGGCGTCTGGCTCTCGGGCGGGGACAACAATGTGTTCACCCAGATCGGCTTGATGGTGCTGGTGGGGCTGAGCGCGAAGAACGCGATCCTGATTGTCGAGTTCGCCCGCGAGCTGGAGTTCGCTGGACGCAAGCCCTTGGAGGCAGCGATCGAAGCCGCCCGCCTGCGCCTGCGTCCTATCTTGATGACCTCGCTGGCCTTTGTGATGGGCGTGCTGCCCCTGGTGCTGGCTACTGGCGCCGGCGCCGAGATGCGCTCGGCAATGGGGGTCGCGGTATTCGCCGGGATGATAGGCGTGACGGCCTTCGGGCTGTTTCTGACACCGGTGTTCTATGTGCTGCTGCGCCGCCTGACTGGCAACAAGCCGCTGAAGCTGCATGGCGACGCCGATGCGCATCTGGAGGCGTTCGCCGGCTCCGAAGAGATGCACGACAAGCTCACGCATCAGGCGCACGCGGCTGGCACCTCGACCAAGCCTGTGCCCGCGGCCCCGCGCCACGAGCACGAGTGATGAAGGAGAACCACATCATGATCAACAAGAAACTACTGCTGACGCCGCTGCTGGCCGTGCTGGTGCTGGCCGGTTGCGCCAGCGTGCCGGTCAGCGAACCGCACGCGCTGCCGGCCACGCCGGCATCATTCAAGCACAAGGCCCTCCCGGCCAGCGCCACACTGGCGCAGGCGGACTGGTGGAAGACGTTCGCCGACCCCCAGCTCGATGCGCTCACCGAGCGCGCCCTGGCCCACAACACCAGCCTGCAGCAGGCGGCCGCTCGCCTGGCCCAGGCTCGGGCGCTGCTGCGTAGCACCGATGCGAACCGCGCGCTGCAGCTCGGCGCCAGTGCCGGTGCCAGCCGCCAGGGCGGCGATGTCGCGCGCGCCGCCGGCAATGCCGGCACGGTCTACACGGCCGGCGTCAATCTCTCGTATGAGATCGACGTGATGGGCCGGCTGAGCAAGGCAAGTAGCGCGGCCGCGCTCGATGCCCGGGCCAGCGAGCAGCTGCTGCAAAGCGCTCGCTTGCTGGTGCAAGCCGATGTGGCGCAGGCCTATTTCGCGCTGCGCGCTCTGGACGCCGAGCGCGCGCTGATGCGAGAGACAGTAGTTGCTTACCAGGACACCTTGCGGCTCACCGAGCGGCGCCATGCCGCGGGCGACATTGCAGAGCTCGATGTCGCGCGCGTGCGCACCGAGGTCGCGGCCACGCAGTCGCAGGCTCTGGCGCTGGACCGTCGCCGCGCCGAGCTGGAGCATGCGCTGGCCGTACTGGCCGGTGAGCTGCCGAGCAGCCTGAGCGTGGCCGAGGGCACCTGGGTCGAGACCCTT
Organism: Paucibacter sp. PLA-PC-4; assembly: GCF_026241155.1. Classification (GTDB taxonomy): domain Bacteria; phylum Pseudomonadota; class Gammaproteobacteria; order Burkholderiales; family Burkholderiaceae_C; genus Roseateles_E. The sequence continues at coordinate 456,964 of NZ_JAPFGP010000001.1, forward strand.
CCTAACGTACCGGCCGGCCTGCCCAGTGCGGTTCTGGAGCGTCGCCCCGATGTAGCGGCCGCGCAGAACGCGATGCGCGCCGCGCAGGCCCGGCTGGGTGTCGCCCAGACAGCCTGGTTTCCCAGCCTGGCGCTGACGGCCTCGGCCGGCAGCGCCTCGCCCGAGCTGTCCGATCTGTTCAAGAGCTCGGCCGGCCTATGGGGCTTGAATGCACTGCTGAACCTACCCATCCTGGACGGCGGCCGCCGCGATGCCGGCGTGCAGAGTGCGGCGGCCCAACTGGACCTGGCGGCGGCCGGCTATCGCGAGCAGGTGCTGCAGGCCTTGCGCGATGTCGAAGACCAGCTCTCGGCCTTGACGCTGCTGCAGGCGCAGGCCGAGGTGCAGGCCCAGGCCGTGGCCTCGGCCACGCGCGCGCTGCAGCTCTCCGACTCGCGCTACCGCAACGGTCTGGTCAGCCAGCTGGAGCTGCTGGACGCCCGTCGCAGCGAGCTGGCCAACCGCCGCCAGGCGCTGCAGGTGAGGGCGGCGCAGTACCAGTCCACCATTGGTCTGATCAAGGCGCTGGGGGGCGGCTGGGGTTGAGATCATCGCGTCACATTTCTTGAAAAAAAGGGCTGGGTGAGAATGCGTCACCCGGCCCTTTTTGCCTTGTTTTGTTTTTGGACTCGTCCGCTGTATGCGCCCACTGATCGAACTGCTCGTTGCCCACGGCGTGCTGCTGGTCTTTCTCGTGACCCTGGCGGCACGAGCCGGTGCACCCTTGCCGGCCGCGCCGCTGCTGGTGGTGGCGGGCGGCTTGGCGGCCGAGGGGGTGCTGTCGGGCTGGGCGGTCCTCATCGTGGCGGTGCTGGCCAATATTGCCGGCGATGCGGTCTGGTTCGTGGCCGGCCAACGCCAGGGCCATCGGGTGATGAAGCTGCTGTGCCGGATTTCGTTGTCGCCCGACGCCTGCGTGCGGCAAAGCGAGGGTCTGATCCTGCGCTGGGGCGGCCGTGCCTTGCTGGCCGCCAAGTTCTTGCCCGGTGTCTCGGTGGTCGCCGCACCGATGGCCGGCGCATTGGGCATGAGCTGGCGGCGCTTCATCGCGTTTGACTTCGTCGCCGGTCTTTTGTGGAGCGGCGCCTTTGTGCTGTTGGGCCTGATGCTGTCCGACCAGATCCAGCAGGTGCTGGACATGCTGGCGGGCGCAGGCTATGTCGCGCTGGCCGCCCTGGCCCTGATCGTTACCGGTCTGATCCTGCGGCGCTGGTGGCAGCGCCGCCGCTTCGCGCGCCGCACCCGTGGCGGCCGTCGCATCAGCATTGCCGAGGCCGCCGCACTGCAAGATCGGGGCGAGGCCCCGGTGTTCATCGACGTGCGCGCAGCCGGCGGCCGTGCGGTGGACCCGCGCCACATCCCAGGCGCCCTGTTGCTGGAGATTGACCAGATCAAAAGCCACGCTGCCAGCCTGCCGCGTGACCGCGACCTCATCCTCTACTGCAACTGCCCCAACGAGGTCACGGCGGCGCTGGCGGTGACGGTACTGGCCGAGGCGGGCGTCACGCGGGCAAGGGCGCTCGTGGGAGGGCTGGATGGGTGGGTGGGGGCGGGTAGGCCGGTGGCGGGGACTTGACCTGGGGTCATACGCTTTGACCAACCTTCGCTTGTGCGGCCACGCGGCCTTCGGCCGTAGCTGTGCTCCTCGAGTTCTCCGCCGGGTTTCACAGAATGCAACCCATTTGGGTCGAATGTGTTTTGAAAGTGCGCTGGCCCAGCCACAACCTGCTGTGGAGGTTGCGATGACGAACGGATCCTATGGTCGAGATCTGACCCCGAAGCAGCTTGCCGCGCTTCACAACATCCCGTGCAAGCTACGCGATGTCGGTGGCCCGGAGTCGCAGGAAACCAAAGAAGAACTTGCCGAGCTTGGGTATCTAGTGCTCGACGTTCTTGCGCCTGAGGGTTGCAGACTGACGGCAAAGGGAGAAATGACCAAACGCTTAGTCCGGCCGGTCGGCCTTGGTTGCTGAGTTGGGCTGGCCCCAGTCTCGCTGACTCCAGTTGGCTGCTGTCCCGGCCCCGCGTTCCCGAAGCGCCAAAGCACTGAAGGTGCGCCGTGACAGCCCGCTCTGCCCGCTCGGCCCGCTCGGCCCAATTTTTGGTACCGTTGCGGCGCTCATGTCACGGGCGCGGGAAGGGAGAACCGAGATGGCGAAGGGGAATGGGCCTGGATCGTTAGGGCTGGCGCTGGCGCTGGCGCTGGCGCTTGCGCCGCTGAGCGCAGGTGCCGCCGAAAAGTCACCGGCTGATGTCTATGCGGAGTACAACGCCCGGGTGGCGCGCGGCATTAGTTTTGCTGACGATGCGGCCTACTACTCGACGCGCAAGCGGACCGAGGTGGAGGCGAAAATACCGCAGCAGATGAGGCAGATGAACAAGTCGCGCGACGAGGTAATCGCGATCTATCTGCAGTTCTCCAGGGAGCTGGCCAAATGCCAGGTCTTGAGCCTGGCGGCACAGCGGCTGGTGGCGCGCGAGGAAGCGGCCTATCTGGAGTATTCGGTGACCGAGAGCTGCGCCAAGGCCCGGGCTGCATCAGCGCAGCAGCGGCAGAAGGTCAAGATGGTCAAGGAAGGCGGCGGCTGGAAGATCGACAGCGTCGAGATCGCGCTCTGAGCCACTGCCGGTTCGCCCGCGGCGACATGCAGAGTCCCGGGCTCGCTTGCCTACACTGCGGCTTTGCGGCGGCGGTCTGGCTGCTGGCCCCACCGATCGGAGCAATGATGGCAAGCACCTCAGCCAATGTAGCCGCCACCCTAGACGCTTGCGCGCAAGCGGCTTCGCTGGCCGGGCCTATCGCCACGGCCCTGGGAGCGAGCGTGGCCTTTTTGGCCTTGCTGGTGGCACGCTGGTACTACGTACGCACCTTGGTCGGCAAGCTGCATGACAGGCTGCTGGAGCTCAACAAGCTCGGTGTCCAGTATCCCAAGGTCGCCAAGGCCTTTTTTGATCAGGCGTTCCGGAGCCAGCCTTTCTTCGATTCGACCGAGGTCGAGCGTAACGAGGACTACTACGCGCTGCGGGCTTATGTGCTGTTCCGGCTGAATGTCTACGAGGAGGCCTTCTTCGCCACCCAGGGCGTGATCGCCAGCTCGACGGACGATGGGCGAGCCTGGCAGCTCTACGTTAAGCGCGGCTTTGCACATCCGCTGGTCGCTGAGTTGTTCGAGGCAGAGACACAGCAGCTCGGCAGTGCCTTCGTGCGCTTCATCCGAAGCGGCGAACTGCCTAATGGAGAGAAGTACGAGGCGCCGGCCGAGTGATCGAGGCAAGGAATGAGCGATTGAGCGGATGGGCGATGGATTGACAGACCGATGCCGTCCCGCGCCGCGAGTCAGTCGGTGCAGTTCTTCGCCAGCCGAGCCACCAGCTTCATCAAGGTCGGTACGCGGCGCTTGCCATGCATACCGCGCACCCGAGCCTTGGCGGCACCGAGGTCGATGCCGGCGCTGCTGATGATCAGCGGGCGGGTCTCTTCCTCCCTGATCAGCTCAAACTGCGCGGGCAGGCCGGGCACGGCGGTCTTGGAGATGCCGACGATGGCGATCTGGCCACCCAGCGCATGGAACAGATGCTGGCCCAGGCCCGGGGATTCCTGCGCGTCGAGATGGACGGCGCCGTTGATCACGATCAGCTCGGGCGCCAGTGCGTGCTCGCGCAGCAACTGCAGCATGCAGGGCAGATCTCGCAGATCGAGCTGCCCGCCGCGAGGCTTGGGCTCTACATGAGCGATGCGGGTGCTGAAGGTGCGCAGCGGCTCAAACGCGTCCCAGGCGTCGAAAGCCACTGCAGCGGCGGTGGCGCCGCCCTCGTTGTGGTGGTGAACATCCATCGCCAGTTTCATTGCTCAGCTTCGCTCGTCCTTGTCCTCGGGCCGGAGGCATTGTCGCGCGCCTTGGGACTCAGGCCCGTGCCACTGGCCACTCGACGACAAAGGTCGTACCGACATCGGGCCGGCTTCGCACTTGGATATGGCCGCGCAACGCGTCGATCATCTGCTTGACGATGACCAGGCCCAGGCCCGTGCCCTGGACATGGCCATCCCGTTCACGGCCCAGACGGTTGAAGGGCTGGAACAACTGGGCTTGCTGAGCGGCCGTCAGTCCGACACCAGTGTCCTCCACCTCGATATGCAGCTGATCCTGGCGCAGCGACAGCCGAGCCCGGACATGGCCGCCAGGGCGGTTGTACTTGATCGCATTGCTGAGCAGGTTCGACAAGACCTGGCGCAGGCGCTTGCCATCCGAGACGACGATATGGTGGCCGTTCTCGGTCGCCAGGTCCAGGCTGACCTGGCGCGCCTCGGCCGACTGCGACACCATGTCACGGCAGTCCTGCAGCACGGTCTGCAGATTGACCGGCTCGCGCTCGATGCGCATCACACCGCTCTCGATGCGGGCGATGTCCAGCACATCATCGACCAGGCGCAGCAGATGCCAGCCAGCGGTCTCGATGTGCTGCAGCCACTCCAGTTGCTTGGCCGACAAGGCCTCGGCCTGGTTGCCCATCAGCTGGGCAAAGCCCAGCACAGCGTTCAGCGGCGTGCGCAACTCATGGCTCATGCGAGACAGGAACTCGCTCTTCGCGCGGTTGGCCTGCTCGGCGGCCTCGCGGGCGCGGTCGGCGTCTTGAAGGCGCAGTCGCTCGGTGGTCTCCAGCTCCAGCTGAAGGGTGCGCTCCAGCACGCGCGCCTCCAGCTCTTGGCTGAGCTGCTCCAGCCGGGCCTCGGCGGCGCGCCGCTCGGCTACCTCGCGCGCCAACCGATCGACCATCCTCTCCAGCATCTCAGTACTGGGCAGGCGCAGCGCCCGCGGCATCAGCCACCACAGGCCGATCGCGGTGACCAGCGAGACCGCGGCGGTGGCGGCCTTCACATAGCCCTGCAGCCAGTAGGCCGGTGTCCAGATCGTCAGGATGTCCACCAAGTGGGTGCTGCCGCACAAGAAGATGAAGGACGAGAAGAGCACGAAGATCCAGTTGAACTTCAGATCGCTGCGCCGCTTGACGAAGACCATCAGCGCCAGAGGGATCGAGAAATAGGCCAGCGCCGTCACCGCGTCCGCGCCCACCATCAGCCCGAGCAGGTCCGGACTCCACTGAAAGCAGACGCCGTGGGGCAGGAACCCCTGACTGGCGGTCCATTGCAACAGGCTTTGGCTCATTGGGAGCTCCCTTGATCGACGTCAAACTGCTTTATGCGCCCGACGCGGCGGCAAGGCAAGCGCAGTTGCCAGGGGGTGGGCGGTTTGCCTTAAGCTGGAGGCCATGAAGACACTGCCGCTACGCCTGCTGCCCGGCGACGATTTGCGAGTCGCGCTGGAGGCGCGTCTGGCCGGCCAGTGCGGCAATGCCGCCTTTGTTCTGAGCGGCATCGGCAGTCTCAAGCCCGCGCGGCTGCGCCTAGCGGGCGCCGAGCAGATCATCGAGTTGACGGATGATGTCGAGATCCTGACCCTGGCCGGCAGCCTCGCGGCCAATGGTTCGCATTTGCATATCAGCGTGTCGGACCGCGAGGGCCGGGTACTGGGCGGCCATGTGGCGCCGGGCTGCATCATCCACACGACGGCCGAAGTGCTGCTGGTCCTGCTGCCCGACTGGCAGCTACGCCGCGAGCCCGACGCCGCCACCGGCTATGCTGAGTTGAGCATCCATCCTCGTTAACACATGACCGAATTCGCATGGGCCCTGGTCGGTCCAGGCAAGATTGCCCGCCGTTTTGCCTCCGCCGTACGGCAGTTGAGCGGCACTCGCTTGCACAGCGTACTGGGCCGCGATGCGGACCGCGCCCAGGCTTTTGCCAAGGAGTTTGCCGCCTCCCGCTCTACTACCGATCTGGCCGCGCTGCTGGCTGATCCGGCGGTGGACGGCGTCTATGTAGCCACACCGCACTCCGAGCACGGTGAGATCGTGCGTGCCTGCCTGGAGGCCGGCAAGCCGGTGCTCTGCGAGAAGCCGCTGGTGCCAAGTCTTGCCCAGGCTGAGCCGCTGGTAGCGCTGGCGCGCGAGCGCTGCCTGTTCCTGATGGAGGCGGTCTGGACCCGCTTCCTGCCGGTCTACACCGACGTCCTGCAGGGCTGGCTGCGCGAGCAACAAGCGATCGGTGAGCTGCGCGGTCTCCAGTCCAGCTTCTGCTTCCCCGCCCTCTATCATCCCGACAGCCGCCTGTTCGACCCCGCCCTGGCTGGCGGCGCGCTGCTGGATATCGGCATCTACAACCTCACGGTGACGCGCTGGGTGCTGCAGCAGGCGCTGGGTACCTGCCCGGAGCTGCTGACGTTGCGCGCCGAGGGCGTGCTGGCGCCGACCGGTGTCGATCAGCGCGTCAACGCGACGCTGGGCTTCCGCGGCGATCTGGTCTCGCAATTCATCTGCGGCATCGATGGCAGTTCCGACAACGCGCTGCACATCCTGGGCACGCGCGGCAGCATCACGCTGCCGCATAACTTCTGGCAGGCCACCGAGGCGCGGCTGCAGCTGCACGGCGAGCTTTCGCAGACCGTGGCTGCGCCGTTTCGTATCAACGGGTTCGAGGGCGAGATTGAGGAGGCGATGCGCTGCATCCGCGCCGGCTTGGTCGAGAGCCCGCTGATGCCGCATGCCGAAAGTCTGGCGACTCTGGGCTGGATGGATGAGATCCGGCGCCAGCTGGGCGTGCGCTATCCCTTCGAGTGAGTGCCTTGCGGCGACAATGCGTTGATGAAAGCACCCAAGAGACTGCAGGCCCTGATCGATGAGGGGCTGATCGATGCGGTGCAGCGCCAACTGATGAGCGGCAAGGAAGCGACCGTCTATGTCGTGCGCTGCGGCGACGAGATCCGCTGCGCCAAGGTCTACAAGGAGGCCACCGAACGCAGCTTCCGCCAGGCCGTCGACTACACCGAGAACCGCAAAGTCAAGAACAGCCGCCAGGCCCGCGCGATGGCCAAGGGCACGCGCTTTGGGCGCCAGGCCACCGAGGCGGCATGGCAGAGCGCCGAGGTTGATGCGCTCTACCGCCTGGCCGGTGCGGGCGTGCGTGTGCCCCGGCCCTACAACTTCCATGAGGGCGTGCTACTGATGGAGCTGGTCACCGATGTCGACGGTGACGCCGCACCGCGGCTGAACGATGTGCTGTTCACGGCCGAGGAGGCCCTGGCCCATCACGCCAGCCTCATTAGCGAGGTCGTGCGCATGCTCTGCGCCGGCGTCGTGCACGGCGATCTGTCCGAGTTCAACATCCTCTTGGCGGCCGACGGCCCGGTCATCATCGACCTTCCACAGGCGGTCGACGCTGCCGGCAACAATCATGCGATGCGCATGCTGTTGCGCGATGTCGGCAATCTGCGCGATTTCTTCGGCCGCTTCGCGCCGGCGCTCTTGCGTACCGACTACGGCCCCGAGATCTGGGCCCTGTTCCAGCGTGGCGCGCTGACGCCCGAGAGCCCGCTGAGCGGTCGCTTCGAGCGCCAGCACGCGGAGGTGGACCTCGGCGCGGTGCTGCGCGAGATCGACGACGCGCGCGACGAAGAGGCGGCGCGGCGGCTGAGGATGCAGATGGGCTGAAGGGGGCGGCGCTGCAGCGGGCCCGCTGTGCGACCAGGGTATGCCCTGGCTAAACTCTTTGAGGCAAAGTTGTAGGATGACCTGATGAATTTCAGTTTCTCCTCATCGTGTCACTGAGCGCCGCAGCGCACAGTGCGCCACTGCTGCAGGCCAGCCGCTTGTCGGACCGGCTGGCCGCTCTGCTGGCCGGCCAGATCGAGTCCGGCACCTTGGCGCCGGGCGCCCGGCTGCCGACCGAGCAGCAGCTCAGCGAGCTGCATGGCGTGTCGCGCACCGTGGTGCGCGAGGCGGTGCATCAGCTGAAATCGCAGGGTCTCTTGATCTCGCGCCAGGGCTCGGGCGTCTATGTCGCGCCGCCGGCCGCCAACAAACCGCTGGCCTTTGATCCGACGGTGCTGGAGTCGCTGCAGGCGGTGGCGCAGATCGTCGAGGTACGGCGTGCGCTGGAGGGCGAGATCGCGGCGCTGGCGGCCGAGCGGGCCTCACGGGCTCAGATCGCGGCGATACGCAAGGCTTTGCAGGCCATCGAAGTGGCGGTGGCTGCTGGTGGCGACGGCGTCGATCAAGACCTGGCCCTTCATCGAGCGATCGCCGAGGCCTCGGGCAATCCGCAGTTTGGCCGCCTGCTGGGTTTTCTGGAGCAGTATCTGCGCGAGGCGATGCGGGTCACCCGTGGCAACGAGGCGCGCCATCGCGGCTTTGCCGACGCGGTGCGCCAGGAGCACCGCGCCCTGGTCGAGGCGATCGCGGCGCGCGACGCGCTGACGGCGCGGCGCGTGGCCATCGGCCATATGGAACAGGCGGCGCGGCGGCTCGAGATTGCCGGTGTGCTGAAGACGGGCAAGACAACAAAGGCACGCACATGACAGCAGCACAGACAGCAGGTGCAAAGACCCTGGGCGTGATCGGTCTGGGCTCGATGGGCTTCGGCGCGGCCGTGTCTGCACTCAGGCGTGGCGTGCCGACCTGGGGCCTGGACCTGACCGCCGCAGCCCGCGAGCGTTTCGCGGCCGAAGGCGGCGCGGCCACCGAGTCGTTGGCCGAACTGGCCGAGCACTGTGATGTGGTCGTGGTGCTGGTGGTCAGCGCGGCGCAGACCGAGCAGCTGCTCTTCGGCCAGGGGGCGGACAAGGGGCTTTGGGAGCTGCTGAAACCGGGCTCGGTAGTCGTGAGCTCTGCCACGGTCGATCCGACCCTGCCGCCGCTGTGGGAGGCGCGGCTGGCCGAACGCGGCTTGTGGCTGATCGACGGCCCGGTCTCTGGTGGCGCCAAGAAGGCAGCCGACGGCCAGATGACGGTGATGGCTTCGGGCAAGCCCGAGGCCTTCGCAGCGGCTGGGGCGACGCTGGACGCGATTGCCGGCAAGGTCTACCGGCTCGGCGACAAGGCCGGCGTCGGCTCCACCGTCAAGATGGTCAACCAGCATCTGGCCGGCGTGCATATCGCGGCGGCCTGCGAGGCGATGGCGTTGGGCATGCGGGCCGGCGCCGATCCGCGCCAGCTCTATGAGGTGATCTGCAACTCGGCCGGCAGTAGCTGGATGTTCCAGAACCGCGTGCCTCACATCCTCGACGGTGACTACCGACCGCTGTCGGCCGTCAATATCTTCATCAAGGATCTGGGCATTGTGCTGGATGCGGCCCGCAAGCTGCACTTCCCGTTGCCGCTGGCTGCCCAGGCCCACCAGCTCTATCTGGCCACGGCGGCTGCCGGCCATGGCGCCGAGGACGATGCGGCGGTGATCAAGTTCTATGCCGAGCTTGCCGACATCGAGCTGCCGAAGGCGAGCCCATGAGCCGTACGCCCATCGTGCTCGGCGTGATCGCCGACGACTTCACCGGCGCGACCGATGTGGCCAGCATGCTGGTGAGCGCCGGCATGCGCACGCTGCAGCTGATCGGTGTGCCGGGGGAGGGCGATGCCGTGCCGTCAGCCGATGCCGTGGTCGTGGCTCTGAAGTCGCGCACGACACCAGCCGCCGAGGCGGTGGCCGAGTCGCTGGCGGCGTTGCGCTGGCTGAAGGCGGCCGGGGCGCGCCAGTTCTATTTCAAATATTGCTCCACCTTCGACTCCACCGCCGCCGGCAATATCGGCCCGGTGGCCGAGGCGCTGATGGCGGCGCTAGGCACGGACTTCGCGATTGCCTGCCCGGCATTCCCGGAGAATGGACGTACGGTGTTCCGTGGCCATCTCTTCGTGGGCGACCAACTGCTCAGCGAATCCTCGATGCGCGATCACCCGCTGACGCCGATGCGGGATGCGAATCTCGTGCGAGTGTTGCAGTCGCAGGCACCCGGATCCCGCGTGGGCCTGCTGCGCTACGACAGCATCGCCCAGGGCGTTGCCGTGACGCGCGAGCGTATCGCAGCGCTGCGCGGTGAGGGCGTGCGCCTGGCTGTCGCCGATGCGATCGGCAACGAGGGTCTGCGCGTGCTGGCCCAGGCCTGCGCCGATTTGCCGCTGATCACCGCCGGCTCCGGCGTTGCGCTGGGCCTGCCCGAGGTCTATGCCGCTCGCGGCTGGCTCAAGCCCGATGCGGGTGCGGCCGTGTTGCCCGCGGTGGGCGGCGCGGCGGCGGTGTTGTCGGGCTCCTGCTCCGCAGCGACCAATGCCCAGGTGCAACACTGGCTCGGTGACGGCCGCCCGGGCTTTCAGATCGACGCCTTGGCGCTGGCCGCCGGCGAGCCACTGGCCGAGCAGGCGCTGGCCTGGGCGGGGCTGCAGCCCGATCCGGTGCTGATCTATGCGACGGCGTCGCCCGCCGATGTGAAGGGGGTGCAAGAGGCCTTGGGTGTGGAGCGGGCAGGTCAGCTGGTCGAACACTGCCTGGCCCGGATCGCGCAGGGGCTGGTCGAGCGTGGCGGCGTGCGCCGCCTGGTGGTGGCCGGCGGCGAGACCTCCGGCGCGGTGGTGCAGGCTCTGGGCGTACGCTCGCTGCGCATCGGCGCAACGATTGATCCGGGCGTGCCCTGGACTCAGGCCGAGGGCCGGGCGCTGTTGCTGGCGCTGAAGTCCGGCAACTTCGGCGGCGTCGATTTTTTCGCCAAAGCACTGGGCATGGTGGATTGACGATGGACACTTTGCGCACCGAGATCTGTCGGGTGGGCGCTTCGCTGTTCGAGCGCGGCTATGTGCATGCGACGGCCGGCAATATCAGCGTGCGCCTACCCGATGAGCAGGGCTTTCTGATCACGCCCACCGATGCCTGCCTCGGCTTCCTGAACCCGCAAGACCTGGCCCTGGTGGGGCTGGATGGGCAGCAGCTGTCCGGCGCGCGCGCCAGCAAGACCCTGGCCCTGCACCGGCGCATCTATGACGCCGAGCCGCAGGCACGTTGCGTGATCCACACGCACAGCACCCATCTGGTGGCCCTGAGCCTGGCCGGCGTCTGGAGCGTGCAGGATGTTCTGCCGCCGATCACGCCTTATTACGTGATGAAGGTCGGCCATGTGCCGCTGATCCGCTACCACCGTCCCGGCGATCCGGCCGCGGCCGCGGCCGCGGCCGCCGCGATCCTGCAGGCCCAGCGCAGCGGCACAGCAATTCGCGCGCTGCTGATGGAACGGCTTGGCCCCAATGTCTGGCACGACTCGCCCGCCAACGCGATGGCGGTGCTCGAAGAGCTGGAAGAGACCGCCCGGCTGTGGTTGATGAGCCATCCTAAGCCCGCACCGCTGAGCGATCAGCAGATCGACGAGCTGCGCCAGCATTTCGGCGCGCGCTGGTAAACAAGAAGGAAAAGTACATGCCCCGTTTCGCCGCCAATCTGTCGATGATGTACACGGAGCATGATTTTCTCGATCGCTTTGCGGCGGCCGCGCGCGATGGCTTTACGGCGGTCGAGTATCTGTTTCCCTACGCCTTCGAGCGGGCCGAGCTGGCCGCGCGGCTGCGCGATGCGGGCTTGCGCCAGGTGCTGTTTAACGCACCGCCGGGCGACTTCGAGGCCGGTGAGCGCGGCATCGCGGCGCTACCCGGCCGCGAGGAGGAATTTCGGCGCGGCTTTGTCGAACAGGCACTGCCCTATGCCGAGGCCTTGGCCTGCCCGCGCATCCATGTGATGGCCGGGCTGCGCTCGGCCGGTGCCGTTCGTGAGACCTATGTGGCCAATCTGGCCTGGGCGGCCGGGCAGGCGAGCGCGCAAGGTCTCGATGTGCTGATCGAGCCGATCAATACCCGTGACATCCCCGGTTACTTGCTGAACCTTCAGGATGAGGCCCATGCGCTGATCGCCGAGATCGGCGCGCCGAATCTGAAGGTGCAGATGGACCTCTACCACTGCCAGATCGTCGAGGGAGATCTCGCGACGAAGCTGCGGCGCTACTTGGTGCCTGGCGGCGCGGTGGGGCATCTCCAGATCGCCGGAGTGCCGTCTAGGCACGAGCCTGATCTCGGCGAGCTGAACTATTCCTATCTTTTCGCGCTGCTCGACGAGCTGGGCTACGCCGGCCATGTCGGTGCCGAGTACCGTCCGCGGGCTGGCACGACGGCGGGCTTGGGCTGGTTTTCGCCCTACAAGGACTCCCAATCATGAAGCTTTTGATCACCGGTGGTGCAGGCTTCCTTGGTGCGCGGCTGGCGCGCACGCTGCTGGCGCGCGGCAGCTTGGCCGGCCAGCCCATCAGCACGCTGGTGCTGGCCGATTTGTTCCCCCCGCCGGTCCATCTGCTGGCCGATGCGCGCGTTCAGGCGCGGACCGGTGCATTGCTCGATCAATGCGCGGCGCTGGGTGCCGAAGGCTTCGACGGCGTCTTCCATCTGGCCTCAGCCGTGTCGGCCGAATGCGAGGCCGATTTCGAGTTGGGCCTACGCTCCAATCTCGACACGACCCGGGCCCTGCTCGACGCACTGCGAGCCGCCCCACGGCCGGCGCGCCTGGTGTTCGCCAGCTCGGTTGCAGTGTTCGGTTCTGACCCGGCACTGCCGCTGCCGGCCGTGGTGCGCGACGACACGCTGCCGACGCCGCAGTCCTCTTACGGCATCCACAAGTTCATCTGTGAGCAGCTGGTGGCCGACTACAGCCGTAAGGGCTATATCGATGGCCGCACGGCGCGGTTGATGACGGTGTCGGTGCGGCCGGGCAGGCCCAATGGCGCGGCTTCGGGCTTTCTATCGGCCATCATCCGCGAGCCGCTGGCGGGCCTGGACGCGGTCTGCCCGGTGGCTGCGGACACGGCGATTGCGCTGGCTTCGCCAGCCACCACCATTGACGGGCTGATCCGGGTCTATGAAGCCAGCCGCGAGGACTTCGGCGGCCGCACAGCGCTGAACCTGCCGGCGCTGACCGTCACCGTGCAGCAGATGCTGAATGCGCTGGCCGAAGTGGCCGGGCCAGAGGCCGTGGCCCGGGTCAGCTTCCAAGCCGATGCCGGAGTGGCCCGCATGGTGGGCGGCTGGCCGGCCCGCTTTGAGTCGCAGCGCCAGACGCGCCTGGGACTCAAGCCCGACAGAGATTTCCTCAGCGTCGTCAGGCAGTACCTGCAGGACAACCCCGCCAGTGTCGGCGTGCCGCTGCGGCGCTGACTTCCATTTCTTCAACCCTTTGCTACAGAAAAACAGGAGACAAACCATGACAAAGAACGCAACCCAACTGGCCGCCCTGGCCCTCATCGCTTTGACTGGCGCCGCCTCGGCCCAGACCGTTCTGAAGATCGGTTACGCAACCAGCAAGGAATCGCATTACGGCGTCGGCTCGACCGCCTTCTGCGACGAGATCGAGAGGGGCACGCAAGGCCGCTACAAATGCCAGCAGTTCCCCAGCTCGGCGCTGGGCGGCGAGCGCGAGCAGATCGAGGCGGTGCAGCTTGGCACCCAGGATCTGACCAACACCTCGACCGGCCCGCTGGGAAACTTTCTGCCCGAGGCCAAGATCTTCGACATCCCCTTCCTGTTCCGCGATTACAACCATGCGCGCCACACGATGGATGGTCCCATCGGCCAGGACGTGCTGAAGAAGCTGCAGGGCAAGGGCTTGATCGGCCTGGCATGGACCGAGAACGGCTTCCGCCATATGACCAATAGCAAGCGCGCCATCGTGCAGGCCAGCGACGCCGCCGGCCTGAAGCTGCGCACGATGGAGAACAAGGTGCATATGGAGGGCTACAAGACCTTCGGCCTACTGCCCACGCCCATGCCCTTCCCGGAGCTGTTCACCGCGCTGCAGCAGGGCACGGTCGACGGCCAGGAGAACCCTATCCCGGTGATCCTGTCGTCCAAGTTCTCGCAGGTGCAAAAGCATCTATCGCTTACCGGCCACGTCTACTCGCCGGCCGTGCTGCTGCTGTCGCCGATGGTCTGGAACAAGCTCAACGACGCTGACAAGAAGGTCTTCGTGGAAGCGGCCGCCAAGGGCGCTGCGGCGCAGCGCAAAAAGGTCAATGACGACGAGAACAGCGGCATCGCCCAGCTGAAGAAGGATGGCATGCAGGTGGTCGAAAAGGTGGATGGCGACAGCTTCCGCAAGGCGGTGGCCCCGGCCTATGCCGGCTTCGCCAAGGAGTTTGGCGCCGACAAGATCGCCGCCATTCAGGCCGTCAAGTAAATCCTCAGCCCGGCGCGCCCTGGCGGGCGCGCACCAGGAGTCGTGATGCGTGAAATCTTGTTGGCGGTGGACCGCCGGCTGAGCAATCTGTCCCTGCATGTGGCCTGTGTGCTGCTCGCCGTGATCAGCTGCCTGGGGATGTGGCAGGTGGTGTCGCGTTTTGTGCTGTCCCAGCCCTCGACCTGGACCGAGGAGGCCATGCGTCGGCTCTTGATCTGGTGCGTGATGCTGGGCGTGGTTGTGGCTTTCCGGCGCGGTGCGCTGGTGTCGGTGGACCTGATGCTGCGCCTGAGCAAAGGGGCCTGGCGGCAAGTCGTGCGCACGGTAATCACCGTCAGTTCGCTGACCTTTCTGGGGGTGCTGCTGTGGTTCGGGATCGACCTGGCCTGGCGCGTGCGCTTCCAGACCTTTGCCAGCATGGAGATATCGATGGCCTGGGCCTATGCGGCGTTGCCGGTGGGCGCCGCGCTGGCCATCATCGCGGTGCTGGCCCAGCACCTGGATCCGATCAATGAAGAGCTGGAATTGGCTCAATAAGACAACAGGTCCCGCATCATGTCCCTGACTCTGATGATCACGATGCTGCTGGCCTTTGCCTTCAGCATCTCCATTGCGGTCGCCATCGGCGGCTCGGCGATGCTGGGCATCGCGCTGTTCGATCCCGACAAGCTCGTGCTGGCGCCGAAGGAGATGTTCACCGCGATTGACAAGTTCCCGCTGGCAGCCGTTCCCTTCTTCATCCTGGCCGGCAATCTGATGGAGAACGGCGGCATCTCGCGCCGCCTGGTCGAGTTCGCCAAATCGCTGGTGGGCGGCGTGCAGGGCGGCCTGCCAATGACTTGCGTGCTGACCTGCATGATCTTCGCGGCGGTGTCGGGCTCCTCGGTGGCCACCACCTTCGCTATCGGCGCCATCCTGATCCCGGCGCTGATCAAGCATGGCTATCCGCGCGAGTACGCGGCAGCGCTGCAGGCCACTTCGGCCGAGCTGGGCGTCATCATCCCGCCATCGATTCCGATGATCCTGTTCGGTGTATCGGCCGAGGTCTCGATCGGCGAGCTCTTCATCGCCGGCATCGGCCCGGGCCTCCTGATCGGCGGCGTGCTGATGCTGTTCGTTCATTTGTATTGCCGCTGGAAGGGCTGGGGCCTGCAGGACGGCGATGGCCGATTGGGGGTCGCAGCGGCGACCTTGCAGGCCGGCTGGGCGCTTTTGATGCCGGTCATCATCCTGGGCGGAATCTATGGTGGCATCTTCACGCCCACCGAGGCCTCGGTGGTGGCGGTGTTCTATGCGCTGATCGTCGGCCTGCTGATTCATCGCGAGCTCAGTTTGAAGGACCTGATTCCGGTGTTCCGCAAGTCGGTGATTTCCAGCGCGGTGATCATGTTCATCATCGCCAACGCCGGCCTGTTCGCCTATCTGGTCACGCGCGCCGGCATCCCCGAGGCGCTGGGCACCTGGCTGACCGAGGTGCTGCAGTCGCCGATGTGGTTCCTCTTGGGCGTCAACGCAGCGCTGTTCGTTATCGGCATGTTCATCGAAACCTCGGCCGCGATCATCGTGCTGGCGCCCATCCTGGTGCCGGTGGCCGTGCACTTTGGCGTGGACCCGGTGCACTTCGGGATGATCATGGTCGTCAATCTGGCGCTTGGCATGATCACGCCGCCTTTCGGCGTCAATCTGTTCGCGGCGTGCACGGTGGCCAGGATTTCGCTGGATCGCATCGTCAAGTACCTGCTGCCTTTTGTGCTGGTCGTGATTGGCTGCCTGATGCTGATCACCTACTTGCCGCCGATCAGCCTGGCACTTCGCGATCTGGTCTATGCGCCGACGGCGGTCGTCGCTCCGCAGCCCGCACCGGCCATCGGACCGCAGTAGCTAGCAAGGGTTTGTCATAGTATTGTGATGATGTACTCATCATACCATTAGGCCAGTACAAGCCTGGAGAGATGAGATGAGTACTGGCACCTCGATCGCGCTGTTCGGCGCCGGCGGCAAGATGGGCTACCGTCTGAGCCGCAATCTGATCGGCTCGCCTTACGAGGTGCGCCATGTCGAGCCCGGCGCCGGCGGCCGGCAGCGGCTCAAGGATGAGCTGGGTATCGACTGCGTCTCGGCCGAGGCTGCGCTGGACGGTGCCGAGGTCGTGATCTTGGCCGTGCCCGATACCTTGATCGGCAAGCTCTCGCACGAGATCGCGCCGCTGCTGAGACCCGGCACGATGGTGATGACGCTGGACGCGGCCGCGCCCTTCGCCGGCCATCTGCCCGAGCGGCCTGACCTGGTCTATTTCGTCGCCCACCCTTGCCACCCGCCGATCTTCAACGACGAGAGCACGCCCGAGGGCCGGCGCGATTTCTTCGGCGGCCTGCATGCCAAGCAGTCGGTGGTCAGCGCGCTGATGCAGGGCACCGACGGCGACTTCGCGTTGGGCGAAGACATTGCCAAGACCATCTACGCGCCGATCCTGCGTTCCTACCGGTTGACCGTTGAGCAGATGGCGCTGCTGGAGCCGGGCCTGTCCGAAACCGTCTGCGCGACCCTGCTCGACGTGATGCGCGAGGGCATGGACGAGGTGGTCAGGCGCGGCGTGCCGGCCGAGGCGGCGCGCGACTTCCTCTTGGGGCATATGACGATTCTTGCGGCGGTGATCTTCAAGGAGATCCCGGGCCAGTTCTCCGATGCCTGCAACAAGGCCATTGCCTTCGGCAAGCCGCGCCTGATGCGCGATGACTGGAAGGGCGTGTTCGATCGCCCCGAAATCGCCGACAGCATCCAGCGCATCACTTAACGACGCCACGCCCCCACATAACGGAGACAGCCATGCAAACAAAGCAACACCGACTCAGCCGTGCCACCTTGCTGGCGGCCATTGCCCTGATCACGGGCACGGCCGGTGCACAAACCGTGCTCAAGATCGGCTACACGCCGGCCAAGGACTCACATTACTGGGTCGGTTCGGTGGCCTTCTGCGACGAGGTCGAGAAGGGCACGCAGGGCCGCTACAAATGCCAGCAGTTCCCGAACTCGGCACTGGGGGGCGAGCGCGAGCAGATCGAGGCGGTGCAGCTGGGCACGCAGGATCTGGTCAATGCCTCCACCGGCGCACTCGGCAACTTCGTGCCCGAGACCAAGATCGTTGACATTCCCTTTTTGTTTCGCGACTACGAGCATGCGCGCCACACGATGGACGGCCCCATTGGGCAGGACCTCCTGAAGAAGATGCAGGCCAAGGGCCTGATCGGCCTTGCCTGGACCGAGAACGGCTTCCGCCACATGACCAATAACAAACGCCCCATCATGACTGCAGGCGACGCGGCTGGCCTGAAGGTTCGCACGATGGAGAACAAGGTCCATATGGACGGCTACAAGACCTTCGGTCTGCTACCCACGCCGATGGCCTTTCCGGAACTGTTCACCGCGCTGCAGCAGGGCACGGTCGACGGGCAGGAGAACCCGATTCCGGTCATCCTTTCAGCTAAGTTTGCTCAGGTGCAGAAATACCTGTCGCTGACCGGCCATGTCTATTCGCCAGCCGTGATCATCGTGTCGCCCAATGTCTGGAACAAACTCTCCGAGGCCGACAAAAAGGTCTTTGTCGAGGCTGCGCAAAAGGGCGCAGTCGCGCAGCGCAAGAAGGTCAACGAGGACGAGGCTACGGGCATTGCCCAGCTCCGCAAGGACGGCATGCAGGTGATCGAGAAGGTCGATGGCGAGAGCTTCCGCAAGGCGGTTGCACCGGCCTATGCGGCCTTCGCGAAAGAGTTCGGTGCCGACAAGATCGCAGCCATTCAAGCGGTGCGCTGATGATGGCGCTGAAGCCCCAGCTCAATTTGATCGCCGGCGAGCATGGCGCCGCCGTTTCGGGCCGCACGCTCGACGTGCTGGACCCGTCCGACGGCCAGGTCTTCACCAGCCTGCCGCGCAGCGATTCGCGCGATATCGATGCTGCGGTGCAGGCCGCCCGCGCCGCCTTCCACGGCGCCTGGGGCCGCTGCACAGCCACCGAGCGCGGCCGCATCCTGAGCAAGCTGTCCGCGCTGATCTTGCAGCACCATGAGGAGTTGTCGCTGCTGGAGTGCGCCGACACCGGCAAGCCCATCCAGCAGGCCAGGGCCGACATCACGGCCTGCGCGCGCTACTTCGAATACTACGGCGGCGCGGCAGATAAATTGCATGGCGAGAGCATTCCCTATGCGGCCGGCAGCACCGTGATCGCACTGCGCGTGCCGCATGGCGTGACCGGCCACATCATCCCCTGGAATTACCCGGCGCAAATCTTCGGCCGATCGGTCGGCGGCGCGCTGGCGGCCGGCAATGCCTGCGTCGTCAAGCCGGCCGAAGACGCCTGCCTAAGCCCGCTGCGCATTTCCGCGCTGGCGCTGGAGGCCGGCCTGCCGGCCGGCGCCTTGAATATCGTCTGCGGTCTGGGCAGCGAAGCCGGCGCCGCGCTGGCCGCCCACCCCGGTATCAACCACATCTCCTTCACCGGCTCGCCACAGACCGGCACCGCCGTGGCCCAGGCTGCCGCTGTCAATCATGTGCCAGTCACGCTGGAGCTGGGTGGCAAGTCGCCACAGATCCTGTTCGCCGATGCCGACCTGGACCAGGCCTTGCCGGTGCTTGTCAATGCCATCGTGCAGAACGCCGGTCAGACCTGCGCGGCCGGCAGTCGCGTACTGATCGAGCGCAGCATCTACAACACGGTGATCGCGCGGCTGAAGGCTCGCTTCGACGTCCTGACGACCGGCGCCGGTAAGACCGGCCCCGACTGCGGCCCGCTGATCAACCGCCGACAGCTGGACCGCGTGTCCACGATGATCGATGCGGCGCTGGCCGATGGCATCAAGCTCGTGGCCCGCGCCAAGCTGGCCGCCGATGCGCCGGCCAGCGGTTTCTACTTCCCGCCTATGCTGCTGGATGCCGTGCCCAGCGACCACCAGGTCGCGCAGATGGAGGTTTTCGGTCCGGTGCTGGCGGCGTTTGCCTTCGACAGCGAGGACGAGGCGATTGACTTGGCCAACGGCACGCCCTTCGGCCTGACCGCCGCTGTCTGGACCCGCGACGGCGCCCGCCAACTGCGCGCCGCGCATCGCATCGAGGCTGGCCAGGTCTTCATCAACAACTACGGCGCCGGCGGTGGCATCGAGCTGCCCTTTGGCGGCATGAAGCACTCGGGCTATGGCCGAGAGAAGGCCTTCGAGGGCCTGCGCAGCTTCACCACCATCAAGACCATTGCCATCCAACACGGCTGAGGAGACGACGAGATGAGCGAGACCAAGAAACTACAGGATCGCGTGGCCATCGTGACCGGGGCCGGCAGCGGCTTCGGTGAGGGCATTGCCAAGCTATTCGCCGAGCTGGGCGCCAAGGTGGTCGTGGCTGACTGGCGCTTTGACGCGGCAGAAAAGGTGGCCGGCGATATCGAGGCAGCCGGCGGCCAGGCTTTTCCGGTGCACGCCGATGTGACGAAGAATGAATCGGTCGCCGCGATGGTGGCCGCCACGGTTGAGCAGTACGGCCGCGTCGACATCCTGATCAACAACGCCGGCACGACGCACAAGAACCAGCCGATGCTCGAAGTCGACGAGGCGACCTTTGATCGTGTGTACGCGACAAATGTCAAGAGCATCTACCTCGGCGCTATCCACACGGTGCCGCTGTTCAAAAAGCAGCGCAGCGGCGTCATCATCAATATCGCGTCGACCGCGGGCCTGCGCCCGCGGCCGGGCCTGTCCTGGTACAGCGGCACCAAGGGCGCGGCCATCACCCTGACCAAGGGTATGGCCATCGAGCTGGCGCCCGAGGGCATCCGGGTTTGCGCGATCAACCCGGTGATGGGGGCCACCGGGCTGATCCAGGACTTTCTGCCCGGCGACGACAGCGAGGCCACCCGCGCCAAGATCGTCGCGACGATCCCGATGGGCCGACTGTCGACCCCGCTGGATATCGCCAAGGCGACGGCCTTCCTGGCCAGCGATGATGCCGAGTTCATCACAGGCGTCGCCCTCGAAGTCGACGGCGGTCGCTGCATCTGAAGCCATGAGCGGCGAACGCATCCACGCCAGCTACTGGCTCGAGACGGGCGATGATCCGCGCCGCGCGGCTGAGGTCATCGCCGGCGAGCAGTCCAGCGGCACTTTCCTCACGCTGGCGGCCGAGACACCAGAGCTGAAGGCTCGTGCTGGAGCGCGGGTCGAGACGCTGGAGGTTATAGACAGCAGCGATCAGCCCAGCCTGCCCGGCGGCATGCCGAGCAAGTGCTACACCCGCTGCAAGCTGGAACTGTCCTGGCCGCTGGAGAACCTTGGCCCCTCGCTGCCGAATCTGATCGCGACGATTGCGGGCAATCTGTTCGAGTTGCGCCAGGTCTCGGGTCTGCGCATCACCGATCTGCGATTGCCAGCGGCCTTCGCGGCCGCCTATGCCGGCCCGGCATTCGGCATCTCAGGCACGCGGGCGCTGGCCGGTGTGCCCGCCGGACCTCTGATCGGTACCATCATCAAGCCCAGCGTGGGCCTGAACCCCGACGAGACGGCCGAGCAGGTGCGCCAGCTGCTGGCCGGCGGCATCGACTTCATCAAGGACGACGAGTTGCAGGCCGATGGCCCGCATTGCCCCTTCGACGAGCGGGTGCGCGCGGTGATGGCAGTCGTCAATGCGGCCGCCGACCGGCTCGGCCGCAAGCCCATGGTGGCTTTCAATCTGACCGGCGATCTGGACCAGATGCGGCGCCGCCACGATCTCGTACAGGCGCTCGGCGGCACTTGCGTGATGGTCAGTCTCAATGCGGTGGGCCTGGTCGGCCTGACCGAGTTGCGCCGCCATGCCCAGTTGCCGATCCACGGCCACCGCGCCGGCTGGGGCTGGCTGAGCCGCTGCCCGACGCTGGGCTGGGACTATGCGCCTTGGCAGCAGATCCAGCGCCTGGCCGGCGCCGACCATCTGCATGTTAACGGCCTTGCCAACAAGTTCAGCGAGCCCGACGACAGTGTGATCGCGGCGGCGCGTGCGGTGCTCAAACCGCTGTTCGAGCAGGCGCCGATGGCGGCGATGCCGGTCTTCAGCTCAGGCCAGACTGGCCTGCAGGCGCCGGGCACTTATGCAGCGCTCGGCTGCGCCGATCTGATCCACGCCGCCGGTGGCGGCATCTTCGGCCACCCAGGCGGCATCGCGGCTGGCGTCACCGCGCTGCGCCAAGCCTGGGCTGCGGCGATGGCAGGCGCGCCCTTGCAGCACCATGCCCGCAAGCACGCCGAACTGCGCGAGGCGCTGGGCTTCTGGTGAGCGTGATGGATGCAGGCAAGACCTGGCCCCCGGGGCTGCTGCTGAGCTACTACGGCGACGACTTCACCGGCTCCACGGATGTGATGGAGGCCTTCACGGCCTCCGGTGTGCCTACGTTGCTGTTTCTGCGTCCACCAACGCCCGAGTGGCTGCAGCGCTTCCCGGGCCTGCGCTGCGTGGGCCTGGCCGGCCAGTCGCGCGGACGCAGCCCAGCCTGGATGGATGCCCATCTGCCGGCTGCTTTCGCAAGCCTGGCCGCGCTTGGTGCGCCGCTGCTGCAGTACAAGATCTGCTCGACGTTCGACTCCTCGCCCGCCGTCGGCTCGATAGGCCGCGCGATCGATCTCGGCGTCCCGCTGATGTCCCGAGGCCGCTGGTCGCCGATGGTGGTCGGCGCACCGCGCCTGGCGCGCTATCAGGTCTTCGGCCATCTGTTTGCCAGCGTCAATGGAGTTGGCCATCGTCTGGATCGCCACCCGACCATGTCGCGCCATCCGGTCACGCCGATGGCCGAGTCCGATCTGCGCCGGCATCTGCGCGCGCAGACGCCCCGACGCATTGAGCTGGTCGATATGGTGCGGCTGCGCCAGGGTGCAGATTTGCAGCGCCTGCTGGGCGAGGATGTGCCGGTCGTGCTGATCGATGTGCTGGACGAGGAGACCCTGGCCGAGGCCGGTCGGCTGATCTGGCAGCAACGCGGCGGGGGTCTTTTCAGTGCCTCGTCCTCGGGCCTTCAGTACGCGCTGGCCGCGCACTGGCGCCGCGAGGGTCTGCTGCCGGCCCAGCCAGGGCTTCAGGTGGCTGCACCGGTGGATCGCATCGCCGTGGTTAGCGGCAGCTGCTCGCCGGTTACCGCTGCCCAGATCGCGCGGGCCGCTCAGCAGGGCTTTGGCTGCGAGCGGTTGGATCTGCCGCGCCTGCTGGCGTCGCCGGAGGCCGAGATCGAGCGTGCGGTGCAGGCCGCGCTCAAGGCGCTGGCCGAGGGGCAGAGCCCGCTGGTCTACACGGCAGCCGGGCCGGACGATCCGGCCGTGCTCGCATTCGACGCCGCCGCCGCGGAGCAGGTCGGCCGCGGTTTGGCCGAGCTGATGCGCCTCCTGCTTGAGCGCGCGCCTGGCCTGACGCGCATCGCGGTAGCCGGCGGCGATAGCTCGGGTGCAGTGACCAGCGCATTGGACATTGCGGCGCTGAGTGTTGCGGCAGGTCTTGCCCCTGGCGCGCCGTTGTGTCGCGCTTGGTCCGATCACGCGGCCCGCGACGGGCTGGAGATCGTGCTTAAAGGCGGCCAGATGGGCGGCGCCGAATTCTTCGCCGATGTGCGCCAGGGCAAGAGCACGCATGTGTTAACTTCCGCCGCGCCATGACAGCCGCCGAATCCCCCATCCATCGCCGCAAGCTCTACCAGGAGGTTCTGGACCGCCTGATGGACCGCATCCGCAGTGGCGAGATCGCGCCGGGTTCGCAGCTGCCGGCCGAGCGCGAATTGATGGAGTTCTATGGTGTGGGCCGGCCGGCGGTGCGTGAGGCCCTCCAGGCGCTGGAGCGCTCGGGCATTGTCGAGATCAGCCATGGCGAGCGCGCCCGGGTGGTCGTGCCGACGGCCGGCAGCCTCATTGAGCAGATCGCAGGTGGCGCCCGTCACCTGCTGCATATGCAGCCGGACAGTCTGGAGCATTTGAAGGAGGCGCGCATCTTTCTGGAGACCGGCATGGCCCGCCTGGCAGCCGAGCGGGCGACCGAGGACGACATTGTGCGGCTGCGTCAGCGCCTGGACGAGCACCGCGCCTCGATGGCCAATCTTGGCAAGTTTCTTGAGTTCGATATGGCTTTTCATCGCGAGATCGCCCGCATCAGCGGCAACCCGATCTTCCCAGCGATCGTCGAGGCCTTGTTCGGCTGGGCCAGCGAGTACTACCAGCCCCTGGTGCGCGCGCCTGGCGCCGAGGAGCTGACCTTGAGCGAGCACCGGCGCATCGTCGAGGCGATTGCGGCCCGCCAACCGGCCGCCGCCGAGCAAGCGATGCGCGAGCACCTGACGCGGGCCAATGCGCTGTATCGCCAGCTTGGCGCAACGGCGGCAGCGAGCAAGCCGGAGCGATAAGCATGTCGCCGCTGCAACAAGAATGGACCCTGCTGCAACAGCAGCACGAGCAATATGAGCGCGGCGCGCTGCTGATCAAGCTGGCCGGCGTCACGCTGTTCGCGCTTGGCCTGGCCTGGCGACTCGGCCCGCATTGGCTGGGCCTGGTGGCGCTGCTGCTGTGGGTGCAGGAGGCCGTGCTGAAGACTTACCAGGCGCGAATCGGCGCGCGCTTGCTGCGCATCGAACAAGGCCTGCTGTCGGCCGCCGCGTCGGATCGGCAAGACCTGGCCGCTTTTCAGCTGCACAGCGAATGGGCCGCCTCCCGTCCCGGCGGGCTGGCCCTGCTGGCCGGCTATGCGCGCAGCGCCTGCAAGCCGACCGTGGCCTTTCCACACGCGCTACTGCTGCTGGCCAGCCTCGCGCTGATCCTGCGCTGAAAGCTCGCGGCCCGCGTCCGGGCCTGTTGCATGATGGTGGCCTCGTTTTCTGGAGCTTCGTCATGCCCCAATCCCGCAGTGCCAACGCCGTTCGTCTGGAATTCGCCTCGGCCTCCCTGGTCCATACCAATCTTTCGGGTGCGGCCTTTAGTGGTGATTTTCTGTGGGTGGCCGGCGATGAGGCCTGTGGTGTCGACCGGCTGCGTCGGCTCGATCCGGCCGGGGCCGAGCGGTTGCGCTTCGGCGAGGCATGTGACTTTGCGTTGGCCGACTTGCTGGACCTGCCCGGCGCCGCCGACGAGGAGGCCGATCTGGAGGGCCTGGCCGTGGTTGACGACTGGCTCTGGCTGGTTGGCTCGCACGGGCTCAAGCGTAAGAACATCAAGACCGGGCGCGATGATGCCGAGAATGCCAAGCGCCTGGCCAAGCTGTCGCTCGACGGCAACCGGTGTCTGCTGGCCTGCGTGCCTATCGAAGTCGGTGCCGATGGCTCGCCTTGCCTGGTGCGCCAGGCCCGCGACGGCCGCCGCGCACAGCGCCTGAAGGGCGATGCCGAGGGCAACCAGCTGAGCCGGCTGCTGGCCGAAGACCCGCATATCGGCCCCTTCATGGCCATCCCGGGCAAGGACAACGGCTTCGATATCGAAGGGCTGGCGATTGCCGGCAAGCGCCTGCTGCTAGGCCTGCGCGGCCCGGTACTGCGTGGTTGGTCGGCGCTACTGGAAATCGAGGTCGAGGCGCGTGGCGAGCAACTGCGGCTCGTGGCGCTGGACGGCGCGGGCAGTCTGTACCGCAAGCACTTTCTGCAGTTGCAGGGGCTAGGCGTGCGCGATCTGCATTTGCGCGGCGATGATCTCTACATCCTTGCCGGGCCTACGATGGTGCTCGACGGGGAGATCCGCCTGTTCCGGTGGCCGGGCGCGCGCGCCGCGCTGGCGGCCAACAGTTCACCGGTGCGCTTCGAGGCGGCCGCGGTGAGCGAAGTCTTCACCTTGCCCCATGGCCAGGGCTGTAACCGCGCCGAAGCGCTGTGCGCGCTGCCGCCCGAGCTGCTGGACGGCAAGAGTGCTGACTGGCTGGTGCTCTACGACGCGCCGGGCGACGACCGCCGCGACGGCGAGCTGACGGTGTTCGGCGACCTGCTGCGGTGCGCCTGAGTGGCTCAGGTCTTGGGGTAGAGAATCATCTGCGTGCAGCGGAAGATCGCCAGGGTCTTGCCGCTGTCGCGGTGCTTGACGACTGCATCCCAGACCTGGGTTGTGCGGCCCAGGTGCACACCGCTGGCTTGACAGTCCAGCATGCCCTCGCGGGCCGTGCCCAGATGGTTGGACTTCAGCTCGACGGTCGTGAAGTTTTGTGCGCCCTCGGGTAGGCTGGCGATGCAGCCATAGCCGCAGGCGGTATCGGCCAAGGTGACGAGGCTGCCCGCATGCAAATAGCCGTTGGGGGCCATCAGGTGCGGGCTTACGGCCAGCTCGGCGCTGACCGCGCCCGGCGCGACCGAAGTGATCACGATGCCCAGATGGCCGGGCAGCTTGCCTTCGCCGCGTTGGTTGAAATGCTCGGGGGTGGGCGTCATCGGAGAGTGATCCTGTCGGCGTTCGGAGCCGTCATTGTGCCGCCCGCCCGGTCGTCTCACTTGGCGCCTATCGTCACCCAGCGCACTTCCAGCCAGTTGTCGGGGCGGTGCACCACCGTGACATTGCTGCGCGCTGCCCAAGGGATGAACTGCCGGTGCAGCGGGATGTAGTGGACCTGCTCGGCCTGGCGCTTGAAGACCTGCTTGATCAGGGCCTTGCGCTTCTCGGCATCGGGCTCGACGCTGGAGGCGGCGGCCAGCGCGTCGAGTTCGTCGTCCTTGAAGTTACCGCGGTTGTACTCGCCCACACCTTTCTCGCCGCGGTTGCGGTAATGCGAGGTGAAGATGCTCTCGGGGTCGGTGATCGAACCGCCCCAGCCGAACAGATAGATCGAGGTGTCGAGCTTTTCGACCTTGTTGAAGAACTGCGCCTTGGGCTGAGCCAGCACCTTGGTCTTGATGCCTATCTTGGCCCATTGCGAGGCCAGGGTCACGCAGATGCGCTCGTCGTTGACATAGCGGTTGTTGGGGCAATCGAGCTGCACCTCGAAGCCCTGCGGGTAGCCGGCCTCGGCCAGCAGCTTCTTCGCGGCATTGGCGTCAAAGGGTAGGCGACGCTCGATCTCGGGGTCGTTGAAGCTGCCCAGCGGCGAGGGCACGACGGCGCCGGTGGGCGCGGCCTGGCCGTTCATCAGCTTGGTCTTGATGGTCTCGATGTCAATGGCCTGGTAGAGCGCGCGGCGCACGCGCTGATCCTTCAGCGGGTTCTTGCCTTTGACGCTGCTGTAGAGCAGCTCGTCGCGGCCCTGGTCCAGGCCGAGGAAGATGATGCGGTTTTCGGGGCCGTTGATGACCTTGACGCCCGGTGTGACGGCCAGCTTCTCCAGATCGCGCGGCGAGGGGTCGAGCACGAAATCGACCTCGCCCGAGACCAGCGCGGCGGTGCGGGTCGCGTCGCTCTTGATCGGCGTGTAGACGATCTCCTGCACATTTCCCTCGATCTTGCCCCAGTAGCCGGAGTTGCGTTTGTAGACAGTCTTGTTGTCCGGCGCGCGGCTGACCAGTTGGAAGGGACCGGTGCCATTGGTGTTGAAGGCAGCGTAGCTCTCTTCTTTGTTGGCGAAGTCCTGGGTCTTGGTGGCCTTGTTGGCCTCGGCCCAGCCCTTGCTCATGATGTAGAGCGTGTTGATGTGCTCCAGAAAGATCGGGTTGACCTTGGGCAGATTGAACTCGACGGTCAGCTCGTCTAGCTTGCGGGCCGTACCCAGCGCGTTGGCATAGACGGCGATCTGCGAGCTGGGCTGCTTGGCCCGCTCCAGCGAGAACACCACATCGTCGGCAGTCAGTGCCCGGCCATCATGAAACTTGACGCCGGGGCGCAGCTTGAAGGTCCATTTCAGCGGGCCATTTTGCTTCCATTCCGTGGCCAGCTGGGGCACCAAGTTCAGCTGCTTGTCGCGGGCGATCAGGAACTCATAGACCTGACCGTTGAACACATTGGTCAGCGACTCGTTCTGGGCGTAGGGGTCCAGGGTCAGCGGATCTCCAGCGCCGGCCCAGCGCAGGCTCTGGGCATGGGCGGGGGACAACAGGGCGGCGCTCAGCAGGCTCAGTGCCAGCAAGGTCTTTTTGGTCGACAACAAAACTGCTCCTCTCGGGTTTGGTCGGCCAGTCTACGCAGAGCGGCCGGTCCGCATGCGCGCAATGCCTATTTGCTTATGCGCATAGCGCGCAAAGTGGGGTCGGGGGGCGTTACAGGCCCCCCGAGAAGCTCACCGATACTCAGGGTCTTCCGTCATCCCCTAGAGTGCAAGGCCATTCCCCGGCGCTCCGGTAGACCCGCATGATTCTTGTCGTCCGTCTCTTATCCTGGCTCGCCCTGAGTTTGTTGCCCCTGCTGGCCACTGCCCAGGGGGCCGTTGTCACTACCGAGCAGGTGCGCGCCGAACTGGTGGCCCATGCGCCCGAGGGCCTGGAGTCGGGCAAGCCGGCTTGGCTAGGCCTCTTGATCAAGCATCAGCCGCACTGGCACACCTACTGGCGCAATCCCGGCGATTCCGGCCTGCCGACGCGCATGGACTGGCAGCTGCCGGCCGGTGTCACGGTCGGCGAGATCCAGTGGCCGACGCCGCAGCGCCTGCCGGTTGGCCCGCTGGTCAATTACGGCTACGAGGGCGAGTTGCTGCTCGCCGTGCCGCTGACGATAGGTCCCGAGTTCAAGGGTGGCAGCCTGAAGTTGCAGATGATGGCTGATTGGCTGGTCTGCAAGGAGGTGTGCATTCCGGAGTCGGGCGAGTTTGCACTGGACCTGCCGGTCGCCGCCGCCACGGCCGGCCATGCGGCGCAATTCGAGCGCGCCCGCGCCGGGCTGCCGCAGGCGCTGCAGGCGCGGATCGCGGCTGCGGTCGAGGGGCAGCAAGTGGCCCTGCGCATCGAAGGTTTGCCCGCCGCCTGGCGCGGTCGCGAGCTGCAGGCCTTCCCTGAGGAGGCCGGCGTGTTCGACCATGCCGCCGCGCCGACCCTGCAATGGGAGGGCGAAGCTCTGAAGCTGCGCCTGCCGCTGTCGGCCCAGCGCAGCGAAAGCCCGGCGGCCCTCCAACTGGTGCTGCGCCCGGCTGGTGAGCCAGGCGTGCGTCTGGCCTATGCGGTCGCGGCCTGGCCGGCCGGCGTTGCCGCCGCGCCGGCTCCAGCGCTTCAGCCGGTCACGGCGGTGGTCGAAGAGACGCCTCAGTCTGTCAGCTTGGCGCTGCTGCTGGCCTTTGCCGGCGGCCTGCTGCTGAACCTGATGCCTTGCGTATTCCCGGTGCTGTCGCTGAAGGTGCTGGGATTTGCCCAGCACGCGGCCGACCGTCGTGTGCTGGTCGCCGGTGGCCTTGCCTACACGGCCGGCGTGGTCTTGAGTTTTCTGGCGCTGGCTGGCCTTTTGCTGGCGCTGCGTGCCGGCGGTGCCCAGCTCGGCTGGGGCTTTCAGCTTCAGTCGCCGGGCTTTGTCGCCGCGCTGGCCCTGTTGTTCGGCGTGATTGGACTGAACCTGCTGGGTGTGTTCGAGTTGCGTGCCGTGTTGCCGGGTAATTTGGCCGGCTTGCGCGCCGCAAACCCGGTGCTGGACCATGGACTGACTGGCGTGCTGGCGGTTGCCGTCGCCTCTCCCTGCACTGCGCCCTTTATGGGCGTGGCGCTGGGCGCGGCGCTGACCCTGCCGACCTGGCAGGCGCTGGCCGTGTTTGCCATGCTGGGTCTGGGCATGGCCGCCCCCTATCTGGCCGCCAGCTTGTGGCCGGGCCTGGCGCGCGCGCTGCCGCGGCCGGGCGCGTGGATGCGACATTTCAAGATATTGATGGCCTTCCCGATGTTTGCCACCGTACTTTGGCTGCTGTGGGTGCTGGGCCAGCAGGTCGGCATCGACGGCGCGGTGGCCTTGCTGGGCGTGTTGCTGACGCTGGCGCTGGCGGCCTGGGTGTTCAGCGCGCCAGACCTGGCACCGCGCGGGCGCCAGATTCTCGGCACGCTGTCTCTGGTCCTCGTGGCTGCGACCGCGCTGTGGGCTTGGCCGGCGCTGCGAGAGCCGCCGCCTGCAGCCTCGGTCGGAGCGACCACTGAGGGTTGGCAGCCCTGGTCGGCGGATCGGGTGGAGGCCGCCCAGGCGGCTGGCCAGCCGGTGCTGGTGGACTTCACCGCCGCCTGGTGCGTGACCTGCCAGTTCAACAAGCGCACTACGCTGGCCGACAGCCAGCTACTGGCCGATATGCAGGCCAAGAACGTGCTGCTGCTGCGTGCTGACTGGACCCGCCGCGATGCCGCGATCACGCAGACGTTGCGCAGCCTGGGCCGCAGTGGCGTGCCGGTGTACGCCGTCTATCTGCCGGGTGCGGCCGCGCCGCAGCTGCTCCCCGAGATCCTCAGCCTCGCCTCGGTGCGCGAGGCGCTGTCTCTGTGATCTTTGTTCTGTCCCTCAACCACCATGGAGGTTTGCATGATGATGAAGATGTCGAAGAAGACCTGGATCTCCGCCCTGCTGCTTGCAGGCGCCTCGCTGGCCCAGGCCACGGCCGTGGTCGGCCAGCCGGCGCCGGTCTTCAGCATTAGCGACAGCCAGGGCAAGACGGTCAGCCTGGCCGACTACAAGGGCAAGCATGTGGTGCTGGAATGGGTCAACCCGGGCTGTCCCTTTGTCAAGAAGCATTACGACAGCGGCAATATGCCGGCCACGCAGAAGAGCGCGGCTGACAAGGGCGTGGTTTGGCTGGCGGTCAGCTCCACCGCCAAATCAGCTAGCGACTATCTGGCACCGCCGCAGCTCGATGCCTGGCTGAGCAGCAAGCAAGCAGCGCCGAAGGCCACTTTGATGGACGACGACGGCAAGCTCGGGCGCGCCTATGGCGCCCGCACGACACCGCATATGTATGTGATTGATCCGGCCGGCACGCTGGTCTACGCCGGCGCGATTGACAGCAAGCCCACGGCCAACCCGGCCGACATCAAGACCGCGACCAATTACGTCAGCCAGGCCCTCAGCGAGACCCTGGCCGGAAAGCCGGTAAGCCGACCGAGCTCGACGGCCTACGGCTGCACGATCAAATACGCCAGCTAGAAGCGCTCAGGAGCTCTTGTCCGCGCGCTGGCCGCGCGGACGGTCACCACGCGGCGGTCGGCGGTCGCCGGGGCGCTGGTTGGGCCGCTGATCCGGGCGTTGGCCAGGGCGACCCTCGGGGCGCTGGGCGCGGCGGGCCTGGTCTTCGATGGCCTCTTGCCTGGCGATCTCCAGCAGTCCGTCCAGCTCCTCGTCGGCCACGCCCTTGAGCGCGCAGAAGTTCGCGCGGGTTAGTGTGGTGATCTGGAAGTCGTGCAGCAGGCCGGCGCGGTTGCGGCGCTGCTGCAGCTCAAGCTCTCGGCGCTCATCATTGAGGCTGCGCCGGCGTGCCAACTCGGTGATGGCGGCCTCACGGTGCTCGTCGGTAAGTTCGCCGGCTGGCTGGCCGTCGAGGTCGAAGCGGTGCTTGGCCTTACTTAGCGCAATCAGATAGGCGGTGCCGCCGGTATAGCGGCGCAGAAAGGCCGACAGCAGCTGCTTGGTGAACTGGCCTGGCGCGCGCTCCTGGATGTCGGCCTGGATCCGCAGCTTCAGCGGCTTGACCGGACCGTCGAACAACGCCGGGAACTGGGCCTTCAGCGCCTGGGCGCAGGCGGCCGGGGACATGGCGCCGGCTTCGGCGGGCTGAGGTGACGGGGTGGACGACATAGAGCGGTCAGCAATCAACAGGAAAGGGCTGGATTGTGCCTGCTACGAGGCCGCTCAGGCGCAAACGCGGTTGCGACCACTTTGCTTGGCTTGGTAGAGCAGGGTGTCAGCCTGCCTCATGCCGGCGCTCCATTGCGGATGTCTGGCGATATCGCAGACGCCAAGGCTGGCCGTGACCGCCAGCCCGGGCGCGATCAAGGCCCAGTCGTGGTTGGCGATTGCCTGGCGAAGGCGCTCGCAAATCAGCACGGCATCGTCCAGGCCGACCCCGTCCAGCGCGATCAGGAACTCCTCACCGCCGTAGCGCGCGGCCAGGTCCTGGCTACGGCAGTGCGCCTGCAGTAGCAGGCTCAGCTGGCGAAGCACCTGGTCGCCGATGCTGTGGGAGAAGGCGTCGTTGACTCGCTTGAAATGATCGAGGTCGATCAGGGCCACGCACAGCGCACTGTCCGTAAGGCGCGCGGCTTCGTGACGCAGGTTCAGGTAGGCATCGAGGCGGCGCCGGTTCGCCAGGCCGGTCAGCGCGTCTTCCATCGCGTCGCGGCCCAGGGCCTCGGCCCTTTGGGTCAGCTCCTGATTGGCCTGCAACAGGGCCTGTGCGTTCTGGCGTGCCGTCGCAGCCTCGGCCAGCGCGCGCTCGGTCTCCAGTCGCACCGAGAGCACGCGGGCACGCTGCTGGGCGTTGTCCAGTGCCATCTCGCCACGCAGCGCGTGAAAGCGCTTGTAAAGCCGTAGCGCTTCAGCGAACTCCTGCTGCTGCTCGGCCATCGCGGAGGCCAGCTCGTACAAGGTCACCAGCTGATTCTTGGCGCCGTCTGCCTCGCCGATCTCCAGGCCCTCGGCGGCGAGCCTCCGGGCCAGCGTCAGCTCGCCGGCCTCACGGTACATGCGCGCTAGATACTGGGCCCGCTGCACCTTGCCGGCCTGGTTCTTGCGCGCAGCCGAGAGCTGCAACTGCAGCTCGAAGGCCTCGATGGCCTCCTGCCTGCGACCCAGCAAGGCCAGCGCGGAACCCTGGTTGCTGCGTATCACCGCCTGCACATGTTGCATGCCAGCCGCTATGGCGATCTGCAAAGCCTGCTCATTGAGCTCCAGCGAGCGTTCCAGCGCGGCCCGTGCGGCTTCAGTCTGCTGCTTGTTCAGCAGGGTCTCGCCATGTTCGAGCTCGCGCCCGGCCAGATTGGTGCGCGAGATCGCGCGCATGCGCGGCACGGCGCTGTGCTCGGCAAGGGCCATCGCGCGCTGATGCCAGGCGATCGAGGCCTCGTCATTGCCCAGTTCGCCGTAGACGATGCCCAATTGGTTGTGGGCGTCGAACATCAGCTCGCTATCACCGCCCTGGGTCAGCAAGCGCATCGCCTCTTCGAGGTCGACCAGGGCCTGGTTGTTGTCGCCGACGCTCCAGCTGACCCGTGCCGCCGCCACCCGGGCGCGCGCCTGCAGGTGCGCGTCGTCCAGGCCGTGGCTCAAGGTCAGCGCACTGACGGCATGGGCGGCAGCGAGGTTGTGCTCCCCCTGTCGCTGGGCCGAATGGGCCAGCCAGACATGGGCCTGCGCCTCGGCCGGCAGATCGGCGGCTGCCGTCGCGTTGCGCAGCAGCTCGGCGGCCAGCTGTCTGCATTGCTCCCAGTTCTCGGCCGTATAGGCGGTCTGCGTCGAGCGCAGCAAGGCATGCAGGGCAGGGTCCGGCGCGGCCATGGGCAAAAGAGTCGGCGAAGTGGACTCTGATGATAGGCGCGACCGGCACAGCGCCGGCGCGGGGCTGGTGTCAAAAAGTCTCAGGCCGTGTCATCTTTGGGTTTGACGCAGGCTGGTTTGCAGACCAGCTCGGTGCGGCCCAGTACACGCTTGGATTGCAGGCTGCTGGGTGGGCGGTGTTTGCCGCATTTGAAGCAGGATCGGGTGTGACCGCTGCCGAGAAAGGGCGAACCGCCCAGTTTGGATTCGTAGCGCAGCCCGTTGTCGCTGACGCTGGTGTAGGTGTCTTTGCTCATCTGTGGTGGCCCGCTCCAAGCCAGCCAGGCCCATGGTGGATCCTGGCTTGATTACCTCTGACTTCTCACAACCCTCCAGAACATAGTAGGGCCCAGCGGGCCCGGCGGCTACCTCGCTTGCCCAGGGGTGATGTCATAAACCACCAGTTTCTGTGCGATTGGCGGCGGTGCTTGAGCGGATTTCGGGACAATCGGCGCTCCCAGAATGCGAGAGCCATGGCAAAACTGTTTTTCCGATACGCGGCGATGAACGCCGGCAAGTCCACCGCCTTGCTGCAGGTGGCCCATAACTATGAGGAGCGGGGCCATCACGTGCGCATCTTCACTTCGCAGGTGGATGACCGCTACGGGCGGGGTTTCGTGACTTCGCGGCTGGGGCCTCAGCGTGCGGCCGAGCTGTTCACGGCCGAGACCGACTTTTTGGCCGAGAACGCGGCGCGGCCTGGTGTGGCCTGCCTGCTGGTCGATGAGGCGCAGTTCCTCTCCAAGGCTCAGGTCTGGGCCCTGCATGAGCTGGCCCATGTCCACAATCTGCCGGTGATCTGCTATGGATTGCGGACCGATTTTCGGGGTGAGCTGTTCAGCGGCTCGGCGGCGCTGCTGGCGTTGGCCGATGAAATGGACGAGATGAAGACGATTTGCGACTGCGGTCGCAAGGCGACGATGAATGCGCGGCTCGACGCCGACAATCGCCGCATCACCGAGGGCGCGCAAGTCGAGATCGGCGGCAACGCCCGCTACCGTGCGGTCTGCGGGCGCTGCTTCCGGCTGGCGGCGTGAGCGCCGGGCTCAGCCCTTGCTAAGTTGCTCGTCCAGTTCCTTGCAACTGGGCGCGCAGACCGGCTGCGACTTGCCAAGGAGCTTCTTGGATTTCAGCATCGCCCGAGGGCGGTGCTTGCCGCACAGAAAGCACGACATGGTGGCCGCGCCGAAGGAGGAGGTCGCCGCAAACGGCGAGCCCGGTGCTTTAGAGCGGTAACGCAGACCATCTGCTTCGATGGTCGTTTTAGTACTGTCCTTGGCCACGCTGGTCCTGGGTAGTAAGAGAAAGGAAAGCTCGCGACGGCGGGCGGCAAGCCGCTATTTTCGTCGATCTGGCCGTCACGCCCTGAGGTCGCTATTTTCCATCATGTGCGGGCCCTCCGGTGAAGAGTCGGGAAAGCACGGTATCGGCGCGGTGGCGGCTGCCTAGAATCGCGCCGATGGCCGCCCCCGACGATGCTCCCGCCACGACCACAGGCCCGACCGCCAGCGACTACCTGGCCCAGGCCCAGCGCCACTTGTCTGAGGGGCGTTTGCGTGAGGCCCAGGGCCTGGGCGAGCGCGCGCAGCAGCTCACCCGGCGCAGCGCCGATCTGCGCGGCGAGGCCGCTGCGGTGCTGCTGATGGCCCAGGCTGAGCTGATGGGCTCGAATGTGCGCCAGGCTTGGCGCAGCAGCCGCTTGGCCGCCCAACTGTTTCGGCGCGCCTGCGACGAAGCCGGCGAAGCCCGTGCGCTGGCGCTGAATGCCAATGCCTGCAGCACCTTGGGCCATGGGGAGGAGGCCCTGGAGGTGGCGCTGCGCAGCACCGCGCTGGCCGATCGCAGCGGCGATCTGCGACTTCGCGTGCTTTGTCACAACTACCTGGCCGTAGCGCTGATGTGGAACGCCGATTTCGACGCGGCCGATGCCGCCTACGAACGCACTGGCGTGCTTGCGCTGGGCCTGGGCGATGACATCACCGCCCGCTGGCAGCCGCTGGGTAACCGCTGCACCGGCGAGCTGTTCCGACAGTTCGGCCGTCGCCATCTGCAGGGCGAAGCGATCTCGCTGGAGCGTCTGGAGCAACTGCTGGAGTCGGCGCGCGCGCTCGGGCCTTTGCGCCAGGGCGCGATGCTCAACGGCGCGTCGCCGGTGATCGCGATGCTGATTGCCGAGTGGCTGGAGGGTTTCGCGGCCTGCTGGTCGGGCCAGATGGAGCCGGCTCGGCGCCATCTGCAGCGCAGCTTCGAGCGGGTGCGCCAGCTGCGCTACTCGCCCTGGTTGCACGCCACCGTGATGTGGTTGCGCAGCGAGATCGCCTGGGCGGCCGGCCAGTGGGATGAGGCGAGCCAAGCCGCCAACGAGATGATTGCGATCGCCACCCTGGTCGAGAGCGAGAGCCTGGCGGTGCGGGGCCACGAGCTCGCTGCCCAGATCTACACGGCCCAGGGCCTGCACCATCAGGCGGTCGATGAGCTGATGGCCCTGCGCCGTCGCGAGCAGGCGATCCGAGCCGAGAGCCTAGCGCACCGCAAGCAAGTCTTGCAGGAATCTCTGGTCCTCAGCTCCCGCTGAAGCGGGGCGCCCGTTTGGCCTGCCAGGCTGCGACGCCCTCGGCCAGGTCGGCCGAGGCATTGGCGCGCTCGATATCGGCGCGCAGCGCGTCGGCGTCGAGTCTGCCCTCTGCGATCGCGTTCAGGTGTTGCTTCATGCCCAGCAAAGCCAGCGGAGCCATGCTGATCAGGCGTTCACACAGCGAAGCGATGGCTGCGCTCAGAGCCGCGCCGTCGTCGAGCAGCTCATCAAGAAATCCGCAGTCATGCATGGCCTGGGCATCCAGAGTCTGGCCGGCCAGCAGCACGCGCTTGGCGACCTGCAGGCCCAGGCGCGAGACATATCGCTCCAAGCCGCCGCGATAGAAGTGCAGGCCCAGCCGCGCCGCCGGCACGAACATCTCGCTGGCGCGCACGCCCAGGCGGAAGTCGCAGGCCAGGGCCAGGTCGGTGGCGCCGCCGTAGAGGCCGCCCTGGATCGCTGCAATGGTGATGGGGCGGGCCGCCTCCCAGTCATTGCTGAGCGCTTCGAACAGCGCTCCGGCATCGACGCCGGGTACCGCAGCGATATTGAAGCCGCTGCAGAAATGTCGGCCCTGGGCATCGAGCAGCAGCACGCGGATTGCCGGGTCGGCATTGACCTGGCGCAGTTGCTCGCGCAGGGTCTGTAGATCGATCAACTCCAGCCGATTTGCGACCTGGGGACGGCGCAGCGTGATGCGGGCGAGGGGGCCGTCGGTCTGCAACAAGGGGGCGTGGGTGGGCATGATGAAGTGCGAGCAACTCGGACCGGCTAGTCTAGTGGCCCTAAGATCACGTCATGCGGCGGCGCTCTTTTTCAACTTGCCTTACCCTGCTGCTCGCGCTTTATGCGTCCGGCAGCCCGGCCGGGCCCGAGTTGCGCTTGGTGGCCGGCGACTATCCGCCCTATATCTCGGCCACCCTCCCCGAGCAGGGGACGATGAGCGCAGAGGTGATGCGCCTTTTTCGCGCGATCGGCTATGCGCCGCGCCTGCTGCCCCTGGTGCCCTGGCCGCGCGCTTTGTTGATGGTCACTGCCGGCCAGGCCGATGCCAGCTTCGGCTGGGGCTTTTCCGAGCAGCGCCAGGTCGATTTCATCAGCAGCCGCCCTTTCTTCCGTGTACCTCGCAAGTTCTTCGCGCCGGCCGGCCACAAACCAGTCATCGAGCTCGATGATGTGGCCGGGCGTAGCCTATGCATGCCGCGCGGCTACACGTTGCCGCCCGAGATCGAGGCCTTACTGCAACAGCGGCCGCTGCGCTTGGAGCGTCCGGCCGATGGTCTTGGCTGTCTGAAGATGATGGCGGCCGGGCGGGTCGACTACTTCTTCCAGGCCGAACCGGTGGGACTGCTGCTGATCGAGCAGGCCGGCCTGGGCGGCCAGATCCGTGCGGCCAGCAATGCCATCGGCCATGCCGACTTCCACATCCTGTTGCCGCGATACCGCATCGACAGCGCGGCAATCGTACAGCGCCTCAACGAGGCCATCGCCGCGGGGCGCTGATCGCCCTATGTCCCAGCGTGGTGCTGGGGTAAGCACCAATCGCCCTGTCTTGGGGCCTTGTTTGCACCTGTGGCGGGCAGGGCGTTGCCCGCTTTTGACACAGTGGTAATCAGGTTAAAAGCAATTTCGACCGACTGGTCGGACGAAAGTTTGCCATTTGTCAATGCGGCCTCGCACTAGGACTTCACTAGGGGTTTTTGTTTAGAGTGCGCCGAGACAGCCCAGCCCGGGCGCAGGTGGTGTGTTGATGGACTTCACGATTGCAAGCATCCTGATGCTGGACGGAGTGACCAACGGGGCGATCTATGCGCTCCTTGCCTTGGCCACGGTACTGGTATTTGCGGTCACCCGCATCATCTTCATCCCGCAGGGCGAGTTCGTCGCATATGGTGCGCTGACAATGGCCGGCCTACAACTGGGCCACACGCCTGGGACGATTTGGTTCCTGCTCGCGATGGCAGTGGCGGTGGCGGTGCTGGATCTG
The DNA here is from genome assembly GCF_026241155.1 of Paucibacter sp. PLA-PC-4. Classification (GTDB taxonomy): domain Bacteria; phylum Pseudomonadota; class Gammaproteobacteria; order Burkholderiales; family Burkholderiaceae_C; genus Roseateles_E. Next base: position 494,016 of record NZ_JAPFGP010000001.1, read on the forward strand.
GTGGCCGGCCTGCGCGCCGGCAAGCCGGCGGGCAAGCTGGCGCTGGCGGTGCTGCGCGCGGCGGCGCTGCCGGTGGCGATAGCGTTGTTCGCGCTCTGGGCCGCGCCGCAGAAGTTGGCGCTGGGCTGGCAGGCGCTTTTAACCCTGGCTATCGTGACGCCGATGGGCCCGCTGGTCTACCGCCTGGCCTACCAATCGCTGGCTGATGCCTCGGTGCTGGTGCTGCTGATCGTCTCGGTGGGCGTGCACTTTGCGCTGACCGGCCTGGGCCTGGTGTTCTTCGGCCCCGAGGGCTCGACCAACCCGAGCTTCTGGGACGCCAGCTTCGATCTCGGGCCGCTGACGTTATCGGGCCAGACCCTGATCATCATCATGAGCGCGGCGTCTCTGATTGTGCTGCTGTGGCTGTTCTTCGAGCACAGCCTCTATGGCAAGGCCCTGCGGGCCACCGCGGTGAACCGTCTGGGCGCGCGGCTGATGGGCATCTCCAGCACCAGCGCCGGCCAGCTGTCCTTTCTTATGGCGGCCTTCATCGGCGCGCTGTCGGGCCTCTTGATCAGCACTACGACGACGATCAACTACGACAGCGGCTTCCTAATCGGGCTGAAGGGCTTTGTCGCGGCGGTGTTTGCCGGGCTTGCCAGCTATCCGGCCGCCGCCATCGGCGCGCTGCTCGTGGGCCTGCTGGAGTCGTTCAGCTCCTTCTGGGCCAGCGCCTTCAAGGAGGTCATCGTGTTTACCTCCATCCTGCCGGTGCTGCTGTGGCGTTCGCTGCGCGACCCGCACAAAGACGAAGAATGAACAGGAAGTGAGCACCACGATGCAAGCGCGCAAACTCCTCCCGCTGGCGGGCCTGGCCCTGCTGATCGTCCTGCCCCTGCTGCCAGTGCCCGAGTACTGGATCACGCAGATGAACTACATCGGCCTGTTCGCGCTGGTGGCGCTGGGCCTGGTGCTGCTGACCGGGGTCGGCGGTCTGACGTCCTTCGGCCAGGCGGCCTTTGTCGGCCTGGGTGCCTACACGACGGCCGTGCTGAGCACAGGCTACGCAACTTCGCCCTGGCTGGCTCTGCTCATGGCCCTGGGTGTTACGGTCGTCGTCGCCCTGGTTCTAGCCCTGCTGACCCTGCGCATGTCGGGGCACTACTTGCCGCTGGCGACCATTGCTTGGGCGCTGAGCCTGAACTACCTGATGGGTAATATGGAGTTTCTCGGCAAGTACGACGGCATCCAGGGCCTGCCGGCGCTTGAGCTGTTCGGCTGGAGCTTGCGCGAGGGCCGGGCAATCTATTTCCTGATCTGGGCCTTCGCGATCCTGGCCGCGCTGGCGGTACGCAATCTGCTGGACTCGAGGCCCGGCCGCGCGATCCGCGCGCTCAATGGCGCCACGACGATGGCCGAGGCCATGGGCGTATCGACCTTTCGCTACAAGGTTCAGATCTTCGTGATCGCGGCGCTGCTAGCAGCTGTCTCGGGCTGGTTGTTCGCGCATTTCCAGCGCACCGTGAACCCCAGCCCCTTCGCGCTGAAGATGGGCATCGAGTACCTGTTCATGGCAGTGGTCGGCGGGGTCGGTACGGTCTGGGGTGCCTTCATCGGCGCCGGCATCGTCAAGATCATCGAGGATCAGTTGAAGGAAGTGCTGCCGGCCCTGCTGGGCAGCAGCGGCAACTTCGAGATCATCGTGCTGGGCGTGGTACTGGTGCTGATGCTGAAGTACGCGCCCAAGGGTCTGTGGCCCTATGTGACCGGTTTTGCCACGCGCTGGTTGCCTGCTGCCGAGCGCGCCCGCGACTGGGCCGACGCGGCCCCGTTGGCCTCGCGGCCCAAGCCGCAGGCGGGCGAGCTGCTGCTGGACGTGGACAAAGTGCGCAAGCAGTTCGGCGGCCTGGTCGCGGTCAACGATGTGAGCTTCCAGATACGCGCCGGTGAGATCGTCGGTCTGATCGGCCCGAACGGTGCCGGCAAGTCCACCACCTTCAACCTGATCACCGGCGTACTGTCGCTGACCAGTGGCGGCGTGAACTTCCGAGGCCAGGCCATCGGTGGCCAGGCCTCGCGCGAGATCGCGCGGCGCGGCATGTCACGCACCTTCCAGCACGTCAAAATGATCGCCGACATGACGGTGCTGGAGAATGTTGCGCTTGGCGGCTATCTGCGCAGCAGCAGTGGCGCGGCGCGCGCGATGCTGCGTCTGGATCGCGACGAGGAGCGGCGCCTGTTCAAGGAGGCCGAAGCCCAGTTGGTGCGCATCGGCATGGCCGGCCAGATGCACGAGCTGGCCGGCAATCTGGCGCTAGGCCCGCAGCGCCTGATGGAGATCGCCCGTGCGCTGTGCACCGATCCGGCCCTGCTGCTGCTCGACGAGCCCGCCGCCGGCCTACGCCACAAGGAGAAGCTGGCGCTGGGCGAGGTGCTGCGCCAGCTCAAGCGCGAGGGCATGAGCATCCTGCTGGTGGAGCACGATATGGAGTTCGTGATGGGGTTGACCGATCGCATCGTCGTGATGGAGTTTGGCACCAAGCTGATCGAGGGCACGCCCGAGATCGTCCAGGCCAGCCCGGAAGTCCGGGCGGCCTATCTGGGCACGGAGCATTGAGATGGCCGAGGATCTGCTGAACGTCACCAACCTGCACGCCGGCTACGGCCGAGCCGAGGTGCTGAGCGGGCTGAACCTGCGCCTGCCGCAGGGGTCGGTCGTCACCGTGATCGGCCCCAACGGCGCCGGCAAGAGCACCACGTTGAACGCGCTGATGGGTGTGCTGCCCGCCAAGGGTCAGGTCTTGTTCGACGGCGAGGATATTTCGACCCTGGGCCTGGAGGAGCGGGTCATGAAGGGGCTGGCCCTGGTGCCCGAAAAGCGTGAGCTGTTCACGACGATGAGCGTTGAGGACAACTTGGTGCTGGGTGGCTTCCGCCCGATGCGCCTGGGCCAGCGCGATTGGCGCGAGGGCCTGGAGAAGGTGTTCGAGCTGTTCCCGCGCCTGAAGGAGCGCCGCGAGCAACTGGCAGGCACCCTGTCGGGCGGCGAGCGCCAGATGCTGGCCGTGGGCCGCGCGCTGATGGCCCGGCCCAAGGTCCTGATGCTGGACGAGCCCAGCCTCGGCCTGGCCCCGCTGATCGTCAAGGAGATATTCCGCATCGTCGCGCGCCTGCGCGACACCGGCGTCTCCATTCTCTTGATCGAGCAGAACGCCCGCGCCGCGCTGGAAGTGGCCGACTACGGCTATGTGCTGGAAACCGGCGAGATCGGGTTGGAGGGCCCGGCGTCCGAGCTGGCGCGTGATCCGCGGGTCATTGAGACCTATCTGGGTGCGGCGAAGAAGACAGCCTGAGCCGCCAACGCGCCATGGCCCGCAAGAACACATGAGCCACCACAAGGCTCAGCGCGATGCCCAGCGCATAGGCGCTCACGGCCATTCCTCCACCGGCCTGATCGGGTCGCAGGAAGGGGTAGGGGTACCAACCGGTAGCTGAGCCGCGCAGCATCACAATGCTTAGATAAACGGCCGGGAAAAGCAGGGTCAGACCCAGCGATTTCGCGCTGATCTCCAGGCCATGGTCTGCGCTCGATGGCCGCAGCCACCAGTCCAGCAGCAGCGCGCAAGGCATCAGCGTGTGCAGCACGAAGTTGATCCAGGGCAGCAAGGCGCCCAGATCCACATCGCGCAGGAGCACGGCGAACACCAGGCCCACCACCAGCATATTGGCGATGGACCGAAAACGCAGCCTTTGCCAGCCGGGTCTGGCCGCAAGGCGGCCGCCGTTGAGCAGCTCGTCAAGCGCCAGGACCAGCAGCACGCTGGCTGCCAGCAGATTAGACAGGTTGGTGAAGTAGCTGAAGAAGTTGACCGGGTCCATGCCCAGGCTCAGGCCGATACGTAACTGCCAGGCAATGGCGCCCAGCGTGAGCAGGGCCAGGCTCAGGCGCAGCAGCCCCAGCGATTTCGACGGGCTGAGGTCGGGGTTGCGGCTTTGGACTTGCATCGGCTGCTCCGGACATGGTGACTGCAAGGATCGGCACGCCGCGATGGTAGCGGGCGTGTTCCCATTGTTGCGATTGGCAAGAACGAAGGCCGCCTAAACTGAGCGTCCTGCTCTTGCTGGAGGCGCGTGATGGAATTGATCGGCATGCTGGACTCGCCCTATGTGCGGCGGGTCGCCATTTCGCTGCAGTTGTTGGGCCTGCCGTTCACGCATCGCTCGATCTCGGTGTTTCGCGGCTTCGCGGAATTCAGCGCCATCAATCCGGTTGTCAAGGCGCCCAGCCTGGTCTGCGATGAGGGCACGGTGTTGATGGATTCCGGCCTGATCCTCGACTACGCCGAGGCCATGGCTGACCCTGCGCGCAGCCTGATGCCTGCCGAGCTGTCCGCACGCCGCCGTGCGTTGCGCCTGCTCGGCCTGGCGCTGGCTGGCTGCGAGAAGTCCGTGCAGATCGTCTATGAACGTGCGCTGCGTCCGAGTGAGAAGCAGCATGCGCCTTGGGTCGAGCGCATCCACGCTCAGGCGCGGGCCGCCTATGGCGCGCTGGAGGCCGAACTGGCCCGCCAGCCGCTGCCCGCACCCGCTTTGGCCATGGATCAGGCCGGGCTGACCATGGCCGTGGTCTGGCACTTCACCCGCGAACTGGTGCCCGAGCTGGCGCCGGCTGCGGACTACCCCTTGCTGACGGCCTACTCGGCGGCGGCCGAGCGGCTGCCCGCGTTCATCGCCGCGCCGCATAGTGAGGCCATTTATCAGGGCTGAGGTTGCCCGCCCCGGCTGCGCTGACCGGTCGCAGCATCCCAACATCCGAACCACAACCCATGCCCATCGCCATCATCGGTAACTCCGGCTCCGGCAAGTCCACGCTGGCTGCGGCGCTGGCCGCCGCAGGCGGTCTGCCCTGCCTTGATCTGGACACCGTGGCCTGGGAGCCTGGGCAGATCGCTGTGCCGCGCCCGCAAGCGCTGGTGCGCGCCGAGGTTCGTGCCTTTTGCCGCGACCATCCGAACTGGCTGGTCGAGGGCTGCTATACGACGCTGATCGAGGCGGCGCTGGAATTCATGCCAAGGCTTGTCTTCCTGAATCCGGGGCTGGAGGCCTGCCTGGCCAACTGCCGTGCGCGGCCGTGGGAGCCGCACAAATACGCATCGCGGCAAGAGCAGGACGCCAAGCTCGAGTTTCTGCTGTCGTGGGTTGCTGACTATTACGCTCGCAGCGGACCGCTGTCGCTTGCCGCTCACGAGGGCTGCTTCAAGGCCTATTCCGGCCCAAAGCATGAGCTTTGCTCCTTGCCAACCCTCGGCCCGCTGGACCTTGAGCTGGCGGCGTGGGTGCGCTGAAACGAGGCCAATAAAGTCGAGGCAGGCAGTGAGTTCTGGGCTGGGCTTCAAGCTGGTGCCCCTTCCCATCTTGAAAAACGACGCCGCGCTGCCATGTGAGCCTTGTCAGGGCGACGATTCGCCGCCCAGCCCTACGAGGTCCCATCCATGGCTACCGCCACACTCAAAAGCCGTATCGAGAACCTGATCGCGATGACGCAGCTGCTGGAGCGCGTCGACGCCAACCCCGCCCTGGTCGGCGCCGGGCAGTACCGCAAGCTGGTGCAGACCGTGCAGGCGCTGATAGACGCCGATGACCTGCCGGGCGACGCACTGCTTGCAGTGCTGCGCGCTAGCCCGGCTGCGGCCCAGCTGTACGAGAACCTCCATTACGATCGCTCGGGCCTGTCGCAGTCGCCGCTGGAGCTGGCGATTGACTCTGAGCTGAGTGCCCGTCAGTTTTTGGGACGGCTGCGTGAGCGCAGCGCCGACGCTCAGCAGGGCTTCGCGCCACCGCCGTCGAACATGGCCTGAGCCCGCTGCCGGACCTGCTCGTCGCTCGGGTCTTCGATATGGGTGGCGATCATCCATTGGTGGCCGAAGGGGTCGGTGATGCTGCCGCAGCGGTCACCCCAGAACTGGTCGGCCACCGGCATGCCCTGGGTCGCGCCCGCCGCCAGCGCCCGTGCCATGGCCGCATCGACATCGGGCACATAGGCCATCACGCTGCTTCCGGTGCCACCCACTGAGAGGGGGCTCAAGGCCTGGTACTCGGGCCGCTCCTCGCTCAGCATGAAGCGGGCTGGGCCTATCATCATTTCGGCATGCATGACCTTGCCATCCGGCGCGTCGAGCCGGAATACCAGGGCGGCGTTGAGCACCTGCTGGTAGAAGCCGATCGCGTCCGCCGCGCCGCGAATCACGAGGTAAGGAATCGCTCCGCGCGATTCGGGCACCGGCTCGACCTTGGGCGTGGCCAGCTCGGCGCGCAGCCGGTCCTCCTGCGCGCGCAGCTCAGGTGTCAACTCGGCGCCGAAATCCTCGCTCTCGAAGATCTGGCGCAGCTCGACCTCGCTGTTCTCGCCCATCGGATTCGGGCATCGCTTGACCCACTCGATAGCCTCCTCGCGCGACTTGACCTGCCAGATCCAGAAGCCGGCGATCAGCTCCTTGGTTTGTGCAAAAGGTCCGTCGACGACCGAGCGCTCTTTGCCCGAGAAGCGCACCCGCGCACCTTTGCTGCTGGGGTGCAAGCCCTCGCCGGACAGCATCACGCCGGCCTTGATGAGTTCTTCGTTGAAATTGCCCATCTCGGTGAGCAACTGTTCGTCGGGCATCTGGCCGGCTTCGCTGTTCTTGTCGGCTTTGATCAAAACCATGAATCGCATCGTGTCTCTCCTTGATGTGGTGGTTGGCTACAAGTCCACGACGGCACAACGCTGGCCAGATCGACAAAGCAATCGAAGAGTTTTTGTAACGGGGGTGTGCCACTGGGGCCTCTGCGCTGGCTAGTGGCGTCGCATCCAGCGGGCTGCCAGCCCAAACAAGGCCTCGAACAGCAGAGCCAGCGTGGCTGAGGGCAGGGCGCCGGCCAGCAGCAGGTCTTTGTCGTTCAGCGCTAGGCCGGTGACGATTCGCTCGCCATAGCCGCCGGCACCAATAAAGGCTGCAATCGTCGCAGTGCCGACCGTGATGCTGGTGGCGGTGCGTATACCGGCAACCAGGGTTGGCAGGGCCAGCGGAAGCTCGATCAGTCGAAGGCGCTGCAGCGTGGTGAAGCCGAGTGCGGTGCCGGCCAAGCGCAGGCCTTGCGGCACCTCGGCCAGTCCCACGCAGGTGTTGCGCATGATGGGTAGCAGCGCATAAAGCGTCAGCGCTAGCAGGGCTGGTAGCGCGCCGATGCGATCGATCCAGGAGATCAGCACCGCAAGCAGGGCCAGCGACGGGATCGTCTGCAGCAGCCCGCTGGCGCCCAGCACCAGGGCGCGCGGCCCGGCGTGGGGTGCCACCGCGATCGCTAGCGGCACGCCGATCAGCACCGCCAGCGCGACCGATACCAGCACCAAGGTCAGGTGTTGTCCGGTCACCCGGAGCAGGTCGGGGCCGAAGAGCTTGGCCCAGAAGCCGGGGGCCTGGACCTTGTCGCTCGCGCCAGCGCTGCCGTTCCGATGCTCTCTGGCAATCGCCTCAAAGCCCTGGCCCTGCAGCTCGGCCCGGGCATTCAACGCGATCATGGTCTTCTCGTCGATGCTGCCGCTCAGGCGCTGCAGCGCGGCCCAGGCGGCAGGGAAGCGCTGCGGCACATCGAGCCGGTACAGCAGCAGCGCGTCGTAGCGCGGAAAGTAGGCAGCATCATCGACCAGCACGGTCAGGCCGAGGTGAGCGATCTTGGCGTCTGTCGTGTAGATGTCGATCACATCGATCTGGCCGGCAGTCACCGCCTCATAGGCCAGGCCATGATCCAGGCCGGTGGGTTGTTGTGCCAGGCCATAGCGCTGCGCCAGGCCGCGCCAGCCGTCGGCACGGCCGATGAACTCATTGCTCAGGCCCAGGCGTAGCGAGGGATGGGCGGCCAGATCGGACAGCGTGGCGATGCCCATGCGGCGTGCGGTCTGCGTCTTCATCGCCAGGGCATAGCCATTGTTGAAGCCCAGCGGAACGGCCACGCCCAGGCCCAGCGGCTTGAGCTGTTCGTTCATCGCCACCAGCGAGGCCGATGGTTGGGCATTCTTCAGGATCTCCAGGTCTATCGTGCCGACATACTCGGGATAGAGGTCAATGCTGCCGGCACGCAGCGCCGCATAGACGATGGCCGTGTTGCCCAGGCCCGGCTTGAGCTCGACACTTGCATGGGGCCGGGCCGTCTGGGCCAAAAGCTCGGCCAGGATGTAGGCCTCGGTGAAACGCTTGGAGCCGATGCGCAGCGGCTCCTGGGCCCAGGCCGTGACGGTAACGAGCAACTGCAGGGCGAGGGCGATAAGCAGAGCGCGGGGGCGGGTCATGCGGGCAGCATCGGCGATGCCCGGTGCAGGGTCAAGTCTTGTCCGGCAAGAACAGCGCGATCGGCGCGGGCTGCAGCGGCGCGCGCTGGCCGCGCGCGTCCCAGCCCAGCAGCTGCTGGGTGATCGGCCCGCAGACGCGGCCCTGGCAAGCCCCCATGCCGCAGCGGGTCTGCAGCTTGGCATCGCGCCAGCCGCGCTGCGCCTTCAGCGCACCCAGACTGACGTCCTCGCAGCGGCAGATGAGGGTCTTGGTTTCTGCCAGTTGCAGCAGCTCGGGGCGCAAGGCGAAGCTGCGGGCCAGGCGACGCGCGAAGCGCTGGGCTTTGCGGTGGGCAGACTGCAGCGGTTGTCCGTCCTGGTCCAGCATCTGCAGCGCCGCCAACTCGCCCTCGACTTGCGCCTTGTCGGCCCCGCCGATGCCGGTGCATTCACCGGCAGCCCAGACCTGGGGCAGCGAGGTCCGCATTTGGGCATCGACCGCGATGGCATCGGCTTGAAGGCGGCAGCCCAGTAGCTCGGCCAGTTCTGTATTGGGCAACAAGCCGAAGCCGACGCCCAATTCGTCGCAGGCCAGCTGTTGCTCGCTGTGGCCGTCGCTGATCACGACGGCTTCGAGCTTTTCGCTGCCGATTGCGCGCCGCACCCAGAGGCCGTTGCGGTAGCGGTCGCGCAGCCGCCAGCCCAGGCCGGCGGCCTGTCCCAGCCGGGCTGCGTCCAGGCCGGCGGCAAAACCCAGCAGTGCGGCGCGCGAGGCTTGCTCGGCGATCAGCAGCAGATCGGCGCCGGCCGCGCGGGCAGTGTCGGCCGCGGCCAGCAGCAGCGGGCCCGATCCGGCCAGCACGACACGCCGGCCGGCGACCGGCCAGCCATTCTTGATCAGCGCCTGCAGGCCACCGGCACCATGTACGCCGGGCAGGGTCCAGCCGGGGAAGGGTAGAAAGCGCTCGCGCGCGCCTAGCGCTAGCAGCAGCTGTGGCGCGCGTACCCAAAGCCCGCGCTGTGCCTGCGTGTCGTGTAGCAGCAGGCGCTGCGGGCCATCGGCATCGACCACCGCATGGCCGGCCAGCCGCTGCAGCAGCGGGCTGGCCTGCGCCACATCCAGCGCTCGAGTCCAGTGCGGCGGCAGGCTAGCACGCCAGATCTGGCCGCCGGGCCGCGCACCCTGGTCAACCCAGACCACGCGTCGGCCGGCAGCTATCAGGCGGCAGACGGCGGCGATGCCGGCCGGGCCGGCGCCCACGACGGTGATATCGGCGTCCATAGTCCTGTTCATCATGTCGTCGCTATCACCATGCCGGCGGTGGCCGGGCTCATGCAGGCCAGCCGGTTGGCCACGCCGTCGATCGAGACCCGGCATTCCTGGCATTGCCCCATGCCGCAGAAGGCGGCGCGCGGCTGGCCGCTGACCGAGCGGCGCGTCGCGCTCAGGCCGGCATGGGCCAGGGCAGCCGCCACGCTACAGCCGGCCGGCACCGCGTGCGGCTGGCCATCGATGTGCAAGACGATCTTGTCGTTCATCACAGCAGGCGCGCCGGCGCATAGGGCGCGGGGTTCAACAAGGTCGGCTGGCCCAGGCTCAGCTGTGCCAGCAGCTCGGCCGTGGCCAGCGAGGTCGTGATGCCCAGGCCCTCATGGCCGCAGGCCAGCCAGACCCGCGGGTGCCCGGGGTGGGCGCCGATCAGCGGCTGGCCATCGCGACTGGCCGGGCGCAGTCCGGTCCAGCAGCGCAGCAGGCCTAGCTCGGCCAGCTCGGGCAGATAGTCGCAGGCCAGCGCCAGCATCGCTTCGAGCATTGTGCGATCCAGCGCAGCATCGCTGCGGCCGATCTGGCGCGAAGAGCCGATCAAGAGCTGGCCATCGGGGCGCGGCTGCACGTTGAAGGACACCGAGTCCTGGTCGGCCAGATGGGCCTTTTTGATGTAGCCCAGCTCAACCAACTGATGAGTGACGCGCTGTTCATTTCGCCGGACGCACCGCTGAGTGATCGCCAGTTGGCCCTTCTTCGGCAGCAGCCAGCCCGGCGGCAGCCAGCGCTGGCTGGCCAGGCCGGCCGTCAGCACGATCAGGCCGCCCCAGAGCCGCCGGCCATCGGCCAGGCTCAGGCTATGGCCATCCATGCCGATGACCTCGCCGCTGATCAGCTCGCAGCCCTGCAGCCAGTGTGCAGCGACCTTGGGCGGGTAGACGCGGCCGTCGCCCGGCACGCGCAGCGCTCCGGCCAGGCCGGAGCGCAGCATAGGTTCCAGCCCTGCCAGCGCGGTGGCGTCGATCACCTCTGCTGCGATACCGCGTGCCGCATACCAGGCCTGCTTTCGACAGGCCAGCGCCAGCTCCTGATCGTCGGCGGCGAGCCACAGCGTGCCGCAGCGTCCATGCTCGACTTGCGCGCCATGGCCGGCGCTCTCGTCCAGCCAGTCCTGCCACAACCGCATCGAACGCTGGCTCAGTGCGAACTCGGCGTGCCCTGCTCCGGTGGTTTCGCCTGCCTCGTCGTCGACCACCAACAGATGGCCCATCGAGGCCGCCGTCGCGCCGCCGCCGACTGCGCCCGATTCGATCACGGCCACACTGAGCCCCTGGCGGGCGAACTCGCGCGCGCAGGCCGCGCCGACGATGCCGGCGCCGACGATCAGCACGTCGGCCCGGCGGGTGCTGGCGACGGTGGTCTTCAGGCGATGCCCCAGGCGAAGGGATCGCCGTCCTGGAACACCAGGCTGGCGTCCAGGTTTACATGGGCGCGGCCATGGATGGTAGGCAAGACCTGGCCCGGCTCGCCGGGCCGGTAGCTTGCGGCAAACACGCTGCCGATCACGCTCTCTTGCTGCCAAATCGCACCGGGTGCGAGCTTGCCATCGGCCGCCAGGCAGGCGATCTTGGCGCTGGTGCCGGTGCCGCAGGGGCTGCGGTCATAGGCCTTGCCTGGGCACAGCACGAAGTTGCGGCCGTTGTGGGCCGGGTCGGCCGGCGGGCCCAGCAGCTCGATATGGTCAATCTCGGCGCCTGCGGCGCCGCTGACACCCTGGCGCGGCAACTCCTGGCGCAGCGCCCAGGCGAAGTCGGTCAGCGCCTCGACCGATGCCAACGCCAGGCTCAGGCCATGGTCTTCGCACAGAAAGAACCAGTTGCCGCCCCAGGCGACATCGCCATGCACGGTCCTGCCGGCGATCCGGACGGCGACCCGCTTGGCGTGGCGCCAGGCCGGCACATTGGCGATGCTGACGCTGCCGTCTTGATGAAGCCGCGCCGTGATCCGGCCCACCGGGGTCTCGATCAGGTGCTCGCCGGGCTGGATGCGACCCAGATAGGACAGAGTCGCGACCAGGCCGATGCTGCCGTGGCCGCACATGCCCAGATAGCCGACATTGTTGAAGAAGATCACGCCGGCCGTGCTGTCCGGCAGTTCGGGCTCGCATAGCAGCGCGCCGACCATCACGTCTGAGCCGCGCGGCTCCATCACGACGGCGCGGCGCCACGCATCGTGCTCGGTGCGAAAGCGCTGCAGGCGTTCGGCCATGCTGCCTGCGCCGAGGTCGGGGCCGCCGCTGACGATCAACCGGGTCGGTTCGCCGCCGGTATGCGAATCAACAACGCGAGCCGTGCTCATTCGATCACCGCCTGGGCAAAATGGCGCAGATAGTCCATCAAGGCGTCACTGGCCTGCGCGGCCTGCTCGCCGTCGCCGCCGGCAATGGCCTGGGCCAGCAGCAGATGGCGACGCGCACCCTCCTTGATATCGCCCTGGTGCTGGTAGGCATACCAGAAGCGCCGGCACTGGATCACCATGGGCACGACGGCGGCCACAGCGAAGGGGTTGCGGCAAGCCGCGTGGTTGACCCGGTCCAGCGCCTGGTCGGCATCCATATAGGCGGCCAAATTGTCGTCCTCGCCGGCCTTGACCATGCTGCGGGCGCAGCTCAGCAGGTCTTCGCGCTGGGCCGGCGTGGCGCGCCGGGCCGAGGTTGCGGCGATCAAGCGCTCTAGCACGCGGCGCGCCTCGACCAGGTCCAAATGCTCTGCCAGCCAGATATCGCTGACCCGCAGGCCGCGTCGCGGCAGCTGCACGATCAGGCCGTTGGAGACCAGGCGCATCAGCGCCTCGCGAGTGGGCGTGCGCCCCAGGCCGGTGCGCTCGATCAGCTCGGCCTCGACGATAGGTGCGCCGGGCTTGAGCATCAAGGTGGCGATCATCGATTCGAGCGCGTCATAGGCCTGGTCGGCCACGCGGCGCTTGTTGTCGTGTTCGGGGGCTTCGGGGCTGTCGGTCATGGCGGCATCATCGCAGGCCGATAGGCTTTGGCCAGCAGGGTTTGCAATTTAATATATTTGTAGAATATTTTTTGAATTTCGGCTTGTCAACCCCATCTCGGCTGCGGTGGGTGGCTGCCCCGGGTGGCCGCATACAATCCGCAGTTCTTCCGTCCGCCAAGGGCGGCTTTCACCAAAGGGATTCCGACGTGTTTATTTCCAACGCTTTTGCCCAAGCCGCCCCGGCCGCTGCCGCCGGTAGCACCGAGTCCAGCTTGCTGAGCATGCTGCCGCTGGTGCTGATGTTTGTGGTGCTGTACTTCGTGATGATTCGCCCGCAGATGAAGCGTCAGAAGGAGCACAAGGCCATGATCGAGGCCCTGGCCAAGGGCGATGAAATCGTCACCTCCGGTGGCCTGCTGGGCAAAGTGTCCAAGCTCGGCGACAGCTTTGTGACCCTGGAAGTGGCAACCGGTGTCGAACTGCAGATCCAGCGCGGCGCGGTCGTACAGGTGCTGCCCAAAGGCACCGTCAAGTAATCCAGCTGCTAGGGGCGCGGCGCCGTCGGCGCGGGCCCCCAACCCATAGCCCGGCGCCATGTCTGTCATGGTGCCGGGTTCGCTTCAGGCGCTGACGCTGACTCGGCCTGAGAGGACGCACCATGAATCGTTATCCGCTGTGGAAGTACGCGATCCTTGTGATCGCGATGCTGATCGGCTTCATCTACACGCTGCCGAATTTCTTCGGCGAGGTGCCGGCCGTCCAGGTCTCCAGCGCCAAGGTCACCGTCAAGCTCGATGCCTCGATGGAGTCGCGGGTCGAGCAGGCGCTGAGTGCCGCCGGGATCAAGGCCGACTTCGTCGAGTTCGAGGGTAATTCGGTCAAGGCCCGCTTTGACAGCACCGATACGCAACTCAAGGCCAAGGACGTTATCAGCAAGGCGCTCAACCCGGATGCGAATGACCCGACTTACATCGTCGCGCTGAACCTGCTGTCGCGCTCGCCGCGCTGGCTGTCCAATTTGCATGCCTTCCCGATGTATCTGGGCCTGGATCTGCGCGGCGGCGTGCACTTCCTGATGCAGGTCGACATGAAGGCGGCGCTGACCAAGAAGGCCGAGTCGCTGACCGGCGACGTGCGCACCCTGCTGCGCGACAAGAACATCCGCCACGCTGGCATCAGCCGCGATGGCAATACCGTGGTGCTGGCCTTCCGAGACGCGGCGGCCATGACGGCGGCGCGCACCCTGCTGAGTGACCAGATTACCGATGTCCAATGGACGCCCGGCCAGACCGGCGACCAACCGACGCTGACCGGCGCGCTGAAGCCTCAAGCCCTGGTGCAGGTGCAGGAAACCGCACTGAAGCAGAACATCACCACCTTGCACAACCGCGTCAACGAACTCGGCACCTCCGAGCCGGTGATCCAGCAGCAGGGACTGGACCGCATCGTCGTGCAGCTGCCCGGCGTGCAGGACACGGCGCGCGCCAAAGACATCATCGGCCGCACCGCGACGCTGGAACTGCGCATGGTGGATGACAGCGCCGAGGCCCAGGCGGCCGTGGCCGGCAGCGGCCCGGTGCCCTTCGGCACCGAGCGCTATATCGACCGCGGTTTCGGCCCCATCATCGTCAAGCGCCAGGTGGTCATCACTGGCGACAACCTGGTTGACGCCCAGGCCGGTTTCGACGAAAACCAGCAGCCCGCTGTGCACCTGAACCTCGACGCTAAGGGCGCGCGGGTGATGAAGGACGTGACGCGCGAGAACATCGGCAAGCGCATGGCCATCCTGCTGTTCGAGAAGGGCAAGGGCGAGGTCGTGACCGCACCGGTGATCCGTGGCGAACTCGGCTCGCGCATGCAGATCTCGGGTGCGATGACGACGACCGAAGCCAGCGACACGGCCCTGCTGCTGCGCGCCGGCTCGCTGGCCGCGCCGATGGAGATCATCGAAGAGAAGACCATTGGCCCGACCCTGGGTGCCGAGAACATCGCGAAGGGCCTGGCCTCTGTGCTGTGGGGCTTTGTCGCGGTGGCCGTGTTCATGTGCATCTACTATGCGCTGTTCGGCGTGTTCTCCTCGCTGGCCCTGGCTTTCAATCTGCTGCTGCTGATCGCGGTGCTGTCGATGCTGCAGGCCACTTTGAGCCTGCCGGGCATGGCTGCCATCGCGCTGGTGCTAGGCATGGCGATCGACTCCAACGTGCTGATCAACGAGCGGGTACGCGAGGAGTTGCGCGCCGGCGCCGCGCCGCAGGCCGCCATCCATGCGGGCTACGAGCGGGCTTGGGCCACCATCTTTGACTCCAATGTGACGACCCTGATCGCTGGCGTCGCCTTGCTGGCCTTCGGCTCCGGCCCGGTCAAGGGCTTTGCGGTGGTGCACTGCCTGGGCATCCTGACCTCAATGTTCTCGTCGGTGGTGTTCTCGCGTGGCCTGGTCAATCTCTGGTACGGCCGCCAGAAGAAGCTCAAGTCAGTCTCTATCGGTCAGATCTGGAAGCCCGAGGCCGACGCGCCCAAGGCCTGAGGAAACATTCATGGAACTGTTCCGAATCAAACGGGATATCCCGTTCATGAAGCACGCGTTGCTGCTCAACGCGATCTCCTTCATCACCTTTGCCCTCGCGGTGTTCTTCCTGGTCACTCGCGGCCTGCACTTCTCGATCGAGTTCACCGGTGGTTCGGTGGTCGAGGTCGAATACGCGCAGACCGCCAATCTTGAGAAGACCCGCCACACCGTCGAGGCCATGGGCTTTGGCGAAGTGCAGGTTCAGAACTTCGGCACCTCACGCGATGTGATGATCCGCTTGCCGCTGCGCGGTGACGTCAAGCAGACCGAGCAGGTCGGCCTGGTGTTCGACGCGCTGTGCAAGGCCGAGAGCGGCACCGTCTCGCAGCGCGACATCGTCACTGACAAGGGCGAGTCGGTCAGCAAGCAGGTCTGCTTGACCGCCGCGCAGGCTGAGCCGATCAAGCTCTCGCGCTCCGAGGTGGTAGGCCCCGCGGTGGGCGCCGAGCTGGCGCAAGACGCCGCACTGGCGCTGACCTTTACCGTGGTCGGCATCATGATCTATCTGGCGCTGCGCTTTGAGTGGAAGTTCGCGGTGGCCGGCATCATCGCCAATCTACACGACGTCATCATCATCCTGGGCTTCTTTGCCTTCTTTCAGTGGGAGTTCTCACTGACGGTGCTGGCGGCCCTTCTGGCGGTGCTGGGCTACTCGGTTAACGAATCGGTGGTGATCTTCGACCGGGTGCGCGAGGTGTTCCGTAAGTTCCGCAAGCTGAACACCCACGAGGTCATCGACCACGCCATCACCAGCACCACCAGCCGCACCATCATCACGCACGGCTCTACGCAGCTGATGGTCTTGTCGATGCTGATATTCGGCGGGCCCTCGCTGCACTATTTCGCGGTGGCGCTGACCATCGGCATCTGCTTCGGCATCTACTCCTCGGTCTTCGTCGCTGCGGCGATCGCGATGTGGCTGGGCATCAAGCGCGAAGACCTGGTCAAGACACCGATCAACAAGGAAGATCCTGACGATCCGAACGCCGGAGCGGTGGTGTAGAGTCATTCGCATCACCTGCCTGAATTTTTGACGCATTCATGACCGACGCCGCCCGCAACAAAGCCTTGGCTTCGCAAGCGCGGCACGTCTATCTGGATGCCCTGGTACGCGGCCTGGCACCGGTTGTCGGGGTGCTCAACGAAGCTGCCCAGCAGTTGTTGTTGCTTCCGGCCGAGTACGCAGTGATGGTGGCGCGTCGCGACGGCGTGGCCGCCTGGATTCGCCAAGGCCCGGCCTGGCAAAGCGCCTTCGTTGCCGGTCTGCGCCACGCGGTCTCGCATGGCGTGGCCGAGGCCCGGCAGGCGATGGGGCGTGCCAGCCAGTCAGGCCCGCTCTCGCTGGTAGACGACGACACGATAGAGCGCGAGATCATCGGCTCGCGCCTGTCGCTGGCGATGATGGACAAGGCCTCGTGGGAGTTCACCGATCTGCGCACTCGCATGCACCAGTTGGAGCAGCTCGACGAGCTACCCGCCCACGACCTGCTGCGTGCCCCGGTGGTGGCCGGCCTGGCGCTCGATGCCTGGTATCGCAGCGGGCTCAGCCCCTCTGAATGGCAGATGCTCAAGAGCACGCTGCATGCCGAGTTCTCCCTGCTGCTGGGCGAGGCCTATCACGAGACCAATCGCTGGCTGATCCAGCAGGGCGTGCTGCCCGAGGTCGATCTGCGGCCCTTCATCCGACGTGCCGGCAATAGCGCGGCCGCGCATCGGCCCTCGATGCGCCAGGAGCTGAGCGGTGGCCATGACGAGACGCGCTACATGGCGCGCCAGGTAGCGCCGGTCGAGGTGGCCGCACGCAGCCAGGCCAGCCGCGCGGCCGACGAGGTGATGCAGCTCTTGCAGCGCGTGGTGGGCCGTCAGGTGCCAGGTTTTGCTGCCACGGTGTCGCCGTCGGCCGGCTATCGGAACGCATCGCCAGTCGACGCCGTGCCGTCGCGCCAGCCGGCGCCGGGCTCGGCGGGGCGGCCCAGTCAGATGGGCAGCGCATCGCCGCGCCTGGCGGCCGCGATCAATCATGCGCAAGAGGCATTGCAGCGCCGACCGCCCTTCGGCTCAGGCCCTGAGGCCGAGGCCCCGGCGCCTCAGCAGCTCGAAGAGATCAAGGCCCGCAACCAGGCTTTCAAGCAGGTGCTCAAGCAGGCCGCCGACACACCTGCGGAGCGCGCGACCATCGAGATTGTGGCGCTGCTGTTCCAGAGCATTCTGCAGGAGGAGCGCATCCCGGCTGCGGTACGGGTCTGGTTTGCGCGGCTGCAGATGCCTGTGCTGCGGGTGGCGGTCAGCGAGCCAGATTTTTTCGCCGAGGCCGAACATCCGGCGCGAGCGCTGATCGACCGTATGGGGTCCTGTGTGATGGGCTTCAACACCTCGGCCGGCAGCGGTGTCGGCGAGGCGCTGGAGCGCGAGATCAAGCGCATCGTCCAAGTCGTGGAGGCCTACCCCGACACCGGGCGGCGCGTGTTCCAGACCGTGCTGACCGAGTTCGAGAAGTTCCTCGATCACTATTTCGAGAACGAGAACCAGGCCTCGCGTAAAGGCGTGTCGCTGGCTCAGCAAGTCGAGCAGCGCGAGACGCTGGCTATCCAGTTCACGATCGAGTTGCGCAAGATGCTCAACGAGGTGCCGGTGCAGGACGGCGTGCGCGAATTCCTGTTCCATGTCTGGGCCGATGTGCTGGCCGTCACCGCGGTGCGCAGCGGTGCCCAGTCCGACAACACCAAGGCGATGAAGCGGGCCGCCGCTGACCTGATCTGGTCGGCCAGTGCTAAGGTCTCTCGGGAAGAGCGCGCGGAAGTGATACGTAGGCTGCCGCCGCTGCTTAAGACCTTGCGCGACGGCATGGGTCATGCCGGACTGCCGAGCGCCAAACAGGACGAGCAGATCCGTGCGCTGAACAATTCATTGGCGGCTGCCTTCACCGCCAAGACAGCCGCGATCCCGCGCGAGCGCCTGGACGAGCTGATGGACCAGTTGCAGGCGCTCGATGCGCTGCTTCCGGAAGCCGGCGGGCTGGAGATCAATGAATCGCTGGTGCGCGATCTGTCTGGCCACGAGAGCGAGGACCTGGAAGTAGTGGCCGAAGGCGGCTCCAGCCCGACGCCGGCGATGCTGGCATGGGCCAAGGAGCTGCAGGTCGGTGGCTGGTATATGTTGGACTATCGTGGCCGCAACGAGGCGGTGCAGCTGGCTTGGCGCGGCATGCGCCACCAGCTGACCCTGTTCGTGTCACCGAAGGGGCGCGGCGTGCTGTTCCAGCTGAGCCGTCTGGCGGCCTTCCTGCAAGCCGGCCTGCTGCTGCCGGCACAGGATGAGGCGTTGACGGTCAAGGCGACAAGAAATGCCTTGGCCAAGTTGGATGTGGACCCTTCCCGCCTGCTCAATTGAGAGCGAGGTTGGGACAGGCTAGTGGATGAGCCTGTCTTCCGGTGCGACGAAGAGCTCATCGAGAATGAGCGCGTCAGGCTCCTCGCCCAGGCTCCAGAACACCATTAGCACGATGATCTTGAGGTCTTCGAGATCCATCGGGGCGCCGGGAATGGCCATCGCGCGGTCGATCACCATCTCGCGCATTGGCGGCGGCAGCACGCCGGCGGACTCCAGGAAGCTCACGAAACCGACCGAGGGCTCGCCCAGGTGGTCCAGCTCATCGACCGAATAGACCCGCTGGCTCAGCGCTCCTTGCTCGCCGTGATAGGACTGGGCCGCCTCGGCCAGGCCGTCCAGCCAGGACAGGGCTTCCTGGATTTCGTCGCTCTCGAAGCCTACGGCCGACAATTTGCGCGTCAGCTGGGCGTGATCTGGGCAGGCGTCGGGCCGCCAGTAGGTTTCGTAGAGATAGACGAGCACGTCAAACATGAATCGACTATAACCCAGGCCCCCCAGGCCCAGGCGCGCGAAACCCGGGCCGAAAACCCGCTTTTGCGGCAGATATGGACCGAATATGGGCCGATTCAGGCCTGGCCTTGGCGCTGAAACAGCTGGCCAGGCAGCCGGGTCACCGCACCGCTGAGCTCCAAGTCCAGCAGCAGCGCATTGAGCTGGGCGGTCGACCAGCCGCCGCGCGCCTGCAGCGCGTCCAGGCTGACCGGTTCATAGCCCATCGCGGCCAGCACCAGGCCCTTCTCGCCGTCTGGCTCGGGCGGATCGGCCGGCTGTTCGTCCCGCAGGCTTTCTCTGATCGACGCCGTGGTGCGCGAGGGTCGCAGCTCTTTGAGCACGTCCTCGACGCGCGCGATCGGCTTGGCGCCCTGTCGAAGCAGCTGCTGGCCGCCCTTGCTGCACGGTGCGTGGCTCGAGCCGGGCACGGCAAACACCGGGCGGCCGGCTTCGGCGGCCAGCCGGGCGGTGATCATTGAACCCGAGCGCGGCGCCGCCTCGACGACCAGGCAGCCGCGCGCGAGCCCAGCAATGATGCGATTCCGGCGCAGGAAGTTGGCCTGCGTCGGCGGGGAGCCCAGCGAGTACTCGCTCAGCAGCAGGCCGCGCTCTGCGATCTCGTCGGCCAGGCGCTGGGGGCTGCTCGGGTAGATCTGGTCCAGCCCGCTGCCCAGCACGGCGATGGTGCCGCAAGCGCCTTTCAGCGCGCCGGCGTGGGCCGCGGCCTCGATGCCCAAAGCCAGGCCTGAGACGACGGTCAGCCCCGCTTGTCCCAGTGAGTGTGCGAGCTCATGGGCTTTTTCCCGTCCTTGCGGGGTCGGCCTGCGGCTGCCGATGATAGCCAGGGACTCGGCCGCCAGCAGCTCGCGCCGGCCGATCAGATAGAGCAGCAGCGGCGGGTCGGCAGTTTGTAGCAGGGCTGCTGGATAGTCGGCATCACCGAGCACCAGCACATCACGGCGCCGATCGCCTTGCAGCCAGGCCCAAGTTCGATCGATCAGGCTTAGCAGCTCGTCGCTGGGCTTGCCCAGCGCCTGGGCCGGTCCGGCGGCGACCCACTGCTGTCGAGTGAGGACCGCAGCGCCAATCACGGCCTGCGGCGAGCCCAGGCCGGCCAGCAGCCGGCGTGCGCCCGCCAGGCCCACTCCCGGTGTTTCCAGCAGTTGCAGCCAGGCGGCCAGCTCGCTGCGCTCCATCTGCGCGTCTGGACCGGTTAGCCCGCGCTAGGGCTGGGTGAAGCGGTCGCCGGCCGAGACAGGGTCCTGTACCGAGATGATCAGCGCATAGGAGACGCGCTGATAGACCTGGAACACGAAGAGCACGCCATGGCGCTCGTTGGGCAGCTTGATGTCTTCGCGCTTCTCGCCGGTGCGGTCCACCATGCGGCGGCCGTCGCGCCAAAGCGCCAGCACATGACCGCGCTCCATGCCGTCGCGGGCGCCGCGATTCAACGCGACGATCTGGTTCTGACCGGCGTTCAGCGCGTCGCCGTAGATTGAGACGATCTGGCCGGAGATTGGATTGGCCGGCGCATGCGGCACATAGCGCGCAAAGCTGCGCTGCGGCACTGGCGAGAGCCGGTCGCCGACGCCAATCTCCTGGCGCGTGGTCTTGATCACCAGAGTGGCCGGGATCACGTCCACCTTGCCGTCGGCCAGCTGGCGGTCTTCGGCCGGGCGGCTCAGCTCGGCCGTGCCCAAATAGGGCGCTTCGTAGCCGAGGATCTCGCGCGTGGTGGGGTCGCGCAGCGGCACGGTGTTGCGAAACACCCGGTAGTCGGTGGCTTGGCTGAGGTCGCCGCGTGCATAGGCCAGATCGCCTTTGGCCAGCAGCACATGGCCTTCTTGGGTCGCGACGATGCGCGGCGCCCGCGCCAGTTCATCGCTGTCGAACACTACGGCATCGGTCAGAAAGGGTTCGATCAGGTGCTGCGGGATCGCGGTGATCGGGTTCTCGTCATGCCGGCTAGAGCGGATCTGCGGCGACAGCTTGACAGTGCCGCCATCGCCCGCGCCGGCGCCGCGCGCAAGCTGCAGGCTGGCGCGGCCATTGCTCTTGACAAGCAGCAAGACCTGACCTGGGTAGATCATGTGCGGATTGCTGATCTGGTCGCGGTTCATGCCCCAGAGCTCGGGCCAGCGCCAGGGGCTGGTCAGAAAGAGCTTGGAGATGTCCCACAAGGTGTCGCCAGGCTTGACGGTGTGGCTGTCTGGCGCGTTGGGCGAGAGCTCGGACAGCGGCACGCCGGCCTGGGCCACCCGCGCAGCGGTCTGGCGCTGATCTGCGGTGATGGGGTAGCTGGTGGCCGAGGCGGAAATGCCGACCAGGGTCAGGGCCAGCGCTGCCAGGCAGCTGGCAGGGTGGGGGAGTTGGGGCCGCCTCTGGGTCATCAAGAAATCTCCCGCGCCTTCTGCCTCGCAGCGCGGCGCTGTCTCAGCTAAAAAATGTTCGGCATGCACACCGAATGGACCGCTTCAAGCGGGTATTGCTCAAGATCGGCGAAAATCCGCTTGGCTTGAGACGATTTTGCCCCCAATCAGGGGTGGTCGCAATGAAAGCGTCCGGTGCCCTGATGCTCTTGCACGCTCTTACAAACAGGCGTTGTGCGTTGTCCACAGCCCGGGCCGCCCCCTTAGCACCAAAGAGGCGGCCATAAACCTTGAAGATGTCCATGGCGATACTGAATATTCTGAGATACCCCGATGCCCGTCTGCACACGGTGGCCAAGCCGGTCACTGAGGTCGACGATCGCATTCGCACCCTGGTCGACGATATGTTGGAGACCATGTATGCGGCCGAAGGCGTGGGCCTGGCCGCGACCCAGGTCGATGTGCATGAGCGCGTCATCGTGATGGACACCTCGGAAGGCCGCAACGAGCCGCGTGTGCTGATCAACCCGGAGCTGGTCGCCCACAGCGATGGTTGGGTCGACGGCGAGGAGGGCTGCTTGTCGGTGCCGGCCATCTATGACAAGGTCCCGCGCCATGCCAAGGTCACCGTGCGGTCGCTGGGTCGCGACGGCCAGCCCCATGAGTTCGAGGCCGAGGGCCTGCTGGCCGTCTGCGTCCAGCACGAGATGGATCATCTGATGGGCAAGGTCTTTGTCGAGTACCTGAGTCCGCTCAAGCGAGAGCGCATCAAAAGCAAGATGGTCAAGAAGACGCGCGAAGAGCAGTCGCGTCGGCGTTGAGGCGGTCCATGCGCGTCGTCTTCGCCGGAACCCCCGAGTTCGCCAAACAAGCGCTGGCCTGTCTGCGGGCGGCCGGCCACGAGATTGCGCTGGTGCTGAGCCAGCCTGACCGACCTGCCGGTCGGGGCATGAAGTTGCAGGCCTCGCCGGTCAAGCAGTTCGCCGTCGATCACGGCATCGCGGTGGCCCAGCCGCGCAGCCTGCGCCTGGATGGCAAGTACCCCGAGGAAGCGGCCGCCGCACGCCAGGCCTTGCTGGACGCGCGGCCCGATGTGATGGTGGTGGCCGCCTACGGCCTGATCCTGCCTCAGTGGGTGCTGGACCTGCCCAGGCTGGGCTGCCTGAACATCCACGCTTCCTTGCTGCCGCGCTGGCGTGGCGCCGCGCCCATCCACCGCGCGATCGAGGCCGGTGATGCCCGGACTGGCATCACCATCATGCAAATGGACGCCGGCCTGGACACCGGTGACATGCTGCTGGTCGAGTCCTTGGACATCGCGCCGCAGGAGAGCACCGCGACCCTGCATGACCGTCTGGCGGCGCAGGGCGGGCGCCTGATCGTCCAAGCGCTGGAGCTGGCGGGGCAGGGGGCGTTGCGGCCGATGGTGCAGCCGGCCGAGGGCGTCTGTTATGCCCACAAGATCGAGAAAGCCGAGGGCCAGATCGATTGGGCCGAGCCAGCCGCGCAGATCGAGCGCCGGCTGCGCGCTTTCGATCCCTTCCCGGGTGGCCAGACCCAGTTGGAAGGCGAAATCCTGAAATGCTGGCGAGCCGAGCTGGCTGAACGGCCCCAGGGTCAGGGCCAGCCCGGTGAAGTGCTGGCGGCCGACGAGCGCGGTCTGCTGGTGGCCTGCGGCGAACAGGCCTTGCGGCTGATCGAGTTGCAGCGCGCCGGTGGCAAGCGCCTGCCGGCTCAGGCTTTTTTGCAGGCCCGGCCGGTGGCGGTCGGCAGCCGTTTCATCACGCCGACGGCTTGAATTTGGAGGGTGGTCACCCCATCTGCGGACCACAAAGGAGCTAGACGACATGTTCAATCTGATGAAGACCGCCATTTTGATGGCCGCCATCACCGCCCTGTTCATGGCTATCGGCGCCATGCTGGGTGGACAGAGCGGCATGTTGCTGGCCCTGGCCGTGGCCGTGGCAATGAATTTCTTCAGCTACTGGTTCTCGGACAAGATGGTGCTGAAGATGTACAACGCGCAGCAGGTCGACGAGACCTCGGCGCCGCAGTTTTACGCCATGGTGCGCGAGCTTGCCGCCAAGGCCCAGCTGCCCATGCCCAAGGTTTACATCATCCGCGAGGATGCGCCGAACGCATTTGCAACCGGGCGCAACCCGGAGAATGCTGCCGTTGCCGCGACGACCGGCATCATGCGCGTGCTCAGCGAGCGTGAGCTGCGCGGCGTGATGGCGCACGAGCTGGCCCATGTGAAGCACCGCGACATCCTGATCAGCACGGTCAGCGCGACGATGGCCGGCGCGATCTCGATGCTGGCCAATTTTGCGATGTTCTTCGGCGGGCGCGACAGCGAAGGCCGGCCGGCCAACCCCATCGTCAGCATCCTGGTGATGATTCTGGCGCCCATCGCCGCCAGCCTGATCCAGATGGCCATCAGCCGGGCTCGCGAGTTCGAGGCCGACCGTGGCGGCGCTGAGATCTCCGGCGATCCGCAGGCCCTTGCCTCGGCGCTGGAGAAGATTCAGCGCTATGCCAAGGGCATCCCGATGGAAGCGGCCGAGCGCCACCCCGAGACTGCCCAGATGATGATCATGAACCCGCTGTCCGCTGGCGGTATCAAGGGTTTGTTCAGCACCCATCCGGCCACCGAGGAGCGGGTCGCCCGCTTGCTGGAGATGGCCCGGCGCTGAGCGCGGGCAGCGGCTCAAGACCTGGCCCCAGGGGCCGATAATGGGGCGATGAAGGCCTTATTTTCCCTCTATCCCGTATTGCTAGCCTCCCTGTTGCTGGCTGGCTGCGAGCAATTGGGCATCGAAGACCCGGCCAAGGCCGCCGCCAACAAGGAGGCCGAGGGCAAGGCCATCGGCAGCGCCTGCCGCCATGCGATGCGGGCGATCGAGGATTGCTACTTACTCAATCCCAGGGCGCAGAAGGCGGCGGTGTTTGCCGGCTGGCGCGAGATGGACGAGTACATGCGGGAGAACAAGCTCGAGGGCGTAGCGCCGGTCGTGCCCCGCCCCGGCGCGACCAAGCCAGCCGATGACGGCGATGTCGAGACCGAGCCCAAGGGTGCGTCTCGCGAGGCGAGCCGCCCCGCAGCATCGCGCTGAGCCGCAGCTCGCGGGTTTTGAATTGCAGTTGGTCGCGTCGCGCTGGGGCAGCGTGCTGCGCTGAGCCATGATTGCGGCACTGCAATCAAAACCGAGGAGATCCTGCTATGAATACCTACGGCCGCCGTACTGCCATTGCCGCGCTGGCCCTGGCCGGGCTGAGCGCCACTGGGGCGACCCAGGCCTGGAGCTGGCCTTTTGGCGGGGAGCGCGTCAAGGGCTCTGGGGATCTGGCCAGCGAGACGCGCAAGCCGGGCAGCTTCGACGCCATCGCGCTGAGCGGCAACTTCAAGCTGCGAGTGCGCCAGGCCGGCGAGGATGCCGTGGAACTCAAGGCCGATCGCAACCTGCTGCCCCTCATCGAGACCGAGCTCAATGGCAGCACTCTGGAGGTGCGCGCCAAGAAGGGTTACCAGCTGTCCAGCGACCGACCCATCCTGTTGGTGGTGGACATGGTGGTGCTCAAGAGGGTCACGATTGGCGGTTCAGGGGATGTGCTGGTGGAGTCCATGAAGACGCCGCAGCTGGACGTCAGCATCGGTGGATCGGGCGACGTTAGCTTCGCCCAGCTGATCAGCGAACAGGCTGTCTTCTCGGTCTCGGGTTCGGGCAATATCGAAGCCAAGGGGCGCGTCAATGGTCTGAAGATCTCGGTGGCCGGCAGCGGCGACGTCAAGACCATCGAGCTGATGGCCGATGAGGTCAAGGTCAGCATCGCCGGCTCGGGCGATGCCCGTGTTCAGGCCAACAAGCAGCTCAAGGTCAGCATCGCCGGCTCCGGCGATGTGCGCTATGTGGGCTCGCCCGAAATTAGCAGCTCGGTGGCCGGTAGCGGCTCGATCAAGCGCCTGGGCAACTGACGCTAAACGCACAGGGCGGCGCCATGCCGCCCGCCTTGCGCCGACAATCGGCCCATGCGGGCTGTTGTATTGAACTATCTGGCGCTGACGCGCGACCCCGAGTTTCGCCGCGGAGCGCGTGAGATGATGGGTATTACGCTGGGCATCTCGGCCTGGGGCCTGGTGACCGGTGTGGCCATGGTCAAGAGCGGGCTGTCGGTCTGGATGGCCTTGCTGATGAGTCTGGTGGTGTTCGCCGGCAGCTCGCAGCTGGCCGCACTGCCGCTGATCGCGGCCGGTGCACCGCTGTGGGTGCTGTGGGCGACGGCCTTCTGCGTCAATCTGCGCTTTGTGATCTTCAGCACCCAGTGGCGCATGTATTTTGGCCATCTGCCGCGCGCCCGGCGAATGAAGATCGCCTACTTCGCCGCCGACTTGAACTATGTCGCCTTCCTCAAGCGCTTTCCCGACGGCAAGCCTGCGCCCGAGCAGGAGCCGTATTTCTGGGGCGGGGTGGCGCTGAACTGGTGCGCTTGGCAGATTCCGTCGATCGCCGGCATTCTCTTGGCCAACCATGTGCCGACCGAGTGGGGCCTGGGTTTTGCCGGCGTGCTGGCTCTGCTGGGCCTGTCCTACTCGCTGCTGAAGGACCGCAACACCTGGGTCACCGCCGCAGTGGCCGGCTGCGCGGCCGTGGCAGCCTATGCCCTGCCATTGCGCCTGAACATCATCGTGGCGATCGCCGTGGCGGTGGCTGTGGGCCTGATGATGGAGAAATGGCTGCCCGAAGGGGCACGAGGGGGGAAGCAAGCATGAACTGGTGGGAGACCACGCTGGCCATCTTGGGCATGGGGGCCATCACCTTGCTGACGCGCGCCTTCTTCCTGATTCCGAAGAATGAGTTGCCGCTGCCGGACTGGCTCAAGCAGGGCCTGCGCTATGCGCCGCTGGCCGCGCTAGCGGCCGTCATCGTGCCGGAGATTGTGATGAGCCAAGGCGAGCTGATCTCGACCTGGAAAGATGCAAGGCTCTATGCCACCGCAGTCGGCACCGCCTATTTCTTCTGGAAGGGCGGCATCCTCGGCACCATCATCAGCGGCACGTCCGTGATGCTTGCGCTGCGCATCGGCCTCGGTTGGTAACCGGCCTGTTGTCGTGCCCTTGGTAAGCTAGAGGGCAGGGCGCACGACGCCACGGTCTTCCAACTTGAGCCTTTGATTCCCATGAACGTTTTGCGCTTCTCCGATCTGGTCGCCGCTGGCAAGCTGTCCGGCCAGCGCGTCTTCATCCGTGCCGACCTCAATGTGCCGCAGGACGATGCCGGCAACATCACCGAGGACACACGCATCCGCGCGTCCATCCCTTGCATCGAGTTGGCACTGAAGGCCGGCGCTGCGGTGATGGTGACCTCGCATCTGGGTCGCCCCACTGAGGGCGAGTTCAAGCCCGAAGACTCGCTGGCGCCGATCGCCAAACGCATGGGCGAGCTGATGGGCCGCGAGATCGCTGTCGTCGCCGACTGGGTCGACGGCGTCACGGTCGCGCCTGGCCAGTTGGTGCTGTTGGAAAACTGCCGCGTCAACAAGGGCGAGAAGAAGAACAACGAAGAGCTGGCCAGGAAGATGGCCAAGCTCTGCGATATCTATGTCAACGACGCCTTCGGTACCGCTCACCGCGCCGAGGGCACAACCTACGGCATCGCTCAGTTCGCACCCATCGCCTGCGCCGGCCCGCTGCTGGCGGCCGAGATCGATGCGATCAGCAAGGCCCTGGCCGAACCCAAGCGCCCGCTGGTCGCCATCGTCGCCGGCTCCAAGGTCTCGACCAAGCTGACCATCCTGAAGGCGCTGTCCGACAAGGTCGACGGCCTGATTGTCGGCGGCGGCATCGCCAACACCTTCATGCTGGCGGCCGGACTGAAGATCGGCAAGTCGCTGGCCGAGCCCGACCTGATCGGCGAGGCCAAGGCCGTGATCGATGCGATGAGCGCGCGCGGTGCTGCCGTGCCAATCCCGGTCGACGTGGTGACGGCCAAGCGGTTTGCCGCCGATGCCCAGGCCACCGTCAAGGCCGCCAGCGAGGTGGCCGACGACGACCTGATCCTGGACATCGGCCCGAAGACTGCAGCCATCCTGGCCACTCAGCTGAAGGCGGCCGGCACCATCGTCTGGAACGGTCCGGTCGGCGTGTTTGAGTTCGACGCCTTTGCCGGCGGCACCGAGGCCATCGCCCGCGCGATCGCCGAGTCCAGCGCCTTCAGCATCGCCGGAGGTGGCGACACGCTGGCCGCGATCGCCAAATACGGCATCGACAAGGACGTGGGTTATATCTCCACAGGCGGCGGGGCCTTCCTGGAGGTGCTGGAGGGTAAGACCCTGCCGGCCCTCGAGATCTTGGCCAAGCGCGCAGCAGCTTGATATGAACAGGGGCTTCGGCCCCTTTCTTCATTGTGGCCTCATTGCCATCTTTGCATGCCAGTTAAAACACTCGGCATCGGCATGCGCGGCGAACAGGAGTAATCTCACCGGCCCCACAAGAGGAGACCTGGATGAGCAAAACCCTGTCGCCGGCTGAAGCCGCCTTGCGCGAAGCTGCGCTCGAGTACCACCGCAGCCCGACTCGCGGCAAGATCTCGGTCACGCCCACCAAGGCCCTGTCGAATCAGCGCGATTTGTCGCTGGCCTACTCGCCCGGCGTCGCCTATCCCTGCCTAGACATCGAGCAAGACCCGACCCTGGCGGCCGAGTACACCTCGCGCGGCAATCTGGTCGGCGTGATCACCAATGGCACGGCGGTGCTGGGCCTGGGTGATATCGGCCCGCTGGCGGCCAAGCCGGTGATGGAGGGCAAGGGCTGCCTCTTCAAGAAGTTCGCCGGCATCGATGTGTTCGACATCGAACTGGCCGAGCGCGACCCGGATAAGCTGGTCGAGATCATCGCGGCGATGGAGCCGACCCTGGGCGGTATCAATCTGGAAGACATCAAGGCGCCGGAGTGCTTCTACATCGAGAGGAAGCTGCGCGAGCGCATGAACATCCCGGTCTTCCACGACGACCAGCACGGCACGGCCATCATCAGCGCGGCGGCCCTGCTCAACGGCCTTGAGCTGGTGGGCAAGGACATCGCCAAGGTCAAGCTGGTGACCTCCGGTGCGGGCGCGGCGGCGATCGCCTGCCTGGATGTGATGGTCGGCCTGGGCGTGGCTCGCCAGAACATCTTCGTCGTCGACTCCAAGGGCGTGATCCGCGAAGGACGTGGTGACAAGCTTGACGAGAGCAAGCAGCGCTACTGCCAGCAGACCGAGGCCAAGACCCTGGCCGATGTGGTGGCCGGCGCCGATGTCTTTCTTGGCTGCTCGGCCCCGGGCGTGCTGACGGCCGAGATGGTCAAGACCATGGCCGAGCGACCGATCATCCTGGCCCTGGCCAATCCCGAGCCCGAGATCCGGCCCGAGCTGGCCAAGGCCGTGCGACCAGACTGCATCATCGCCACCGGCCGTTCGGACTATCCGAACCAGGTCAATAACGTCCTGTGCTTCCCGTATATTTTCCGCGGCGCGCTGGACTGCGGCGCAACCAAGATCACCGAGGAAATGAAACTGGCCTGCGTGCGCGAGATCGCGGAGCTGGCCAAGGCGGAGACCAGCGACGAGGTGGCGGCCGCCTACGCCGGCGAGGAACTGGCCTTCGGCCCCGACTACCTGATTCCCAAGCCCTTCGATGCCCGGCTGATCCTGCGCATCGCGCCTGCGGTGGCGCGGGCGGCAGAAGCCTCTGGGGTTGCGACCCGGCCGATCAAGGATCTGGACGCCTACCGCCAGGAGCTGTCGCGTTTTGTCTACCAGACCGGCATGTTCATGCGGCCGGTGTTTGCGGCGGCCAAAGCCAATCCCGCGCGGGTGATCTACGCCGAGGGCGAGGACGAGCGGGTGCTGCGCGCGGTGCAGGTGGCGCTGGACGAGGGCCTGGTCAAGCCGACCCTGATCGGCCGCCCCGAAGTGATCGCAATGCGCATCCAGCGCGCCGGCCTGCGCTTGCAGCTGGGTGGCGATGTCGCGGTGATCGACCCGGAGAACGACGCGCGCTTTCGCCAGTACTGGGAGGCCTATCACCAGATCATGGGCCGGCGCGGCTTCACGCCCGAGGCGGCCAAGGCGGCGGTGCGGCGCTCCAACACCACCATCGGCGCGCTGGCCATCAAGCTGGGCGATGCCGACGCGATGATCTGCGGCATGGTGGGCCGTTTCGACAGCCATCTGGAGCATGTCTACGAGCTGATCGGCCTGAAGCCCGGGGCACGCAGCTTTGCGACGATGAACGCGGTGATGCTGGAGAAGCAGACCCTGTTCATCACCGACACCTTCGTCAACGACAGCCCCGATGCAGAACAGCTGGCCGAGATCGCCGCCATGGCGGCCGAGGAGGTGCAGCGCTTTGGCCTGCCGCCCAAGCTGGCCTTTGTCTCACACTCGATGTTCGGCTCCAGCAAGAGGCCCTCGGCCGTCAAGATGCGGCGTGCGCACGAGCTGTTCGCGGCCGCCCATCCGGAGATCGAGAGCGACGGCGAGATGCACGGCGATGCGGCGCTCAGCGAGGCTGTGCGTCAGACCTTCCTGCCCGATAGCAAGCTCAAGGGCTCAGCCAATTTGCTGGTGTTGCCGACGCTGGACGCAGCCAACATCCTCTTCAATGTGCTGAAGATCAGTGCCGGCCAGGGCGTCACGGTCGGGCCCATCCTCTTGGGGACGGCAGCGCCGGTGCACATCCTGACGCCCTCGGCCACGGTGCGACGCATCGTCAACATGACGGCGCTGGCTGTTGCGGATGTGCTCGCGTCAAAGGGATGAAACCGCGTGAAACCATTGCCGGCGTCCTGATGCGGCCCATAATCGCTCGCCCGTAACTAAATTCCAGCGAGACCGCTTCATCATGACCCGTGCCACCAAGATCGTCGCCACCCTGGGGCCTGCCTCCTCGTCGCCCGAAGTGCTGGAGCGCATGATTCGGGCAGGCGTCGATGTCGTGCGGTTGAACTTCTCGCACGGAAAGGCGCAGGACCATATCGACCGCGCCCACCTGGTGCGCCAAGCGGCCCGAGCGGCCGGCAAGCAGGTCGCCATCATGGCCGATCTGCAGGGCCCGAAGATCCGCGTGGGCAAATTCGAGCACGGCAAGATCGAGCTGATCAACGGCACGCCCTTCATTCTCGATGCCGACCGCGTCGAGCTCGGCAACGAGCAGGCCGTGGGCCTGGACTACAAGGAGCTGCCGCGCGACGTGAAACCGGGCGACACCCTCTTGCTCAACGACGGCCTGCTGGTACTGACCGTCGAGGCCGTCAAGGGCGCGGCGGTGCACACCATCGTCAAGGTCGGCGGCGAGTTGTCCAATAACAAGGGCATCAACAAGCAGGGCGGCGGCCTAACGGCGCCGGCGCTGACCGGCAAGGACATGGAAGACATCAAGACGGCAATGAGCTTCCAGGCCGAGTATGTGGCAGTCAGCTTCCCGAAGAACGCCACCGATATGGAGATGGCACGCCAGCTCTGCAATGTGGCCGGCGAGCCCTATCGACACAAGCCGGGCCTGATCGCCAAAATTGAGCGCTCCGAGGCGATCCCGCATCTGGAAGCCATCCTGAAGGCCAGCGACGGCATCATGGTGGCGCGCGGCGATCTGGCGGTCGAGGTTGGCAATGCGGCCGTGCCTGCGCTGCAAAAGCGCATGATCAAAATGGCTCGCGAGCTCGACAAGGTGGCGATCACCGCGACGCAGATGATGGAGTCGATGATCGTCAACCCGGTGCCGACCCGCGCTGAGGTGTCCGACGTCGCCAACGCGGTGCTGGACGGCACCGATGCGGTGATGCTGAGTGCCGAAACGGCCGCTGGCAAATACCCGGTCGAGACCATAGAGCAGATGGCCGCAATCGCGCTGGAAGCCGAGCGCGCCGAGTTTGTCAGCTTGGACACCGATTTCGCCGGCCGCCAGTTCGGTCGCATCGACCAGAGCATCGCGATGGGCGCTCTGTTCACCGCCTACCACCTGGGCTGCAAGGCGATTGTCGCGCTGACCGAATCCGGTTCGACCGCGCTGTGGATGAGCCGTCACCGCATCCAGGTGCCGATTTTCGCGCTGACCACACAAGAGCTCAGCCAGAGCAAGATGTGCCTGTATCGCAATGTGCGGCCGCTCCTGATGCCGCGCTTCGATGACCGCGACGCTGCACTGGCGGCGGCCGAGCGCCTGCTGGTGGAACAGGGTGCGCTGATGCCCGGCGACACCTATGCGATCACCTGCGGCGAGCCGATGGGCTATCCGGGCGGCACCAATATGCTGAAGGTCTGCAGGGTGGGCTGATCAGCTGTTCTGCGCGCTCTTGACCAGGGCCGCGATGCGCGGTGTCATATGGGTAGGCAGCAGTTCCACTTCCTTGTGCGCCCGCGCGAACACGCGGAACAGCTCGTCGGCGAAGCCATGGCCGACATCGGCTACGCCATCGAAGCTGATCTCGGCGCGCTTGAACATCGGTAGCCGGGCGGCAACGCGCCGCGCTTGCGCGCGTGAATCAAGCGGCTGGCCCGGGCCGGCCAAGAGCCTCAAGGCAATCGTCGTCTGGTCGAACTCGATGCCATCGCCCGCCGTGCTCCAGGCTTCCAATACTTGATCGAGCGTGCGCTTGGTGTCCAGCGCGATCGCCATATAGATCGAGCTGCCCTGGCGCGGCAGCGGGCGGCCACGCTGCCAGCCGGTTGACTCCCAGGCGCGGCGCTGGAAGGCGGTGTTGTTGGCATGGATGTCGAACACATCGGCCAGCTGGGAGCTGAAGAATAGGCCGCGACCGGTGTGCATCTCCGGCTGGCTGGTCAGCCGCCCCTTGCTGAGTTCCAGCATCGCGTGCTGGGCATCGGCAATATCAAAAGCGGAACAGATCTTGTCGAACACGCCGCAGCCGTCGTCCGAGACCAGCAGCTGCACATGGCTGGGGGTCTGGCGCAGCGAGACGGTGACACTGGAGCCGCCGCTGTGGTCAGCCGCGTTGTTGACCAGCTCGGTGAAGCCATGCTGGATCATCCGGGCCACATGGGGCGGCAGATCAAAATTGGGTGCAAAGTCGCGCTGCCACGGCAAGTCCTCCTGCAGGCCGTGCAGCGTGTAGCTGCGCGCCACCTGGCGTAGCAGGCCGGGGGCAAAGACCGGGCGGCGGCTCGTGCCGCTGCGCGTGAGCCAATGGGCTTCGACCAGGCGGCGCAGCGCCGCCTGCACGGCGCGGCGGCTGGCGCCGGTGCGCTCCTCCACGTGCGCGGCCAGGTCATGCGAGTGCTCGCGCGCTGCGGCGCTGATCCAGAGGGTCAGGTGGTCAATGGCTAGGCGTGTCATGGCAGGGCTCCCACCCGAGTGTGCCCCGGACACCCCGCGCAGTACGCGGCGAAAAGGGCCCGAAAACATCGCGCTGAGCCTAGCGGCAGGCCTGTTTAGCCGCAAGCGCGCTTGTACCGACCCGTATCCAGGGGGCATGGATGTCTTGGCGATAGGGCGCCGTTAGAATCAGTCGCAGTTACGGCGGGGTTACCTTGGGCCGCGCCTGCAAGAATTCTTCAACTTTAGCGAGGATATTCCTCATGGCTCTCGTCTCCATGCGTCAGTTGCTGGACCATGCCGCCGAACACGGCTACGGCATCCCGGCCTTCAACGTCAACAACCTTGAGCAGGTTCAGGCCGTGATGGCGGCTGCCGACGAGGTCGGCGCGCCCGTCATCCTTCAGGCTTCGGCAGGCGCCCGCAAGTACGCCGGCGAGGCCTTCATCAAGCACCTGATCCAGGCTGCCGTCGAGGCTTACCCTCACATCCCGCTGGTGATGCACCAGGACCACGGCACCAGTCCAAAGGTCTGCGAGGGCGCGATCAATCTGGGCTTTGGCTCGGTGATGATGGACGGCTCGCTGATGGAGGACGGAAAGACTCCCGCCTCGTTCGAGTACAACATGGAGGTGACCCGTAAGGTCGTCGAGATGTCGCACAAGGTCGGTGTTACCGTCGAGGGCGAGCTGGGTTGCCTGGGCAATCTGGAAACCGGCGAAGCCGGCGAGGAAGATGGCATCGGCGCCGAGGGCAAGCTGGACCACAGCCAGATGCTGACCGACCCCGAGGAGGCCGCTGTCTTCGTCAAGGCCACCCAGCTGGACGCGCTGGCCATCGCCATCGGCACCAGCCACGGCGCCTATAAATTCTCGCGCAAGCCCACCGGCGACATCTTGGCCATCGGCCGGGTCAAAGAAATCCACAAGCGCATTCCAAACACCCATCTGGTGATGCACGGCTCGTCCAGCGTGCCGCAGGAGCTGCTGGCCATCATCAACCAGTACGGCGGCAAGATGAAGGAGACCTTCGGCGTGCCGGTCGAGGAAATTCAGGAAGCCATCAAGCACGGCGTGCGCAAGATCAATATCGACACCGACATCCGTCTGGCGATGACCGGCGCGGTTCGCAAGTTCCTGGCCGAAAACCCCGAGAAGTTCGATGCCCGAGAGTGGCTCAAGCCCGCCCGTGAGGCCGCTAAGCTGGTCTGCAAGGCGCGTTATCTGGAGTTCGGCGGCGAGGGTCAGGCCGGCAAGATCAAGCCGCGCAGCCTGGTCGACATCGCTGGCGCCTACTCGCGTGGCGAGCTGAACCAGGTCGTCCAGTAAACCGGGGTCAGCGCCACGCCCGTGCGAAGCCCGCCTCGGCGGGCTTTTTAACGTCCTAAAATCCGGCCCTTGCTCAGGAAACTCCCCATCATGACCGCTGCCCTGCTCGAATCCTCGCTGACTTCGCTTCCCCTGATCGCCCGTGGCAAGGTGCGCGAGAACTATGCGGTCGGCGCAGACCGCATCCTGATGATCGCCAGCGACCGGCTGTCGGCCTTCGACGTCATCATGGGCGAGCCGATCCCGGGCAAAGGCGCGCTGCTGACGCAAATGGCGCTGTTCTGGTTCGACAAGCTGGACGGCATCGTGCCCAACCACCTGACCGGCGAGGACCCGCTGTCTGCGGTCAGCAGCGCGGCTGAAAAAGCCCAGGTCCAGGATCGCGCCATGCTGGTCAAGCGCCTGAAGCCGCTGCCGGTCGAGGCGGTGGTGCGTGGCTACCTGGCCGGCAGCGGCTGGGCCGAGTATCAGAAGAATGGCCAGGTTTGCGGCGTCGTGCTGCCGGCCGGACTACAGAACGCCTCCAAGCTGCCCGCACCGATCTTCACGCCGGCCACCAAGGCAGAGATGGGTGATCACGACGAGAACATTTCCTTCGACAAGATGGTCGAGATCATCGGCCTCGACCTGGCCACGCGGGTGCGCGACGTCTCGATTGCGCTCTACCAACGCGCTGCAGACTATGCCCTCACCAAGGGCATCATCATTGCCGACACGAAGTTCGAGTTCGGCCTGGATACCGATGGCACGCTGACGCTGATGGACGAGGTGCTGACGCCCGACTCTTCGCGCTACTGGCCGATCGAGAGCTATGCCGTGGGCATCAACCCGCCCAGTTATGACAAGCAGTTCGTGCGCGACTGGCTGGAGCAGGCCCAGGTGGACGGCAAGCCCTGGGGCAAGACCGCGCCAGCGCCGGCCTTGCCGGCGGAGGTGATCGCCAAGACCGCCGCCAAGTACCGCGAGGCGCTGGAACGCCTGACGCGCTGAGCCCCCTGCCATGATTCCCGCCAAATCCCGCCTGCTCAGACGGCTAGATGCCCAGATCGCCACCGCCTCCGGCCAGTTGCAGTCTGCCGGCCTTCGCGCCCAACGCGCCGTGCTGCTGGCCCGCCATGGCCAGCTGGCCGAGGCCCGGGAGGAGTTGACGGCCCTGCATCAGCTCTCGTTTCAGCATCCGAATTCGCAGCTGGGTGCCTGGCTGCATTTCGCCGAAGGGCTGATGAGCTACTTCACCGACTTTGGTAGCGCGGCGCGGGAGAAGATTCAGCGCGCCCAGGCGATCGCCAAGCTGGCCGAGCTCAAGGAGGTCGAGGCGCTGGCCGCAGCCTGGCTGTGCCATCTGGCCTATGTGCGGCACGACATCGATGCCGTGGTCGGCCATGCCCAGGCCTGCCTGCAACTTGCAGAGCCCGATCACCATGCGGCGCGCGTGCGCGCGGCCATCGCTCTGGGTCTGGCCCATCACTTCGCCAATCAGCCCGAGGCCGCCCAGGCCTGGTACGGCCAGGCGCGCCAACATGCCTTGGCTGAGGGTGACGACGCCAGCCAGTCGGCCCTGATGTACAACATGGCCGAGATGCGCACCGCCCATGTTCGGCGCGCGAGCCTGGCCCATCCGAGCCGGCCGGTGCCCGAGTTGCTGCTGGGGGCCGATTCGATCAAGCACTACGACGCGGCTGTCGGCGGCTCGGCGATGGCCGAACTGACGCCGGTGCTGCGTGCCCAGGTGCTGACGGTACAGGGCGATTTCGCCCAGGCGCAGGCGCTGTACGAGCAGCATCTGCCGCAGGCAATGTCCAAGGGGCTGACGCGGCTGGGCAGCAGCCTGCTGGCCGATCTGGCCTGGTGCCGTTGCAATCTGGGTCAGCGCGAGCATGCCCTGCAGCAGGCGCGCGAGGCCGAGATCGAGCTGGATCCGGCCTGCGACGTCGACGACCGGGCCGCCACCCACAGCCGGCTAGCCCAGATCTACGGCCTGCTTGGTGACGCTGCGGCCGCCAAGCGCCATGCCGCCAGTGCTGCGGCCGAGTGGGTCGAGTTCGCCGCCCAGCAGCAGGCCTGGGCCCGGGCGCTCGAAGTCGCCGGGCTGTCCCGACCTGGTTAGAACAAGGCCATGCTGAGCTTGCGGCGGTACTGATCCAGTAGCGGGTCGCTGGGCGGCACAACTGCCTTGCCGGACAGCTCAAGCGTGCCCTTGGCCTCGGCGCCGGGCTGGGCCTTGGGCGCCGGCTTGGTCAGCAGCTCCAGGATGGCGACATAGCTCTTGCGCGCGGCCTCACCGTTCCAGGCCTTGTCGCGCATGATGATCTCCAGCAGCTCGTCCATCGCCTCGGTGAAGCGCTGGCCGGCCAGATGGGTTCGGGCCAGCGCGTAGCGGGCCTCGAA
The DNA here is from genome assembly GCF_026241155.1 of Paucibacter sp. PLA-PC-4. Taxonomy (GTDB): domain Bacteria; phylum Pseudomonadota; class Gammaproteobacteria; order Burkholderiales; family Burkholderiaceae_C; genus Roseateles_E. The sequence goes on from NZ_JAPFGP010000001.1 coordinate 530,418, forward strand.
ATCGCGCTTGTTGGCGGCAATCGCCGACTGCAGGGTCGCGACATCAGAACCGGTCGTCTGCTCTATCGCTGCCAGCCAATGGCCCAGTGCAGCAAAGCGGGCATGCGGGGTGATGGTGTCGGCGGCCTGGGCGGCCACCGGAGCGAACGCGGCCTTGGCGTCTTGCAGCAGGCCCAGCTCCAGCAGGGCCTTGATGTAGTCGTAGCGTGCGGTCTCGTTGGCCGGATCGGTTTCGACCGCCTGCTGCAGCTTCGTGAGCGCCGACTCGAGATCACCTTCGGCCAGCAACTCCTCTGCCTCTGCCAAGTCAGCCTCGGCTTCCAGCATCTGGCCGCTGGGCACATGTTTGTCGAGGAACTCGCGGATCTGCGCCTCGGGTATGGCGCCGACAAAGCCGTCGACCGGCTGACCGCCGACGAACATCACGCAAAACGGGATCGAGCGCACGCCGAAGGCCTGGCTCAGCTGGCTGGAGATCTCAGGCTGCTCGTCGCTGTTGAGCTTGGCCAGCTTGAATCGCCCGGCGTAGGCGATCTCGAGCTTTTCCAGCACCGGACCCAGGCTCTTGCAGGGTCCGCACCAGGGGGCCCAGATGTCCAGCAGCACGGGCTGCTGCATCGAGGCCTGCAGCAGTTCGGTTTCGAAATTCTGTATGGTGATGTCGGTCATGGTCTCTAGCGGCGCGGGCTTGTTCGGGAGCAGGTGGCGGCAGCCGCCTACAATTCAAGGTTTTCCAGCCTATGGAGCGAGCCGTGCCGAACATGCCAGTCAGCGCCTCCCCCCTGGTCGGCGTGGTGATGGGCTCCAGCAGCGACTGGGAGACCATGAAACACGCTGCCGACATTCTCGCCGAGTTCGGTGTTCCTTTCGAGGCGCAGGTGGTGTCCGCCCACCGGATGCCCGACGATATGTTTGTCTATGCCGAGGCCGCTCAAGCCCGCGGCCTGCGCGCGATCATTGCCGGCGCCGGCGGTGCCGCCCATCTGCCGGGCATGCTGGCGGCCAAGACCATCGTTCCGGTGCTGGGCGTGCCGGTGGCCAGCCGTCATCTGCAGGGCGTCGATTCGCTGCACTCTATCGTCCAAATGCCCAAGGGCATTCCGGTTGCGACCTTTGCGATCGGCACCGCTGGCGCCGGTAATGCTGCCCTTTTCGCGATCGCAATGCTGGCGGCCGAGCGGGCGGACCTGCGCGAGCAGTTGCAGGCCTATCGCCTGCGCCAGACCGAGCATGCGCGCGGCATGACGAAGGACCTTGTCTGATGGCCGAGATCTTGCAACCCGGCGCGACGCTCGGAGTGATGGGCGGCGGCCAGCTCGGCCGTATGTTCGTCCATGCGGCGCAAAGCCTGGGCTACCGCACCGTGGTGCTAGACCCCGATGTCGACAGCCCGGCCGGGGCGGTTGCCCATGAGCACATCCACGCCGACTACCTGGACGAGGCCGGCTTGGCGCGGCTGGCCGAGGTCTGCGACGCGATCACCACCGAATTCGAGAACGTGCCTGCGGCCGCCTTGCAGCGGCTGGCGCGTACGCGCTTTGTCGCGCCGGCCGCAGCTTGCGTGGCGATCTGCCAGGACCGTGCCGACGAGAAAGCCCATTTCAAGGCCAGCGGGGTAGCCTGCGCGCCCTATGCGCTACTGCGAAGCGAGGCCGATCTGGCGGCAGTGGCGGACAGTCTGCTGCCCGGCATCGTCAAGACCGCCCGCATGGGCTATGACGGCAAGGGCCAGATCCGCGTCAAGAACCGCGCCGAGCTGCTCGCCGCATGGGATGAGCTCAAGCGTGTGCCCTGCGTGCTCGAGCAGATGCTGCCGCTGGCGCAGGAGCTGTCGGTTGTGGTGGCCCGCAATGCCCGAGGCCAGACCGTGCACTTCCCGGTGCAGCAGAACCTGCACCGCGAGGGCATTCTGGCCGTTACTGAGGTGCCGGCCCCGACCGCCAGCGCGGCGCTGCAGCTCCAGGCCGCCAGCGCAGCGGCGCGTATCGCCGAGGCCATGGCCTATGTGGGCGTGCTGTGCATCGAGTTCTTTGTGCTGCAGGACGGGGCACTCGTTGTCAACGAGATGGCGCCGCGCCCGCACAACTCGGGCCACTACACGATGAATGCCTGCGATGTCTCGCAGTTCGAGCTGCAGGCTCGCGCCTTGGCCGGCTTGCCGCTGAACACGCCGCGCCTGCATTCGCCGACCGTTATGCTGAATCTGCTGGGCGATCTGTGGTTCCTGCCTGACGGCAAGGAGCGCGCGCCCGACTGGGCCGCCTTGCTGGCCATCCCCGGCACTCATCTGCATCTGTATGGCAAGGCCAGCGCCAGACCCGGCCGCAAGATGGGCCATTTGAATATCACCGCGGCCACGCCCGAACTCGCCCGCAACCATGCCCGTCAGGCCGCTGTGATGCTGGGCCTACCGGCCGACTGGTGAGCGCAATGCTGCTGAACGGCACCGACCCCACCGACATCGCCCGCGCCGCCCACCATTTGGCCGAGGGCGAGCTGCTAGCCTTGCCGACAGAAACGGTCTATGGCCTGGGGGCGCGAGCCGATGACGATGCGGCGGTGGCCAAGATCTTTGCCGCCAAGGGCCGGCCCAGCGACCACCCTCTGATCGTCCATGTGTTGGACGCAGCCGATGCGGTGGATTTCGCGGCCGCGCTGCCGCCGGTGGCGCAGCGCCTGATGGCGGCCTTCTGGCCCGGCCCGCTGACCTTGATCCTGCCGCGGGCACCCGGTGTCGGTGCGGCGGCTGCCGGCGGCCAGGACAGCATCGGCCTGCGCTGCCCGGCGCACCCGGTGGCCCGGGCGCTGCTGGCAGAGGCCAAGGCCCTCGGCGTGCACGGCGTGGCTGCCCCCAGCGCGAACCGCTTCGGCCGTGTCAGCCCGACCCGCGCCGCCCATGTCGAGAGCGAGTTCGAGGGACGGGTGTGGGTGCTGGACGGCGGTGATTGCGCGGTGGGCATCGAGTCCAGCATCGTCGACTGCAGCCGTGCCCACCCAGTGCTGCTGCGCCCCGGCGTGCTGACGCCGGGCCAGATCGAGGCGGTGGCCGGTGAACCCTTGCGCACGCCCGATGCCCAGGCGCCGCGCGCCTCGGGCACGCTGGCGGCTCACTATGCGCCGAGCGCTGTGGTGCGTCTGCTTGACGCCCCGACCCTGGCCCAGCGGCTAGGCCAGCAACAATGGCCGGCGGGGCTGGCGGTATATTCGCGCACGCTGAGCCCGGTGCTCGGCCCGCTATGGCGGTCCATGCCAGGCGATGCGGCGGCGGCGGCTCAGCAGCTTTTCGCCGTGCTGCGGGAGCTGGACGATGCTGGCGCCGGCGAGATCTGGATCGAGCTGCCGCCCCGCGATGTCGAATGGGACGGTGTGCGCGACCGGTTATCGCGTGCGGCGGCGGCATTTGCGTCCTGAGTGAAGAAAACAAGTAAGTTAGCTAGACCTGGAGTGTTCATGAAGATGTTGAAGCAAGGTGCAGGCCCCGCAGGCCGCACGCTGTTGGCCGCCGCAGCCCTGGTGGCCGCAGCTCTGGTGGCCGGTTGCGGCGGTGGCGGTGGGCAAATTGAGCCCTTTGCACCCAAGCGCATCATGGCATTTGGCGATGAGGCCAGCGTGATCACGGCTGAAGGTAAGAAGTACACGATCAACGCAGTGGATGCCACCACTAGCGCGCTGCAGTGCGCCAACAACCCGATCTGGATCCAGTCCTTGGCTTCGGCTTTCGGCCTGGTGTTCGCTGAGTGCAACCCGACCAATCAGACAACGCCGGCCGGTAAGATCTATGCTCAGCCCGGCGCGACCGTGGCCGGCCTGAAGGCGCAGCTCGATACCTTCTTTAGCAGCGGTGGCTTCAACAGCAAGGATCTGGTGGCAGTGATGGCCGGCGCCAACGATGTGCTTGAGCTGTATCGCCAATACCCGCAGCAGGGCGCTGACACGCTGAAGGCCCAGGCACGCGAGCGCGGGCGTGAACTGGCCAGGCAGGTCAACCGCATCGCCAATGCCGACGGCCGAGTCATCGTCGCGACCCTGCCGGACATGGGCACCACGCCGTTTGCTCTGACCGAGCGGGCCAACAAGCCTGATACCGACCGCGCCAAGCTGCTCAGCGAGCTGACGACCGAGTTCAACACCCAGATGCGCATTACGCTGATCGATGACGGTCGCCTGATCGGCCTGGTGCTGATCAACGAAGAGGTGGAGCGCATCGTCCGTTTCAACACCAGCTATGGCTTTGCCAATGTGACCGAGGCGGCCTGCCTGGCCACCGCGCTGGCGCCCGAGTGCACCAGCAAGACCCTGGTCACCAATGCCAATGGCGACACCTGGCTGTGGGCCACCAGCACCTTGATGAGCCCGGCTGGCCAGTCCCGCCTGGGCTCGCTGGCGGTGAGCCGCGCGGTCAATAACCCCTTCTGATCAGGGTTTAGCGGCGCTGCGAGCAAGGTCCTGCACCGTCCACTGGAGCAAGGCGTCGAGTGCGCCGCGCGCTGCAGACGCGCGCGGGTGGTTGATCAGGGCCACAAGCACATAGCGCCGGCCCGAGTCGGCCAGCACATAGCCGCCCAGCGCCACCACATCGCGCAGCGAGCCGGTCTTCAGGTGCGCGCGGCCGGCGGCGGTACCGAAGCGGGTGGCCCCGCCGCGCGTCAGCGTGCCGTCGGCACCGGCCACGGGCAGCGAGGCCATGAACTCCGGCATCACCGGGCTCGCATGGGCCAGTTGCAGCAGCCGCCCCAGTTGTCGGGCGCTCAGGCGCTGCTCACGCGACAGGCCTGATCCGTTCTCCAGCACAAAGGCCGACTCCCCGATCTTGGCCGCCAGCCACAGGCGCAACCGCTCCTGCGCTGCCGCCGGCGTGGCGCCGGCACCGGCCAGGCTCAGCCATAGCATCTCGCTCATCAGATTGGCGCTGTACTTGTTGATGTCGCGCACCACCTCGGCCAGCGGCGGGGATGCAAAGCTGAAGTTCGGTGGCGTGGCGGGGGCCACACCGGCTCTAACCTCGCCGAGCAAGCCGCCACCCATCTCGCGCCACATAGCAGCGATCAGTCGGGCGTTGTAGCCGGCCGGATCGGCATCGGCCAACGGCCACGACTGCTCGCCGCAACTGGCAGGGTAGCTGCCGGCAAAGCTCAGCGGCTGCCCGGCCTGCCATTGCAGACGCAACGCGCCGCGCCAGTCGCCGCAGGCCCCGTCCTTTTGCAGCGGCACGCTGGCGGGCGCGGGCAGCGGCACATCACTGGCGATCCAGGCCAGGCCGCGCGCCGGATCGGGACGAAAGCTCAGAGTCTGGCTCTTGTAGTTCAGCAGCAGGGCCTCGGGCTGCACATTGCCAGGCCGCCAGGGCTCGCCGTCAAAATCGGCCGGTGTAACCGGGCTAGGTGCGAAGCCGCTGTTGTCCAGCAGAATATGACCGTGGATCTCGCGCACACCCTGGGCCCGCACCCGCTGCAACAGCAGCCACAGCCGCTCGCGCACCAGCTTGGGGTCGCCGACGCCCTTAATCACCAGATCGCCTTCCAGCACCCCGGTCTCTGGCCGCAGCCGGCCATGCAGCCAGACCGGGGTCTGCCAGGTCCAGGCCGGCCCGAGGATTTCGAGTGCCGCCAGCGTGGTGCTCAGCTTCATCAGCGAGGCTGGGTTCATCGCCTGATCGGCCTGCCAGGCCAGGCGTGGCGTGGCGGTACCGAGCTCCTGGATCCAAATGGCCAGGGCCTCGGGCGGCAACTGAGCCTGGCGCAGTATCTGGCTGACACCGGCCGGCAACGGCACCGGCTGTGCCGTGGCAAACCCATGGCTGGCCAGCCCCGCAACAAGGCTCAGAACAAGGGGCAGGGCTCGCATGGCGCCGATGATCGCACGGCTACACTTGCCGCATGACTGTGTTGCTGGCCCTGGATAGTTCGACCGAAAGTATGGCGCTGGCCCTGTCCGGCCCGCAAGGATCCTGGTACTTCGAGTGTGCCGGTGGTGCCCAGGCCTCGGCGCGCCTGGTGCCCGAGCTGATGGCTCTGCTGACCGGAGCCGGCCTTCGCCTGGCCGACGTCGATGCGATCGCTTTTGGCAGCGGCCCGGGCGCCTTTACCGGCCTGCGCACCGCTTGCGCGGTGGCACAAGGCCTGGCGTTCGGCGCGTCCAAGCCGGTGCTTTCGCTGGACAGCCTGATGCTGGTGGCCGAGGACGCCCGCCAGCAAGCCGGCGGCACGCTGGACCGGGTCTGGGTCGCGATGGACGCCCGCATGGGCGAGATCTATGCGGGTGCCTACGCGCACGATGGCCGACATTGGCGCGTCGAGAGCGCGCCGGCGCTCTACAGCCCGGCTGCGCTGCTGGCCCAGTGGCGCGAGCCGCCGGCGACCCTGTGCGGCAGTGCGATCGCGGTCTTTCCCGAGTTGCAGGGCCTGGCCGCGCAAGAGTGGCCGCAGAGCCGCTCGCGTGCGCAGGCGCTGCCGGCGCTGGCCGAGCAGGCATGGGCCCAGGGGCCGCTGCTGGACCCTGCCGAGGCGATGCCGGTCTATGTGCGTGACAAGGTGGCGCAAACCACCGAGGAGCGCCTAGCTGCTCGTGCCGCATCATGATGCGGGGTGAAGTCATGCGCCCGGTGAGCTGCTGCTTGCATGCGATGCAGGCCGGCGATGTCGAGGCGGTGTTGGCCATAGAGCAACGTGCCTATGAGTTCCCCTGGTCGCGCGGTAATTTCATTGACTCGCTGTCGGCCTGCTATCTGGCCCAGGTGCTGCGTTCTGCCGACGGCACCCTGCTGGGCTATTTCCTTGCGATGCAGGGGGTTGCTGAGCTGCATTTGCTCAATATCACCGTGTTGCCCGAGTGCCAGGGCCAGGGCCTGGCCCGCCTGATGCTGGACGCCTTGCAAACGCTGGCTCGCGCGCACGGCTGCGAGCAGATCTGGCTGGAGGTGCGGCAGGGCAACGAGCGGGCGCGGCGTGTCTATGCCCGTTACGGTTTCGCGGAGGTCGGTCTGCGCCGCGCTTACTACCCGGCCGCCGAAGGCCGGCGTGAGGACGCTGTGCTGATGAGCTTGCGGCTGGCGGAGAGCGCGGCATGAGCTGGAGCGAACGTCAGCAGGCGATGCTGGAGGCCATGGGGCTGCGCGTCTGGACGGCGCTGCCAGCCCCCGACCACGAGCCGTTGGCGACCGAGCCGCCGCTGCTGGCCAAGGTCGAAGCGCCAGCTTCGGCGCCGGAGCCGGCGCCGGCTCCGGTCCGTGTCGCCAGTGTTTTGCCGCAAATCTTGGTGCCTGCGCAGCCTCGAGCGGCCGAGCCGCCTCGGGTGCCGGCAGCGGCGGCGGGCGCGGTGGCCGCCATGGATTGGACGCAGCTGCGCGAGGCCGTGGCCGGCTGCCGCGCCTGCGGACTTTGCGAAGGACGCAAGCACACGGTCTTCGGCGTCGGCCACGAACGCGCGCACTGGATGGTGGTCGGCGAAGCGCCAGGCGAGCAGGAGGACCTGCAGGGCGAGCCCTTTGTCGGCCAGGCCGGCAAGCTGCTGGACAGCATGTTGCGCGCCATCGGCCTTACGCGCGCCGACGGGCCGCCCGAAAAGCAGGTCTTTATCGCCAACACCTTGAAGTGCCGACCGCCGCGCAACCGCAATCCCGAGCCCGAGGAACTGGCGCAGTGTGAGCCCTATCTGAACCGTCAGATTGCGCTGGTGCAGCCGCGCATCATCCTGGCGATGGGACGCTTTGCCGTGCAGTCGTTGCTGCGCAGCGCGGAGCCGATCGGCCGGCTGCGTGGGCGGGTGCACGAGTACCAGGGCGTGCCGCTGATCGTCACGTACCACCCGGCCTATCTGCTGCGTAATCTGGTTGACAAGGCCAGGGCCTGGGAAGATTTGTGTCTGGCCATGGACGTTCTTCAGCGCAAGACCTGACCCCTGGGTTATAAAACAAGGGCCACGAGGAGACGCATGAAGCCCGCCGACGCTGCCATCGACGAGTCCGCCTGGGCAAGCTGGGAGCGGCTGCCATGCCCCTTGGCCGTGGTCGATGTGCATGGCCGGTTGGTCGGGGCCAACGGGCTGTTCGCCGGTCTGGGGACGTCGGCGGGCTGGGACTGGCTGGATGTCGAGTCGCGCGATGAGCTTCAGCTAGCCTGGCAGCGCGCATCCGATTTCGAGCTGGAGCTGGCGCGCGCGCCGGGCCCTGGCTGGCTGGTCTGCCGCTCGCGCTGGGATGCCGTGCTGCAAGCCCATATCAGCGTCTGGCAGGACCTGCTCAGCAGCAAGGCGGCCGAGCAGGCGGCGCAACTGCGGCTGCTGGCCGACCATGTGCCGGCGCTGATTGCTCTGTATGACGCGATTACCCATCGCTGCCTGTTTGCCAACCGTGAATACGCCCATGCCTTTGGCTTTACCGAGCGCTCGGTGCTGGGCTTGACATTTGCCGAGGTGATAGGCCCGGAGGCGGCCGAGCGCATCAAACCCTATGTGGAGCGGGTGCTGCGCGACAGGCAGCCGGCCCAGTACGAGCGCCAGCTGCTGGGTCCGGATGGCCGACCGCGCTGGATCGAAGTGCAACTGATTCCGCATCTGGACGCGCAGGGCAATTCGTTGGCCAGCTTTGTGCAGATTCTTGACATCACCAAGTTCCGGCTGGCCGAGGCGGCGGTGCGCGAATCCGAGGCACGGCTGGACAAGTTCATGCAGGCCTCGGTCGAGGGCATCCTGTTCCACCGCGACGGCATCATCACCGATGCCAATCCACCGCTGTGTGATCTGGTCGGCTACAGACTGGAGGACATGGTCGGCCGGCCGGCGCTGGACTTCGTTGCACCACAGGAGCTGCACAAAGTTCGTCAGGTCATGAGCCAGGGCCAGGAGCTGCGTTACGAAAGCACGGTGCTGCACCGGGACGGCACGCCGATCCCGGTCGAGTTCATCGTGCGGACCCTGCTGTGCCAGGGCGAGCACCTGCGCATGGCCATCGTGCGCGATATCCGCGCGCAGCTGGCGGCGCAGTCGCGCATTCACCATCTGGCCCATCACGACAATCTCACCGGCCTGCTCAACCGCGTCGCCTTCATGGAGAGACTGGTGCCGGCGATGCAGCGCGCCGAACGCGGCGGTCAGCGCCTGGCTCTGCTGTTCATCGACCTGGATAATTTCAAGCGCGTCAACGATTCGCTGGGCCATCTGCAAGGCGACAAGGTGCTGGTGACGGTGGCCCAGCGCATCTGCGACTGCCTGCGCGCCAGCGATTTGGTAGCGCGCTTCGGCGGCGACGAGTTCGTCGTGCTGCTGGACGATATCCATCAGCGCGACGACGTGCTGGTGGTGTTGATGGCCCTGCTGTCGGTGGTCGAGGTGCCGGTCAGCGTCAATGGGCGCGACCTCTTCGTGACGCCTTCGATCGGCATCGCCGTCTACCCCGAGCATGGCGACAGTGCCGAGGAGCTGATCCAGCATGCCGATACCGCGATGTACCTGGCCAAGTCCGATGGCCGGGCCAGCTATCGCTATTTCGAGCCGGCGATGGCTGCACGTGCCTATGCCGATCTGGTACTGGAGAGCGAGCTCAGCGAGGGCCTGGCGCGCGGCGAGTTCCGGCTGCACTACCAGCCCCAGGTCGATGCGCGCGACGGCCGCCTGGTTGGCGCCGAGGCCTTGCTGCGCTGGCAGCATCCACAGCGCGGCCTGCTGAGCCCGGACGCCTTCATCGGCGTGGCCGAGCGGCACCGGCTGATGGTCCCGTTGGGCGAGTGGGTGATGCGCGAGGCAGCCAGGCAGTCGCGGCTATGGCACGAAAGCGGGGTGGCCGCGGTGCCGATTGCGGTCAATCTCTCGGCCATGCAGTTCCGGCTCGAGCGTTTTGCCGATACCGTGCGCCAGGTGCTGGCCGAGGTCGGTGTGCCGGGCGCATGGCTGGAGCTGGAGCTGACCGAGCGCATGCTGATGGACGATGTCGGCACGGCCCCGGCCACGTTGACCGCACTGCGGGCGCTGGGCTTGTCGATCTCGGTCGACGATTTCGGCACCGGCTATACCTCACTGGCCCATCTGACCCAGCTGCCGCTGGACAAGCTCAAGATCGACCAGGGCTTTGTCGCCAAGCTGCCCGATGATGCTGGTGCGCTGGCCATCACCCGCGCTATCGTGCAGATGGCCCAGGGCTTGGGCCTGCGCGTTGGCGCCGAGGGCGTGCGCAGCCGCGCGCAATGGCAGCTGCTGGCGGACTGGGGCTGCGACGACCTGCAGGGCGAGTTGATCGCCGCTTCGATGTCGGCCGATCAGTTCGAGGCCTGGCTGCACAGCCGCCATGGCGCCTTTCCTACAATGGCGCAATGACAGCGCATGAAGGCACGCCCACCCCTTTGCAGACTCTGATTCGCGAGGCCATCGCAGAGGCCGGCGGCTGGCTGGGCTTCGACGACTTCATGGCCCTAGCCCTGTATGCGCCGGGCCTGGGTTATTACAGCGGCGCGCGGCAGAAGTTCGGCGCGATGCCCGCCGACGGTTCCGACTTCGTCACCGCGCCAGAGCTGTCGCCCTTGTTCGGCCGGGCGCTGGCCGTGCAGCTCGATCAAGCGCTGACCGCCACTGCCACCGACACCGTGTACGAGTTCGGCGCCGGCAGCGGCGTGCTGGCGGCGCAACTGCTGCAGGCTTTGGGCGACCGCGTGGCGCGCTACTGCATCGTCGACCTGTCCGGCTCGCTGCGTGCGCGCCAGGCCCAACGCCTGGTTGCCTGGGGTGATAAGGTGCAGTGGTTGGACGCGCTGCCCGAGCGCTTTACCGGTGTGGTGGTCGGCAACGAGGTGCTGGACGCGATGCCGGTGCAGCTGATGCGCTTCGATGGTCAGCAGTGGCTGGAGCGCGGCGTGGTGGCGTTGGACGGTCCGGCGGGGCCAGGTTTTGCCTGGGGCGAACGCGAAACCGGGCTAAGCCTTCCGGCCGAGTTGGCCAACGACCCTTATCCCGAAGCCTATCTGACCGAGTTGCATCTACAGGCCGAGGGCTTTGTGCGCACGCTGGCCGCCGGTCTGCAGCGCGGCGCTATCTTTCTGATCGATTACGGCTTTCCTGAGCGCGAGTACTACCACCCGCAGCGTGCCGGCGGCACAGTGATGTGCCATCACCAGCACCGCGTCGATGCCGATCCGCTGGCCCTGGTCGGCGAGAAGGACATCACCGCCCATGTGAACTTTACCGGAATCGCACTGGCCGGGCAGGACGCCGGCCTGACCGTGCTGGGCTACACCAGCCAGGCCAACTTCCTGATCAACTGCGGTCTGACCGAGCTGCTCTGCGAGGCCGACCTGGCCGGTCGCGCGATGGCGCACCGGCTGATTGCCGAGCATGAGATGGGCGAGCTGTTCAAGGTGATCGGCTTGGTCGCCGGCGAGAGCTTCGAGGCCCTCGGCTTCGCGGCGGGCGACCGCTCGCACATGCTCTGAGCCAAGGCCCGCCTCAGGGCTGGGTCAGTGATTGCAGCGCCTGCAGACGAGCGGCCTGCACCGCGCGGCCGATCGCCGGCCCTGTCTTGCCGGCGGCCAGTGCGGCGGCACTGACCGCGCCCAGATCGAGGGCCAGAAGCGTGAGCAGATCGCGCTGCAGCAGCGGCCGTTGCGGGTAGGGTCGGTCCTCCAGCCCAAGCCGACCCCGCGCATCGCACTCGCAGGCCAGCAGCATCTGCTCGAAGCGCTCGGGCCGGCGCCAGGCATCGCAGCGCTCCAGCAGGCGAAGCCTTGCCTCGGGGCCAAAGCCCAAGGCTTGGTGCACATGAGTGTGTTCGCGGGCCATCAGTTCCGCCAGTTCGCGGCAGTCGGTCGGCACCCGCCAGCGCTCGCTCAAGGCGCGTGCCAGTGGCACGCCGCGGCCTTCGTGGCCGATATGGCGGGGCAGGGCCTCGGCGGGGGTCAGCCCCTTGCCCAGATCATGGCAGAGGCTGGCATAGCGCACCGGCAGCGGCGTCGCAAGCCGGGCGCAGGTGTCGAGCACCATCAGCAGATGCACGCCAGTATCGATCTCCGGGTGATGGGCCTCGGGCTGCGGCACGCCGAACAGTCGCTCGATCTCGGGTGCCAGCCGCACCAACGCGCCGGCCTCGCGCAGCACCACCAGCATGCGCGAGGGCTTGTCTTCCATCAGTCCGCGCGAGAGTTCCTGCCAGACCCGCTCGGCCACCAGCGCATCGACCTCGCCGGCCGTCACCATGCGGCGCATCAGCGCCATGGTTTGCGGCGCCACGCTGAAGTCGGGAAAGCGCGCCGCAAAGCGCGCCAGCCGCAGGATACGCACGGGGTCCTCGGCAAAAGCCTCGGACACATGGCGCAGCACCTTGTCGGCCAAGTCTTGCCGGCCGCCATACGGGTCTACGAGGGTGCCGGCCTGGTCCTCGGCCATCGCATTGATCGTCAGATCACGCCGTGCCAAGTCTTGCTCCAACGTGACGTCGGGTGCGGCATGGAAGGCGAAGCCGTGATAGCCGGGCGCGGTCTTACGTTCGGTGCGAGCCAGCGCGTATTCCTGATGGGTCTGGGGATGCAAAAACACCGGGAAGTCGCGACCTACCTGCAGATATCCCTGGTCCAACATCTGGGCAGGGCTGGCGCCAACCACGACCCAGTCGATGTCCGAGACTGGGCGACCCAGCAGGGCGTCGCGCACCGCGCCGCCGACACGATAAGTTTTCATTCGTCCATCTTAGGTCGACGCCTGCCCCCCGCGAAAAGGGGGTTCAATTTAGGGGGGTGGCCGGCTACATTCGTGCACGAGACCTAGGGGGATTCCCTGGGTTGCGAGGCCGTCAGGCCCAAGAACATTCAGAGGGATTCATGAAAATCAAAGCTATTGTTGCCGCCGCAGTGCTGGCAGTGGGTGGTGTTGCTTCCGCAGCCGATACCAATTGGGGCAACCATGACGCCTTCGAAATCGGCTTCAATGCTGGCACTGGTTCGGGCAGCCTGATCAGCGACAAGTACAGCTTCAGCCTGGCCAGCACGGCCGGCGTGCTGGCGGTGGCGGTGTCCAACGACGGCGGTATCCTTAACCTGACCGAAGGTCTGGTTACGCTGTTCAAGGTCGGCGAGGCTGCAGCGCTGGGCTCGTTCAGCTTCGATTCGGCGGCCGTCAACTACTCGTTCGGTTCGCTGGCCGCTGGCGATTATTTCTACACGGTGTCGGCCAAGGTGGCCCCCGGTGCCCTGGCTGGCACCTATCAGCTGAACTCGCAACTGGCACCGGTGCCCGAACCCGAGACCTATGCTCTGATGCTGGCCGGTCTGGCAGCGGTGGGTTTTGTGGCTCGCCGCCGCAAGAGCGCCTGAGTTTTCTCGGCCAAATGAAAAAGAGGGCGCCAGTGGCGCCCTTTTTTACGTCCGGGCCTTGCGGTAGGGCTCTTCGAAGTCCAGGAAGTCCTGCTCCGCCAGCGAGTCGGTGATCCAGTCGGCGACGCCGGGCGCTTGGCGCACGCGCTGGGCGTAGGCGGCGCTGGCGGGCGACAGCGGCAGTCCGTAGCTGTGGATGCGCATCACCACCGGCGCGAAATAGGCGTCGATGGCACCGAACTCGCCGAACAGGAAGGGGCCGCTGCTGGCCGCCAGCTGCTCGCTCCAGATCGCATCGATGCGGGCCAGATCGGCGCGCACCTGGGGCTGCTCGGCCAGCACGCGGGCGCCGATCTCGGACAGGTTCGCCTCGATATTCATCGGGCAGTTCTGGCGTAAGGCGCCAAAGCCAGCGTGCATTTCGGCGCACAGGCTGCGGGCACGGCTGCGCTGTCTTGCATCGCGCGGCCAGATCGGCAGGTCGGGATGGCGCTCGGCGATGTGCTCGGCGATCGCCAAGGTGTCCCAGACCGCGAAGCCATCGTCCTCGACCAGCACCGGCACCTTGCCGGTCGGTGTGTGGCGGCCGAGCTCGCGGTAAAAGTCCGAGCCGGGCGCGAAGTCAAAGCGCAGCTTGCGTTCCTCGAAGGGGATGCCGAAAGCCCTCAGCAGCACCCAGGGGCGCATGGACCAGGAGGAGTAGTTCTTGTTGCCGATGATCAGATGCATGGGATTCCTCGTCAAAACCCCGTCATCCTAAGCGCCGTCATGCGTCTCGTGGGTGAGGCTTACGCAAGGGATTGATGCGCTCCACGCAGCAGCGAGTCAGGACGTCAGCGCCCGGCGCCGGCACGCCAGCGGTCCAGTCGCGCCAGGCCCAGCCCGCTGCCCAGATAGGCCGGCACGATGGCGGAGGCAGCATGGGCTTGGATGCCCAGCGCGGCCAGTCCCGGCAACTGGCCGCCGGCCACATTGGGCACCAGCATCGATGCCAGGTTGTCGCGCGACATCAGTGGCACGCCGGGTAGCAGCTCCATCGCGACGGCCTGCAGCCAGGCCAGCGGCGCGGGTAGCGGCAGGATGGGGCGAGCCCGGCCAACACAGCGCCCGGCCAGCCGCACCAGCTCGGCCAAGCTGGCCACCTGTGGGCCGGCCAGCTCATAGGTCTGCCCCACCGTATCGCCGTCAACAACGCAGCGCACGATGGCCGCCGCCACGTCCTCGACCCAGACTGGCTGGAAGCGCGCCTGGGCACCGGCCAGCGGCATCAGCGGGAACAGGGTCTGCAGCCGCGCGAACAGGTTCAAGAAGTGGTCCTCGCGCCCGAAGATCACCGAGGGCCGCAGCAAGGTCAGATCCAGTCCCTGCATCTGCGCGGCGGTCTGCAGCGCGGCCTCGCCATGTGCCTTGGAGCGCAGATAGCGCGAGGGCGCCTGGTTGGACACGCCCAGCGCGCTGACATGGATCAGCCGGCGCACGCCGTTAGCCCTACAGGCCGCAGCCAGGCGCTGCGGCAGCTCCACATGCACATGCTGGAATGCTGCCTCGCTGCCTTGCAGGATGGCGATCAGATTGATCACCGTATCCTGCTGCGCCACCAGCGAGTGCAGCTGGGCTTCGTCGAACAGATCAGCCTGCAGCACCGTCAGTCCCGGCAGGGACTGCACCGCCTGGGCCGCGCGCAGGCGCCGGGTCGGCACGGTGATGCGGGCGGCGCCACCGAACTCGCGCACCAGTTGCTCGCAGACCGAGCGGCCGACAAAGCCGCTGCCGCCAAGGACCAGCACGCGAGGGTTGTCGGCGCTCATGGCAGGTCCTGATTGCTGGGCGCACCGCTGGCCGGGCCGATCAGCCGGCCCAGGCGCGAGCGCAGGTCGGGCGGCTCGGTGCCCAGCAGCGCGGCGTAGATCGTGGCGTTGGAGAGCACGCGCTTGACATAGTCTCGGGTCTCGTGGAACGGAATGTTCTCGGCCCAGATCGCAGCATCCAGCGGCGGCCCCTGGCGCCAGCGGCGCGGGCGCGAGGGGCCGGCGTTGTAAGCGGCGGCTGCCATCGCCATCGAGCCGCCGAAGTCATCCAGCACCAGCTTCAGATAGCGGGTGCCGATGCGCAGGTTGAAATCGCGGTCGGTCAGCAGTTCGGGCCGGTAGTCGATGCCGACCTTCTTGGCCGTCCAGCGTGCTGTGCCGGGCATCACCTGCATCAGGCCCGAGGCTCCGACATGGGAACGCGCATCGCTGACGAAGCGCGACTCCTGGCGGATCAGGCCATAGACGTAAGCCGGGTCCAGCCCGATCTCGCGGGCCTGCGCCAGCAGCTCGCTGCGGTAGGGCGTCGGAAAGCGCTGGGCCAGATCGATCTCGCTGCGGCTGCGCTCGCTGGTGTTGATGCAACGGTCCCAGACCTCGCGGTCGCAGGCAATCTGTGCGGCGGCGAGCAGCTCTCGGTCGCCCATGCCGCGCAGGCTGAAGTTCCACTCACGCACGCCTTCGCCGCGCAGCCCGGCCGCGATCAGCGCCAGCGCCCGGCTCAACCCTGGGTGGTTCATGGCCTGGGTCTTCTCGGCCGCGCTCAGCGCCAGCGGGGCGGGTGGCAACGCGGTTCGCTGACCTAGCTCTTCGGCCGCCAGCTTGCCGTAAAAGCTCAGCGGCGAGGCCAGGCCTTGCAGCAGGCGCTGGGCCTCGGCCTGCTTGGTGGCTGCGCTGCTCTGCTTGAGCGCGCGCGCCTTCCAGAATTGCCATGTCGGGTCCTGCTGCTCTGCAGCGCTCATCAGCTCGATGGCGCGCAGCAGCAGGGCCGGGCGGCCCGCGCCGTCATCGGCGCGCAATGCCGCACGCGCGGCTCGCGCCAAGGTCTCGTCGCTCCACTCGGGCGCCTTCTTACCCTGCAGCTTCAGTGCCTTGTCGTAGTAGTCGGCCGCCTCGGGCTGCAGCTTAAAGGCGGCCGAGCGACCAATCTGGGCCCAGACCCAGGCCGCCAGATCATGCGGCAGCTGACGTTCCCAGCGCTTGTTCATGAACTCTGCCGTCACCTCGGCATCATTGGCGGCGCTGCGTATGAGCGCCAGTGTAGTCAGCTCGTCCTGCTGGCGGTTGTTCGCGGCGGCCTTGCGGGTCAGATAGCGGCCGGCATTGTCGAGCAAGGCCTTGACCTCTGCCTCGACCGGCTTGCCCAGCAGCCGGGCGGCGCCCTGCATCGCCTGCGGCCGGCCGGCCTCGGCAGACAGGCGCAGCTTGAGCCAGACATCCTCGGCGTCCAAGCGCTTGGCGTCATACAACGCACTGGCCATCAGCTGGCAGCCGTCGTCGGCATCGCGCTGCGCGAGCCAAGCCGATCGGGCCGACATGCGCACGTCGCGGCCGGCCAAGTGCTCGGTGAGGAGCGCATAGCAACTGACCTGGCGGTCGTCATTCATCTTGAAGCGCGGATAGTCCAGCGCAAAATTCGCCCAGTCGCGGCGCCGGCCCAACTCCAGCAGCCAGTCGTTGCGCAACCGGTCCTCGACATAGCTACCCG
Source organism: Paucibacter sp. PLA-PC-4 (assembly GCF_026241155.1). GTDB lineage: Bacteria > Pseudomonadota > Gammaproteobacteria > Burkholderiales > Burkholderiaceae_C > Roseateles_E. Next base: position 547,220 of record NZ_JAPFGP010000001.1, read on the forward strand.
GCCAGCGGGCGTAGAACGCTTCCAAATCACTCTGCTGCAAGTCCTTGATCCGCAGGCCCAGCTCCCAGTAGTCGATCCAGGGCGCCAGCGCGTACTGGCGTTCTAGCGCGCTGGCCTTCAGCGCCGCCAGGCGCTGGCCATCCCTGGCACGCAAGGCCTCGCGGGCCTCGGTGATCAGCTCGGGTTTCACGGCCAGCGTCGTCTGTGCAAGACCTGCCCCTGCCGCCAAGCCCAGCGCTATCAGTGCGGCCAGGGCGCGGATGCGCCGCCTAGCTTCATATACTGCCAACAACATTCTTTCCTTCATTGGTGCTTCGGTGTCCCAGACTTCTACAGTACCCCATGAACGCGCCGCGCTGCGCACTCATTTGCAGGCCGTGCGTGTGCAATGGCTCGCTTGCACGCCCGGCCAAGCCGCTGCGGCCGCCTTGGCGCAGCGTCTGCGCGAGCTGCTGGAGCAGTTGGAGCCGCAATGCCTCGGCCTGTATTGGCCGCTCGACGGCGAATTTAACGCAGTGATTGATCTGCTGGCGCATGCCTTGCCGCAGCCCCCGACGCTGGCCCTGCCCTATGCCTACAAGGCCTCGCGCCGGATGGACTACCGGCGCTGGGACGGCAGCCCGCCGGCCTTGAAGGATGAATGTGACATCGCCAGCTGCGCCGGCGCGTTGGTGCAGCCCGATGTGGTGCTGGTGCCCTGTGTAGGTTTCACCCGCGAGGGCTACCGCTTGGGTTACGGCGGTGGCTATTTCGACCGCTGGCTGGCCGCCCACCCGGGCGTGACCAGCGTTGGCCTGGCCTGGAGCTGCGCCGAGGCGAGCTTCGCCGTCGAGCCGCATGACCAGGCGCTGACCCTGGTGCTGACCGAGCACGAGATCATCAGCCCCTGAACTATTCAGCCTCTCCGATATCGCGCCGCGACTGTGCGGCCTGCGCCAAGATCCAGTCGCTGAATTGCTGGACCTCGGGCCTGTGGCGGCCGTGGCGGGACAGCAGCAGCCAGTAGGCATAGGGGCTGTCGAGCCGGCCCTCGGGGCCGAAGGGCTCGATCAGGTCGCCGCGATGTAATTGCTCACTGACCAGGGCCAGTCGGGCCAGCGCCACAGCTTGTCCAGCCAGCGCCGCCTGCACCTGTTGATAGGTGAAGTTCAGATACATCCAGCGCCGCGGCTGCAGGCCGCCCTGGCCGTGCTCGCGCAGCCAGCGCCGCCAGCTCAGGTATTCGGCGCTGGGGCGCTGGTCGTCCTCCTCGGCCAGCGTGTAGCGGGCCAGGTCGGCCGCGCTGGCCAGCGGCGGCACCTCGCCCTGCGCGGCCTGACGTGCCAGCCAGGGGCTGATCACCGGAGTCAGGGTCTCGCCAAAGAGACGCTGCGCCTCGCTGCGGTCGGCGAGCTGGCCCGGCGAGGCATACCGCAGCGCGATGTCGACCTCGCTGTCGTCGAGCTCGACCACGGTGTCGTGGGCCGAGACGCGGATGTCGATGTCCGGATGCTCGCGCTGGAAGGCCTCCAGCCGCGGGATCAGCCAGAGCGAGGCAAAGGAGGCAAAGGTGGTCACGTTGACGACCTGGCGGCCGCGCGTCTGGCGGATCTGGCGCACGGTGGCGTCCAGCTTCTCCAGCACCGCGACGGCCGTGCTCTGCAGGGTGGCACCATCGGCGGTCAGCTCGACATGGCGGGTGCCGCGCAGGAACAGGGTGCAGCCGATCTCCTCTTCCAGCGTGCGGATCTGGCGGCTGATGGCTGACTGGGTCAGGTAGAGCTCCTCGGCGGCAGCGCGAAAGCTCAGCAATCGGGCTACCGCCTCGAAGGCGCGCAGCGGACCAATGGACAAAGGACGTTGGCGCAGCGGCTTACTCATGAGTAAATGGTATCAATCCCGCGCGCTCATCTCATTGGACGATGATCCGGGTAGTCCCTAGTATTCACCCATGCCAAGCAGCTGTTGCTGCCGCAGAGCCAGGGGAATCAATCATGAGCAAATTGCAATCCGCAGTCGCACAAGCCAAGTTCACGCAATCGGTCTGGTCGCTGCCGTCCGGCGAGGCCCTGAGCCTGGAGATCGGCCCCGGTGCGCGCGAGCTGAGCGTGGTCGAAGGTCGGGTCTGGCTGACCCAGGCCGGCAGCCTGCAGGACATCTGGCTGGAGCCAGGCCAGAGCGTGGCGCTGGCTTCGGGCAGCCAGATCGTGCTGGAAGCCTGGCCGAGCGCACAGTTTCAGCTGCTGGTGCCGCCCAGCGCCTGCCCGAGCCTGGCGCGTCGTGCCAAGCCGGCCACAGCCACCAGCAGCGCGGCCTGGCTGAAGCCGGCGGGCCTGGCGACCGCCTGAGCCTTGCGCTATCGATAAACCCGCTCACGCGGCGGGGCGGGGCTCCCGCACAATCGCGGCACCGCAGCACTTGGATGGAGCCCCGCGTGGATGTCAATGATCGAGCCGCCCTGCGCCGCAAGCTGATTCAGGACCGGCTGGACTTGCCGGACCGACTGGCGCTGGCCGAGGAGCTTCAACGCGTGCTGCGTGTCTGGCTGGTGCGCCGCCGCGAACGCACCATCGGCGCTTACTGGCCGATCAAGGGGGAGTTCGATCCGCTGCCGGCGCTCTACCGCTGGAGCGAGGCCGACCCACAGCGCCGGATCGGTTTGCCGGTTGTCGACAAGGAACACGGCACCCTGCGCTTTCATGTCTGGTATCCCGGCTGCCCGATGGAGGAGGATGCGTACGGCATTCCCAAGCCCAAGGACACCGAGGTCTTCGAGCCGCAGCTGATGATCGTTCCCTGCCTGGGCTACGGGCCCTGCGGCCTGCGCCTGGGCTACGGCGGCGGTTTTATGGACCGCACCCTGGCCGGCTTGACACCACGCCCGGCCACGGCGGGCGTGGGCTACGCCCATGGCTTCCTGCCGCTCTTGAAGGCCGAGCCGACCGATATGCCGGTCGACGCGATGCTGACCGAGGAGGGCGTGGTCTGGGATGTGAACGGCTGATCGACAGACAATCCGCAGATGAACGCCTATGCCCAACACCTGAGCCGGCTGCAAGCGCAGGCCGAGAGCGCCCTGGCTCGCAGCGGCTTCGACGCGCTGCTGATAGCCGCCGGCATCGAGAAGTATGCCTTCCTCGACGACCGGCCCTATCTGTTCCAGCCCAATCCGCATTTCAAGCACTGGCTGCCGCTCACCGCGCATCCGAACAGCTGGCTGTTGGTGCGTCCGGGTCACAAGCCGCGCCTGGTGTACTACCAGCCTGATGATTTCTGGCATGTGCCGCCAGCCGATCCCTGCGGCGAATGGCTGGCCCATGTCGAGCTGTGCGTGATTGGCCGGGCCGAAGACGCGCTGGCGCACCTGCATGTGCCGGGCCGGCTGGCCATCGTTGGCGAGGCCGATGCAGCGCTGGAGGGTCTGGTGCCCAATAACCCGGCGGCGCTGCTGAACATGCTGCACTGGCGGCGCGCGGTGAAGAGTGAGTACGAGCTGGTACAGATGCGTGCCGCCTCCCGCCGCGCAGTGCCAGCCCATCGGGCCGCCAAGGCCGCCTTCGAGGCTGGCGCCTCGGAGCTGGACATCCACCGCGCCTATTTGGCCGCCAGCGGCCATACCGATCGGGATCTGCCCTACAGCAATATCGTCGCGCTCAACGAGCATGGCGCGGTGCTGCATTACCAGTATCAAGACCCGACCCCGCCGACCCTGTCACGATCGCTGCTGATCGATGCCGGCGCCCAGGTCAATGGCTACGCCTCGGACATTACGCGCACCTGGAGCGGCCGCGACGAACGTTTCGATGCCTTGCTGGCGGCGATGGAGGCGGCCGAGCTGGCCCTGGTCGACGAGGTGCGCGCCGGCGTCGACTACCGCGACATCCATCTGAGCACACACCGCCGCATCGCCGCCATTTTGGTCGAGCAGGGCATCGTCAGAATGAGTGCCGAGGCCCTGGTCGAGCAGCGCGTCACCAGCACCTTCTTCCCGCACGGCATTGGCCATCTGCTGGGCCTGCAGGTGCACGACATCGGCGGCTTCATGGCCGACGACAGCGGCACGCTCGCGTCCAAGCCCGAGGGCCATCCCTATCTGCGCCTGACGCGCCGGCTCGAGCCGGGGATGGTGGTGACGATAGAGCCGGGGCTCTATTTCATCCCCACCTTGCTCAACAAGCTGCGCGCCACGCCGGCCGGCAGCGCGGTCAACTGGGGTCTGGTCGAGCATCTGGCCCGCTTTGGCGGCGTGCGCATCGAGGATGATGTGGTCTGCCGCAGCGACGGCGCGCCCGAGAACCTGACCCGGGATGCCTTCGCGGCTCTGGGGTGATGGCGGGTGGGAGCGCGGCGGGGGCGGCTGTAGGGGGCTGGTCTGAGCGATCGCGGCGTTCATCACCCGACTAAGGGCAGTCCAGCAGATTGCATCTGATCCGCTCCTTTTTGGTTGGTTTCTGAGCCAGGGTTACCGGCGCGAGTTTTGGCACGGTTTGGCCTGAAAGCGAAGTCCGGTCATGAGTCCGATCCGGTATGGGCGACCGGTGTTGTGGAGCTTCATCGGCCTTGGCGGCGGTGCATCGCACCGGGAGCTGGCCGAGGTGAAGCCGCTGACGCTGATCGGCATGGCCGTGCTGCTTGGCTGCGCATTTCGCGCTGACGATCTGGGAGCTGGCCCACTTTGCAGTCTGCGCATTGGCACACTGAGCGGCCATGAGGCGCCTTCTTCCTGCCGGTCTTGTACTGATGTAGATCGGATGATGCTATCTCGATAGTCAGTGACGAGTCATCGCCTGGAAATACGCAAGAAAACGCAGTGACCCCCTGTAGTCCTCGTGACGTTCAAGGTTCTTGTGTTCGGCACGGGAATCTTTTTTCGCCATCAAGTGGCACTACCAGCAGGGGAAGAAGAAACAGCCGAACCAGCGGACCGTGCGCGCCAAGGTCCGTGAGTTGATGCATCTTCAATGCTCGGGGTAGGGGAGAATCACGGCCTGGACTGCCTCCGATGGGCGAGACAGCCTCTCCCTATCTACGGCTGGTACCGTCAGCCCGCTCATGACCGAAGCTCAATACACGACCTTGCCGCAGTGGCCCAACGCATATCCTGCCAGCGGCGCCAGCGCCACGCTGAAACTCCTCAACGAGGATTTCATCGTGACCGAACTGCCGCTGCAGCTGCCCTGCGGTGAGGGTGAACACATCTGGCTGGACATCGAAAAGAACGGTGCCAACACCGCCTTCGTCGCCCAGCAGCTGGCCGAGGCCGCCGGCGTGCAGGAATGGGACGTGGGCTATGCCGGCCTCAAGGACCGCTACGCCATCACCCGTCAGTGGTTCAGCATCTATCTGCCGAACGGCAAGAAGAAAGGCGAGACGCCCGACCTGACTTTGCTTCAGCACCCGGAGTACAGGGTTCTGTGTCAGCGCCGCCACGTCAAAAAGTTGCGTCCCGGTGATCTGCAGGGCAACCGATTTCGCATCGTGCTGCGTGACGTGAGCGGCGACCTTGACGCCATTGAGGCCAATCTGAAGGCCGTTGCGACACAGGGGGCGCCCAACTACTTCGGCGCTCAGCGTTTCGGCTTTGAGGGCGGCAACGTTGAGCAGGGTCGGGCCATGCTCGCGCGCGAAATTCGCGTGCGCAACCCGAAGAAAAAGGGCATCTACCTGTCGGCGGTGCGCTCCTTCGTGTTCAATGAAGTGCTGGCGCTGCGGATTCGGCAGGGACTCTGGGGCAAGACGCTGTCCGGTGATGTGATGGACGAGGCGGGCCGGCCCACCGGGCCGCTCTGGGGACGGGGCCGCGTGATCACCACCGATCAAGCGCAGAGCCTGGAAAACGGGGTGGCTGAGCGTCACGCGACCCTGTGCGACGGCATGGAACACGCCGGTCTGGATCAGGAGCGCCGCGCACTGGTGGCGAGCCCGGTGGATATGTCGTGGGAATGGCCGCAAGCCGATCAACTGGTGCTTACCTTCTCTTTGCGCGCGGGGAATTACGCCACTTCCGTACTGAGAGAAATCCTGCTCACCACGGAGCCTGACCGGTTCACTGAGAACGAGTCTGCGGCTGTTGAATGAGGACGTCCTCACCTCTGGTTGAAGGTTGCAGACCTCGTTTCTCGCTTTGCTGGCTCGCCGTTTCCCGTCCGACTGCTGCCCCGTCGTTGCGTGTACACACCTGATTCGGCAGGTCTTCGGCGACCGATCACTAGAAGCGGTTCACTTCATTGGTTGCGCAGCTCCTCGATCAGCCCGTCGCAGGCCGCTTCCACCAGATCCAGCACGGCCTCGAACCCCGCGTCGCCGCCGTAGTAGGGATCGGGCACATGAGGGCTGTCGGCGTGCGGGGCGTAGTCCATCAGCAGCCTCAGCCGATGCCGCTGCGCCAGCGGGCACAGGCGCTCAGCGAGGGCAAGGTTGTCGCTGTCCATCGCCAGCACGAGACCGAAGTGCTCGAAGTCTGCCGCGACGAGTTGGCGGGCACGCAGCGCGCTCAGCTCATAGCCGCGCCGTGCCGCATGCAGCTGGCTGCGCGGGTCGGGCGGCGCGCCGATGTGATAGCCATGGGTGCCTGCGGAGTCCACCTTGATGTCCAGTCCTGCGGCCGCTAGCTTGGCGCGCATGACGCCCTCGGCGGTGGGGCTGCGGCAGATGTTACCCATGCAGAAGAAGAGGATGCGGTGAACGGACATCGGCAAGCCCCGAGGGGTGAAGTCGTAGGTCGCCGATTGTCCTGTGCTCACCCGTGCGGGCGAGCTCGACCGTTCCCCGTCAGGGCGGGCGGGCTTAGAAGCGCCAGCCCAGGCCCACGCCGACCAGCAAAGGGTCGACCTTGAACTTGCCGGCCGACTGGCCCTTCGAGTAGACGGTGGTGTCGATCTGCACCTTCTTGATGTCGACATTCAGAAAGAGATTCTTAGCCACCTCGATGTCGGCCCCGACTTGCAGCGACAGACCGTAGCTGTTCTTCTTGATGCTGGGGGCCAGCGCGGCGACCACGGCCGGCGCGAAATTGACGCTGGAGAAGCGGGTGTAGTTCAGGCCGGCGCCGACATAGGGGCGGAAGGTAGCAGTGGGTGCGAAGTGGTACTGCAGGCTCAAGGTCGGCGGCAGATGCTTCAACGAGCCAATCTTTGCGCCGCCTGCTTTCAGGTCGTGCTTTTGCGGATAGGTCAGGACCAGCTCGGCCGCGATGTTCGGTGTGAAAAAATAACTGATGTCGACTTCAGGGATGGTCTTGTTGTTGATCGCCAGGCCCAGGCCGGTGCTGTCTTTGTTGGCCGAATCGAGGTGCACGGCACGCACGCGCACCAGCCAGGGCTCTTGCACGGCCTGGGCCTGTGCGGTACCGGCCAGGCTGAGAGCGGCGAGGGTGGCGAGGACGAACTTCTTGGACGACATTGCAGTAGCTCCTTGTTGATGGGACCTGCGTGGTCCCGATGAAGCTATTGGAGCGGTGCGGCACAGCTAGCCACTTGATCTGACGCAAGCGAAAAAAAGCCCTCGCGATGAGGGCTGGTGGAGTTTGCGCTGGCTCAATCTTGTCAGCCGAGTCTGAGGCGTTTGCACAACTCCAGGGTCAGCGCCGACTGGTTCAGCGTATAAAAGTGGATCGCCGGCACGCCGCCTGCGATCAGGCGCTCGCAGACGCGCGACATCACATCCAGCCCGAAGGCGCGGATCGAGGCTGCGTCGTCCATATAGCCTTCCATCTTCAGTGCCACCCAGCGCGGGATCTCGATGCCGTCGCGCTGGGCGAACTGGGCGATGCGCGCGTAGTTGTGGAAGGGCATGATGCCTGGGATGATGGGTGCGTCCACCCCCAGGGCCCGCACCTCGTCCACGAAATTGAAGTAGGCGTCGGGGTTGAAGAAGAACTGCGTGATCGCGGCGCTGGCGCCGGCGCGCATCTTGTCGGCGAAGTGCTGCAGGTCGCGCGCTGCATAGCGCTGCTGCGGGTGGTACTCGGGATAGGCCGCGACCTCGATCTTCCAGTCAGGTCCCTGAGTCTCGCGAATGAAACGCACCAGCTCGGCCGCATAGCGGAACTCGCCAGCCGTGGCCGTGCCGCTGGGCAGGTCGCCGCGCAGCGCGACCACGCGGCGGATGTTCTGCGTCCGGTAGGTAGCCAGGATCTCGGCAATGTTCTCGCGCGTCGAGCCGACGCAGCTCAGATGCGGCGCGGCCTCATGGCCCATTGCCGCGATGTCCATCACGGTGGCCAGGGTCTTGTCGCGCGTCGAGCCGCCGGCGCCGTAGGTGACGCTGAAGTACTGCGGCTGCAGGACGCTCAAGTCCTGTACCACGGTCTTGAGCTTCTCGGCGCCCACCGGCGTGTTGGGCGGGAAGAATTCGAAACTGACAGCGGTCGTCATGGTTGTTGTGCCCACAAGAAGAACTCTTTATTGCCATCACCCCCGGTGATGGCGCTCTCGAAATAGCCGTGCACTTGCCAGCCCAGCGCCGCCGCAGCGTCACGTGCCCGGATCTCCAGCAGCGGGTACTGGGCCGCATCGCGCACCAAGCCGCCGCGGCCCAGGGCCTTCGATCCCAGCTCGAACTGCGGCTTGATCAGCAGCAAAACCTGGCCCCCCGGCGCCAGCCAGGGCGCCAGGCGCGGCAGCTCGCCCAGCATCGAGATGAAGCTCAGGTCGCCAACGATCAGTGAAAAGCGCTGCTCCGGCTGGTACTGCCGCACATGCATGCCCTCGACGGCCTGCACCCGGGGGTCACCCGCCAGGCCGGCATGCAGCTGGCCATGGCCGACATCGATGCCGACCACCCGCGCTGCGCCGCTTTTGAGCAGACAGTCGGTGAAGCCGCCGGTGCTTTGGCCGATGTCCAGCACGGTCAGCCCGGTGAGCGCTAGCCCACTGGCCTTCAGCGCGCCTTCGAGCTTGAGCCCGCCGCGCGAGACGTAGCGCAGCTCCGCGTCATCGGTGATGCGGAACTGCGCCGTCTCGGGGATGTCCTCGCCAGCCTTGCGGATGGCGACCCAGCCCTTGACGGAAGCCCACTCGGCCGCACCATTGTCGATCAGCCGCTGAGCGGCCGAGCGCGTCGGTGCCAGGCCTTGGGCAACCAGCAACTGATCGGCGCGCATCGGCCTTTCAGTAGCGGTAAGTGTTGGACTTGAACGGACCTACCTTGGGCACGCCGATATACGCCGCTTGTTCATCGCTGAGCTCACTGAGCTGCGCATTGAGCGTGACCAGTTGCAGGCGGGCGACCTTCTCATCCAGGTGCTTGGGCAGCACATAGACCTTGCCGATGTCGTAGGCGTCCCTGTGGGCGAACAGCTCGATCTGAGCGATCGTCTGGTTGGCGAACGAGGAGCTCATCACGTAACTCGGGTGGCCCGTGCCGCAGCCCAGGTTAACCAGGCGGCCCTTGGCCAGCAGGATGATGCGACGGCCCGATGGGAAGATCACATGATCGACCTGCGGCTTGATCTCGTCCCACTCGCAGGCTTCCAGCGAGGCGACGTCGATCTCGTTGTCGAAGTGGCCGATATTGCAGACGATGGCGTTGTTCTTCATCGCCGCCATGTGCTCGTAGCGGATCACATTCTTGTTGCCGGTGGCGCTGACGAAGATGTCGGCCTTGTCGGCCGCGTACTCCATCGTCACGACGCGATAGCCCTCCATCGCCGCCTGCAGCGCGCAGATCGGGTCGATCTCGGTGACCCAGACCTGGGCCGATAGCGCGCGCAGCGCCTGAGCCGAACCCTTGCCCACATCGCCGTAGCCGGCAACGACGGCGATCTTGCCGGCTACCATCACATCGGTGGCGCGCTTGATCGCGTCGACCAGTGATTCACGGCAGCCGTAGAGATTGTCGAACTTGCTCTTGGTGACCGAGTCGTTGACATTGATCGCGCGGAACAGCAGGCCGCCCTTGGCCGCCATCTCGTTGAGTCGCAGCACGCCGGTGGTGGTCTCCTCGGTCACGCCGATGATCTCGGCGCTCTTGCGTGTGTACCAAGTGGGGTCCTGGGCGATCTTGGCCTTGATCGCGGCGAACAGGATGCGCTCCTCCTCGCTGCCCGGCTTGGCCAGTACCGACAGATCCTTCTCGGCCCTCTGGCCCAGATGCATCAGCAGTGTCGCGTCGCCGCCGTCGTCCAGGATCATGTTCGGGCCTTCACCCGGCTGGCCTTTGCCAGCGAACTCGAAGATGCGGTGGGTGTAGTCCCAGTAGTCTTCCAGCGTCTCGCCCTTGTAGGCGAACACCGGCGTGCCCGCGGCGACCAGCGCGGCTGCGGCATGGTCCTGGGTCGAAAAGATATTGCAGGAGGCCCAACGCACCTCAGCGCCGAGCGCCTGCAAGGTTTCGACCAGCACGCCGGTTTGGATGGTCATGTGCAGCGAGCCGGTAATGCGCGCACCCTTAAGCGGCTGGCTGGCGGCGTATTCCTTGCGGATGGCCATCAGCGCGGGCATCTCACTCTCAGCGATGCTCAGTTCCTTGCGGCCCCAGGCGGCCAGGCTCAGGTCGGCGATATGGTATTGGTCAGCGGACAGCGTCGTCATTGCAAAAGCTCCTTCATGTTTGAAGCCGCAATGCCGGTGGGACGTCAGAGTAAGAAACGGTCACCCACGCGATGCATTGCGGGTGAGCGCGGTTGCAGTGACCTAAGGATGAACTCAGGACGATCCGAGCCTGGCCCCAATAGGTGCTGGGGTTGCAACGCTCCTCGGAAGGTTTGAATTCTAGCCGCAACCCGCACAGCTCTGGCGTGGAATAGCGCCGGTATTGACGACAATCCCAGCCCATGCAGCCTTTGAATCTCTGCCCCCCGTCGGCCTTGCGCGCCGTGCGTGGGGTGCTCACCGACATTGACGACACCCTGACCGCCGACGGGGCGATTGCACCCGAGGCCTTGCGAGCATTGCACGAGCTACGCGACGCGGGCCTGCCGGTCATTGCGATCACCGGCCGCCCGGCCGGCTGGAGCGAGCCCTTCGCGCTGGCTTGGCCCCTTGCCGCCATCGTGGCGGAGAACGGCTCGGTGATGCTGCGCAATGAAGGCGGCGTGCTGCGCCGGGATTTCAGCCAGGACGAGGCCACGCGCGCCACCAACTTCACCCGGTTGCGGGCCTGCGCGGCCGACGTGCTGGCGCGCGTGCCGGGCACCCGCCTGGCAACCGACAGCCCGGGGCGGCTGACCGACATCGCGATCGACCACAGCGAGTTCGCCCATTTGGCTGCGGCCCAGATCGCGCAGGTCTGCACGGTGATGCGCGAGCATGGGCTGACCGCCACCGTCAGCTCCATTCACATCAACGGCTGGATCGGCGAACACAGCAAATGGACCGCCGCGCAATGGGCGGTACCGACCGCGCTGGGCCTGGACTTCGACGCGCGCGACTGGGCCTATGTCGGCGACTCGACCAATGACCAACTGATGTTCGAGCGCGTGCCGCTGTCAGTGGGCGTGGCGAATATCGCGCGCTTCGTTCCGCAGTTGCTACGGCTGCCGGTCTATGTGACGGACGGTGAGCGCGGCCAGGGCTTCGCTGAGTTCGCTCAGCGTCTGCTGTTGGCTCGGCAGGCTTGACCGCTCAGCGGGCCAGCCCGCCCCACGCCGTGTTGCCGCGCTGCTCCAGCGTGTCCATCTGCATCTCGAAGCTGAAGAAGCGGTTGCGCCCGCGTGACTTGGCGGCGTAAAGCGCGTCGTCGGCACGGCGCAGCAGGCCCTCCAAGGTCGTGCTCTCGTCGGGCGTGCAGGTGGTAATGCCGCCCGACAGGGTCACATAAGGCGCGACGGCCGAGCCCGGATGTGGCATCGCGGTCAGCGCCAAGGTGCGCAGCACCGCGCGCGCGAAGGTCATCGCGCCGGAGCGCGGCGTGCCAGGCAGTATCAGCCCGAACTCCTCGCCGCCATAGCGGGCCGCGCAGTCGCGCGGGCGCCGGCAGGTCTCCTGCAGCAGCGCGGCCATACGCTGCAGGCAGGCATCGCCCTCGACATGACCGAGCCGGTCGTTATAGCCCTTGAAGTGATCGATATCGCACAGCACCAGGGTCAGCGGCTGCTGGTCGCGCCGGGCGCAGAGGATTTCGTGCTGTAGCCGCATATCGAAAGCGCGGCGATTCGGCAGCCGGGTCAGCGCGTCCTCGTTGCTGAGCTTGGTCAACTGATCATTGGCCAGACGCAACTCGTCCGAGAGCTCGATCAGGCGCGTCTGCATGCGGCGCAGGCGCTGCATAGCGCGCAGTTTGGCCTGCAGCACCGTGGTGGACACCGGCTTGACCAGGTAGTCGTCGCCACCGGATTCGATGCCCTGCCAAAGATCCTGGTCCTGGTCTCGGCTGGACAAGAAGATGATCGGTGTCCAGCCACCGGCCTCGCTGGCGCGCAGCTGGCTGGCCACCCAATAGCCATCATGGCCGGGCATTTCCACATCGAGCAGTACCAGATCGGGCCGGCTGCTTAAGAACAGCGCCAGCGCGCTGTCGCCGGAATCTGCCTCCATCACCTGATGGCCCGCAGCGCTGAGCTGGGCCGTCAGGACCTTGCGCGTCGAGGCCTGGTCGTCGACCACAAGGATTTGCAGCGGAGGCAAAGAGGAGGGCAGCATGGGGCGCCGTACCAGGGGCGTCGAATTGACGCTCAGCAATTATGTTGCCCTCTGTTACAGGTGCCTCAAGGGTTTGTGCGTAGCTGGTTGTTGAAGAGCGTCAGCGCGGGGCTTCGCTAGCTTTAAGTGCCAGGCATTGGGAGTGAGCCTTCCAGCGTGGTTTTGCGCATTGGGTCTGGACGCAGCGGTAGAGCGCAAAGTCGCTGCGTTTGCCGCAGCTGCTGCGAGGTGTTTCGGCGGATCGGCGGGCTGCGGAGCTGCCTGGCTGGCTGGCGACGGCAGCCTGGGCCGGCGCTGACGCCGGCCCGGCTGCTGTGGGCTCCTCAGGTAACGGGTCGACTGGATTGTCGACATCGGCTTCGGCGGGTGCCGAGCGGGCCAGCAGTTCCTCGGCCCGGCGAAGGTCGGCCTCGATCCGCGCATGTCGGGCCGCTGTGGCGTCGCCTTCGGCCTTTGCATCGGTGCTGCGGGCCGCACTGCTGACCGCCGCGTCTGTGAACGGCGGTAGGCCGGCCGTCGGCGCTTCTATCCGTTTGACTTGCCAGAGACCAGCACCCAGGGCCACCAGCACCCCGAGCGCTGCCAGGGCCGCGACCTGCCGAGCCGGCGCCCGCCGCGCCTGGGGGACTGTGTCGCGGCCCTCTGGCCGCACCGGCGGCAAGGATTCGCGCGGGGGCGGCACGGTGTTCGCGCGTCGAAGCTGTGCCAGAAACTCCGGCGACAGGAAGGCGTCAGCATCGTCCGGCCGGGCGTTGGCAGGGGTCGTCGCCACCGTCTCCTTGACGGCCTGGCGCTCGGCCGGCGGACCGCCGAGCAGCCAGGCCCGGTATTGCGCGACGCCTGCGGGCCGATCGTGGGGCCGGCCCGAAGTGGCGGCGTCCAGCGTGTGCAGCAGCGGCAGGCTGTAGCGCTGACGCACATCGCTGGCGACGCAGCGCTCGATCAGTGCCGCCGTTACTTCCCGGGGTTCGCCGCTGCGGCGTGCCGGCAGCGACTGCGGCATTTCGCCGCTGATGCAAAACCTCACAACCTCGCTGAGCGCAAACAGATCGAAGGCCGGATTCTGCGGTGTGCCGGGCGGGGTGCCCTGCTGCTCGGGCGGCGCAAAGCCGGCCAGCGACTCGGTGTGCCTGCCCAGCTCCAGTGCCAGTGTGGCGGCGGCCCAGTCGGGCCCTAGTAGCAGCGGCCTGTCGTCGCCGAGCAGCAGGATGTTGCCGGGATGGATGCCGCCGTGGGTCCGGCCCGTGCGGTGGAAGGCATCGAGCGCGCCGAGCAAATCGTCGAGCAGGGCCAGCAAAGAGGCCTCGTCGGGCGGGCCCGGCATATCGCGGCGCAGATCAAGCAGGGTCTGGCCGCCGCGGTAGGGCATGGCTCGGTAGACCGTGCCGCGTGCCTGCCAAAGACGTATCACCTGGACCAGGGCCCCATGCTGGCAGCGCGCCAGCATGCGCGCTTCATCGACAAAGGCGGCCAGGCCACTTTGATACGCCGCCGCGTGAAGGTCCTCCACGCAGGCGACGAAGCCCGTGCCATCGCGTCGTGCCAGTGCGGCGGGGAAGTACTCCATCAGGACCACGGCCAGCCCCAGCTCCAGATCGGTCGCCAGATAGCTCAGTGACGAGCCGCTGGCAGCGATCAGGCCATGCAGTTCGTAGCCATCGAGGCGATGGCCGCTTGGCAGCACCTGGTCGGCGTTCGGCAGCGCCGAAGGGCGGGCGGCATCGGACAATGGGGCGGGCGAAGTCATGCTCGGGCGTTCGGTGGCGGGCTGGCACAGCTTAGCGAGAGCCGAGATTGAGCTTGTACGCAGTTGTTGCGAGCTGTGGCGGCGGTCGTAAAAAAGCCACCTTGCGGTGGCTTAGGTTGAGGGCCTCTGTGCCCTACAGGCCGGCAGCGGCGCGCAGCGCTGCTGCCTTGTCGGTGCGTTCCCAGGTGAACTCGGGCTCTTCGCGGCCGAAGTGGCCGTAGGCGGCTGTCTTGGAGTAGATCGGGCGCAGCAGGTCCAGCATCTGGATGATGCCCTTGGGCCGCAAGTCGAAATGCTCCTGCACCAGCGCGGCGATCTTCTCGTCGGAGATCACGCCGGTGCCCTCGGTATAGACCGTGACATTCATCGGGCGGGCGACACCGATCGCGTAGGCGACCTGGATCTGGCATTGGCGTGCCAGGCCGGCGGCGACGATGTTCTTGGCCACATAGCGGGCCGCGTAGGCGGCCGAGCGGTCGACCTTGCTCGGGTCTTTGCCGGAGAAGGCACCGCCGCCGTGCGGGCAGGCGCCGCCATAGGTGTCGACGATGATCTTGCGGCCGGTCAGTCCGCAATCGCCCTGCGGGCCACCGATGACAAAGCGACCGGTCGGGTTGATCAGGTACTTGGTGTCGGCCGTGATCCATTCCTTGGGCAGCACCGGCTTGATGATCTCCTCGCGCACCGCCTCATAGAACTCGGGCTTCATCTTGTCGCCAAGGCTCCACTCGGGGGCGTGCTGGGTCGACAGCACGACGGTGTCGATGCTGTGCGGCTTGCCGTCGACGTAGCGCATCGTCACCTGGCTCTTCGCGTCGGGACGCAGATAGGGCAGGCGGCCGTCCTTGCGCAGCTGGGCCTGGCGTTCGACCAGACGGTGGGCGTAGTAGATCGGCGCGGGCATCAGCTCGGGCGTCTCGTCGCAGGCATAGCCGAACATCAGGCCCTGGTCGCCGGCGCCGATGTTCAGATGATCGTCAGAGGCGTGGTCGACGCCCTGGGCGATGTCATTGCTCTGCTTGTCATAGGCCACCAGCACCGCGCAGCCCTTGTAGTCGATGCCGTACTCGGTGTTGTCGTAGCCGATGCGTTTGATCGTGTCGCGCGCCACCTGGATGTAGTCCACATGGGCATTGGTCGTGATCTCGCCGGCCAGCACCACCAGGCCGGTGTTGCACAGGGTCTCGGCTGCCACGCGGGAGCGCGGATCCTGCTCGAAGATGGCGTCAAGAATTGCGTCCGAGATCTGATCGGCCACCTTATCGGGATGTCCTTCGGAGACGGATTCCGAAGTAAAGAGAAAATCGCTGTTCGCCACTTGTATGCTCCTAGTCGTCAGTCGGTCGGCGTTGCCGTGCTGTCGGGAGACGCGGCGAACGCTTTAGCGGCATTTATTGAGCTTGACAGCCCGGCGGGTTCTCAATGGCTTGATAAACACCCGCATCGCCCCGCAAGTTGTCCAAATTAACTCGGCGATCAGTCGATTATAGAAACACAAATGTCCTTGTTGCTGCGTTTGCTCTCCCGCTGCCCCTTGTGGCTGCTGCATGGCCTGGGGGCTGCGGTGGGTTGGCTCAGCTGGGCGCTGTCGCCCAGCTATCGCTCCCGCTTCAAGGCCAATGTGCAAACGGCCGGTCTGCGCTGGGCCCAGGCGAGACCGGCTGTTGCGCACGCCGGCCGAATGATCGGCGAGCTGCCCTGGCTGTGGCTGCGGCCGCACAGCCAGGGCCTGGGTGCGCGGGTGCGGCTGGAGGGCAGCGAGCATGTCGAGGTGGCGCTGGCCCAGGGGCATGGGCTGATCCTGCTGACCCCGCATATGGGCTGTTTCGAGGTCACGGCCCAAACCTATGCCGAGGCCTTCGGCGCGCGAGCGCCGATTACCGTGCTGTTCCGCCCGGCACGCAAGGCCTGGATGCGCGAGCTGCTGGACGGCACGCGCGAGCGCCCGGGCCTGGCCACAGCACCGGCAAGTCTGGCTGGTGTGCGCCAGATGCTGCGGGCCTTGCGCCAAGGGCAGGCGGTGGGTCTCCTGCCCGATCAGGTGCCGCCCGAGGGCCTGGGCGTATGGGCTCCGTTCTTCGGCCGCCCGGCCTACACGATGACCTTGGCCGCCAAGCTGAGCCTGCAAAGCGGCGCGCCCATCCTGCTGATCTGGGGTGAACGCCTGAGCCGCGGGCGCGGCTATGTGGTGCGGATCAGTCCAGGGCCGAGCCTGCCGGCCGATTCCACGCCAGAATCCGCTGCCGCCATCATCAACAAGGCTATGGAAGACCTGATCCTGCTCGCGCCCCAGCAATATCTGTGGGGCTATCACCGCTACAAAAACCCGCGCGGCCTGGACCTGGGGCGGGACGCTTGATGCTGGGCCGTCTGTCCGCCCATCTCTTCATCGGGCTCTTGTGGCTTCTACATTTCTTGCCACTAGGCCTGCTGGCGGCGCTGGGCCGAGGCCTGGGCTGGCTGCTCTGGCATGCGGCTGGGTCGCGCCGCAAAGTGGCACTGCGCAATCTCGAGCTGTGCTTTCCCGAGCAGACGCCGGTTCAGCGCGAGCTTCTGGCGCGCGAGCACTTCGGCTGGCTGGGTCGCAGCTTTCTGGAGCGTGGACTGCTGTGGTTTGCGCCGGCCGAGCGCTTGCAGAAGCTAGTGCGCGTCAAGGGCAATATCAAGCTGGCCGAGCAGGGGGGCGCTCCCGTGATGTGGCTGCTGCCGCATTTCGTCGGCCTCGAATGGTCGGGCCCGGCCCTGATGCTCAACCAGACAAGCCCCGGCGTCGATATGTACCAGGCGCAGAGCAACCCGGTCTTCGATGCCCGCATGCTGGCCGGGCGCTCGCGCTTCGGCACCACCGCCTTCGTGCAGCGCAGCGAGGGCATACGCCCGGTGCTGCGCCTGATCCGCCAGGGCTATGCCTATCTGAATGCGCCAGACATGGACTTCGGCGAGCGCGAGTCGGCCTTTGTGCCCTTTTTCGGCGTGCCGGCCTCAACGCTGTTGGCGCCCTCACGGCTGGCTCGCAGCATGCAGATGCGGGTCCAGCCCATCGTCGTCACCATGCTGCCAGGCGGCCAGGGCTACGAAGTCGAGGCCGGCGAGCCCCTGGCCGGCTACCCCAGCGACGACCCCGAGGCCGATGCACTCAGGCTCAATCAATGGCTGGAGGCCCGCATCCGCGAGCGACCTGCCCAGTATCTGTGGGTGCACAAGCGCTTCAAGACCCGGCCCGAGGGCGAGCCGGGCCTGTACTGACGGTGATAATCGCGCCATGAAACTTCGCTTCACCAAGATGCAGGGGGCCGGCAACGACTTTGTCGTCATTGACGCTACCCAGGCGCCGCTCGCACTGAGCGAGGCGCAGCTGCGCGCGCTAGGTGACCGCCGTTTTGGCGTCGGCTGCGACCAGATTCTGGTGATCGAGCGCTCTGGCACGCCGGGTATCGACTTTCGCTACCGCATCTTTAACAACGATGGCGACGAGGTCGAGCATTGCGGCAATGGCGCGCGCTGCTTCGTTCGCTATGTGTCTGACAAAGGGCTCAGCGATAAGCGCAGCATCAAGGTTGAGACAGTCAATGCGGTGCTGGAGCTACGACTGCGCGATGACGGCCGGGTCACCGTGGACATGGGCGCGCCGGTGTTTGCGCTGCCGCAGGTGCCATTTGACGCGCAAGGCCTGACCCCAGAGATGGTCCATGGCTTCGAGCTCTGGTCGCTTGAGGGACTGGATAGTGAGGTGGCGGTGCTGTCGATGGGCAACCCCCATGCGGTGCAACGCGTCGCCAACGTCGAGACCGCGCCAGTGCTGAGTGTGGGTCCACAGGTCGAGCGGCATGCGCGCTTTCCGCGCCGGGTTAATGCCGGCTTCATGCAGGTGCTGGACCGCGGCCGCATCAAGCTGCGCGTGTTCGAACGCGGTGCCGGCGAGACCCTGGCCTGCGGCACCGGGGCCTGCGCAGCCGTGGTGGCCGGCATCCGACTTGGCTGGTTGGACGAGCGGGTGGACGTGCAAGCACTGGGCGGCCTGCTGACGATTGAGTGGGCCGGCCTGAGTCAGGGCCTGGCAGCGCCGGTCTTAATGACGGGCCCGGCACAAACCGTTTTTGATGGAGAGATCACGCTGTGAGCACCGAAGGTACCCAAGGCATCACCGAACAGGACATCGCCGACTTCCTGGCCAATACGCCCGGCTTTTTCGAGCGCCATGCCGAGCTGCTGGCGAGCGTGCAGCTGAGCCATCCGCTCGGCCAGCGCGCGGTGTCGCTGCAGGAGCGCCAGGCTGAGATGCTGCGCGAGAAGATCAAGGGTCTGGAGCACAAGATCATCGAGATGATCCGCAACGGCCAGGAAAATGTGTCGATCGCCGACCGCCTGCACCGCTGGACCCTGACGCTGATGCAGACGCGGGATGCCGCGGCGCTGCCGGCAGTTCTGCTGCAGGAGCTGCGCCACCAGTTCATGATTCCGCAGGCCGGGCTGCGGTTGTGGGGCGTTGATGCCGTGCATGCCGGGGCCGAGTTTGCCCAAGCGGTCAGCCAGGATGTGAAGAGCTTCGCGGCGAGCCTGAATCAGCCCTATTGCGGTGTCAACTCGGGCTTCGAGGCAGCGCGCTGGCTTGACCAGAGCCACGGTGTAACTTCGCTGGCCCTGATTCCGCTGTCACAGGGAGGGCAGGCCTTTGGCATGCTGGTCTTGGGCTCCCCCGACCCGACCCGCTACACGGCCGAGATGGGTACAGAGTTCCTGGCCCGCATCGGCGAGATCGCCAGTGCCGGCCTGGCGCGGCTGCTGCCGGCGGCGGCTGCTCCTGATGTCGGCGCCGCAGACTGAGGATTTGCTGCAGCGCTATCTGGCGCATGCCCGTGTGCAGCGCCGGCTGGCGCCGCGCACGCTGAGTCTTTATGAGGACTCGCTGCAGCGCCTGCAGGCGCTGGCCTTGCGCGATGGCGTGGAACTGCTGCGCCTGCAGACCGCGCAAGCACGGCGCTGGGTGGCACAACTGCATCGCGAGGGTCTGGGGCCGCGCACGCTGGGTTTGCTGCTGTCCGCCTGGCGTGGACTGTATCGCTGGCTGGGTGGGGAGCGGCTGGTGGCGCTCAATCCCATCGAGGGCCTGCGAGCGCCCAAGGCGGCCAAGCCCCTGCCCAAGGCCTTGTCGGCCGACGATGCGGTGCAACTGGCCGACCATGCCGACACCAGGGCCGACCCTGTGCTGGAGGCTCGTGACCGCTGCATTGTCGAGCTGCTCTACGGCTGTGGCCTGCGCGTGGCCGAGCTGGTGGGCCTGGATGCCCAGGCCAGCGGCACTGCGCGGGGCTGGGTCGATCTGGCCAGCGCCGAGGCTCAGGTGCTGGGCAAGGGCAGCAAGCGCCGCAGCGTGCCGCTGGGCCGCGCGGCGATCAGCGCCTTGCAGGCCTGGCTGGCGCTGCGCCCGCAGCGAGCGCGGGCCGGCGAGCCAGCCCTCTTGGTGGGCATGCGAGGCGGCCGTATCAACGAGGCCCAGGTGCGCGCGCTATTGAAGGCGCGCGCTTTAGCCGCCGGTATGTCGACCCATGTGCACCCGCATATGCTGCGCCACTCATTCGCCTCGCACCTGCTGCAGTCAAGCGGCGATCTGCGCGCGGTGCAGGAGCTGCTGGGCCATGCCCATATCACCACCACCCAGGTCTATACCAAGCTGGACTACCAGCACTTGGCCAAGGTCTACGACGCCGCGCATCCGCGCGCCAAGAAAAAGCAATGAAACCTCGTCACCTCTTGCCCTTGTTTGCGCTCCTGGTGCTCAGCGGCACCGTGCAGGCCCAGTCGCCGCTGCCGCGGCCGGGCTTTTTGCAGGCCCAGCCCGCCGCCTTCGAGGCCAATTGGACGCCGCTCAAAATGCCCACCGGCGAGCGCATCGCGCTGCTGGGTGCTAGCTATCTCGTCGCGATGAACGAGGACTGGGGCGTGGGTCCGAGCTTTTACGGGGCGGCCAAGGGCAATTTTGGCGGCATCTTCACGGTGGGTTTCACTGCCCAGCGGCGCTGGCGGCTGGGCTCC
The DNA here is from genome assembly GCF_026241155.1 of Paucibacter sp. PLA-PC-4. Classification (GTDB taxonomy): domain Bacteria; phylum Pseudomonadota; class Gammaproteobacteria; order Burkholderiales; family Burkholderiaceae_C; genus Roseateles_E. The sequence continues at coordinate 567,560 of NZ_JAPFGP010000001.1, forward strand.
AGCACCCATGCGGCGGCGGGCCTCTATGCCGGCGCCGGCGGTGGCTTGAGTTCGGATCGGGTGCGCTTCGGAGGTGGCCTGATGCTCAGGCCCGAGCTGTCGCTGCGCACCGAGTTCGGCAACTGGTATAGCGGCCTGTCGTTGGCCCACACCGCATTCCCGAATGGCCGCGGCAATGTGCGCGGCACCTCGCTTGGCCTGGTGCTAGGTTATTCGGATGGTTTCTTCAGCTATGCGCCGGCCGACGCCGGGCGGCGTGTCCATAACGCGCGTCGCAGCGGGCTGGGTATTGATGAGGTCTCTCTCAGCGTGGGCTCCTACAAGCCGCGCGCCGGCGCCCGCACCCGCAGTGGTGCGCCGGCCCAGCGCATGGGCAAGGCCGGTGCGGTTCTGCGCCAGTATGTGACCGAAGGTGCCTGGTGGGGCTTGGAGGCGGCTGGAGCTGCGTCCGGCGGTGCCGATGGCTATATGGAGGTGCTGGCGACCATGGGCCAGGACTATGGTCTGGGCGGTCCGAATCTGCGCGCCGGCTGGCATGTGGCGACCGGCCTGGGCGGCGGTGGCGATGTTGATACCGGCAACGGCTGGCTGGTTAAGGGCGGTCCGACCCTGCGCTGGAAATCCCCCTGGGGACCGGCGCTGCACCTGGATGCCGGCGTGATGGGCTCCCTGACGGGCAGCTTCAAGTCCACCTATGTGCGCGCCTCGCTGGGTCTGCCTCTGGACAAGGCTACCGGGCTGTTCGGCCAGCCCAATGACGAGGGCGGCGTGGTACGCACGCAAAGCGTCTATGCCAGCCTGATGCACCTGCCCAAGGTCAGGTTTAAGGATGGACACGAGACCAGCGTCGGCCATCTTGCAATGTTAATCAGCCGCGATCTCGGCACCCATCTTTACGGCACGGCCCAGGCCGGCAGTGCGGCCTTCGGGCGCGCCGGGGCCTATTCCTTTGGCCTGTTCGGTCTGGGCTTGCAGGGTCGACCGCTGGCCGGTGGGCCGCGCGTGGGCGCAGAAGTGTTGGTTGGCGCCGCGGGCGGCGGAGGCGTCGCGGTGACAGGCGGCGCAGTGGCCCAGGCCGAGGCCTGGGCTGAGTGGCGCTTTGGCGAGGCCGAACGCGTGCGGTTGCGCACCGGTGTCGGCCAATGGCGTACCTTGCGTGGGCAGACGCAGTCCTCGCCCCTCGTCAATGTCTCGCTGGGCTACGCCTTCGGCGCACTCAGCCGATGAGCCGCTGCGGCGACAATCTGCCGCATGAAATCCATACGTCTTCGCGCGGGCAAGGAACGCTCGCTGCAACGCCGCCACCCTTGGGTGTTTGAAAGCTCACTGCAAAAGGGCGGAGGCGACCCGGGCGAGACCGTGCGGGTCGAGTCGCACGAAGGCCAGTTCCTATGCTGGGCCGCGTTCAGTCCGAGGTCGCAGATCCGGCTGCGGGCCTGGAGCTTCGATGAAGGCCAGCGTATCGACGCAGCCTTTTTCGAGGCCCGAATCGCCGAAGCCCTGGCGATGCGCAAGCGGCTGCCGATTGCCTCCGACGCGCTGCGCCTGATCCATGGCGAGGCCGATGGCCTGCCGGGCCTAATCGTCGACCGCTACGGTGACACCTTGGTCGCGCAGTTCGGTGCCGTGGGCGTGGAGCGCTGGAAGAGTGCCATCGTCTCCAGCCTGCTCAAGCAGACCGGGCTGAGTCGCCTGTACGAGCGTTCGGACGCCAGTGCGCGCGGACTGGAGGGTCTGGAGGAGCGCACCGGCTGGCTGCATGGCGAGGGTGCGACCGAGTTGACGATCGCCGAGCACCAGTGGCGGCTGAGCCTGGATGTCGCGACCGGACACAAGACCGGCTACTACTTGGACCAGCGCGACAACCGCAAGCGCTTTGCCGACGCGGTGCGCCACTACGGCTGCAAGCGCGTGCTGAACTGCTATAGCTACACCGGCGGCTTCTCGGTGGCGGCGCTGGCCGGCGGCGCCGAGCGTGTCATCAGTGTCGATTCCTCGGCACCGGCGCTGGCACGGGCCAGCGCCCACGTGGCGTTGAACGGCTTCGAGCCCGGTCGCCACGAGGCGCGGGACGCTGACGTCAACCAGACCCTGCGCGGCCTGCTGGAGGCCGGCGAACGCTTCGATGCTATCGTTCTAGATCCCCCGAAGTTCGCGCCGACGGTGGCCCACGCCGAGCGCGCTGCCCGCGCCTACAAGGACATCAACCGCCTGGCCTTCAAGCTGCTTGTGCCTGGCGGCCTGCTGTTCACCTTCTCCTGCTCGGGCGGCATCGCGCCGGACCTGTTCCACAAGATCGTCGCCGGCGCCGGCCTGGATGCGCCGGCCGATGGCTACATCCTCGAGCGCGTGGCCGCTGCACCCGACCATCCGCAGACCATCTGCTTCCCAGAGGGCGAGTACCTGAAGGGTCTGCTGGTGCTCAAGCGCGGCTGAGGTGCGGCTGGGTGGTGGCGTATGTGCAAGACCTGACCCCCAGGACTTCACTTAGGGGATAGTGCTGCCCGTGAAAAGGGGGGGTAGGCCACCCGAGGCGCCATTTGCTTCGTGACATATTCACGTCCGGATCAATTGACAACAAACAGCGCACTCAGCGCGTTCTCAGGGGGAATATCCATGCGTTCTCGTTTCAAACTGGCCTTCGTGGCGGCTGTCTGCTGCCTGCTCGGCGCCGGCACCCAGGCTTACGCGCTGGGCGATCTCGTACCCAACACGGGCAATACCTCGTCGCCGTCCAACTGGCGCTTTGCACCTGGCCAGGCATTTAACGGCGTGGCCGGCGCCCTCGACGGCGTGGCTTCCATCACCTATAGCAATAGCGAAGGCATCTGGGCATGCTCGGGCTCGCTGCTGGCTGGCGGGCAATACGTGCTGACCGCCGCGCATTGCGCGGACAACTTCACCTCAATGAAGGTGGAGTTCGGCTACTACAACGGCGTGGCCAGCGTGACCCGCAATGTGGCGGTGGGTGGTGCCATCGTCCACGGCGGCTGGACCGGCGACCTGGACACCGGCGCCGATATCGCGATCCTCAAGCTCGACCAGAAGGTCACGTCCATCCAGGGCTACAAGCTCAGCACGACGATCGATATCGGCAAGGACTATCTGATGGCCGGCTACGGTACGACCAGCGTTGGGTCCAGCAACACCGACACCAATTGGGGCGATGGTCTGTACGGACACTACGGCTACAACACCTTTGATGTAGACAGCCAGACCTTCAACCAGGTGATCGATGCCAACGATTCCAGTTGGGGCTATGACGCCGACTATTACAAGCATGGTCTGACCTATATGTCGGACTTCGACAGCGGCATCAATCGCAATAACACCCTGGGACGACTGGCCGGCCTGACAGGCAATGCTTGGACCAGTAGCAATGGTCTGGGTGTCAATGAGGCGCTGATCGCCGGTGGCGACTCCGGGGGCGGTGACTTCATCTGGAGCGGCAGCGAGTGGCTGCTCAGCGGTGTGCATTCCTGGGGCTGGGAGGCCTGCAGCAATTTCGGGCTCAACTGCGATGCCAGCACCAGCAATTCGTCCAGCTATGGCGATCTGTCTGGTTCCACCGCGGTCTTTTCCCACCTCGGCTGGATCGCGTCTGTTACCGCCGTGCCCGAGCCGCAGACCTACGCGTTGTTCCTGGCCGGTCTGGGCTTGATGGGTGTGGCGACGCGCCGCCGCGAAGCGCAGCGCTGAAACAGGCGGGCCCTCAGGCCGCGCCCGGCAAGGCCAGGCGCGGTTCGAACTTGCTGCGCAACACGCTGAAGAAGGTCTTGACGTTGCGGACATTGGCGTCCTGCGTGAACAGCCGCAGCACCAGCGCGTGATAGGCCGGCATATCGGGCACCTGCAGAATCAGCACGAAATCGGGCCCGGGTGATACGCGGTAACACTGCTGTACCGCGGCCTCGGCCAGCAGCTTGTGCTCGAAGGCCGCCAGATGCTCGGCCCCCTGGCGGTCCAGCGTGATCTCGACGATGGCGCTGAGGCCGGCGCCCAGCTTGTCGGGCGACAAGATAGCCACGCGCCGCTCGATGATGCCGATCTCGACCAGGCGCTTGACGCGCCGCAGACAGGTGGCCGGCGACACATGGGCTAGCTCGGCCAGTGCCTGGTTGGAGAGCGAGGCGTCCCGCTGCAACAAATCCAACACCCGCAAATCGGTGGTGTCCAGCGCTATAGAAGTGACGAAAGTGTTCATAGAAGACTGATATTTGACAGATCTTTTCTCAAAACAATGAGTGTGGTTGATTATTTCATTATCGATATAAATTTGAAAACATTGGTTTCTTCTGCCTGCCTACCATCTGGCATCTACTCAACGCCTTCAGGCAGGAGAAACGCATGTGTGGCATCGTCGGCGCCGTCAGTCAGCGCAATATCGTTCCCATCCTCATCGAGGGCCTGAAGCGCCTGGAATATCGCGGGTATGACTCCTGCGGCGTGGCAGTGCACCAGGGCGGCGAGCTCAAGCGCGCCCGTAGCACTTCGCGCGTGGCCGAATTGCATGCGCTGGCGGCCGAGGACGGCATCGCCTCTGGCACCGGCATCGCCCACACCCGCTGGGCTACCCATGGCGCGCCGGCGGTGCACAACGCCCATCCACATTTCTCGCATGGCGCGGGCGCCGATGCCAACACCGCAACCGCCGGTCGGATCGCGCTGGTCCACAACGGCATCATCGAGAACCATGACGAGCTGCGCGCCGAGCTGAAGGCCCGCGGCTATGTCTTCACCAGCCAGACCGACACTGAGGTGATCTGCCATCTGGTCGACCAGCTCTACAACGGAGATCTACTGGAGGCGGTGCAGCAGGCGCTGACCCGCCTCAAGGGCGCTTATGCGATTGCCGTGTTCGCGCGCGACGAGCCGCACCGTGTGATCGCCGCACGCGAGGGTTCGCCGCTGGTGCTGGGGATCGGCACCGAGGCGGCGCAGGGCGAACACTTCGTCGCCTCGGACGCGATGGCCCTGGCCGGAGTTACCGACCAGATCGTCTATCTGGAGGAGGGTGATGTGGTTGACCTGCAGTTGGGCCGCTACTGGATCAGCAAGCTCAACACCGAGACCGGCCGCTATGAGGCCCAGACTCGCGAGGTGCGCACCGTGCACGCGCACAGCGGCGCGGCTGAGCTAGGCCCCTATCGCCACTATATGCAGAAGGAGATCTTCGAGCAGCCGGTGGCCATTGCCAACACGCTGGATGCGGTGACCGGCATCAGCCCGGAGCTGTTCGGCGACGGTGCATATCGCATCTTCAAGGAGATCGACTCGGTGCTGATCCTGGCCTGCGGCACCAGCTACTACTCTGGCTCAACTGCCAAGTACTGGCTGGAGAGCATCGCCAAGATCCCTACCAGCGTCGAGATCGCCAGCGAGTACCGCTACCGTGACAGCGTGCCGAACCCGCGCACGCTGGTCGTCACGATCAGCCAGAGCGGAGAGACCGCCGACACGCTGGCCGCGCTCAAGCATGCCCGCGCTCAAGGCATGACGCATACGCTGACGATCTGCAATGTTGCCACTAGCGCGATGGTGCGCGAATGTGAGCTTGCGTATATCACCCGTGCCGGCGCCGAGATCGGCGTGGCCTCCACCAAGGCCTTTACGACCCAGCTGGTAGGTCTGTTCATGCTGACCCTGGCGCTGGCGCAGACGCGCGGCCATCTGAGCGAGGCGCAGGAGGCTGAGCACATTAAGGCCCTGCGCCATCTGCCGGTGGCAGTGCAGGCCGTGCTGGCGCTGGAGCCGCAGGTGATCGCATGGAGCGAGGAGTTCGCACGCAAGGAAAACGCGCTCTTCCTTGGCCGCGGACTGCATTATCCGATCGCTCTGGAAGGCGCACTCAAGCTCAAGGAGATCAGCTATATCCACGCCGAGGCCTACCCGGCCGGCGAACTCAAGCACGGTCCTCTGGCCCTGGTGACCGCCGAGATGCCGGTTGTCACGGTGGCGCCCAACGATGCACTGCTGGAGAAGCTAAAGAGCAATATGCAGGAGGTCCGCGCCCGCGGTGGTCAGCTCTATGTGTTCGCCGACGGCGACACCCGGATTGAAAGCGAGCCGGGCCTGCATGTAATCCGCATGCCCGAGCACTACGGCAGCTTGAGCCCCATACTGCACGTGATTCCGCTGCAGCTGCTGGCCTACCACACAGCCTGCGCGCGTGGTACCGACGTCGACAAGCCACGCAATCTGGCCAAGAGTGTGACGGTGGAGTGAAGGGGGTACTTCGAATTGACTGCAACAAATAAAGTCCGTCGGGGAAAAATAAAGTCCGTCGGGCTCATCCTCCAGCATGGTGTTCCGTGCAAAAAGAGTCGAAAACTGGCCGGTCGCAGCGACGACTACTTCAACGACTCAAGTCGAGAAGCACGAGCGGCTGCACCAGGCTGGTCAGATTCATTCGCGACCCACAGGCTGAGCGACCGCTGCAATCATCAGCGGCCGTTCGACGGTCATCTGCACGTATGGCCGCTGCACCTCCGAGACCGGTCATTTGACAGCCGGTGCGGCACTCCGAGATCGAATGTCCGGTCCGACGCGGCGCGACCGGACGGAATCGACCCTGAGCTGACGTAGGCAGTCGAGTAGATCAGTCATTCAACCTCCCTCTTCGAACGCAGCAGCCGTCTCATCTCACGAAGAAAATGCTCGAAGTCCAAGGGTTTCGTCCAATAGTCGAAGGCCCCCGCTTTGCGCGCTGCGCCAACTTCGTCCGGCATCGCGCTCGCTGATAAAGCAATCACTGGACAACCAACACCGCCCCCCTCACCGCTCAGTGCCGCCAACACTGCGACGCCGTCCATATCGGGCAGCCGCATGTCGAGCAGGATCAAGTCGGGTTCGACGGTCCGAGCCAGCGCGATCCCATCCATTCCGTTCTCAGCCTGTGCAAGAACGACGCCCGGCCAGCGCAAGAGCAATTGCTCGACCAACAGCAGATTGACCGGGTTGTCCTCGATGTACAGCACAACGCCGGTCGGGAGGGACTCGTCACTCACCGCTGTCTGTTGCGTGACCAACGGAGAAAACGCACTGGAAGGTGCGATCGAATCGTGCGAGGGCATGGTGACGCGAACCCGGGTGCCAAGACCCTCTTCGCTGGTGATGTCGAGTCGACCGTGCATGAGTTGCACGAGCTGCTTCGTCAGAGCGAGGCCCAGTCCCGTGCCTTCGACCGCAATGCTTTCGCGACCGAGGCGGTTGAAGGGCTCGTAGAGATGCGCCATCTGCTTGGCGCTCATTCCGATGCCGGTGTCCTGAACATCGATATGGGTCTGATCTTCCTCAATGGAGATGCCAATCTCCACCCGCCCGCCAGGCCGGTTGTACTTGGTGGCATTCGACAGCAGGTTGATCATCACTTGACGCAGTCGCCTGGGGTCCGCCCACACCAGGACGCCCTCGCTGCGCCGATAGGTGGTGGCAATCACTACACCCAGCTGGCTCGCCGCAGGTTCACTGATGCGAACGACCTCGTCCAGCAGGTCCGGAACATCGACGCTGCTCTCTTCCACGTCGACCTTGCCGGCTTCGATCTTCGAAACGTCCAGCACATCGTTGACCAGTGCCAGCAGATGCCATCCTGCGCGCCGTATGTGATCAATCTGATTCTGGTGGCTCGCCGACAGCGGGTCCTTGACATCGCTCTGCAACAGCTGAGAGAACCCAAGCACTGCGTTCAGCGGTGTACGCAGTTCATGGCTCATGCGAGACAAGAACTCGGACTTGGCCAGACTCGCCGACTCCGCGGCAGCTTGCGCAAGACGCCCCTGCTCGGCTCGCCGCATCTCGGTGGCGTCCCGAATGACGACCGTCATCAGCACCGAGTCGTCTTGGCAAAGCCTGGATATCGAAGCCTCGATGGGGAACTCGGTCCCGTCGGCGCGAAGTCCCGCCAGTGTGTGAAGACCACCCATCCGACGTGCCGTGCTGCCAAAGCGTGCGAACTCGTTGACGTGCTCCATGTGGCCGCCACGCAGCCGACTTGGAATGAATCGTTCGATGTTGCTATCCATGGCGTCGAGCTCTGACACCTGAAACAGCTCCGCTGCTGCGCGGTTGAACAACCGCACTCGATGTTGTGAGTCGATCGAGATGATGGCGTCCATGGCCGTTTCAACGAGCCCCGAAAGCTGTTTCTCCCGGTCATTGAGCATGCGTTGTGCGTCCCGGAGCTCGGTGACATCGCTGGCGATCGTCAACACGCACGCCTGCTCGGCGAATTCGACACGGTCGGCCTGAAGCAAGTAGTCCCGTTGCTTGCCCACGTGGTCCGTCCCGCGCATCTGGAAGTTTCGAACCCGCCCGCTGTCGCGGAACTCTCTGACGAAGTCGGCACGCTCCTGATCGCCAGGCCACAGGCCTTCTTCGAAGGCGTCGCGCCCGATGATTTCCTGTCGTGTCAGGCCAGCGAAACTTTGGAAGGCCTCGTTAATGTCAAGCAAGCGTTGATCAGCAAGAGACACGATGGACATCGCAGCCGGGGCGGTCTGGAACAGCGTTCGAAAGCGTTGGGAATCGGACTCCGCCTGGTGTTCCGCAACGGCGCGAGCCCGCTCGCGGTCGAAATTGTCGAGAGCGAATGACACATCCCCGGTCATCTCTTCCACCAGGCCAATCAAGCGGTCGTCGAAGAAGCCGCCAATCGTCATGTGCAAGCTGAGCGTGCCGATCGTCTTTCCGCCGCGCCGAAACGGAAAGGTGGCTGCCGCCTGAGTGCCAATCGCCCGGGCGCGTTCTCGCCATGGCAGAGTTCGCGGGTCATCCTCGTAGTTGTTCGAGACCTGCCGTATGCCTGAGCGAAATGCCTCTGCGGTCAGCCCGCGTCCCGCAGGAAGCTTGACATCAAGCGGCACGGCGAAGTCGCGCAGGAACGCGTCTGCGGGCCCAGACCATGCGGCGGGCCTGATCAGGTCGCCATCAACCAGGGAGACATAGGCAATGCTGGCGTGCCCATGCTCGACGCATATCCTGCAAATCTCCTGGTAAAGCGTCTGGGGATCGGACATTCGCACGATGGCGCCGTTCGTTCGAGAAAGCGCCGTGTAAAAGTCTGTGTGTCGACGCTCGCGAATCTGGGCGAGGCGGACTTCCGTGATGTCGACTCCGAGGCTTGCCATGCCGACGATCTCGCCAATGGTCGATCGCAGGACGGAGTTGTGCCACTGCACCAACCGTCTGCCGGCAGACCGGGTCACGATCTCGTGCTCGACGTGTCGTGGCAGCACGCCCCCGTTCATGGCGGCAGCAAAAACCTCACGGATATCGCGGCATTCGGGGGGTACCAGTTCGAGCATCCAGTCGGCACCGGTCAGCTCTTCTCTGGAGTACCCGGCGAGCGACAGGAGGTAGTCGTTGCAGTAAGTGACATGGCCAGCCGTGTCGAGCATCAACGAAACCATCTCGACATTGGCAAGCAGGTCGGCATACCGCCTCTCGGACTCATGGAGTTCGGCTTCCGCAACCTGGCGAGCGTCGAGCATGGCGTTGAACTCGCTCGCCACCAAACCGAACTCTCCAGGGACTGACGCGGTAGCGCGGACGGCGAGATCACCACTCGCAACGGCTCGTGCGGTCCTTGCCAAAGCTGCGAGCGGCGCAGACATTCGCCGGGCCATCGCTACGGCAAAGGCAAGCACCGCCAGCACGACGATAGATCCCACGACGATGCTGCGCTGCACCTGCGCGCGGTAGCCGGCGAAGACATCCGATGCCGGAATGGCTGCAGCAGCTTGCCAACCGCCGGCTCGTATGGACTTGAGAGCAAATGCGCGCTCAACGCCATCGACCCCGGGCGCTATCCCGATCCCAGATGGATTCACTGTCAACGCCGTATTCAGGATGGCACTGGCATCCTTGCCCACCATTTCCCCGAAGCCGGGTCTGGTGACCATGATCGTGCCGGCGCTGTCGAATAGCGTCAAACGGCTGCCGGGCGGAAGGGAGTAGCGGTCCCAGTCGCGCTGAAGGCTTTCCAGGTCGAGAAGTACGGTCACCGTGCCGGTCCTGCGCCGGGCAGCGTCTCGCAGGGGAAGGCTCATGGCGGCAACCGTGCGCTGAGCGATCGGCGCAAGAAAGGGCTTGCTGAGCGCCAGGGCGTCGCTCTTGGCCGCCTCTTTGAACCAGTCGTGGTGCGCGAACGTGGTGGGTGCGACGCCCGGTCCTTTGATGGAGGAGCAGACCGGCCTTCCGCTTAGATCCGTGACAAACACATTCGCGAAGTGCTGTCGCCGCTGCACCACGCCATCCAACAGCGGGTCGCAGGTCTGCTCATCGACGGCCCTGACCAAGGGACGATCTGCCATGAAGGCCAGATAGCTCTCGGTTGCCGACAGCAAGGACCTAGCGTCTTGGGCAACACCGGCTGCATAATTCTCGACGGCTTGGTACGCGGCTGTTCGTGCCTGTACCGCGTCTTGTTGAACGTTGTAGGCCAGCAGAGCAAGGAGTGGTACGGCGACAGCTGCTGTGAGCCACAACAGCTGTCTGAAGAGATATCCCCGTCGGCGCATATGCGCCTCCAATTCCTAGGCCGGTGTCGAGTCCCGGCCTGCAACCGGACCGTCAGACAACCTTGACGGAGCCCACAATGTCGGCGATGTTAACGCCGCGAGCGGAAACAGTTCTATCGTAGTCTTCCGCCATGTTCGTTCCGCAAGGTACCTGCTTCGATGAGAGGGGCAATGTGTTCCTTGTGCGCACCACTAACCTGTCTCACTTTCGCGGCGTTAGCGCGTTCCGCCGTCGAGCACGGCTGTCATGGCTCGGCTTTGGGTGGCCGAGCTGAAAGGCTGCTCCTGGCCGGTACCGGGTCTTGCTTGACTGCAGCGTAAGCAAGCCGTCGCAGGATGGATGTAGCCGGCCTTGGGCGGCTAAAGGCAGGTCTGGTGGCGGCCCGGTGCCGGCCAATGGCAGATACTCGTGGCGGGCGGCTGTACGGGCACGAACGCATCGTGCGGGCACTAGCCGCGGAGAACCGGGTATCTCGACGGAACCTTGTTGAGAACTGGAAGGCCGCCCTTCACCGTAGTGACCCGGGCAAGAAGTTTGTCCGGATAGTGATGACAGGGCGTCCGCCGAACCGTGGATGGGTCTTCCTCACCGTTCCCAAGGGGAACGAGCCGTACGAGGACTACCGCGAGTTGCGCAGCACCATTCTCGGCACCTACTGCAGCGCTATCAAGCTGACCATGCCCACGCTGCAAGAGGCCGTCGGCATTGCTAGCGAGCCGTTTGCCGATGGTGAGGCCTCTCGAGACTTTATGTACGTCGACCTCCGCGAGGAGATGAGCGAAGAGGCGAGAGCTGCGCTGCAGGAGCTAATGGTCGAACTCGATGTGCTTCAGAGCAACCCTGATGTGTACCTCTTCAAGGGTTTAGTCAAAGAGTTTCCGATGCCGGTTCATTTCGGGCAGGCGGGGCCGTCGCCGAGCTATCCGAACGCGTTCATGGGCCGCGCCGAGCGTCGTCGCATGGAACGCGACGCCCGCAAGGCAGCCAAGAGTAAGCCACGCTAGGCAGTGCTTCGAACGAGCCTTGCAGACTAGGCCGCCCGCAGGTCACCGTATGCCACGGAGACGAGGCGCTCGAAAGCCACCACCAGGCCCCGGCGAGGGCCACAGGCCCCTAAGCATGTTGGCGATCGCATCGAACTGATCCATCGCGATCACGCAATACTGACCCACAGCTAGAGGCTACCCCAAGGTGCCTGCGTCAGTAGATTGGGTTTGATTCTCTTCGTTGGATGAAGCTCCTTTCTTGCG
>NZ_JAPFGP010000020.1 GCF_026241155.1 Paucibacter sp. PLA-PC-4
CGCCGCGCTGGGCACTTCCCAGGTCTCCACCCTGGAGAGTGACGATCTGCGCGCCCTGGGCAGCGCCCAGCTTCGCGCCCTGAACTCCGACCAGCTCGGCGCCCTGTCCACCGACAACATCCAGGCGCTGAAGTCTGAACAGGTCGGTGCGTTGAGCACCCAGCAGGTCCGCGGCCTGAGCACCGACCAGATCGGTGCACTGGAGACCGACGATCTGCGTGCGCTGGGCACCGCCAGCCTGCGTGCGCTCAACAGCGATCAGCTTGCGGCCCTGAACTCTGACCAGATCGGCGCGCTGCGCACCCAGCAGGTGGGAGCGCTATCGAGCAGCCAGGTTCGCGAGCTCGGCAGCGCCGACCTCAACGCGCTGAGTACTGACCAGTTCAAGGCCCTCAACAGCGCACAAATTGCCGCGCTGGGTAGCTCCCAGGTCTCCACGCTGGAGAGCGATGATCTGCGTGCCTTGAGCAGCGCCCAGCTGCGTGCCCTGAACTCCGACCAGATCGGCGCCCTGTCCACCGACAACATCCAGGCCCTGCGCAGCGAGCAGGTCGGGGTGCTGAGCACGGCCCAGGTCCGCGGCCTGAGCACTGATCAGATGGCGGCGATGGAGACCGACGATCTGCGTGCCCTGGGCACGGCCAGCCTGCGTGCGCTCAACAGTGATCAGCTCGCGGCCCTCAACTCCGACCAGATCGGTGGGCTGCGTACAGCTCAAGTCGCCGCACTGACTACGGCCCAGATCCGCGACCTCGGCAGCGATGACCTCAACGCCCTGGGCACCGACCAGTTCAAGGCCCTGAACACCGGCCATATCGCGGCACTGAGCACCAGCCAGATCGCCACGCTGGAGAGCGATGACTTGCGTGCACTGAGCAGCGCCCAGATCCGTGCACTGAACTCCGACCAGATCGGCGCCCTGTCCACCGACAACATCCAGGCCTTGCGCAGCGAGCAGGTGGCCGCACTCAGTACCAACCAGATCCGCGGACTCGAGACCGAGCAGATCGCGGCGCTGGAGAGCGATGACCTCAGGGCGCTGAACTCGGCCCAGCTGAGGGTGCTGAGCACCGAGCAGATCGGCGCACTGAGCACTGACAATGTCGAGGCCATGCAAACCCATCAGTTCGCAGCACTGAACTCGAGCCAGATTGCCGGCCTGAGCACGGATCAGATCAGGGCCATCGAGACCCAGGACCTGGCGCAGCTGACCACAGCCTCGGTGAAGGGGCTTAGCACCGACCACATCCAGGCCCTCACCACCGACCAGATCGCCGGTTTCGAGACCCAGGACCTGGGCGCGATGAATATGGACCAGTCGCTGGCCTTCAGCTCCGATCAAATCGGTGCGATGACCGGCGCCCAGGTCGGCGCGCTCTTCCTGTCCACGCCCATCATGCTGGATCTGGATGGCAACGGCATCCAGACGCTGGCAGCCGCCGACGGCGTCGATTTCGATCTGACCGGCACCGGCCATGTGCAGCGCTGGGGCTGGGCCGGCAGTGGCGACGGTCTGCTGGTGATGGATCGCAACGGCGACGGCAGCATCAATGACGGTCGCGAGCTGTTCGGCTCCGGCACCATGCTTGCCGACGGCCGCCGCGCCGCCGATGGCTACCACGCGATGAGCCAGGAAGACAGCAACGGCGATGGCAAGCTCAGCGCGCTGGATGCCAGCTGGGCGCAGCTGCAGGTCTGGGTCGATGCCAATAGTGACGGCAAGACCGACAACGGTGAGCTCAAGTCGCTGGAAGAGCTGGGGGTTGCTGAGCTCAATCTGCAGGCCCAGAAGGGCACCGAGGTCGACAACGGCAACTTCATCGGCCTGGTCTCTGACTACAAGACCACCGACGGGCAGACGATGGCCATGGCCGACGTCTGGTTCGCCAAGGACAGGACGCCGAGCGTCAGCCTGGGTGATGTGCTGACCGGGCCGAGCAGCAATTTGCTGGGCGGCACGGCGGCCTCCACCGGACTGTCGGTGGCCGGACACGGGGCTGCCCCCCTCCACCCCTTGGCCAAGCCGCTGGCCGATGAGGATGAGAACCGCCTGCCGCCGCTGATCTGATCGGCAGCCTGGCAGCCCTGTGCTGCCGGCCACCAGCCCCATCCGGCACAGCCGCCGGATGGGGCTTCTTCATTTATGCTCGCAGCGCTCACCCGGATCACCGCTATGAACGAATCCCATATCCATCCCAGCGCCGATGTACAGACCCGAGAGATCGGCGCCGGCACCCGCATCTGGCAGTTCTGCGTCGTGCTGGCCGGCGCGCGCATCGGCCAAGACTGCAATATCAATGCGCAGTGCTTCATCGAAAACGATGTGCAAATCGGCGACCGGGTAACCGTCAAGTGCGGCGTGCAACTGTGGGATGGCATCAGCCTGGCCGACGATGTCTTCGTCGGCCCGAACGTTACGTTTGCCAACGACAAGTACCCGCGCTCTAAGCACTACCCGCCGGCCTTCCAGCGCACCCAAGTCGGCGCCGGCGCCTCGATCGGCGCCAATGCAACGATCCTGGGCGGGCTGAGCATCGGCGAGGGCGCGATGGTCGGCGCGGGCAGCGTCGTGACGCGAGATGTGCCGGCTGGCGAGCTGTGGGTCGGCAACCCAGCCCGCTCCCGCGGGCCGGTGCCTCAGCGCTGATCGTTCAGACGCAGGCGCGGACTTCCGTGATCACTCGATCGATCTGTGCGGAGCTCATGCCAGGCCACAGGGGCAGACTGAGCACCTCCCGGTGCATGGCCTCGGCAATCGGGAAATCGCCAGGGCCATAGCCCAGTTCGGCATAAGCCGGTTGCAGATGCGGCGGCACCGGGTAATGGATCAAGGTGCCAAGACCCCGCTCGGCTAGGCGTGCTTGCAGGGCGTCACGCGCCGGATGACGGACCACGAATAGGTGCCAGGCCGGCTCCGCCCAGGCCGGCACCTGCGGCAGTTGAAGACCGGTGTCGGCTAGGCCTTCCAGCAGCCGCGCCGCGATCGAGCGCCGTTGCGCTGTGGCCTCGTCGAGCTGGGGCAGCTTGGCGCTGAGCACTGCCGCCTGGATCTCGTCCAGCCGCGAGTTGATGCCTTTGAGCTCGTTGTGATACTTGATGCGCGAGCCGTAGTTGCGCAACACCTTGATGCGCTCGATCAGGTCGGCGTCAGCGCTCGTGACACCGCCGCCATCGCCCATTGCGCCCAGATTCTTGCCGGGATAGAAGCTCCAGGCCGAGGCATGGGCCAGGCCGCCGACCGGGCGGCCCTTGTAGGCGGCACCGTGGGCCTGGGCGCAGTCGTCAAGCACCTTGAGCCCGTGTCGCTCGGCCAGCGCCATGATGGGGTCCATATCTGCCGGCTGGCCGTAGAGGTGCACCGGCAGCAGAACCCGGGTGCGGGGGGTGATCGCGGCCTCGATGCGCGCCGGGTCGAGGTTGAAGCTCAGCGGATCGGGCTCGACGGGCACCGGTCTGGCGCCGCACTGGCTGACCGCCAGCCAGGTGGCGATATAGGTGTTGGAGGGCACGATCACCTCGTCTCCCTCCCCGACGCCCAGTGCGCGCAGGCTCAGATGCAGCGCATCCAGGCCATTGGCGACACCGGCGGCATGGGCGCTTGCACAGTAGCCAGCCCACTGCGACTCGAAGGCGACCAGCTCCTTGCCTAACAAAAACCAGCCACTGGCTGCCACACGGGCCAGCGCCGCATCAATGGCCGGCTGCGAGGCGCGATAGCAGGGCTGCAGATCGAGGAAGGGGATGGGTTCAGACATGGGCTTGTGCGGCCACGGCGGCCAAAAATTCGTCGTAGTTGCGGATGTAGTCCTCGGCCTCGTAGCAGTGCGAGGCCAGCACCAGCAGCACGGCATCAGGCGAGAAGCGGTACTGTATGCCCCAGACCATCGGCGGGATGTGCAGCCCCATCTTGGCGCTGTCCAACAGCACCTGGTCGCGGCGCTCGCCGTCGTCCAGCACCACACTCAGCGAGCCCTTCACGCAAACGAGAAACTGGTGACAGGCCTTATGGGCGTGCTCACCGCGCACCTCCAGGCTGGGCACGTCATAGACCATGAAGAAGCGCTTGGGCTCGAACGGCAGGTGGACTCCGATCTCGCCGAAAGACAGCGCGCCACGCAGGTCGACGATCTTTGGCAACGGATGCAGCCGAGCGCCGCGCGCCTGCAGTGCCGGCACCGCATCGGCCTTGCTGGCGGCCACGGCTGCCACGGTGGTCTCGACCTGCGGCGTATCGGCATAGCCGGTGATGTGGGCGGGATTCCCCGCGACGATGGCATTTGGCGGCACATCGCGGGTAACCACCGCGCCATCGCTGACCAGGGCGCCCGGCCCGATGGTGATGCCGGGCCGGATGGTCGCTCCGGAGCCGATGCTGGCACCGCAGCGAACCCGGGTCTGTGCAAAGCGCTCCGGACGCTGCTTGCTGCGCGGGAAGGGATCGTTGGAGAAGGTGACGTTGGGCCCGATGAAGACATCGTCCTCGATGCGAATGCCGTCCCAAAGCTGCACCCCGCATTTGACGGTGACCCGGTCGCCGATGCAGACATCGTTCTCGATGAAGACATGGTCGCAGATATTGGCCTCGGCGCCGATTTCGGCGCCGGCGAGCACATGGGCGAAGGCCCAGATCCGACTGCCAGGGCCGATGCGGCTGGACTCGACCAGCGCATGAGAATGGACGAACACGGACCGCTTGTCGAGCAACTCGCTCATGGATTTCCTTTGCATCTTGTCGGGCTCTGGCGCTCCGGCCGCCCGGTCTCAGCGCAGCGGCGTCAGCACGCCACGGCCCATCGACCACAGCAAGGCCACCGCCTGCTGGCCGTCGACCAGGGCATTGACCTGGGCCACGCGTAGCGAATAGTAATCCGCCTCCGCGCCCATGACGTCGAACAGGGAGCGCCGGCCCAGTTGCTGCCACTGCTGCAAGGTCGATGCCCGCACCCTCTCGCTATTGCGCAGGATGTCGACTATCAGACGCGCCCGGTCGAAGGAGGAAACGGCAGCCTCATGCATGTCGACCATGCGGTAGCGGCGGGCTTCCAGTTGGTCCTCGCGCTGCAGGCGCACGGCCTCGGCACGCTTGCGGGCAGCGCTGATGCTGTGCTCGGCACCGGCGTTGTAGATCGGGATGTTGACGCTGACGCCGGCGACGAACTCGGCACTCTTGCTGGGGCCAATCTTGCCGGCCGTGGCGGTGCCGCCCATCAGCAGATTGACCTGAGGCTTGTAGCTGGCCACGACCGACTCTGCATAGCTGGATTGAGCGCGGGCCTGGGCCTCCAACTGGGCTAGCTCTGGCGCCAACTCGGCATCGCGCTGCATCTCGGCCAGCTCGGGCACCTGGGTCAACAAGGCCGAGTAGCTGGCACTGGGCGGCAACCGGTCGCCGACGAAGCGGCGTAGCCGCGACTCGACCTGGCGCAGCACGCTGAGAGTCTGAACCACCGCCAGTTCGGCTTGCTGCTGGTTTTTCTGCGCCTGCACCAGCTCGCTGGCACGGCCGCGGTCGGCCTGCACAATGGTGTCGAGCGCCTCAACCAGGCAGGCCATCTTGCGTACATACTGGGCGTAGACCTGGGCCTGCAGCTGGTAGCGGCTGCGATCCATGGCCAGGGACACGGTCTGGAGCGCCAGTTGCTGCTCGACGCTGACCAGGCCATGACGGGCCGCTTCGGCCAGCTGGCTGCGCCAGTTCGCGAGCTGGGCGTTCCGGCCAGAGTCATACAAGGGCGCGCTGACGCTCAGATTGGCGCTGCCCTGGATACCCGACTGGCCGGGAAATCCCTCGGTCTTGTTGCCCGTCTGGGCCAGCGTGCCGCCCAGATTGACCTGGGGTATGCGTGCGGCCTTGGCCTCTTCCCACTCGGAGCGGGCGGCCTGGGCCAGCAAGTTGGCCGCGCCCAGGCCCTGGCTGCGTTGCTGGGCCAGCTCGACCAGCTGCTGCAGCTGGCTGCGCGGGTCGGTGCTGCTGGTCTCGAAGTTCAGCGCCCCGCGTCCCAGCGTGGTCGGCAGCACATCCTCTTCGCCACAGCGGCTTTGCCTGACTTCGGCCGCAGCGAAGGCCGCCGGCGCCGGGGCCGCCTTCTTGGGACGGTTCCTGGTCTGGGCCAGCAGTGGATCGGGCGCCAGCAGCGCCAGCGAAAGCGGCAGGATCAAGACCCGGCGCAGGCCCTGGCGCGAGACGGCGAGCAGTGTTTTCAGCATAGCCCCTACTGGATCACGCCTGGGGGCGCTGCAATGCGCGGAACAAAGGCGCTGCCGGGGTGCAAATCGAGCTCAGCGCTCGCGCATCGCTTCCTGGGTCTTGAGCATGGGCCGGAGCAGAAAGCTCAGCACCGAACGCTCGCCGGTCTTGATCTCGACCGAGGCATTCATGCCCGGAATGACCTCGACCGCCTCACCCTTGTAGCGCAGGGTACTTCGCTCGGTGCGGACCAAGGCACGGTAGTAGCGGCCGTCGCCCCCCTTGTCGGCATCGCCCAGCGCATCGGGGCTGATGTACTCGACCTTGCCTTGCAGGCCACCAAACACGTTGTAGTCGAAGCCGGCAACCTTGATCGTGGCCTTCTGGCCGACCCGCAGATAGCCGATCTCGGCCGGTTTGATGCGGGTCTCGACGAGGATGCGCTCGGTAAGTGGCACAATTTCCATAATGGGTGCGCCGGTCGTGATGACACCGCCGAGAGTGTTGGCACGGATGTTCTTGACCAGACCATCGACCGGGGAGCTCAGCACCGTGCGGGTCAGCGCATCCTGCCGGACGACCATTTGCTCCTGTTGCTGGGCCAGTTCGTTGCGCAACTTGACCAGCTCGGCGCTGGCCTCCTGCCGAAAACGGCTGACTCGCTCGCTGCGCTGCAGCTGCAGCTCGTTGACCTGGCGCGACAGTCGCATCACTTCCACATCGGACATCAGCCCCTTGGCCGCCATGCTCTGCGCGATGCGCATCTCGCGCCCCAGCAGCGCGGCGCTGCGGCCGATGCTGGCTACGGCCTCCTCCAGCAGGCGCTGGCGCGCCTCGAATGACTCGGTCTCGGCCTCCATCAAAGCCTTGTGATCGCGCAGCTCGGCAGGAAACTGCAGCGGCCGCCCGGCGGCCTCGGCCGCCAGCCGCGCAATCGTTGCCTGCAAGGCCAGACGCTTGACCTGACCCTCGTTTTGCTGCGCCTCGACCCGGGTAGGATCTAGGCGGACCAGCACCTGGCCCCGGCTGACCCGGTCGCCCTCTCGCACCAGCAGCTCCCGCAGGATGCCGACCTCGGCACTGGCAATCACCTGCTCGCGCGCGTCTGGCACGATGCGGCCATCGTTGCGGCTGACCTGCTCGACCTCGGCCAGTGCCGACCAGACGATGGCCACCAGCACCGCCGCCAGCAGCAGGTACAGCACCCAGGTCACGCGCGGCAGCGGCTCATCCACCTGGGCCGCGGCCAGCGCGCTCATGAACATGCCCTCGTCGCGAGATGCGCTCATTGCAGCCATCCCCTCATACCGAAGCCGACCGCTGGACTGGCTGGGCGCTCGGATGCATGTGCAGGTTCGAGCCCTCCCCGGCCGGTGCGGGACGTATGCCAGACAGCGCAGCCAGCACTTGGTCGCGTGGTCCGTCCAGCACCAGCTTGCCGGCATCCATCACGACTACCCGCGAGACCAGCTCCAGCACCGCAGGCCTGTGCGTCACCACCACGAGGGTGCACTCGGGCGCCGCATCTCGCAGCTGGCGCAGAAAAGCCACTTCGGACTGTGCGTCCATGGAACTGGTGGGCTCGTCCATCAGCAACACCTGGGGCTTTGTCACCAGGCTGCGTGCCAGTGCCACGAGCTGGCGCTGGCCGCCCGACAACAGGCCGCCCATCTCTCCGACCGGCAGGTCCCAGCCCAGGGGATGGCCGGCGATTACGCGGTCCAGACCCGTCAGCCGCGCCACCTCGACCAGGCGCGCCGCATCGATATGAGCCCGGCCCATCAGCACGTTGTCGCGCAAGGTCCCGTGAAACAGCCGCGGCTCCTGGGCCACGAAGCCGACCCGGGCGCGGAACTCTGCCGGATCGATCTGGCGCAGATCGATGCCGTCAACCTCCACCATGCCCTCGGTCGGCTGGTACAGCCCGGCCAGCAGGCGCAGCACGGTGGATTTGCCACTACCGATGCGACCCAGCACCGCCACCCGTTCGCCGGCCTTCAGGCGCAGGTTGACGCCCTTGAGAACCTTGGGCGCATTGCCCTCGCCACTCATCGGATAGGCAAAGCCGACATCCTGCAGTCCCATGCTGCCGCTGATGCCGTTGAGCGGCACGTAGTTGCGATGGGCACTGCGCTCGGTGGGCTTGGCCATCAGCTGGTTCAGCGAAACAAGCGCCGCATGCGCGCCCTGGTAGCGGGCGGCCAGACTCACGACACTGCCCAGTGGCGCGATCGCGCGGCCGGCGAACATCACCGCGCCTATAAGCGCGCCAGCGCTGATGCTGCCGGCCTCGATCAGATAGACGCCCCAGACCAGCATGACCAGGGTGATCGCCTGCTGCAGGGACGATGAAATATTGCTACTCCAGCTGTGCATGCTGCGGGTGCGCATGCCGGCCTCGGCCGCCACAGCATTGCTGGTTTCATAGCGGCGTATGAAGCGCCCCTCGGCACCCGAGGTCTTCAGGTCTTCGAGGCCCTCGATCGCCTCGACCAATGTTCCCTGCAAGTCGGCCATCTCGGTCATATTGGCCCGCACCGCCCGTCGCATGCGGCCCTGGATGGCCCAGGTCATGCACAGGATCAGCGGAATCGCAATCACCAGCACCCAGCCCAAAGGCCCGCCGATCACAAACGCCATCGTGACGAACAGGATGATGAAGGGCAGATCCGACACCACCGACATGCTGGCGGAGGCGAAGAAGTCGCGCACCACCTCGATCTGCGCAAGGGTATGGGCGTAAGAGCCGGCCGACTCGGGCTTGTGCTCCATGCGCACGCCCAGGGTCTGGCGAAACAGCTTGGATCCGATGATCAGATCAGCCTTGCGCCCGGCGATATCGATCAAGTGGGACCGCAGCTGCTTGGCAAAGAGATCGAACAGCAACGCCAGCGTGGCGCCGACAGCCAGGGTCCACAGGGTCACGAAGCTCTGGTTCGGGATCACCTTGTCGTAGATCACCATGGTCACCAAGCCGGACACCAGCATCAGCACATTGCTGAGCAGGGCAGCCACCATGGCCGCACGATAGTAGGGAATGAAGCGTCGCAGCGTGCCCCACAGCCAGTGACTGCCCTCGGCGCGCAGCAGCGGCTCGCCGCGTCCCTGGGCGGCGCCGGCCTGCGACACCTCGGGCAGGGTGACCAGCAGCACGAAGCCGGTGAACTCGGTTTCCAGCTCGGCCAGCGAGGCGCGGCAGACATTGGCGTCGGCGCCTGGGAACACCACGTCATAGGTGGCCTGCCCCGCCTCGGAAGCCTCGTGGCGGGCCACCAGCACGCAGGCGTCACCGCCATTGAGCAGTAGCACGGCCGGCAACAGCAATGGGCTGATGTCGGAGATCTTCTTGCGCGACAGGCCGGCGTTGTAGCCGGCTTCGCGCATCACCCGTAAGGCCTGATCTGGCCCAAGGGCGCCCTCGGTCGGCATGCCGGCCCGCAAGGACTCGGCAGAGCGGGCCCGGCCGTGGTGCCGGGTCAGCCAGACCAGGGCATGCAGCAGGGGATCGCCGATGTCCGGCCCGGCCTCGGCCTCCCAGTCGCGCGGCTCCTCGACCGGCGCGGGCGCAGAGCCGTCCGCCGCCAGGTACAGCCCCGGCGATCCGGGCGGCCTGCCTGCGCCGTCGAAGAAGGGATCGTGCTTTTTCTGCGTCACCGCGTTCCTTCAGGCTGGCGCTTGGGCAGCGCCAGGGCTTCGAACTTGTCCTCCAGCTCGCGCACCATGCCGGGAATATCGAACAGGGTCGAGGCCCGGCCATGCTCGCCCAGATAGCGCTTGTAGGAGGCAGCGCGCGCCGGGTTCTGGCCAATCTGCACGGCCCGCTGCTCGTACTCCTGCAGAGAATAGGTGACAAGATCGGGCAATCCCACATGGGTCAGTAGGCTGCCGCACATGCGCGAGATATAGCTGCGCCCCGAGCGGGTCAGGATGGGCGCGCCCATCCACAGGCAGTCGCTGGCCGTGGTGCCCGCGTTGTAGGGGAAGGTGTCCAGCACCAAGTCGGCGAGCACGAAGCGCGCCAGGTATTCGGGCGGCGCCACCCGCGGCGCGAAGATCAGTCGTTCGGCCGCAACGCCGTGGGCGGCCGCAGTGGCCAGCATATTCCGCTTGGCCCATTCGTTGTCGGCCAGCAGCCACAGCACGCTGCCGCTGACCTGCTGCAATATGCGCATCCAGGCCGCGAACATCTCTTCGTTGAACTTGTGATTGTTGTTGAAGGAGCAGAAGACGAAAGCCTCCTCGGGCAGCTGGTACTGCGCACGGCTGGGCGTCGGGCCCACCTCGCGCTGGCGGTCGCTGACCTGGTAGCAATGCTCCAGCGTGATTGGGCGCTCGGTGCAGAAGCTCAGGTACTCCGGCGGCATCACGTAGCGGTCGGCGATGATCCAGTCCACGCCCGGCAGCGCCGAGGTGGCCGGCAGGCCCAGATAGCTTACCTGCACCGGCGCCGGCCGGTAGGCCAGGATGTTGGGGCGGGCCCCGCTGGTCAGGCCTTGCAAATCCACCAGCACGTCGATACCTTGCTGTGCAATCAGGCGGGCGGCCGCTTCGTCCTCGAGCTCGCCGATACGATGCACCCGGTCCATCGCGTCGAGAATGCGCCGGCGCTGGGCCGTACCGTCCTCCCGGCTCCAGCAAAAGGCATGGACCTCAACGCGACCGCGGTCATGCAGTTCGAACAGCTCGGGCGTCAATAGACCCACTGCATGCATGCACAGATCGCCGGACAGATAGCCGATCTTCAGGCGCCCCTGGCGCGGGCTGGCCGCATGCAGATGGTGATAGGGCCGGCCCTTGTACTTCAGCACCTTCTCCAGCACAAAGCGCTGAGAGGTCATCAGCTGGAGCGCCGGATCGTCGCTGATGCTGAGCATGGCCAGCAGCGAGGTGCTGCACAGCAGCTGGTTGTAGGTGACCTCGCCGACCGGCTGGTAGACAGGCCATTCGCACTGCTTTTGGCGTATGTGCACATAGTGCTGCATCACATCGCTCTGGTCGGGCTTGAGCGCCAGGCTGCGCTGCATCCAGGACTGTGACTCGGCAAAGCGCTTTTGCAGCTCCAGCAGCCGGGCCAGATTGTTCATCGCATGCAGGCTCAGCTCCAGCGGATCGCCGCCGACGCTGTCCAGGCCGTGCGTGCTCTCGGCCACCTCCTGCCAGGCCGCCAGGGCCTCGGAGACACGGCCCAAATGCTCAAGCTGGTGACCCAGATTCAGGCGCGCCTGGGCGAAATTCGGTTTGAGCGCCAGCGCCTGTCGGTAGAGCTGCTCGGCCTCGGCATGGCGTCGCAGATTGCCCAGCAAGGTGCCACAGTTGTAGCAGGCGACCGTGCGCAGCGGCGAGTCCGACGCGGCGATCCAGGCCATGTACAGCGCCGCCGCCGCGTCCGCCAGACCCAGGTTCTGCCAGCGTCCCGCCTCGGCCATCAGCTCCGGCAGGCCGATGGCAGCGGTGCTGGCCTGCGCCATCGCGCGCTGCCAAGCAGCGGCATGGGCGTCGGGTACGGCAAGCGATTGGAGGCTGGGCTGAGACATGTCCATGACAAGAAGCCGTCGGTCGACGGCCGTAGAACAGATTGACTTTGATGGTAGGGGCTGACCCGGACACGCAGCCAGTGATTAGGCGCGCATTTCACCGCCAAATCGCCTCGCCGTCGGCTTTGCGCCGGAAGAAGTCCGGGGGGACGGCACATATTCACGGCCATTGAGGCGGATCTGGGGCCGCAAAGCCGCTTTTATCGCCGCTTGGAATGCGCCTGGTCTGACCAGAATCTGCATCGTGCCGCCCGGAGGGGGACAGGTGCCGTCCGCTGATGAAAACAAGACAAGCCATGCTGAACAAGCTCTTACCGCGTTGGAAGCAGTCCAGGTCCAGAACGTCCCAGCCGCCATCCGAGCCCAGCACCGTCCGTGGCGCGGCCATCCATCCGCCCGGCCAGCGTCCCGACGACTCGCTGCTGCAAAGCCTGCTGCGCTGGCTGCCGCGCGAAGCCGAGCCCTGGGGTGACACGCCGGCCCAGGCGCGGGCACGCTGCGCGCAGTTGCTGCCGCAACTGCGCGCCGATTTCGAGGCCTCGCTGTGCGATGTTCCGGCTGCCGATGAGTTGCGGCGAAGCATCAAGCGCGGCCGCAGCCTCGACGATTTCTGGCATCTGCGCGGCTGGCTCTATACCGAGGTGGCCCGCGCACTGAGCCAGCGCGAGGCCGAGCTGCGGCTGGCCCATATCAACCGCCATTTCACCGATCCACTGGACGCCTTCTTTTTCAGCGGCCCGAACCGGCGGCAGTGAGGGCGGCGCAGGTTCAGCGGCCCAGATAGTCCATCTTGCCCAGGCTGACTCCGGCATGGCGAAGCAGCGCGTAAGTGGTGGTCAGGTGAAAGTAGAAGTTGGGCAGAGCGAAGTGGCGCAGATAGTCCTCACCATTAAAGCGGTGCGGCTCGCCGGCGCGAGTCGGGATCTCGATCGCGCGATCCTCGCTGCCGTCCACCAAGGCTGCCGGCACCGAATTCACATAGTCCATCGTCTTGCGGATGCGCTCAATCAGCTCGTCCAGCGTCGCTTCAGTGTCCTCCCACTTGGGTGCCTGCTGGCCTGATAGGCGAGCAATGCAGCCCTTCGCGGCATCACTTGCGATCTGGATCTGGCGCGGCAGCGGCAGCATGTCCGGTGCCAGGCGCAAAGTCATGTAGACGCTGGTGTCGAACTTTTTGGCCTCAGCATGGGCTTTGGCGGTGTCCAGCCAGTTCAGCGCATTGCCAAACATGCGGATAAAGACCGGCGCGCTGGCCGAGTGCATCGAAATCGTCATGGGTGTCTCCGTGTGTCAAGGGTGGCGCGATCGTAACGATTTGGCTCATTCGCTGCAGAGCGGTCAGAGATGCCCGCAAGCCAGGGCAAAATGGCAAGCAGCACACCATGAATATCATCATCCTCGACGACTACCAGGACGCGGTGCGCAAGCTGCGCTGCGCCGCCAAGCTGGACCCGCTGAACGCCAAGGTCTTCACCAACACCGTCAAGGGCATTGGCCAGCTGTCGATACGGCTGCGCGATGCCGAGGTCCTGGTGCTGATACGCGAGCGCACTCATTTCCCCCGCCAGCTGCTTGAGAAACTGCCCAAGCTCAAGCTGATCGCGCAAACCGGCCGGGTCGGCAGCCATATCGACGTCGAGGCCTGCACCCGGCTGGGCATCGCGGTGGCTGAGGGCGTGGGCTCTCCTGTCGCGCCAGCCGAACTAACCTGGGCGCTGATCATGGCCTCGATGCGGCGGCTGCCGCAGTACATTGGCAATCTCAAGCATGGGGCCTGGCAGCAGTCCGGGCTTAAGAGCGGGTCGATGCCGCCGAACTTCGCGCTGGGCATGGTGCTGCGCGGCAAGACGCTGGGCATCTGGGGCTACGGCAAGATCGGCCAGCTGCTGGCCGGCTACGGCCGCGCCTTCGGCATGCAGGTGCAGGTTTGGGGCAGCGAGGCTTCGCGGGCCAAGGCGGTGGCCGACGGCTATCTGGCAGCCGAAAGTAGAGCCAACTTTTTCGAGAGCAGCGACGTACTGAGCCTGCATTTGCGTCTGTCGGACACCACCCGCGGACTGGTCACGCCCGAGGATCTGGCACGAATGAAGCCGACCGCCCTGCTAGTCAACACCTCACGTGCCGAGCTGGTGGCCGATGGCGCGCTGGTCTCGGCACTGAACCGCGGCCGGCCCGGCATGGCGGCAATCGACGTGTTTGAGAGCGAACCGCCTCTGCAGGGCCACCCCTTGATGCGGCTGGAGAACGCGGTCTGTACACCCCATATCGGCTATGTCGAGCAGGACAGCTACGAGATGTACTTCGATGCCGCCTTCGACAACGTGCTGAACTTTCTCAAGGGCAGCCCCAGCAATCTCGTCAACCCGGACGCACTGAAAGTCAAGCGGTGAGGTTCAGGTGATGAGTGGCACGGCGCGGCCCGCTTCGCTGAGCATGCTGTTCTGGGCCTTTAACCGCCTGGCACTGCAGGGCTTCGGCGGTGTGCTGGCGGTGGCGCAGCGCGAGCTGGTCGAGCGCCTGGGCTGGCTCAGCCGCCAGGACTTCGTCGAGATGCTGTCCATCGCCCAGGTGCTGCCCGGGCCCAATGTGGTCAATCTCTCACTGATGATAGGCGACCGCTTCTTCGGCATCCGCGGCGCGCTGACGGCGCTGGCCGGCATGCTGCTCTTCCCCTCGGTCATCGTGCTGGGCCTGGCCTCAATCTCCGACGCGCTGCTGCAGCTCCAGACCATGGCCGGCGCGTTGCGCGGCATGGGCGCGGTGGCGGCCGGCCTGATCATCGCTACCGGGCTGAAGCTGCTGCCCTCGCTAAAGCGCAATCCGGTCGGGCGCGCCTGGGCCCTGTTGCTGGCACTAGCCGCCTTTGGCGCCATTGCGCTGGCTCGCACCCCGCTGTTCTGGGTGGTGCTGGGCCTGGGCGGCATCGGCATGCTCCTGGCCTGGCGGCGGCTGTCGCGGGACGATGGGGATGAACGGGCATGAACGAGCTGAGCCTGGCCCAGTTCGGTGGCTTGTTCCTGCATTTCTTGATGCTCTCGCTGCTATCCATCGGCGGTGCGATCACAGCCGCGCCGGAGATGCATCGCTATCTTGTAGGCCAGCAGGGGTGGTTGACTGATACCCAGTTCACCAGCTCGATCGCACTGGCCCAGGCCGCGCCGGGGCCCAACATCCTGTTTGTTGCGGTGCTTGGCTGGAATGTGGCTGGCCCGCTGGGCGCGCTGGCAACGATGGCAGGAATCATGCTGCCCTCCACCACCCTGGTGCTGGCCGCCACCCGCTGGGCCCGCGAGCATAAGCAGACGGTAGGCGTGCGGGCCTTCACTGCCGGCATGGCACCGCTGACCCTGGGCCTCTTGATCGCCACCGGCTGGCTGCTAGCCGTACCCTACGTGCGCGATCCCGAGCACCGCCTGGCCACGCTGGCCGTCATCGCGCTGACCGTGCTGCTGACCGTCAAGACCCGCATCAGCCTGGTTTGGCTGGTGCTGGGCGGCGGGGTGCTGGGGGCGATGGGGATCGTCTGATCCTTAGCTTTGGAGAAGGCCGGAAGCCGCACTGGGACTTTAGGCCTCTTTAGTGCCGAATATCTTGTCACCCGCATCACCCAGTCCCGGGATGATGTAGCCCTGCTCGTTCAGATGGCTGTCGATCGCGGCGGTCCAGCAGCGCACATCGGGGTGGGCCTTGGTTAGCGCGGCAATGCCCTCGGGCGCGGCCACCAGCACCAGGGCGCGGATGTCCTTGGCGCCACGGCGCTTGAGCAGGTCGATAGTCGCGATCATCGAGCCGGCGGTGGCCAGCATAGGATCGACGATCAGCGCAGTTCGCTCGTCGAGCTGGCCGACGAACTTCTCGAAGTAGTGCACCGGCTGCAGCGTCTCATGGTCGCGGGCCAGTCCCACAACGCTGATCTTGGCATTTGGAATCATGTCCAGCACGCCGTCCAGCATGCCCAGGCCGGCCCGCAGAATCGGCACCACGGTGACCTTGCGGCCCGCAATCTGGTCGATCTCGACCGGGCCGCACCAGCCTTCAATTGTGGTTTTCTCCAGCGGGAAATCAGCCGTAGCCTCATAGGCCAAGAGGCGCGCGACCTCGCCGGTCAGCTCGCGGAACTTCTTGGTCGAGGTGTCACCCTCGCGCATCAGCCCAATCTTATGTTTGATCAGGGGGTGGTGGACTTCGATGACGGACATGGCGCTGGTTCTTTCGTTGAATGTCGCGATTATCCGCGCTGGCGCAGCGCCTCATACAGACACACACCGGCCGCCACCGAGACATTCAGGCTCTCGACCGCGCCCTTCATCGGGATGCGCACCAGCTCATCGCAGGTCTTGGCTGTCAGCTGGCGCAGGCCGTCGCCCTCGGCGCCCAGCACTAAGGCCACCGGTCGTTGCAGGTCGATATCGTAGATCGACTTCTCAGCCTGGTCCGAGGTGCCGATGATCCAAACATCGCGCTCCTTGAGCTCGTTGAGCGAGCGGGCCAGGTTCGTGACCATCAGGTAGGGCACGGTCTCGGCAGCGCCGCTGGCCACCTTGGCCACGGTGGCATTCAGTCCCACCGCGTGGTCCTTGGGCGCCAGCACTGCATGCGCGCCCGCCCCATCGGCCACGCGCAGACAGGCGCCAAGATTGTGCGGATCGGTGACGCCGTCCAGCACAAGCAGCAGCGGCACCACCTCGGCCGCCTCCAATCCCTCCATCACCTCGTCCAGCGAATGCAGCATCGCCAGAGCGGTGACGCGGGCGACCACGCCTTGGTGGCGGCTCGAGCCCGCCAGCTTGGAAAGGCGCTCGTCGTCACTGTCGACGATCTTCATGCCCGCTTCCTTAGCGCGTTCGACGAACTGGCGCATGCGCTGATCGCGCCGCGTAGCGTCGACATGGACTTCGCTGATCGACTTGGGATGCGTCTTTAGCCGCACGGTAACGGCATGAAAGCCAAACAGAATTTTATTGCTAGTGCTCATGGCGCCATGGTAACTGCCATCAGCAAGCCGATCAGCAGGGGCTGGTGCAGCATATAAAAGCTCAGCGACCATCGCCCCAACGCCGCCAGCGGCGCCAGCATGGCCGGGAGCGCCCCTTGCAGCAACGCCGGCCGCCAGCGCCCCAAAGCACAGCCCCACAGCATCACGCCGATCCAGGGCAGCAGCGGCACATAGTCCTCGGTGAAGGGTTTGGCGGTGACCAGACCGACCCAGTTCGTCCAACGGCTGTCGAACACCGGGTGCTGCCACAGCGCCGGCGCGACCAGCGCCAGCAGGCCCAGGCCGAATAGCCCGGCCAGCGGCAGCCGCGGCGCCAGCAGCCGTAGGACCAGCAGCATCAGCGCCATCCCGTGCAGCACGCCGAAGCTGATGAAGCTGCGCGGGAACATCAGCCAGGAGCCGGCCGAGACAAGCACCGCACAGCCAGCCACCTGGGCCCAGCGGCGCCAAAACCGCGGCCAGCGCTGGCCGCCGGCCAGCGCCACCGACTGGCCCAGCCCGGCACAGAAGAGGAACAGGCTGACGATGGCCGTGCGCTGCCAAGTCCAGAATGGGTCGTGCGTGAAATCGGCCGCAATCATCCCGAAATGATCGAGATCGAAACAGAAATGGAAGATCGCCATCCAGACGACGGCGCCGCCGCGCAGCGCGTCCAGGCGTTGATATCGGAGGGCGGGGTCAGGTCTTATCATCAGCGCCGCAGTCTATCGACAAACCAGCCATGCATCGTCTACTCCTGCCCACCCTGCTCGCCGCATTGAGCCTCGGTGCCGCCCAGGCCCAGCAGCCCCGCGAGGTCCAGCCGCGCGGCCCGCTGCAGGCGGCCGAGCTTAACCACATCAATGTCTTCAAGCGGGTCTCGCCCTCGGTGGTCCACATCACCACGCTGGGCCTGAGCCGAGATATGTTCTCGATGAATGTCTCCGAGGTGCCGCGCGGCACCGGCAGCGGATTCATCTGGGACGAGCAAGGCCATATCGTCACCAACTTTCATGTGATCCAGGGCGCCAACGCGGCCCGCATCACGCTCAATGACCAGAGCAGCTACGACGCCGAGCTGGTCGGCGCCTTCGAGGACCGCGATCTGGCTGTGCTGCGCATCAAGGCGCCTCGCGACAAGCTGCCGCCGATCCCAATGGGCGCCAGTCGAGACCTGCTGGTGGGCCAGCAGGTCTATGCGATCGGCAATCCCTTCGGCCTTGACCAAACGCTAACGACCGGCATCGTCTCGGCGCTGAACCGCGAGATCGAGTCTGTGACACGACGCAGCATACGAGGCGCGATCCAGACCGATGCGGCCATTAACCCCGGCAACTCCGGTGGCCCGTTGCTGGACTCGGCCGGCCGCCTGATCGGCGTCAACACCTCGATCTACAGCCCCAGCGGTGCCAGCGCCGGCATCGGCTTCGCGATCCCTGTGGACGAGGTCAACCGTGTCGTGCCCCGCTTGATCAAGGACGGCCGCTTCATCCGCCCGGCCCTGGGCGTCAGCGCGGCGCCGGAGCAGTTGCACCGCGCGCTGAAGCTGCCCAAGGGCGTGGCGCTGCTGCGCGTGACGCCCGGCAGCCCGGCCGCCAAGGCCGGTCTGCAGGCATTCGCCCGGGCGCGCGACGGCAGCTTGATTCAGGGCGATGTGATCACCGCGGTCGGCGAGGTCGCTGTGGCCGATCTCGATGACATGCTCAGCGAGCTGGAGCGCCGCCAAAGCGGCGACACGGTCCGGCTGACGGTCTGGCGCGGCGGCAAGACCCGGGTGCTCAGCGTCGTACTGGGAAGCTCAGACTGACAAGGCCGCATCGATAGACCACAGGACCTGAGCAATCTCCAGCGGCTTGGTCAGGCAGCTTGAGGCGCCGGCGGCCAGCGCGCCACGGCAAGGCCTTGCTTCGGCAAGGTTGGCGTGACACTCCTAGACTGGCTTCATGAGTCCTCTTTCCATCCTCGATCTCGCCCCCATCGTCGAAGGCGGTACCGCCGCCCAGGCCTTGCACGACAGCATCGCGCTAGCCCGACATGCCGAAGGGCTGGGCTACACCCGCTTCTGGGTGGCTGAACACCACAATATGGACGGCATCGCCAGCTCTGCCACCGCCGTGCTGATCGGCCAGCTGGCGCAGGCCACGCAGACCCTGCGCATCGGCTCCGGCGGCATCATGCTGCCCAACCACGCGCCGCTGACGATTGCCGAGCAGTTCGGCACGCTGGCCACGCTGTTTCCCGACCGCATCGACCTGGGTCTGGGCCGCGCGCCGGGCACCGACGGCCCGACCATGCGGGCGCTGCGCCGCCACCTGAGCACGGCCGCCGAGGACCGCTTTCCACAGGATGTGCTAGAGCTGCAGGCCTATCTGGGCCCGGCCAAGGAGGGGCAGGTCGTGCGCGCGATCCCTGGCCAGGGCACCGAGGTGCCGATCTGGCTGCTCGGGTCCAGCCTGTACAGCGCCCAACTGGCCGCCTATCTGGGCCTGCCCTTTGCCTTTGCCTCCCATTTCGCGCCCGACTTGCTGATGCAGGCGCTGGACCTCTACCGCAACCAGTACCGCCCCAGTGCCAGACATCCCAAGCCCTATGCGATGGTGGGACTGAACGTGGTCGTGGCTGACAGCGATGCCGAGGCGGCCTTTCTCTTCACCTCTTTGCAGCAGCGCTTTCTGGGCATGCAGCGCGGCCAGCGCGGGCTGCTGCCACGGCCGGTCGACGACATGGAGTCGCGCTGGAACACGGCCGAGAAGGCGGGCGTGGCACGCATGCTGGCCGAATCCCTCGTCGGCTCGCCGGTGACGGTACGTGCGGGCCTGCGCGCGACGCAGCAACGCACAGGTGCTGACGAGTTCATTGTCGCCTGCGCAGTGCACGACCAGACGGCACGTCGGCGCTCCTACGAGTTGCTAGCGCACCTGGGCCGCTAGGCGTTTTCTAAACGCTCCTCAGAGCTTGAAGATCTGCACCGCTTCGACGAGGCGGCCGGCCTGGTGTTTCAGGCTCTCGGCGGCGGCGGCACTCTGCTCCACCAGCGCAGCGTTTTGCTGCGTGACCTGATCGAGCTGACCCACCGCGTCGCTGACCTGGCCTATGCCCGAGGTCTGCTCGACAGTGGCGGTGCTGATCTCGCCGATCAGATCGGCCACGCGCTTGACCTGGGCCACGATGCCTTCCATCGCCTGACCTGCGTCACCGACTAGACGAGTGCCGGTCTCGACCTTCTCGACACTGTCGTTTATCAGGCTCTTGATTTCCTTGGCAGCATTCGCGCTGCGCTGCGCCAGGCTGCGCACCTCGGAGGCGACGACGGCGAAACCTCGCCCCTGCTCGCCAGCCCTTGCAGCCTCGACGGCGGCATTCAGCGCCAGGATATTGGTTTGGAAGGCGATGCCGTCGATCACGCTGATGATGTCGCTGATGCGCCGGCTTGAGGCGCTGATCTCGTCCATCGTGCCGACCACTCGGGCCACCACGTCGCCGCCCTGGGTAGCCGCCGCGCGGGCCGAGCCGGCCAGGGTGTTGGCCTGCTGGGCAGTGTCGGCGCTGGAGCGCACGGTGCCGGCCAGCTGTTCCATCGATGCGGCAGTCTGCTGCAGATTGCTTGCCTGCTCCTCGGTGCGCTGGCTCAGGTCGGCATTGCCTGTGGCGATCTGGCTGGAGCCGGTTGCTATCGAGTCGCTGCTCTGGCGAACGGTGGATACGACCTTGACCAGGCTCTCATTCATCGCCTTCAGGGCCTGCAGCAGC
The DNA here is from genome assembly GCF_026241155.1 of Paucibacter sp. PLA-PC-4. Lineage (GTDB taxonomy): Bacteria > Pseudomonadota > Gammaproteobacteria > Burkholderiales > Burkholderiaceae_C > Roseateles_E. The sequence continues at coordinate 20,447 of NZ_JAPFGP010000020.1, forward strand.
TGGCCGGTTTCATCGTGGCTCTTTACCTCGATGCGCGAGCTCAGATCACCGGCGGCCACGGTCTCAGCCAGGCGCACGGCCTGCCGGATCGGAGCGACGATGCTGCGAGTGATCCCGATGCTCAAGAGGACGCCGATCACCAGTGCCACCAAGCTGCCACCCAAAATCAGCCAGCGGTTCAGGCTGCGGTTGGCCTCGGCCTCGGCGCTGCGCTGCGCCTGCAACTCGCGCTCGACCTTGTAGAACTCCGCATGCACGGCGCGAAAGCCATCCATTGCAGCCTTGTCGCCGCCCAGCATAAAGGCGGACACCAGATCGTCGATGATCTTGCTGCCGGCACGCACCTCCTGGCGCACAGGGAACAGCGCCTCGATGGCCGCCTTTAGCTCTTGCTGGCGCTGCTTCATCTGGTCCAGGCGCTGTTGCTGCTCAGGGCTGTCGACCGTCAGCTGCTTCGCCTCGGCCCAGCTCTTCTCGAAGGCCGCCTGGCCGATCTTCCAGGGCTCCAGATAACGATCCTCGCCGGCCAGCAGATAGCCGCGGCCGCCGGTTTGCATGCTGACCATGGACTGCAAGAGCTTCTCTCCGCGGTCCAGCACCTCGTAGGTGTGAACATTGAGCTTCTCCGCCTCGGCCAGCTTGGCGCCGCTCCCCAAAGCGGTCCAGACCACCAGCAGGAACACGCCGATCACCGCAGCAAAGGCCACGGCCAGACGGCGGCCGATCGACAAATTGGCAAACATCCTCACTCACAACTCCTCTTGATAGCCGCCCCGGGACACCATAGCCGCCGGGGTCAGGTCTTGAGCTCCGTCGAGACCACCCCAGGCTATCGGCCAGGAGTGGCGAGTCTTGAGGATGAAAAGGCGCTCAGCCTAGCTGTTTGCGCGCATTGCGGAACATGCGCATCCAGGGGCTGTAGGCGCTCTTGTCGCCCGAGGTCCAGCTCATCTGGACATTGCGGAAGACGCGCTCAGGGTGCGGCATCAGCACAGTAAAGCGGCCATCCGGCGTGGTCACCGAGGTCAGGCCCTGGGGGCTGCCGTTAGGGTTCAGCGGATAGATCTCGGTAGGCGCGCCGGCATGGTCGACATAGCGCATCGCGCGCGCCACCGTGCTGGCGTCGCCGCGCTGCGAGAAGTCGGCAAAGCCCTCGCCATGAGCCACTGCGATCGGCAGCCGGCTGCCGGCCATGCCCTGGAAGAACAGACTCGGGCTGTCGAGCACCTCGACCATGGCCAGGCGCGCTTCGAACTGCTCGCTCTTGTTGCGGGTGAACTTAGGCCAGGCCGCAGCACCCGGGATGATGGGCGACAGCGCCGCCATCATCTGGCAGCCGTTGCACACACCCAGCGCGAAGCTGTCGGGGCGCGCAAAGAAGGCCTTGAACTGCTCAGCCAGCAGCGGGTTGAACATGATGGAGCGGGCCCAGCCCTCACCGGCCCCCAGGGTGTCGCCGTAGCTGAAACCACCGCAGGCGACAAAGCCCTTGAACTGATCAAGGCCGACCGCGCCCGCTTGCAGATCGCTCATATGCACGTCGTAGGTATCGAAGCCGGCCAGCGCCATCGCATAACTCATCTCAATGTGCGAGTTGACGCCTTGCTCGCGCAGGATGGCCAGCTTGGGCCGCGAGCCGCTGTTGATGAAGGGTGCGGCCACATCCTCCAGCGGATCGAAGCTCAGATGCAGATGTCGGCCGGGATCGGCGGCCAGGCCGGCCTGGTCATGCTCGCTGTCGGCACAGGCCGGGTTGTCGCGCAGCTGGCTGATACGCCAACTCACCTCGTCCCAGCTCTTATGCAGCGACTCCAGCGCTGCGCTAAACACGGTCTTGGCATCGCGCCAGATCTCGACCTTGCCCGTGGTGTTGGGTTTGCCCACCACATGGCTCAGCCTGGACAGGCCGTGGGCGCGCAGCACCTGCATCACGGCATCGCGCTCGGCGGTGGGCACCTGCAGCAGCACGCCCAGCTCCTCGTTGAACAGCGCCTTCAGCGTCAGTTCCTCGCGGCGCGCACTGACCTGGGCGGCCCAGTTCTTCGAGTCGCCGAAGTCGGCGCGGCTGTCATTGACGCCGTCGCTCTCGGTCACCAGCATGTCCACATTCAGGCTGATGCCCATGTGGCCGGCAAACGCCATCTCACAGGCGCAGGCCCACAGGCCGCCATCGCCACGGTCGTGATAAGCCAGCAGACGCCCTTCGGCCCGCAGCTGATTGACGGCCGCGACCAAGCTCTTGAGCAGCGACGCATCGTCCAGATCGGGCACTGCGCCACCGAACTGGTTCAGCGCCTGGGCCAGGATGGAGCCGCCCATGCGGTGCCGGCCTTGACCCAGGTCCACCAGAATCAGACTGGTGTCGCCGGGCTGCAGCTCGGGCGTCAGCGTTGCGCGCACATCAGCGATGCTGGCGAAGGCGCTGATGATCAGCGAGACCGGCGCGGTGACCTGCTTGTCAGCCCCGTCGTGCCACTTCGTGCGCATCGACAGCGAATCCTTGCCGACCGGGATTGAGATGCCCAGCGCCGGGCACAGCTCCATGCCCACCGCCTTGACAGTGTCGAACAGCGCGGCGTCTTCACCGGGTTCGCCGCAGGCCGCCATCCAGTTGGCGGACAGCTTGACACGCGAGAGCTCGATCGGCGCGGCCAGCAGATTGGTAATGGCCTCGGCAACGGCCATGCGGCCTGAGGCTGGCCCGTTGACGGCGGCCAGCGGCGTGCGCTCGCCCATGCTCATCGCCTCACCAGCAAAGCCCTTGAAGTCGGCCAACGTGACGGCGCAATCAGCCACCGGCACCTGCCAGGGGCCGACCATCTGGTCGCGACTGTTCAGCCCGCCGACCGTGCGGTCGCCGATCGTGATCAGGAAACGCTTGGAGGCCACGGTCGGGTGGCGCAGCACTTCGACGGCGACCTTGGCCAGATCGACACCGGTGAGTTCCAGACGACCCGCATCGCGCTCGAGCCGACTCACCTCGCGGTGCATCTTGGGCGGCTTTCCCAGAAGCACATCCATCGGCATGTCTACTGCACGCTGGCCGCCGGGCCCGTCTTCCAGGATCAGCTCGCGCGCCTCGGTCGTCACGCCCACCACCGCAAAGGGGCAGCGCTCGCGCTCGCACATGCGCTGGAACAAGGCCAGGCTGTCCGGTGCGATGGCCAGCACATAGCGCTCCTGGCTCTCGTTGCACCAAATTTCCTTGGGCGCCATGCCGGACTCTTCCAGTGGCACCTTGCGCAGATCGAAGCGCGCGCCGCGGCCTGCGTCGTTGACCAGTTCGGGGAAGGCGTTCGAGATACCGCCCGCCCCGACATCGTGAATGGCCAGAATAGGGTTCTTGTCGCCCAGGCCCCAGCAGTGGTTGATGACCTCCTGCACCCGACGCTCGATCTCCGGATTGCCGCGCTGAACCGAGTCAAAGTCCAGGTCGGCGGTATTGGTGCCGGCCGCCATCGAGCTGGCGGCGCTGCCCCCCATGCCGATGCGCATGCCCGGGCCGCCCAGCTGCACCAGCAGGGAGCCGGTGGGGAACTCGATCTTCTGCGTCTGGTCGTCGCGAATCGCCCCCAAGCCACCGGCAATCATGATGGGTTTGTGGTAACCGCGCTGGACGCCGTCCACTTCCTGCTCGTAGACGCGGAAATAGCCATTCAGGTTGGGCCGGCCGAACTCGTTGTTGAAGGCCGCGCCGCCCAGCGGGCCCTCGATCATGATCTGCAGCGCACTGGCGATATGGCTGGGCTTGCCCACGGGGTTTTGCTCCCAGGGCTCGCAAAGGCCCGGCAGGTGCAAATTGGAGACCGAGAAGCCGGTCAGGCCGGCCTTGGGCTTGGAGCCGCGGCCGGTGGCGCCTTCGTCCCGGATTTCGCCGCCGGCACCGGTCGAGGCTCCGGGGAAAGGCGAAATGGCGGTCGGGTGGTTGTGGGTCTCGACCTTCATCAAGACATGGGCCAGTTCCTCACGCGCCTCGTAGCGCGGCGCGCGCTGGTCGCCCGCCGGCATCCAGCGCTCGATTCGGTGGCCTTCCATTACCGAGGCATTGTCCGAATAGGCCTTAACCGTATGCTGCGGGCTCAGCTTCTCCGTATTGCGAATCATGCCAAACAGGCTCAGCGGCTGCTCAACGCCATCCACCGTGAACTTGGCATTGAAGATCTTGTGACGGCAGTGCTCGCTATTGGCCTGCGCAAACATCATCAGCTCGACGTCGCTGGGATTGCGCTTAAGGCCGGTGAAGGCCGTCACCAAATAGTCGATCTCGTCGTCGGACAAGGCAAGCCCGAAGTCCTTGTTTGCCGTCTCCAGCGCCGCCCTGCCCTGTGCCAGCACATCGACATGAGCCAGCGGCTGCGCGGTCTTTTCGTCGAACAGATGTGCGGCATCCTCGCGGGCCAGCAGCACACTCTCGGTCATGCGGTCGTGCAGCAACTCGGCACAGGCAATCAGCTCGGCCTGACTCAGGGTCTTGGCGCTGCCCCCCAGGCTGGAGAGCAAGCCCGATTTGAGCTGCACGCGATACTCGGTGACCCGCTCGACGCGGAGGATGCCCAGGCCGCAGTTGTGGGCGATATCGGTGGCCTTCGAGGCCCAGGGGCTGACGGTGCCCAAGCGTGGGGCCACCAGCACCAGACTACCTTCGGCCCCGCCTTCATAGGCATCGCCATAATTCAACAGCGCTGCCAGCCGGGCTTGGTCCTCACTGCTCAGCGCGCTATCACTCCAGACCCAATGCACATGACGCGCATGGACCGCGCTGATGCGCGCATTGACGGCCTGCAGCCGAGGCAGCAAGGCCTGGGCCCGGAACGCGGAAAGAGCGTTGCCGCCCTCGAACGAAAGCAGATGCTTGGTGGAAGCCATGGAATCCCGCAGTGCTAGCCGGACCGAGACGGCCGACCTTCGATGAAGTGCGGGATTCTACCGAGGCTGGCCTGGGTCTTGGTCTTGCCGCCCGCAAAGGCGGCAAGTTTCACCATCCAGTAAGCGAACTCAGCGCTCGGTCTTCATCTTGGCGACGATGCCTTCGATGCGATCCAGCAAGGTGCTCTGGTCTATGGTGGTCAGCTCGCGGTCTTTCAAGACCTGACGGCCGCCAACCCAGACATCGGACACATGTTCGCGGCCTGCCACATAGACCAGCTGGGCCTGTGGGTTGTAGACCGGCCGACATTCCAGCGCGTCCAGCGAGACGGCAACGACGTCGGCGAGCTTGCCCACTTCCAACGAACCGAGCTCATCGCCTCGGCCCATGGCCTTGGCGGCGCGCAGCGTAGCCATCTCCAGCGCGGTGCGGGCCGAGACGGTGGTCGGATTCTGCGTCGAACCCTTGGCCAGTAGGGCCGCCGCGCGGATCTCGCCGAACATGTCCTGGCGGTTGTTGGAGGCCGCGCCGTCAGTGCCCAGAACCGTGTTGACGCCGGCGGCTTCGAGCGCCGTCACCGGGCAGACGCCCGAGGCCAACTTCATGTTCGAGTTGGGGTTGTGGACAAGGTGCACCCGTTGACGCGCCAGCATCGCAATCTCGTCCTCGTTCAGATGGACCATGTGCACGGCCATCATCTTCTCATTGAGCAGGCCCAACTTGTTCAGGCGCTCCAGCGGCCGCATGCCGTACTGTTTCAAGCTGCCATCGACCTCGTCCTGGGTCTCGTGAATATGGCAGTGCATCTGCATCTCATGCTGCTCGGCCAGCTGTCGCAGCTTGACGAAGGTCTCGTCCGACACGGTGTAGGGCGCGTGCGGCGCGCTGGTCCAGTCCAAGAGCTTCTCGCCCTTGAACTGCTGATACGCGGCCAGGCCCTTGGCGATGTAGTCGTCCGGGCCGGAGGCATAACCGGTCGGGAAATCGATCACGTTGATAGACACACCGGCGCGTATGCCCGAGTCGACCGCGGCGCGCGCCATTGCGGTCGGAAAGAAGTACATATCGTTCAGATAGGTCACGCCGCCGCGCAGCGCCTCGGCCGCCGACAGCAGCGAGCCCTGGTAGGTCCAGTCTTCGCTGACCCATTTCTTCTCCAGCGGCCAGATGTGGTTATTGAGCCAGTCCATCAGCGGCACATCGTCGGCCACGCCGCGCAGCAGCGACATCGCCGAGTGGGTATGACCGTTGATCAGGCCCGGGATCAGCACATGCGAGCCGAGCTCGACCTTGGCCGCATTCGGGTACTGAGCCTCGGCCTCGGCCCAGGGCAGGATGGCCGCGATGCGCTCTCCCTGCATCACCAGCGCATGCTCGTTGAGCACCTCGCTGCCGGGCGCCATGGAGACGATCCAGCGGGCCTTCAGCAGGGTTTGTTGGGCTTGGCTCATGGGTATCTCCTCAATTGAAGGCTTGGGCAAACAGATTCAGCACGCCGGCCGCATCGACGGCAATGCAGGCCTGCTGCGGCGGACAGCTGCTCCAGGGCGTCTGCTCGCCGGTGGGCTTGTGGAAGTCCTGAATGGTCTGGCCGCGGGCGATACCCTCGGTGACGACGCGCACCGGGCCGCTGCGCAGGCTGAACAGCTCGGGTGCGATGCAGAACGCCGCCGCACTGGCGTCATGCGAGTAGATGCCGCCAATGCCGTCGCGCTCATGATAGAAGTCCTGGTAGTGGCGGGTCGCCTCCCACAGGAAGTCGCCAACGGCGCCGTCCTTGCCTTGCAGTGCGGCCAAGTAGTGATGCTTCATCACCACCTCCTGGGTCACGTCAAGGCCGACGATGACGACCGGCCAGTCGGCCGTGAAGACGATGTCGGCCGCCTCGGGATCGTTGATGATATTGGCCTCGGCCACCGGCGTCACATTGCCGCCATGGCCATGGGTGCCGAAGGCGCCGCCCATCACGACGACCTGGCGGACCTTGGATGTGATCGTCGGGTCATGGCGCAGGGCCAGCGCGACATTGGTCAGCGGGCCGACGGCCAGCAGCGTGATCTCGCCGGGTTCTGCATTGATCAGGTCGCAAATCAGCTGATGGGCCGGGCGAGCATCCGCTTGGGCCGTGCTCGGCGGCAGCCGCGTGAACATACCGCCCAGACCGTCGTCACCGTGCACATGCGCCGGAAAGTCCTGCTCGGCCGGCGTGTGCAATGGGCCAGCCGCGCCCTGTGCCACAGGCAGGTCCAGGCCGTAGAAGGCAGACAGGCTCAGCGCATTGCGAGTGGTCGTCGCGATGGGGGCGTTGCCGAACACAGTGGTCAGCGCACGCAGCTCGATGGCCGGGTGGCGCGCCAGCAGGTGCAGCGCCATCGCGTCGTCGATGCCGGGGTCGGTGTCAAAAATTACGGCAGAGGCTTTCATACTGCAAGCACCAGTTCGGTTGTTCAAAGAGTAACTTCGGTGCGGCGCGGCATTGCCGACTGAACGCCGCTGCGACTGACCGCAATGGCTGCCGCAGCCTGGCCCAGGCGCACCGCATCGGCCGCGCTCATACCTTCGGCCAGACCTGCGGCTAGGCCACCAACAAAGGTGTCGCCGGCACCGACGGTGTCGACCGCTTGGACGACGCGGGCCGGCAGATGCTGGACGCCGGCCGCGCTGCACAGCAGCACGCCTTGCGCACCTAGCGTCACCACGACCTGCTGTGGGCCGCGCTGCAGCAGCGCCCGAGCGGCAGCCCCTGCCTCGTCGACGCTACCGCTGGCCATGCCCGCGAGCTGGCCGGCCTCGGTCTCGTTGACGATCAACCAGCGACTTAAGGCCAGCAAGGCATCGCCGACCGGCAGCGCTGGTGCCGCATTCAGAATCGTCGTGACGCCGGCCGCGCGGGCCAGCTCGAAGGCCTGGGTGATGGCCGGCACCGGCACCTCCAGCTGGGCTACGACGACCTTGGCCGACTGCAGCAGCGCAGCGCTGGCCTGCACATCAGCTGCGCTGAGCTGGGCATTGCTGCCGGGCACATAGACGATGGAGTTCTCACCCCCCTCGCTGGCCACCATGATGACGGCGACACCGGGCAGCGCCGCCGGATCGACAACTACGCCGGAGGTCGCGATGCCCTCCTCGGCCAGCGCGGCCAGCAGCTCCGCGCCATGCTGGCGTGTGCCGACCCGCGAGACAAAGGCCACCGGCGCGCCCAGCCGGGCCGCAGCCACGGCCTGGTTGGCCCCCTTGCCGCCGGGCGCCATCACAAACGCCTCACCCATCAGGGTCTCGCCGGGCCCGGGCAGACGCCGGGAATGCGAGATCATGTCCATGTTGATGCTGCCGACCACCACCACCTGGGGGGCTGCATTTGCGCGCTGCGTCATGAAACTTCTTTCCTTTGTTTTCTTTCAGCCCAGTCGCTGCGGCGCGGAGGTGCTTTCACGCACCACCAGACGCGGCGTCAGCAGCACATCCTTCAGCGGCGCCGCCGGGTTCTCGATGCGATCGACCAGAACCCGGGCGGCTTCGCGACCAAGCTCCTTGATCGAACAACCCACCGTGGTCAACGCTGGGTAGACAAAGCCGCTCAGTTCGATATCGTCGAATCCGACAATGGAGAGCTGCTGCGGCACCTTGAGCCCCGATTCGGCGGCTGCGCGCAGCGCGCCCAAGGCCATCATGTCATTGCTGGCGAACAATGCCGTGATACCGGCCTGCGCACGCAACAGGCGGCGCGCCGCCTCGTAGCCGCCGGCGCTGCTGAAGTCGCTTTCGATCAGCAGACTCTCATCAGGCGTGATACCGCGATCAAGCTGCGCACGGCGCCACCCGTCGACTCGCTCTGCAGTGACCTCGAATTCGGCCGGCCCGCTGATGCAGGCGATGCGGCGGTGGCCGAGATCCAGCAGATGCTTGACCGCCTTGTAGGCGCCATCGGCATTGTTGACGCTGACCCGGTCGGCGCGCGCACCGGGCACCAGCCGGTCCACCGTTACCGAGGGCACGGTGGCGAGCTTGAAGATGCGGGCCAGCGATGCAGCATCGCCGGCCGAGGACAGCAACAGCCCGTCGATGCGTTTCTCCAGCAGCGTGCGCATGTACTGCTGCTGGCGTTTCGGGTCGTTGTCGGAATTACACAGGAACACCGAGTAGCCGGCCAACCGGCAGCACTCCTCGACGCCGCAGACCAGCTCGGCGAAGAAGGGATTGTTGACGTTGGGCACCAGCACACCCACGATCTTGGTCTCGCTTTTGCGCAACGAGCGTGCCACCGCGCTCGGCAGATAGCCGATTTCCTCGACCGCCGCCAGCACCCGGCGCCGAGCATCGGCACTGACGGGGCGGGTGTCGTTCAGCACATGGGAGACTGTGGTGAACGATACCCCCGCCAGGGCCGCAACATCTTTGATCGTACTCACAAGGACTCAGTGCTTTCCATCATCAATGATCACACAGTGGCAAACGTTTGCCAACCGCAAAGCATAGCTGAAACAAGCAGCGCTACAGCAGGCAGGCAGCGCGGTTTGCGCAAATATCCGGGTCTGGCGGCCTGGGGCTTTCCCTGGTTTGGCAGCTAAGACGTCAAAAAACCCGCCGGGCCGCATGGCCGGGCGGGTTTCGCAACAGCCAGCGGGCAGGCGGCCCGCTGGCGCTGGATCAGCGTTGCGCGATTGGCTTGACGTCGCGCGGTGTCGAGCCGACAAAGAGCTGGCGCGGGCGGCCGATCTTGTACTCCGGGTCGCCGATCATTTCGTTCAGCTGGGCGATCCAGCCGACCGTGCGGGCCAGAGCGAAGATCGCCGTGAACAGCGGCACCGGGATGCCGATGGCGCGCTGCACGATGCCGGAGTAGAAGTCGACGTTCGGGTAGAGCTTGCGGGCGACGAAGTATTCGTCTTCCAGCGCGATCTTCTCCAACTCCATCGCGAGCTTGAACATCGGGTCGTTGTGCAAACCCAGCTCGTCCAGGACTTCGTGGCAGGTTTCGCGCATCAGCTTGGCGCGAGGGTCGTAGTTCTTGTAGACGCGGTGACCGAAGCCCATCAGCTTGACGCCGCTGTTCTTGTCCTTGACCTGCTTGATGAACTCGCCGATCTTGGCGACTCCGCCCTGCTTCTGGATGTCGCCCAGCATGTTCAGCGCCGCCTCGTTGGCCCCACCGTGAGCCGGGCCCCACAAGCAGGCCACGCCGGCCGCGATGGCCGCAAACGGGTTGGTGCCCGAAGAGCCGCACAGACGCACGGTCGACGTAGACGCGTTCTGCTCGTGGTCGGCATGGAGCGTGAAGATGCGGTCCATCGCACGCACCAGCACATCGTTGGGCTTGTAGTCTTCGCACGGGGTGGCAAACATCATGCGCATGAAGTTGCCGGCGTAGCTCAGATCGTTCTTCGGGTAGATATAGGGCTGGCCAATGGTGTACTTGTAGGCCATCGCCACCAGGGTCGGCATCTTTGCGATCAGGCGGATCGCGGCGATCTCGCGGTGCTCGGGATTGTTGATGTCGGTCGAGTCGTGATAGAAGGCGGACATCGCGCCGACCAGGCCGGTCATCACAGCCATCGGATGCGCGTCGCGGCGGAAGCCGCGCAGGAAGAACTGCATCTGCTCGTTGACCATAGTGTGGTTGGTCACACGGGCGACGAAGTCTTCCTTCTGAGCTGGGTTGGGCAGCTCCCCGTACAGCAGCAAATAGCAGGTTTCGAGGTAGTCACAGCTGGTGGCCAGCTGCTCGATCGGGTAACCGCGATACAGCAGCTCGCCCTTGTCACCATCGATATAGGTAATGGTCGAGTTGCACGAAGCTGTCGACAGGAAGCCTGGGTCGTAGGTGAACTTGCCCGTCTGCGCGTACAGCTTGCGGATGTCGATCACATCCGGGCCTATCGTGCCCTTGTACAGCGGCAGATCCATTTGCGGGCTGCCATCGGAGAACGACAGGGTGGCTTTGACGTCAGACGGGGTCATGGGCGTTCCTTATGACTTCTTGGGGATTCAGGGGGCGGTCCTGAGCATGGCCAGGACCTCTTGCACATCGGCGCGATCGAGTTCGCCTTCGGGCTCCTTGCGGCACAAGAACAGGTCCAACAAATCGTTGTCGGACAGATCCATCAGTACGCGCAGGCCCTCGGCCTGATGCTCGGTCAGACTGCGGTCGTATCGAGCGAAAAAACGCTCGATGAAGAGATCATTCTCAAGCAGGCCACGCCGGCAGCGCCAGCGCAGCTTGGAGAGCGCCCTTTCGTCGATCAGGGTGTTGACAGCAGTCATGACTGAGCGTGGCCGGGCATCGTCAGACGGCGCGCCGGACCATCAATTCCTTGATCTTGCCGATGGCCTTGGTCGGGTTCAGCCCCTTCGGGCAGACATCGACGCAGTTCATGATGGTGTGGCAGCGGAACAGGCGGTACGGATCTTCCAAATTATCCAGACGCTCGCCGGTGGCCTCGTCGCGACTGTCGGCGATGAAGCGATAGGCTTGCAGCAGGCCGGCGGGGCCGACGAACTTGTCCGGGTTCCACCAGAAGCTGGGGCAGCTGGTCGAACAGCTGGCGCACAGGATGCACTCGTACAGGCCGTTGAGCTCTTCGCGCTCTTCAGGGAACTGCAGACGCTCCTTGTCGGGCAGCGGCGTGTCGTTGACCAGATAGGGCTTGATCGAGTTGTACTGCTTGAAGAACTGCGTCATGTCGACGATCAGGTCGCGCACGACCGGCAGGCCCGGCAGCGGCTTCAAGACGATGGTGCCCGGCAGGGTACGCATGTTCGTCAGGCAGGCCAGGCCATTCTTGCCGTTGATATTCATCGCGTCCGAGCCGCAGACGCCCTCACGGCAGCTCCGACGGAAGCTCAAGCTGGGATCAACGGCCTTGAGCTTGTTCAGTGCGTCCAGCAGCATGCGCTCGGAGCCGTCCAGCTCGACCTCGAGGGTCTGCATATAGGGCTTGGCATCCTTGTCCGGATCGTAGCGGTAGATCTGAAAAGTACGCTTGGTCATAATGATTTACCTCTTAGAACGTACGGACCTTGGGCGGAATCGACTCGGCCGTCAGCGGCTTCAAGTTGACCGGCTTGTAGTCCAGGCGGTTGCCTTCCGAGTACCACAGCGTGTGCTTCATCCACTGCTCGTCATTGCGACCATTCGGATGGGCGGGCGTGTCGCCATAGTCGTCCACCGTGTGGGCGCCGCGGCTCTCGGTGCGGGCCGCTGCGGAGACGATGGTGGCCTGAGCCGCCTCGATCAGGTTCTCGACCTCCAACGCCTCGATGCGGGCGGTGTTGAAGACCTTGGACTTGTCCTTCAGCGTGATATTGGCCACGCGCTTGGCGATCTCGGCGATCTTGGCCACGCCCTCATTGAGCATGGCTTGGGTGCGGAACACGCCGGCATGCTGCTGCATTGCGGCACGCAGATCGTTGGCAACATCCTGCGCGTACTCGCCACTGGTGCTTGCGTCCAGGCGGGCAAGGCGGGCCAGCGAGCGGTCGGCCGCATCAGCAGGGAGGTCCTTGTGCTGCTGGGCCTTCAGGCCGGCGTCGACGATGTGGTTGCCGGCCGCCCGGCCGAACACCAGCAGGTCGAGCAGCGAGTTGGTACCCAGGCGGTTCGCGCCGTGGACACTGACGCAGGCGCATTCGCCCACCGCGTACAGGCCGTTGATCACCGCATTGGGCTTACCGTCCTTGGGCACGACCACCTGGCCGTGGATATTGGTCGGGATGCCACCCATCTGGTAGTGGATGGTCGGCACCACGGGGATCGGTTCCTTGGTGATGTCGACATTGGCGAAGTTGTGGCCGATCTCGAACACCGAAGGCAGGCGCTTCATGATCGTGTCGCCGCCCAGATGGGTCATGTCCAGCTGGATGTAGTCCTTGTTCGGACCGCAGCCGCGCCCTTCCTTGATCTCCTGGTCCATGCAGCGCGAAACGAAGTCGCGCGGCGCGAGGTCCTTCAGGGTCGGCGCATAGCGCTCCATGAAGCGCTCGCCATTGCTGTTGCGCAGAATCGCACCCTCGCCGCGGCAGCCTTCGGTCAGCAGCACGCCGGCGTTGTGCACGCCGGTCGGGTGGAACTGCCAGAACTCCATGTCTTCCAGCGGGATGCCGGCTCGCGCCGCCATGCCCAGACCATCACCAGTGTTGATGAAGGCATTGGTCGAGGCGGCGAAGATGCGCCCTGCCCCACCGGTGGCCAGCAGCACGGTCTTGGCCTGGAGGATGTGGACTTCGCCGGTCTCCATCTCCAGCGCGGTCACGCCCACCACATCGCCCTCGGCGTCGCGGATCAAATCCAGCGCCATCCATTCGACGAAGAACTGTGTCTTGGCCTTGACATTCTGCTGGTACAGCGTGTGAAGCATCGCGTGGCCGGTGCGGTCGGCCGCCGCGCAGGCGCGCTGAACTGGCTTTTCGCCGTAGTTGGCGGTGTGGCCGCCGAAGGGGCGCTGATAGATCGTTCCGTCGGCATTGCGGTCGAAGGGCATGCCGAAATGCTCAAGCTCGTAGACGACCTTGGGCGCCTCGCGGCACATGAACTCGATCGCGTCTTGGTCCCCCAGCCAGTCCGAGCCCTTGACGGTGTCGAAGAAGTGGTAGTGCCAGTTGTCTTCCGACATATTCCCCAGGCTGGCGCCGATGCCGCCCTGGGCGGCCACGGTGTGCGAGCGGGTCGGAAAAACCTTGGACAGCACGGCCACATTCAGGCCGGCCAGCGAGAGCTGCAAGGAGGCACGCATGCCGGAACCGCCGGCACCGACGATCACGACATCAAACTTGCGCTTAGGAATCGAATTTGCCACCGTCATCACAGTCTCCACAACACTTGGATCGCCCAGCCGGCGCACCCCACCAGCCATACCAGCGTGAACACCTGCAGGCACAGGCGAGCACCGACGGGCTGCACATAGTCCATCCAGATATCGCGCATGCCCACCCACGCGTGGTAGGCCAGCGAGATGATCACGACAAAAGTCAGCACCTTCATCCACTGAGATGAGAAGATCGCCGCCCAGTGGTCATAGCCCAGCTCGCCGGGCATCAAAAACTGCACCAGCAACACGACGGTGAACAAGGCCATAAGCACGGCCGTGATGCGCTGTGCCAGCCAGTCGCGCAGACCATAGTGCGCCCCCACGACGATGCGCTTGGAACCAAAAGTACTCATTGTTTTAACCTCGCGTTCAGTAGAGGCCGAAGAGCTTGGCCGCAACGGCCAAGGTCAGCAGCACGCTGGCGGCCAGCGTGAACACCGCCGACGAATGGCCCTGTTCCTTGCTCACGCTGTGCGTCGCATCCATCCACAGATGGCGAACGCCAGCAATGAAGTGATGCAGATAGGCCCAAGCCAGACCCAGCACCACCAGCTTGACGAACCAAGCCGGCACAAAGCCGATGCCGGCCACGAAGGCATTGGTGAAGGCGTCGTAGGAGATCTCAGACGTCAAGCTGTTGTCGAACATCCAGATGATGAAGGGCAAGAGCAGGAACATCAGCAGACCGCTGACTCGATGCAGGATGGACACAAAGCCGGCCGGCGGCAGCCGGTAGGTTCGCACATCGGTGAAGATATTGATGTTGCGATAGACCGGTCTTTTCTTGGCGGTACCGTTGGTGGTGCTTGTCATACCCAACCTTCTGTAATCAACATGAAACCCAAGGATTTTATTGCAATGCAGCAGGACCTCTGCGGCGGCAGTGCGCGCTACGCAACGCGCAAGGATTAGTTCAGCTCATTGCGGTAAAAGTGTGAAGCGGTGTTATAGAGGCCGCGCCGCAGCTCGACCGGCTTATCACCATAGGTGAAGGACAGGCGCTCGACGCTCAGCAACGGCGTGCCCGGCGTCACCCGCAGCAGTGCGGCGGCCTCGGCATCGGCTGCAACCGCGCGAATCTGCTCCTGGGCGCGAATCATGTGCACGCCGAACTCGGCCTCGAAGAGGCCATAGAACGGCCCGCGATGTTTTTCGAGCCGCTCGGCCGTCAGCCCCTTGAACAAGGCGCCGGGCAGCCAGATATCGTCCAGCACCACCGGATGGTTTTTGCTGTGCAGCAGCCGACGCACCTCGACCATCGGATCGCCGGCACGCATCTGTAGCTGCTTGGCGATCCAAGCCGGTGCGCGCTGGCGCTTGCAGTCCAGCAGCTGGCGGCCCAGAGCCTCCTGACCCTCGTCTGGCATCAGACGCAGAAAGCGGTATTGAATCTTCTGCTCAGCGTGGGTCGCAACAAAAGTCCCCTTGCCCTGGCGACGTACCAACAGATTGTCGGCCGCCAGCTCGTCGATGGCCTTACGTACCGTGCCCTGGCTGACGCCGAAACGGGTCGCCAGCTCGATCTCGCTGGGAATGGCTTCACCGGCCTTCCATTCGCCGGCCTGCAGGCTGGCGATGATCAGCCCCTTGATCTGGCGGTACAGCGGACTGAAAGAGGGGCCAGCGTCCGGGCGTGCGGAATCGCCGGACAGCGGTGGGGCGGTCGACATGGCCGGCATTGCAGCACAGGTTAGTACCATCCGTCCATCAAAGTTGAGTGATATCTTCTATAAGACATAAGATGCTCTGAAGAAATCCCGAAAACATCGCATAATCGCGCGCTTGAGGCATTTCGCGCCGGCGGTCCAGCCCGGGTAAGCCCTCGGACTGGCCTACACTTGCATCACACTCGCCGGAACGCTGGAGCTTGGCATCCGGCACGCCAGCGGGCATGAAATAACCCCACATTTCGTCATCACCCGGAGCTTTCACATGAGCACAAAGAAACCCGTTCGCGTTGCCGTCACTGGCGCCGCCGGCCAGATCGGCTATGCACTGCTGTTCCGCATCGCCTCCGGCGAAATGCTGGGCAAGGATCAGCCCGTGATCCTGCAGCTGCTGGAGATCCCCGACGAGAAGGCTCAGAACGCGCTGAAGGGCGTGATCATGGAGCTGCAGGATTGCGCCTTCCCGCTGTTGGTGGGCATCGAGGCCCACAGCGACCCGATGACGGCCTTCAAAGACACCGACTATGCGCTGCTGGTTGGTTCGCGCCCGCGTGGCCCTGGCATGGAGCGTTCGGAGCTGCTGTCAATCAACGGCGCTATCTTTACCGCCCAGGGCAAAGCCCTGAACGCTGTGGCATCGCGCAATGTCAAGGTGCTGGTCGTCGGCAATCCGGCCAATACCAATGCCTATATTGCGATGAAGTCGGCCCCGGACCTGCCGGCCAAGAACTTCACCGCCATGCTGCGCCTGGACCATAACCGCGCCGCCTCCCAGCTCGCAGCCAAGACGGGCAAGCCGGTCGCTGAGATCGAAAAGCTGGCCGTGTGGGGCAACCACTCGCCGACCATGTACGCCGACTACCGCTTCGCCACCATTGCTGGCGCCTCGGTCAAGGCCATGATCAACGACGAAGCCTGGAACCGCGAGACCTTCCTGCCTACCGTGGGCAAGCGCGGCGCCGCCATCATCGCGGCCCGAGGCCTGTCCTCGGCCGCCTCGGCCGCCAATGCGGCGATCGACCACATGCGGGATTGGGCCCTGGGCACCAACGGCAAGTGGGTCACGATGGGTATCCCCTCGGGCGGCGAGTACGGCATCCCGAAGGAGGTGATGTTCGGCTACCCGGTCACCTGCGATAACGGTGAATACAAGATTGTCGAAGGCCTTGAGATCGATGCCTTCTCGCAAGAGTGCATCAACAAGACGCTGAACGAGTTGTTGGAAGAGCAAGCGGGCGTCAAGCACCTGCTCTGAGCCTCAGGCTTGAGCGACACTCGCTTGAGCAAAACCAAAGGCCGGCTTTTGCCGGCCTTTTTTTATTGAGACCGCCATCGTGACCACCCCACTCCACCCCCGCCTGGCCCTGTTTGAGGAAGGCGATGCCGCCGCCGCCCTGCCCGTGGTCGACCACTACTGCGGCGTCGAAGCCCGCATGGCCAAGAGCCTAGAGTTGCAGGCTCAGATGGGACCGGTGTTCGACATCACCTTGGACTGCGAGGACGGCGCGCCGATCGGCGGCGAGGCCGAGCATGTGCAACTGGTGCTCGCGATGCTCCATAGTGCGAACAATCGATTCGGCCGCGTGGGCGCCCGCGTCCATCCGCTGGATCACCCCAGCTTCGAGGCCGATGTTGACGGTCTGATCGCCGGCGCCGGCGCGAAGTTGGCCTATCTGATGGTGCCCAAGCCGCGCGGCATCAAGGATGTCGAGCAAGCCTGCGCCTTCATCGACGCCAGCCTTTCCCGCCACGGCATCGCCCGCGCACTGCCAGTCCATGCACTGGTCGAGACACACGGCGCGCTGCGCGAGGTGCAGCAGATCGCCGCCCACCCTCGCATCGAGTCCCTGTCGTTCGGCCTGATGGACTTCGTCTCGGCCCATCGCGGCGCAATCCCTCGCCAGGGCATGAGCTTGCAGGGCCAATTCAGCCATCCGCTGGTGGTGCGCGCCAAGCTCGAGATCGCAGCTGCCGCCCACGGCTTCGGCAAGACACCGTCACACTGTGTCGTTACCGAGTTCAAGAAAATCGCAGCGATCGAGGAAGCCGCGCGGCGCGCCGCGCGAGAGTTCGGCTACACGCGGATGTGGAGCATTCACCCGAGCCAGATCCAACCCATCATCGACGCCTTCGCACCCAGCGTGGCCGAGATCGACGAGGCCATCGACATCATCCATGCCGCCCAGGCGGCACATTGGGCGCCGATCCAATACCGCGACCATCTGCACGACCGCGCCAGCTACCGCTATTTCTGGCAGTTACTGGAGCGCGCTCACCGCACGGGCCAGACCCTGCCAATTGAAGTCGAGCAGGCCTATTTCGGCGACGCCACCCAACTGGGGTAAAGCAGGGGACAGCGCCGTTGCGACGGCGGTGACAATCGCTCACCCGAGCCGGTCGCCGATGCGGCTACATTGCAGCGCGAACCTTCCCTGCCGTACCCAGAGATAACCATGAAAATCTTCCCCACCCTGACCCTGTTGATCAGCCTGGCGAGCGCTGGTGCCGTGATGGCCCAGTCCGCCGCCCCTGCCGCCGCCAAACCGGCTTCCAAACAAGCAGTAAAGAAGACCCCGGTCAAGCCGCGCGGGAAGCCTGCAGTCAAGCCAGTGCCGCCGCCCCCGCCGCCGCTGGCGGACGCATCGGAGGAGCAGTTGGCCGCCACCGAGCGCGCCTATCTGGGCACCTATGACTGCGAGTTCAAGCAATCGGTCAGCATCACCCGCAATACCAAGCCGGGATATCTGGACGTGATGTGGCAGAAGGACACCTTCACGATGAAGCCGGTACTGTCCTCGACCGGCGCGCTGCGCCTGGAAGACGTGACCGGCCGCACCCTGATGATTCAGATCGCCAACAAGTCCATGCTGATGGACACCCACATCGGCCGCCGCCTGGTCGATGAGTGCCTGCACCCCGAGCACCGCGCTGCCATCGAGGCCGCAAAGATTGCCCGCGCCGCTGCCGCCGCATCGGCCGCCGCCTCCGGCCTGGAGGTCGAAGCCGACGCCAGCAGCCTGGGGATCGCGCCCAGCCCCGCCAAGCGCGGCAGCTAAAGCCGGCCCGGCAGACTCCTACCGGCGCCCGGGGATTCCCGGGCGAGGCCAAAGTATGTAGAATCAATGCATACTTTCCTCGCCATACCGGCGCCCAACCCGGAGCCCTGCCATGGAAGCCACCGTTGCCGAACGCGGCCAGATCACCCTGCCCAAGGCAGTGCGTGATGCGCTGGGCCTGAGCAAGGGCACCACACTCAAGGTCGAACTTGACGGCGGCCGCATCATCTTGAGCAAGAACGTCGATGACGCGCTGGCCAAGCTGCGCGGACGCTTCAAGCTGGCCGAAGGCTTCACCAGCACCAATGACGCGATGCGTGCGCTGCGTGGCCGCGCCCCGGGCGACCCCTATCCCGCGCCCAGCGAAGACGAAGCATGATCGCCGTTGACTCCTCCGTACTGGTCGACGTGCTGACCGGCGATGCCGAGTACGGTGAGGCATCCTCGCTGGTGCTGGCCAAGGCCTTGAGCGAGGGCGAGGTCGTCATCAGCGAAGCTGTCGTGGCCGAGGTCCAAACCCTGCTCGACACGCGCGAGACGGTGATGGACGCACTCAATGAATTCGGCATCCGCTTCGAACCCATCCAGCAGGCCGCCGCTGTGCGCGCCGGCCATATGCAGCGCCGCTACCGCGACCGTGGCGGCAAGCGCGAGCGGGTGGTGGCCGATTTCCTGATCGGTGCCCATGCCCTGCTGCAGTGCCAAGCCTTGATCACCCGCGACGAAGGATTTTTTCGCGATTACTACAAGGGCCTAAGGCTCATCGTTCCCCAGGTTCGCTGAGCCGCCCATTGACCCGCCCGCTGACCCCATCTAGCCCCCAGGAGTAGCTATGTTGCAAGCCTATCGCCAACACACCGCCGAGCGCGCCGCGCTGGGCATCCCGCCTTTGCCTTTGGACGCCAAGCAGGTGGCCGAGCTGATCGAGCTGATCAAGGCGCCACCTGCTGGCGAAGGCGATTTCCTGCTGGATCTGCTGACCCACCGCGTGCCGCCGGGCGTCGATGACGCCGCCAAGGTCAAGGCCAGCTTCCTGGCCGCCGTGGCCCATGGCGATGTGACCGTCGGCCTGATCTCCAAGGCCAAGGCCACCGAACTGCTGGGCACCATGGTCGGCGGCTACAACGTCCACCCGCTGATCGAACTGCTGGACGATGCTGCCGTGGCCGAGGTCGCCGCCACCGGTCTGAAGAAGACACTGCTGATGTTCGACTTCTTCAACGATGTCGCCGAGAAGGCCAAGGCCGGCAATGCGCAGGCCAAGGCAGTGATGCAGAGTTGGGCCGAGGCCGAATGGTTCACCTCGCGTCCCGAAGTCGCCAAGAAAATCACAGTGACTGTGTTTAAGGTGCCTGGCGAGACCAATACCGATGATCTGTCGCCGGCTCCCGACGCCTGGAGCCGCCCGGACATCCCGCTGCACTATCTGGCGATGCTGAAGAACACTCGTCCCGGCGCGGCCTTCGTGCCCGAGGAAGACGGCAAGCGCGGCCCGATGAAGTTCATCGAGGACCTGAAGAGCAAGGGCCATCTGGTGGCCTATGTCGGCGATGTGGTCGGCACCGGTTCCTCGCGCAAGAGCGCCACCA
The DNA here is from genome assembly GCF_026241155.1 of Paucibacter sp. PLA-PC-4. Lineage (GTDB taxonomy): Bacteria > Pseudomonadota > Gammaproteobacteria > Burkholderiales > Burkholderiaceae_C > Roseateles_E. Next base: position 40,430 of record NZ_JAPFGP010000020.1, read on the forward strand.
ACAGCGTGATCTGGGCCACCGGGCAGGACATCCCCTTCGTGCCGAACAAGCGCTTCGGCGGCGTCACGCTGGGTGGCAAGATCGCACCAATCTTCTTCAACACGCAGGAAGACTCCGGCGCGCTGCCGATCGAGGTCGATGTCTCGGCCTTCGAGATGGGCGATGTGATCGACATCTACCCTTACGAGGGCAAGATCGAGAAGGACGGCAAGGTCGCGGCCGAGTTCCAGCTCAAGAGCGATGTGCTGTTCGACGAAGTGCGCGCCGGCGGACGCATCAACCTGATCATCGGCCGCTCGCTGACCGCCAAGGCGCGCGAGTTCCTGGGCCTGCCGGCCTCCACCAGCTTCCGCCTGCCCCAGCCTCCGGCTGCCACCAAGGCTGGCTTCACGCTGGCGCAGAAGATGGTCGGCCGCGCCGTCGGTCTGCCTGAAGGCCAGGGAGTGCGCCCCGGCACCTATTGCGAGCCCAAGATGACCACGGTCGGCTCGCAGGACACCACCGGCCCAATGACCCGCGACGAGCTGAAGGACCTGGCCTGCCTGGGCTTCTCGGCTGACCTGGTGATGCAGAGCTTCTGCCACACCGCCGCCTATCCGAAGCCGGTCGACGTCAAGACCCACCGCGAGCTGCCTGCCTTCATCAGCAACCGAGGCGGCGTCTCACTGCGCCCCGGCGACGGCGTGATCCACAGCTGGCTGAACCGCCTGCTGCTGCCAGACACCGTCGGTACCGGCGGCGACTCGCACACCCGCTTCCCTATCGGCATTTCCTTCCCAGCCGGCTCCGGCCTGGTGGCTTTCGGCGCCGCCACTGGGGTGATGCCGCTGGACATGCCCGAGTCGGTGCTGGTTCGCTTCAAGGGCCAGATGCAGCCGGGCATCACACTGCGCGACCTGGTCCACGCGATCCCGCTGTACGCGATCAAGCAGGGCCTGCTGACCGTCGCCAAGGCCGGCAAGATCAACGCCTTCTCGGGCCGCATCCTGGAAATTGAAGGTCTGCCTGACCTGAAGGTGGAGCAAGCCTTCGAGCTGAGCGATGCCTCAGCCGAACGCAGCGCCGCCGGCTGCACCGTGCACCTGAACCCAGAGCCGATCAAGGAGTACCTCACCAGCAATATCGTGCTGATGAAAAACATGATCGCCGACGGCTATGCCGACGCTCGCACCCTGCAGCGCCGAATCCAGGCCGTCGAAGCCTGGCTGGCCGACCCGAAGCTGATGAAGGCCGACGCCGACGCCGAGTACGCCCACGTCATCGAGATCGACCTGGCCGATATCAAGGAGCCCATCCTTTGCTGCCCGAATGATCCGGACGATGCCAAGTTCCTCAGCGATGTGGCCGGCACCAAGATCGACGAGGTCTTCATCGGTTCGTGCATGACCAATATCGGCCACTTCCGTGCCGCATCCAAGCTGCTGGAAGGCAAGCGCGACATCCCGGTGAAGCTGTGGGTCGCCCCGCCGACCAAGATGGACGCGCAAGAGCTGACGAAGGAGGGCCACTACGGCACTTTCGGAACGGCCGGTGCGCGCATGGAAATGCCGGGCTGCTCACTGTGCATGGGCAATCAGGCCCAGGTCAAGGAAGGCGCCACCGTGGTGTCCACCTCCACACGCAACTTCCCCAACCGCCTGGGCAAGAACAGCAACGTCTACCTGGCCTCGGCCGAGTTGGCTGCGATCGCCTCCAAGCTGGGCCGCATCCCGACGGTGGCCGAGTACCACGCGGACATGGGCGTGATCAATGCAGACGGTAGCAAGATCTACAAGTACATGAACTTCGACCAGATCGAGGAGTACGCCGAAACTGCCAAGGGCGTGACGGCCTGAGTCTGAATCAGGCTGAATCGATCAGCGGCCCGCCGACGCAAAGTCGGCGGGCCGCTGTCTTTTTAGCCGACACGGTACAAAGTCGCATGAAGCGCCTGCGCTTTCACTTACAGTCGATCCGATGACGCCCACCGCGCCGGAGTGATGCCATGAGTGCAGCTCAGCCCAAACCGACATCGGCCTACAAGGTACTGGTGGTCGACGACCAGCAGCAGATGCGCCAGATCATCCGCGAGTCGCTGTACCGACTGGGCATCCGTACGGTGCTGATGGCCGGCAATGCTGCCGAGGCGCTGAAAGCCATGCGTGGCGACAGCATCGACCTGGTGCTCAGCGACTACAACCTTGGCGAAGGCCCGGACGGCCAGCAGCTGCTGGAAGCCGCGCGCGGCGCCAAACTGTTGAGCCCGGTCGCACCTTGGATCTACATCACCGCCAATGCTTTGCGCACCGACATCCTGGCGGCCGGCGATTTCATGCCCGACGGCTATATCGTCAAGCCCTTCACCGACCAGCTGCTGTCGCGCTATATCGAGGCACTGTCGACTCGCAAGCAGACGCTGGCGCCCTTGCTGCTGGCCGTCGAGGCCCAGCAGTGGGACAAGGTGCTGGAAGCCGCCGAGAGCTTCATCCGGCGCGGCGACGCACTCAGCGTCGAGGGCCTGAAGCAGAAGGCCCAGGCGCTGATGCGGCTGGCCCGCTTCGAGGACGCCCGCGCCTGCTACGCGCAGGCGCTGCAGCTGAACTCCGAACTGTCCTGGGCCCAGCTGGGTCAGGCCCAGGCCCTGCGTGCGCAGGGCAAGACGGACCAGGCCCGTGCCGCTTTGGAGCAGCTTACACGCGACCAACCGGCCTACGCCAGCGCCTATGACGTGCTGCTGGAGATGGCCGAAGACCAGGGCGACGCACAGGCGGCGATGGGAATCGCCCAGACCGTCGCCGATCTGGTGCCGAACGCCAAGCGCAAGCTGCGCCTGGGAAGCCTAGCCCTGGGCGCAGGCGAGACCGAAACGGCGCTGAAAGCTCTGGAGCAGGCCACTGCGAAGAACAAGCACGCGGTTCAACCGACGCCGCAGGCCCAGTTGCTGCTGACCCAGGCCCTGCTGGACAAAGGAGACGCCTTGCGCGCGCTGGGCCTGGCCGGCGAGCTGGCGAAGAAGTTTGCCGACGCGCCCGACGCGGGTCTGCTGGCCAAGGCGCTCAGCGCCCAGGCCCAGCAGCGCTTAGGCAATGCTGCTGCCGCGACCGCGCTGATGCTGGAGGTCGAGCGATGCATGGCCAAAACGCCGCTGGACGAGCAGCACAAGCTGCTGATTGCAAAGAGCGCGCTGGCTACCGGCCATACAGCGCTGGGCCAGCAGCTGATCACCGAGCTGGCGCGCAACCACAGCGACCGCCCCTTGCTGCTGGCCAGTGCGCTACGCGCCGCCGAGGGCACGCCGGCCGAGGCCGAGTGCCGGGCCCTGGTCGAGCAAGTCGGCCGCGAGATGGCGCAGGCCATGAACTCGCTGCAGCAGGCCAAGCGCAGCGGTGATGTGGCGGGCGCATTGGAGCTCGGCGAGCAAGCGCTGGTGCTGTCGCCGCAGAACTTCAATGTGCTGATCGAGTTGTGCAGCCTGCACCTGATCGCCATGGGGCGTCAGACCGCGGACTCGCGCGAGCAGCACCGCGCGCGCGCCGCCGAGCTGCTGGCCCGGCTGGAGCACAGCCATCCGAATCACGACCGCGTGGCGGCCGCCCGCAAGTTCTATCGTGAGCGCGCCGGCGCTGTCTGAGCCATGCTGGATCGCTACCTCAACGCGGCGGTGCTGCACGACCTGAAGAACCGCCTGGCCATCCTCAGCGACGAATTGACCAAACTCGGCCGGCTGGATTTGCCGGCCCAGGCCCATTCGCATGCGCGCCAGGCCCATGAGCAGGCCCACGTGCTGACCCGCAAACTCGTCGAGTTCCTGACCGCCCAGCAGGCAAGCGAGGCAGGCGGTCTGCGCGCCGCCGCGGCCGAGGAGGTTCCTGAGGCGATGCTGCAGGACATGCATTCCGAGGCACAGATGCTGATACACGGCGGGCTACAACTGCAGCTGGAGATAGCTGCTGCGGTGCCGGCCTTCTGGTTCTTCGACCAGCACCTGGTGCGGCTCGCGCTCGACTCGGCGCTCTACAACGCGCTGCGCTTCGCACGCAGCCGCATCGTGCTGGGTCTGCGGGTCGAGGACGGCCAGCTGTGCTTTTCAGTGAGCGACGACGGCCCAGGCCTGCAGGCCACGCCAGCCCATAACTCGACGGGTCTGGGCCGCCTGGTCTGCGACGAGGTCGCCAAGGCCCATCGCAACAAGGGCCGCAGCGGCCGCAGCGTACTGCGCAACCATGCGGACGGTGGCGCGGTGTTCGAGCTGTTTCTGCCCTGATACGTCAAGACCAGCCTGCTAGCATGCCAGGTCCCTCCCCTGCCTTCGCCCATCCCGATGAATTCGATCCGTGCCCTCGTCCTGGCCCTGATGTTCCTTGCCAGCGGCGCCCAAGCCGTCGAGCTGAAGCTGCGCATCCTGCAGACCAGCGATGTGCACATGAATCTACTGAACTACGACTACTACCAGGACCGAAGCACCGATGAATACGGCCTAGCCAAGACGGTCAGCCTGATCAAGGCGGCTCGGGCCGAGGCCAAGAACAGCTTGCTCTTCGACAATGGTGATCTGCTGCAAGGCAGTCCGCTGGGCGATGTGGTGGCGCGCGTCAAGCCGCTGGCCAAGGACGCTGTGCATCCCGCGTACAAAGTACTGAACCTGCTGGGTGTCGATGCCGCCAATATCGGCAACCACGAGTTCAACTACGGTCTGCCCTTTCTCCGCCAGGCCATCGCCGGCGCGCAATTCCCTTATGTCAGCGCCAACGTGGTCGAGGCCGGCAGCGGCAAGCCGGCCTTTAAGCCCTATGTGATCCTGCAGCGCACGCTCGTCGACGAGGCCGGTCAGAGCCATGCGCTGAAGATCGGCGTGATCGGCTTTGTCCCGCCACAGATCATGCAATGGGATCGCCAGCATCTGGAAGGCCGGGTCCGGGCGCTGGACATCATCGAGGCGGCCCGGCGCTATCTGCCCGAGATGCGCGCGGCCGGTGCCGAGCTGGTGGTGGCGATCGCGCACAGCGGCTTCGAGAAGACCGAGCAGCCCAAATTCGCAGAGAACGTAGCAGCCCAGCTGGCCCAGGTTCCAGGGGTTGACACCTTGCTGCTGGGCCATGCCCATGCTGAGTTCCCCAGCCCCGCCTTCGCCGGCTACCCCGGCGTAGATTTGGCGCGCGGCAGCATCCACGGCGTGCCCAGCGTGATGCCGGGCCGCTGGGGCGATCATCTAGGCGTGATCGATCTGAAGCTGGACAACAGCAGCGGCGCCTGGAAGGTGGTCGACAGCCGCGCCGAGATCCGTGCGATCTACCAACGCAGCAACCGGCGTGCGCTGGTAGAGGCCGATCCGCTGGTGGCACAGACGATTGCCGTAGAACACCAGCAGACGCTGGACTATGTGCGCGGCCAGGTGGCAATCACCGAGGCGCCCATCCACAGCTACTTCGCCCAGGTGGCAGACGACCCTTCGGTCCAAGTCGTCGCCCAGGCACAGCTGGCCTATGTGGCGCGCGCGGTGCGCGGCACGGCCTATGAAAAACTGCCGTTACTCTCGGCCGCCGCCCCTTTCAAGGCAGGCGGGCGCCAGGGCTGGAGCAACTACACCGACATCCCGGCCGGCCCGGTGGCGATCAAGCATGTGGCCGATCTCTACGTCTACCCCAACACCATCAAGGCGGTGAAGATTACCGGCGCCGAGCTGCGTGAGTGGCTGGAGATGTCAGCCGGCCAGTTCCGGCAGATCGACCCCAAGGGGCCGGCCGAGCAGGCCCTGATCGAGCCGGGCTTTCGCTCCTACAACTTCGACATGATCGAAGGCGTCAGCTACGAGATCGATGTCAGCCAGCCCGCCCGCTACGATGTTGAGGGAAAACGCAGCACCGCCCAGGGCCATCGCATCGTCAATCTGCGCTACCAAGGCAAGCCGATTGACGCGGCGGCCGAGTTCCTGGTCGTCACCAACAACTACCGTGCCAATGGCGGTGGCGGTTTCCCGGGCCTGAGCGCCGAGCGCATCGTGATCGACGCGCCTGATGAGAACCGCGAAGCGCTGGCGCAGTACCTGACCACGGTCAAGCGCTTCAACCCATCTGCCGACGGCAACTGGCGCATCCTGCCGGTACCGGGCATCCAACTGCGCTTCAGCTCAAGCGCCAGCGGCATCCAGCACCTGCCGCGCACGCCGTCCGTGCGCCTGGTCCGGAATCAGGGCGATGGCTCCGCCTTGTACGAGCTGGCGCACTGAGCTGCGGTCAGCCGACCAGCACCTCGACCACCGCCGGATGGCCCAGAAATCCCTGCGGACTGGCGCTGGCGCCATAGGCCCCGGACTGAAAGACGACGGCCATATCTCCAGGCTGGGCCGCCGCCAGCTCCATCTTGTCGGCCAACAGATCCAGTGGCGTGCACAGCGGCCCCACCACTGAGGCGCTCTCGACCGCAGCCTCAGCGCGTGTCTGGCTGATCATCGCCGGATAGTTCTTGCGTATCACCTGGCCGAAATTGCCTGAGGCTGACAGGTGGTGGTGCAGGCCGCCATCACAGAGCAGGTAGACCTGGCCGCGCGAGACCTTGCGGTCGACAATGCGCGTCACGTAAACCCCTGCCTCGCCTACCAAATAGCGACCCAGCTCGATCACCAGTTCCGCCTGGGGCATCTCGCGGACCGCTCGCTCGGCAATGGCCTGCAGATTGGCGCCGATGGGCGCCAGGTCCAGCGCCTGCTCACCGGGGAAGTAGGGGATGCCGAAGCCGCCACCGAGGTTCAGGAACTTGACCGGGCCGGGCGCATCGGCCGCCAGGCGCAGCGCCAGCTCGTAGCACTTCTGCTGAGCCTCGCAAATAGCCTCGGGCTTGAGGTTCTGCGAGCCGGCGAACAGATGAAACCCCTCAAACGCCAAGCCCATGCGCTCCACCTCGGCCAGCGCGGTTGGCACCAGCTCGGCATCGATGCCGAATTGCTTGGGGCCGCCACTCATCTTCATGCCCGAGCCCTTCAGCTCGAAATCTGGGTTGACGCGTATCGCCACCCGTGCCGGCACGCCCAGCTCGGCCGCCGCACCCGCCAGTACTGGCAGCTCGCGCAGGCTCTCCACATTGACCAGCACACCGGCGGCCACCGCCTGGCGCAGCTCGATATCGCGCTTGGCCGGTCCGGCAAAGCTGATCTCGGCCGGGTCGGCCCCGGCATCCAGCGCCACCTTCAGCTCGCCCGCCGAGGCCACGTCGATGCCGTCCACCAGGCCGGCCATGAGCGAGACGACGGCCGGCATCGGGTTGGCCTTCATCGCGTAGTGCAGCTTGATAGCGGCAGGCAGCGCGGCGCGCAGGCTTGCCACGCGCTCGCGCAGCAAGCGCCGGTCATACGCGTAAAACGGCGTCTGGCCGACCTGCTCGGCCAGCAGCGAGAGCCGCTTGCCGCCGACGACCAGCTCGCCGCCCTGCAGCGCAAACTGATCCATCGCCGCATGCTGCGGCGGCTTCTTTACGGGACTGTCACTCATAGATTCTTCTCCACCCAGGCAGTCGACAGCAGCTTGCGGTCGATCTTGCCGTTCGGGTTGCGCGGCAGCGGGCCGGCCTGGACTTCGATACCAGCCGGCACCATATAGGCTGGCATGCGCTTCTTGCACTCGGCCTGCAGCGCGGCCAGGTCCAGCGCCTGGCTGCCGGCGGGCGGTGTTGCGATCACCTGGATGGCCTGGCCCAGAGCCGCATGGTCGACGCCGAAGGCCACGCATTCGCCGACGAGCTGGGTTGCATACAGCACCTCCTCCACCTCGGTCGGGCTGACCCGGTAGCCCGAGGTCTTCATCATCTCGTCGCGCCGTCCGATGAAGTAGAGGTAGCCCTCGGCATCGCGACGCACCGTGTCGCCTGAGAACACGGCAAACTCGGGTAACTGCAGTCCGGCCTCGCGGGCACCGGCTCCGACCGGCAGCGGCTTGTAGCGCTCGGCTGTCTTCTCTGCATCGTTCCAGTAGCCCAGCCCCACCAACGCACCGCGATGCACCAGCTCGCCCGGCTCCTCGGCCGCGCATTCGCTGCCATCCTCGCGCAGCACCAGGATCTCGGCGTTCGGAATCGCCTTGCCGATCGAGTCGGGCCGCAGATCGACCTGATCGGGCGGCAGATAGGTCGAGCGGAAGGCCTCAGTCAGGCCATACATCAGGAAGGGCTTGGCCGAGGGGACGCGCTGGCGCAGGAGCTGCAGGGTCTCGCGCGGCATGCGCCCGCCAGTGTTCGCGAAGTAGCGCAGCTGCTGGTCAATCGCCGCCGGCCACTCCAGCTGGGACAGCTGGATGTAGAGCGGCGGCACGGCGGTCAGCCCGGTGATGCGCTCGCGCTCCATAGCTTTGAGCACATCACGCGGCAGCAGATAGTTCAGCAAAACTACACGCGCACCGACATGGAAGGCCGTTGTCAGCTGGCTGAAGCCGGCATCAAAGGACAGCGGCAATGCGGCCAGGAGGCTGTCCTGGGGCCGATTCTCCAGATAGGAAGCCACGCTCTTGGCGCCGGCCACCATATTGCGATGCGACAGCACCACGCCTTTGGGCCGGCCGGTGGAGCCCGACGTATAGAGGATGGCGGCCATATCGCTGTCGATCACGCGGTGGCCGGCCTGCGCAGGCGCGTCCAGCAGATCGGCGAAACGGTGCAACGGCAGACCTGTGCCATCCGCAGCGCCAGCATTCGGCGCCTCGGTCAGCACGACATGACGCAGCCCCGGACATCCCGGCAGCGTCTCGCGCAGCAGCGCAAAGCGCTCAGGCGAGGTGATCAGCACCCGCACCTCGCAGTCGCGCAGGATAAAGCCGACCTGCTCGGGCTTGAGCAGTGGGTTCAGCGGCACGAAAACGCCACCGGCGGCCGGCGCGCCAAAGCTGGCGATCACGGTCTCGAAGCGCTTTTCCAGATAGATCGCAACACGCTCGCCGCGCCGCAGGTCCAGGGCACGCAAGCCGGAGGCCAGCGCCTGAACCTGCTGCGCCAGCTCGCCGTAGGAGAGCTGGCGGTCCGCCAGACTCAGGGCCGGCGCTGCGGGCGAGCGCAGCGCACTGCGCAGGGGCAACTCATGCAAGAGCACACTGTCGCCAGAAAAATCCACGTGTTCAGCTGTCATGGAACTCATTGAAATAGGGGACACGCCGCCTCGGCAGGTGTTCGCCGCAGCCACTTTGGCATCCTACAGGCTGCACGATCGCGTGCCCCGTGGAGCGTACGCGAAACCTGCGTGACATATTGTGGGTGTGCCCCTCAGGATAAGGGGGCAGCAGGCCACAGATCGTCGCGGGCGCCCAGTTAAGATGCGCCGCTGTTGTGGGCAGCTTCGCCCTCGGAAAATTACAGAAAAAACATGGACGCCGAAAAGCAAGTTCTGCGCATTCTTGACGAGGTCCTGAGCCTGAACGGCCGCAGCGCCGGCTTTGACCGCGATACCGCCCTGCTCGGCGCCATCCCGGAGCTCGACTCAATGGCCGTGGTCAGCCTGATCACCGCGCTGGAAGAGCAATTGGGCCTCACGGTAGACGACGATGAGATCGACGGTGCCACCTTTGCCAGCGTAGGCTCGCTGGCGGATTTCGTCGCGGGCAAGCTGGCGAGCTGAACGCCGGCGCCGCGTCCGCAGCCCTCGCCAAGATGCAAGCCTTCTACATCGATCGCCCCGGGGACGGCGGCCAGCGCTTTTGCATCTACTACCCGGCCCAGGGCGGCCGCGCGCGCGGGCAGATCCTGCATCTGCATCCCTTCGCTGAAGAGCTCAACAAGACGCGGCGGATGAGTGCGCTGCAGGCCCGGGCCTTTGCAGCCGCCGGATTTGATGTGCTGCAGATCGACCTGCTGGGCTGCGGAGATAGCTCGGGCGATTTCGGCGACGCCAGTTGGCAGGCTTGGATCGATGATGGCTTGGCCGGCATCGAATGGCTGCGCCTTCAGGCTGACCCTTCAACGCCGCTTTGCTTGTGGGGCCTGCGGGCCGGTAGCCTGCTCGCAGTTGAACTGGCTCGTCGCCTGAGTGAACCGGCCGATTTGCTGCTGATGCAGGCTCCGGCGAGCGGCAAGGTGCTGCTACAGCAGTTTCTGCGGCTCAAGCTGGCCGCTGGGCTGATGGACGGCGACAACAAAGGCTTAATGACGGCACTGCGCCAATCGCTGGCCGCCGGCGAAACGGTGGAGATCGCCGGTTACCGCCTGTCTGGCGCTCTGGCCCAGGGCCTGGAGGCGGCAACGATGCTGCCGCCGACTTGGTGCGATGGCGCCCCCCGTCTGGCCTGGCTGGAACTTAGCGGCCAGCTCGGTGCCGAGCTGACGCCGGTCGCGTCTCAGACCCTGGCGCGCTGGCAGCAAGCGGGCTATCGGATCGACGCGCGCTGCGTGCTCGGCCCAGCGTTCTGGCAGACCAGCGAGATCGAGATCGCCCCGCAGCTCATTGAGGCAGCGACCGCAATGCTCGGGCAGTCCCTGCCGCAACCGACCGCGACACCACCATGAGCGTGCGAGAACAAGCTCTGCATTTCAGCTGCGCCGGCGACGCGCTGCTGGGCGTTGTCAGCAGCCCGGCGGCGCCCGTGGCGAGCTCCGGCGTCGGCGTACTCATCGTCGTTGGCGGCCCTCAGTACCGGGCCGGCAGCCACCGTCAGTTCGTGTTGCTGGCCCGTGCTTTGGCCGCGCAGGGGCATGCCTGCCTACGTTTCGATTACCGAGGGATGGGTGACAGCAGCGGTGAGGCGAGGGACTTCGAGGGGGTCGAGGCGGACATTGACGCTGCGATCGTGGCCTTGCGCGCCCATTCGCCGGCGATACAACGGATCGTGCTGTGGGGGCTGTGTGACGGTGCCTCGGCCATCCTCTTGTATCTGCGCTCGCGGGCAGTGCGGACCGACGTGCACGGGCTGTGCTTGGTCAATCCGTGGGTGCGCTCAGTCGAAACCCTGGCACGGGCGCGGGTGAAGCACTACTACCGCGAGCGGCTGATGCAGCGCAGCTTTTGGCTGAAGCTGCTGCGTGGCGGTGTCGCGACACAGGCGGTTCGCGGACTGCTTGCGAATCTGCGACAAGCAAGGACGGCGCCGGCCCCGACAGACAGACAGGAACGGTTGTCATTTCCCAATGCCATGGCCCAGGCCTGGAAGAGCTTCGATGGCCCGGTGCTGCTGCTGCTCAGCGGTCAGGACCTAACCGCCAAGGAATTCATCGACACGGCTGCAACAGCGCCCGCCTGGGCGGGCGTGCTGAACGGCCCGAACATCACCCGAGAGGATCTGCCCCTGGCCGACCACACTTTCTCGGAGAACGCACATCGCCGGCAGCTCGAGCAGATCTGCCTCGACTGGCTGAGCAGCCATGCCCTGACAGAGCACGCTAGGAGAAGGCCATCATGAACGGAAATCGACGCTTCGCCCTGCAGCTACTGAGTGTGCTATGCGGCACCAGTATCAGCCTGGCTGCCGGGGCTCAAACCGCCACGCTGTGCGGCGATTTGGCCAATGCCTTCGGCCCGCATGACTATAGGAAGGAAGCGGGCAATCCGGACGCGAAGAGGAGCACGACCAATCCACTGTTCCTGGTCGAGAGCGCGCATTTCCGGCCCGAGATGGAGGCCCTGATCAGAGGCCGTACGCCCGGCAGCGAGGTCGGACCCGAGCTGGATTACACGCTGCGCGCATTTCCGAACCACCATCGCGCGCTGCTGGCCATGACGCGCCTGGCCGAAAAGCAGAAGATCGACCAGCCCAGAGGTGCGCGCTACAGCGTCGATTGCTGGTTCGAGCGTGCGATCCGGTTCCAAGCCGATGACGGCATTGTTCGCATGCTTTATGCCAACTACTTGGGCAGCAAGGGCCGACGCGACGATGCTATCAAACAGCTCGAAGCCGCCACGCAACTGGCCAAGGACAATCCCTTCAGCCACTACAACATCGGCATGATCTATGCCGATATGCAGATCTTCGACCGGGCACTGGCGCAGGCCCACCGTGCTAGCGAGCTGGGCATGCTGCGCACCGAACTGAAGGACCGCCTGATTGCAGCCGGTCATTGGCGCGACCCGGCTGCCGCTGCTGCTGCCAGTGCGCCAACGGCCAGTGGAGCGGGACAATGAGCATTTCCGCGCCCGGCGTGCTGAGTTCGCACGCGTCGACCGGAGCACCCGCCCGGCCCATCCCGCGCCTGCCAGTGCTGAGCTGGCAGTCGTTCTCGGGCCAGCGGCGGGCTCCACTGCCATGCCTGCTCGAACAGCCGGGACTGCGTTTGAGCACCAGCGGCCGTGCGTCTATCCTGCTGGCCGTCGAACTGCTGGGCCTGAAGCCGGGCGACAAGGTTCTGGTGCCTACCTACCACTGCCCGACGATGATCGCCCCCATAGTGGCGCTGAACGTCGAGCCGGTTTTCTACCCGATTGGCGCCCATGGCGGCGCGCAGATCGAGTGGCTGGAAAGCCAGCCGTTGGAAGGCGTTCGGGCTCTGCTCGCGGCCCATTACTTTGGCCTGCCTCAGCCGATGCAGGCCTTGCGTCGCTGGTGCGACCAGCACGGTATCGCGCTGATCGAAGACTGTGCCCATGCGCTGTTCGGCGTTAGCGGTAGCCGGCCCGTCGGACGCTGGGGTGATATCGCCATCGGCAGCCTGACCAAGTTCCTGCCCGTACCCGAAGGCGGCTGCCTGCAGGTCAACATCAGCAATGACCTCAAGCTGATGCTACAGCAGCCCTCACTGCTGCAGCAGATCAAGGCCGCCGCTGACATCGTCCATGTGGCGGCTAGTCACGGCCGCCTGACCGGGCTGAATTCACTGTTGCTGGGCGTATTCTCCCTGCGGCATCTGGTGAAGCGCCGCAGCAGAGCGCCGCTCGTGATCCCGACACCCGCAGGCGAAGTTGCGCCCGCTGCGGACGGTTTCACGCTGGACCCGCTGCTGTCGCATCGCGCGCTGACCTGGGCCTCGGCCTGGGTGACCCGCAGCACACCGAGGGCACGTATTGTCGAGCGCCGCCGTCATCACTTCGCCCACCTGATACGACTGCTCGGCGGCCATCAAGGTCTGCGACCGCTGCACACCGACCTGCCCGACGGCGCCGCGCCCTATGTCTTTCCTCTTTGGGTCGATCACCCCGACCCAGGCTATGCCAAGCTGCGCCAAATGGGCATCCCAGTATCGCGCTGGGACCGTCTGTGGCCGGGCCTGCCGACGATTGACGCCGATGTCGGACCAACCTGGGCCCACCATGTGTTGCAACTGGCCTGTCATCAAGACCTCAGCGATGAAGAGGTCCGGGCCATTGCAGCTACCGTGATCGAGCTTTACGCCACGGACAAGCCGGCGTGATGAAGCGGCTTCTGATGATTGCTTACCACTTCCCGCCGCTGGCGGGTAGCAGCGGCATCCAGCGCAGCCTGCGCTTTGCCCAGCAGCTGCCCCGCCACGGCTGGCAGCCTGCTGTGCTGAGCGTCAATACGCGGGCCTATGAACACACGGGTACTGATCTACTTACCGAGCTCCCGGCCAATCTCGAAGTGGTGCGGGCCTTTGCACTGGATGCCAGCCGCCACCTGGCCATCGCCGGGCGTTACCCCGGCTGGCTGGCGCGGCCGGACCGCTGGCTGAGCTGGCTGCTCGGCGCGGTGCCTGCCGGCATGGCGATGATCCGACGCCATCGACCGGCCGCGATCTGGAGCACATACCCGATAGCGAGCGCCCATCTACTAGGCTACAGCTTGGCGCGACTGAGCGGCCTGCCCTGGGTAGCCGACTTCCGCGATCCGATGGCCCACGACGGCTACCCAGCCGATGCCAGGACCTGGCAGAGCTTCTTGAGCGTCGAGAAGAAGGTGTTTTCGCAGGCCTCCCGGGCGGTCTTCTCAACGCCAGGCGCAGCCCGCTTGTACCGACAGCGCTACCCGAGGCAGGCTGAGCGAATCCGGGTGATCGAGAACGGATATGACGAAGACACCTTCCAGCGTGCATCGGATCTGCCGCACGGCGCCGCATTGAATCCCGGTAGCCTGACCCTGCTGCACAGCGGCATCGTCTATCCCCAATGGCGCAATCCAAGCGGGCTGTTCGAGGCACTGCAGCGCCTGCTGAGCGTCGGTGCCATCCGACCAGAGACGCTGCGGCTGCGCTTTCGTGCGCCGGTTCATGATCGCTGGCTGGCCGATCTGGCCGAGCGCTACGGCTTGGGCTTCATGGTTGAGATCCTGCCGCCTTTGCCCTATGTCGAAGCCCTGACGGAAATGCTGGCTGCTGACGCCTTGCTGGCCCTGCAGTCGGCCGACTGCAATGATCAGGTGCCGGCCAAGGTCTACGAATACCTGCGTGCGCGCAAAGCGATTCTGGGATTGACCGACCCTCAGGGCGACACCGCCGGCATCCTGCGCACCGCCGCGGTGGGCCCGATATGCGCGCTGGAAGCCCCTTCGGAGCAGATTGCCGAGGCCTTGCTGGCACTGGTCGCGGACCTGCACAGTGGCGCTTCGCCCATGATCAACGACAGCCTGGTCGGTGCGGCCTCGCGTGAGGCACGGACCGCGACCTTGGCCGGACTCCTGAACGAAATGACCGCCGCTGCAGGTTCGTCCCGCAGCCTCATCCCGAACACATCAAAGCCATGAGCTGGACTCTTCATCCGATCGCCGATTTCCCGAGGCATGCCGCCCGCTGGGATCAACTGACACAGTCGCTCGGGCACGCGGTCTTTCTCGAGTCGGCCTTTTTGCTCCCGTTGCTGCAGGAGTTCGGCGCTGAGCAGGAACTCCTGCTCGCGCTGCAAGCAGAAGACGATGGCAAATCGTTGCGCGCCGGCGCGATCGTGCGCCGCTGTGGGGCAGGCCGGTGGGAGGTCTTCCAACCGTCGCAACTGCCATTGGGTAGTTGGATGATCAAGGACTCTGGGCATTCGCTGGAGCAACAGGCTAAGGCCCTGCTGTCCGCGCTGCCCGGCTATGCCTTGAGTCTGGGCCTTCCTCAGCTTGATTCGCTGCTACTACCCCGCCCTGCCAACAGCGCCAGCCTGAGGACACAGGACTATATCGAGACCGCCTGGGTCGATGTTGACGGTGGCTTCGACGCCTATTGGGAGTCGCGGGGCAAGAACCTGCGCCAAAACAGCAAGAAGCAGCGCAACAAGCTGGCCGCCGAAGGGCTGCAAACCCAGCTGGAGTGCATCAGCGAACCGGCAGCGGTGGCCCAGGCCATCGCCGACTACGGTGCGCTGGAGAGTGCGGGCTGGAAGGCGGCCGACGGCACGGCCATTCATCCAGATAATGCCCAGGGCCGCTTCTACCGCAAGATGCTCGAGAACTTCTGCGCACAAGGGCGCGGCCGCATCTACCGCTATCGATTCGGCGACAAGGTCGTGTCGATGGACCTGTGCATCGAGAGCGGGCCCGTCATCGTGATCCTGAAGACGGCCTATGACGAAAGCTACCGGACCGTGTCGCCGTCGACGCTGATGCGTCAGGAGCAGTTCCAGCAGCTGTTTGAGCAGGCCCGCCACCGACGCATTGAGTTCTACGGCAAAGTCATGGAGTGGCACACCCGCTGGACCGACAAGGCCCGGCCGATCTACCACGCCACCTGCTACCGCTGGCCGCTGGTCGGCACCGTACATGCCCAGCTGGCGCGTCACCGTCAGCGCCTGGCAGCGCGCCGGCAGCCGGCTCTGGCCGATGCGCCGACAGGCGACAAGGAGTGAACCCGATGGCCCACCCGAAGATCGCTGTCATCATTCCGTTCTTCCAGCGTAAGACCGGCGTCCTTGCCCGCTCGCTGGCCTCGATCGCCGCGCAGGCCTACCCATCTGAGAGCCTGTATGTGCTGGTTGTCGACGACGGCTCGCCCTGCCCGGCTGTGCAAGAACTGCGCGACCATCCTCCAGCGGCAAGCCTGCGCATCACGGTGCTGCACCAGGCCAACGCCGGTCCCAACGAGGCCCGCAATACCGCGTTGGCAGGCCTGGAACCCGACACTGATCTGGTCGCCTACCTGGACTCCGATGACGAATGGATCGGCGACCACCTGGCCCGGGCCGTGCGGGCACTGAACGCGGGTTACAGCGCATATTTCGCCAATCTGTTTCACCTCGGCGACTCGACCAACGAGTTCGACAAGGCTAAACGCGTCCGCCATGAGGACCATCCTAGCGTCGCCGATGACCCCAGCCTGCGCGCCTACCAGGGCGATATGGTCCATCAGATCGCCACGGCCAACATCATCTTCATGCCATCCTTGGTAATACGGGTCGACGCGCTGGGGAAGGCCCGCTTTCCGTTGGCGCATCGCCATGGTGGCGGTGACTATCTGTACTGGATGGATTTGATACGCCACGGTGCACGCTTCGTCTACTCTACCGAGCCCGAGGTGCGCTGCGGCCAGGGCATCAATATGTGGTACGGCAGCGGCTGGGGTACGGACGGCCTTGCAATGCGCATCGTCGACGAGGCGCGTTTCCGTCGCAAAGTGCTGGAACAGCATGCGCGTACCGAGGACACCAAACGCAGCTTGCGGCAGCGCTTGGCCGAGCTGCAGAGCGGCATGCTGCAGGATGTGGTTCACCGCCTGCGTCACCGCAAGCCGGTGCGTTGGCAAACGGTGCGGCTGTTCTACCACGAGAACCCATTGAGTCTGGCGGCGCTCAAGCAGCTCTTCAGCATTCTTCGCGCCAAGCTGATGGGCGGCAAGGCATGAGCCTGACCGCCCGAGGCGCCCTGCTCTGGTCTTTTGCCGAGCGCTACGCCAGCCTGATTGTTTCACTGGCCAGCACCATGATCTTGGCCCGCCTGCTAACACCGGCCCAGATTGGCGTGTTCTCCCTGTGCGCGGCAGCGGTAACGATCGCCGGGATCCTGCGCGACTTCGGGGTCAGCGAGTACTTGATCCAGGAGAAGGAACTGGATCACGAAAAGCTTCGCAATGCCTTTGGTGTCGCCCTAGTCATTGGATGGAGCGTGGGCGCACTGATTTTTCTCGTCCGCGACCCGCTGGCGGCTTACTACCGAGAGCCGGTGGTGCGCGAGGTGCTGGGCGTGCTGACACTGAATTTCCTGTTGCTGCCTTTCGCTTCGCCCGCCTTTGCCGTGCTGTCGAGGGAAATGCACTTCCGCACCATCTTCTACATCCAGACCGTCTGCAACGCCGCGCAGGCCGTGGTCGCTGTGAGCTTGGCTTACCATGGCTTTGGCACCATGGCCCTTGCCTGGGCGCCCGTGGCCAGCATTGCCCTGCAGATCGTCATCACTACCTTCTTGCGCCCGCAGCAGGTGCTGATTTGGCCTAGTCTCTTGCAGGCGAGACGCATCTTCAAGTATGGCGGTACCTTTGCGTTGACGAGGGTCATCGAAACCCTCTCGCGCAACGTGCATGAGTTCCTAATCGCCCGCTACCAGGGCTTTGCCGCCGTCGGTCTGTTCAGTCGCTCGCTAGGCCTGCTCGATCTCTTCTACAACAACTTCACCGCAGCCATCCTACGCGTCAGCACACCGCTGATGTCGGAAGACCGGCGCGAAGGCCGTTCAATCCCGAAGCGCTATGCCGAGACCACTGTGTTGATCTCCGGCCTGGCTTGGCCCATGCTCAGTTTCCTGGCGCTGTTCGCCAGCGACATCATCGCTGCCCTCTTCGGACCGCAGTGGCTGGCCGCGGCAACGGTGGCCTCCGTGCTGGCTTGCGGCAGCATGCTGGGCTACTTCACCACGCTGGGGCCTAGCACCCTGGTAGCCATCGGGCAGATCAAGGTGCGCCTGCGCCTTACCTTGATCGTCGCCGTCTGGCATGTCTGCGCCGTTGTGCTAGCGGCACCGCATGGCTTGATGGCTGTGGCCATGGCCTTTGCTAGCGGCTCGCTGCTCGGCCCGACGTTGTATGCCCGCACCCTGCCGCAGTTGCTTGGCTGCACGCGCGCCGAGTTATTCCGCGGCATGAGTCGCAGCGTCTGGCTAGGTCTTGGCTGCGCCGCGTTCTTCGCATTGTTGGGTCTGCTGCTTCACCGGGTCGAAATGCTGCCGCTGCTGCGTCTGACTGTTGCCGTCCCAGTGGGTGCTGCCATCTGGCTGCTGCTCGCCCGCACGCTGCACCATCCGGTCCTTGGATACCTGCCGCTTCCAGCACCTCTGAAGCGAATGCTGAGCTGACAACCGGGAGCCCACCATGCTTGAGCGCTTGAAGCAGCACTACTGGGTCGTCATGCGGCGGCGAAACCTGCTGCGCTGGAGCCGCTCGCTGGCCGCCGATCCGTCCGCAAGCCCGGGCTGCACCGCGCTCTTCGTCACGGAGGAATTCTTCCATGCCGAGCTGCGAGGCTTCGGTGGCTTCGGCAAAGCAGCAAGCAGTGTGGCTCAGCATTTCAACAAGCGACCGGAGTTGGGGGCCTGCTTCGCCGCTACGCTGGCCCAGGCCTCGACAACAGTCACCCGGGTCGAACGCCGTGACTACCACGACACCCCGGTGGTGCTGCGGCCCTCGCAGGGTGATGTCATCCAGAACCTGCGACTGCAGCGCGAACTGCTGCTTCAACTGGGTCCGCGTGTGCTGCTCAGCGTCGACTGGCACCCCTCCTACCTCAATGTGGTCCTGGCCTTGCCGCATACGCCGCTGCTGATCTGGATTCGCGACCCGCGCGACGAGGCCGCCTGGCAACGCATCGCCGGTGTGCCGGGCGAGAAGGAAAGCCGCAGACTGAACGGGCAAAGCGAACTCTTGGCCCTGGCGGAGCAGAAGCGCCATGCAATGCGCCGCTTGCTGGCCGAGTCACGTCGGACCGGCCGCAAGGTCGTGTTCTGCGCCAAGGCGCCTTGGATCGTGCCCCGCGCGGCCAACACCTACGGTCTGCCAGACCTGCAGGCGCACCATCTGCCTACACCGGTTGCGACGCCACAACTCGACGACATCGATTCCCACCGCAGCGCGCGCCCAAGCCTGCTCTTCCTCGGTCGACTGGACCCAGTGAAACGACCCTGGATCGCGTTCGCGCTGGCGGCTCGCCATCCGGAATTGGATGTTCTGGTGGCCGGCCAGGCGCACCAGCCAGAGCTGCTGGCCCCGTGGCTGTCACGCTATGGCTCGCTGCCAAACCTGAAGCTGCTGGGGCACGTGGAAGGTGCCGAGAAGGACAGCTTGCTGCGCAGCTGCTGGGCCTTGCTCAATACCAGTGTGCACGAAACCGAGCCGATCAGCTTCATGGAAGCCTTTTCTTACGGCAAGCCGGTCATCGCCTGCCATGCTGAAGACGAGGAGGTGCGGCGCTTTGGCATCTTCGGCGGTCCGCTGCTCGGCGACGGGCTGGACCCAGCCTCGCAACAACGCCTGGATCAGGCGGTACGCACATTGCTCGATGACCAGGCCCAGGCTCATGCGAGAGGCTCGGCTGCGCGCGCCTTCATCATGCAGGAACACTCACATGGTGCCTTCCTGGGTGCGCTGCGTCGAATATGCGATCTGGAGGGTATTGCGTTGTGACCCGCGCCTATGACCTACACCTCCCCGTCATCATCCGGCGCTGCTCCGATGACTTCGTCCATCCTGGGGATGGCGGTCGCGCTGTTGCCCGCGCGGCATGATGCTCATACCCAATCGCCAGCTATATATGCTCAAGTCCGTCGCCTATGTCATTCGCTCTTTCCCGGAGCCGAGCGAGACATTTATCGCTGAAGAAGCCGCATCATTGATACGTGCGGGTATCCAGCCCTGCATCATTCATTTAAAGGACGGTAGCGCGGCCGTCGTGCATCCAGCGGCGCAAACCTTGCTCCAAATGGCGCCACGTCTGCTCGTGCCCGCCGCAAGCGCCTTTTCGGCGGTCAAGAACCTCTGTCGGTGGATGACTGTCGCCCCCATCAGAACGTTGCGAACGCTCGGCCAAGCACTGCGCCACCCCAACCGATGGTGCTACTTCCAGGCGCTCGGACCTGCATGGTGGAGCCGGCAACAAGGTGTGCAGTTCTTGCACGCGCACTTCGCCGATGTGAACTTCCAGTACGCGGCCTGCATCTCGGCTTGGAGCGGCATCCCCTTCGGCGTCACCACCCACGGCTACGACCTTCGCGAGGATCCGCTTGGTTACGACGGCGCCAGTGAGCTCTACCGGAAGGCCGACGCCATTGTGACCATCAGCGAGTACAACCGCCGCTATATGGTTCAGCGCTACGGCCTGCCGCAGGCCAAGATCAGCGTCGTCCACTGCGGTGTCGACGTCGAGCGCTTCGCTCTTTTCGCGCGCTCGGCGCCGCCCGCAGGTGCGCCGCTGCGCCTACTCAATGTGGGCCGGCTGGCGCCAGAGAAGGGGCAGGATCTGCTGCTGCACGCGCTTGCCCGACTGCGGCAGCAGGGGCTGCAGCTGCATCTGGACATCGTCGGTGGCGGCGAGCTGGAGCAGGCACTGAAAGCACTCGCTGATCAGCTGGGCCTGGCGGGCTTCATCACCTTTCACGGCGTGCAGCCCGAGCAGGTGATCAGACAGCTGCATCAGCGCGCTGATCTATTCGTGCTGCCTTCGCGGGCCGAGGGGTTGCCGGTCGCTTGCATCGAGGCGATGGCCATGGGCACGGTCAGCATCGCCAGCCGTATCACCGGCATTCCGGAGCTGATCGATCATGGCGTCAGTGGCCTGCTCGTCGAGGCCGGAGATGCGGTCGCGCTGGCTGAGGCGATAGCCACACTGCAGGCCGATCCAGCCATGGCGCAGCGCTTGCGACTGGGCGGGCGGGCGACCGTGCTGGCGGGCTTTGATCGCGCCAAGTGCACGCAGCAGCTCATCGGCGTTTGGAGCCAGCAAATCTCATCGCATTAACTCACCTCGAGGCCCAGGCGAACGCGGGGCCTCAGGGCAACACATGAAAGCACGCTCCACATGCGGCAACTGATCAAGAGACTGAAGAACTGGCGCTGGGACCGGCAAAAGGAGCAGGCGATGCGTGACTGGGCACAGTCACGCCACCAGCGCCAGGCCGAAGCCACCGAAGATCAGCCTCGGCACCTTGTCTTCCTGTGCGAGGAGTTCTTCCATCCAGATTTGCGCGGCTATGGTGGCTTTGGCAAAACGGTCAAGAACATCGCTGACCACTACAACGGTAAGGCAGGAGACGACACCCGGGTCGTGCTGGCCTACCCCAAGGTCTCCGACCTGGTTACCGTCCCTGAGGTGAGGACCTACCACCAGACCAGCGTCGTGCTGCGCCCTGATGAGCCCCGACCCGCCATCGCGACCCTCGATGCCTATGCCGACCTGATCGCGGGCCTGAAGCCACGCGTGCTCATCTCCATCGACTGGTATCCTAGCTACGCCGTCCCGAGCTATGGGCTGAATGCGACGCCGCTGATCATCTGGATCCATGATCCTCGCGACCAGGAGGAGTGGGAGAAGATCGCCGAGGTTGCCGATGAAATGCACTTCCAGGGGCTGCAGTCATCCGAGCAGTTGATCGCTCGTGCGCGCGAGAAGAGCGTATCGATCAAGCGCCTGTTCGAGCTCCAGCAACTGCTGCCGCGCAAGATCGTTTTCGCCACCACGGCTCGGACCCTGCTTCCCCGTGCCGAGCGTACCTATGCGATGAAGCCGGTATCCGCCTACTGGCTGCCCAATCCGATTGAGATCCCGGAGGTCGACGACATAGAGTTCTCGGAACACCCCAGCCTCCTGTATCTCGGTCGACTCGACGCAGTCAAGCGCCCCTGGATTGCGTTCGAGCTGGCCAAACGCCATCCGGACATTGACTTCCTGATCGCCGGTCAGGCCCATAACGTCGAGCTGATGGCTCCTTGGATTGAGCGCTACAAACACCTGCCGAACCTGAAGCTGCTCGGCCATGTCGACGGCCCGGCCAAAGACAGGTTGCTGCGCAGTTGCTGGGGCGTGCTGAATACCAGCGTGCACGAGGCCGAGCCGGTCAGCTTTCTCGAGGCATTCTCTTACGGCAAGTGCGTGGTGTCCTGCCACGACCCAGACTTCGAGGTGACGAACTTCGGCTACTTCACTGGCGAGGTTCGTGGCGAGGGGCTGGACGAGGAAGCGCTCAGCCGGTTCGATAAGCAGATCAGAAACATCGTCGCCGACCCGAAGCAAAGGCTCGAGAAAGGCCGGCGCGGCCGTGAGGAGATGATGAAGAACCACACCTTTGCCAGCTTCAGGAGCCACCTGCAGACCATTCTGGAGACAGAAGGCCTCTGATCGCCATGCAGGTCCTACGCAACGACATCCAGGCATTGCGCGGCTTGGCCGTGCTGGTGGTGCTGCTGTACCACGTACAGATCGGCGGCGTGGACGCCGGCTATCTGGGTGTCGACATCTTCTTCGTGATCTCTGGCTATCTGATCACGACGCTGGTTGCTACGGGCATTCAGCGCGGTGACTTCCGGCTGGCGGACTTCTATCTGCGGCGAGCCAAGCGTCTGCTGCCGGCCGCCTATCTGACGATCCTACTCACCGCCTTGCTGGCCCCCTGGTTCCTCAATCGCCAGGAGCTACATGACTTCTCGCTGCAGGTACTGGGCTCGGTCAGTTTCACCGCCAATATGGTGCTGTGGCAGCAGACCGGTTACTTCGAGGGCGCGAGCGACCTCAAGCCGCTGCTGCATATGTGGTCGCTGTCGCTTGAGGAGCAGTACTACATGCTGCTGCCTGCCGCACTACTGCTACTCCGCCGGGCCTGGTGGAAGCCGGCCGTGCTGGTCGCATTGCTGATCAGCCTCGGGCTGTGCGTGCTCGGCGCCGAATATAAGCCGGTCGCCACCTTCTATCTGCTGCCCACACGCGCCTGGGAGTTGCTGATCGGATCGATAGCGGCCCTGCTGGTCACCGGTCATGCCCATCCCGACCGCCTCGCCACTGCGCCCTTGCTGCGCTTGTTGTTCTATCCTGCCCTTCTGACCCTGCTGGTCCTACCCTTCTATCCCCTGCAGGCAGACCATCCCGGCCCGGCCGCATTGGTGATCTGTCTTGCGACTCTGCTGGTGATATTGCGGCGCCACGCCGGCATTGAGCAACTGCGGCTGACCCGCGGCTTCGCGCGCATCGGCGATATGTCCTATTCGCTGTACCTGGTTCACTGGCCTATCGTGGCACTGATCAAGAATGCCTGGGTAGGCCTCGATGGCGCCTTGCCGCTGTCACTGCGGCTCACCGCCCTGCTGCTGGCATTCGCCGCAGCCTATCCGATGTACCGCTTCGTCGAAGACCCACTGCGGCGCGCTCAGCTGCGTTGGACGGCGGGGGCGCTGGCGAAGACGGTGGTGATCTCGCTGCTACTGGTGCTGATCGCCCCGCTGAGCTTGTTCGCGACGCGATCCACGGTCGACTTCCAGCAGATACGCAAGATCAACTTCGGGCTTGATGCCGCCTGCGACCAAAGTACGCCCTATACCGTCAAGCCCGAGTGCAGCAGCGCACCCAATCCCAAGATTCTGGTCTGGGGGGACTCCTACGCAATGCACCTGCTGCCAGGCCTGCTGGCGTTGCCGGAGCTGGGTGGTGTGGCCCAAGCGACAAAGACCTCCTGCGGCCCAGTACTCGGCATTGGTCCGCAACGCTTGATCAACAGCCGGCCCGGGCCTGTCTATGACCGCAACTGGGCGCTGCAATGCCTGGAGTTCAACCAGGCCGTCATTGAGGCAGTCCGCACTAGCGAGTCGATCAAGACCGTGGTCTTGTCGAGTCCACTGTTGCAGTACGTCGACGGGGCCAGATGGACCCATCTGGTGCGCGGAGAAACCGGCATCGCCGCGGTCTCACCGACACCGACCCTGGCAGCCAAGGCGCTGCTTGCAACCGTCGCTGAACTGCGAGCTGCAGGCAAGGAGGTCGTACTGGTCGCCCCACCGCCCAGCGCGGACTTCAATATCGGTGCCTGTCTGGAACGTCGCTTGAGCGGGCGCATTGCGCTAGGCGGCTATGAGGGATGTGAAGTGCCACTGGCCATCTACCGCGACAAGCGCGCGGCCGTGATCGAGCTGCTCGATGCCGTCGAGCTCGCCGGGCTTGAGGTCATACGAATCGACAGGTTTCTGTGTGGCGAGCAAAGCTGCAAGACACAGATCGACGGTACGATCATTTACCGTGACTCGGGTCACCTCTCCCATGAGGGATCACGCTTGCTGGCCAGGCAGATGAACTGGGCGCAACACATCAAATAAGCGACATCAAGCAAAGTGACAACTCGGCAACCCTCATCGAACCGACTGCAAGAGATCGACGCACTGCGCGGCATCGCCGCGCTGATGGTCGTGCTATTTCATTTCACGAGCAAGTTCGACGAGCTGTATGGACACGTCAGCGCACCCGCCTTTGCCCTGCCCTGGGGACATTACGGTGTCAATCTGTTCTTCATGATCAGTGGCTTTGTAATCTTCATGACTCTGGCGCGCACACGAGAGCCGGCGGACTTCATCGTCTCGCGCTTCAGTCGTCTCTATCCGGCCTACTGGTTCGCGGTCGGGCTGACGTTTGGCGTCACCGCGTGGTTGGGCCTACCAGGCAAGACGGTGGGCTGGGGCGACGCAATTCTGAATTTGCTGATGTTCCATAGTCTGTTCAAGGTGCCCAATGTCGACGGCGTCTACTGGACGCTGCTGGTCGAACTGCTGTTCTATGCCTGGTCGCTCCTGGCTTTCCGACTCGGACTGCTGGCGCGTATCCATCTGCTGTTGGCCGCCGCGCTGGCCTTGCGTCTGGTCTATTTCGTCGCCGCGCAAGCCTTCGGCATCGACCTGCCTTGGACCCTGTCTCAGCTGCTGATACTGCCCTTTATTTCCTGGTTCGCTTGCGGCATCATGGTCTACCGGCTCAGCCACGACAGCAGCACGCGAGGCCTCGATTGGGCACTGGTCACCGCTGCCGTTCTGACCCTGGGCATCACGGAGTCGCCCTTCTTGGGCGCACTTGCTGCCGCGCTGACCGTCCTGCTCTATCTGGCCGCGAGCAGGCGCCTGCCTCTGCTGCGCATCGCCGTGCTGACCTGGCTGGGTGAGATCTCCTATACGCTGTACCTGGTGCACGAGAACATCGGCTGGGCCGTGTTGCTGAGACTAAAGGCCCACGGCTTTGATCCGAACGTCTCGATCGCGATCGTGATCGCCCTGTCGCTGTTGCTGGCATGGGCCATCACCCGCTGCGTCGAGAAACCCGCGATGGCACTTATCCGCAGCCGCTATCGCCAGCGGCAAACAGCCGCCGTGCCGACATGAGCCGCGGGCGGCTGCTCGCAACCTCGGTGATTGCAGGGCTCGGACTGGCGGCGGCCTGGCAAGTCAGCGGTCTGCACCTGGGCGACTCGGAGGAGCGTCGCCTGGCGCAACGTCTGCCCAATTTCGCACGGGCCGCTGCCCTGCCGTCATGCGCTGGTGCTGGGCAATCGGGGTTGCGCTTGCTGATCCTGGGCCAATCGAATGCCGGCAACCATGGTGCGCCCGCCAACAAGGACGACCACGCACTTCTGGACCTCTGGACCCCGCAAGGTTGTGTGCAGGCCACCGACCCCTTGCCCGGCGGTAGCGGCACGGGTGGCAGCATCTGGTCGCACCTGCCCGATGCGCTGCAGACGCTCGGTCGGCGGCATCGACTGAGCCTGGCCGTCATCGCAGTCGACGCAAGTAGTATTTCCGACTGGAGCGATGCCAAGGGTCCGCTGGGCCGGCATCTGCGGCAACGTCTGCAAGCGCTGAATGCGGCCGGCTGGCAGCCCGATCTGGTGCTGTGGCAGCAGGGCGAGGCCGACATGCGAAAAGGCACGGCTCAGGCCGAGTACAAGGAGGGTTTCGAGCGCCTGCGGCTAAGCCTGCGGGAGCAGGGCATTGCAGCGCCGATGCTGCTAGCGCGTTCGACCCTCTGCGCCGGTCGGCGCAGCGAGCAGGTGCGCGCAGCTATCGACGATCTGCAGCGCCGGCATACAGACCTGTTGGCCGGCCCCGATACAGATCAGCTCGACGCGGCAGCTGCCCGCTTCGGGGCCTGTCATTTCTCGCAGCCGGGGCTGACCCAGGCGGCCGGGCTCTGGGCTCGCGCCATTGACGATGCGCTGCGCGCCTTGAAAATTGGCGAGGCAGCCGCACGCCCAGCATCAACCCTGTGGTCCGCCACCGGCCAAGAGCCGACACTCAGACCCTAGCACCACGACCCTATGCACACGAGAGTGAAGAACCAGCCCATCCAGATCCTCCTGGGTCGCCCACAGTTTCGGGATCGCGACTTGGCCGCGCTGGCCAACAGTGCCGGAGCTGCAGAGGCCTGGCGCCAAGCCCTGAAGAACGGACCCGAAGCCGCGCTGCAGCAAGTGGAGGGCGACTTCGCGGTCGCGCTGAGCAACGCGGACGGCGACGTATTCCTGGCCACCGATAAGTTCGCGACGCACACGCTGTGCTACGCGCTGATCGACGGCCAGTTGCTGGTCAGCCCGGCCGCCAAGGACCTGGCCCAGCCCGGCGACGAAATCGATGTGCAGGCGATCTACCACTATTTGTACTTCCACTGCATTCCCTCGCCAAGTACTATCTTCAAGAGTGTCCTGCGCCTGCCGCCGGCCCATTACCTTTGGTTCAGCCAGGGCCGTATCAGTGTCAAGCCTTACTGGACGCCGCGCTTCGATGAGCAGGGGCCGGCCGATTTCGCGGCCCTGAAGCAGACGTTCCTCAGTCATCTGCAAGACGGCGTGCGGCGCCAGTTGGACGGCAGCAAGCCGGCCTGCTTCCTCAGCGGCGGCACGGATAGCTCCACCGTCGCCGGCATGATCGCGCGCGAGATCGGAGCAGGCGCGGACAGCTACTCGATCGGCTTCGATGCCGAGGGCTATGACGAGATGGCCTATGCGCGGCTCGCCGCTCGCCATTTCGGCACCCGTCACCACGAGTATTACGTGACGCCGGACGACCTGGTGCGCGGCATACCTGAGATGGCTGCGCATCTGGACCAGCCCTTCGGCAACTCTTCGGTGCTTCCGGCCTACTACTGTGCCAAGATGGCCAGGCAGGACGGCGTGAGCCGCTTGCTGGCTGGGGACGGCGGTGACGAGCTCTACGGTGGTAACTCACGCTATGCCAAGCAGCGCCTTTTCGATATGTACCAGCAGGTGCCTAGCCTGCTGCAGCGTGGCCTGCTGGAGCCGCTGCTGCTGAGGACGCTGCTTGGCAAGCTTCCACTGCTGCGCAAGGGCGCCAGCTATGTGGAGCAGGCTGCGACCCCAATGCCCGACCGACTACAGCTCTACAACCTGATCACCCGGGTTGGCCCGGCCCAGGTGCTGTCGCCCGAGATGCTCTCGCGCATCGATCTGGCCGCGCCGCTGCGACACCAGCAGGCGACCTGGCGCGAGCCCGGCGATTGCAGCCCACTCAACCGGGAACTGGCATTTGACTGGCGCTACACGCTAGCCGAGAGCGATCTGCCCAAGGTCAGAGCAGCGACCGCGCTGGGTGGCGTTTCGGTGGGCTTTCCGATGCTGGATGATGCGCTGCTGTCGCTATCCTTGCGCCTGCCGGTCGACTACAAGCTCAAGGGCCAGCAGCTGCGTTGGTTCTTCAAGGAGGCGCTGCGCGGCTTCCTGCCTGACGAGATCATCAGCAAACGCAAGCAGGGTTTCGGCCTGCCCTTCGGCGTCTGGACCACCCGTACGCCAGCGCTGCGAGCGCTGGCCGAGGATTCCCTGCATGGCTTGGCCGACCGCGGCATCGTGCGCTCCGACTACATCAAACAGCTGCTCGACCAGCAGCTGCCAGCCCATCCCGGCTACTACGGCGAAATGGTCTGGATCCTGATGATGCTGGAGCAATGGCTGCGCGCCCA
Source organism: Paucibacter sp. PLA-PC-4 (assembly GCF_026241155.1). Classification (GTDB taxonomy): domain Bacteria; phylum Pseudomonadota; class Gammaproteobacteria; order Burkholderiales; family Burkholderiaceae_C; genus Roseateles_E. The sequence continues at coordinate 68,151 of NZ_JAPFGP010000020.1, forward strand.
CCGACCCCACTGGACCGTCCGTTGACATGAGCAAGATCCCTGCCCCCACCGGTCCGGCCACGAGTTTGGCCGCGCTAACGCGTTGCAACTTCGGCACCTTTCGCGGCTATGTGCGCACCCTGCTTGGCGAGGTCGAATTCCTGCTGGGCCGGCTCGACGCTCATCTGCGCCCGGCTCGCCCCGAACAGGTCCAGCGTCTGGTCTTCGTCTGCCTGGGCAACATCAATCGCAGCGCCTTCGCCAATGCGGTCGCCGAGCGCCTGGGCCTACGCACCTGCTCGATAGGCCTGGCCACGACGACCGGCGCGCCCGCCTTCCACCTGGCCCAGCAGACGGCCAGGGAGTTCGGCTACTCGCTGGAGGCTCACAGCGCCACCGACCTCACCGACCACCATCGCCAGGACGGCGACTACTACCTCGTCATGGAAGTGCGGCACCTGCACCGCCTGATCAAGGCTGGCATACCGAAACATCGCATCGGCTTTCTCGGCCACTGGTCGCGACCGCATCGCATCCATCTGCACGATCCCCACACACTCAGTGAGGAGTACTTTCAGACCTGCTTTGCGCAACTGCACGCCGCCGTCCACTGCCTGAGCTCCCATCTGCGGCTCGCCGGCAGCCCGGCGGCCCTCGCGCAATGAAGGTCCATCTCAGCTTCGACGTCGAGATCTGGTGCGATGGCTGGGACGAGCTGGATCGCAAGTTCCCGGTTCAGTTCGAGCGCTATGTCTATGGACGGTCGGCGGCCGGTGATTTCGCGCTGCCGCATGCGCTCAATGTGCTGTCCAGGCATGGTCTGCAGGCAGTCTTCTTCGTCGAGCCCCTATTCGCCGGTCGTTTCGGCATCGAGCCTCTGCGCGAGATCGTCGCGCTGATCCAGGACGCCGGGCAAGAGGTTCAGCTGCACCTGCATCCGGAGTGGGCCGACGAGATTCGCCCCTTGCCTTTCGAGGGGGCGCGTGTAAAGCGACAGCACTTGTCGTACTACAGCCTGGACGAGCAGGTGGCTCTGTTGGGCCTAGGTCTGCGCCTGCTCGCCGAGGCCGGAGCTCACCCGATCAAGGCCTTCAGGGCTGGCAGTTTTGCCTGCAACGCCGACACCTTCAAGGCGCTGAGCCAGATCGGCCTGCACTACGACAGCAGCCTTAACCCGGACCACCCGGACTCGGGTCTGGACCTGCGTGCGCAACAGGACTTCTACCGCCCGAGCTGCATCGATGCGGTCGAGACCATTCCGATGACGGTCTTCCGCGACGGTCTGGGCAAGCCCCGGCCAGCCCAGGTCGGCGCCTGCAGCTTCGCCGAGATGCGAGCGGCGCTGGAATCGGCGCAGGCGCAGGGGCTCGAACACTTCATGATCCTGTCGCACAACTTCGAGACCCTGGTGCCCGGATCGACCAAGCCCGACCGCTTTGTCGTCGCGCGTTTCGAGCAGCTGTGCGCCTATCTCGCCGCGCACGCCGATGCTTACGACGTCTGCGGGTTCAACAGCCCGGGCTTCGGTATCCGCCTCGGCGGCCCGCCAGCCGCCATCCGCGCGCCCTTGCTGGCCAGTGCGCGACGCCATCTCGAGCAACTCGCTCGGCGCCTCTTGTGAAGCCCACCGTCGAATCGATGCGATGAACAAGCCCTTCTCGATCTATCTGGACCTGGTGCGCTTCAGTGCGGCCGTGCTGGTCTACATCTATCACTCGAACCAGCGCTTTCTGTCGACCGAGTTGCTGCCGGCCAGCCACTTTGGCCACAGCTCGGTGATCGTGTTCTTTGTGCTGTCGGGCTTCATCATCTCCTACATCACCGACACCAAGGAGAACGACTGGAGAGTCTTCATGGCCAGCCGCTTCTCGCGTGTGTTCTCGGTTGTCGTGCCGGCCATCCTGGTCACGCTGTGCGCCGACACGATCGGCCGCCAGCTCTACCCGGCCATCTACAGCGGCTATCCCTTCGACCAGTTCGGCCTGCGCCTGCTGGCCAGCAGCCTGCTGATGAACGAGACCTGGCTGATCTCGGTCACCTTCTTCTCCAACGTGCCCTACTGGTCGATTGGCTACGAATGGTGGTACTACATCGCCTTTGCGTGTCTGCACTTTCTGCGTGGCGGCTCGGCCTGGTTCGCGTTCGTCGCCATCTTTGTGCTGCTGGGGCCCAAGCTGGCGCTGCTGGCACCGATCTGGTGGCTGGGCGTGCTGCTGCATCGCTGGCGCTCGCTCGCCCAGCTGCCGGCGCCGGCAGCCCTGTTGGGCTTGCTTTCCAGCATCGCCGGCATCGTCGTCTTCCACTGGCTGGATGTCGAGGCGGCCTGCAGTGCGTGGCTCAGCGAGCAGCTGGGCGCTGAGCTGCACCGCAACCTGACCTTCTCCAAATTTTTCCTATCCGACTATCTGTTAGGCCCCCTTGTATTCTTAAATTTTGCCTGCATGAGGGTGCTAGCGGTTCACGCTGGCGGCTTCTTCCAGGCCATTGAACGTCCGACCCGCTTTCTCGCCCAGTACACCTTCACGCTATACCTGCTGCACCAACCGCTGTTCCTGTTCTGGGGTGCAGTGCTGCGTGGCAATCCGGACGCGCCCGCCTACTGGCTCAGCGTGACGCTACTGACGTTCGCGACGGTCGGCCTGGTCGGCCATTTCACCGAGAACAAACGCGGCCTGCTGCGCGACTGGGCGCTGGCCCTGCTGCGTCGCGGCCAAGCCACGCAGCGCCACTACACATGACCGATCTCTCATCGACCCGCTGCTATGTACTTGGCCTCGAAACGCAGATCGGGCTCAGCCTGGTGCGTGAGCTTGGGGCCGCTGGCGTCACTGTCATCGGCATCGCTCAGGACGAGACCGCGCTGGGGCTGCGCTCGCGCTACCTGAGCCATGCCGCACTCTTGCATTCGCCGCGCACCCCGCAGGGTCTGGCGGAACTTCGCGCCATTGGCGAACGCTTCGGTCCCGGCACGTTGCTAGCCGTCTCAGAGGCCAATCTGCAATGGTTGATGGACGAAAGGGAAACGCTTGGCGTGCTCAGCCCGGTGCTGCCGGATGCCGGGGCCTTTGCCATCGTGCTCGACAAAACGCGCACGCTCGAGGCGGCCCGGGCGGTCGGTATCGACGTGCCCGAGACGGCCAGCCCGGCGAGCTGGGCCGAGGTCGAGCAGTTGGCGGTCGGCTGCCGTTTTCCGGTCGTATTGAAATGGGCCGATCCGGCCAAGGTGGCGGGCCGCCTGACCGAGCTGGGCCTAACACTGGAGAAGGCCGAACATGTCTACTCGGCCGAGCAGTTGATCGCCGCCTGTGCACGCTACCGGCCGCTGGGACAGTGGCCGGTGGTGCAGGAGTACTGCTCAGGCACCGGGCTGGGCCAGTTCTTCTTCATGCATCGCGGCCAGGCAGTGCGGCGCTTTCAGCACCTGCGCATTGCTGAGTGGCCGCCCGAGGGCGGCTTCTCCAGCGTCTGCGATGCGGTGCCTCTGGATATGCATCGGGAGTTGCAAGAGCGCTCGATCGCGCTGCTGCAGCGTATTGGCTGGCATGGGGTGGCCATGGTGGAGTATCGCCACGACGGCGTGACGGGGCGCTCGGTGCTGATGGAGATTAACGGCCGCTTCTGGGGCAGTTACCCGCTTGCCCTGCGTGCCGGGGCCGGTTTCGCCCTGATCAGTCACTCGGTGCAGGCGGGTGCCGGTGTGCCAACACTACCTGCGCCTGCTTCACGGATGCGGGCTCGCATGGTGGCGACCGAGCTCAAGCGTCTGCTGCGCATCCTGCTGCAGCCGCAGAAGATCATCGACCGGCAGTTTCGGCGGCGCCCCATCCAGGAGCTGAGCCGCTTCGTCGCGGACTACTTCCGCCCTGCGGTGTGCTACTACGTCTGGAGCTGGCGCGACCCCCTGCCCTTCTTGCAGGACATACGCAATCTGCTGCGGCGTCACTGATCCCGAGAAGCCTTGAAGACCGCCGGGCCGATGTAGCGGCGGGCGACGACCACATTGTCGATGTAGAGGGTCAGGTCATGCGGGGCCGGCGCGACGCCGCCATGGTAGACATCCAGCCAGACCTCTTCGATGGCAAGCTTGTCGGTGTCACGAAAGCGCAAACCACTCTGCTCCAGCACCTGGCTGCCATCCACCCAGGCGCGCACGATACCGTTGCGCTGCCCCGGGTCATTGAGCTTGACGTACTGCTCGACACAGTACCAGCGCTCGTTGCTGAGCACCCCGGACAGTCCTTCGCCCCAGCCGTAGATGGCGCCGGAGTTGTCGCTCTGGTCGACATGGTAGGCATAGGACACCAGCCCGGTCAGCCGAGCCACTGAGGGATCGTCGCCGGGCCGGCGCGCGAAGCCGCCGCGTACAGACCAGCCGTTGAACCCGTCGGGCTTACGCATGCCCCAGCCGGCCTTGCCATAAGTGCCGGCGATGCCAGGCAGCTTGCCGCCGTCGCCACTGGGGTTCCAGTCTCTGGCGAAGCGCAGGTAGTAGCGGAAGTAGAGTTCCTGCGGCTCCGCCTGACCGTGGCGTGCAAAACGGTAGCGCAGATCAAGGCCAAGGTTCTTGCCGCGGCGCATCGTCACCTTCAGCGCCCGCCCGGCGAAGGGGATGAAGCCACCCGCCTTGTCCGAATCGATGCTCTCGGCATCGCCGCGCAAGGCCAGCTCGCCGAAGCGTGCCATCCAGGCCGTCTCCTCGAAGCCGGCGGTGAACAGGACATCGGGATGGCCCTCCAGCCCCCGATCGCCCGGTGCTGTGGCCGCCAAGCCTTGCCGGGGTTCATGGACCTCAGTGTAGGCGGGCCTCAGCGCAAAGCTGCCAATGGTCTGGACCGCGGCCCCGTACTGTTTGTCGCTGCTCAGTAAGAGTGCGGCCGATTCGACCTCGGCCAGGTTCTTGGGCAGCTCGAAGCGCAGCAGCACACTGCGTTCGCCACCCGTCTTGAGATCGGCGCGCCGCCCCAGGCTGCTCAGCGAGCTACAGTCAAGGAAGGTGTCGGCGGCCGGCGCCAGGCGCAGACGACGGCCGTCCCTGAGCGTCAACTTCAGCAGCGGCCGAGCGGTGATATCGCTTGACTCGCGGCTGTGGAAATCGATCACATCGCTGCCGGCGGACTTGCCGACCGCGCGCAGGACAACGATATGCGGTAGATGCGGCTGCGCCTGCCAGGCCCGCAACAGCGGACTCAGGTCCATCTCGACAAAGGGACGCCCTTGGCCACGCGCCACAACCATGGTCGAGAATGGACGCGGGCCGCGCATCTGCCCTTGGGCATCGACCCAGTCGCCGCCGCGCTGGCGCCAGCCCATTGGTCCCATACCGAGATAGTGAGCGCAGGTCGGGCCGACCGACGCATCGCCGAGCTCGAAACCCTCCGGCATAGCGCGCGCACTCAACGCCGATGCCAGGCCGATTAGCAAGGCCAGGCATCGCGCCGCGACCCAGCGAAATGAGCCAGCCATTCTCAGCCCTGCCACAGGTTACCGAGCAGACGGGCACGCCAGCGCAGGCGCGTGCGGTCCCACGGCGAGAAGCGCGGCAGCTGATGGCGATCGCTGCGGCCAGAGGCAGCTCCCCAGGCGGTGCTGACGGCCGTCTCGAAACCCAGCTCTTTGACGATGTCCACGCTCTCGGGCGAGTAGTCGCGACCCGGCTTGCCATTGGGGTAGGCAAATAGCGACACCGGCTCGCGCAACACGTCCTCGAGATAGCGCTTGCTGTCGCCGATCTCTCGGCGGGCTTGGGGCCTGTCCAGCGTCGCCAGTATCGGATGCGAGCAGGTATGGGCTCCGACCTGCATGCCGGCCTGGCGCAGCTCGCGGACTTGGCTGTCGTCCATCATCAGGCGTAGCGACGCGGGCACACCTACCCTACGCTCGAGTTCGACCGCCAGCGCGAGGCGCTCGTCGATATCTCGGTACTTGATTGCGGCAAGGATGGCCTCGATTGCCTCGCGACGGCTGTCCGGTCCGGCCAGCGCAAAGTTGGCGCCGACCTGACCCAGCAGCTCGCGGCAGTCAAGCAATCCATTCGGAGCGCGCCGCAGGGCCTCGATCACGCGGTCATTCCACATGCGTCCGCTGCCCAAGAAGCTGGTGGCAATAAAGAAGGTGGCACTCAGCCCATACTTTTGCAGAATGGGCAGGGCTACTGAGCGGTTGTCCTCGTAACCATCGTCGAAGGTGATCGCACAGGCGCGTGCCGGCAGGCTGCCGCTGGCCAATCGAGCGGCGGCCTCGTCCAGCGGCAGCACCTCGGCCCAGCCTTTTAGCCAGGAGCAGATCTCATCGAAGCGCGGCGCGTCGACCTCCCCCGGAAAGATCGGATCCTGTGCCGGCAACACCCGGTGAAAGATCAGTATGGACAGCCGTGCCCGCGCGCCCGGCGGGGACAGCATCGTGAACGCGGTTTTCATTACCAAGGCTGGGCCCTCTTCATCGCTGCAGTGCGGATCTGGCTGACCGGTGCGCCGGCGCCAAAAGCGCCCTGCTTGTCGGTCTGCCAGCGCTTGGCCTTCATCCAAACATAGCTCGTCGACAAGATCACCAGGATGTTGTAAGGCAAATCGAAATAGGCCAGGCTCAAGAAGGCGCCACCGACCGCATAGCCAACGATAGAGACCTGACACATGCCGGCCAGATGGTAAAGCCAGCTGAGTTCCGGCTCATTTTTGGCCTCCTTGCGGATCGCCGAGGCCATGCGCCAGAGCACGATCCACAGCAGCAGGAATAGCACCAGTCCGCCCCAGCCATGCTCGCCCAGCACCGAGAAGTAAATGCTGTGGGCCACCAGAACGATGTCCGGATTGGGTGCATAGATGCTGTACAGCCACGGTGTCGATGTCGCGAAGCCGGCGCCGAGCGGGCGGTCATTGGCCAGATGGAAGGCAAACCACCAGGCGTTGATGCGGCCCATCGCCGAGCCGTCCTCCTCATAGGTCTGGATGGTCTGCATGCGCTCCCACCAGGACTCCGGCATCATGCTCAGCAAGAGCAAGCCGGCCACCAGCAGCACGGCGGCCATCGCGAACTTCTTGTCCGAGCGGGTCCAAAGCACCAGTCCCATCGCCGAGATGGCCAGCAAGGCACCGCGCGACTGGCTACCAAGCGCCGAGATAGCGCACAGGCCGATCAGCACCAGCAGGCCGAGCCGCAGGCGCTTATCGGTAGCCACCATACGCAGATAGTTGATCAGCGGGATCGTCATCACGAGGGCCAGCGCCAACTCGTTGTTGCCCTCGATGAAGCCGCCTGGCGGGCCCCAGACCCGCTCAGCGCCGCCGCTGCGTATCGTGAACAGCCCTCCCTTGAAGCCGTAGAAACCGACCGACATCGCATTGACCCAGATGAACAGCTCGATGTGCTTGCGCTCGCGCAGCGCGGCGGCAGCGATCAAAGTCATCAGCTGAATCTTCAGCACCTTCTTCAGATAGTCCAGCGAGGGGTCGAAGTGCACCGAGAAAGCCGTGGTCAGGCACATCCAGGCGATGAACACGCACAGCACCTTGATCGGGGGTGTGAAGTCCAGCTTCAGCTTGTCGCGGTTCACCATCACCGAGACCAGGGTGGCGATCGCGGCCATCGCGGCAAAAGGCATCGTGTGGGCAAAGCCGAAGGCCAGCTTGTGCGGGTTCATGATGCTGACCCAGGTCCACAGCAGCACGCCGGCCCAGGTGTGTCGGAAGGCATAGGGCAGGATGGCCAGGAAGATGCCTACCAGGGCGAGGTCACGCATGGGCGGCTCCCTTGGCCAGCTCGTCCGGTTTGACCCGGCTGAGCACATAGCGGAACTTGCCAGACGCCTCGGCCGGAATCTCGTCCACGCAATCGACCCGCACCCGTACTTCAGCACCGAGGCGACGCTGGAAGGCCTGCTGGATCTGCGCGATCAGACCCTGGTCAAAGCCGGCGCCGGGCACCACCTGCACCACGGTCTCGTCCAGGGTCAACTGCTCGATTCGAAAGCGCTGCACGGTCGGCAGATCGCGCAACACATAAATCAGCGCCAAGCCATGCATCACAGTGCCATCTTTGGCATAGACGAAGTCCGTCGTGCGGCCTTGCACTTCCTCCAGGACCGGCAGGCCACGACCGCAGGCACAGGCCTGTTGGCCCAGGCGGCCGACGTCGCCGGTACGGTAGCGGATGAACGGGAAGTCCGCCGTTGCCATATGGGTGACGACGATCTCGCCGAGCTCACCGGAGTCGGCCGGCGTGCCATCGGCGCGGACGATCTCGACGACGATGTCCTCGGCGCTGATATGAAGATTGCCACTGGGGCACTGATGGGCGATGAAGCCCGCGTCGCGGGCACCGTAGCCATTGGCCACCGGGCAGGCGAAAGCCCGCTCCAAGGTCTGGCGCTGATCATCATAGAGGCGCTCGGAGGTCACGAATACGACCTTGATGCCCAATCCGTCGAGTGCGATGCCGCGCTTGTCGGCATGGGCGGCGATCAGGGACAGGCTGGACGGATAGCCGAACAGCATCGCCGGTCGCTTGCTCACGATCTCGGCGACAAATCGGTCCAGATTGCCCTCGGACATCTCGAAGGCGGGAAGCAGGCTGCTGCGCATCACCGCGTCGCGCAACTGCCGCACCCGGTCCTGGGCGCCGAGCTCGACCGGGCTGCCCCAGACCACCAGCTCGGGGTCGCCGATGTCCACTCCCCACCAGCGGGTAGCCCGCCACTTGGCTGCGACATCATGGCTTTTGCGAGCCTTGCCCATGAAGAAGATCAGAGGCTCGCCGGAAGAGCCCCCGGTGTTGTAGCGGGTCAGCGGCCCATGGCCCTCGGCCTTCAGCGCTTCGGTATGGCGGCGTATCAGAGTCTTGTCCAGCAGCGGCAGGCGGGCCAGCTCGGCCACCGAGCTCAGGCCCTGCGGATCGAATCCGTGGGCCTCAAACAGCGCGCGGTAGTAGGGAACACGGCCACCGACCTCGCTCAGAAAAGTACGCAGCCGGCTCAGTTGCTCGTCCGCGAGCGCGCCCGGGCTCAGCCACTGGCTGCGCTCCAGGCGTTTTCGTACGGCGACGCTGGCATGGCCCTTCACCGCCTCATGCAGAGGGAACAGCAGGTGCGAGCACATGGCGGTGTAGAGGCTACTCAAGATATCGTTTCTCGCGAATTGATGGCGCGCCGGTAAGCATCCAGCCACAGCGGTCGGACCTGCGGCCACGCGTAGCGCTGCGCCTGCAGCAGGGCAGCCGAGCGCAGCCGCTGCGCCAGCTCGCGATCAGCCAGCAGGCGCAGCACGCTGTCGGCCATGCGACGATGGTCGCCGATGGGGACCAGTAGGCCGGTCTGGCCGTCCTCTAGCAGATCGGGAATACCACCGGCGCTGGTGCTGACCATCGGAACACCGCTGGCAAAGGCCTCCAGTATCGAGATCGGCATATTGTCGACGGTACTCGCATTCAGGGCGCAATCGGCCTGCGCATACCAGTGCGGCATCCCGGCATTGTCAACACGGCCGACAAACTCAACCGCACCACCCAGCCCCAAATGAGCCGCCAGCCCCAGCAGTTCCTCGCGCTGCGGCCCTTCGCCGGCAACCACCAGGGTGGCGAGCGGGTAGTGCTCGCGCACCAGGGCGAAGGCACGGATCGCGGTGGCGTTGTCGTAGATGGCCTCCAGATTGCGCGCTACCAGAAGGCGCGGCGCCGGGCCGACATCACGCAGCGGCCGCGCCTCGAAGCGAGACAGGTCGACGATGTTCGGAATGATCTCGGCGCTCAGCCCATGCTTGGCAAAGACGCGCTGCAAAAATGCCGAAGGCGTCACCCGTAGCGTTGCCTGTCCCAACAGCCGACGCACATGGGCCGGTCCCTGGCTGAAAAACTCGTCCGCCAGACCGCCACGGTAGTTGATGATGAAAGGCACACCACGGCGACGCGCCATCCGGGCAACCGGCAGCACGAACAAATGCCAGGCCCAGCCGGAATTGGCCAGGATGTGCACGACCGCTGCCGCGCGCAGCTCACGGCGCGCCTGCAGGAGATAGGGCAGCAGTCGCACCAGGGCCCGCACGACTGGCAGCTTGCCGGCGAAGGCCGGTCGGTATGGCGCATTGGTGCGCAGCAGCCGCACCTCCAGGCCTTCGGCGCGCAGCAGGCGCAGCAGTTGCTCGCACTGGTTGGCCATGCCGCCGGCCGGCGGTGGCAGCGGCCCGACGATCAGGATGGGACCTGTCAGCGCGCCAGCGACCTGGGCCCGGACTCGTCCGCCGTCCCGTCTCCGCAGGCGCTGATGGCTCAGCAGCAACAGCGCCAGCGCCGCCGGCATCAGCCAAGCCAGCAGCAGCAGGCGCTGCTGCAACTGCCGCAGACGCACGATAGGCTCCGGCGGGCTGCCGCTGGCCGCGATCGCGAGCTGCGGCTGTAGGCCCAGGCCGATCGCTGCCAACTGCTCGGCATGCACCGAAACACGAGCCAGCGCCCCGACCAGCGGCTGTTGGTCATGGCTCGGCCCATTGTTGCCCAGCCACAGATACCACTGGCCGGCGCCGCGTTGGAAGTAGTCCCAGGCCTTGGCCTCGATGACAAAACCCGGCCGCGCCGGCGCATGCAGGGCATGCAGGCGCAAGCTGGGGTCGCGGCGCAACAGTGCGGCACGGAACTCCAGCGCAGCCAGCGGCGCCCCTTCATCACCGAGACTGAAGTAGTAGTTGTTGAAGACGTCCAGCAGTTGCCAGCGGCCGGCCTGGCGGTTCCAGATCTCGGCGAACACATGGCCATGGCCGCCATAGCCATCAAAGGAGAAGGCCCAGGAGCGGCTGAACAGGCCGGCAGCATGAGCCAGCGCCTCGAAGGTCTGGACGAAATCGGCGCAATAGCCGTCACCCTGCTCGACGATGCGGCGGTAGGTTGTCCGCAGATCCGACTGAATCGCCCCGCCATTGAGCTTAGGGCTGCTGCCCAGCAGATGCTGGCTGATCAGGCGAGCGCGTGCCCAGTCGTCGGGGGCGGTCGCCACGCCCAGCGATTCGACGAGCCTCACCATCTCGGGCGCCGGCGCAGCCTTCTCGCTCAGGAAGGCCGGAGGCACGGCCGCGGGCGTCCAGGGCTGCAGCGGGTCGAACTGCGTGTTCAGCAGCCAGGCATTGCGCAGACGCACCAGCTCGGTGGCGCTGCCCAAATAGGGCGCGATCAGGCCCAGGCCCACCAGCAAGGCCAGCAGACTCAGGCGCCGACACCAGCGCCAGCCCGACGCCGGCGGCCGCTGAGTCACCAGCTGAGCCCTTCCAGCCTGGCCTTGAAGGCGCCGGGATTGGGCACCCGCACCAGGTCCAGCACATAGTGCTGCGGACCGGCCAGTTCGGCCACGGCGCTGGCGATCTCGGCGCCGGACAGGCCCATGACCAGCAGTTCGGAGTCCTGCACCACCTCGGCCAGATCCGCCTTCAGCATCTCGCCGATATGCGGCAGATGCTTCTGCACGAAGCTGCGGTTGGCGCCCAGCAGACTGGCCAGATGGACCTCGGGGTCGTAGACAGACAGTTGCATGCCTTTGCCGATCAGTTGCTCGGCGAGGGTCACCAGCGGGCTCTCGCGCAGATCGTCGGTGCCGGTCTTGAAAGACAGGCCGATGAAGCCGACCTTACGCTTGCCCTGGGCCAGCAGCTTGTTGAGAGCCTGGTCCAGATGCTGGCGGTTGGAAGGCAGGATGCCGGCCAGCATCGGCAGTTCGAGGTCATGGGTCTTGGCTAGATAGGTGGTGGCGCGCAGGTCCTTGGGCAGGCAGGAGCCGCCGAAGGCAAAACCCGGGCGCAAGTAGGCGCGCGAGATGTTCAGCTGCGTGTCCTGGCAGACCAGATCCATCACCTCGAAGGGATCGACACCAAGCGCATCGCAAAGCCGGGCCGTCTCGTTGGCGAAGGTGATCTTCAGCGCATGGAAGTTGTTGCAGCTGTACTTCATCATCTCGGCCGAGCGCACCGAGGTCTTGATGAACTTGCACGGTAGATGGCCGAACAAAGCCTGCAGGCGCTCGATGGGGTAGTCGTGGTTGGCGCCAATGATGGTGAACGGCGGCTTGTCGTAGTCGCGGATCGAGCTGCCCTCGCGCAGGAACTCGGGCTGGAAGCACAGGTGGAAGTCGACACCATCACGCTTGCCCGAAACCCGCTCGATGATTGGACGCAGCACGTCCTCGACGGTGCCCGGCACCAGGGTCGAGCGGAACACCACCACGTGCGGCTCACTCTTCTCGGCGAGCGCCTGGCCAATCTGCTCGGCCAGGCGCAGCACCGCACCCTGGTCCTGGCTGCCATTGGGCGCCGAGGGCGTGCCGACGCAGATCAGCGAGATCTCGCTGGCCAGCACAGCTTGCTTCGCATCGACTGTGACGCTGACCTTGCCGCTGCTCGCCACATTGGCCATCAGCTCGACCATGCCCTCCTCCACCACCGGCGTCTTGCCGGCGCGGATCAGCTCCAGCTTGGCCTGTTCGATATCGACGCCGATCACCTCATGACCGTCGCGCGACAGACAGGCCAGCGACACCGCGCCAACATAGCCGAGCCCAAAAATACTGATCTTCATGCCACACCTGCCTCTTGCTTTGTATTGTGTTTCGTTCCGGATGGGTCGACGAGCCGGGCAATGATGCCATCGAGCCGCTGCATCGAACGCGGCCACGCATGGTGGCTGAGCATGCGCTCACGCCCGGCCCGGGCCAGCCGCTCGCGTTCCTGTGCATCGCCGGCCACACGCAGGATGGCCGCGACGATCTCTTGCGGCGTGTCTGCCACCAGCAAGTGGGCACCATCCTCGGCGTCCACGCCGCCGGCCGCGCAGCTGCTGGTGACCACAGGCACGCCCATCGCCATCGCCTCGAGAATCTTGTTCTGCGTGCCGCGCGCGATCGCCAGGGGCGCAACCATCACGGCCGACTGCCTCACATAGGGCCGCACATCGGGCACCGAGCCGGTCACCGTGACGCCCGGCAACTCGCCGAGCTGGCGCATCTGCGGCGAGGGATCGGCGCCGATGATCAGCAGCTTCATCGCCGGCCGCTGTGCGCGCAGCAGCGGCCAAACGTCGGCGCAAAAGCGTGCCATGCACTCCTGGTTCGGGTAGTAGTCCATGCGGCCGATGAAGCTGACGGTGTCGGCATCGTAGGGCTGCTCGCCGGGCGAGAAGAACTCGGCGTCAACCCCGTTCGGGAACCAATCCGTGGCCGCACCGGTGCCGTAGCCGTCCAGCGTCTCCCACTCGGCACGCGTGGTCGCGGTGCAGATATCGAAACGCCGCGCCAGGCGTTTCTCTGCCGCCAGCATCTTGTAGCCCTCGAGCCGGTAGCCCAGCGAGAGCGGAAACGGCTTGTAGTTCGCGTACTCCAACCATTTCTGCGAGTCCATATCGCCGAAATCCAGGATCTTAGGAATGTCCTGCACATGCTCGACATACTGTGCCACCGACGAACAGTGGACAAAGATCAGGTCCCAACGCCGGCTAGCCAGCAGCGTGTCGACGCGCGCGCGCAGCGCCGGCGAATAGAAGTAGCCCATCGACGAGGGCGTCGTTAGCGGCAGACGCACGATCATCCTCAGAAACTGCACCGGGTTGTGCACCCGCGCCATCTCGAAGGCCTCGCAGTGCGGCGCGATGCCCTGCCCTTCGACGCCCTCGTCCTCGGCCCGCACCAGTGAGCACACGGTCACCCGATGGCCGGCCGCGCTGAGGTGGCGGATCATGTTGAAGGGCCGGATCTTGCCGCCGCGCTTGGGCGGGAACGGAAAGCGGTGGCAGAGATAGAGAATGTTCATGCGAGATAGGACTTCAGTTCCAGGGCCACATCGGCCGGGTCGCGCCGGTCCAAATAGATACGGCTCCAGATCTCCAGATTCATCAGCGCCAGCAGTGAGTCGGTGCCGTCGATGCGGTTGGCTTCGTGGTCGGCTATCAGCGCGGCCACGACGCCGGGCACGAACAGGCCCCGAGCTCGTATGACCTCGGGGCTCAGCAGCCGGCGCAGCAGCGGCGCCAGCTCGCGCTTGAGCCAGGCGCCCATCGGCGTGCCGAAGCCGCGCTTCTTGCGATCCAGGATCTCGGGCGGCAGCATGCCGTCGAGCGCCTGCTTCAGCACATGCTTGAGGCGGCCGTTCTTGACCTTGATGGCCGCCGGCATCGAGGCCGCAAGCTCCAGCAACTCATGATCGAGCAGAGGCACGCGGCATTCCAGCGAGACCGCCATGCTCATCTTATCGGTCAGCAGCAGCAGATCGTCGGGCAGCTGGGTCTCGGCATCGACGGCCAGCATTCGGTTGAGCTCGTCGGCATGGCCGGCGGTCTCGAAGGCACGGGCCAGCGGGTCCTTACCCGCGCCTCCGTCCAGCAGCAGGCCGGCGATCAACTGCGGCTGCAGCACCTGCAGATAGCTTTGGTATCTGGCATCGGCGCCCATATCGGCCGAGGCGATGAAGCCCTTGGCCAGACGCAGCGTGTTCAGCAGGCCGGAATGGCGGTCGGCCGGCAACCGCGCGGCGGCGGCACCGATCAGTCCACGCATCCAGCCCGGCAGCGCCTGGTAGCGCTGCGCATAGTGGCCGCCCAGATAGCGGCGATAGCCCCCGAACAGCTCATCGCCGCCAACGCCGGACAAGATCACCTTGACGTCCTGGCGGGCGAATTGAGAGACCAGATAGGTGGTGATGAAGGCAGTGTCGGCCAGCGGCTCGTCCATATGCCAGAGCAGCTGCGGCAGCAGGCCGACGACATCGGGCTTGACCAGGATCTCCTTGTGCTGCGTGCCGAACAGCTGTGACACCTGGCGCGCATAGGGCAGCTCGTTGTAGAGCGCCTCGGCCTCGCCGCCCTCGAAGCCGATCGCATAGGTGCGGATCGGTTCGCTGGAATGCTGGGCCATATAGCCGACTACCGCGCTGGAATCGACGCCGCCGGACAGAAAGGCCCCGATCGGCACATCGCTGACCATCTGCATGCGCACCGAGCGGTCCAACTCGCTGCGCACCCGGTCGATCCACCCCCGCTCGTCCAGATCATGGCGCACGCCGGGCGCAAGCCGCCAGTAGCGCCACTCGCGCACTTGGCCACGCTCGACCGCCAGCAGCGTCGCCGGCGGCAGCTTGCGAATGCCCTTGAAGATACTGCCCGGCGCGGCCACATAACCGAGCTGCAAGTAGCTGGCCAGCACCGAGCGGTCGAGCTCGGCGCTGGCTCCTGGCAGGGCCAACAAGGCCTTGGCCTCGGTCGCAAAGGCCAGGCGCTGGCCGTCCTGCATCACATACAGCGGCTTGACACCGACCCGGTCGCGCCCGATCAGCAAGCGCTGGCGGCGCGCGTCCCAAAGCGCGAAGTCGAACATGCCGTTCAGACGATGGACGAAGTCGTCGCCTTCGGCATCGTAGAGATGCAGCAGCACCTCGCTGTCGGAGCCGGTCTTGAAATGAAAACCCTTGGCCTGCAGCTCGGCGCGCAGTTCGCGGTAGTTGTAGATCTCGCCATTGCAGACCAGCCAGAGGCTGCCATCCGCATTCGACAGCGGCTGGTGGCCGCCGGAGAGGTCGATGATGGAGAGCCGACGCATCGCGATGCCGCAAGGGCCATCGACATGCAGCCCCTCATCGTCGGGGCCACGGTGCTGGGTGACGCGCCCCATTGCCGACAGCTCGGCCGGATTGACGGGCGCTGCATCGAAACGGTAGATGCCGTGAATGCCACACATAGGGGTTCAGGCCTCGAAAGATTGGGGAATCGTGCGGCCATGGCGCTGCAGAGCCCGGCGGTACACCTCCTGGTAGCGCGCCACGCTGCGCGCCCAGGTGCGCTCCTGCTCGACAAAGCGCCGGGCCTGCGCGGCAATCTGCGGCCAGCGCTCGCGCTCGGCCAGCAAAGCGCTGATCGCGGCAACCAAGGCCCCAACATCACCGGCCTTGAACAGATGGCCCGTCTCGCCGTGCCGCACCAGTTCGCGATGGCCGCCGACATCGGAGGCCACAAACATGCGCCCCTGGGCCATCGCCTCCAGCGGCTTCAGCGGCGTGACCAGCTCGGTCAGCCGGATCGGCAGGCGGGGATAGGCCAGGATGTCGATCAGCTCGTAGTAGCGCTGCACCTCGGCATGCGGCACCCGGCCGGTGAAGATCACCTGCTGCTGCAGACCCAAGGCTTGCACCTGCGCCTTCAGCGCCTCTTCCTGCGGCCCGCCGCCGACCAGCAGCAGGCGCAGCTGCGGCATCGACGGCATCAGCCGGGCCGCCGCCTCCAGCAGCAGATGCAGGCCCTCGTAGCCGTAGAAGGAACCGGCGAAGCCCAACACCGTGGCGCCGCTCAGGCCCAGACGCTCGCGCAGTGCGGCATCGGGCGGGACGCCGAACTGGAAGGCCTCGGCATCGACCGCGTTTGGGATCACCGTGATACGTTCGTTCGGAATGCCGCGGATCGCGATGTCCTGGCGCAGCCCTTCGCAAATCGTCGTCACCTGGTCGGCACGCGCCAGCGCGAAGCTCTCCAGCGCGCGCGAGACACGGTAGCGCAGGCTGCCCTCGGTGGTCGTGCCATGGTCGACCGCCGCATCCTCCCAGGAGGCGCGCATCTCATAGACCACCGGCAGGCGCAGGCGCCGCCCGACCCACAGGCTGGGCAAGGCATTGAGCAAGGGCGAATGCGCGTGGATCAGGTCCGGTTTCTCGGCCAGCACCAGCTCGCGCAGACGTTTCGCAGTCAGCTGCATCTGGCGGATCAGGCCGGTGCCGGGCTCGCTGGGCGTGCGATGGAAACGCCACCCCCCGGCCTCCTCGGCCAGCGCCGGGCCGTGGCCCTGCTTGGGTGTGGTCATGTGCAAGGTGGTCCAGCCCAGGGCCCGCTGTTCGCGCAAGATGGAGGCAGTGCGGAAGCTGTAGCCGCTGTGCAGAGGGAGCGAATGGTCCAGCACATGGAGAACGCGCAGACTCATGTGAAGGCCACCGCTTCCTTGGCGCCGGTCGGCTGGCTCAAGGTGCTGTTGCCGCCATCGACAACCTGGCGCAAAAAGGCCTCGAACATCAGCAAGGTCCACAGCGGCGCGCTGTAATCGCTGGCACCGCTTTGATGGGCATCAACCAGATGACGCAGATAGGCCGGGTTGAACCAGCCGGTTGCTGCCAGGCGATCACCCAGCACCGCGTCTCGCACTCGCTGCTTTAAAGGGCCACGGAACCAGCGTGCCAGCGGCACGGCAAAGCCCATCTTCGGGCGGTAGAGGATCTCGTCGCTGAGCTTCGGCTCCATCGACTTCTTGAACAGGTATTTACCCTCCTGGCCGCGGATCTTCAGGCTGGACGGCAGAGTCGCCAGCCATTCGACCAGCTCATGGTCCATCAGCGGCTCGCGCACTTCCAGCGAGTGGGCCATGCTGGCGCGGTCGACCTTGGTGTTGATGTCGCCGACCAGATAGGTCTTGGTGTCCAGGTACTGGATCAGGGCCAGCGGGTCGTCGGTGCCGGCCTTGGCGGCATGGCGATCGAACACGGCCTCGGCGTTGTAGCCAGCCAGCTCGGTCTTAAAGCGCGGACTGAACAGCTGCTCGCGCATCGGCCCGCGCAGGATGGAGATCGAGTGGAAATAGGCTTCCACCGAGCTGCGCGCCATGCCTTCGAAGGTGGTTTTGGCTCGAAACACCCGCGGCGCCCAGTCGGCCTTCGGATACAGACGGCCCAGCATGCCGAACAGCGGCTGGCGAAGCCCGGCCGGCAGCGCGCCGCGCATGCGCTCCTCCATCAGATGCATCCGGTAGCGGCGGTAGCCGCCAAAGCTCTCGTCGCCGCCATCACCGGACAAGGCCACCGTCACATGCTTGCGCGCCAACTGGCAGACGCGGTAGGTCGGGATCGCCGAGCTGTCGGCATAGGGTTCATCGTAGAGTCGGGCGAGCAGATCAATCAGATCGAAATCGTCGCTCTTGACAGTCTCGACGCGATGGTCGGTCTTGTAGCGGTCGGCGACGATCTGGGCGAAGGCCGATTCATTGAACGCAGGATCGTCGAAGGCGATCGAGCAGGTGTTGACGGGGCCGTCGGAGAGGCCGGCCATCGTCGCGACCACCGCACTGGAATCAACGCCTCCGGACAGGAAGGCACCCAGTGGCACCTCGGCAATCATGCGCAGCCGCACCGACTCCTTGAGCCGCGCCTGCAGCTCGGCACTGGCGTCCTCAACGCTCATCGGGTTGTCGAGCGTGAAGCGTACGTCCCAGTACTCCTTGGGTTCGGGCATCGGCTCGCCCCGGCGCAGGCACAGGCTGTGGCCCGGCGAGAGCTTTCTGGCCTGCTTGAAGATGCAGCGCGGCTCGGCCACATAGCCCAGCGCGAAGTATTCCTCGACCGCCAACGGGTCGAGCTCACGCTTCATACCGCCCCGCCCGTCGTCATAGGCTAGGAGCGACTTCAACTCGGAGCCAAACAGCAGATGGCCGTCATCCAGCAGCGCGTAATACATGGGCTTGACGCCCAGGCGGTCGCGCGCGATGAAGAGGGTCTGCTTGTTGCGGTCCCAGATCGTGAACGCGAACATGCCGCGCAGGCGCTGCACGCAGGCCTCGCCCCAGGCCTCCCAGGCATGGACAATGACCTCGGTGTCGCTCTTGGTGTGGAACTGGTAGCCAAGCCCCTGCAGCTCGGTCATCAGGCTCTGGTAGTTGTAGATCTCGCCATTGAAGACGATGACCACAGAGCGGTCGGCATTGAACAGCGGCTGCTGACCGGTAGCAATGTCGATGATGGACAGGCGGCGATGGCCGAAGCCAAGACCTGGCTCAGTATGCAGCGAGCCCTCGTCGGGGCCGCGATGCCATTGCGAGTCGTTCATGCGCTGCAGCCGCGCAGGATCGATCTCGCGTGCATTGCGGGTGTCAAAAATACCGGTGATTCCGCACATGTTCGTCAGCTCTTGATCATTTGAATCCGCTCGGGCGCCCTGGCGGCTAGCAGCTCGTCATACAGGCCCTGGTAGCCCGCCACCATCACCGGCATGGCAAAGCGCTGCTCGACCGACCGACGCCCCGTCGCGCCGAGTCGGCGCGCCAACGCTCCATCATCGGCCAACTTGACAAGGCTCGCCGCCAAGGCCTGGGGGTCGGCGGCGGGCACCAGCAACCCACTGCGGCCCTCTTCCACCAGCTCCACGTTGCCGCCCACCGCGGTCGCGATGACCGGCAGGCCGCAGGCCATCGCTTCCAGAATGGTGTTCGACACCCCTTCGGCCAGCGAGGGCAGCACGAAACAATCCAGCCCACGCATCCAGCCGGCCACGTCGGCGCGCTCGCCGGGCAGCCAGGCCAGCTCGGCCACGCCGGCCTCGGCCAGCAACTGCTGCGCCTGCTCGCGCAGCGGACCCGCACCGGCCATCACCAGGCGCAAACGGGGCCGCAAATCGGGACGCTGCTGTAGGGCCAGCACGAAGGCACGGGCCAGGTTCGTCTGGTCCTTAACGGTCTGCATGCGGCCCACCGTACCGATGATGAAATGCTCGGGTGCTCCGAAGTCGCATCCGGCCAGCGCTTCACGCTTCGCGGCAGGCTGGAAGCGCCGGATGTCGACGCCGTTGTAGATCTGGCGGATCGCCGCTTGCGGCAACCCGACCTTGCCGTGCAGATAGCCGGCAAGGTCGCGCGAAAGTGCGACGAAGCGGTGCACGAACAGGCCATAAAGACGGCGCAGCCGCTGGTAGCCTCGGTGCGTGCCGTCCAGGTCGCCGACATCGCGCCCATGCTCGCCATGCACACGCACTGGCACACCGGCGGCCCAGGCTGGCACCACCACCTCCAGCGCGGCCAGATTGCGGGTGTGCACGACGGCCGGTCTGAGCTCGCGCAGCAAGCGGTAGAGCTTGGGGTAGAGCCAGAAGCCATGGCCGGGCGGCTTGTGCAGCGCGATGAACTTCACATCGCTTCGACGCACACGTTGCCGGAACTCGGTCACTTCGGTCAGCGCCAACACCGCATGGCGATAGGCCTGCGGGTCCATCTCGTTGATCAGATTCACCACCCCGTTCTCGAGCCCGCCGGTATCGAAGCGATACACGACGTGCAGGATCAGCGGGCGGCAATCATCACTCATCGTTCACAGACGCCAGACCTTATAGCCGGCCTCAATCAGGGCCGGCGCATCGAAGGCAGCCTTGACATCGATGAAGGCGCCATTCTTGACGAGCTTCTTGCCCAGGTCGTCGATGCCCAAGGAGGCGTATTCCTTGTGCGCGACCGCCGCGACGATGGCGTCGGCGCGCGGCAGCTCGTCCCAGGGCAGCAGACGCACGCCGTACTCATGCATTGCTTCATCTGCCTCGGCCTGCGGGTCGGTCACGAAGACCTCGACCCCATAGGTCTTCAGCTCGTTGATGATGTCGATCACCTTGGAGTTGCGCAGATCGCCGCAGTTCTCCTTGAAGGTCAGGCCAAGCACGTTGACCCGGGCCCCCTTGATATAGCTTCCGCTGGCGATCATGTGCTTGATGGTCTGCTCGGCGATGAACTTACCCATGCTGTCGTTGATGCGCCGGCCCGCCAGAATGACTTGGGGGTGGTAGCCGATCATGTCGGCTTTGTGCGTCAGGTAGTAAGGGTCAACGCCGATGCAATGGCCACCGACCAGGCCCGGCTTGAACTTCAAGAAGTTCCACTTGGTGCCGGCCGCTTCCAGCACCTCGCTGGTATCGATGCCCAGCTTGTCGAAGATGATGGCCAGCTCGTTCATCAGCGCGATGTTCAGGTCTCGCTGGGTGTTCTCGATCACCTTCGCGGCCTCAGCGGCCTTGATGCTGGAGGCCCGGTGAACGCCCGGGATGATGATGGTCTCGTAGAGTTTGGCGACCTTGTCAAGCGTGGCCGGCGTATCGCCGGAGACGATCTTCAGAATCTTGGTCAGCGTATGTTCCTTGTCGCCCGGGTTGATGCGCTCAGGGCTGTAGCCGACGAAGAAGTCCTCCTTCCACTTCAGGCCAGACTCGCGCTCCAGCACAGGGATGCAGACCTCCTCGGTGGCGCCAGGGTAGACGGTGCTCTCATAGACCACGGTCACGCCCTTCTTCATATGGCGGCCGACGCTTGTGCTCGATCCGATCAGCGGACGGAAGTCGGGGATATGGGCCTCGTCCACCGGCGTGGGGACGGCGACGATGATGATGTCGGCCTCGGCCAACAGGGCAGGGTCGGCCGTGTAGACCGCATGGGTGGCCTCGCGCACCTGTTCGTCGCTGAGCTCGCGCGAAGGGTCGACACCGCGCTGGCAGGACTCGACCTTGGCCTGCGCAATGTCAAAACCGATGGTGCGCATATGCTTGCCGAACTCCACCACCAGGGGCAGGCCCACATAACCCAGTCCGATCACCGCTACCGTCGAGCTCATCGCTTGTTCCTTGTTCATCCCAGATGCCTATGTCGCGGCTGTCAGCGCGCCGCTTCTTTTTTCGCTTGCTGCAGTTGCGCCTCGATGGCGCCCCAGTTCTGCTGCAAAAAGCTTTGCAGCAGCGTTTGTGCCGAAGCCGCATTGTCCGTGTCTTTGACTGTGTACACGATGACCGCTGCGGCGTCATCGCCCCGACCGCTCAGGCGCTGCCAGGCGCCGTAGAGCTTGGCTCGCACATCACTGGCTGTCAGGCGGCCATCGATCCAGTAGAACTGCCAGACCAGCATCCGGGTTCCGGCCGAGCGCAGCTCGCTGCCGCGCAGCCACAGGTTGTGGCCATCCAGGTTCAAGGTCTGGCTCTGGCCGCCCATGCGCGTCCATTGCTTGTCTTCGGATCGCACCAACTGATTCAGAGAGCTGACCAGCTTGCTGTCATAGGTCTGGCTGCGGTAGTAGGCAATATGGAGCCCAACCGGCTGCTGCGTCGGTCCGACATAGGCCGCCTGCAGCTCGGCCGCCGGCTTGCGGTACATAGGTGTCCAGTCAGGCAGGCCGGCCTGTGTCTGGGCCCAAGCCTGCAGCTTGGGAGCCGTCAGCGCCGGCGCGCGCCCACCACTCCCACCGGGCATCAGCATCAGTGCCGACAGCGGCAACAGCGCAATCACCAGAGCCAACAGCGCGCCGATCCAGACGGATCGCGAGCCTGGTTGGGCCGGCACCATCGGGAGCTGGACGGACTCCGGCGGCTCGGCCCAACGCGCGCCGACCATGAACATGGCCAACATGATGATGCCGAAGAACACCCAACCATAGACCAGATGGTCGGCGCCGGTGGCAATCGCGTTGTCGGACAAATGGCCCAGCATCACGATGATGTAGGCGCGCAGCCAGTTCGCCAGCAGCGGCAATGCAAAGGCGAAGGCCATGAAGACCAGACGCCGACGCAGCGAGTTGTAGTTCAGGTAGGCGAACAAGGTGCCCACCATGCCCGAGGCCATTAGATAGCGCAGGCCGCTGCAGGCCTCGACCACCGACCAGTTGCCCGAAGGGATCACGAATTGAAGGCCTTCGCGGTAGACCGGCACCCCGCTTACGCGCAGTGCGGCCACGGTGAAGTCCGCTGTCGCCTCCATCAGCGCCGGCATCATGAACTCGCCGATCGGCACAGCAAAGAACAGAAAAGCCAGTGGAAAGGCAATTTGCCAGGCGACCCGGTGACCCAGTACCAAAGGCACGCTGAGTACCAGCATGGCGACCAAGGCCAGCTGAGTCAGCGCATTGACCGCGACCAGATCGCCCAGCAGCCAGGCCAGGGCAGTCGCCAGAAAGGGAATGGCAAACCAGAAACTTGGCTGCGGCACAAGCCGGGCCAGGGCCTCGCGCTGACGCCAGATCAGCCACAGCGAGATCGGCGGCACGACGAAAGCATGGGCGAAGGTGTCCGAGCGCTGCCAGATGCCCACCATCACCAGAGCTGTCTCGCGAAACAGCAGCAGCACGAGCAGGAGCAGCAGCCCGAACAAAGGCAGCGCCAAGCGCCAAGCCTGGGGCAGCGATGGAGCTGACAGCTGCGGAGCCACGCTGCTCATGCGAATCTCGACCGGTGCAGCACGGACATCGCGGCCTCCTCAGCCAAGATTGCGGACGATGAAAGGACCCAACCAGTTCGCCCAGGCCAAGGGCATGCGGCGCCAGGTCTTGATCAAGAGCTGGTACTTGGCGTTGGACGGGTTGTTCTGAGGCACGGTATCGCGCTTGTAGAGGCAGTATTCGTAGGTCAGCGGCGTCGGCTCGAAGCCCCAGTTCTTCTTGAAGGCATAGGAGCCGGTGCCCTGCTTGCTGCGGCCGTAGTCAAAGACTTTCAGTCCGCGCGCACAGGCCAGCCGCATCAGTTCCCAGTATTTGAAGTCATTGGCGGCCAGTTCGCGCGCCGCCTCTGCATCGCCGGCATAGTAGGGCAGCACTTCGTCACGGAAATAAAAGCTCACCACCGAACTGAGGGGGGTGCCCTGGGCATCGGTGACCGTCAGTACCTCGCAGTCGCGACCAAACTCGCGCAGCAATGCCTCGAAATAGCGTCTGGGCATGGCCGGCGTCCCATGTCGGTGCACATTGTCGGCATACAGCGCAAAGAAGCGGCCGGCGTCGGCATCGATATGGCTTTGCAGCCCGTTCTTGATGCCTTTGCGCACCATCGCCCGCTGCTTGCGCGGGATGGCCAGCATGTTGGCCTCTTCCTCTGGCAGGATCTCTTTACGAAAGGTCACATAGAGATCTTGGCGCGGCCAGTCGCTGTGGCGGGGCCGGACATGGCGCAGCTCCAGGTGATCGGCACCGAGCTCCTTGGCAATACGCTGAGCCTCGTCCTCGAGCGCATCGGCAGCAGCTTCGGTCTCGGCGGCCACACCGCCATAGACGCCAAAGGGCAAGCTCACCAGCGCATGGCCGAACAGCATGCTCTTGACCTGAGCCAGCGGCAAGACGCCCTCGATACGGCCTTCCCGCTCGGCATAGAGAAAGAAGCAGCGGTGGCCAAAGATCTCGCCGACCAGGCGCTGCCAGCCGGCGCGGTGGAAGAAGGTTGCCTGCGGGCAGGCCAGAACAAAGGCATCCCAAGCTGTCACGGCCGGGCCATCGCCTGCATGCAGGCGTCGGATGGTGACGGGAGCGCTCATCGTTGGGTCGCGACGGACGCGGTCTGACCCAGAAATATCTCGTCCATCCGGCCCCAGGCAAAGTCCCGCAGCAGCCGCACAATGCGGGCCTCGGTGCGGGGGATATTGACGTAATGCCTGAAACGCGTTTTAGCGTCGATGCCGGCCACTCGCGGCTGGTCGACATCAATCTCCCAGGGGTGGAAGTAGAACACCGCCGACTGCTGGTCGACTCGGTTGACCTGGGCTATCAGCCAGCGCGACAGCGCGTAAGGCAGCAGCCGGAAATAGCCACCGCCACTGGAAGGCAGGTTCTTACCGCCCAGGCGCAGGGTTGTCACCGGCACTTCAAGCAAACCCTCTCGTACCGGATAGGCAAAGCGCGGCGAGTCGGGCATGCCGTAGTGGTCGTGCTGGATCGGGTAGACACTGGAGCTATAGCGGTGGCCGGCGGCCAGTAACTCATCAAACGCCCAAAGATTACCCTCGCCAATCGAGAAGCTCGGCGCGCGATAACCCAGCACCGGCTGGCCACCGATGTCTTCGAGCAGCGCCTTGGCACGCGTGATGTCGCTGCGGAAGGCCTCCGGGCTCAGGTCGCTGGCGCGTTCGTGGCCGTAGCCGTGGCTGGCCAGCTCATGGCCGCCGGCGACGATTCGGCGCACCAGCGCGGGATAGCGCTGGGCCACCCAACCCAAGGTGAAGAAGGTCGCGTGGGTGCCGCTTTCCTCCAGCAGACAAAGGATGCGATCGACATTGCGCTCGACTCGGCATTCGCGCGCGTCCCAGTCACTACGGGCGATATAGGGTGCGAAGGCCGAGACCTGAAAATAGTCTTCCACGTCGATCGTCATCGCATTGCGCGGCTGGCGGCTGGGCATCAACATAGGGCTGTTCTCGTTAAGGTTTGAGCCATTGCCACAAATCGGCGGCGATGCGCTCGGCGGCATGGCCGTCCCAGAATTCGGGCACACGGCCACGCTTGCCGTGACCGGCCAGCACCTCGGCGACGCCACGCAGCAAGGCCTCGCCGTTCAGCCCGATCAAGGTGTTGGTGCCCTGCTCCACCGTGATCGGACGTTCGGTGTTCTCGCGCAGCGTCAGGCAGGGCACGCCCAGCGCCGTGGTCTCTTCCTGCAGGCCGCCAGAGTCTGTCAGCACGATGGCGGCGCCGGCCATCAGGCCCAGCATCTCCAGATACCCCTGGGGCGGCAGCAAGGCCACGCGGGCCGGATCTAGCATGGTCTGCAGGCCGAAGCGCTCAATATTGCTGCGGGTACGCGGGTGCAGGGCGAACACGAGGGGAAGGTCTTGCGCGACCTGGGCCAGCAGGCCGAGCAGGTGCTTCAGAGTCGCGGCGTCATCGACATTCGATGGGCGGTGCAGCGTGACAACGCCGTAAGCCCCGGACACCAGCGCCGAATCCAAGCCATGATCGCGCAATGTTTGGGCCGGCGCGCGCGCCAGCGGGCGGCTGGCCTCCAGCGAGTCAATCATCACATTGCCGGCAAAGCATATCCGCTCAAGTGCGATGCCCTCACGTGCCAGATTGTCCGCGGCGCTGCGCTCGGTGGTGTAGAGGCGATCGGCCACCTGGTCGGTCAGCAGGCGGTTGATCTCCTCGGGCATCTTGCGGTCATAGCTGCGCAGGCCCGCCTCGACATGGGCCACCGGCACGCCTTTCTTGACGGCTACCAACGTGCAGGCCAGGGTCGAGTTGACATCGCCAACCACCAGGACGCAGGAGGGCTTGTACTCATCCAGCGCCGGTTCGAAGCGGCGCATCACCTCGGCCGTCTGCTGGGCATGGCTGCCCGAGCCGACCTCGAGGTTCAGATCGGGCTGCGGCAGTCCCAGGTCGACAAAGAGCTTCTTACTCATGTCGGTGTCGTAGTGCTGGCCGGTATGCACCAGCAGAGCCGGGATCGGCGGCTGATGAGCGGCCAAAGCGCGCAGGATTGGCGCCATCTTCATGAAGTTAGGCCGCGCGCCCACCACGCACATCACGGGGGCCAGTGTCACTGTGTCTGTCATTACTTGGTCTCGGTCGGCACGGCGGTCGGTGCGCTGGGGGCTGCTGCGGCGCCTGCGGGGCGCACCGCCTCCACCAGCTTCTGCAAGAGACCCAGTGTCTGCAGATTGATGCGCTCCAGCCTGATCAGGCTGCTCTCCAGCCGCTGCAGTCGCTCTGATTGCTGGTCCTGATTCAGCGCCGCGATCTCGCCGGACAGGCCGCTGAGATCGCCTAGCTTGAGCCGGCTCAGATCCACATCCAGCGGCACCCCGGCCGCGCCACCTGGGCTTGCCTTCAGCGGTGTCTCGCTTTCCTGGGCCAAATCGCGCAGGACCTCGTTGACATCAGCCACCTGCAGATGGGTCTTGCCACCCATGAAACCGAGCAACAGCAAGCGGTCGCACAGCGAGTTGATGCGCCGCGGGATGCCCTGGCTGGACTTGTAGATCAGAGGAAAGACATCGAGCTCGAAGCTGGGTCTACCGCTGCTGCCGGCGCATTTGAGGCGGTGCTCGATATAGCGCTGCGTCTCGTCCTCATCCAACGGTCCGATGTGGCAAGTGGCAGCCACACGCTGCCGGAACTGCTCCATCTCGGGGCGCTGAAGGATGTTGCGGAACTCGGGCTGGCCGACCAGAAAGGTCTGCAGTAAAGACTGGTTGCCGAACTGGAAATTGGACAGCATACGCAGCTCTTCGACAGCCCGCGCAGTCAGGTTCTGCGCCTCGTCGACGATCAGCAGGCAGCGCTTGCCCTGGCTGGTCTGATTGACGAAGAAGGCCTCCAAGGTCATCAGCAGCTCGGACTTAGGCAGGTCCTTGACCCGTACGCCGAAGGCCGCACCGACCATGCGCAAGGTGTCCTCGGCATCGAGCTGGGTCGTGACCAGATTGCCGATCACGACATTGCTGCGGTTCAGACTGTCCAGCAGGCCGCGCAGCAAGGTGGTCTTGCCAGCACCAATCTCGCCGGTGATGACGATGAAGCCGTCATTGCGCAACACGCCATAGTCGAGATAGGCCTTGGCGCGCCGGTGCTGCTTGCTACCGAAATAGAAGTTGGGGTCTGGGCTGAGTTGGAACGGCTTGCTGCTCAGCCCAAAAAATGCTTCATACATGGGCTAGAACTGTTGGACGACGGTGGCGGTTGCCGCACTCTCGCGGTAAGGCTGAGACGGGCTGTCGAAACGGGTATGGCGCAGGCCGAACTGGACATTAGTGCGCACGCCAAGTTTGCCGTTCCAGTTGGCCGTCAGGGACTTCATATCGGTTTGCTGCCCGCTTGCTGAACCGCGGCTGCGTTGCTGGGAGAACAGCACATTGGCCGAGGAATTCGGTGTCAGTCGATGGGCCAGACTCATCGACACCATGCGCTGGTTGACGAGGCCGGTCTGGGACAGGTCCCCATTATTCGGCGAGTCTTGGTCCAGATTGCGGCTCTTGGTCTGGCTCAATGTCATGGTGAGCGTGGTCCTGGGCCCGCCTTGAACGGACAGCGACAAGGCCTGGCTCCGGCTCAGGCTGGCGCCGCCGCCCAGAAAGCCACCGCTCGGCAGTGCGTTCGGATCCAGACCCAGATTGCGCAAAAAACTGCGGACCAGCAGATCACGCCGCACCGGATCGGGCTCGAGGGAGGAAAACTGGATGTAGAACAGCTCGTAGTTGCTCAGCACATTGGCCTGTCCCTGCAAGCCGCCTGTGTTCACCGATTGGTTGTCGGTGAGTCGCAAAACCGAGCGGGCCATGCGGTGTTCGAAAGTCAGGCCGTGAGAATTGCCATAGCGGCGGTGAGTCCAGTTCGCCGCCAGCTTGGTGCGCACGGTCGGCGTCCAGTTCCCGTTGACCCCGTAGATGGTGCTACTTTGTTCGGCCAGACTCTGGAAGTTCTGACGCTCGGCACCGCCGGTCACGCCGAAGTCCCAGTCGACATCGGGCCTGACCACCAAGGTGGCCGTTGCGGACTGGGTCTGTACCTCACGCCCGCCACGCGCCTGCGAGAGCTGATCGCTCAACGAGGCAGACCAATTCACAAGGCTGCCCGGACTCAAGCCATTGAGCTGCATGGAAAGGGAGCGGCTGCTGGAATCGCCAGCCACTGAATCCTTCGCTCGACTCTCCAGTAGATTAGCGCTCACCTGGTAGCTGGCGATGCCCGCCAACTGGCCCCGGATATAGGGCGAGACATTGAGTCTGGCGACCTCAGAACTGTTGCCGCTACGCAGCGTGGGGTCCGTGGACTGAGTACCGAAGGCAGATACGGTTTGCTGTCCGACACTGGCCTGGGCATCGACAAAGAACCAATTGTCGATCGCCTCGACGCTGAGTTTGGCCGCCAGATTGTTCTGCACTTGGCCCGAGGCTTCGCTCTTGGTGTAGATCACACCGTTGAGCGAATAGTCCAGCGAACCACGCACACGCCCCGTGCCGCTGCTGACACTGATACCGGGTGCGATCGTCGTGATCAGAGCGGCATCCTTGCCCTCATCTCGAAGCCGTAGATTATCCGTCAGCGTGCTGGACAGGCTGATGCGAGGCTGCACCAGCAACTTGGATGCGGGTGCTGCGCTTTGCGCACTCGCCTGCACAGCGCCGAGCAACATCACGGGAACAAGGGCGCATTGGGCCACGCCAGTCGCACGACGACTAAAAAGCCCGGATTCAAACCTTCTGAATTGCATTGTCGTGCCCGTAGCCATAGCCATACCCGTAGCCATACCCGTAGCCATAGCTGCCGGCCGCATTGGAGCGCGCCTGGTTGAGCAACAGCATCTTGACCGGGCAGGACTCGATGGTTGCGACGGCCTGCTGTACCGCGCTTTGCGGCGTCTTGTCGGCATGCACCACGACGACAATCTGCCCCATATGGGAGGCCAGCACGCGCGACTCGGTGGTCAGCAACAGGGGCGGCGAATCAAAGATGATGATGCGGTCCGGGTAACGCTTGGCCATGTCCTCCAGCAACTGGCTCATTGCGTCGCTCGCCAGCAGCTCAGTAGCGCGCGCATGAGGTGTGCCGCTAGGCAAGATCGTCAGCTTGTCAACATTGGTGCGTAGCAAGACGCTGGCCATATCGACCTGGTCTTCCAGCACATCCAGCAGTCCCGGGCCTTGCGGCAAACCCAGCATGCGCAGGACCGACGGCCGCGCCACATCGGCATCAACCAGCATGACCGTGTTGTCCATCTCAGCGGCAATGCTCATCGCCAGATTTAGCGAAGTAAAGCTCTTACCCTCGCCGGCCAAGGCGCTGGTCACCATGATCAAATTGGCGTGATTCAGCGTGGTTGCACCCTTGCCCATCGCGTTCTTGATCAGCGGCCGCTTGATGACACGATACTGGTCGGCAATATGGGTGCGGGGCGCATTGGGGGTGAGCAAGCCCTGTGCTGCAAGAGCATTGAGGTCCAGATCGACCTTCTTTGACTGCTGCAACTGCGCCGTCTCCTCGACGACCGCCTGACTTGCCGTTGCGCGCGGCAGCGCAGACGGCAGCGGCTCGGCACCCTTGCTCAGCGTATCGCCGGGCAACATGACGCCGGCATTGCGCAGTTGCTCTAGGCGCTGCGCCGCCTGTTCGATGAGACTACTCATTCAACCCGCCTGTCTGCTGATCAGCAGCGCCATGACCACCAAACCGAGGGCAAAAACACCCACCAAACCGCCCGACGCCGCACCGAAGCGAAGCAGGTCAATACGCTCCCTGCGGCGCTCGACATCGGTTGCAAGCCTCGACACTACGCCCAACACGGGCAACTCGGTGCGAATACGCAGCTGATTGCCATCATGAAACACGGGGCGCAGCTGGCTCGCGGCAAAAGCGGTAAACAAACCGGCCGCCAGGGCCACAGCCAAGGCGCCGCCCAGCAGCAACAAGCGATTCGGAGCCACCGGCTTGGACGAGGCCCGCGGCGGGTCGATCAAGCGGAAGTCCGCAACACCCGATGCCACGTCAAGTTCGCCGGACATCGCCGCGGACTCGCGCCGCGACACCAGATCCTCATAATTCTTCTTGTGGATCGCGTAATCGCGATTCAGTTGTGCGGCTTCAGCCTCCAGTTGCGGCGCGGTCTTCAGCGCGGCCAGCGCCTGCCCATAGCGGCTTGTGTACTCGGCGACACGGGCGCGCAAGGAAGCCACCTGAACTTCGGTAGTGGCCAGCATGCGGCTAAGCTCCTGCTGCACAAGACTCGATCCCGCACCAGTACCCTGAGGGGCGGCCATCGCCGCCTTTCGCAGACTGGCCATCTCGAGCTTCTTCTGCTCCTCAAGATCGGCAATCAGCTTGCGCGTACTGATGATGTCAGGGTGTCGGTCTGTGTAGCGCTGCAGCAGAGAGTCCAGATTGCGACGCTGCACCTCAAGACGGGAGTCGATCTCCGGTGTGGCCACGTTCAGCGCCGACTCCTGCAGCAGGCTCTGCGTCGTCGTGTTGGCGCCGCGCGAACGCTCGCCATCGATCTGCTGCTTGGTGGCATCGCGTGCATTCTCGGCCTCACGCAACTCCAGCTTCGCGCGCTCGAGTTGAGCGCTCATCTCGGTCAAGCGCGAAGCCGAATCACGGCCATCGCTGGACATGGTCTGCAGGTTGCGCAACCGGAATTCCTTCAGACGCCCTTCGGCCTCTTCGAGCTTGGCCTCGTAATTCTTGATTTGCTCGTTGATGAAGGTCGCAGCGGTCGCCGTGTCTTTGCGACTAGCGCCAAGGCTGGACTCGACGAAGATAGAAACCAAGGACTGAACCACCCGCTTGGCCGTCTCGGGATCCTCGTCCCTATAAGACAGGGTGTAGAGGTTGTCGCGGGCCGTGCTTCCGATCGACAGCGACTTGGTCACGGTCTCTATCGTGGCCTCTTGCTGGGCTTTGGATTGATTCTTTAGGTCGAGATCGGCCATGCGAACCAGTTTCTCGACATTTGGCCGGCTGATCAAAGTGCGGCTCAGCATCACGACCTGCTGTTCCACATTGGGCTGTACGGCCAAGCCCGACATCAGCGGCTTGAGAATCGACTGTGTATCCACAAAGATGCGGGCACTGGCCTGATAGCGATCGGGCATCATGAACACGACCGTGGCACACACGGCCCCAGTCACCCAGGCCACCAGGACGCCGGGCCAGCGGTACTTCCACATGCTGCGCGCAATGGAAAGAATCTGGGCTATCAATAAATCCATCTAGATTCGCCTGCAGACAAGCAAGGCACGCTGGCAATAGACAAGAAACCCCTGAACTCAGTTCGCCAGGGGGCTCGAAACCCGGTCTGGCTTCAGAACAGGCTTTGCGGAATGATCAGGATGTCGCCGGGCCGCATTTCCACATTGGCCGACACCTCGCCACGCTTGATCAGATCGGTCAAGCGAACCGAGTACTGCTTGTTGCCTTCGGAGGAGCGCAAAATCGTCGCCTGATTGCCGGCGGCAAAGTCGGTCAAGCCTCCGACTGCGATCATCACGTCCAGCAGTGTCATCTTTTGCTTGTAAGCCAAGAATTGCGGCTTCGCAGCCTCGCCGACCACCCGGATCTGTTCGCTGAAGGGGCCAACAAACCCTGTCACGATCACGGTCACCACCGGATCACGCACATAGCGGCCGAGTTGCTTTTCGATATCCCGCGCGATTTCCACGGAATTCTTGCCCTGGGCAACCATTTCATCGACCAGAGGCGTGGAAATCTTGCCGTCCGGCCGTACCGGCACCGACATCGACAGTTCTGGGTTGCGCCAGACAATGATATTGAGATTGTCACCGGCACCGACGATGTAGCTGTAGTCCTGGGTCGCCGCAGAAATCGGCGCTGCCGGATACTTGGAGCTGTTGCTGGCACAACCGGCAAATAGGCCAGCGGCCGCCACCAGCAAAGCCAGACAGAGTCCGCGCGAAGTGCAAGCGATGCGAGTATTCAAGGCAAGTCCTCTCAAAAATCAGTTGGTCTTGTGTGGACCCTTACAGCATCCAAGGGCATGACATGTTCGGACTCAATACCGATGCCCGCGCGGCCCCAGCGCAATGGATCATGCCACAGCAGTAAGGCAAACAAACCTGGGGTGACGGTCCCAGCCGCCGTGGCGGATGCCCACTATTTGACACCCTTGGCACCTGGCTCACGAACCCCCCGCGTCAAAATACTTGTCGCCCCGATAGAACGATGAACCTGGGGGCGCAGTGAGAACGAGTTGGCAAGGTACGGACAAGCATTCAAGGACAGAGCGGTAGCACGCATGCTGCCGCCGGAGAG